>NZ_RHOU01000001.1 GCF_003946645.1 Lapidilactobacillus wuchangensis
GGCGCAATTGGCGTCAGCCATGAAATTATTCTTGCCGCTTTAGCGGTTAGAATAAGGCTTGTATTTAAGATTTTGTGCAACAAAAGCTTAAATCAATGCCCATGGCGTTCCACGCCTCTCAAATTGCGCCGCCACCACCTTTTTCGATTAGGGAAGACTTAATGCCCATTTTGCCCTGAAGCAATCAGCTCAAATCACTGCCAGCCGCGTTCCACGCCAAGCAGACCGAAACAGAGTCAGACGCCATTCCGTTTCCGAGCAGATAAAAATCATTTAGCAAAAGTAAAATACATTTGTGATGATGTGAAAAGCCACAAGTGTATTTTTTATTACTGCCTTAATTGACTGATCATTATTTTGAAAAACCGGGAAGTGAGCAGTGACAAGATGACGAATGCTTGATTGTCGTTGCTTTATCTACTTGCAGCAGCCGGCTGCGCCTTTTCTTGTCTAGATGTGAAGGCAGATTGGTTTTAAGTGATTTAACAAAATTCGTATAATACAATTATCAGATTAAATCGATTGATTAGAGGGGGAACTACTTTGAGATATTTTAAACTTGGCTCATTCGACTGTGAGCGAATTTTATTGACCGTCATTTTGGGGACGACGGCAATTGGCACTTCTCATGTGACTAGGCATCAAGTGGCTGCTGCTGAAGTAGCGCCGATCACGGCATTAACTGATCAGCAAGCGTTGAGTTCAGTCCTGACTAAGGACCTACAACCAGTCGGCAATTCTGGGGGGATTGCTGGTCTGACGAAGTTAACACAACAAAATAGTCGTGTTCAGCGCTTAGCCACGCCGTTAGTGCGAGTTGCGATACCAACGGCTCAGGAGGATTTTACTTGGTCATATTCGGCCAGTACTCAGACTGCAACGCTAACCGGTTTTAATACCGGCGTTGATTTGAGCACGATTGTGATTCCGGATACTGTTACTTATCAGGGAGCGACTTATCAGGTGACCGAAATCGGTGCGAATGCTTTTATTGGTCATAGTTCTTTGACCAATGTGGTGATTGGCGCCAATGTTCAGGAGATTGCCACTGGCGCTTTTGGTTATTGTCCGCAGTTGACCTCAGTTGATTTTTCAAATAATCAGGTGTTAACGACGATTGGTGATAATGCTTTTGCGGAAAATGGCTTGACTAGTTTGGCTTTGCCAGAAACGGTGACGACCATTGGTTATCAAGCTTTTGCAATCAGTAATCAATTGACCAGTGTGACGTTGCCGGCTAGTTTAACGAGCCTTGGTGCCAATGCCTTTATTTATTCCAAAGGCTTAACCAGCGTTGCTTTCCCAGCCGGGTTACAGGTGATTCCTAGTCAAGCCTTCGCCAGTTGTAGCCAACTGCAGACAGTGAGTTTTCCAAGTAACAGCCAACTGACTACCCTTGGCAGTGGGGCGTTTGTTTATGACGAAAGTTTGACTACTTTTCCATTTCCAGATAGTTTGGTCACAATTGGTGATCAGGCCTTTCTGGGAAATAAAGCATTGAGTAGTGTGACTTTCGGCCCTAATTTACAAACAATCGGTAAACAAGCTTTCACTTATGACACGGCCTTAGTGAGTGCTGATTTCAAAAATGCAACGGCCTTAACGACGATTGGTGATTATGCTTTTGAATATGCTAGTTTAGCTGGCGATTTGGTTTTACCGACCAATCTTAAAACAATTGGCACGGAAACTTTTCTTGGCAATCAATTGACCAGTCTGACGCTGAATACCAATTTAACAACGATTGGTGCGGAAGCATTTGCTTATAACAATTTGGCCAAAACATTGTCAGTGCCAGCTAGTGTGACTGAGATTGGCAGTGGTGCTTTTAAGGGCAACCAATTAACTAAAGTTGATATTCTTGGCGATCAGGTGAACATGGGGACCGATGTGCTGATGTACAATCGAGTGGTTGATTTTAATGCGAAGCAGATTGTTAACAATGGTTCCATCGGTGTCCAAAATGAAACGACCATTTTTACTGATCCGGCCCATGTTGCCATTTCCGACTTATTCGATATTAATGTTAATGGTCAATCACAACTGGAGAATAAATTACAAATCAGTCAGATCACCAATGGTGTCACTTATGAGAATAATCAATTTGTGGTGCCGACCGGGACGACTAGTTTTAGTTTTAAATGGGACAGTCCTTATCAAGGTACTGATTTATACAGTGGTCAGTATCATGTGGTCCTGAATAATCCTGATATTAAAGTTTATGATTCGCAAGTGTTGGCCGGCACTGACTGGCAGCCAGCTGACAATTTCGATAGTGCCCAATTGGCCGATGGGACGCCGCTAACTTTGGCACAATTAACCGTCGCGATTGTTAATCCTGAGGGTCAGTCTGTTGAGACGATCGATACTCGTCAGACTGGTCTCTACAAGGTCACTTATTCTTATGGCAACGATGCGGCCACAGCTAACGTCATGGTGATTAAGCGTGATGGCACTTATTCAGTAACTGGCACGCAAACTGAAACTTATAATGGCCAACCCCAAGCACTTGTGAACAGTCATTTTACAGTGAATTTGTCTGATGGTTCAACTTATGCTTTAGTACCTGGCGATTTAGAATTGGTCAACGGTGGAACAACTGCAACTAATGCTGGTACTTATCAAGTGCAGTTATCAGCAGCGGGCGTGGCGCATTTGGCAAGCTCATCAGCAGATGCGGCACTATATAACTGGACTTTGGCCACCAATGGCACTGGTACTTTAGTCATTGATAAGGCCACGGCCACTTATTATTTGACCGGGAGCGAAAATCATCCTTATACCGGCCAAGATCAGTTACCAACGAAAGACGATTATCGGTTAATGATGTCTACTGGTGGTACCTACACCGGCTTTGCTAGTACCGATTTGATTTCGACTGATGAAACGCCACTGCTCAATGCCGGAACCTATCCGATTTCACTGAGCGCCACAGCTTTGACAACCTTCATGGCAGCTAATGACAGTGCGAACTATAATTGGACCCTAGACGTGGCGGCACAAACAGCTAGCTATACAATTGCTCCAGCACGGGTAACGATTGCCGCGAATAATGCCAGCAAATATGGTGGTGAACCAGATCCGAAGTTGAGCGCAGTCGTCACTTATCAGAATCCAGTTTCTTCGGGCACCTTACTGAATTACAGTTTGAGTCGAACTAGTGGCGAAACGCCGGGCACTTATCCAATTAAAGTTGACCTGGGTGAGAACTCGAATTATCAAGTGACCACTGTACCGGGCACTTTTACGATCATCAAAAATCAACAGGCCATTTCAGCTAGTGATTATACGATGTACGTTGGTGATGCCACGCCGACCTTGGCTGATTTTAAGGCGACAGCCACGAATATTGCTGGCGATCCAGAAACTATTTCGATGGACTTGAGCCAAGCTGATTTTCAGCAACCGGGAACTTATGCAGTTGCTTTAACAACTGGTGACGGTCAGCATAAAACAGTTCATTTAACTGTTCTGAAAAATCAGCAAAGTATCACGGGCTCAGATTACACCATGTATGTCGGTGATCCCGAACCGACAATTACAGACTTTAAGGCCAGTGCGACCAATAAAGCCGGCGCGACTGAGACCGTCACAGCAGATTTAGGCAACGTTGACTATCAAAAGCCTGGTCAGTATGCAGTTATTTTATACACTGGTGATGGGCAAACGAAGACAGTTAACTTACATCTGCTTGCCAATCAACAAAGTCTTCAGGTGCAACCTTACGCGCTGCACGTTGGTCAGACTGCACCAACTTTAGCGGACTTTAAGGCAACCGCCACTGATAAAACTGGCCAAGCAATTGCCATCACCATGGATTTAAGTCAAGTGGACCTGAAAACTCCTGGTGAGTATCCCGTTAAATTTACGACCAGTGATGGTCAAACTGCGACGACGACCCTCACCATCGAAGCCACTCTTCAATCAATTGCCGGCACAGATTACACCATGTATGTTGGCGATGGCACGCCGACTGCAGCGGACTTTAAAGCCAGCGCCACCGATGTGAATGGCGATCAAGTCGGGGTATCGGTTGATCTCAGTCAAGTCAATTTTACTGAGCCCGGCAGTTATTCCGTCACGTTAAAGAGTAGCGATGGTCAGACGAAGCCAGTGTTACTACATTTGTTAGCTAATGAGAAAAGTATTACTGGCCAAGATTATACGATTTATGCTGGGGACCTAATGCCAACAGTGGGCGATTTTCAAGCGAGTGCTAAAGATGAGGCTGGTAATACATTATCAGTTACCGCGGATTTAAGTCAGGCCAATGTTGAGCGTCCTGGTAGTTACCCAGTTAGCTTAACAGCCAGTGATGGGCAAACGATGACCGTGCAGTTACATGTGTTAACTAATGAAATGGCGATTCAAGGTTATGATTACACGATGTATGTTGGCGACCCAATGCCAACCGCGGCTGACTTTCATGCCACCGCCACTGATAAAACTGGGCAACCATTAACTGTGAGTGCTGATTTTGCGCAGGTTGATTTCCAGACTGCTGGTACTTATCCAGTCAACTTAATGGCTAGCGATGGCCAAACTAAGTCGGTGAATTTACTGCTACTGAAGAGTCAACAGAAAATGAGTGCCGCCAACTTCACGATGACAATTGGCGATCCCCAGCCAACAGTCAGCGACTTTCAGGCTCATGCGCTGGATAAGACGGGGATGGTTATTGAGAACATTCAGGCTGATTTCAGTCGGGTTAATTTCGAACAGGTGGGCCATTATCCAGTTACGTTAACTGCTGGTGATGGGCAAACGCGCACAGTGGTGTTGAGTATTGTCGCCAAAGCGGTGGTGACCCCGCCAACTACCACGCCAGGGACGACTACGCCGACGACGAAGCCAACTCAACCAAGCACAACAATGCCACCAACAACAAAATCAACGACGAAGACAACTGAAACGTCGACGCTCAATCCGAAAAAAACGGGCGCGAACTCTCCGACAGCGGCCAAGTCCACTAGTACTAGTAGGTCAAAGGCTAAGATGCTACCGGAAACGGCGGAGCAGGTGGATCATCAGCTTACTTTATGGGGCACGCTGTTAGCCGCAATCGTGAGTTTATTCGGTTTAGCTGACTTCCGCCGTCGTAAAGATCGCGATTAATCAGTTAACAAACAGACATTTAAAAGAAACCGAGTTTAAGCAAATTACCGCTTAAACTCGGTTTCTTTGATTATTTAGATTGATTACCACGAGTTAGAAAAATTCGCCTAATTTCTTGTCTAGAACAGGTTGCTTATTCATATAGGGTTCAGTCGGGAATTGATTATAATGCCATTAAGATCAAGTATTTGTTATTAATAATTGATACTTAACGTGGAGGTGTACCCGAAATGAAGAAGCGATTCATTAGTTATGAATGTGAACGAGTTTTATTAGCAATTCTCTTAGGTACGGCAGGTGTTGGTAGTGTGCACGAAGCAACGGCTCACGCGGCTACGAATCCAGCCACACCCGAGGCCGAGGATACGAAAGTCAACCAAACTAATCAACAAGAAGAAAATAAAGTTTTGAACCAGATGACGACCCAGTCACAACCAATGCAGAATGGTCAGCCATTGAGTCCAGCGCAGATGACCCGTTCGGCCGCACCAGCGACTAATGATCTCAGTAGTGCCCAAAAGAATTTACTGATGACTTATAACGACAGTAACCAAACAGCGATAATCACCGGCAGTAATGATCCCAATTTCACTGCTCTTGATATTCCTGATGTGGTCGTTAAAGACTACATCCCTTATAAAGTCGTCGGTATTCAAAATGGTGCGTTTGCTAACGATGCGAATTTACAATCGGTTCGCTTGGGGGCAAATATGCGGTCAATCGATGCGAATGTTTTTACTAACGATACTAATTTGCAATCAGTTGACTTTTCTAAGACAACTGACTTTTTCTCGATTGGCGCATCGGCGTTTGCTAATACCGGCTTGCAAACTGTGACGTTACCAAATACCATTCAGCAAATCTACCCGTCCGCTTTTGCTAATTGCCAGCAATTAACACAGATTAATTTGCCAGATAGTTTGTATAACATTGGCGCCGGCGCTTTTATGAATAATACTGCCTTACAGTCCATTCAAATTCCAGCCAGTTTGCGGGCGATCGCTGATCAAACTTTTTCAGGCGATTCGGCGCTGAATCAGGTTACCTTTGAGTTGGGTTCCCAATTGACCTCGATTGGTGATCAGGCTTTCGCCAACGATACGAGCTTGGTGAACCTTCAAATTCCGGCAACAGTCACCAGTATTGGTCAAGAAAGTTTCTATCAATGTCACGCGTTAAATACGGTTAATTTCGTACAAAATGGCCAGTTGACGTCAATTGGTGATCGCGCCTTTGCCGAAGACCAATTGGAATTTACTCTCACATTACCTGATTCATTAACAACTATTGGTAATGGGGCTTTCATGGGCAATCAAATTGACCAGTTGACTTTAAACAATGGCTTACAGACGATTGGGAATAGTGCGTTTGCTTATAATCGATTGGAACCAAGTCTGACGATTCCTAGCTCGGTGATTAGCATTGGTATGAGCGGTTTTGAAGGTAACCAGCTTGCCAGTGTTAGTAGTGGTGGTCCCAATCTTCAAATCGGTCCAGATGCTTTTTCTTATAATCGTTTGACGAATGTGACCGCTGGGAATGTGACCACAACTGGTATTGCCAGTTCCCATAATAATGCCACCACTTACACCAATAACAAGCAAGTTACACTGGGAGATCTTTTCAAATTAAATCTGGACGGCCAAACTGATTTAGAGAAGAATTTGCAAGTTAGTCAAATCAGCAACGGTGTTTCTTATGCCAATGGTATTTTCACGGTACCAGTAAATACGGCCGATTTTAGTTTTGCTTGGACATATAACGATCACGGGGTACCGCTTTATAGTGGTGATTACGAAGTTGATGCCGATACTGATGGCATCAAGGCTTACAATACAGTGATCATGTCGGGAACGAAGTGGATTCCTGATGATAATACTTCTGGTGCGGTTGAACAAAATGGGACCGTTTTAACCCCGGCACAATTAGGCGTTACCGTCACCAATCCTCAAGGTCAAACTGTGCCTTATGTGGGCAGTGATAATCAACTTGGCGCTTATCAAGTTAGTTATTCAACACCACAATATTCACTAGGAAATGGGCAAATGTCTGCTGATAGTGCTGATGTCAATGCCAACATTATTAAACGTCAGGCCACGTATGTTTTAGCCGGTACGCAACAGGGAACATACAATGGGGATGCACCAACGTTAAATCCTGGCAACTATCAGCTGACGCTCTCCAATGGTGATAATTATCAATTGACCAATGGTGATTTGGCCCTCGCCAATAATGTAACCGGAATTGACGCTGGCACTTATCAAGTGGTGCTAAGTCCTCAAGGAGTTACTAATTTAGATGCCTTAGACAATAATCGTTACGAATGGACCGCTAGTAATATTGGCAATGCACTACTACAAGTTATGAAAGCACCCCAAGCAATTGTCATCATCGGGTCAATGTCAGTTCCTTATAATGGTCAGACGCAGCAGCCGACGATTAACCAGTTTCCAGTGGTGCTATCAACGGAAAGTAGTACATCATCGGATCCCGATGCGGTAACTGGTGATATGTTCTGGACCTTACAACCTGGTGATTTAGTCGCAACGTCAGGACAGCCGTTGCAAAACGTTGGCCAATACCAATTAACTTTAACACCAGCAGCGTTGAGCCGGTTCCTGCAAGTTCATAACAGCACTGATAATGATTGGCAAGTTATTTCTAAGAATAATAGTTATACAATTACGCCAGCCATTGTGACCATTGCCGCTAATAATTTAAGTAAGTATGCTGGCGAAGCCGATCCAACCTTGACTAGCACAATTACTGAAGCAACGCCGGTTGAGAATGGTAGTCCTTTGAATTACAGCATCAATCGAGTTGCAGGAGAGGCACCAGGTGTTTATCCAATCAGCATTACCACTGGTGACAATCCTAATTATCAAGTCACCACGACACCGGCTAGTTTTACGATTCTAGCAAATCATGAAAGCGTTTCTGGCCAGAACGCCACCATGTACGCTGGCGATCCACTTCCCGATTATCAGACCTTCGCCGCAACAGCGACTGATCAAGCTGGTCAGGCAACTAGTGTGACCGCAGATTTAAGTCAAGTTCATGCGCAAGTGCCCGGAACTTACCCAGTAACTTTACGAAGCAGTACTGGTGAGACTAAGCAAGTTACCTTACAAGTGCTAGCTAATCAGCAAAGTTTAACTGGACAAAATGTGACGATGTATGTTGGTGATTCAGTACCGACAATCGCAGATTTTAAGGCCCAAGCGACTAGTAAATCTGGCCAAGCATTAACGCCAAGTCTGAATTTGAGTCAAGCTAATTTGACCATGCCCGGAACTTATCCCGTGCTGCTGACTACAACTGATGGCCAACAACGTCAAGTTGAATTAACTGTTCTGGCTAATCAACAGCGACTAACGGCGCAAAACTATCAGCTGTATGTTAATGGCACGATGCCAACTGTGGCTGACTTCCAGGCTCATGCGACTGATAAAGCAGGTCAAGCGGAATCAGTGATGGCGGACACGAGTCAAGTGAATCTGAAAATGCCAGGTAATTACCCAGTGACTTTAACGACCGCTGATGGTCAGAAACAAGTCGTTACAGTTCAAGTTGTTGCTAGTCAGGCCAGTATTAGTGGTCAGGATGCCACGGTTTATGTTGGTGATCCCACTCCGACAATCAGTGCATTCAAAGCAACGGCGACTGATGAAAGCGGCCAGGCCACGGCGATCACTGCTGATTTAAGTCAGGCAAATCTAAAGACGCCTGGCAATTATCCAATCACCTTAACGACAACTGGCGGTCAGACCAAGGTTGTGATGCTACATGTCTTAGCTAATGACGCCGCAATCAGTGGTCAAAACTATCAAATGTATGTTGGCGATCCGCAACCGACTAGTACTGATTTTCAGGCAAGTGCAGTTGCTGAGGATGGGACGAAGATACCAGTCACGATTGATTTAAGTCAGGCGCATTTAAACCAGCCAGGGACTTATTCAGTTTTATTATCAGCTAGCAATGGTGAGACGAAAACTGTCGAACTGCAAGTACTGGCGAATCAAGCAACTCTGACCGCACAAAACTATCAAATGTATACCAATGGCACTCGGCCAACAGCAGCTAACTTCCATGCCCTAGCAACGACCCGCAATGGTCAGCCAGAACCAGTTCAAGTTGATTTAAGTCAAGCCAATTTAACACTGGCTGGCAATTATCCCGTCACCTTAACTACGGCTGATGGGCAGACTAAAGTGGTCACGCTGCAAGTTCTGACCAATCAACAGCAGATTTCTGGCCACGATGTCACAATGTATGCTGGTGATCCCGCACCGACCATTAATGATTTCGCGGGCAAAGCGACTGATGCCAGTGGCCAGCCCGCTAGTGTCACAGCCGATTTGACTGGTGTTAATTTACAAGTTCCTGGTAATTATCCAGTGACTTTGACGAGCAGTGATGGTCAAACCAAAGTCGTCACACTCCATGTATTAGTTAATCAGCGCCATCTAAGTGCTGAAAATGTGACCATGACTGCTGGTGATCCGTTGCCAACAGTAGGAGATTTCCACGTTCAGGCCACCAATGAAGCCGGTCAGCCAGTTAACGTGCAGCTCAATTTCAACGGGGCGAATTTGCAAACACCTGGGAGTTATCCAATTACCTTAACCACCACTGATGGTCAATCACTAACAGTCACGGTGCAGGTGCAGGCCAATCATCAAAGTTTAACTGGCACTGATGCGACCATATATACCAATGGTAGTCAACCAGTTGCGAGCACGTTCAAAGCCTTGGCAACTAATAAACTGGGCGCTTCAATGCCAGTCCAAGTTGATCTCAGTCAAGCTAATTTACGAGTTGCTGGTGATTATCCAGTTCAATTGACGACGACTGATGGCCAGCATAAGACGGTGACTTTACACGTTTTAGCCGATCAACAAAAAATTAACGGTCAGAATGCGACGATTTATACCACTAGTGCCACGCCAACAAGTGCAACTTTTGCGGCGAGTGCCACAGCAATTAATGGTCAGGTGTTACCAGTTCAAGTTGACTTGAGCAAAGTCAATCTTCATCAAGCTGGTAATTATCCAGTTTTATTGACGACTAGTGATGGCCAGTCGCGTGAAGTTAATTTGCAAGTATTAGCGAATCAACAAAATATTAGTGGTCATAACGCGCAAATGTATGTTGGCGAAACCTTACCAACCGTGATGAGCTTTGCTGGTAGCGCCACTGATGAGAATGGTCAGCCAGTGTCAGTTAGAGCTGATCTCAGTCAAGCCAACCTGCAAAAACCAGGCACTTATTTGGTGAATTTGATCAGTAGTGATGGCCAAACGAAAATGGTGACATTAACTGTTCTAGCAAACCAGGCAACGTTTAAAGCTAGCGATTACAGTACCTATACTGGCAATAGCATGCCAACCGTAGCGGATTTCCAAGCAACTGCCACTGATGAAAATGGTCAGCCGATTTCCGTAACAGCCGATTTCAGTCAGGTTGATTTAAATAAGGCTGGTACTTACCCGGTTGTGTTAACTGCGAGTAACGGTCAGAAACAGACAGTTCAATTGACAGTTCAGACTAATCAACAAGGAATCCATGCTGAAGCACCAACGATGTACACAGGAAATGCAATGCCAACCATAGCTGATTTTCATGTAACCGCGACAGATGAAAGTGGTCATTCAATTCCAGTGACAGCTGATTTGAGTCAGGTTAATATGCAGAAGGCCGGCACTTATCCAGTTGTTTTAACTGCTAGTGATGGTCAGAAGTTAACAGTTCAAATGACAGTTTTGACTAATCAGCAAGGAATCCACGCTGAAGGACCAACGATGTACACCGGTAATTCAATGCCGACCGTAGCTGGCTTCCATGCAACAGCGACAGATGAAAGTGGTCATTCGGTTCCAGTGACAGTTGATTTGAGTCAGGTTAATATGCAAAAGGCCGGCACCTATCCAGTTGTTCTAACTGCTGGTGATGGTCAAAAGTTGACGGTTCAAATGACAGTTTTAACTAATGATCAAGGGATTCACGGCCAAGCACCAACTGTTTATACAGGGAATGCAATGCCAACCGTGTCCGATTTCCATGTGACCGCGACAGATGAAAGTGGTCATTCAATTCCAGTGACAGCTGGTTTTAGTCAAGTGAATATGCAGAAGGCTGGTACTTATCCAGTTATCTTAACCGCTAGTGATGGTCAAAAGTTGACAGTTCAAATGACAGTTCTGACCAATCAACAGGGAATCCACGCTGAAGGACCAACAATGTACACCGGTAATTCATTACCAACCGTAGCTGATTTCCATGTAACAGCCACAGATGAAAGTGGCCATTCGATTCCGGTAACAGCTGATTTAAGTCAGGTTAATATGCAGAAGGCTGGTACTTATCCAGTTGTTTTAACTGCTAGCGATGGTCAGAAACTAACAGTTCAATTATCTGTCTTAACTAATCAACAAGAAATCCATGGACAGGCACCCACAATGTACACTGGGAATACTTTGCCAACTGTTACTGATTTCCATGCAACCGCGACAGATGAAAGTGGTCATTCGATTCCGGTGACAGTTGATTTGAGTCAGGTTAATATGCAGAAGGCTGGTACTTATCCAGTTGTTTTAACTGCTGGTGATGGTCAAAAGTTGACGGTTCAAATGACAGTTTTGACTAATGATCAAGGTATTCACGGCCAAGCACCAACCGTTTATACAGGGAATGCAATGCCAACCGTGTCCGATTTCCATGTGACCGCGACAGATGAAAGTGGTCATTCGATTGCGGTGACAGCAGATTTGAGTCAGGTTAATATGCAAAAGGCCGGCACTTATCCGGTTGCCCTAACTTCTAGTGATGACCAGAAACTCACAGTTCAAATGACAGTTCTAGCTAATCAACAAGGAATTCATGCTGAAGCACCAACAATGTATACAGGGAATACAATGCCGACAGTAGTTGATTTCCACGCAACAGCGACAGATGAAAGTGGTCATTCGATTGCGGTGACTGCCGACTTGAGTCAGGTTAACATGCAAAAAGCAGGTACTTATCCAGTTGTCTTAACGGCAAATGATGGTCAGAAATTGACTGTTCAAATGACTGTTTTGACCAATGATCAAAGTATTCATGGCCAAGCACCAACAATGTACACTGGTAATTCATTGCCAACCGTAGCTGATTTCCATGTTACAGCAACAGACGAGAGCGGCCATTCAATTCCAGTAACCGCGGACTTAAGTCAAGTCAACATGCAGAAGGCCGGAACGTACCCAGTTGTCCTAACTGCAAGTGATGGTCAGAAACTCACAGTTCAAATGACAGTCTTAGCTAATCAACAACGAATCCACGCTGAAGCACCAACCGTGTATACAGGGAATACAATGCCAACCGTAGCTGATTTTCGCGTAGCAGCGACAGATGAAAGTGGCCATTCAATTCCAGCCACAGCTGATCTGAGTCAGGTTAATATGCAGAAGGCAGGTACTTATCCAGTTGTCTTGACTGCAAGTGATGGTCAGAAGTTGACAGTTCAAATGACAGTTTTGACCAATGATCAAGGAATTCACGGCCAAGCACCAACAGTTTATACGGGAAATGCAATGCCAACTGTGGCTGATTTCCATGTAACTGCCACAGACGAGAGTGGTCGTTCAATTCCAGTAACCGCCGATTTAAGTCAAGTCAACATGCAGAAGGTCGGAACGTACCCAGTTGTCTTGACGGCAAGTGATGGTCAGAAATTGACGGTTCAGTTGACTGTTTTAACTAATCAACAAGGAATTCACGGTCAGGCACCAACGATGTACACCGGTAATTCACTGCCAACAATTGCTGATTTCCATGTAACTGCCACAGACGAAAGTGGCCATTCAATTCCAGTGACCGCGGACTTAAGTCAAGTCAGCATGCAGAAGGCCGGAACGTACCCAGTTGTCTTGACGGCAAGTGATGGTCAGAAATTGACGGTTCAGTTGACTGTTTTAACTAATCAACAAGGAATTCACGGTCAGGCACCAACAATGTACACCAGTAATTCACTGCCAACAATTGCTGATTTCCATGTAACTGCCACAGACGAAAGTGGCCATTCAATTCCAGTAACAGCTGATCTGAGTCAGGTTAATATGCAGAAGGCCGGCACATACCCAGTTGTCTTGACTGCTAGTGATGGTCAGAAGCTGACGGTTCAAATGACAGTTTTAACGAATCAACAGGGAATCCACGGCCAGGCACCAACAATGTACACCGGGAATTCATTGCCAACAGTAGCTGATTTCCACGTAACCGCGACAGATGAAAGTGGTCATTCGATTCCAGTGACAGCTGATTTGAGTCAGGTTAACATGCAGAAAGCGGGCACGTACCCAGTTGTCTTGACTGCAAGCGATGGCCAGAAACTAACAGTTCAGCTAATCATTTTAGCGAATCATCAACAAATTCACGGTCAAGGATTGACGATGTACACTGGCAATGCGCTACCAACAGCCGCTGATTTTCAGGCAACAGCCACCGATGAAAGTGGGGCACCAATTTCAGTAACTGCTGATCTGAGTCAGGTTGATCCGAATAAAGTGGGTAGTTATCCAGTCGTTTTACACGCTAGTAACGGCCAGACACTGACAGTTACTTTAAAGATACTGGCTAATCGGGCAAGTTTAACTGCTAAGAATTACACGATGGTTCTGGGCAGTTCACAGCCAACATTGGAAGATTTTCAGGCCGTAGCTACTGATGAAGCTGGTATTGCCGGCGAAGCGATTCAAATGAACTTCGGCCAGGTTAATTTCCAGAAGGTTGGTCGATATCCAGTTCAGTTAAGAACGATGGCGGGACAAAGTCTGACAGTTGATTTAGCTATCGTGGCACCTACCACCACGCCGACGAAGCCCAAGACAACGGGACATTCGCAAACACCAACAAAGCCGAATACCACTGGTCACAAAACAAAGCCACGGGATTCAGGTCATCATCAGACAGAGCCAGTCATTAATCCAGATCATCGGGGAACAATTAATCGCCAGACCACTGCATCACAGGTGAATTCGCCACGTACGGCTGTTTCGGCGGACAACAACGCCAATAATTCTAATAATCGTTCAGCCGCAACGATGCCACCAAATCAAAGCACTGCTAATCAGAGTCAAACACCATTGCCAACGGGAAGATTACCACAAACTAGTGATCAATCCGATAAACAACCGACAATTCTAGGTGTTCTGATGTCGGCACTATTAGCCTTAGCAGGGGCTTTAGGATTTAAAAAGAAGAAACAAAAGAAGTAGTTCAATTTGACACAGTCACTAATCCTGATGCTTGCAAACTGAACCATTAGAAAAGCGTCCACGACTATCCAATTCGGATAATTGTGGACGCTTTTTACATAGATAATATAAAAAATTAAATATGGCTGCGATAGAGACTGATCACCTTGCCCAGAATAGTGACATTGGGCAGAATAATTGGTGGCATAGTATCATTCTCTGGCTGTAAACGAATATGACCTTTTTCTTTAAAGAATCGTTTGCAGGTGGCTTCGTTTTCCTCGGTCATGGCAATGACAATATCGCCATTCTGGGCGTCGCGTTGTTGACGAACAATCACCTGATCACCGCTAAAAATACCAGCGTTGATCATACTTTCGCCCCGAATCGTTAGCATAAATAAGTTGTTGTCATCTAAATTAAGATCTGGTGGCAACGGGAAGTAGTCAGTGGCATCTTCAACGGCAAGAATAGGTTCACCGGCAGTGACAACGCCTAATAAGGGAATTGCTTTCTTTTGAATGCCTAACGCATCCAGGCCAGCTTCAGTCACTTCAATTGCCCGTGGCTTGGTGGGATCACGTTGTAGCAGGCCCTTTTTCTCAAGTCGGGATAGGTGACCGTGAACTGTGGAAGTTGAAGACAGTTGTACGGCGGCACCGATTTCTCGAACAGTTGGCGGATAACCGCAATCATTAACAGTTTCATAGATAAAACGTAATACATCTAATTGTTTCGCACTTACAGGTTTAGTCATGGGACACCTCAATATTTTTTACAAGAATCTCGTTCAATGCTTTCGCATTCGAAAAAGCATTCTAATCAATTTTAAATTCTGATTAAAATGCGTTATGATATAACTATGTTTTCTAGTACTATATTATCATAAGCAAACTAAGTTATCAAACGGATGTTCGTGTATTTTACAGTTTGATTAAATTATTTTGGAGGTTATCATGAGTGAAATTGATCCTAAATTAATTGCTCGTATTAATGAACTAGCTGCTAAGGCGAAAACTAGCGAATTAAGTCCTGAAGAAGAGCAGGAGCGGCAACAATTGCGCCAAGACTATTTGCAGGCTTTTCGTGACAGTTTTCGGACGCAAATCGAGGACTTACGAATTTATAATCAAGAGGGCAAGGAAGTTACGCCTGATAAAGTCAAAAAAGTTCAACGCGATAAGAATTTACGTGATGATTAGTGGTTACTGAAAAGTTTATGGGAAATTTGTGATATTTTTCTGCTTGGCCACTTGCATATTGTTAGTGAATCTGGGTAAAATAAGATTAGCATTTTTTAATTAAGGAGTTTTTTAAGATGAACATGGGTTTAGCAATCACTTTAATTATTTTGGCACTTTTAGTCGGCGCTGTTGCAGGTTTCTTTGGCGCTCGGGCTTACATGAAGAAATATTTCAAAGACAATCCACCGGTTAATTCTGATATGATGCGGGCAATGATGGTGCAAATGGGGCAGAAGCCTTCTGAAAAGAAGCTTCATCAAATGATGTCTGCCATGAAGGCACAACAAGCTAAGCAAGAGAAAAAGTAGCCTTTTTTGATATCACGTCGATTTAATCGCAGGTGCGCCTAGCACCTGTTTTTTTGTTGCATTTTTTAAGGATACGAGGACAGATTATGGGAATTTTTAAGAAATTAGGCTGGTTTTTTAAAGCCGAAAAGAAACGTTACACTTGGGGTTTAATATTTTTGTTAATGGCTGATTTGGCCGGCTTAGTCCCGCCACGCGTGATTGGTATTTTAGCGGATAAGATGGGCGCCAAGCAATTAACGCTGCCGCTGCTATTTAGTTGGTTAGGCTTTTTACTATTAGCGGCGGTTGTGCAGTATTTAAGTCGGTTTGGCTGGCGCAATATGATTTGGGGCGGCGCGGCGACCTTAGAACGTGAATTACGGACGCAATTATTTAGTCACTTTCTGAAAATGGACGCGACTTTCTTTCAGCGTCATCGAACTGGTGACTTAATGGCTCACGCGACCAATGACCTGAATGCGGTGCAAAACGTGGCCGGTGCCGGCATTTTAACCTTTGCCGATTCGATTTTAACTGGTGGGACAACAATTGTGGCAATGCTGATCTTTGTTGACTGGCGCTTGACTTTAGTCGCCTTGTTGCCGATGCCGTTGCTGGCAGTGATGGCCCGCGTTTTAGGTAAACACTTGCACAGCGCTTTCAGTGAATCGCAGGCGGCTTTTTCCCGGTTGAATGATAAAACGCAAGAGTCAGTCAGTGGGGTTAAAGTCATCAAAACATTTGGTCAGGAAGACGAAGACGTTGCTGATTTTGAACAGATTGTCGACAAAACGATCACGATTAATAAAAAAGTTTATCGAATTGATTCATTATTTGATCCGATTACGACGCTGATTATTGGGCTGACTTATGCGATTACGATTGCCTATGGGGGCCATTTAGTGGTAACGCAGGCGATTACGTTAGGGCAATTGATTTCCTTCGTGGCTTATATTGGTGCCTTAGTTTGGCCAATGTTTGCGATTGGTCGGTTATTTAACGTGATCGAACGTGGCAATGCCAGTTATGACCGAGTTCAGGAATTGCTCAATGAAACCAGCGAGGCGGTTACCCCTAAAGTTGCTGGGACCCACAGTTTACATGGCGATTTGGACTATCAAGTGTCTGAATTCAAGTACCCTGACGATCCACGAGTTGCTTTGAAGCAGATTCACTTTGAATTAAAGCAAGGTCAGACGCTGGGCTTAGTTGGTCGCGTTGGCGCTGGTAAAACCACCATTATTAAATTATTACTGCGTGAGTTTGACCATTATCAAGGCAAAATAACAATTGGTGGTCATGATATTCGTGATTATAACTTGGACAGTGTTTTAGCCAGCATTGGTTATGTGCCTCAGGAAAATTTCCTGTTTTCAACAAATATTCGCGATAATATTCGTTTTGCAGCGATGACCAAACCGCAAGAAGAGGTTGAGCAGGCAGCTAAGGAAAGTGCGATTCACGAAGATATTCTGAACTTCTCGCAACAATATGATACTTTGGTTGGCGAGAAGGGCGTTTCCTTATCCGGTGGACAGAAGCAGCGGTTGTCGATTGCTCGAGCGATTATGACACTGCCAGAAATTCTGATTCTTGATGACGCCTTGTCCGCAGTTGATGCGAAAACAGAAGCAGAAATTTTAACTGATTTAAAAGAAGATCGTGATCAAAAAACCACGATTATTGCTGCCCATCGCTTAAGCAGTGTGGCCAATGCCGATGAAATTCTGGTGATCGATGATGGTCAAATCGTTGAACGTGGTAATCATGAAGAATTACTAGCCAATGACGGCTGGTACGCTGAAATGTGGCGTAAGCAACAAATTGAATCACAGTTGGGAGGTGAATCGAATGACGCAGAAACAAACGAATAATCAGAACAAAAATACTGAACAGACTAACAATAATCAACAACAATCCATTTGGTCCCAAAGTATTCCAGTTAAAGAGCAGACCCAAATTATCAAGCGAATGCTGAAGTTTTCACTGCCATTTAAGTGGTTGTTCATTAGTGCCATTATTACTTCGGCAGCTTTAGCAATCGTCAACATTTTGCTACCGAAATTGTTACAAGTCTTTATGGATAAGTATTTAACCGTGAAAACCGGCACAACTCGGGTCATTTTAGGTTTTGCGGCCTTATACTTCATGGGAACAGTTTTAAAGGCCATTTTACAATTTACTAGCAACTACACTTATTCAGTTGGTGCGGAAAAATCATTAGAGTCAGTGCGGGAGAAATTATTCCGTAAATTACACACTTTAGGGATGCGTTATTTTGACTTGACACCAGCTGGTTCGATTGTTTCTCGGGTAACGAACGATACGATGACAATCATGGATTTCTTACAAGTATTCGCTTCAATTTTAACGGGGACCTTCGCAATTGTTTCAGCCTTTATTGCCATGCACACCCTGAACGCCCGTGGTTCCTGGATTGTTTTAGCCTTTTTGCCGTTACTGATGCTAGCCATTTGGTACTATGCCAAATACAGTTCGTGGGTTTACCGGAAAATGCGGGAAAAGCTCAGTGAGTTAAATATCAAATTAAATGAATCGATTGAAGGTATGTCGATTATTCGCCAATTCCGCCAAGAAAAGCGGATCAGTCAAGAATTTGAAAAAACCAATGGTGAGTACTTAGCAACCCGTAAAGCAATGATTCGGACAAACTCATTGTTACTTTCTTCCTTGATCAATCTCTTGTATGCCTTGGCCTTGACCTTGGTGTTGGGGCAGTTTGGCTTATTATCACAGCATCAGTTTGTGGAGGCCGGCGTGATTTATGCCTTTACGACCTATGTGTCTAACTTCTTTAATCCAATGTCAGACATGATGGATTCGTTGTCAGCGTTACAAGACGGTGTGGTTGCCGGCAAGCGGATTTTCCGAATTCTCGATGATGACCATTTGACGCCGCAACAGAATCCAAAGGCCAGTGGTACGATTACTACTGGTGAAATTGAATTTCGTCACGTTTCCTTTGCTTATGATGGGCAACATGAAATTCTCCACGATGTGTCCTTTGTTGCCAAGCCAGGACAAACCGTGGGTATTGTTGGTCACACTGGTTCAGGTAAAAGTTCAATTATTAATATCATGATGCGCTTTTATGAATTTTACGAAGGTCAGATCTTGATTGATGGCCGTGATATCAAGGATTATCCGATGTCAGATCTGCGTCAGAAAATGGGCCTTGTTTTGCAAGATTCGTTTATGTTTTATGGTGATGTGGCTTCTAATATTCGCTTATTTAACGAAGATATTACTGATCAACAAATTGAAGCAGCCGCTGAATTCGTTCAGGCAGATACGTTTATTAATCAGTTAACTAATCGTTATCATGCGCGAGTTATTGAAGGTGGTAGTCAATTTTCAAGTGGGCAACGGCAATTAATTTCCTTTGCGCGAACAGTTGTGACTAATCCGAAGATTCTGGTACTTGATGAGGCGACAGCTAACATTGATACTGAAACTGAAAGCCTGATTCAAGAAGGTCTCCGCCGGATTCGTCGTGGTCGGACGACAATTGCGATTGCCCATCGGCTCTCAACGATTAAGGATGCCGAGCAAATTATTGTGCTAGATGCTGGGAAAATTGTGGAACATGGTACTCACGAGGAACTCTTGGCTCAACATGGTCGCTATTATCAGTTGTATCAATTACAACAGGGTAAGGCAGAGTAGTGCCAAGTCTTTCACTAGTTGTTGGGCAATTTGAGTCAACAATAACTAGTTTTGGGCAGAATAGTGGACAACTCCGTTGCGGCCGGCGGAGTGTGGAACGCGGCCGGGATTGATTTGAGCTTATTGCTACGCAACAATCTCAAATGCAACCCTTATCCTAAGCGCTAAAGCGCCAAGGATAATTTGGCGGCTGACAACCCGGCGGCCTTCACTGCGTTTTGAGCTAGGTTAGTCCACTGTAGATTTGATTGTTATTAAGGCAATACCAGTGGAGTTTGATGCCAATCACCCAGTAACGACCTGATGAAACCAATAGAGTTCAGCACCACTGTTTAGAAAATCAAATTGACATAAAATAATAAGCCTGTTTGACAATTTTTATCTGGATAAAACCAGAAACTGTCAAATAGGCTTTTTTGTATTACTGTTCAGTTGTGACAACAATTTGAATGAAGTTGATTAATCCCACTACGCGCTGCCTTAAGCATTTACAAAAATGTAGTGAACCACCTTAACTCCAGACGGAATGGAGGGCGTGGTTGTCAGCCGCCAAATTTGTCTTATTGCTTTAGCAATTAGACAAAGGCTCGTATTTGAAACAATTGTGGTTTTCAATTGGTTCAAATCGATGCCGGCCGCGTTCCACAACCAGCAAGCCCGCAATGGAGTCAGATTCAATTCTGTTTCAAACTTTGCTACTTAATCTTATCCTCAGCTTTTTCCGCCGCCAATTTCTTCAAATCAGGTTGGTATTTAAAGTTGGGATCGATTTGTTGATCTAATTGCTGCCAAGCGTTGGTCATGGCATCGTTTATTTCAGCAAGACCAGCTTCATCTAATTTCTGACGTACGGGAATTTGAATTGGTTCGCCGAAACCAACCGTTACCCGTTTGTGCTTGAGAAAGTCTTTAAAAGTCACTGGCCCTTGATAGACGACTGGTAATAATGGTACTTTGGCCATTTTGGCGATTAAGGCTGCGCCGCCTTTAAGTTGGGCTGAGTAGCGTGTCCCTGACGGAAACATGATTAGTGACAGTTTGCCTTCTTTTAAAATTCGGACCGGTGTTTTAATTGCAGAAGGGCCAGGATTGAAACGGTCAACAGGAAATGCGTGGGCATGCACTAGAATCCAACGCAGAATTGGATTATGAAATAATTCTTTTTTAGCCATGAAACTGAATTCACGTGGTCGCGCGGCAATTGCGAAAATAATCGGTTCCCACCAAGTTCGATGGGGCGCGACTAGAATATAAGGACCGTCAATTAAATTTTCACGATTAACGACTTTGGTGTGGCCATTAAGGAGCCAGACCAGAAAACGAGCAATTGGACGAACAATTTTATAAAACATGCTTTCACCTGAGTTTCTAAAAGTTCCTAAAATTCGTTCCTGTAGTTTCAACGAATACTAAAAAAATTATATCAGAAAAAAAGAATTTGGTATAATTAAATTACTAACTCTTAGCAGTAACTTCGTTAAAAAAAGTCATTGTCGATGACTAGATTTCATTTTGAGGGGCGTTTAGCAAGTGGAACGAATCGATCAATTAATTAATGGTGGCGTTAAAATCATTCAAAGTGATGATGTTTTCTCTTTTTCATTAGATGCAGTCTTACTCGCCGATTTTGTTCAAGCACGGCAGCGTGATCAGATTATTGATCTGTGTGCTGGCAATGGGGCGGTAGGCTTATTTCTTAGCCAGAAGACCAAGGGGCCGATCACAATGGTGGAGATTCAGGAGAAGTTGGCTGATATGGCCCGCCGTTCAGTGAGCTTGAATCACTTGGACGACCAAATTCAGGTGGCCACCATGGATTTGAAAGAGTCGCCACAAAAACTTGGTCATGATTTTGCTGATGTGGTCAGTTGTAACCCACCGTATTTCGTCGATCATCAGCAAAGTATTAAAAATCCGAATCCGTATTATGCGATTGCGCGTCATGAAATCAAAACTGATTTAGCCACGGTCCTGGCGACTAGTCAACAATTATTGAAGACCAATGGCCATTTTTATATGGTACATCGGCCGGAACGTTTAGCTGACATTATGTTCGCCTGTCAAGCACATCGTTTGGCACCAAAGCGAATTCGTTTCGTTTATCCTAAAGCTGGTCGCGAGGCCAATATGGTTTTATTTGAAGCAATTAAGAATGGCCGGCCCAATGGTGTGCGTGTTTTACCACCGTTAGTTGCCTACACAGACCAGAATGAATATACGCCGGAAGTGAAACGGATTTTGCATGGTGAAGCGGCTACTGGAGGATCGACAAAGTGAGTTATTACTGTTATTTGGTTCAATGTGCTGACGGAACCTTCTATACTGGCTCGACCAATGACGTTGCTAAACGGGTCGCGACCCACAATGCTGGTAAGGGCGCCAAGTATACTCGGAATCGCCGCCCAGTTAAATTACTTTATCAGCAAGAATTCGATGACAAGCATGCTGCCTTGAGTTTTGAAGCCAAGTTCAAACAACACTCGCGGCGCCAAAAAGAAGCTTTTTTAACGGCACATCATGTGACTTGGCGTTAAGTCGCGACAGATAAATCGCTAATTTTAGCTTGCATGTCAAGGCTTTTATCGGTATAATCATAAATGGTGTTGTAGCACCAAATTCACACACTTAGTGATTATTCGCTAGTTGCCGGGCTGCCCTGGTTGGCGAATAAAGCGAGCTAAGTGGCGGAATAAAACATTAGGAGGCTTTATCATGGCAGTATTATCAATGAAGCAATTACTAGAAGCAGGGGTTCACTTTGGTCACCAAACTCGTCGTTGGAATCCAAAGATGAAGCCATACATTTTTACAGAACGTAACGGTATCTATATTATCGACTTACAAAAGACTGTAAAAATGGTTGATGACGCTTATAACTTTGTCAAGGCTGTTGCCGCTGACGGTGGTGTTTTCTTGTTTGTTGGTACTAAGAAACAAGCACAAGAAGCAATCGCTGAAGAAGCAACTCGCGCTGGTCAATTTTACGTTAACCATCGTTGGTTAGGTGGTACTTTAACTAACTGGAATACCATCCAAAGCCGAATCAAACATTTGAAAGATATCAAAAAGATGAGCGAAGACGGTACTTTCGATCTTTTACCAAAGAAAGAAGTTTCCCTCTTACGTAAGGAACAAGAAAAACTTGAGAAATTCTTAGGCGGTATCGAAGATATGCCTCGGATTCCTGATGTGATGTTCATCGTTGACCCTCGCAAGGAACGGATTGCTGTTAAAGAAGCTCAAAAGCTGAACATTCCAATCGTTGCAATGGTTGATACTAACACTGATCCTGATGATATCGATGTTATCATCCCTTCAAACGATGATGCTATTCGTGCCGTACGTTTGATCACTGCTAAAATGGCTGATGCTGTTATCGAAGGCCGTCAAGGTGAAGACCAAGGCGCTGACGAAGCACAACCAGAACCAGCAGCTAAAGCTGGCGACGAATCAATCGAAGAAATTGCAAATCAAGTTGAAGAATCAACTCCTGACGACGCTGAATAATTTCCCGTCAATGAATTAATTGGCATTCGGAAGAGTTTGAATCAAAACCTGGTTTTGGTGCAAGCTCTTTCTTTGTCAAAATAATGTTTTTAAAAATCTATGCTTAGAATAGCTTAAAGACTGCTGTTCTTCGCAGCTTGGATATAATCGTGCTCAAGGTGACAAATGGCTATGGCTAACTTAATTAATTATCCGATCGGTTACCCCCGCTCAAATAATTAATTGAAGTTAGCCTACGCCAAAAGTTTGTTGTCCGCACAACTTAAATTTTGGAGGTTCTATACATGGCTAAAATTACTGCTGCTCAAGTTAAAGAATTACGTGAAAAAACAAGTGTTGGTATGATGGACGCTAAAAAAGCGCTCGTTGCTACTGACGGTGACATGGAAAAAGCAATTGATGTTTTACGTGAAAAAGGTATGGCAAAAGCTGCTAAGAAGAGTGATCGTGTTGCCGCTGAAGGTTTAGCACAAATCGCTGTTAGCGGTGATACTGCAGCTATTATCGAAGTTAACTCAGAAACTGATTTCGTTGCAACCAATGACAAGTTCACAACCTTAGTTGGTGAAATTGCTGATGCAATTGCTGCTAACAAACCAGCTGATAACGAAGCTGCTTTGGTATTGCCAATTGCTGACGGCACAATTGCTGAACGGATTACTGGTTTAACTGCCGTTATTGGTGAAAAAATCAGCTTACGTCGTTTCCAATTAGTTGAAAAGACTAACAGTCAAAACTTCGGTTCTTACTTACACAATGGTGGCCAAATTGCTGCTTTGGTTGTTATCGAAGGTGCTGACGAAGAAACTGCTCGTGACGTAGCAATGCATGTTGCTGCTATCAATCCTAAGTATGTTTCTCGTGAAGACGTTCCTGCTGAAGTTTTGAATCACGAACGTGAAGTTTTAACTGAAGAAACTAAAAACGAAGGCAAGCCTGAAAAGATTATTGCTAAAATCGTTGAAGGCCGCTTAAACAAATTCTTATCTGAAATCAGCTTGGCTGACCAAGAATTTGTTAAAGATCCTGACCAAACAGTTGCTAAATATGTTGCCAGCAAGAACGGCAAGTTAGTTAGCTTCACTCGTTTTGAAGTTGGCGAAGGTATCGAAAAACAAGCTGATAACTTTGCTGAAGAAGTTATGAGCCAAATCAAAGACTAATTAATGTTATTAAAGGTGAATTGTGGCTGGCTAATGACTAGTTGCAAGCTTATCTTGAAAAGTACAGTCATCCTTATTGGACGGACTGTATTTTTTTAACTCTTTTTCTGGGAGTCACTTACTTGTCACTTTGACTTGTTAAACTGAAATTAAGCATGGAGTAATTGGGTCAAGGAGTGGGTAAAATGGAATTATTACGCGTTAGCAAGTTAAGCAAAGTTTATGGTAGTGGCAGTGCACAGGTGACCGCCTTAGCCGATGTTTCTTTTACGGTCGATCAAGGTGAGTTTGTGGCGATTGTTGGGGCCTCTGGTAGTGGCAAATCAACGCTGCTTCATTTGATCGGTGGTGTGGACCGGCCAACTGAGGGCGCTGTCTTTCTCGATGGTCAAAATATCTTTTCTTTCAGTGATGATCAATTGGCGATTTTTCGGCGGCGTGAAGTAGGCTTGATTTATCAATTCTACAATTTGATCCCTATCTTAAATGTGACGGAAAATATCACTTTGCCATTGGAATTAGATAATCGCCAAGCCGATCCTGAAAAACTGGCTGCTTTGTTAAAAAGGCTGGGGCTAACCAATCGTCGCGAACATTTACCCAATGAATTATCTGGTGGGCAACAACAGCGGGTGTCAATTGGACGGGCCTTGATTACCGAACCAGCATTGTTATTGGCTGACGAACCAACTGGCAATTTAGATTCAGCCACGAGTGCGGAAATTTTGGCGTTGTTGAAGCAGGCCAATCGCGAATATAAACAAACCATCGTGATGATCACCCATGATTTGGAAATTGCTCGTCAAGCTGATCGGGTCATTGAGATTGAGGATGGTCGGATCATTCGGGAGGCCAAATAATGATTTTGAAAAAGTTGGCCCAAAGAGATTTCCAATTAAATCGTAAACGGAGTTGGGGCACCATTATTGGCATTACCCTGTCAGTCGCTTTAATTATGGCGGTGGCCACCATGGTCGCTAGTTTTCGTCAAACCATGATTGATCGCGCCGTTAAAAACGGTGGTTATTATCATTTGGAGTTAATGAATTTGACCGACCGGCAATTGGAGAAAGTTAGTCAAAATCGAGATTTTAAAAAGCCCTTGACCTATGGCTATGTTGGTGTGGCCGAATTTAAACATCATGGTGATCAATATGATGAATCGCCTAATTTAGCGATTTTATCCACCGTCGATGCCAAGCCACAGCAAGTTGGCTATCACTTGTTACAAGGTCGATGGGCGGCTAATAATCACGAAATCGCGGTTAGTCAAGAAACAATTGCCGATTCCAATTATCGCCTTGGTGACTGGCTGGACATTAAAGTGGGTCAGGCGGTTAGTGGTGAAGTCGTCGACGATCCTGGCGATAAAGATGGCACTGGTCGCATCACCCATCCCGCCGAACAGGTTGTTAAAAGCCAACCGGCGCGTTATCAGATTACTGGAATTATTGAACAACCTACCGTCGGTTATCATTATTACGGCTTAACTGCAAGGGCCGCTGTCAATCGAACCAATGCTTACTTGATTTTGCAACAGCCGCGCCACTATCGCCGTGACATTCCGGAAATTCTTGGCTTAGCTTCTTATCGACAGGTTCAGGAATTAAAGAAGAGTCGTTATATGTATGGCGTTAATACTAGCTTGTTGCACTGGCAAGTTTTTGCGTTCTCTGATAGTAATATCCAAAGCCTTCTCTGGGTTTCTGGGGTGGTATTGGCAATTATTTTGCTGACCAGTATTTTCTGTATACGTAATTCCTTTGCTATTGCGACTACTGAGAAAACTAAAATGTATGGCATGTTAGCTAGTGTAGGGGCAACTAAACGCCAAATCCGGCAGACAGTTCTGGCTGAAAGTTTGCTTTTAGGAATCATTGGCATTCCGGCTGGTTTGCTTTTAGGCACGCTTGCGGCCGGCATTTTAGGTCAGGTGATTAATACATTGGGGAGTCAAATTATTTTTCATGATGCGCGCGGTTTTCATTTTAGTTTTTCGTGGTTAGGCTTAGTAGTTGCAATTGTACTCGGCATTTTGACGATTTATTTATCAGCGTTAAGTTCGGCGCGTCGAGCAAGTCGGGTGAGCCCCATCGACCAATTACGAAATCGACAAGCAGTCACTTTGACGGCCAAAAAGTTACGAACACCTAAACGAGTTAAACGTGTTTTTAAAATGGGCGGTGTGATGGCCTATAAGAATTTACGGCGTAGTCGCAAAAAATACCGCACGACTGTAACTTCAATTGCTGTCAGTATTGGGACTTTTATTGCGATGACGGCCTTTATTAACACCGCTTTTGCCACTACTGGCCGCTACTATCAGAATCACGATTATAATTTAATTGTTGATATTGGCAATCAAGGCACCTCGCGGGAGCAGCTTAATGATGTTGCCAGTTTACCGACAGTCAAAAAAATGCGCGCAATTTCAATCATTGACAGAATGAATCAGCTAAAGATTCAGAATCGGCAGCATTTTAATACTAAAAATAAAAGTATTGGCGATGCCAAAGAGTTAAATTTAGATTTAATTGCCGTCGATCATGCTAGTTTCCAGGAATTGGTCAAGCAACAGAAATTGACTCCGGCCAACAGTACGGGCAGTTTATTGTTTGATGAGTCCGATTCTTCCGGCACCGGACATTCCCAGCGTAGTTTTAATTATCAAGCCGGTGACCAAATTGCTGCTAGTTTAAGACATGCTGGTAAAAAGCATCACGTCAAATTTAAATTAGGTGGTGTCTTAAAGTCTGTGCCTAATTGGCTTTATATGGGCAGTTCTGGCACTGTTCTAATCTTGGATCAAGACAAGTATCCGCGAATAAGCGGGCTAAGTTGGTCGCCTAATCAGCTTGTTTTGAAAGCTACCAAAAACGCAGCAACCAGCACAAAAATCAAAAGTATCATTCCCGGGGTATCAATTGAAGATTTTGATGCCCAGGTGAAAGAAGAGCGCGCAATGCGGTTGTTGTTTAGTATCTTTTTGTATGGCTTTATTTTAGTGATTATCTTGATTGGCGTGACCAATATTTTCAATACAATCACCGCTAATATGGAACTGCGCCAACGAGAATTTGCCGTGCTTAAAAGTGTTGGCATGACTAAGAAAGAATTTAATCAATTAATTAATTTAGAAACTTTATTTTATTGTACGAAATCACTTTTAATCGGGATTGCTGGTGGCCTGGTCGGTTCCGCCTTGATTTATATCGGATTTAACGGTAATAGTGCCACACCAGTCAGTTTTCAACTACCAATCAAGGCTATTTTGATTTCGACTGTGGCTGTGTTTGCCTTAGTTTATTTAATCATGCGCTATTCTTTGAATAAAATTAATCGCCAAAATATTATTGAAACGATCCGCCGTGAAAATATTTAGGTCAGGTGCTGGCTAAATTAATTGTGAACGAAATGTTACTGCAATTTACTGGCGTAATCAGTATAATGTGGGGATAAAGTGAGGTGGATCTGATGACAATTTTATTAGTTGAAGATAATCCTAATATTGCTTTAGGTCTGCAATATTCCTTTCAACAAAAAGGATACCAACTGGCAGTTTGTACGAGTTTGCAAGCCAGTCGAGAATATTTGACGACGCAACGGCCACAATTGGTGATTCTTGATGTGATGTTGCCTGATGGCAGTGGGTTTGATCTTTATCAACAGCAATTGCAACCACAAAACTTGCCAACTATTTTTTTAACAGCTCGAGATGATGAGGATGATATTGTTCGCGGTCTAAATTTAGGCGCGGAAGATTATATGACCAAGCCTTTCTCAACTAGAGAGTTGTTAGCGCGCGTTAGTAAATACTTGCGACCAGAGCGCCAACTGATTCAGATTGGGGCTTTCACCTTTGACCAAAATAAGTTAGTGGTGACTGTGGCAGATGCGCCGGTCAATCTGACTAGTTTGGAATTGAAAATCCTCCAATTGTTGCTGCAACATCGTAATCAAGTGGTCACGCGTAATCAGATTATTGAGAAGGTCTGGGAGTGGACTGGTAATGACATTAGTGATAATGCGGTGACCGTCTACCTCAAACGAATTCGTAGTAAAGTTGGCGTCCAGTTGATTAGCACAGTAAAGGGGCAAGGCTATCGCATCGATAGTCAACAATTAAATGAGTCATAGAGTGCAATTTAAAAAAATGTTATTCCGCAGTGCTATAATTTTGGCGCTCACAATTTTGATCTTGGGTTTAAGCTGGTTTTGGCAGCAACAATTATTAACGCGGCAAATGAATCAACAACTTGCCAGTGTCTTAACGGTGGTCAAACAACGTTATCCGCAAGTTTCCAATCATGATTTGGCAACAATTTTAAATCAAACCTCGTCCACCGCAACTTTGTCTTTGCGTGACTATGGTATTAATTTGCAACATGATAATTTGATTCTTGGTTGGCAACAAACTAATCAACAGTTCATCTTCTTGAATTTAGCTTTGGTTGGGTTAGCGTTAATATTATTATTGATTAATTTTTGCCGGTATAATCGTCAAAAAGATCGTGCCTTGCAAGCCATTGTCGCCGATGTGGCAGCGATTAATCGCCATGACTATCGCTTTAAGTTAGCGGACTATGATGAAGATGAGTTGGCAATTTTGAAAAATCAATTGCATAAGACGACGTTGTTGCTCCGAGAAACGGCGGATCATTCGCAACAGGATAAACTTAAATTGAAGCAGTCCTTAGCCGATATTTCCCATCAAATCAAAACACCGATTACTTCAATCGAAATCTTAATCGACAATATTCTTGATAATCCAGAAATGCCGCTGGCAGTGCGGGCTGATTTTTTACAGCGAATTAAACGTGAAGTGACTAGTTTGGATTTTTTGATTGCGGCTTTATTGAAGTTATCGAAATTTGATGCGGCCACGGTCGAGTTCCATGATCAGTCGCGACAATTGGGCCAGATTGTGGCGCAGGCGGTTGAGCGAGTCAGCGTCTTGGCAGATCTGCATGAGATCAATTTCAAAATCAGTGGTCCTGAACCATTAGTGCTTGTGGATGAGAAATGGCAGATTGAAGCGATTGCCAATATTCTGAAGAATTCAATTGAACATTCACCAATTGGTGCCACGATTGAATTGCAGTATGCAGGGAACAAAGTTTATCAATCGTTGGCGATTATTGATCAGGGTAGTGGCATTGCCGCCGCTGATTTGAAACATTTATTTGAGCGGTTTTATGAAACCAAGACGCCAACCAACATGACTAATAATTATGGTATTGGGTTAGCCTTAGCAAAAACGATTATTGAACAAGATCACGGTGATTTGACGGTGCGTTCGCAACTTGGCGTTGGTAGTCAATTTATGATTAAGTACTTTGATCATTAACCGCAAAATTTAGATTCTTGGCATCATTGGGCGTGTGTCAGCGCCGATGATGCTTTTTTTGTTAATTAAGTCTTTGATCGGTCGAACCAGCATAACTTTTTCAAAAATTTTTGATGACATATGGTAGAATGTTATTTAGCAGACTACGGAGGCTAAAAAATTATGGCAAATGTTAAATATAAACGAATCGTATTAAAATTAAGTGGTGAAGCGCTCGCTGGTGAAAAAGGTTTCGGTATTAATCCACCAGTGATCAAAACAATTGCAAAGCAAATCAAAGATGTTCATGATTTAGGCGTTCAAATTGGGATCGTCGTTGGTGGCGGTAATATTTGGCGTGGTGAAACTGGTGCTGAAATGGGTATGGATCGCGCTCAAGCTGATTCCATGGGCATGTTAGCCACTGTGATGAATGGTTTGGCTTTACAAGATGGTTTGGAAAGTTTAGGCGTGGAAGTGCGCGTGCAAACGGCGATTGAAATGCGCCAAGTTGCTGAGCCATACATTCGGCGGCGAGCAATCCGTAATTTAGAGAAAAACCGGGTCGTTATTTTTGCTGGCGGTACTGGTAATCCCTACTTCTCAACTGATTCTGCGGCTGCGTTACGGGCTGCCGAAATTGATGCTGATGTGATTTTAATGGCGAAGAACAATGTTGATGGTGTTTACTCAGCTGATCCTAAATTGGATCCAGAAGCCGTTAAGTTTGACCAATTAACACAATTAGATATTATTAATAAAGGTCTTAATGTGATGGATTCAACGGCAAGCAGTTTGTCGATGGATAATGACATTCCGGTTGTGGTCTTCAATATGAACGAACCTGGTAACATCAAACGCGTTGTTGAAGGCGAAAACATTGGGACAACTATTGAAGGAGGCAAATAACCATGGCAACAAATCCGACAATTGAAAAAGCAAAAGAAACAATGGTGAAATCCGAAGAAGCACTGAAACGGGAACTAGCTAATATTCGGGCTGGTCGCGCTAACGCTTCTTTATTGAATCGTATCAGTGTTGATTACTATGGCGCACCAACGCCTTTGAACCAAATGGCGGCCATTAATGTTCCAGAACCACGGGTTTTAATGATCAAACCTTATGACAAGTCTTCATTAGATAATATTGAAAAAGCAATCTTGGCTTCTGACCTAGGCTTGAACCCAGCCAATGATGGCGATGTGATTCGTTTGGTGATTCCTCAACTAACTGGGGAACGTCGTCAAGAATTAGCTAAAGAAGTCGGCAAGGATGCTGAAGGTGCTAAAATTGCCGTGCGTAATATTCGCCGTGATGCTTTAGAAGTCATTCGTAAACAAGAAAAGAATAGTGAAATTTCTGAAGATGACTTACATGATTTAGAGAATCAATTACAAAAAGTAACTGATGCTTCAATTAAAGCAATTGATGAAATTGCTGCCACTAAATCAAAAGAAATTACTGAAGGTTAAGACCACAAAAAGTCAGGGAGATGATCATTTGACAACAAGTAAGGGACATTTTCCAGAACATATTGCGATTATTATGGATGGCAATGGTCGTTGGGCCAAGGCGCATCACCGACCGCGGGCCTTTGGTCATAAAGCCGGAATGGATAATGTTAAGACCTTAACCAAGGCCGCTAGTCGGATGGGTGTTAAGGTCTTAACACTTTATGCTTTCTCAACGGAGAACTGGAAACGACCAACTGATGAAGTGAATTACTTAATGCAATTACCGATTGACTTCTTCAACACTTTTATCCCCGAATTAATGGCTGAAAACGTTAAAGTTAACGTTATGGGCTTTTTAGAAGAACTTCCTGAGAAGACGCGCAAAGTAACTTATCAGGCCATGGCTGATACTGCCGATAATGATGGCATGATTTTAAATTTTGCGCTTAATTATGGTAGTCGCGCTGAAATTACAGCAGCCGTCCAACAAATTGGTCGGGAAGTGGCTAATCAGGAATTAGCTCCTGATGCAATCAATGAAGAAACGATTAGTCAGCATTTAATGACGACAAGTTTAGGTGCCTTGGCCGATCCAGATTTGTTGATTCGGACCAGTGGCGAGTTAAGACTGTCGAATTTCTTGCTGTGGCAATTAGCCTATAGCGAGTTATATTTCAGTGATGCTTATTGGCCTGATTTCAGCGCTGAAGAATTAGCCGATGCGATTGCGGTTTTTCAAGGCCGCGATCGTCGTTTCGGTGGCTTAACAACAGAAAAAAAGTAGAAGGCAGGAAATATTCATGAGACAACGAGTAATTACGGCGGTTGTCGCTTTAATTATCTTCATTCCGATTATTTTACTAGGTGGCGTTTGGATTGACGTGGCCGCGATCCTTTTGGCAATCATTGGCCTTTCCGAGATTTTCATCATGCGGAAACGGATCATTATTTCGCCAGACTTCTTTATTTCAAGTTTGGGGATCATTGCCTTAGTTTTACCAGATGGGGCCTTTGAACACTTACCGAAATATTTGACTCGATTTGATATTTTTGCCATTGCGATTGCGTTATTGTTGATTGTGACGGTGTTGACTAAGAATCGAACTAATATTGATGATATCGGTATTAACACCTTAGCAATTGTTTATATTGGTAATGGTTTCCATTCATTAGTAGCAGTACGTGGCGCTGCTGATGGTTTAGCTTTGTTAGGTTATATTTTGGTGGTTATTTGGGCCACTGATATTGGCGCCTACTCATTCGGTCGCAAGATTGGTAAGCATAAATTGTGGCCCGCAATTAGTCCTAATAAGACTTGGGAAGGCAGTATCGCCGGCACCTTGTGTGCATTAGTTGGTGCTGCAATTTATCTCTATTTCTTCCCAGTGGGCTATCATAATTATGCCTTAATGTTATTAGTTACCTTGATTTTCTCAATCTTTGGTCAAATGGGTGACTTGGTTGAATCCGCTTATAAGCGGTATTATGGCGTTAAGGATTCTGGCAAAATTTTACCAGGTCACGGCGGCATCTTAGATCGTTTTGATAGTCTTTTGTTTGTCCTACCAATGATGCATTGGTTCGGCTTACTTTAATTGCACCTAACCAATTGTTGAACTACACAGACTGAGGAGTGTTTTCTTGAAAACTGTTATTTCTTTTTTAATCATCTTTAGCATATTAGTTGTAGTTCACGAATTTGGTCATTATTTTGTGGCGCGCAAATCAGGAATTCTGGTTCGTGAATTTGCGATTGGCTTTGGCCCGAAAATGGTTAGTTGGCGGCGCCATCATACTACCTTTACGATTCGTTGGTTGCCAGTTGGTGGCTACGTTCGAATGGCTGGTGCCGAAGATGATGACTCGGCCATCGAGCCAGGGACTATGGGCACAATTCAAGTGAACGATCAGGGCTTAGTGGATCGGATTGATATTAGTGAAGGTAGCGGCAATTTGTCAGGAATTCCTTTACAAATTGGTGAAGCTGATTTAGTTGACCAATTGACTATTTCTGGTAATGAAAATGCTGATCCTGATCAACCCCGTCATTATCAAGTGGATCATGACGCGCTAATTGTGGAACGTGATGGGACTGAAGTACAAATTGCCCCGCGTGATGTGCAATTTCAATCAGCCACAGTTGGTCGACGGATCTTAACTAATTTTGCCGGTCCTTTTAACAACTTTATGTTGGCAATCTTAGGTTTCATGTTGGTCGCATTCTTACAGGGTGGGGTGCCAAGTACCAGCAATCAAATTGGCGCCATCGAACCTAATTCCGTTGCTGCGACTGCCGGTATTCGTCCTAATGATCAAATTATTAAAGTTGATCAAACTAAGACACCTGACTGGAACAGTTTAGTCAGTGCTATTCAGTCAAAGCCCAAGCAAGAAGTTAAGGTTACGATCAAGCGTGGTCAACGACAATTAACGACCAGTCTCACACCTAAGGCGGTCAAAGAATCCGGTAAATCTTACGGTCAGATTGGCATTATGACGAAAGTTGATCATTCAATTATCGGCAAAGTGAAGTATGGTTTTACCGCTACTTGGTCAATGGGAAGTCAAATTTTAAAAGTCTTGGGGTCATTTTTCACTGGCGGCTTTAGCTTGAATAAGCTGTCTGGCCCAGTGGGAATTTTCAAGAGTACTTCTCAAGTGGTTGGGGCTGGCTTTACTAATATCGTCTGGTTCTTAGCTATGTTGTCAGTTAACTTGGGCTTAGTTAACTTAGTGCCGATTCCCGGCTTAGATGGCGGCAAGATCTTATTAAACTTGATTGAAGTCATTCGGCGTAAGCCAATTCCAGCTGACAAGGAAGGAATTGTGACTTTAATTGGCGCTGGCTTTTTAGTGCTGTTAATGGTTGCCGTTACTTGGAACGATATTGTCCGTTATTTTATTAAGTAATCGAGTTTTATCACAGTAGGCACGCTGCTACTGTACATAGTATTTGGGTCAGTTTGACTTATTTGGAGGAATTATTCAGTATGAAACAATCACAAATGTTTATCCCAACTTTAAAAGAAAATCCTGCTGATGCGGAGGCGCGCAGTCATCAATTAATGCTACGTGCTGGTTATATTCGTCAAACTTCAGCTGGTATTTATTCATATTTACCTTTAGCAGTTCGTGTTTTACAAAAAATTGAAGGTATCATCCGCGAGACAATCAATGAAACTGGAGCCGTTGAAGTTTCCTTACCAGAAATCATTCCGGCTGACTTGTGGCGCGAAAGTGGTCGCTATGCAACTTATGGCGAAAACTTATTCAAATTAAAGGACCGGCATGATCGTGATTTCGTCTTAGGACCAACTCACGAGGAAACGGTCACTGATTTAGTGCGTCATGAAATTCGTTCATACAAGAAATTGCCCTTAACCTTATACCAAATGAAGACGAAGTTCCGTGATGAAGATCGTCCTCGTTATGGTTTGTTACGTGGTCGTGAATTCATTATGTACGACGCTTATTCATTCTCGGCTAATGCTGAACAATTAGACGATATTTTCAATAAACAAGAGGCCGCTTATCGGGCGATTTTTGATCGGGTCGGTTTAAACTACCGCATGATTATTGGTGATGCTGGGGCCATGGGTGGTAACGATTCCCGTGAATTCTCCGCAATTGCTGAAATTGGTGAAGATACCATTGCTTATAGCGACAATAATGCCTATGCTGCTAACTTGGAAATGGCCAAGAATCAGGATGACTACATTCCTGTTCAAGAACAAGCTGCTGAACTAACGAAAGTTGCCACGCCAAATGTTGGTAGTATTGAAGATGTAGCTAATTTCTTAAGCGTTGCACCACAGAAATTGATCAAGAGTGTGCTGTTCATGGCTGATGGCGAACCTGTTTTGGCTTTGATCCGTGGCGATTATGAAATCAATGATGTGAAACTCAAGAACTTCTTGCAAGCTGACGAATTAGCTTTAGCTTCTGAAGCTGAAGTGAAGGAATGGTTAAACGCGCCAGTTGGTTCAGTCGGACCCGTTAAAATCAATGATAAAATTCGTTTAGTAGCTGATGAGACGGTCACTAAGTTAACGAATGCTGTCACCGGTGCCAACGAAGCTGAACATCATTTCTTAAATGTTAATCCTGGTCGTGATTTTGAAGTGCCTGCTGATCAAGTGACTGATTTACGAGTTGTACGTGAAGGTGATTTAGCCTTAGATGGCAAGAGTCGTTTACACTTCACTCGCGGGATCGAAATTGGCCATATCTTTAAGTTGGGTACGCGCTATACTAAGGCGTTCCAAGCAACTTTCCTAGATGAAAATGGTCGTGAACAACCATTGATCATGGGCTGTTACGGGATTGGTGTTTCGCGGTTACTTTCAGCAATTATTGAACAACATTCTGATGACCATGGGATTATTTGGCCTCGCAGTGTGGCACCATTTGATGTTCATTTAATTCCGGTCAATGTCAAGAAGCAAGAACAACTTGATTTAACAGCTGAACTAGAAACAGTGCTTCGTGATGCTGGCTATACTTATTTGACTGATGATCGTAATGAACGTGCAGGTGTGAAGTTTGCTGATAGCGACTTGATTGGCTTGCCATTGCGGATTACTGTCGGTAAGAAAGCTGCTGATGGTATTGTTGAAGTGCAATTACGGGCAACTGGTGAGAAACTTGAAGTGAAAAAAGAAGATTTAGTGAACGTGATTCAAATCCTCTTGGCAAAAACAGAAGCATAGTTTTAACTCTTGAGTTTGGACCAGTTTTTTCGTCCAAACTCACTTTTTTAGCTGGAAATGGGTTTTTAGTAGTAAAGGAGTAAATCATTTGGCAGAAACAGATTTAATGGCGACGCTTTTAGAACAGATTAAGTGGCCTGAGGAACAGCAACATTTCTTTGCAAATGGCGTCTTACAACAACTGACGGTTCATGAAGCTTCGAAACGGTGGACCTTTGCTTTGGAGTTGGCCCAAATTCTTCCCTATGATGTCTTTCAACAATTCCTACAGCAATTAACCACGACTTTCACTGACATTGCCACCGTGGAAGTGCAGCTCAAAGTTACCAAGCCACAAGTCACCCAACAATTGATCAATGATTACTGGGTCTATGTGCTCAGTCAAACCGGTATCAAATCACCAATGATCAATGAAGTTTGTCAGAATCAAGTGCCCGAATTAGTTGATCAACGCTTAATTCTCAATGTGGATAATGAAATTGTGAAGAGTTTTGTTGAGAAACAGGCCTTAGGACCAATTCAGGAGTCGTTTGAACGAATCGGTTTTCCGGCGATGAATTTTAAGATTGAGCTGGATGATTCAAATGTGCAAGAAAAAATTGATGATTTAAAAGCCAAACGCGCCAAACGCGACCAAGAAATTGCCAAAAAAGCGGCCACGGTGATTGCCGAAAAGAAACAGCAACAACAGGCGCAAGCAAGTCAAGGTGATGCACCAACAGAAGCAGTGCTGGGTGGCGGGGTAAATCCGAAATCACCGTTGATTACTTTAGACCAAATTGATCAAGAGGAACGATCAGTTTATGTCCAAGGCTATGTCTTTAATAGTGAAATTCGGACTTTTAATTCGGGCCGTTCGTTGTTAACTTTGGAAATCACCGACTATACGTCTTCAATTATGATTAAGGTTTTCTCACGTAAACGTGGGGATGACGCGGCGGTTTTTGAGTTGTTCCAAAAAGGTATTTGGGTGCGGGCCCAAGGTAGTGTCCAAAACGACCAATTTACCCATGAATTAGTTTTAAATGCTAATGAAATGGAAGAATTTCATCATCCTGAGCCTGCAGAAACTTACCAAGGCGAACAAAAGCGGGTCGAACTGCATTTGCACACCAATATGAGTCAAATGGACGCCACCAACAGTATTGGCGATTTTGTGAAACGAGCTAAATCGTGGGGCCAAACTGCGATTGCCCTAACTGATCATGTTGGTGCCCAATCATTTCCTGATGCCCATGCAGCCAGCCAAAAAGCAGGTCTTAAAATGCTTTATGGTGTTGAGGTCAATTTAGTTGATGATGGTAACAACATTGCTTACAATTTGCGCGATGAAGTTGCCGATGGCGGCGAATATGTGGTTTTTGATGTGGAGACAACTGGATTGTCAGCTGTTTACGATACCGTGATTGAAATCGGTGCCGTCAAAATGAAAGAGGGACAAGTGCTGGAACGGTATGATCGGTTTATTAATCCGGGTCATCCCTTATCAGCAACCACAATCAACTTGACCAATATTACTGATGAAATGGTCCAGAGCGGTGAAGATGAAGCGACCACCATTAAAGAATTTATGGATTTTGTGGGTGATGATGTGGTTGTTGGGCATAATGTCACCTTCGATATTGGCTTCATGAATGCTGCCTTAAGCCGCTTAGGTCGTTCTTCAGTGCATAATCCGATTATTGATACCTTGGAAATGTCGCGAACGCTCCATCCGGAAAATGCCAATCATAAATTGGATACTTTAGCGAAACGCTACAACATTGTCTTGGAACATCATCATCGGGCTGATGCCGATGCTGAAGCAACTGGTCTGTTGTATTATGCGCTGCTGAAAGAATTAGAAGACAAATTTGGGACCACCAATATTAATCAGTTAAACGATCATGTCGGTGATGGCTCAGCTTATCGTTTGTCGCGGCCTCATCATGCAATTTTAATTGCCCAAACGCAGCCTGGCTTAAAGAATTTATTTAAAATCATTTCCGATTCAATGGTCAAGTATTTCTACCGAGTAGCGCGGGTACCTAAGTCGTTACTGAATGAATATCGCGAAGGCATTATTGTTGGTTCCGCTTGTGATTCTGGTGAGGTTTTCACTAGCATGATGCAGAAGGGTTACGAAGAAGCGCGTCAGAAGGCTAACTACTACGATTATTTGGAGATTATGCCGAAAGCCGTTTATCAGCCCTTGATTCAGAAAGAATTAATTAATGATGACGCCGCTTTGGAAGATATTATTAAAAATATCGTCAAGCTGGGCGAAGATCTGAATAAGCCGGTGGTGGCTACTGGGGATGTGCATTATCTTGATCCTCACGATGCAATTTATCGGGAAATTTTAATTCGTGCTGATAAAAGTAATCCGTTGAGTCGTCAATTATTACCAGACGTCCATTTCCGGTCCACAGCCGAAATGCTTGAAGATTTTGCTTACTTAGGTGCTGATAAGGCTAAAGAAGTGGTCATCACCAATAGTAATAAAATTGCTGATACCGTTGATGGCAACATTACGCCAGTGAAAGACAAACTTTATACCCCCCACATGCCTGGGGCCGAAGAAGAAATTCGCTCCTTGGCAATGAATAAGGCCTATAGTCTGTACGGCAATCCTTTACCACAGCTGGTTAAAGACCGGGTTGAAAAGGAACTGAAATCGATTATTGGTAATGGTTTCTCAGTTATTTATTTAATTGCGCAAAAATTGGTGTTTAAGAGTCGTAAAGACGGCTATTTAGTTGGTTCCCGGGGTTCAGTTGGTTCCAGCTTCGTCGCTACTATGACCGGGATCACTGAGGTTAATCCCTTGCCACCGCATTATCGTTGTGCCAAATGTCAATACAGCGAATTCTTCACTAAGGGCGAATACGGTTCTGGTTTTGACTTACCTGACAAGAATTGCCCTAATTGTGGTGCTGAGTTAGTTAAAGACGGTCATGATATTCCTTTCGAAACTTTCTTAGGGTTCAAAGGGGACAAGGTTCCGGATATTGATCTGAATTTCTCTGGGGACTATCAGCCAATCGCCCATAACTATACTAAGGTTTTGTTCGGTGAGAAGTTTGTTTTTCGGGCTGGTACAATTGGTACCGTGGCTGATCGAACGGCTTATGGTTACGTGAAACATTATGAAGAAGTCAACGACCGTCATTTCCGCGGGGCCGAGCTTGATCGTTTAGCTTCTGGTGCGACGGGGGTTAAACGGACGACAGGCCAACATCCGGCCGGCATTATTGTTGTGCCTGATGATATGGACATTTATGATTTCACGCCGATTCAATTCCCGGCCAATAAAACTGATGCCGCTTGGAAAACGACCCATTTTGATTTCCATTCGATTCATGATAATATTTTAAAACTTGATATTCTGGGACATGATGATCCCACGATGATCCGGATGCTTCAAGATTTGTCCGGTGTCGATCCGGTTACCATTCCCACTGATGATCCGCAAGTGATGTCGTTATTCTCGGGCACTGATGCGTTAGGGGTCACGCCAGAACAAATCAATTCTAAAACCGGTACCTTAGGCGTGCCGGAATTCGGGACTGCCTTTGTTCGGGGCATGCTTGAAGAAACCCATCCAAGTACTTTCGCGGAATTATTGCAGATTTCTGGTTTGTCTCATGGGACCGATGTTTGGTTAGGCAACGCCGAAGAATTAATTCAACAAGGCGTGGTTACTCTGAAAGACGTTATTGGTTGTCGGGATAACATCATGATGGATTTAATTCATTGGGATGTTGATTCGCAGCTAAGTTTCCAAATCATGGAACATGTCCGTAAGGGGCGCGGAATTCCTGACGAATGGCAGGAGACTTTGCGGGCCAATGAGAATGTACCTGATTGGTATATTGATTCTTGCTTGAAAATCAAGTATATGTTCCCGAAGGCCCATGCCACAGCCTATATTTTAATGGCCTTACGAATTGCTTATTTCAAAGTCTATTTCCCAATCATTTATTACACTTCTTACTTCAGTGTGCGGGCTGACGATTATGATTTGGTGGCCATGAGTCATGGTAAAGAAGCCGTCAAAGCTCGAATGAAAGAATTGACTGATGAGATTAATGAAAAGGGTAAAGGCCGCGCCGTTAAACAAGCTAACTTGTTAACCGTTTTGGAATTGGCCAATGAATGTTTGGAACGTGGGATTGAAATCAAAATGGTCGATATTGAGAAGTCTGATTCCGATGATTTCCAAATTATTGATGATCACACGATTTTGGCACCATTTAAAGCCATTCCTGGGTTAGGTGCCAACGTTGCCAAACAAATTGTGGCGGCACGTGCTGAACGGCCATTCTTGTCAAAGGAAGATTTGGCGACTCGTGGTAAAGTGTCGAAGACCTTGATCGATTATTTGACTTTGAATGGTGTGCTTGACGATTTACCAGATCAGAATCAATTATCGTTGTTCTAATCAATTTAATTTTGGTCGTTCCTTAGTCAGTAACGACAGGGGCCTAGCGATTTAGAGAGCGTGGAACGCCGTGGCCGTCGATTTGAAACTAAACTGGTTTTGGGCAAAGTAGTGGACAACTCCGTTGCGGCCGGCGGGTTGTGGAACGCTGTCGACACTGATTGAAGCCTTTCTTCGAAAGTCTCCAATACAGGTCTTCTTCTAAGTGGCCTGCCACTAAGAAGAATTTGGCGGCTGACAACCCGGCAGCCTCCACTGCGTTTTGAGTTTGTTTAGACCACTTCAGAAATGAATGATATCAAGGCAGTATTGATGAAGTTAGACGCTAATCACCAGCAAACGTCTGGTGAAGCAAACAAAACTGAGCATCACTAGTTAGAAAAAGATTTAAGCAAACTAATTAGGTCTGTTTGACACGCTTTCTGGAAATCAGAAACAGTCAGACAGACTTTTGTGTGTATTACTATTTAGTTTGACAACAATCCGAATCGAATTGATCTATCCCACTACAATTGTCTTAAGCACTAACAAAGTTAAAGTGAACCACCTCAACTCCGGACGGAATGGAGGGCGTGGTTGTCAGCCGCCAAATTATACTTAGCGATTTATCGCTTAGTATAAGGCTCGTATTTGAAACAATTTGGTTTGTAATTGGTTCAAATCGATGCCGGCAGCGTTCCACAACCAGCAAGCCCGGAATGGAGTCAGAACGGATTCTGTTTAAACCACTTTGCTAAACTTGTACTTGCGAGGTTGAAACGTGTTCGGAGCGACAAATGGCTAGGCCTAATTTAAATATTCACACGATCTGGTTGGTACCAGCTCATGTAAATATTTGAAATTATGCTACGCGTCATCCCTCACACTCTACTAAACGTGTTCGGAGCTGCAGCATGCTATGGCTAACTTAAATATTTCAATGATCGGTTAAAACCGCTCATCAAAATATTTGAAGTTATCCTACGCACGCTCCCGCAACTCCTCACACTCTTTGGTAGTTGGCAGTTTTCAGAAACTATGCTATAATAAGTTCATGAATTGGTTCGAGTGAGCAGAGATGCTCACTCTTTTTATTGACCGATTTCCTGAAAGGAGGTTTAGTCTTGAGTTCAGTCATAGAAACCGTTCGGTCGCTCGTTATGCCGATTCTCAATGCTAACCATTTTCAATTAGTAGATATTGAATACCAAAAAGAAGGTCAAAGCTGGTACTTGCGGCTTTATATTGATAAACCAGGTGGAATTGATATTGAAGAGTGTGTCACTGTTAGTGATGCGCTTAGTGAAAAACTTGATTCCTTAGATCCTGATCCTATCCCTCAAGCTTATTTCTTAGAGGTGTCGTCCCCAGGTGCGGAGCGGCCACTGAAGAATGAGCAGGACTATCAGAATGCTATCAATCAATATATCCATGTTTCCCTTTATCAAGCAATTGACAAGCGGAAGGTCTTTGAGGGCCATCTGCGCGAATTATCAGATCAAGAATTGAAACTGGAGTATCGTGATCGTGGCCGCGTTAAAAATGTCGTTATTCCGCGGACAAATATTGCACAAGCACGATTAGCGATTGAATTTTAACAAGGAGACATCGCATTATGAACGAAGAAATGCTCGGTGCGTTAGACGCACTGGAAAAAGAGAAAGGCATCAAAAAAGAAGTTGTCATTGAAGCGATTCAAGCAGCTTTGATTTCAGCTTACAAGCGTAATTATGGCCAAGCTCAGAACGTTGATGTGGAATTTGATCAACAGTCTGGCAATATCCATGTTTATGCCGTTAAAAAAGTGGTTGATGAAGTGGCTGATGATCGTTTAGAAATCAGTTTAACTGATGCTTTGAAGATCAATCGTGCTTATGAAGTTGGTGACGATATCAAACGCGAAGTGACACCAAAGAATTTTGGTCGAATTTCTGCGCAAACTGCTAAACAAGTCATTATGCAACGGTTACGTGAAGCAGAGCGCTCTAAGATTTTCAACGAATATACCCAATATGAACATGAAATTATTCAAGGAACTGTTTTGCGGCGTGACAATAAGTTCATCTATGTTGACTTAGGTGACATTGAAGCAGTCATGAGTAAGCAAGACCAAATTCCTAATGAAGATTATCAAGTTCATGACAAAATCAAAGTTTTTGTCAGCAAAGTTGAAAACACCACTAAGGGCCCACAAGTTTTTGTTTCACGGACTAATCCTGAGCTCGTTAAACGCTTGTTTGAACAGGAAATTCCTGAAGTTTATGATGGCACCGTTGAGCTAGTATCAATTGCTCGCGAAGCTGGTGACCGTTCGAAAGTTGCGGTTCGTTCAATGAATCCTAACGTCGATCCCGTCGGCACTTGCGTTGGTCCTAAAGGACAGCGAGTTCAGGCAATCGTCAACGAATTAAACGGCGAAAACATGGATATCGTCAAGTGGGAAGAAGATCCATCTGACTATATTGCTAATGCGTTAAATCCGGCTGAAGTGATTGCCGTTCAATTCGATCAGGACAAGCGGGAATGCATGGTGATTGTACCAGATTATCAATTGTCATTAGCAATTGGTAAGCGTGGTCAAAATGCTCGCTTAGCTGCAAAATTAACTGGGTTTAAGATTGATATTAAACCAGAATCAGAAGTTGAGTTTGTCAGTGATGATGACGACACAGCCAATGATCCGACTGACGCAGATTCATCTGATAATCAAAATGATGGTGCAACCACTACAACTGATTCTGAAGAATAGTGGGTGAGAAACAAATGAAAAAACGTAAAATTCCCATGCGGCGTGATATTTTAACCAATGAAATGCGTCCTAAAAAAGAATTGATCCGCGTTGTCCGTAATAGTGATGGTGAAATTAGTCTCGATCCAACTGGTAAAAAACCAGGTCGTGGTGCTTACGTTTCCCTTGATCCAGAAGCGGTTCAACAAGCAAAGGCCAAACATCTGCTCGACAAGACTTTTGGTCAGAGTATCAATGCTGAATTTTATGATGAGCTTTATGCTTACGTTGATCATCAGAAGGCTCGTCAAGAATTATTTGGTGATCAAGGATGACCACAGGAATGAATCCACAACAACAAATTTTGCAACGATTGGGCTTAGCTCGTCGGGCGCAAAAATTAGTTTTGGGTGAAGAGTTTGTGGTAGCCGCAGCACAGAAGCAACAATTAGCGCTAATTTTCTTAGCGAGTGATACTGGAACAAATACGAATAAACGAATTAAAAACAAAGCAAATTTCTATCAGATTCCCTTGATTGAAATTTTCACTGCAGAGCAATTATCACAAGCAATCGGCCAAGCGCGCAAAGTTATTGGCGTGACTGATGCCGGATTTGCTAAAGGTATGGTGAGTTTGATGCAGTAGTTGAGGAGTGTGAAATATGGGGAAAACACGCGTATATGAATTAGCGAAGGAACTTAATATTCCAAGTAAATCCGTGATTAATGAGGCAAAAGCTTTAGGAATCGAATTGAAGAACCACATGTCGACTTTAGATGATCAGCAAGTTGGTCAAGTTAAGGGTCATTTGTCAGGTGCTGCTACCAGCACTGCTAAGAAGCCTGCAGCTGCGTCTAAACCTGTGGCAACATCTAAGCAGCCAGTCGCTGACAAGCCAGTAGCAAAGCCAGTTACTAAACCGGCAGCAACTCAAGCAGCAACAACTAAGCCAGCAGCGAAACCTGCTGGTAAGCCAAGTGCGCATCAAGCACATGATGATGGCAAGACGAAGATCAAGATTACTTCAATTCGCCGGGAATTCAGTCAAGATGCTAAAAAGGCTGAACGTCCTAACGGAAATCGCAATTCACAAAATCAAAATAATGTTCGCCACGAGAATGGTCAAAATCAGTCAACTAATCGTAGTACTGACAGTCGACCAAACCGCGTTAATAACAACGGTAATCGCCCGAACACAGGCAACAATACTCGTCCGAATGTGAATAACAATAATGGACGACCACAAAACCGTTTTAATAGTAACAATAGCAATAATACGAATAACAACGGCCCCCGCAATGATAACAATCGTCGCAATGACCGTAATCGTAATAACAATAATAACCAACGGCGTAATCAGACTGGTGTTAGCGCACCACGGCCAGCAGCAGCTAATGCTGGATTACGTCATTTGCAACAATATAAGGAACAAGCTGCCCAAACGCAAGCTTCAATCAAGCAAGAGCGTGATGATGAGCAACGTCGGATCAAACGCCAACGTGAAGAACGGGCTGAAGCTGCTAAGAAGCGGGCTGAACAAGCTAAGCAACCACGTTCAACTGCTGCTAAAAGCAACCATTCTGCAAATGGGAATGGCAGTACTAACAATCGTAACAACAATAATAACAGCAACAACAATAATCGTCGGCCAGTAGCTCGTCCAGCTGCAGCTAAGCCAACAACTTCTGCAGCACCACAAGCACAACCGACGGCTGCTAAGAACGATCAATCTCGTGAAGAGAAGAAAAAGGTTTATACCCATAATGCGCCTTCACGTCAGGATCGTAATTTTGGCAATAACAATAATCCTGGTAGCAGTTATAATCCGAATAACCGTAAGAAGAATAAGCGGAAACAACGGGCACAACAACGTCACCAAGTTAAGAAAGTCATGCCACAACGTAAGGATCGGCCATTGCCAGAAACCTTGGTTTATACTGACGGCATGAACGCGCAAGACTTAGGTAAGTTATTGCATCGTGAACCAGCTGAAATTGTTAAGAAGTTATTCATGCTTGGCGTGATGATCAACCAGAACCAGTCGCTTGATAAGGATACAATTGAATTATTAGCGACTGATTACGGCATCAATGCCCAACAAAAAGTTGAAGAAGATTTATCTGATATTGATAAGATCTTCAACGAAGAGAATAGCAACCAAGATCATTTGGAATCACGGCCACCAGTTGTCACCATCATGGGTCACGTTGACCATGGTAAAACAACCTTGCTTGACCGTTTACGCCATTCTCATGTCACTGCTGGTGAGGCCGGTGGGATTACTCAGCATATTGGTGCTTATCAAGTTAAGCTCAAGAATCGGGTCATTACTTTCTTGGATACGCCAGGACATGCCGCTTTCACTAACATGCGGGCGCGTGGTGCCGACGTCACAGATATCGTTGTGTTAGTTGTTGCCGCTGACGATGGTGTGATGCCACAGACCATCGAAGCTATCAACCATGCTAAGGCAGCCAATGCCCCAATTATCGTCGCTGTTAACAAGATTGATAAGCCAGGTGCTAATCCTAACCACGTGATGGAACAATTAACTGAATATGAATTGATTCCTGAGTCATGGGGTGGCGACACGATTTTCGTTGAAATTTCCGCGAAGATGGGCACTAACATTGACGAATTATTGGAAATGATTTTACTTGAAGCTGACATTCTTGAATTGAAAGCTAATCCAAGTCAAAAAGCTGTCGGGACTGTTCTGGAAGCTCGTTTGGATAAAGGTAAAGGACCAGTGGCTTCATTGTTGGTTCAACAAGGGACTTTGCATACTGGTGATCCAATTGTCGTTGGTAATACCTTTGGCCGTGTGCGGGTAATGACCAATGATCATGGTCGTCGGGTCAAAGATGCTTTGCCATCTGAACCAGTGGAAATCACTGGTTTGAATGATGTGCCAGATGCTGCTGATCACTTTGCTGTCTTTGAAGATGAAAAGTCTGCTCGGGCTGCTGGTGAGGAACGGGCTAAGCGGGCTCAATTAGTTGAGCGGAGCAAGTCACATCGCGTTACTTTGGATAACCTCTTTGAAACAATGAAAGAGGGCGAACTTAAGGAAATCGACGTGATCATCAAGGCCGATGTTCAAGGTTCAGCTGAAGCATTAGCTGGTAGCTTGCAAAAGATCGACGTTGCTGGTGTTCGTGTTAATATCATTCACCAAGCCGTTGGTGCCATTAATGAAAGTGATGTTACTTTAGCTTCGGCAAGTAATGCCATCATCATTGGTTTCAACGTTCGACCAACACCACAAGCAAAAGCACAAGCTAAAACTGAAAATGTTGATATTCGCTTGCATAACGTTATCTATCGTGCGATTGATGAAATCGAACATGCGATGAAGGGTATGTTGGAACCTGAGTACGAAGAACAAGTTACTGGTGATTTAACTGTCCGGGAACTTTATAAAGTTTCTAAGTTAGGCACAATTGCTGGTTGCTATGTCAACAATGGTAGCATTCAACGTAACTCCGGCGTACGTTTGATCCGTAATGGGATCGTTATTTACGACGGTAAGTTAGCTTCCTTGAAACGCTTCAAGGATGATGCCAAAGAAGTCGGCCAAGGCTTCGAATGTGGGATCATGATCGAAAACTATAATGATATTAAAGTTGACGATCAAATTGAAGCTTATGTCATGAAGGAAGTTCCAGCCAAATAAGGCAGGAGGGACTTAAAATGAAACATCGAATTGGTCGTGTTGAACAAGAAATTCAACGTGAGGTTAATGACATTCTACTCAAACGGGTTCGTGATCCGCGAGTTGAGGGTGTAACCATTACTGGCGTTGAATTAACTGGTGATTTACAACACGCAAAAATTTATTATAGTATCTTATCAAACGCTGCTTCTGATGCCGAAAAGGCGCAGGCAGGGTTGGATAAAGCCAGCGGTTTGATTCGCCGCGAACTTGGTGCTCGGATCAAAATCTATAAGATTCCTGATCTAACCTTTGTCCAAGATGAATCAGTTCGTTATGGCGAACATATTGATCAGTTGATTAATCAGCTGCATCAACAAGAGCGTGAAAAATAAGTGCATCAATAAAAAGATTGTCCTTACTTGATAAGAGTGGGGCAATCTTTTTTTGTGCGTAAAGAATGAGAAGATGTTGAAATAAAATTGAGTCTGACGCCATTGCGGATTGCGGAACATGTTGGACATCGATCTGAGCTTATTAGCTTAGGGAAAAGTTGGCGTCAAGCCTTCCCAAATTTGAAGAGGTGGTGGCGGCGCAATTTGAGGGGCGTGGAACGCCATGGGCATTGATCTGAGCTCATTGCTTCGCAACAATCTCAGATACAAGCCTTATTCTAACCGTTAAAGCGGCAAGAATAATTTCATGGCTGACGCCAATTGCGCCGCCACCACCTGATGAAACTAACAGAATTGCTCACCACTATTTGGCCGAACCAGATTGTGGTGTTACAAAAACATTGTGACAGCTCTATTTTCCAATAGAGTTGTCACACCGATTTTTTGTGCTACTTAACTATTACTACCGATTGAATTGAGTTTCTGAATTCCGCTAACACTGCCTTAAACGCTAAAAACTGTGAAGTGCACTAACTCAACTCCAGACGGAATGGAGGGCGTGGTTGTCAGCCGCCAAATTTGTCTTGCCGCTTTAGCGGTTAGACAAAGGCTCGTATTTGAAACAATTGTGGTTTTCAATTGGTTCAAATCGATGCCGGCAGCGTTCCACAACCAGCAAACCCGGAATGGAGTCAGACTCAATCCTATTTCAACACCCTCATCAAGTTTTAACGGTTTTAAATTTTGGTCTTTAATTGGTTCAAATCGATGTTCTACAACTTAAAATGGTTATGGCTACAGCCTAATTACTAGACAACTTGTGCTATACTGAAATTATTAAATTTTTAGGGAGTTACAGCATGAACGGGATTATGCCATTATATAAGCCGCGAGGAATGACTAGCGGTGACTGCGTTTATAAATTACGGAAAATTTTGCATGAACGGCGCATTGGCCACACTGGCACCTTGGACCCTGATGTGGATGGTGTTTTGCCAATCTGCATTGGTCAAGGGACTAAATTAGTCAATCGTTTGTTAGCAGGCGGCAAGGTTTATCAAGGCGAGATTACGCTAGGTTTTGCCACCACGACTGAGGATTTAAGTGGCGACGTAATTAAGCGCGTTGAACTAACGCAAGCACCTACGGATGAGCAAATTGATCAAGCTTTATTGCAACTCACTGGCAAGATCAAGCAAATTCCGCCCATGTATTCGGCGGTTAAAGTGGCCGGCCGGCGGTTATATGATTATGCGCGAGCTGGTGAAACAGTTGAGCGTCCCGTTCGACAAATTGAAGTGAGTCAGTTTACTAGAACTTCTGCCGTAACTTTTGATGAAACTAGCGGCGTGGCGCGGTTCAATTTTGAAGTGCATTGTTCCAAGGGGACTTACGTTCGAACTTTGGCAACTGATTGTGGTGTGATTTTAGGAATTCCCTCAGTGATGTCCTCGCTGACACGATTAGAAAGTGCTGGCATTACGTTGGCAGAAACCGTGACTTTGGCACAAGTGGCCGACGCTGCTGCGGCACAACAGTTGGCACCAGTTTTATGGCCATTGGAGCGTGTTCTGGCGAATTTACCTCAAGTTGATTTAACCAGTGAACAGTGGGAAAAAGTAAAAAATGGGAATTCACTCGCGCTGAACAGTGACGCGCCGGAAGTGACTTTAGTTTATCAACAAAAGATTAAAGCTATTTATCAAGCCAGTGCGGAACAGCCAGGGCTATATCGCGCCCAAACAATGTTATTACAAAATGATTAGTAGAGAAGGAGTTTCTTGCCTTGCAAGTCATTCAACTAAAATATCCGCTTGACTTAATCCAAACTAATACTGAAGCTAAAGTGATGGCTTTAGGTTTTTTTGATGGGGTCCATCGTGGTCATCAAGCAGTGATTAAACGGGCTGTTAAAATCGGTCATGACCGACAATTACCGGTGGCCGTGATGACTTTTAATTTGTATCCCGGGATTGTTTTTAATAAAGTTAAGGCCAGTGAGTTTACCTATCTTTCGTCAGTTGCGCGCAAAGCAGCTATTATGGCAGATTTAGGCGTGGATTTACTTTATGTGGTTGACTTTACTCAGGCAGTTGGTCAGTTGCAACCTCAAGATTTTGTTGATCAATTCTTAGTTGACTTAGGTGTCAAAGTGGCGGTGGCTGGTTTTGATTATACTTATGGCCGGCCGATTGAACGAGCGAATATGGCAGTTCTGCCTGACTATGCCCAAGGTCGTTTTGAGGTGGTCACTGTAGCTGAACAAACTTATCAACAACACAAAATATCGTCAACGGCGATTCGGACGGCCCTGGCTGACGGCGACGTTGACTTGGCTGATGAATTATTAGGCTATCCTTATCAGACTCAAGGAACCGTGGTTCATGGTGAAGCACGCGGCCGTGAACTTGGTTTTCCCACGGCTAATGTGGCCTCAACTGACAATCAACGTTGGCCGGGGATCGGCATTTATGCCACGGCCATTCAAGTGCAGGGGCGTTGGTACCCAGCAATGACTTCCGTTGGTCGTAATGTAACTTTTGGCGATAATCGGCCAGTGACAGTGGAAGTGAATATTTTGGATTTCAACCAAGATATTTATGATCAAACCGTTGATCTTCGTTGGTATCATTATTTACGTGGTGAAGTGAAGTTTACTGGTGCTGCCGGGTTGATTACTCAGTTAAAGCAGGATGAACAGGCGACCCGCGATTATTTCCAAAATTATTCGCTGGAGAAAGAAGTTAATGATGTCCCAAGATAATCAGTCTCAAAAAGCGGCCGTATATATCCACATTCCGTTTTGTAGCCATCTTTGCTATTATTGCAATTTTAATAAGGTTCTGATTCAAGGCCAACCAGTTCAAGAATATTTGACAGCGTTATTGAAGGAAATCAAATTAACGCTAGCCCAGTATCCTAACACCGAGATTGGAACGATTTATATTGGTGGTGGTACGCCCAGTGCTTTGACAGTTCCCCAATTAGATTATTTAATGACTGGGTTAAATGAACTGTTGCCCATTCATGGCCAGGAATTTACTTTTGAAGCGAATCCAAATGATTTGTTAGGTCAAGAGAAACTAGCTTTGTTACGCCAAGCTGGTGTCAATCGACTGAGCATTGGCGTGCAATCCTTTAATGACGATGTGTTGCAAAAAATTGGCCGGACGCATACTGCAGCTGAAGCTAAACAAGCAGTTTATAATGCCAAGACAGCAGGCTTTGATAATATGTCGATCGATTTAATTTATCGGTTACCAGGCCAGGATACAGTTGATTTTAAAAATAGTTTGACACAAGCTTTGGCCTTGGATATTCCCCATTATGCAACTTATTCGCTGATTCTTGAGCAACGGACGGTTTTCTATAATTTAATGCGGCGGGGTAAGTTACATTTGCCATCCCAAGATATGGAAGCAGATATGTATCAGCTAGCAATGGATATGTTTGCCGAACATGGTGTTGAGCAATATGAAATTAGTAATTTTGCTAAGCCTGGTTTTCAATCACAACACAATTTGGTTTATTGGCATAATGAGCATTATTTCGGCTTTGGTGCTGGGGCATCCGGCTACCTGAATAATACGCGCTATCAGAATTTCGGTCCGATTCAACAATATCTCAAACCACTTCAGCAAGATCAATTACCGGTTTTAAATACGGAAAACATTACTGAGGATCAGCAAATCGAAGAGCAAATGTTTTTAGGCTTGCGATTGAATGCCGGTGTTAGCAAATCACGTTTTGAAAAACGGTTTGGTCGCAGTATTAGTGCAGTCTATCCAACCGTGATTCCCAAGTTGTTAGCGGCAGATTTAATTACAGAAACCGCCGACGCTTATACGTTAACGCCGCATGGTCGTTTTATTGGCAATGATGTTTTTGAAGAGTTTATGTTGGTTTAATGCCGACTACTTTGAGTGCAAGGCTAGCGTTGTCATGATTTAAAAGTTGGTTTTGAGCAGAATGGCGGACAACTCCGTTGCGGCCGGCGGGTTGTGGAACGCTGTGGCTGTCGATTTGAGCTTATTGCTTTCAGCAACAATCTCAAATACGAGGCTTTGACTAGCTGCTAAAGCAGCAAGACAAATTTCACAGCTGACGCCAATCGCCCAGCAACCACCAGATAAAACTAACAGAATTCAGCACCACTAATTAGAAAAGCAGATTGAAGTAAACTACTAGGCCTGTTTGACAAGCTTTCTGGATTAAACCAGAAACTGCCAGATAGGCTTTTTTGATGTTACTATTCAGTTGTGGCAACAATTTGAATCAAGTTGATCTATCCCATTACAATTGCCTTAACCACTAACAAAGCTGAAGTGAACCACCTCAACTCCAGACGGAATGGAGGGATCTTGGCGTCAGCCGCCAAATTATTGTTAGTGCTTTAGCACTTACAATAAGACCTGTATTGAAGACTTTTGAAAAAAGGCTTCAATCAGCGTCGGCCGCGTTCCACGCCAAGCAGCCCGGAATACAGTCAGACGCAATTCCGTTTTAATACCTTCACCAAGTTTCAGTGTCAGACCAACCTTATCGCAGAATTAAAGTTTCCTAGCTTTTTTCAACTGATCATGATCCTACTTCAGTCAGCATAATCGCAACGCGTCCATGGTTTGAGCCAACCTCGGTCTGGAGTCCGATTTTGGCTTTTTTTGAAAATAATTGGTGCGTTTCCTTGACTTTAAAGGCAGTGATTGTTATATTTTATAGTGTTGTTAGCACTCATAACAATCAAGTGCTAAAAAGAGGTGATTTCGATGCCGACAAAACGTCAGGCAATGATTTTAGCTGAGATTGTCAGGATTTACAATGAAACAGGGCAACCTGTGGGTTCGAAAACATTAATGAACCAATTGCCGATTCATGTTAGTTCAGCCACAATTCGTAACGAAATGGCCGTGCTTGAAGATGATGGTTTGATTACGAAGAACCATACCTCTTCAGGGCGGGTACCCTCAACAGCCGGTTATCGGTATTACTTGGACAATTTAGTTCAGCCGACAGCCGTACCGCAACCTGTTTTTGATAAGATTGCGCAGAATTTTAATCACGACTATCGTGAAATTGACGAAATTGTCAAACAAGCGGCAACAATCTTGTCGAGTTTGACCAATTATACGGCGATTTCCTTGGGACCAGAGAATGCGCAAGTGACGTTGACGGGTTTCCGAGTGATTCCGTTAGGTAGTGATCAGATTATTGCGATTCTTGCTACCAGTGCCGGTACCGTTGAGAGTCGAGTTTATCGAATTACAGGTCAACTTGATACGGACGACTTGGAAAAGGCAGTTCGTATTATCAATGATCAGCTAGTCGGTTTGCCAATTAATCAGGTCAAGACCAAATTAGTCACAGAGATTCCTAGATTGCTTAGTCAATATTTGCACTCAGCAACTGGTTTTCTTGATTTGTTTGGCGATGTGCTCAAGCGAGCTGCTGCCCAACATTATTATATTGGTGGTCGTTCGAACTTACTGAATTTTGCTCAACCAGATGAATTAGATCAATTGAAGTCAATTTATCAGCTCTTAGATAAAGAGAATGTGTTGCCTTCATTACTTGATCTGGATCAGACAGCGTCGACTGATGAAATTAAGCAGCCGCCAATGACTGATCACCGGATTCTCGGCCCAATTTCCGTTCGTTTAGGGGATGAGTTTAACAATTCATTGCTCAGCGATTATGGGTTGATCACGGCGAAGTATCATGTTGGTCAACATGGCGATGGGATGATTGCCATTTTAGGACCAACGAGCATGCCGTATTCGCAGTTGATTGGATTGATGCAACTATTCAGTGATGAATTAGTTAAAAAGTTATTTGAATATTATGGTTATTTCCATACTGATGATAGCTAAGTTAAACATGTTGGATGTTGGTTAATGACTTCTAACAACTAATTTTTAAGGAGTGATGTTGTTGACGAAGAAAGAAAGTCAGCGCCCAGAAGATTTCCCATCTGAAAAAGATGCGAAATTTGCGGAAAAGGCTGCTCAAGCTAAGCATAGCAAGAAAGCCAAATCGGCGACTGAGTCAACGAAGGAACAAGTTGAAGAATTAAATCAGGAAGACCTCGATGAAATTGTTGCTGAAGGTCAAACTGAATTAGAAAAACAATTAGCAACAGCGCAAGCGAAGGCTGACGAATTTGAAGATAAATATCTTCGTGCTGAAGCTGAAATTCAGAACATGCACACTCGTCATCAAAAAGAGCGCGCTAGCCATGAAAAGTATGCTTCTCAGAAGTTAGGTACTGCGATTTTGCCTGTTGTTGATAATTTACAACGCGCCTTAGCCGTGCCTGCTGATGATGAAGCTGCCCAGCAATTGCACAAGGGCGTTGAAATGGTCCTTGAACATTTGCAACAAGCATTAACTGAGAACAATATTACCCCTGTTGGTAAAGTTGGTGATCAGTTCGATCCGCAGTTCCATCAGGCCGTGCAAACAGCACCAGCTGATGCTGATCATCCAGCTGATACGATTTATCAAGTTTTACAAACAGGTTATTGTTTAAAGGATCGGACGATTCGACCAGCAATGGTTGTCGTCGCTAAATAATTAAATTAAAAAGTGAGGTAACAAGTATGTCAAAAGTTATTGGGATTGATTTAGGTACTACAAACTCTGCTGTCGCTGTTCTTGAAGGTGGCAAGCCAAAAATTATTGAAAACCCAGAAGGTAATCGGACTACACCATCTGTTGTCGCTTTTAAAGATGGCGAAATCCAAGTCGGTGAAGTTGCTAAACGTCAGGCAATTACAAACCCTGATACAGTTTCTTCAATCAAGCGTCACATGGGCGAAGCTGGCTACAAAGTAACTGTTGCTGGCAAGTCATATACACCACAAGAAATTTCTGCCATGATTTTACAATACATCAAGAAGTTCTCTGAGGACTACTTAGGTGAAACAGTGACTGATGCTGTTATCACTGTTCCTGCATACTTCAACGACAGCCAACGTCAAGCAACTAAAGATGCTGGTAAAATTGCCGGCTTAAATGTGCAACGGATCATCAACGAACCAACTGCTAGTGCTTTAGCTTATGGTTTGGACAAATCAGATGCTGATGAAAAGATCTTAGTTTATGACCTTGGTGGTGGTACTTTTGATGTTTCCATCTTGGAATTAGGCGATGGTGTCTTCCAAGTATTATCAACAAATGGTGATACTCATCTTGGTGGTGACGATTTCGATAACAAGATTATCGATTGGTTAGTTGCCCAATTCAAGCAAGCTCATGGCATTGATTTGTCACAAGACAAAATGGCAATGCAACGTTTGAAGGATGCTGCTGAAAAGGCTAAGAAAGACTTATCTGGTGTTAGCCAAACTCAAATCAGCTTACCATTTATTTCTGCAGGCGCTAATGGCCCATTACACTTAGAGGAAACTTTAACTCGGGCTAAGTTCGATCAATTAACTGCTGACTTAGTTGAAAAGACTCGGATCCCAGTTGAAAATGCTTTACGTGATGCTGGTTTAACTAATGCTGACATTGATAAAGTTATTTTAAATGGTGGTTCAACTCGGACACCTGCTGTTCAAGCTGCTGTTAAGGAATGGACTGGCAAAGAACCAGACCACTCAATCAACCCTGACGAAGCCGTTGCGATTGGTGCTGCTATTCAAGGTGGTGTCATCACTGGTGATGTTAAAGATGTCGTTTTACTTGATGTCACACCATTATCATTAGGTATTGAAACAATGGGTGGTGTCTTCACTAAGTTGATCGATCGTAATACAACGATTCCAACTTCGAAGTCACAAACCTTCTCAACTGCTGCTGATAACCAACCAGCTGTTGACATTCACGTTTTACAAGGTGAACGGCCAATGGCAGCTGACGACAAGACTTTAGGTCGTTTCCAATTAACTGATATTCCTGCTGCTCCTCGGGGCATCCCACAAATCCAAGTAACTTTCGATATTGATAAGAACGGTATCGTAAACGTATCTGCTAAGGATATGGGTACTGGTAAGGAACAAAAGATTACGATCAAGAGTTCATCAGGCTTATCTGACGAAGAAATCGACAAGATGAAGAAGGAAGCCGAAGAGAACGCTGAAGAAGACAAGAAGCGTAAGGAAGCAGTTGATTTGAAGAACGATGTTGATCAATTGTTATTCCAGACTGACAAGACTCTTGGCGAATTAAAAGGCAAGGTTTCTGATGAAGAAATCAAGAAGGCCGAAGATGCTCGTGATGCTTTGAAGAAAGCTCAAGAAGCTGACGACACTGAAGATATGAAGACTAAGCGCGACGAATTAAGCAAGATCGTTCAAGACTTAACCGTAAAACTTTATCAACAAGCTCAAGAAGCTCAACAAGCACAAGGTGATCAAGGCCAAGCTGGTCCAAATCCTGAACAAGGTAAGGATGATGGCAAGGGTAAGGATGACGGTACTGTTGATGGCGATTTTGAAGAAGTCGATAAAGACAAGAAATAATCTAAGCTAGTTTAATAGTTTTGATTGTTATAGAGGGATTGGGTCCCAAGATCCAATCTCTCTTTTATTGAAATGAGTTCGGGGTTGGCAAAAGATTGGTCGTCTTCACACGCTAATTAAACGTGTTCGGGTTGCCAAAAGAACGGCACCCCTCACACTCTCTTTTGTTGAGTTTTGCAAAACTGCTGGTTTATGCTATAGTTTTGTGAGTAAAGTCTTTCGACAGCAGTCGATAAGGAGGAAAATGATGGCAGACGAACAAGATCTCTATGACACTCTTGGTTTGCAAAAAGATGCTTCAGAAGCGGATATCAAAAAAGCCTATCGACAATTATCCAAGAAGTATCATCCTGATATTAATAAGGCCCCAGGTGCCGAAGAGAAATTTAAAAAGATTAATGAAGCTTATGAAACTTTATCTGATCCGCAAAAACGTTCAGCTTATGACCAATATGGTTCAGCAGGCATGAATGGCGCTGGCGGCGGTAATCCCTTTGGTGGTGGTTACGGCCAAGCCGGCGGTGATTTTGGTGGCGGTTTCGGTGATTTCGGCGATATCTTCAGTCAGTTCTTTGGTGGCGGCGGTGGTCGAGCTGCTAGTGCAACTGCACCACGCCAAGGTGCCGATTTACAATATCGGATGGATCTAGAATTTGAGGAAGCGATTTTCGGTAAAGATACGGAAATCACTTATACTCGTGAAGCTTCATGTCATACTTGTAATGGGAGTGGCGCTAAGCCTGGCACCAGTCCAATCACTTGTCCTAAGTGCCATGGGACTGGCTTTATGGAAGTTGAACAACAATCACCACTTGGCCGGATTCGGACTCGAGTTGCCTGTGATCGTTGCCAAGGCAAAGGTAAGATTGTTGAACAACCATGCCCAACTTGCCACGGCACTGGTAAAGAAAAGCAAAATCACGAAGTTAAGGTTAAGATTCCTGCTGGGATTGAAGACGGCCAACAAATGCGCTTAGAAGGCCAAGGTGAAGCCGGCGAAAATGGTGGTCCTTATGGGGATTTGTACATCGTTTTCCGAGTTAAGCCAAGTAGTAAATTCCAACGTGATGGTGCTGAAATTTCCATTGCTGTTTCGATTAGTTTCCCACAAGCAGCTTTAGGCGATGAAATTCAGGTAGATACAGTTCACGGCCCAGTTAAGCTGAAGATTCCGGCCGGTACACAATCAGGCACAGACTTCCGCTTACGGGGCAAAGGTGCGCCACGCTTGCATAGCAAGACTAATGGTGATGAAACTGTTACAGTTAATGTGGTTACGCCTAAGCATTTAAGTGATAAGCAAAAGAATGCTTTGAAGGACTTCGTTGAAGCTAGTGGTGAAAAAATCGATCCACAAAATGGCGGTTTCTTCAGTCGTTTTAAAGAAAAATTCCAATAGCATTTTAAGTAGGTCAGTTTGATGGCCTACTTTTTTATTGGGTTTAGTTTGAATAGAGGCCAAGACTTCCCCAATTGGTGTGGTGGGTGCTGGGCAGTTGATTCAAATTGGTTTTAGGCGGAATAGCGGATAACTCCGTTACGGCCGGCGGGTTGTGGAACGCTGCCGACACTGATTGAAGCCTTTCTAACGAAAGTCTCCAATCCAGGTCTTCTTCTAACCGCTAAAGCGGCAAGAAGAATCTGGCGGCTGACAACCCGGCGGCCTTCACTGCGTTTTGAGTTAGTTTAGTCCACTTTAGATTTAATTGATATCAAGGCAGTGCCGGTAAAGTTAGCCGCCAATCGCCCAGCAACCACCTGAGTAAACTAACAGAATTCAGTACCACTAATTTGGAAAAAATTGCTATAGACTAATATGTGTGCTTGACAAGTTTTCTGGATGAAACCAGAGAAATGTCAGGCCAGCTTATTTGATGGACTATTCAGATGTTACTGCTATTCAAAGCGATTTGAGCTATCCTGTTATACTTGCCTTGAGTACAAATAAAGATAAAGTGCACCACCTCAACTCCAGACGGAATGGAGGGCGTGGTTGTCAGCCGCCAAATTTGTCTTATTGCTTTAGCAATTAGACAAAAGCTCGTATTTGAAACAATTTGGTCTTTAATTGGTTCAAATCGATGCCGGCAGCGTTCCACAACCAAAGAGCCCGCAATGGAGTCAGAACTGATTCTGTTTTAAAATCATACCTGGTTCTATTTTTTGCGGTGCTGAAACGTGTTCGGGGCGACAAATGGCTATGCCTAATTTAATAAATTGCTCGGCCGCTTGGCAGCGTCCAATCAATTTATCAGAATTACGCTACGCCAAAAGAACGTCGCCCCTCACACTTTGATGACTGAGACCAACGCCAGTGTATGAAATCTGGTATAATAAAACTAGTTTGAAATGACTTTTTGTTTCAATTTCGATGGATTGGGTGTAAATAAATGAATCTTGAAGAACTAAAGGAACGACAAAAACATATTCGTAATTTCTCAATTGTGGCCCATATTGATCATGGTAAATCGACGATTGCCGATCGCATTCTGGAATTAACTGATAGTGTGGCGCCGCGGGAGATGCAGGCCCAGCTTTTGGATAATATGGACTTGGAACGGGAACGTGGCATTACCATTAAGTTAAATGCGGTGGAATTGCATTACCAAGCTAAAGATGGCCAAACCTACATTTTCCATTTAATTGATACGCCGGGACACGTGGACTTTTCTTATGAAGTCTCACGTTCTTTGGCAGCCTGTGAAGGGGCAGTTCTGGTGGTTGATGCCGCTCAAGGCGTTGAAGCCCAGACATTGGCTAATGTTTATTTGGCCTTAGATAATGATTTGGAAATTTTACCAGTAATCAATAAAATTGATTTGCCATCGGCCGATCCAGATAAAGTTAAAAAAGAAATTGAAGATATGATCGGTATTGACGCCAGTGAAGCCGTGTTGACTAGTGCTAAAGTTGGCACGGGGATTCCTGAATTATTGGAACGAATTGTGACCGATGTTCCAGCGCCGACTGGTGATTTAACCGCACCTTTAAAAGCGTTGATTTTCGATTCCGTTTATGACAGTTATCGTGGCGTGGTATTAAGTGTCCGCGTCGTTGATGGTGTTGTGAAGCCCGGTGACCGCATTAAATTAATGAGTCATGGCCACGAGTATGAAGTGACCGAAGTCGGGGTAATGTCGCCTAAAGCCGTGCAACGTGACTATTTAATGGCTGGCGATGTTGGCTATTTAACAGCGTCAATTAAATCCGTGCAAGAAACTGACGTTGGTGATACGATTACTTCTGCGGAAACACCCGCTGATCAGCCATTACCTGGCTATCGTAAAATCCAGCCGATGGTTTATTCCGGGATGTATCCTGTTGATAATGCGAAATATAATGATTTACGCGAATCCCTAGAAAAATTGCGCTTGAATGATGCTGCCTTAGAATTTGAGCCAGAAACATCGCAGGCTTTAGGCTTTGGTTTCCGTTGCGGATTCTTAGGCTTGTTGCATATGGATGTGATCCAAGAACGGTTGGAACGCGAATTTGATTTGGATTTGATTATGACTGCGCCTTCAGTTGATTATCACATTGAAATGACCGATGGCACTGAAAAGGTGATCGATAACCCAGCGCAGTTACCTGATCCATCTCTAATTAAAGAAATTCGCGAACCTTATGTTAAAGCAGAAATTATGGTGCCAAATGATTATGTTGGTGCCGTCATGGAATTGGCTCAGCGTAAACGCGGGGAATTCGTCACCATGGATTATCTTGATACTTATCGCGTTAACGTCATTTATCAATTGCCATTGTCAGAAATTATTTACGATTTCTTTGATGACCTGAAGTCCAGCACACGCGGCTATGCTTCACTTGATTATGAAATCAGTGACTATCGTGCCAGTGACTTGATCAAGATGGATATTTTGTTGAATGGCGAACCAGTAGATGCGTTAAGCTTCATTGTCCATCGTGATTTTGCCGCTGATCGGGGCCGCTTAATTGTTTCTAAATTAAAAGAAGTTATTCCTCGGCAGCAATTTGAAGTGCCGATTCAAGCTGCGATTGGCAATAAGGTTATTTCCCGAGCCACAATTAAGGCGTATCGCAAAAATGTTTTGGCCAAGTGTTACGGCGGCGATATTACTCGTAAACGTAAGTTGTTGGAAAAACAAAAAGCTGGTAAGAAGCGGATGAAAGCCGTTGGTAACGTTGAAATTCCACAAGAAGCCTTTATGACCGTTTTGAAATTAAACGACGAAGATATTAAAGGAAAATAAGATTAGTTGTAATTCGGCAACCAATGATTGAGTCCAGAGGGGGGCAACTCATGAAAAAACTACGAATAACTGGCTATATTCTATTACTGTTGGTGGCGCTAGCGCTGATTTTTAACCAGCAAATTAAAGATTTTACCGTTGGTTGGTTGGGTCAGAATCGCAATGCTCAAGTAACCAAGACCACGATTGCGAAAAGTCGCAAGGTGAAAGGCGAGTTTGATTTCAGTAAGGTCAAAAGTATTGACGCCAAACAAGTTGCTGCCGCCACGCTCAATCGTGATGACGTTGGCACCCTGGGGAAAATCGCGATTCCGGCGGTTAATTTGTATTTACCAATTCTTAAGGGGTTAAGCGATACGGCGCTTTCGACTGGTGCCGGCACCATGAAGGCTGATCAAACCATGGGCCAAGGTAACTATGCTTTGGCGGGTCATTATATGACTAATAAGGGCATTCTATTCTCACCAATTGCGGATACCAGCCTAGGCGAGAAAATTTATATTACTGATTTGAAGAAAGTTTACACTTACCAAATTGATGTCAAAAAAGTCATTGATCCAACACAAGTCAGCATTATCGATGATGTGCCTGGAAAGAAAATGATCACCTTAATCACTTGCGCTGACGGCGGGGCTAATCGTTGGTCAGTTCAAGGTGAGTTAGTGAAAGTCCAAAAGGCAACTAAGAAATCATTAGCTGTTTTTAATTCATAATTGTTTGGAGTTTTTTTAGTTGCAAGCACAATGGCAAGAACCACAAAAAATTGAACAAGCAACGATTGATGAAATTGCGACGACATTGGATTTACCCCCAATTATCGTCGCTATTATGGTTAATCGCGGTTTTAAAACAAGCGCGGCCATCAAACAGTTTTTGACGGTTGATTTGGCTCAATTAACCACGCCTGATCATTTCCATGATATGGATCGGGCTGTGGCTCGCACTGAGCAAGCCATTGAAAATGAAGAAAAAATCATCATTTATGGTGATTACGATGCCGACGGGGTGACTAGTGTCTCAATTCTTCATGAGGCTTTTATGAGTCTGGGAATTGAGGTTGATTACTATGTGCCCAGTCGTTTCACTGATGGTTACGGGCCTAACATGGATCGTTATCATGAGTTTGTTGACCAGGGTTATCAATTATTGATTACAGTTGATAACGGGATTACTGGGGTTGCTGAGGTGGCTTACGCGCAAAGTCATGGTTTAGATGTGATTATTACTGACCATCATGATTTGCCGGAGCAACTTCCTGAAGCCACGGCCATTATTCATCCGCGGCATCCAGCGTCAACTTGCGAGTTTGGCTACTACTCTGGTGCCGGGGTGGCCTTTTATTTGGCTTGGGGCTTGTTAGGCGATTTACCCCAAGAATTAATTGATTTAGCGGCGATTGGTACAATTGGTGATATTATGCCGATTGTTGCCGATAATCGCATTATTGTGGCGGCCGGATTACAGCAAATGGCCCAAGATCCACGCATAGGCTTATTAGCACTAGCTCAACAGGCAAAAATCGATTTGAATCATTTAACAACCCGTGAAGTCAGTTTTGGACTGGTACCACGCTTGAATTCTTTAGGGCGTGTTGCTAGTGCGCGACCGGCTGTTGAATTGTTGACTACCTATGATGAGACCGAAGCCAATAAAATTGCCCAACAAGTTGAACAAGTCAACGGTGAACGGCAGAACTTGGTCAAGGAAGTTGCCCAAGCGGCCGCTGCCACGGTTACGACCCCCGAACCAGCGGCTTTAGTAGTTGCAGGTGAGGGCTGGGCTGAAGGTGTGCTCGGCATTGTCGCTAGTCGGCTCGTTGATCAATATCATTGTCCAACCTTGGTTTTAAGCATTGATCCGGAAACACAATCGGCTAAGGGTTCAGGTCGTTCAGTGGGTGAGTTCGATTTATTTCAGGCTTTAAATAATTACCGGGACCATTTTACTAAGTTTGGTGGTCATGCTGGGGCTGTTGGGTTAACCTTGCCCAGCGTAGAAATTAATGGTCTCCGCGAGCATTTAGTTGCTGAAAGTAAAGCTCATCAAGCTGAGGTAACCGCAAGTGCCGCTTTAACGGTGGATTATCAATTGACCGCCCAACAATTGCCCCAATTAACGCCAGCCTTAGTCAACGATTTGCAACGTTACTTAGGCCCTTTTGGTGAGCAGAATCCTGAACCAGTCTTTGAATTTGATCAATTTCCTTGGCAAAGTTGGCAAGCCATTGGTAAAACTGGCCAAACCTTAAAGGGTCGTTTAAACGATGGCGTCGAGTTGATTGGCTTCCGTCATGGTGACCAAGCTGCACAATTAAATCAGCAATCGGCCTTAAAAGTGGCCGGAACTTTAGGTTTAAATGTTTGGCAGAATAAGACTAAGGTTCAGATTACTTTTATCGACGCCCAAGGATTGGCTAATGCAACTGGTCAGGCTTCATCGGCGCCAACAACTACTGCGCCAACCGAAAAGGCTCCTGAATCTACGCCACCGACCAGTGTTTCGCCGTTAGCAGCCGCCTTAACAAAGTTGCCACAAACGAATTGGCATTGGGCTGAGCGCGAGTATCAGGTGACTGATTTGCGGCGGCAGGCATTTAAGCCGCAGTTGTTGCAGCAAGATTGGAACTATATTTGTTTCGATAGTCATTTGGCTCAACAATTAGGTCAGAAAATGACCAGCACCACAATTTTGACCCGGCCAGAACAATTGACGACGGTGAGCGAGCAACGAGCGACACTCTTTATTGATTTGCCGTTGAATGCGCGCCAGTTGACCAGTTATTTGGACGTGTTAAATAGTCAGTCCTTATATCTGCTATTTTATACGTCGCCTCAACGGCAAGAACGCTTGCAATTGCAGGTACCACAGCTGCGACTAATTTTGAAAGAAATTTACCAACAAACGGCAATTGCGAAACCGCAACTGTCACAGTTTGCTGAGCACTGTCAAGTGACGGATGCGCAACTTCATTTTGGAATACAGGTGTTTTCTGAATTGAATTTTGTTAAAATGGATAAGGAACGTTTAACGGCGAATCGCCAAGCGCCGAAAACACCGTTACTTAATTCTGCAACTTTCCGGCGGCAACAGGCGTTACAGCAAAGTTACCGCCAGTTAGCGATGGGCAGTTTGAACCAAGTAGAAACGTTTCTTAAAACAAGTCAAAAAGATAGATAGGATGTCGAACATGGTCAAAAAAGAGATTGATTTTCATGATTATATTGCGTCGGTCCCCGATTTTCCAGAGCCAGGGATCGTTTTCCGCGATATTTCCCCATTAATGGCCGATGGTGCTGCTTATTCTGCAGCAACTGATCGTATTACTGAATTTGCTAAAGAACATGGTGCCGAAATGATTTGTGGCCCAGAAGCACGAGGCTTTATTGTCGGCTGTCCTGTAGCTGATCGTCTAGGAATTGGCTTTGCCCCAGCTCGGAAAAAAGGTAAGTTACCTCGGGAAACAATTTCAGTTTCTTACGACCTGGAATATGGCGAAGCACAGTTATTTATGCACAAAGATGCCGTTAAACCCGGCCAACGAGTATTAGTTGTTGATGATTTGTTGGCAACTGGTGGCACGATTGCTGCAACCATCAAGTTGGTTGAACAATTAGGTGGTATCGTGGTTGGCACAGCTTTCTTAATCGAGTTAACAGATCTTCACGGTCGCGACAAGATTAAGGATTACGATTTATTCACGTTATTACAATATAGCGGTAGCTAATTTGCTAAAGTTTGAGAATTTTCTCAAACTTTTTTTGTTACTCAGATTCAGATAGTGGCTGGCAAATAAGTTCGCGCGAGCAACAAAAATAACCCTTCAATTGGCGAAGGGTTATTGGTATTGACATTGATTAATGGGATGTCAGCTTAAAGCGTTTCGGAATTACGACCAGCTTTTAAAGTGGGGGTCAACGTCGCGATCAATGCGCACGATATTGTAATGCTTGCCACTTTGCCGCTTGATCCGATCCGCTGGTCGATTTTGATAAATCAGGTAAACCACCAGTGGTTGTAAGATTAACACGACCAGGCAGGCACTGACTAAGTAAATTGCTGCTGTTTGGACTTGCTCCATGGTGAAATGAATCGACATTTTATGATCCACATAAGCTTCAAATGCTGTTAATTGATTCTCGTTTTTCTCGTGACGCACTAATTGTTGTTGCTTTTGACTAACACGAATGATCGGTAAATCCAAAAGGTTTTGTTTATAAATATAGCCGCCTGCTAATAAACCAATAATGAGAACAACAAAGCAAAGATAGCCGTGTTGTTTGATGAACTTCAACATAATAACTAATCGCACTCACAATACGTTAATAATTTTTTTCTTATCCGACTAGTATAGCACTTATATCTAGTAAGTGTAACCGGTTTCGCTAAATTTGTGTGAATTAATGGCCAGATTTGTTTACTTAAGTCAGAAAATGTTGAAAGCGAATTCTGATTCTGATAACTTATTCACGAAATCGGATTATTTTTCTTAAAATCGTGCTAAAGTTTGATAGGGAAATATTCAGAGGTATGGTATACTATTAGCCGAAGATTGGGATTTATTAACTCAATAATTATTGGAGGGCTCCTATATGCAAACAGAGGTAGTTCAGGATCAAGGCTTGAAACGATTCTTTAATCAAGTTTATCTCTTCATGGCAATTGGCGTTGCAATTTCCGCAGGGGTAGCATTTTTACTTAATTATCTGTGGGCAAGCCAAGTCATCACTATTTTAAGTCAACATTCTTGGTTGATGTGGGTTGTCTTTGGCGGTGAGTTGGCATTGGTACTGGCGCTAAGTCGGGCCCAAATGATGTCTAAAGCCAAAATGATCAGCTATTTTGTACTTTATTCAGTACTACAAGGATTGACCTTCACGATTATTCCTTGGGTATATGATTTAGGTTCAATTACAGCCGCCTTTTTAACGGCAGTGGTGGTTTTCGTGACCATGGCAATCTATGGCCGTTTGACCACAAAGTCGTTGGCTCGCAGCGGTCAAATTGCGATGATGGCCTTGATTGGTATTTTAGCGGCAACAGTGATTAACATTTTCATGCATTCATCGACTATGGAATATATTTTGTCTTATGGTACTTTGATCGTCTTCATTGCGTTAACCGCTTGGGACAATCAAAAGCTGAAGGTTATGTATCAACAAGCAACTGAACAAGGCGGAATTCCCGTGGATAACTTAGCTATCTGGGGTGCCTTGGAATTGTATCTTGACTTTATTAATATTTTCTTATCAATTTTACGGATTTTCTCACGAAACAATTAAGCGAAAATCGGCAATTGATCAAGGACTAAACCACGCCTTAGGTGCGTGGTTTTTTGTTGCGAAGGAAAGAAAGGGGTTAATCGTGATGAAGATTGCTTTAATTGGTTCGCCTGGTAGTGGCAAGTCGACTTTTGCTAAGGCACTGGCTAAACAGACAAATTGGCCAGTCTTGTCTTTAGATTACTATTGGCACCAAATGGATTATAGTGACGCGGCGCGCGCGAAATTACTGCAAATTCAAACGGATTTCATGGCTCAGCATGACAACTGGGTAATTGATGGTAATTATTCCCAGACAATGGCGCCAAGAATGGCTCAGGCTGATTTAACCATTTGGTTTCAGGTTTCACGAACAGTCGCAATAAAACGAGTGATCGGCCGTTCATTGCAGGTCCGCCACAATGGTCATAATCGTCCAGAAATGGCACCAAATTTTGAAGAACATTTTGACCGCGATTATTGGGACTTTCTGAAATTCATCTGGCATTACCCGCAGACGCACAACCAGTATGTCCGTGATCTGCATCAAAAAATTGCCCCTAATCAACCATTATTGCTGCTTCATCAAGCTGATAAAGCGCGCGTATTGCAACAGTTGGTAACCGCACCAGAGGCTTTATTAAATAGATTGCGTGAACCATGAAGATTGTGCATTGAAGCTGTAGTTCACTCTTGGTCGTACCTAGTTGGGAGCGGCAGTGGCCCAGCGATTAAGAGGGCGTCAAGTCTTCCCCAAGTTTGGGGAGGTGGTGGCGGCGCAATTTGAGGGGCGTGGAACGCCATGGGCATTGATCTGAGCTCATTGCTTCGCAACAATCTCAGATACAAGCCTTATTCTAACCGCTAAAGCGGCAAGAATAATTTCATGGCTGACGCCAATTGCGCTGCCACTACCTGATGAAACTAACAAAACTGAGCGCCACTATTTGGCCGAATCAGATTGTGGTAAAACAAAAGCGGTGTGACAATCTCTAATTAGAAGGAGGTTGTCACGCCTTTTTTTGGTTACTGTTCAACTACTATTACTGATTAAATTGAGTCGCTGAATCCTGCTATCACTGCCTTAAACACTAATAAAGATAAAGTGCACCAACTCAACTCCAGACGGAATGGAGGGCGTGGTTGTCAGCCGCCAAATTTGTCTTATTGCTTTAGCAATTAGACAAAGGCTCGTATTTGAAACAATTGCGGTTTTCAATTGGTTCAAATCGATGCCGGCAGCGTTCCACAACCAGCAAGCCCGTAATGGAGTCAGAACCAATTCTGACTAAACACCTTTACTAGACTGATCAATTTTAACTTGAGACCAACCCGGTTTTGTATAGGTAAATAAGTGTTGAAGGGTTTTTGCTAAACTTTTGTCAGTCGGTAAGTTACACTGAAGATGTCTTAATGAAATCGAATAGCGTGAAGGAGGAGTTTGGATGAAGGTTTTCGTAGTTGGTGCTAATGGTCAAATCGGCCGCCATTTGGTGGAAAAATTGGCAGCAAAAGGTGATCAGGTGACGGTAGGGGTTCGTCAGCCTGCGGAACAAGCCATTGTTAAAGCTGCTAATGTGCAATATGTGTTATTTAATTTAACTTGGTCAGTTGAGAAAATGGCAACTGCCTTTGCTGGCCAAGAAGCGATTATTTTTGCGGCTGGTTCTGCGGGTAAAGACTTATTAAGAGTTGATTTAAATGGCGCCGTTAAAACCATGCAAGCAGCTGAAAAGAGTGACACTAAGCGTTACTTACTCGTTAGCTCGGTTAATGCTGATCAACCAGATAAGTGGGCTGGCAGTTTGGAGAACTACTTTATTGCTAAGCATTATGCCGACGAGTGGCTGTTGCACCGAACGGATTTAAACTATCTCTTGATCAGACCGGTTAGTTTAACGAACGAATCTGGCAGTGGCAAAATCACGCTGAATGCAGCTAAATCGGGGTTACAACAACAGGTCAGCCGTGAGAATGTTGCTAGTTTACTGGCTGAGTTGATTCACCGCCCAGAATTAAAGCAATTAGAGTTAACCGTGACTGATGGTGAGACGCCAATTAGTATGGCTTTAGAACAACTTAGCGCGCAAGAGTGGCGGGTTTAATCTATTTAATAATTTCGGCCACAACTTCGGTTTAGTTTGAAAAATAATAACTCGTTGACCTAGAGATTAGTCAGCGAGTTATTTATTTGGTCAGGCTACCAATGTGGGAGCCATAAATTTTACTTATTAACTGTTATTGGCAATAGGTATTAGACATATCAGTCACAGGGGACTAACATTAAGTTATTAAAATTAATCGTAGCTGACATTAGTGATTACTTGTATTTTGTAGCTATTTAGATAAGGATGAAAAAATGACAACAGTTTATCAAGATCAATTATTTGAAGGTGAGCGTTCACTATTTGGTGAGAAAAATGCTCAAATTATTAATACCACTTTCGGTCAAGGCGAGTCACCATTAAAGGAAAGTCGCCAGATTGATTTAGAAAAATCTATTTTTAAATGGAAATACCCACTTTGGTATAGTCAACATGTGCGCGTTAAGCAAACCATTTTTGAAACGATGGCCCGTTCTGGTATTTGGTACACTCATGATATTGCCATTACCGACAGCACGATTCAGGCGCCCAAACAATTTCGGCGCAGTTCAGAAATCGATTTAAAGCACGTTTATTTTGCTGACGCAGAAGAAACACTGTGGAATTGCCAACAAATTAAGTTAAATGACGTCCAAGTTCACGGCGATTATTTCGGGATGAATAGTCAGGATATTGTCGCTGATCATTTAACGGTGGTCGGCAATTATGTTTTCGATGGGGCGAAGAATGTTGAAGTTCACAATTCAACTTTTGTCGCCAAAGATGCCTTCTGGAATTGTGAGAACGTGACGATTTACGATTCAACGATCAATGGTGAATATCTGGGTTGGAATACCAAGAATCTCACGCTGATTAATTGCACGATTGAAAGCGACCAAGGGCTCTGTTATATTGATCATTTGGTCATGAAAAATTGTCGGTTGTTGCAGACAGACTTGGCCTTTGAATATTGCTCTGAGATTGACGCCGATATTCATTCGGAAATCACCAGTGTTAAAAATCCTATTAGTGGTGTGATCCGTGCTGAAAAGATCGGTCACTTAATTATGGATCCCCAGAAAATAGATCCGAGTCAAACAAAAATTATTTTAACAGCAGATCAGAAATCGGAGGTACAAGCATCATGACCAAATATGATTTCACAACGATTCCGCAGCGGCGGCATACTGATTCAATCAAATGGGCGGTTCAGCCCAATGAATTACCAATGTGGATTGCCGATATGGACTTTCAGACGGCCCCAGAAATTAAAGCAGCAATGATGGCTAAGATTCAAACTGGTATTTTTGGTTACGAAGAACCTCATGATGACTACTACCAAGCCGTGATCGACTGGTATCAACAGGAACATCAGGCTACGGCAAAACCTGACTGGCTGATTTTCACAACCGGGGTAGTGCCAGCTTTGTCGGCCAGTGTCCGGCGTTTAAGTCATGTTGGCGACAACGTCTTAGTTCAGGCACCGGTTTATAATATCTTTTATAATTCAATCGTTAATAATGGCCGTCACGTCTTGTCCAGTGATTTAGTTTATCAGAATGGTCAGTATCAAATCGATTTTAAGGATTTAGCGGCGCAATTAGCTAAGCCACTGACAACCTTGATGATTTTATGTAATCCTCATAATCCTGTGGGCAAAGTCTGGACTGAAGCTGAATTACTGAAGATCCGCGACCTTTGCGCTGAACATCATGTTACCTTGATCAGCGATGAAATTCATGGCGACTTGGTTTTACACGGTCCTGATTATCGGTCGCTGTTTTCGTTAGCTGATGCGGCAGATTATCAAACTGTTTCTTTAGTTTCACCAAGTAAGACTTTTAACGTGGCAGCTTTGCATGCAGCGACAGCAATTGTGCCTAATGCGGCGTTGCGGGACCAAGTTATTCGGGGCTTAAATACTGATGAAGTGGCGGAGCCGAATTTATTGGCACTTCCCGGCACAATTGCAGCCTATACCCAGGGACACGCGTGGTTGGCGGCCCTAAAAGACCAACTACGTCAAAATTATCAGCAAGTGGCGACTTTTCTGGCAGCTAATTTACCGGAAATCAAACTAGTCGCTAGTCAGGCAACTTATTTGGTTTGGTTGGATTGCTCGGCCCTGAAATTACCCGCTGACGAATTAGCTGCTAAATTGCGAGCCAAGACTGGTTTGATACTTTCGGCAGGCAGTATCTACGGCGGCAATGGTGATCATTTCTTGCGCATGAATATTGCTTGTCCGGCAAGTATGGTCCGTGATGGCTTGGAAAGATTAAAAACGGGCATTAAAGATAAAGATTGATTGAATATATTGGTTTTAAAAAAAGGCGTAATCTCCTGATGAGATTTCGCCTTTTTTGAGTACCGAATAACAAATGCAAAAATAAAATAGTTTTCTATGATAAATCCTTTATAATAAAAAATGATACCGTTTACTTAAAAACCGTTAAATATTCAATTTATTTAAAAAAATATATTTATTTTAATTTTTGGGAGCTTTTTAACAAGATAAAAACACTAATAGGTGTGAGTCGAAAGGAGGAAATGATGATGGAAGATGCTGACTTGATTCTAGCAGCGCGCGCCGGTGATCAAGAGGCACTTTCGAAGTTACTTATTGCCCGACAGACCAAACTTTATAAAACTGCTTATCTCTATGTTCATACACAAGCGGACGCGCTTGATGTGGTTCAGGAGACATCATTGCGGGCGTTATTAAGCATTGGTAAACTACGTCAGCCCCAGTATTTTGATACCTGGTTAATTCGAATTCTAATTAATGTTGCCCAGAAAGTTTATCGCCAACAGACTAATACAATTCCTTTCGTTCCAGAGATAACTGGTGATTCAACCTTAACTGACCTTCACGCTGATTTGATGAGTGATTTAGCAATGATTCCAGAAAATTTTCGGGTAGTACTAATTTTGTTTTATTTTAACGATTTAGAAGTTGAAGAAATTGCCCGAGTTCTGCGAATACCAGCTGGTACCGTTCGGAGTCGTTTAACTAGAGGTCGCAAAATGCTAAGAGAGCGGGGTGCAGTTTATCGTGAATATCGATTGGAAAGATGAGTCCGAGAAAATTCTTGTGCCCAAGGATGATGTTAGTCAAGCAATCAAGTTAGGAATTATCGCAGGTAGAAAAGAAAAAATTAAGCGAAGACGTCGATTAGTATTACTTAGTGTTGCGGCAGCATTGCTATTATTTGCGACACGGACGACACCTGTTCTCATTCAAGCTGGTGGCATTGTTCCCAGCATTCAACAATTACTTGATCACGACAGCCGGCAAACACCGCATTTTGACCCAACAATGAATGAACTGTTAGGTGATCCTACTAAGTTAAATCAGTATCAGACCCTTGATTTGCCCACGAAAAGAATTACCGGATTAACCATTCAGGTGAAAGGGGCACTGACTTCAGCAGGTGTGGCCGCGGTTGTAGTTGATTATACTGGTGCCAAAATTAGTCCCACTGGATTACGACAACAGCGTTTAGAACTGGCAGTTAATGGTCAACCAATTAATGATGTTGAACAAAATATTCAACAAGTTGCTATTGGCCATTATCGATCAATATTGGCGTTCTATGTCACAGGTGTTGATTTAAAACAATCAAGTCAACTGGCCATTAGCATTGGACACTTGAATGGTAGTCGAGAAAAAGTAAGTTTACCGCTGGTACTTTTACGATTTGCTGACGTGCAGACGAATGAACCGAATTTAACAATTACTTCAAATAAGCCGTCTTTGACTGCTAAACTAATTCAAATCCAGCAAACTACCAATTCAATGGTTGTTCGCTATCAAGTTAGTTTTGATCGTACCCAGTTTTCTAAAGCTGAGTTACAGCAATATTATGCAGCTGCCTGGCTTTCTGAGGCAACTGTTTATCAGAATGATCAGAAAGTTGGAGAGCTAAATCTGGGCGTCAGTGGGCAACAGATTAAACGTGAAACCAACGGTTCCATCACGACATTAACTTATGAATCAGTCTTTTCAACGCATCTTAGTTCAGGTGCTGAGTTGGCTAAAAATCAGACGATTATTTTCAAATTAATGCTTCCTGGTGTAGCTAATCAGCGAATCACTGTTGGTCAATTCAAAATGAATACAAACTTGTTGATAGATAGGTAAATATATTCCGAAAAGATTAAAAATGGAGAGATAGAAAAATGATAAAAAAAAGAATACTAGCAACGACTATGATTGCCTTAGGAATTACGATAGGTACTGGAAGTGCAATGATTGTGAGTGCGGATAACCATACCGATACTTCATGGAGTAATGAATACCGAGTTTGGAGTCCTAATGATGCGACACCGTCAAGAAATAAAACGAATCGAACATCGTATTATAATAAGACAACTTCAACAGATATTGGCTATCATACTATTTGGGCAGCATTACAGGATGGAACTGATGCATCAAGTGGCCATAGCTATAAAAGTTATCAAGGTGATGAAACTTTTTTGTGGAATAACGCCGTTGAGAATCACGGGTCGGGTGTTTCCGTAAGAATTAACTCTCGTAGTTGGAATAATGGTTATGCAAAAGGGGTTTGGAGTCCTGATAGTGTACGCTAGATTACGTTAAGCGCGGGTTATGGACCCGCGCTTTTTTTGGAGGTGAATTCATCATGAGAAGTTTTCTTTGGCAAAGGATCAATTGGCGCTTAGTTACTAGTAGCTTGTTGGTAGCACTGATAATCAGTGGTGGTCAATTCTGGCAATCATTTTGGACAATTCAACAGCGTTCTGGACGGTTTTATGATTCACCATATACGTCGTGGCTTTCAATCGACCAATTTAATCTGACCCCAGTTGTTTTCTTTATTCTGCTACCTTTATTAGCGTCATTACCCGGCGTTACTTTGCTGGCTAATGATTTAAAAACACATTTTTTTGAACAAATCACTAATCGCATCGGCTTAAATAAAACAATCCGGCGTTATCTGCTATTAATTGCCGGACTGGGTGCTGCGACTATTTTCATTAGTCTACTAGTCAATCTATTGGCGTTTTTCTTAATATTGCCTAATAATCGGCCAGATGAATTTTTGAACAGTAATATTTTGGTGATCAATCTGAACACGTTGCTAGTACCGCTTTATTACCAGCACCCGCTAGTGCACGCATTATTATCAATTCTCTTAGCATCTGTTTGGGCTGGCCTTTTTTCAGCTTTTGCTGGGGCAATCAGTTTTTATGTCCGCCAGCGATTTCTGGCGGTCTCAGCGTCCTTACTATTACAAATGGGGCTGCTGATTAGTAATCAGGTTTTGCCACTTGGTAATCAAATTAGTTATGTCCCCAGTGATTTTCTTCGCGAAAGTGCGAATGCAAATTTGAGCTTAGGGGTTGTCTTGATTGAAACATGCTTGTTAATAGTAGTGATCATGGTGCTCAGTTATACCGGGGGCCGACGTCATGCATATTGGTGAGGTTTGGCGACAACAATTTTATCAACTGTGGTGGCAAAAAAAACTAAGGTTAATATTGGTACTTTTAACGCTGTTATTAGCTGGTTTGTGTTGGCGCCAAACTCAAAGAGCTGCCACGGGCAGTCAATTACAAGGGCTAATTTTTGAACGATTTAATTTACTCATTATTTATTTTCCTATTTCCTTATTCCTCACGTTGCACAATTTTCAACATCGACTAACTGATTATGGTGCGACTCGGACAAATGATGTTTGGGTCAAGCAAGACATTGCCAACATCATTTTGGCCCAATTAACCTTGACTGGGTGTTTTGTCTTAGGCACATTTATTGGCCTTAATTGTTCTGGCAAAATAATGCTAGTTAGTTGGCCGGTGTGGTTTGGTTTTATTTATTTATTATTAGGACAACTTTTTTTAAGCTTTATGCTGGTGATGATTTGCCGCTTGACTCACTCAAAACCAGTTTCATTTATGCTGGTCTTTGGTTTCATCGGACTTGATTTCTGGTTGTTGATTAGTAAACGGATCAGCTTACTATTGATCATGACGGCACCACGAACTTGGCGGCAATGGGGCTTGTTAACAGGTTTATTGTTATTATTAATTGATTTTTGTGTTTGTCTGAATTTTGCCTTAGCAGAAAGAACGGTAGGCCAATGAGACAACTTTTTAAATATCAGTTTTGGCAGTTATTAACTGCCCTGAAGTGGCAGATTTTACTGTGGCTATTGATCAGTTGGTTGATTATTTTTGGCAGCGCTTGGCAAATACGCTTAAATCCACACGTTAATTTGTGCCAAGTCTTATTTTTAGGGACGTCAGCAGCTGATTTGGCAGCCCGGCGTATCTCGTTACCGATTAACTGGTTAGTCATCCTAATAATGCCAATTATTTTATTTGGCGATGGTTTACCATGGTTAAATCAACGTAGTAATCGCTTGTTGCATGGTCTTGGGTATCAGCGTTGGCAATTTACTTTGACCAATTGCTGGCTAATGATGAGTTACAGTTTATTCACTTCGGGGCAATTGAGTTTAGTGATGTTACTCAGCACGGTCTTGCTTAAGCAGCCGATAATTGGCCAAGAATGGTATTTATTGCCGATTATTTTCGGTGCCAACTTAAGTTTACTTTTTCTGGATAATATCTTAGTCATGTTCAATCGATACGCGGGGATGATTATCGAAATTTTTATTTTAGTGCTCACGGTTTTTGTCATTATTCCAGGAAACTTTTTGAATTTGACGATGCTAAGTCGTTTAGAAGATGCCAACCAGTGGCAAGTTTGGCCGAGCTTAATTTGTTGGCTGTTGGTGCTGGTCACTGGTTATTTTGTGATTGATTTACAGCAATTTAGCTGGGAGGGATTAGGATGAATTTGATTGATGCAAACCATTTAAGTAAGACAGTTAAACAAGGCAAGATTCTTGATGGGATTACAATGAGTGTTAAACAAGGCTCAATTACCACGTTAACTGGTGAGAATGGCGCCGGTAAAACCGTATTATTAAAGGCGATTTTAGGCTTGGTTCATTGTACTGGGGAACTAAGCGTCAATAATCAGATTGTGACGCCACAGCAACCATATCCGCTAAGGACAGGTCTATTAATTGAGAACCCCAGTTTAATCGAGGAATTTTCAGCTTTGAGGAATTTACAATTATTAGCGATGTTAATTCCAGAAGTTGATCAAGCTGAAATTTTGAATTTATTGCAGATTTTTAAATTAAACAAGGCTGCGAATTTACCCGTTCGTAAATTTTCTCTCGGGATGAAAGAGAAATTAGGAATTGCTCAAGCGTTGTTAGGTCAACCGCCGCTGGTCATCTTGGATGAACCAACGAATGCTTTAGATGATGAAAGTAAAAACGAATTGATTAATATTATTCGTGATTATCAGTCCCGAGGAACGACCTTTTTAATTGCGTCTCATGATCATGAATTTGTTGAGAGTGTGGCAACGCAGGGTTATCATTTATCCGGAGGTAAGCTTGATGAGACGGCCTAACTGGAAAATAGTGGTCATTAGCCTAATCATTGTCGCACTTGGTGTTGGTGTGACCTGGCGCTATCAAACAGTTAATGCTGGTAGTAATCAATCGATCCAAGAGAAACGAGTTTACGTAAATCGCGAGTATCAAACGCCAGCGTTGAAGTTTAGCTTTAATCGGCCAACGATTAAACATCAAGGCAATTTAGTGAAAGTTAGGGTGTTATTTACGATTGATCAACAAACTAAATTAGCTTATGGTGATCGCCCAGCTAATTTGGCTTTCTGGGAAAATGTTCGCTTGGAAGTGCCTTATGGATTATCAGCCATTGCCCATGTTGTGGGGATTAATCAACAACCAGTCCACTTGAATCAGATTAAACTAGGTGAGCAACAGTTATTTCAAATGTCTTTTCAGACAACCGTGACTAACTGGCAACGAGCACAGTCAGTACCAAGAATTATTTTCATGGTGCCACAGAAGCAATCTTTAGTTAAATACGAACTGTTTCTTAATCAAGAATTAGGCTAAGTATTGGTGTCAGCGAATCTAATAGCAAGCAATTCTTTAAAAATAATAAAAAATCAACTCGAAAGTCACTTTCGAGTTGATTTTATTTTACAGAACTGTTTACACTAGAATTATCATTTGAATGTTGCGTCGGCTTGGCTGACTTTGCACTTGAATCAATCACCGGGTTCGATTTTTTCGGATATTGATGATAATATTCTTTATAGTGAGCTTGGACTTGCTCAAGGTGTTTGGGATCTTCACGCACATTCGCCATCATCTTGGCAAAGTCAAATTCCTGTGACTCAGTTGATTTTTTACGTTTAAATGAAAACAAGTTGCTCACCTCTTGTTCATTATTATAGTGAGCTGTTTTAAAAAATGCTAGAATTAAGGTGCTAAAATGTCAAAACGTAAAGCTAAATTAAATAAAACTTTGGTGGAAAAAATTCTTGATCAGGCGAAGATTCCTTATGAATCTTTGGAATTCAAATTAGGTGAACAGCAGGGAACCGATGCCGAATATCATCGGGTCTATAAAACCCTCGTGCTTCATGGTGATAAAACTGGTCCGATCGTCGGTGTGATCCCAATTGATCAACATTTGGATGAACGCAAATTGGCGCAAGTCTCTGGCAATAAACGCGTGCGAATGTTGCCACAAAAAGAATTGGAAAAAACGACTGGTTATGTCCATGGTGCTAATACGCCGGTCGGTATTCATGAACGTCACGATTTCCCGATTTATTTCGATCAGCAGGCGCTGAAAGCAGAAACGATTGCGGTGTCGGCTGGTAAATTAGGCCGCTCTGTCAAAATTGCCCCAGAACCACTAATTAAATTTGTTGATGGTAAAGTTGCCGATTTAGTGGTTGACCCGTAAAGAAAGGTTGTTGTCCATGTTTCAAAATTCGAATCAACGCTTTGCTACGATTGCCGTAGCCTCAAAATTGCCCGATGCTTTGATTGACCGCTTCTGGACAATTATTGATCAGAATCTACAGGGTGTTTTTCCGTTAAATAATGTCTTGACCTTTGATTTGGCACCTAATGCTGATAACAAAGTTGAAATTACTTTTAGCACGGAAAAATTAGCTACTGAGATTACATTTGATACGCCCATTCCTTACGATGCCAGCTATCCTAATACAGTTTTGGCTTATGATGATGGTCGCAGTCAGACGATTTTATTGCCATCTGATGTGGAATAGCGTCGTTAAATTGATTTAAGCTGTTCCTGCCTGATGCAGTAGTTTAATCCAGCACCACTTTAAAAATAGCAGCCAATAACTAACAGAACCTGATTAACAATTGCTCTTGTGCAAACTTGAGATTGTTAATCAGGTTATTTGTTTTTTTAAAATAGATTATCTATGGAAGTTCTGCTGATGTACCTTGTACCGATCCGCTTAGTAAAAAGAAAAGTCAGATCAACCGGGAAGATTACGTCTGCCTTGAAAGACCGACTTATTTTAAAATTATTTTCAAATTTTGTCAGATTGTGAGCATTTGACGAGTAGTATAGGGTGTAGGGTAAAAGATGGAGGTGGGTTGGTGACTGATGACCGCTTAATTGCCCAGTTGCGCGCTCATGATGAGGCTGGTTTAGTTGCTTTAATGGAACAATATGGCCAGTTGGTTCGGCAAATTGTCTGGCGTTATTTGCGCAGTGATTACGAACGGGGCTACACCAGAGATATTGAAAATCGGGCCTATTATCGAATTTGGGCTAATATCGATCAATTTGATCCAGAGAAGGGTAATTTTGCTGCTTGGCTAGGGACGATCGTTAAAAATCAAACCCTAGATTATAAGCGTGGACTAAGTGGTGCTTACCAAGATTTGGATTTATTACCAGAGTATGTGGCCACGACGGCTATTGATGAAGAAATTGATTGGGAACCGTACTTACAACAATTATCAGGCTCAATGCAGCAAGTATTTAAACTGTTTTTCGTTGATGGCCTTTATCCGGTAGAAATTGCTAAGGAATTAAACATGAAACCAGCGACTGTTTATAAGAATCTCTCGCGAGCGCGGCAAAAACTTCAGAAAGGTGGTCCGCAACTATGGCAATCTTAACCAATCCATTTATTGATGTGGTCAATTCCTTGAATGGGTTACCAACGCGTCCGTTACCTCGAGAAAGTGATACGTTGGCCGAGATTCGGCGGCAACGAGAAGTGGCGTTGTTTATTACCATGCATCAGGTTTTAGACCAAGTGAACCAGTTGCTGGCACCTGGTGAGCAGATCATTAATTTGTTACCAATGACCAATGAAGCTAATAGTGGTTATGCGACTGATGGTGTTTTCGGAATGTATGCGCCGCAAAGTGAGACAACGAAGGATTATCGTGATGCCCAGTCGAGCTTGCGGGGTAATCGGCTGATGGTTTTCACTGATCGCCGCATTATTTTCTTTATTGTGATTGAATTTATCGACGATCCTAAACAATATTTCTCATATGAATATTCGAAAATCAAATACGTCAAACTGGCGGCTAAACGTGTGCGGGCGGAAGACCCAAAGCATTTGGGTAAACCACAATATTATGGCTATTACTCTTTTGACTTTGAGACGACTGATAAACATGTCTTCACTGAATTCTTAACTCAAGAAAATGGTGAGCTGTTCAAACGTAACTTGCTGACCATTCCGGGAATGAAGGACATTCAAATTGGTGACAAAGTTAAACGTTTCACGGTATTTGACCAAATGTTCAGTAATGCGTCCTTATCTTATAAAATCGCCGTGATTGTCGCCACTATTTTAGTGGGGGGAAATTTATTAGGCGCTTTTATTAATTGGCTGTTAGGTTTATAAATATAACAAGCGCTAAACAATAAATCTGTCAGAATTTAAATTAGAACAATACAGAATATGTAAAAGATACGTTGCTGAGAATGGCAACGTATCTTTTTTGTTTTAGCGGACTTGACTGCAGGTAATTATTTGTAAATTTTTTATCAGAAAGAGTCAAGTTTGATGAACAGCTGGCGTAGTATGTATTGTAAGGGTAATAAAGGGGTGATCAAGTGGATAATGAAGAGTTACTCGCACAATTGCGCGCCCATGATGAGGCGGGTCTTGATGCATTAATTGATCAGTACGGTGATTTAATTCGACAAGTAATTTGGCGTTATCTTCGCGGCGGCTATGAGCGTGGGTACACGCAGGATATTGAAAACCGTTGTTATTATAAAATTTGGGCAAAAATTGACACTTATGATGCCGCCAAAGGCAATTTCGAAGCTTGGGTGGGTACCATTGCTAAGCATCAAGCCTTGGACTATAAGAAAGGCCTCAAGGGAACTTTTCAAGACTTGGATTTGGCCGCGGATTATTTAGCCGCCGATGAACCTGAACCAGAAATTGATTGGCAACCTTATTTGCAGCAGTTATCTGGGCAGCAGCTGACTGTTTTTAAACTTTTCTTCGTGGATGGTTTGTATCCCATGGAAATAGCTCAGCAGTTGAAAATGAAACCAACGGCTGTTTATAAAAATCTCTCACGAGCACGACAGAAAATTCAGAAAGGTGGTCAACAAGCATGGCAATCCTAACGAATCCTTTTATTAACGTGATTAATTCTTACAATGGTTTGCCGGAACAGCCGGCACCAGCCTATCTGTCGGATGAATTAAAGCAACTATTCCGTAAGCGGGAAGTGGCACTATACATTTCAATGCGTCAAGTTCTTGATCAGGTCACACAATTATTAGGTGACGGTGAAAAAATTATTAATATGTTGCCGATGACCAACGAGGCCAATAGCGGTTACGCTACCGACGGCATTATGGGCATGTACGCGCCAGATAGCGAAGCCACCAAATGGTATCGCGACTCTCAGTCTAGTTTGCGCGGGAACCGCCTGATGATTTTCACTGACCGCCGCATTATTTTCTTCATTGTGATTGAGTTTATGGACGATCCTAATCAGTATTTTTCGTATTCATATGAAAGTATCAAGAGCATTAAACTTAAGAGCAAATACTTTCGTTCTGCCGATTTAGAACATGTCGGAAAGACTCACACTTATGGGTCTTATACTTTAGACTTTGAAACCACAGACCGTCATATTTTTACCGAATTTTTGACCAAAGAAAACGGTGAATTATTCAAGCAAAATTTGTTGACGATTCCAGGGATGCAGCATATTGAAGTGGGAAATAAGGCTAGCCGCGTTAATCGCTTAGATTATATTTTTAGTAATTTCTCGTTTTCATTCAAGGTCTTCCTGTGGGTTGGCTTTGGTATCACGGCTTGGTGTTTTATTGCGGCAGTTGCCACGTGGATCATGACTCTGCTACACTGACTGAACTAAAATCTTTTTTAGTTAATACGTTAAACATAATTGGTTCTGACTGCATTACGGGCTGCTTGTCGTGGAACGCTGCCGACATTGATTGAAGCCTTTTTTCAAAAGTCTTCAATTCGAGGCTTATTGTAAGTCCTAAAGCACTAACAATAATTTCGCCGCTGACGACAAGATCCCGCCATTCCGTCTGGAGTTAAGTTAGAACTCATCATTGTAGTTAATGATTGTGACAGAGTAGTGGGGCAAATCATGGCCATTAAAGTTGAAGTTAAAATTGAATAGTTCAATAAAAATAGTCTGTTTGAAAGTTCCCGGTTCTTCTGGGAAATTTTCAAATAGACTTTTTAATTTATCATAATTTGGTTTCCAAATAGTAATACTGACCTTAACTCGGTAGTAACTTAAATTACATCGCAGCTAAGATTTCATTCGGCTTGCATTAAAAATAACTATTTTTCATTTTCGGTCAGAAATCGCTGACAAAAGTCGTATTATAGGTTGTAAGTACATGAGCATAAATTGGGAGGTGGCTGAAGTGACTGATGAGGAATTAGTGGCAGCCTTGGCACAACATCAAGAAGCGGCCCTGTCCGCGTTGATCGATCAGTATGGTGACTTTATTCGCCAAGTGGTTTGGCACTATTTGCAAGGTGAATATTTGCGCGGCTACACGTTAGACATTGAGAATCGATCCTACTATCAGATTTGGCAGAAAATTGACTTGTATGATGCCGACAAGGGTACTTTTAAAAGTTGGTTGGGCACGGTCGTTAAAAATCAAACGCTGGATTATATCAAGGGTTTAGCCGGTATTAAGCAGGATGTCGCCATGCCGACCACATTGAATACGGCTGCGGAAGAAGAACCCACGGAGCCAGATTGGGCAACTTTATTTAGGCCTTTGAACGATCAGGAACGGGCAATTTTTCAGTTGTATTTTGTTGATGGTCAATTTCCGGCCGAAATTGCCAAGCAATTGCACATTAAGCCAGCCACGGTTTATAAGAATCTATCCCGGGGCCGGTTGAAAATTCAAAAGGAGGCGCTGAAACATGGCAATCTTTACCAATCCCTTTATTGAAGTCGTGAATTCTTTCAATGGTCTACCAAACAAACCGATCAATAGCCATTTGTCAACGGAGATGCAAAAACGCAAGCAACAACGGACTGTGGCAATGTACCTGACCATGCGCCATATTCTTGATGAAGTGCAACAACTTCTGCAACCTGATGAGAAAATTATTAATTTATTGCCGATGACCAATGAAGAAAATAGTCAAATGGCGACCGGTGGCATTATGGGCATGTATGCGCCGCAGACTGAAGAGACGAAACAGTATATTCACGATCAAACCAGTTTGCGAGGCAATCGCTTAATGGTATTCACCAATCAGCGGATTATTTTCTTTATCGTGATTGAATTTCTTGATAATCCTAAACAATATTTCTCTTATAACTATGACCAATTACAAGCCGTTAAATTGGCTGAGCGCAAAATTAGTGTACCGGGAAATGAACATTTCTGGCAACGTGAATATTTCACCTATTACTCACTGGACTTTGAGACTGATGATAAACATGTCTTCACTGAATTTTTGACGAATGAGAATGGTTTATTATTTAAACGGAATTTATTGACGATTCCCGCGATGGCTCACGTGCAAATCACTGATCGGGTAGTTCGGCCGAACAAATTCGATTATATTTTCAGTAATACTGATTTGGCCTCAAAAATATTGTTTGTCGGTTTACCAGTCTTTATTGGCATCATGTTCCTGATGTCACTCTTAGGCGCACTTTTTAATTGGTAATCAAACTCAGTTGGCATTAGTCATTGAATAATGTTAATCTGTGCTTGGAGATGGCATTAATGGCTAATTTAGCAGCAGTTTTAGAAAATGATTTACCAGCAGTTCAGCAAATGTATCAGTTTGCTTTTGCGGACTTATATCAGCGTTACCATGATGATCAAACAGACCCATATTGTGAGTCGCTGGCAACTTTGACTTGGAAATGGCAACAGCCTGATCGTCATTATTATTTCTACGTGATTGATCAGCGGCGTGTCGGGCTGATTTGTGTTCATGATGATCCTCAAGACGCCCAAACAAAGCGTATTTCACCACTGTTGATTTTGCCAAAATTTCAAGGCCGTGGTTACGCTTTAAAGATGATTCAGGCAGTTCAGGAACAAGATTCGGCGGTGACTTGTTGGCAAGTGGATACCATTGCCCAAGAGTCAAAGCTAATGCACTTTTATCAACGGGCCGGCTTCCAACAAACCGGCCAACGAATTGAATTACAGCCGGGGATGACCATTACTTACTTTGAGAAAAAAAGGAGTGCTGATGAATGACTAGCTTAATTACAGTGACGATGATTGTTTTACTGTTGCTTGCGATTGGTGCGATGATTGGCGCCGGTATTCAAGCTCATCATCAGAAACGCCAGTTAGCAAGGGTTTACTTATTACTAGCCACCACCTTAACAGGCATTGGCATTTTATTAGGCAGCATTCAGCCAGCACAACCAGTGATTTTCGTGGCTAGTTTGGTGTTGATTCTGGCCAGCTTGTTTCAACTGATTTTTTTACTGCAACAATTCTTGAAATCTGTGATTCCTAACAAACAAGTTTCCTGGGATAAAACAGAAAAATAGTGTCGCTCGACTAAAAAATCTCCTGTCAGTATGCTCGTGCTGGCGGGAGATTTTTATTGGTTGCTTTTTAAAATTCTAAGGGATCTTGAGAGTCAGGTAAATCCTGAGGTTGGTCATCACTATTCAGTAATTTTTCTTTGTAATGTTGATACTCATCAGGGGTAATCGCCTTGTCATCAAGTAGCTGCTTGAATTTATAGAGCCGCTTAATTCGCTCTATATCATTTAACCCATTTTGTTCGGTCAGCGTTCCTAAAACATGATCGCTGTTCAGCAAAGCTGCATCAGCATTGAGAATCAGGGCTTTATAATGATCATACTCGGCCGCCGTGATCAATGACTGGTCCAACATCTTTTTAAAACTTTTTAATTTAATGATCCGGCGATCATCAGCCGTGCGCTCGGCCTCAGCTGCTGCTTGTTCAGCGGCTTTCTGTTTCTTTTGCTGGTTTTGATAAATTACCACTGCCACCACGATCAACGCCACGGCTAAAATGATATACCAATACTTGATCAGCATGCCCAGGACTAACAAAATAATAAATATGCCTAGGCAACCGCCGCACCCTTTACCCTTATCCATTCTCAAAACCTCATTTTCTTCACGGTGTTAATAGCTATTATTATAACAGGTTAGCTGAAACTTTTCGTTCTGTTTTGAGTTAAGCTTGTCGTTTGACTGATGTCCAGTCTTCCCCAATTGAGGAGGTGGTTGCAGGGCGATTTAAATCTAAACTGGTAATAGGCTGAACGGTGGACAACTCCGTTGCGGCCGGCGGGTTGTGGAACGCTGCCGACGTTGATTTGAGCTTATTGCTGACGCAACAATCTCAAATACAAGTCTTCTTCTAGCTGCTAAAGCAGCAAGAAGAATCTGGCGGCTGACAACCCGGCGGCCTCCACTGCGTTTTGAGCTAACCTAATCCACTGTAGATTTGTTTGATTTCAAGGCAATGCAAGCAAAGTTAAAAGTTAATCGCCAGCAACCACTAGATGAAACTAACAGAACTGAGCACCACTATTTAGAAAAAAGATCATTATAGACTAATGAGCTCGTTTGACAACCTTTCTGGATGAAACCAGGGAAATGTCGAACGAGCTCTTTTGATACTATTATTCAAGCATGATAACAATTCAGATAAGTTGATTAATCCTACTACAATGCCTTAACACTAAACAAAGTTGAAGTGAACCACCTCAACTCCAGACGGAATGGAGGGCGTGGTTGTCAGCCGCCAAATTTGTCTTGCCGCTTTAGCGGTTAGACAAAGGCTCGCGTTGGAGACAATTTGGTTTTTAATTGGCTTCAACCGATGCCGGCAGCGTTCCACAACCAAAGAGCCCGCAATGGAGTCAGACGCTAGTCAGTTTCAGCATGTTTGCTAGTTTTTGAACTCGATTTAAAGTTCGATTTAATTCAGTTGCAACACATGGCCAAAATTAAAAAGCCAGATAGTGATACTTTTCCAACTTAATTAGTGCTATGATAACGATACATTAGCGGAGGTGTGGTCATGCTATTACAAACAACTTATCAATCGCCATTAGGCCCAGTCATCCTGTTAGCGCGCGCTGACCAGTTGGTTGGTCTCTGGTTTGTCGGCCAGAAATATCAGGGCAGTCAATATGATCTTGATCAAATTACCAGTGGGGAAAACCAAATCTTACAACAGACCAAAAATTGGCTGACTGCTTATTTTGCTGGCGACAATCCCCAAATTGCACAATTGCAGCTGGCCCCAGAAGTGACGCCATTTCGACAACAGGTGTTGACAGTATTAGCGCAAATTCCCCAGGGGCAGGTGCTCACTTATGGCGAAATCGCGAAAAAAATGAGCGCGGTTAGTCAGCACCCAGTTTCCCCACGAGCTGTTGGTGGGGCAGTTGGTCATAATCCCATCTCGATTATTATTCCTTGTCATCGAGTGGTTGGAAGCGATGGTAGTTTAACCGGCTATGCTGGTGGCTTGGACCGCAAAGTTGCGCTGTTAGCTCACGAAGGCTTTGACCAGAAAGTGTTGGCTCATGGTCGCATCAAGTAATCAATTAATCCGGCCGACTGACCAACAGTGGCAGGCAATCGTTGCCAATGATCGGCAGGCTGATGACCAATTCTGGTATGGCGTCACCAGTACTCTGATTTTTTGTCGGCCATCTTGTGCATCGCGCTTACCGAAGCGAGAACATATTCGGATTTTTGCTGATCCGAACGCGGCTTTGGCAGCTGGGTTTCGGCCGTGCAAACGTTGTCGACCCACTGCTGAATTAGTTTCCAATCAAACGTGGGTGCTGGAGATTGATCAAGTTTTGCAGCATCATTATGCGGAAAAGCTGGATTTAAACGAATTAGCCAAACAGGTTCATGGTTCAGAATCTTATTTACGGCATGTTTATCAACAATTGACCGGCCAAACACCGCAACAAAAATTAACCCAAATCCGACTTGAACGAGCGCAATTGTTATTGGCAACGACAAATTCAACAATTGCGAGTATTGGTCGCCAAGTAGGTTGGGCTAATCCAGCGTATTTTATTAAGATTTTTCGCCAACAAATTGGGTTAACACCACGGCAATATCGCCAACAATTTTTGTCAGTTTAATCAACTTTAGCCATAACGAAATAATTCCCTTCAGGATCATGGAAATTGAAAGTAGCAGTGCCGTTATTATCAGTAATTTCACCGGCAGTACTGATCATTTTGTGCATTTGCTCGAAACGATTGCTGTAAAACATTAATGAAGGTGTGGTCGTCGGCACTTCTGGTGAATATTTCTGAGCAAATTCTTTAGGAAAGAGCACCAATTCAAATTCATCAGAAATTTTGATCACTTGGCCATGAAAGCCGGCTGGTAAGGCCATTGTTTCTACAATCGTGGTTTGTAATTCTTCAGTCCAAAATTCGGTCATCCGATCCACATCGTTCACGTATAACATTACTCTTGATTTACTGATCAATTTTAAAACCTCTTTCAATATGTTTAATTATCAAAATCATAGCGCCAGCCAGTAAATTTTGCAATTTCTAACCGTCAACCTCAGTTCTATTTGTTAAAATGGGCCTAGCGCCATTGAGAAAGAAGTTATGAATATGCAATTAACAGCTATTTTCAATCATCGTCAAGTGGTTCCCGGCAGCTAAGCTAGCAGGGACGAGTCAAGAATTGATTGAAATTCTTGATTTTCGTGTGGCCGTCGCTGATTTAGCCACTTTAACAAAACAACCAGGTTATTATCCGGGTTACCACATGGACAAGCAGCACTGGGCAAAAATTTCTTAGATGACAGTATTTCCTTAACTGATATTGAACAACTTTTGATCCAGAGCTATCAATTCGCCAAATAATAAACTGATTAGGAGTTATTTTCATGGCAACACTTTTAAAAGATTTATATTCAATCGACTTTTTAACTGAATTGGCTCAAGCGATTAACCGCGTTGAGCCAACTTTTTCCGAACAACAATTTATAAATGATTGTCTCGTACCTAACTGGGCTGATTTAAAATTAATGGAACGTCGTGACCAAATCACGGTGAGTTTGCATCAACAACTGCCTGCAGATTTCTCAGCGGCCGCAACTATTTTGCGCCAAATCGGTCCTCAATTTCACGGCTTAGCTGCAATTGTCTTGCCTAATTATGTGGCGACTTACGGCTTGGCTGATTGGGACACCTCAATGGCAACACTAGCTTTGTTGACCCAATATTCTAGCGCCGAGTTCGCCATTCGGCCTTTTTTAGTTAAGTATCCTGAAGCGACCAGCGCCCAAATGGTGGCTTGGTCCTACAGTCAGCAAGTTGATCAGCGACGTTTAGCCAGTGAAGGCATGCGGCCACGGCTACCGTGGGGCATTCGCTTGCAACAATTCGTCGCCGATCCTCAGCCGGTAATGCCAGTTTTAACTCGGTTATTAAACGATTCTGAAGTTTACGTCCAGAAAAGTGTTGCCAATAATCTCAATGATATTAGTAAAGATCATCCCCAATTGGTCTTGGACTTTTGTCAGCAACATTGGAATGAAAGTGAGACTGGTAATTGGGTGCTTCAGCGCGGGTTGCGGACGCTTTTTAAGCAAGGTCAACCTGAAGTTCTGCAATTACTTGGCTATCAACCAACTGCTGCCGAGCAATTGACAACCGCTAAATTAACGGTGCGTCAAAAGAAGGCGGCCCTAGAAACTGCTAGTGAATTCAATTATCAACTCCAAGCAACTGGTGCCAAAACAGTTGTGCCTCTTTATCTAGGTTACCGCATCCATTACGTGCGTCAGAATGGCCAAACTTCAGCGAAGGACTTCTTTATAAAACGCCTTAATTTAAAACCCGGTCAGCTGTATCAAGGTCAATTCAAGATTAAGTGGCAACAACTGACTACCAGAAAACTCTATGCTGGTGATCATTTGGTGGAGTTGTTGGTGAATACAGAACCCACCGCGACAATTCAAATCAACTTAACCATCTGATTCCGAATAACCTCAATGAAAGCTTGTCAGAAATGGTATTTGTGCTATACTATCTAAGTACCATTTGGAGAGTTGGCAGAGTGGTAATGCACCGGACTCGAAATCCGGCGAACCGGCTAATACCGGCGCGCAGGTTCAAATCCTGTACTCTCCTTTCTATTTTGACATATAAGTTTATTTTTAATTCCATTGTCTTTAATGATGTGGAATTTTTATTTTGCACTTTTGTAGATATAGAATAGTCAATAGTATTGCAGCTAAATCAGTATTAAATTTTAAACTTATGTGAGTTGTTGGGTATAAAAAATAGTAGTTTAGGGAGATAGAAAAATGACCTTGAAGATCTTTAATTTATCCGATATTCACTTTACATCTATAGATGATCCAATATTTGATAAACTTGATTCAATTAAAACCGCAATGAATTCAAGGATATTTCAAAGTGATGCGGTTTTGATTCTGGTTAGTGGGGACATAGCTTTTAGCGGTACGATTGTACAATATGAAATTGCTGAATTATTTTTTAATGAATTAATTAATTCATTAAAGAACGAGTGTCATCAGCTTGATATATGGTTTATTCCTGGAAATCATGATGCTGATTTTGAAAAGCCGCAGTTTGTTCGGAATAGATTATTAAAAGATACATATGATTGTGATATAGACACGGAGACTTTATCTCTAATTTCAAATGTACAAGAAAACTTTAACGACTTTATTAATAATTTTTCGAATTTTCAAACTAATTTAAAAATGATTAATTCTAACGAGTTGGTTTCTGTCCTTGATTATCAAATTGATGGAAAAAGTGAATTAAGAATTAATGCGATTAATTCTTCATGGGATTCAACAATATCTGAATCAAGTGGAAGTATGACTATACCTAAAGATTATTTAAAAATAATAAATTATGACCGTGATGTTAATTTCAACGTTTCTTTGATGCACCATCCACTCAATTGGTATTCACCTGATAATAGCAGACAGGTTCGTGAAAAGATTGAGTTAAACTCTAATTGGATTATTACAGGTCACGAGCATGTTGAGACTGAGAGAGAAGTTATTTATGACCAGAATGATATAGCATATTCTGAAGCGGGTGCATTACAGGAAAATAATAATCAATATACCAGTAAATTCGGGTTATACGAACTTGAGTGTTCTGAGCAATGTGTAATTCTTAAACCAACAATTTTTTCTTGGATTGTTGATGAGGGGTATTTTGGAAGTGATGAGAAGTCTCAAATCAAAATAAAGACTAAAAAAGATAATCTAAATTTTAGAGATGATAATTTTGATATATCGCGTAACTTTTCTGAATTTTTACATGACATCGGATCACCAATTGTTCATCCTAGAAAAAAGAATTTAGAGTTAGATGATGTATTTATTTTCCCTGAACTGGAGGAAAAAGGACAGAATGAGAGCATAAAAGGACGAATTGACTCCAAGCTGCAGGTTGCAAAATTAGTAGATGGAACTGAGAAGGTCTGGTTTGTTCAAGGAGAGAGAGAAAGTGGAAAAACTTCCTTTTTGAAAAAGATTTTTGAACAGTCATCGATCTCAGGTTTAACCCCATTGTTTGTGCGTAGACTACCAAAATTAAGTGATATCAAAAATTTCGATACTTGGTTAAGAAAAACTTTTATTTCAAATTATGATGAAAAATTTTTTGAACGTTATCGTCAAATGCCAACTAAGCGTAAGATCATTCTTATTGATGATTGGCAATTACTTAATTTGAATTTGGAGGGAAAGCGAAACTTAATTCAGTTAATTCAAAAAAGATTTGGTATCGTTGTGATTATGTCAGAATTTCGTCCTGAAAATAGTCTTGACATCGTGACCTTTTCAGACATATTTGGCGCGAATAGTATAAGTGAATATTCTCTGAAAAACTTTGGCCGGAAAAAACGGGAGGAATTAATAAATAAGTGGTTGGTAGTTGGTGACGCTGGATACCACCAGTTTGAACAAAGTAGTCAAAAAAGATCAATTCAAATAGATCAACTTCAAACGGAAGTTACAGATGTATTGGGATCAAGTTATGTTCCGCAGGTACCTATTTATATTTTGATAATTCTACAAAGTTTAAGTAGTGGTGCATCAAAAGATGCTTTTAGAAAGCAAACTAATGGATATTATTACGAGGTGTTGATTACTGCTGCTTTAATACGAATCGGTGTATCTCAGGAAAAAACTAATACACTTTTCAATTATTTGTCCCAATTAGCCTATGAACTTTTTAAAGCTGATAAACAACTCTTTGAATATGACTTTTGGTGTGATTTCCACACAAGATATACCAAAAAATATGCTATTTCACCTGCTCAGAACAAGTTGAGTCAATTTCAGGATATACTGATTCAAAGCAATATCATTAAGAAGTTCTCAGAAAATGAATATTGCTTTTCATACGAATACATTAATTTCTATTTCATTGCTTTTTATTTATCCGCTAATATAACTGTTACACCAGAGATAACGAAATCAGAAATTTCTAACTTGATTGAGAATTCTAATAAAGAGATAAATGCAAATATACTGATATTCTTAATCCATCATTCGAAGGATTCCTTCATACTTGATGAAGTTATAAAACAAGCACAAAAATTATTGCCAAATAACGAAGAACTTAATCTTGAAAATGATGTAGGACAAATAAATAATCTAATCACGGAATTACCAATACTCGTTTTAAAAGATAATCATAGTTTTGAGGAAAATCGGCTTGTTTATAATGAACAGCAGGATAGATTTGATGATACTCAAAATAATAAGAAAAACACTTCCAAGGTTTCATTAAAGGAGCGGAGTATAGAGCTTGTGGAACTTGATAAGGCAGCAAGAATCTCCGAAATTATTGGTCAAGTTCTCAAGGATTATTCCGGAACAATTGTTGCAAGTCAAAAACTTGAGTTGCTAGAAGCGGCTTATAAGGTATCCTTACGCGCCGGATCAAAACTTCTTGAGATTATTAACAGTGAACGTGATGATTTAGTAAAGTTTGTTACTGATAAAATTAAGCAAGATAATCCTGAAAAAGATTTGACGGATGTGGAATTGAAGAAAATTTCCGGCCAATTAGTTTTTTCTTTCTGCGAAATGGTATGCTTAACGATTGTTGAAAAACTTATTCGGGATACTGGAAATAAAGAATTAGAAGTAACTTACAGAGAATTGTTTAAAATAACAACTAATACAGCTGTAAAATTAACAATATCTGGAACTGTGTTGGAAATTCTTTATACAAATCCCAAAGGTGGTCTTATCAAAGATTTTTACGATAGTTTGAAGGGTAATTTGTTGGTGAAAAATATGGTACAGTTTATGATTGCACGCTATTTATATTTCATTGACTTACCATCAAATGAACGACAAAGTATTTCTGATAAGTATGCAGTTAAATATAACCACGTTGATAGACAAAGAATACAGCAAGATAAATAATGAGGTACGATCGTGGATAAGCGTAAAGTTTTAGGGGCAGTATTATTAAGTGTGGCTGCCAGTGTTTGGGGTGGCATGTTTGTAGTTGTGAAATCAATTGTCACCGAAATTCCGCCAGTGGAATTGGTCTGGCTGCGGTATCTAAGTGGGGTCATTGTCTTATTGATCATTTGTTTGGCCAGCCGCATTAAATGGCATTGGGATCGGCATAATTTATTTCTGATTTTTCTGATTGGGCTAATTGGCAGCACGATTTCCATCGTGACCCAAGAAACTGGGACTTGGCTCTCATCAGCACAATTAGGTTCGGTTATTACGGCGGCCACGCCAACTTTTATGGTGCTGTTTAGTTGGTGGCTCTTGAAAAAACGGCCGTCTCATGGCGACTTGATTGGCTTGGTTCTTTCGGGAATTGGCGTGTTAGTCATTGTTGGGGTGCAATTCAAAGGCAAGCATATTTTGGCCGGAACGTTGCTGTTAGTAATCGCGGCATTGACTTGGGCCTTAATGTCAGTGATTATTCAAATGGTCGATCAGAAATATGATGTGCTGCAGATTACTTTTTTGGCAGCGGTGGTGGCCGTTATCTGCCTAACGCCATGGGTCTTGATTAAGGACCATAGTGTGATTATGGCCATTCATTTTACGCAGCCTCATGTGTTCTTGAGTATTTTATATTTAGGCGCAATTTCAACGTCGTTAGGTTTCGCCTTTTGGAATAAGGGCCTGCAATTAATGGATAGCAATACTGCTGGACTGTTTTTCTTATTTCAACCAATTGTTGGCACTTTATTAGGCTGGTTGTTCTTAGGTGAGGCAATTAGTTGGGGCTTCGTTGTTGGGACGGCTCTAATTTTTCTGAGCATCTGGGTATCGATCAAATGGCCACAGACGGTTTCAGTCGGGCATGAGCGTTTAGAGTAAGTGAGTTTATTGGGGGAGAAAAATTTTGGCATATCACAATTATTCGTTTTATTATAACCGGCGGCATGAGCCTAAATGGCATGACGCTTATATTCAAGTTCGCAACCAGCGAATCAGGGACACGATTATCACCATTATCATGATTCCTGTCGTACTTTACGCGGTTTACTGGGTTTTGCTTCGAGTAAGTCCAGAACAAGCAATGACTTACCGTAATTTCTTTGTCGAAGTCAAAATGGCGATTCAGTCATTCTTTAATTCATTTTCATAATAATGATAAAAAAAGCGCCTTAATTATTCGATCAACGAATAGTCAGGGCGCCTTTTATTACTTGGTTTTAGGATAAGGGGCCAATTCAGCCGCCGTAAAATAAACTTGTTGGCTGCCGCCAATGCGAACCAGATAACGGTCGTGTTTGGCATCGTAGAAAACAATTACTGCGATGATGTTTTGCCAAGTTTTCTGTGGCAGTTGTACTAAATCACCAATTTTAAATGTTGGCATGATTGCATTCCTTTCTGTAATTTTAAATTTTTTTGATTTGATCTAAGTCGCGCCCTAGTTGAGCGCGGCAGGGGCCCCAGTGATTTTGTGGGCGTAAAACCTCGGGCTGTTGATTTGAGCTTATTAGCTTAGGACAAAGTTTTCCCAATTTGAAGAGGTGGTGGCGGCGCAATTTGAGGGGCGTGGAACGCCATGGGCATTGATCTGAGCTTATTGCTTTCAGCAACAATCTCAGATACAAGCCTTATTCTAACCGCTGAAGCGGCAAACGCGTTCAGAGCAGCAAACGGCTATGATTAACTGAAATAATTGCTCGATCTGGTTACACCAGCTCAAGCAATTATTTGCAGTTACTCTACGCCGAAAAATCGCTGCTCATCACACTCTAAGAATAATTTCATGGCTGACGCCAATTGCGCCGCCACCACCAGATGAAACTAACAAAACTGAGCACCACTATTGGCCAAATCAGATTGTGGTGAGACAAAATCAGTGTGACAATCTCTGCTGATAATAAAGCTGTCACACCGCTTTTTGCTGTTCAATTATGATTACTAATTGAATTGAGTTAATGAATCCCACTAACACTGCCTTAAGCACTAACAAGAATGAAGTGAACTAACTCAATTCCAGACGGAATGGAGGGCGTGGTTGTCAGCCGCCAAATTTGTCTTATTGCTTTAGCAATTAGACAAAGGCTCGTATTTGAAACAATTCGGTCTGTAATTGGTTCAAATCGATGCCGGCAGCGTTCCACAACCAGCAAGCCCGCAATGGAGTCAGACACTGTTCCGTTTCAGCACAATCACCAGTGCAGTCACTTTTTTAATATTTGTGATTATAATGACGCAGACACAGCCACTTGATGATCACAATTAAGTAGGGCAGGCTTAGTGCCCAAAAGAATAAAATCGTAAATAATAGCGGTTGTAGTTGTAAGCGAGTTTGGTAGAAAACCATGCCAAAGTCAGTGCCCCATAGCAACGCCAGCACTAACACGACTGCTGAAAGTAGCGTAATGATCATGAGGGTTTGCCGTTCAGCCGAACTAACGACCAACTGCCAGCGCTCATCATTATGGTAGGCTTCGCGCCATTTGGTTTCGTAGCGAAAAGTTAACCACCAAATTAAAACAAAAATTAAACCTAAACTAGATAAAAAAATGGGACTAATCATTTTTCTCAAGTTCCTCCTCGTAAATAAAAACTTGTTCAATTGACTGGTTAAAGGCCGACGCAATTCGAAAGGCCAAAGCTAATGAAGGCGTGTATTTATATTTCTCAATTGAAATGACCGCTTGTCGAGAAATACCAACGGCCGCCGCTAAATCAGCTTGCGTCCAGTCCTTAGTGGCCCGTAAAACTTTGATGCGATTTTTGATCATGATTGTACTCCTAGTGACAAGTAATGACGTGATTACTCTTTAAATGTAAATAAGTGATGACATTTTGTCAAGAGGCGATTACTAAATGAAGTGTTCGTTAATGGGGGCGATCTTAAGCAGAATTCTTAATTTTCACTTTAACTAACTTGACTGTCAGTGGCGTGGTTACTGGTTCTGTGTCATAATAAAACTATCGCTAAAAATATTAACTTGTCAGACTAATTAGAAAAAATACCAATTGGAGGCTTTTATAATGGATATGTTAACTTTTATGGAAAATCGCATTGATCAAATGGATTTTGCTGGAGATTTGAACATTAATTGGGATGGTGATATTCGTTCTTTTGAATTGGAAATTACCATGGTTGGCCAAACCAATGATCTGGAAATTGAAAATCAAGAGGGCGGCACGGCGGACCAAGAAGTGACTTACGATGACGCCTTATTAATTTATGACCAGAAAAAAGTTGATGGCTCCGAATACGCGGAGAATTATTTACAAATTATTCCCTTCAATGGTCGCCAAGGAATCGAACAAGCAACTTTAACGGGATTATTCAATTATTTAGAAACTTTATTAGATGACAGCATGAACGATTTCCTTGATTTCCTCGACCCAGAAATGACCGTGGCCACTTTCCAAATCAATTGGTCACAAACTGATTTCGAACAAGCCGTCCAAGAAGCAAAATTAGCTGGGGCAGCAGGTTATTTTACTTATCCAAAATATTAAGGAGTCGCGCTAATGGACTGGTGGCAAGTACGGGTTGATTGCACAAATGATCAAGTTGAAATTATTGCAAATGTTTTTGAAGATTTAGGAACTGGTGGCGTCCAAATTGCTGACCAGGAGACGACTGATTTCCAATTGGCGGCTGGTTGGCAAGCAGTGATTGCTTATTTACCTGCGTCTCGCGATTTAGCTAACTTCATGACAGCTTTACGCCAGCAACTGGCCAAATTGGCGACGGCTGGTTTGCTCAAGTCAGATTTACCTATCGCTACTAAGGACATTAATGAGGCTGATTGGCAAACAAGTTGGCAAGACTTTTACCAGCCGATTCAGCTTAGTCGCTATCTCACCATCGTGCCCCAATGGCAAAAGTATCAGCCAGCGTCGGCTACTGAACAGGTTGTCTATTTAAATCCCGGCAAGTCTTTTGGGACTGGTGCTCATACTACTAGTCAATTGGCGGCTGCGGCTTTGGAATTAACGCTTCGGCCGCACATGGCGGTTTTTGATGTGGGAACAGGTTCGGGAATTCTCAGTTTGTTGGCTTGGAAATTAGGCGCTGGCCGGATTGTGGCCACCGAAATTGATCAGCCATCGTTGACTTATACCCGAGATAATTTGGCTTTCAATCAGGCCGACAAGGCAATTGAATTACATCAGGGGAGTTTGCTGGAACCTGTTCGCGCCCAAGCCAACCTAATTGTTGCGAACATGTTGCCCGAAGCTTTATTGCCGCTAATTCCTCAACTAGATGCTCATTTGTTGCCTCAGGGCCAGATTATTTATACGGGTATTATTGCTGAGCAAGCTGAGAAAATGAAACAGGCATTAGTGGCGGCTGGTTTTGCAATTACTTTGACCATTAGTCAGAATCATTGGTATTGTTTCCGTGCTCAACGCCAAAGCGAGGTGGCTGACTAATGCAATTGGTTTTTGTCGAGCAAACATTAACAGCCGGGCAACTGGTTACATTAACGGCGGATCACTATCAGCATGTGATCCAAGTTCTGCGCCAAAAGGCTGGTGATGAGCTAGAAATCGTCGGGACTGATCAGCAAGGATTTTGCGGCGAGATCAAAACTATTACGACTGAAGAGAAATCGTTTACGGTGCAGCTCGCTGAGACACCTTTGGTCAACACCGAATTACCAGTTCAGGCGGAGGTTATTTGTGGGCTCCCCAAACGAGAAAAAACTGAATTAATTGTTCAAAAGGCAACTGAATTAGGTGCCAGTAAAATAATTTTCTTTGCTGGGCAGCGTTCAATTATGCGTTGGCGGCCGGAACAAGTCGGCAAGAAATTAGCGCGCTTGCAACAAATCGCGACGAGTGCTGCTGAACAATCCCACCGCCGCCAAATTCCGGAAGTGTTATATTGGCCCAATCTGCTGAAGTCATTACCAGCAGGCACTCATAATTTAGTGGCTTATGAAGAAGTGGTTAAAGGTCAGCGTGACACTGAATTAGGTCGGCAATTAAGCAGTTTGCAACAAGCCTTGTACACTGAACAAACCATTGAGCAGCAACCAGTCGTTCGTACAATTTTCGGTCCTGAAGGTGGCTTGACAGTTGCTGAAGTGGAGCAGTTGCAACAACAAGGCGTTCACTGTATTGGTTTAGGACCACGAATTTTGCGAACAGAGACGGCACCGCTTTATTTTCTAAGTAGTTTAAGTTATGCTATTGAGGTTGAAGCTTTTACAAAGTAAGCAATGCCAGGACTGTTCGTTAGGCATTTTATTATCACAAGAATAGGTGTGGATCATGACAAAACTGGGTAAATATTTTCCAAAAACAATTATTATTATTTTAGTGACAACATTGGTTGCTTGCTTTGGCCTACCATTACTTTCAACGTTAATTGGCATTTCCAAAGCACGCCGAATTTTATGGCTATTTTTAATTATTGACCCAATTTTGACCGCCGTTTTTGCTGCCATCATCAAGCGGCAAGCCTTACCAATCTGGTGGATTTTTTTATTCCCAGTGGTTTTCACGGCTAGTATTTGGTGGCGCTTTGCGAAATACAATTATTGGTTGGCCGGGGTCTTATTGGTGTTGAGCTTGATTTTTTATTTAGTGGTACCTGCGCAGCACGAACAACCAGTGAAATCTAAGCGCTCCTTTGGCGCCTAGTTACTGTTAGTTGCGCCTTGAAAACTTGGCAGTTGATATCTAAGTTAGGGATGAAATCATGTCGAAAGAACGAATTTTAACTCAAGATGAAGTTTGGCAAATTTGCCATGAATACATGAACGCTGATCATTTAGCGTTTATTCAGAAAGCTTATGATTTCGCTGCTTACGTTCATCGTGATCAGAAGCGTCAATCTGGGGAACCTTATATTGTTCATCCAATTCAGGTTGCCGGTATTTTAGCAGAGTTACATATGGATCCAGAGACGGTGGCCTCTGGTTATTTGCATGATGTGGTTGAGGACACCAATGTCACGCTAGGTGATGTTGAGGAACTCTTCGGTAAAGATGTGGCGATCATTGTTGATGGTGTCACCAAGCTTGGTAAGATCAAATATAAGTCCCATCAGGAACAGTTGGCCGAGAATCACCGTAAAATGTTATTGGCCATGGCCAAAGATTTACGCGTGATCATGGTCAAACTGGCGGATCGCTTGAATAATATGCGGACGTTACAGCATTTACGGCCTGATAAACAACGGCGGATCGCTGATGAGACTTTGGAGATCTATGCACCTTTAGCGGATCGCTTAGGTATTAGTCGGATCAAATGGGAATTGGAAGATATTTCCCTCCATTACTTGAATCCCCAACAATATTATCGGATCGTGCATTTGATGAATTCTAAACGTGGCGAGCGTGAGAGCTACATTTCCGAAGCGATTGTCGAAATCAAAGCGTCGATTGCCGACTTGCATTTGAATTATGAAATTTACGGTCGGCCGAAACATATTTATTCGATTTATAAGAAAATGCGTGATCAGCATAAACAATTCAGTGAGCTTTATGATTTGTTAGCGATTCGCGTGGTCGTTGACTCGATTAAGGATTGTTATGCGGTTTTAGGGGCAATTCATACCAAGTGGAAGCCATTACCTGGTCGCTTCAAAGATTATATTGCCATGCCCAAAGCTAATGGCTATCAATCTTTGCATACCACGGTGATTGGCCCCCAAGGCAAGCCCCTTGAAGTTCAGATTCGGACGCAAGAAATGCATGAAGTCGCTGAATATGGTGTGGCGGCACACTGGGCTTACAAGGAAGGCGTTCATGATCAGGTTCATTTGGATGCTTCTGGTCAGAAATTGGATATTTTTCGGGAAATTTTGGAAATCCAGGATGAATCCGTTGATGCCAAAGACTTTATGGAAAGCGTCAAAGGCGATATTTTCAGTGACCGGGTTTATGTGTTCACCCCACGTGGCGATGTCTACGAGTTACCGAAGGGTTCAGTGCCAATCGACTTTGCTTATTTAGTGCACACTGAAGTTGGTAATCACACAGTCGGTGCCAAGGTTAATGGAAAGATTGTGCCGCTTAATTATCAATTGAAAAACGGCGACATTGTCGAGATGATGACTTCCAGTTCAGCTTCACCAAGTAAAGACTGGACGGCGATTGCTTATACAAGTCGGGCGCGCAATAAGATTCGCCGTTTTTATAAGCAAAAAGAAAAAGATATTAATATTGAACGTGGTCAGGCACAGTTAGAGAAACAGTTGCTGGACGCTGGTTACAGTCCCAAGCAGTTCATGGACAAGGAACACATGGCGGTTGGTTTGTCGCGGTTTAATTTCAGCACTGAAGATGAATTACTGGGTGCGATTGGCTATGGTGAAATCTCCAGTCAAGTGGTCGCTAATCGCTTAACTGAACGGGAACGTAAAGAGAAAGAAGAAGCCGAGCAGAAACAGCGCGCTGAAGAAATTCTCTCAACCACCACGAAATCACCAACTAAACCAAGTAAAGAAACAACGGAAAAACTGAAGATCCAACATGAGGGCGGCGTGGTGATTCAAGGCGTCGACAATCTATTGATTCGCTTGGCCAAATGTTGTAACCCCGTTCCTGGCGATCCAATCGTTGGTTATGTGACCAAGGGCCGTGGTGTGACGATCCATCGTGCTGATTGTCCGAATATTGCTAATGAGCAAGAGTCGGCCCGACTGATTGAAGTCGAATGGGATGAAGTGGAAGACACGTCACAATCTTATTTGGCTAATTTGGAAATTTTTGGTTACAATCGCAGTGGTTTGTTGAACGATGTTTTGCAGACTCTGAATGCTGGTAGTAAGAATTTAAATAACGTTAATGGCCGGGTGGATCATAATAAGATGGCCAATATTTATGTAACTGTTGGTGTTCGCAATGCCCAACATTTGGATAAAATCATTGATAGTTTGAAGAATATTCCTGATGTTTATGAGGTCAAGCGGGCCCAAGGTTAAGATTGATAATTTGAGGTAGAGGGAGCTAGTATGCGAGTTACATTACAACGAGTAAAGTCAGCACAAGTAACAGTGGCCGGTCAAGAAATCGGCGCCATTCAGCAGGGGTTATTACTTTTCGTAGGGATTGCTCCTGATGACGACGCCATAATTGTCAGAAAAATGGCGCAAAAAATTGTTAAAATGCGAATTTTCGAAGATACAGATGGCAAAATGAATTTGAGCCTAGCACAAATTAACGGCCATATTTTGTCAATTTCCCAATTTACATTGTATGCTGACACGCGTAAGGGTAATCGACCTAGCTTCCAAGATGCTGCTCAACCAGCATTGGCGGAACAACTGTATCAAGAGTTTAATCGAGCGTTGACAAATGAATTAGGTCAGCCAGTGGCCACCGGTGAGTTTGGTGCTGATATGCAAATTACGGCGGTCAATGATGGTCCAGTCACGATTAATTTGGAGTTGCCGCATGCTTAAAAATTTGATTTGGGATTTTGATGGCACTTTATATGACACGTATCCAGTGATGTTAGATGCATTGCAGCAGACGGCGCAGGATTTTGGCATTACCGAGTTAACCAATGTGGATTTGTATCGGATGATGAAGTTAAAGTCAGTTCGCTTTGTGACCGATTACGTGCAACGAATTTATGATGTCGACCAACATGATTTCAGTGCGACTTATCATCGTTATGAACATGCCCGACAGTTACAGCCGCAACCATATCCTGGTGCTCAGGAAATTCTGGCTTTAATTTGCCAGCGTGGTGGCATGAATTTATTGGACACGCATCGTGATCAGCAAGCCCAAGAGTTTCTCCAACATGATGATTTGGTTCAGTATTTTACTGGTGGTATTACGGCCAGTGATGATTTTCCCCGGAAACCTGATCCCAGCGCGATTCTGGCCTTGCTTGAGCGTTATCAGCTCGATCCCCAAGAGACAGCGATGGTTGGTGATCGGCGCCTTGATATTCTGGCTGGCGTCAATGCTAAAATTCCGACGATTTATTTCAATGTGGATCATCTTTATGATGCGCCCCAAGCGACTTGGTCAATCAATCGCTTAACGGATATTCACTATATCCTATCAGAAACGATTTAAATGAGAAGTTCAGATAATTCACAGTGTTGTTGGATTAGCTGAACTTTTTTAAGTGAATTAATTTGGAGGTGGACTCTTGCAGCGAACTTTAAAAAAGCGTACGAAAATCATCCTGGCGATTTTACTAGGCTTGGTACTCATCATTATAGGTGGTTGGTTGGCATTGCAGGCCCAGATTTATCAACCAGCTCCTCAAGCCCAACAAGTCGCGCAAACTAAAGCGGAAACATCGGTTAAACAGGGCTTATTGTTTAAAGCCAAGCAGCCACAACAACCGCTGGTGATTTTTTATCCTGGTGCCTTTGTTGAACCGGCCAGTTACAGCAAGTCGGCCCAGCAAGTTGCTGCTGGTGGTCATACCGTTTATATTGCACGGTTCCCCTTAGATTTGGCCGTTCTGGGTGGTAATCGGGCCCAAAGTTATTTGCAGCAGGACCATGGCAGCAGTTATGTGATTGGCGGCCATTCTTTAGGCGGTGTCATGGCTAGCCGCTTCGCCAAGCAACAGACTGGCGCCCAATTGCAAGGCGTTTTCTTTTTAGCTAGTTATCCCGATGAGCGAGGGCGCTTGGACCAGACCAAATTGCCAGTGCTGTCATTAACCGCCAGTCGTGATGGTGTTTTGAATCAAGATAAATGGCAAGTGGCCCGTAAATATTTACCGAAAACAGCCCAATTTGCCACGATTAAAGGCGGAAATCATGCCGGCTTTGGTGATTATGGCCAGCAAAAAGGCGATCAAGCGGCAATTATTAGCAATCAAGTCCAGCAAGATTGGATTGCAACGGAATTATTAAAGTGGTTACAACAAATCAATTAAAGTCGTTGGTTAATAATAATTAGAGGAGAAATTAAAATGGCTAAACATTTTGAAATTAGTAAAGATCCTGATAATGATTTCCAAGGATTACGAATCAATATTGACGTACCAAGCTGGGTAACAATCACCGCCTTGGTTGGGATCGCTGGTTTGATTTGGCATCATCATGGGAAAAATAAATCTTAGTAAAGCTATTGAAACAGAATTGTGTCTGACTGCATTCTAGGTTGCTTGTCGTGGAATGTGGCTGACGCCAAGCTCCCTCCATTCCGTCTGGAGTTAAAATGGTACATTTAATTGTTGGTTGTAAGTTGAGGCAATACTAGCAAGATTCATTGGGTTAATTCAATCAGGAATAATATTTAAATAGCAAAAACGATGTGACGATTCTATTCTTAGTAGAGATGCTCACACCGTTTTTTTGTATAAAAATAGACCACCATGGGTCTATTTTTACTACTTCTAAACATTACGTTAAATGAATTACGCTTTCATTAACGACAATTATTTTTCGATTATGGTAGTTCGTCTGGTTAATTTGATCCTAGATTTATTTAAAGTAGGACGTCAGTGCATTAACCACATCGCTAGCTACCTTGTTCTGATAATCATTTTGCTGAATGTAACTGAAATCTTTCTTGGTGTTGATATAGCCAAGTTCTAGTAAAACAGCAGGGCGCTCATTATCACGGAGCACTTGGAAGTTGCCAAATTCAACGCCACGATTATCAAGTGGTAAATTGCTAAGTTGCTGGCTGATTAAATCGGCTAATTTCTTATCGCGATTATTGTGATAGTAGTAAGTTGTCACGCCAGAGGCTTCATTGGCATTTTCGCTGGAGTCAAAATGCAAACTGATGAAGGCATCGGCCTTTAATTTGTTGGAGGCTTGGGCCCGCGGTGCTAAATCAACGAAGGAATCATTACTGCGAGTTAGGACAACGTTGGCACCAGCCGCCCGTAACTTAGTGGCGACTTTTTGAGCGACCGCCAGCGTGTAGGTCTTTTCATATTGATTACTGCCTGAAAGGGCACCAGTATCGCTGCCACCATGACCAGGGTCAAGCACGATCGTCGCCTCAGCTAAATTAGAAGCAATTTTTGGCATCGTGTCGTCTTGCGTCTTTTTATCGGCAAGGGCAACGAGCCAACTAGCAACGTAGCCAGTTTGACCATTGCTGGCCTTGACTTGATACCATTGATTGACCGTTTTGACATAAGTCAGCGTGTCTTTAGCATTCAGCGTAGTGACGACACTAGCGGAAGCATTTGGCTCCGCGCGTAGTGGGGTGCCGTCAGAATCGACGACAACGACTTGGTCAGAACTATTAGTGGCATTTGAATTGCCAGTGTTAGTAGTCTTCGCATCACTTTCGACTTGGTCAGTTAATTTAACCTTATCTTGGGCGATCCAAGCCACCGAATCATCATGCTTAATTTGATACCAGCCATCTTCTTGATACAAAACAGCTATTTTATCGCCTGCATTTAATTGAGCCAGAGGATTGGTGGTTTGCCCCTTGCTGGCATAAATCGGCGTCGCGCCAGCATTGACCAAACCAATCTGGTTGCTGGTAGCACTGACTTCCGTATTCTTGATCAGCCAACTGGCCACCCAACCAACTTCGGTATTGCTGAGACGAACCTCATACCACTCATTGCGTTCGCCAATCACGGTCAATCGTTGGCCTTTATTCACTTGAGCAGTCACATCATAAGCCAAGCCAGGGCCCTTACGAATATTTAAAACGTTTGCTTGAACCACAACCTGATTACTATTTGCCAAAACAAAGGTGGCTCCGATTGAGGTCATAATTGCCAGGACCACAATAATTAAAATGCGCCAACGCCAGACTTTATGTAAAAATGGTTTCATCCTATTCAGTCCTTTAAATTCCTAAATTAACTTGACGCTAAAAAAATGGTCAATAACTGAATTAATTTTACCACGTAACTAGTCATAATAGGGTAAATAGGTCGGTAAAACTGGTAACTTTTAATAATTATTCCTTCGTAGAATCGAAATTTTTGACGAATTTTTTGGTTTTAAACGGTTTAGCGTTCAAACCTGAATGGAATTAAGTCGCTCCTTAGTTGAGAACGGCAGGGGCCCAGCGATTTAGAGGGCGTGGAACATGGTGGACATCGATCTGAGCTTATTGCTGCGCAACAATCTCAAATACAAGCCTTATTCTAACCGCTAAAGCGGCAAGAATAATTTCACCATTGACGCCAATCGCTGGGCCCCTGCCTAGATGAAGTAGTTCAATTCAGTACCACTGGTAGAAAAGCAGATTGATGTAAACTAATAGCTTGATTGACAAGTTTTCTGGATTTCAGCAATTATTAAACAAGGTATTTTTTCACGCCAAATTTTTATTCTTGTTGTTTATAATGTATTAATAGACTAATTGAGTAGACCTATCCCGCTATAATTGCCTTAAGCATAAACAAAGTGTAGTAAACTAAATTAGCTCCAGACGGCGTGGAAGGATCTTGGCGTCAGCCGCCAAATTGTTCTTAGTGGCTGGGCCACTTAGAACAAGACCTGTATTGATGACAATTTGATTTGTAATTGGCATCAATCAGTGTTGGCCGCGTTCCACGCCAAGCAGCCTGGAACAGAGTCAGACGCCATTCTGTTTTAATATCCATTCTTTAGTACGTTTAGTACGAAGTGGGAACAATAATTCGAAAATCTAAAATACTGTCGTCAGTCACAGCAATTCACTGTTAGTAACGATTTTCCCTTGACTTTCAGAAAACTGCCGTGTACATTTAAGAAGAATACAAAAACCGATGATAAATGAGAAGTAGCTTATTACAGAGACTGACCAGCGCTGAGAGGTTAGACCAAGTGAAATGACCATTTTGAGGTTGAGCTAGCAATAGCTCCGTCCATAAGACGTTATCCAATGAGTATTAATTAAGGTGGTACCGTGCCGTGAGCACCCTTATCGAAAACAACGATAGGGGTGTTTTTTATTTTGATAAAAGGAAGTGCTTACATGCGTTATCAAAAGCCAAAAGGAACTGCAGATATTCTGCCAGCTGAATCGCATCAATGGCAGTACGTTGAAAATAAGGCCCAAGAAATTTTCTCAACTTATGATTTTCATGAAATTCGGACGCCAATTTTCGAATCATATGATGTTTTTGAACGCTCATCTGGTGAAAGTTCAGATGTCGTTTCCAAGGAAATGTATGATTTCGATGATAAAGGTGGCCGCCACATTGCCTTACGTCCAGAAGGAACTGCCGGGGTTGTTCGGGCTTATGTTGAAAATAAGTTATTTGGGCCAGAACAAGTGAAGCCTTACAAAGTTTATTATCACGGGCCAATGTTCCGTTATGAGCGACCACAATCAGGTCGTTTACGTCAATTCCATCAAATTGGGGTTGAAGCCTTCGGTGCTAGTTCACCAGCTTTAGATGTTGAAGTTATTAGCATGGCTTTAGAATTCTTGCGGAGCTTAAAATTATCCGGCTTGAAATTAGCTATCAATAGTTTAGGTGATAGTGAGACGCGTGAGAAATATCATCAAGCTTTGGTTGATTATTTAACGCCATTAGCTGATCAATTAAGCGAAGACTCCCAGCGACGCTTGCAAACGAATCCCCTACGAATTTTAGATAGCAAAGATGCTCATGATCAAGAATTAGTCGCTGATGCACCAAGCATTATTGACTATTTGACACCGGAATCTCAGGCACATTTTGCAGCCGTTAAAGCGGGGCTAGCTGGTTTAGGAATTGATTATGAAGTTGATTCCACGATGGTTCGGGGCTTGGATTATTATACTGATACGATTTTTGAAATTATGGTCAAATCACCAGCCTTCAATAATTCAGAAATGACGGTCATTGCTGGTGGCCGTTACGATGGTTTGGTTGAAGAATTTGGCGGTCCTGCTGAGCCAGGAATTGGTTTCGGCATTGGTGTTGAGCGTTTATTATTACTTTTAGACCAAGACCAAATGCCAGTTCAACCAAAATTGGACTTTTACTTAGCTAAAGTTGGCGATGATGTGCAAGTGCCAGCTTTACGGATTTTGCAAGAGATTCGGCGTTGTGGCTTTAGCGCCGATCAAGATTATTTGGATCGTAAAATCAAGGGACAGTTCAAATCAGCAACCCGCTTGGACGCTCGCTTCGTGATTACCGTTGGCGAAAGCGAATTGGCTAGTGGTGAAGTGCCAGTCAAGGACCTAGCTACTGGCGAACAGGTGCAAGTCAAGTTAACTGATTTGGAAAATGATTTTCAAGCAGTTTATCAACAATTAATGCAGCAATTTGGGGGCAAACAATAATGATTAAACGCACGACTTATAGTGGTTTAGTAGATGAGAAATATTTAGGTCAAGAAATTGACTTGGCTGGCTGGGTGCAAAAACGCCGCGATTTAGGTAACTTGATTTTCGTTGATCTTCGTGATCGCGAAGGTATCGTTCAATTGGTTTTCAGTCAAGCAATTAATGGCGATGCTTTAGCAGTTGCTGAAGAATTGCGGAGTGAATATGTCATCAGTGTTCATGGTAAAGTTGCCGCTCGTGGTGAAAAAGCCATCAATCCTAATATGAAGACTGGTAAAGTCGAAGTTGAAGTAACTGAAATTAAGATTCTCAATAAAGCAAAAACACCACCATTTGATATTGAAGACAACGTTAATGCCTCTGAAGATACGAAATTGAAGTATCGTTATTTGGATTTGCGTCGTCCGGAAATGATGAAAGCTATTCGCACTCGGGCTCAAATTATGAAGTCGGCCCATCATTTCTTAGATGATAATGATTTCATTGAAATCGAAACGCCTGATTTAACGAAATCAACGCCTGAAGGTGCCCGCGATTACTTGGTACCATCACGGGTTTATCCAGGTAGCTTCTATGCGTTACCGCAATCACCACAATTATTCAAGGAATTATTAATGAGTTCTGGTTTTGATCGTTATTATCAGATTGCGCGTTGCTTCCGTGATGAAGATTTACGTGGTGATCGTCAGCCTGAATTTACCCAAATTGATATTGAAACCAGTTTCCTCGATGCCACTCAAATTCAAACGTTGACAGAAGGTTTAATTGCCCAAGTCATGCACGATGAAAAGGGCATCGACGTGAAGTTGCCATTCCCACGAATTACTTGGGATGACGCCCAAGCTCGTTTTGGCTCTGATAAACCCGATTTACGTTATGGGATGGAACTTCAAGATTTAAGTGACTACTTTAAAGACAGCAGTTTCAAAGTCTTTGAACAAGCGATTGCTGACGGTGGTCAAGTGAAGGCGATTGTCGCCCCACAAGCAGCTGCTAAGTATTCTCGTAAGAAAATCGAAGCCATGCAAGATTACATCAAGCGTTTTGGCGCTAAGGGTTTGGCTTGGGTCAAAGTTGAAGACGGAACTGTTGCAGGTCCCGTGGCTAAATTCTTAAAGGATGACAGTGCAACTTTACTTGAAAAATTAGCGGCTAAAGATGGCGATTTGATCCTGTTTGTGGCTGCAAGTAAGAAAGTTGTTGCTGACAGCTTAGGTTACTTGCGGACCTTCTTGGCTAAGGAATTAGATCTGATTCCTGACAATCAATTTGCTTTCACTTGGGTTGTTGATTGGCCATTATTCGAATATGACGAAGGCGACCAACACTGGATCGCCGCTCACCATCCATTCACGATGCCAAATGAAGAGGACGTTCACTTATTAGATACTAATCCTCATGCGGCTCATGCCCAAAGCTATGATATTGTGTTGAACGGTTATGAATTAGGTGGCGGTTCAATTCGTATTCATGATCGGGAAATCCAAGAGAAGATGTTGAAAGCTTTGGACTTCATACCTGAACGGGCTCAAGCACAATTTGGTTTCTTATTGGATGCCATGAATTATGGCTTCCCACCACTTGGCGGTTTAGCAATTGGCTTGGATCGGTTCGCAATGTTATTATCTGGGCGCGACAATATTCGTGACGTGATTGCCTTTCCTAAGAATTCCAAAGCCACTGAACCAATGACGGCCGCACCTTCACGGGTCGCAGCCAACCAGTTGGCTGAATTGGGTTTGGACGTTGATGCCAGCGCTGAAAAAGCAGCCGAAGATGCTGACGCCAACAAGTAATTTAAATTTGAAACTAACTACCTGATTAATCTTGGTAGCAAAAAGCGGACAAATTCGAATAGAATTGTCCGCTTTTTTTGTCGTTAAATTTACTGAAATGATTTGGATAGGACTTAATTTAGGATGGTAAATTTTAGCATACGAAAATGTAGTAAACTCTGGTACCAGATAACTAGTTGATAAGAGTATCAAACAGAATTAGTTCTGACTGCATTCCGGGCTGCTTGTCGTGGAACGCGGCCGACGCTGATCTGAGCCAATTAAAAATCAAATTGTCTCAGATACAGGTCTTGTACTAGGCGGTAAACCGCCAAGAACAATTTGGCGGCTGACGACAAGATCCCTCCATTCCGTCTGGAGTTAAGGTAGTGCACTTTATTTTTGTTAGCATTTCAAGACAGTATTTGTAAGACTATTTGTTTAGGATAATGAACATACCTTATTGACAAGTTATCTTAGTAAACCTGACAACTGCAATCAAACTATTTGAGTCCACTATCCAATATGACAACAATTCAAATTTAGTTGAGTTATCCCACATACACAGCCTTAAATTCTAGCAATGATTGAGCGCAGTAAATCGACTCCAGACGGAATGGAGGGCGTGGTTGTCAGCCGCCAAATTATCGTTAGTGCTTTAGCACTTACGATAAGACCTGTATTGGAGACTTTCGATAGAAAGGCTTCAATCAGCGTCGGCCGCGTTCCATAACCAGCAAGCCCGGAATGAAGTGCAGAACCGATTCCGTTTCTGCACTCAATCTTAGCTTAAATCAGTAATACTGTTGTTAACCAACTACTCGCTTTTGTGTAATTGCGCCTGGATTCTATCGTGGTATTCAGCCGTTAATTGGTTGATGGTGTGATCCAAGATTTGCCCAAATTTGTCGGTTAATTGTTGCTTGGCCAAAATAACGACTTTAGCACTAACACTATAGTCATAGACAATTGCGGCAATGCTACTGATAATCGCCTCGTATTGCTGACAATTCGGCAGTTGATCAAACTCATCAAATTGATTGCGGACAAATAACTGACCATCACTGAGAAAATTTGTTTTGAGAAATGTTGTTGGTTGCTTCATTTTTTTAAGGGTTATTTTCTCAGCAAGATAGGCTTGAAAAGAAGCTTCACTCAGGTCCAGTGGTAAGACGTTAAAATAATAATCTTCAAAGTAGCCACGGATTTTTTTGGCAAATTTTGGTGCCAGACAGGTGTTGATTACGTCAGCGATGAGTTGATTTTGACTCAGGCGTTTCGTGCCTTGGACGACATCCTTCAATAGCGGGTCAGCTACTAAATGATCAATCAGCACGGCAGTCTGGGGCTTGGCAGCTAATTGATTGAGCTGTTTCTCGCCAAGGTGCAATGTTTGCGCCATGGTTTGTTTGTCTTGGGAAGACAAATCAGTTGCACCTAAAACATAATCCAAATCAACCTCGTATAAATTACAAAGATCAATTAGTTGAGGCAAGCTAGGGAGTCGGTTGGCAGCATATTCGCTATTGCTTTCCCAGTCAGAGACCGAGTTGCGACTGATGCCATTGCCTAAATGAATTTTCTGGGCCACTTCTTGCTGAGTGAGGTGCTTGGCCAAGCGCAGTGCTCGCAGGCGGGTACTGATAACTGTCGCATTGATTTGGTATTTCATCACGAGCTTCCTTTCAAATTAGCGTCAAAAATATTGACATTATTGTATCACGAAAGAAGTAAAAAATGTCAGTTCATGGCATAACGATCGACACCAAATCTATAGTAAAATAATCCTGTCAAGAATAATTTTATCCAGTATTTAATTTAGCAAATTCAAAATAATTAAGGAGGCGCAACCGAATGAACTTGAAATGGTTGAACAGGGCCTGTTTTGGTGATTATTTATTAACCACAGTTACCGGCGAACACTATTTTTTGCACCTGGCCCACGAACGGAATTATCTTTGTGACGTTGAGGAGTTAAACAAGCCAATTGAAGAGCAGCAGCTTAAACCGATTTATAGTATTGAGCGTTTAAGAGTTGGTGCCCGGGCCTTATTTATCTTTATGCCCAAAAGTCGCGGTGAAAAATTGGCGATTTGGCCCACTGAGAAAATTTCGACGATTACTAATTATGTGCAGTCCGGTTTAGAGGCAAGGTCATGAGTCAGTTGGCCTATTGGGAAGTGGCCCAACAAATGGCGATGGCAGCTTATGCTGATCGAGTTGATCAATTTGGTCAGCCAGTGATTAAACAGTTGAAGGCCATCGTCACCTTAATCACCACGGATACCCTTTTTCAATGGTTGTTGCAGGCCAGTGTTGAGTATCGTAGTCAGGATCGGGAATACATTCGCCAACATTTTGCTCAAGAGGGGATCAGTTTGGCTACGGAAACAGCCCCAGACTTTGACCCTTATACGCAATCAGGACCGGTCGATTTGGTTGGATCTATTGTTGCTGATAAAATTCAGCAGCGGCTACAACAGATACTGACGGCGGTTGTTTATTTGCAGGGAATCGTCAAAGATAGTTCTCAAAAACAACTGGCGGCATTACAACAGCAAGCAATGCCCCAAGTCGTTTTGCAGATTTGTACATTATTGAATTCCACTACCAATCTTAGTCAGCGCAGTTACTTCATTAAGTTGCGCGAGCATGATTTGGCGACAATCGTTAAACTTGCTGAGTTGAATCATGATTTGACAATGATCCAAACACTGCCACGAACAGAGCAGGATGTCGAGCAGCAGCAACATGATCAATGGGCAATTAATATTCTGAAGTCTAAATATAGTTTAAAAATCAGTCCGTTAGTTCCCAATCGATCTGAGCTAACTGCTGATAGTTAGGAGTTTTGTATGCGGACCTTACTTGTGGGGGATACCCATTTGAAGAACCGAATTATTTTGCCAATTGTCGCCGAAAAAGCGGTGGCCTTGAAGTGCCAGCAAATCGTGTTATTAGGCGATTACGTTGATGAGTGGCATCAGGAACAAAAAGTGACGCTGTATCGGGCTGAAATGAATTATTTATTGCAGTGGAAGCAGGCCATGATTCAGCGAGGTTTCAAAGTTGTGACCTTACTGGGAAATCATGATAGTGCTTATTTGACCCGGACCATTCATCCGTATTCTTTACAAATCGCCAGTGGTTTTGAGTGGGTTCGCAGTCAGTTTTTGCAATTAGGTTTGCAAGTGGCTCTGAAAATTGATGATTTTTTAATCACCCATGCTGGACTGTGCTGGGGCAATGATTTAGAGACTGATTATTTCCGACCAATTACAGCGCAGGATTTCCGCATGGTTAAAATGCTGGCTGAACGGGTTGGTCAAGCGCGAGGCGGCCGTCATTGGAATGGTAGTCCGATTTGGGCTGATTATGAGCACGAGTTGTTGGACGCGCCGAATCCGCATTTTTTAAAGCAAATCGTCGGCCATACGCCGGTTCGCCAAATCACGCTGACGAGCGACCGACCTGATCAGTTAATTGATATTGATACGTTTAGTATTCATGGCAATTTCATGAACCATTTATATGGTGATGGTAGTTTATTACTGCTCGATCATGGTCAGCTCGAAGTTGTTGCGACTGATTGGACCACCGCACCAGCTGTGCAAACTTATTTACACGATGAAATATATGTTCATTAAATTTAGCTCAAAACTTTAATCAATCAAGAAAGGGTGTCATCACTGAATGATGATCAAGCAGCTTAGTAAAAATATGAAAGTAATTACGATTAATTTGCCACCGCTAGAAAAAGCCCATCCCCAATTGGCGACGAGTGCGTTGTCAGTGTCAGAACGAGCCCAAATTGCCCTGCAGAAAATTGCCCAAAATGATCCTGAGGTAGTTTTTTTCATTGAAGAATATGGTCCGGTATTCGCAGAAGTCGAGGCTGCCTTGGCCGATCGGTATCAGTTCGTTTATCCTGACGGCTTTCAGCCCAGCGTCCGTGCTTATGCTGGGGTGGTCGCAGCGGTCAAGCGGTCACTAGAAGTCGAAGCTCAATTGGACGGCCGCTATTTCAAAGTGGCTCAGACAGCGAAAATATTAGGATTACGCTTAGCTGGCCAGTGGTTCTTAGGGGTGCATTATCCGCAACCAGCTCATGCTGAAGAATTTGATCAACAATTGAAGGCTTATTTGCCCCAACTGCAGCCTAAAATGATTGCTGGCGACTTTAATCCGCTCCGCGGGACGCAACCAATCATTACCGGCTACCGCGATTTGCTAGCCGACGAAAAAGTGACTTCATTATTTAACAACAAATTGGATTTCGTTTTTGTTCCTCGCGGTGACGCTCACCAGCAAACTAAAATTTTCGACACTTCGCTGATGACCTCGCGAAGTGATGTTTTCCTTTCGGATCATGCCTTAACCGGTTTAGTGGTCAATGAGTAAAAAACCGTTGCTTTAATTGGGATGGATCCTGGCGATAGGGTACGCTTGCTAAGCTTAGTCATGGTCGTTCGTTATTCAAACGGCCATCTTCAGATTACAGGAGGTCAAGAAATGTCAGTAAATCAGTTCAGTTTTTACGCCATGAGTGATATTCATGGAAATTATGATGCATTCGACCGGGCGCTAAGGTTTGTGACCAGTTATTCGACCTTAGTTTTGCTGGGGGATTATGTTGATGAAGGGCCGTCCTCTAAGCAGGTGTTGGAGAAATTATATCAGCTTGATTTTGATCCGACTTTAAAAACTATTATTCTTTTTGGCAATCATGATGAGTGGTTTTACCAATGGCTACATACACCAGAATTGGCGCCCACAGCTTATGCCTCGAAAATTGGTTGGGCGACGATCTGCAGTTTCTTCAGTCCAATTGAACTGCAAAAAATAATGACTGCCACTCATCAAGTTGGAACCCCGCAAACATTTGATGATCTTAACGAAGCATTTGAGAACGAATTGCGGCGGCGCATTTTAAACGATAATCCTGAATTAATGGCATGGTGGACTGCCGAATTTCATGAAAAACGCTATTATGAAACTGAACAGCAAATCTTTGTTCATGCTGGCATTGCCGAGGACTTAGGTGAGTACTGGGCTTATGATAGTGATGACCTCTTAACAAAGAAGTATCCAGCTACGACTGGTGATTTTCAGAAGGATATTATTGCCGGCCATATTCATACTGAAGAAATCACCCATGATCGGCAATATTTTGGTCATTTGTATTGGGATCGGCACAGCCATTTTTATCTTGATGGTCATACTAGTGAGAGTGGCATTGTGCCAGTGTTGCGGTTCGCTACGATCATCAATCAATATGCCACCTTTAAACAGCCCGTCTACAATTATCATGTCGAGCTTGAACATATCAAGCCTGACCACTAGAAACTGATGAAGGTGTTGAAACAGAATTGGTTCTGGCTCTGTTCCGACTGCTTGGTGTAGAAAGTGCTGTCGACGTTGATTGAAGCTAAATACAAGTCAAAGTTCAAAAACAAAACCGTGTGGAGTGATGAAACGGAATTGGTTCTGACTCCATTGCGGGCTTGCTGGTTGTGGAACGCTGCCGGCATCGATTTCAGGCTTTGTTGCATCAAATCTGAAATACAAATCTTGAAGTTGTGACATAAGTGTAAAAACGGCATTGGTTCTGACTCTGTTCCGGGCTGCTTGGCGTGGAATGCTGCCGACATTGATCTGAGCCAATTACAAACCAAATTGTCTCAGATACAAGTCTTATTGTAAGTGCTAAAGCACCAACAATAATTTGACGGCTGACGCCAAGATCCCTCCACGCCGTCTGGAATTGATGTGGTTCACTGTATCCTTAATAGCGCTTAATGCAATTGTAGTGAGGGTATAGCAATCTGATTCAAATTGTTGTTTCAACAAATAGTAATACCAAAAGTCTGTCTAGCACCTTTCTTGGTTAGTTCCAGAAAGATTGTCAAACAGGCTTATTAATATACTGCCATCTATTTTTCTAAATAGTAGTGCTTCATGCGGTTAATTTACTTGAGTGGTTACTAGGTGATTGGCGTGTAACTTTACTAGATTTGACTTGAAATCAATCAAATTTACATTGAACTAAATTAGTTCTAAACGCAGTGGAGGTCGCTGGGTTGTAAGTCGCCAAATTCTTCTTGCCGCTTTAGCGGTTAGAAGAAGGGTTGTATTTGAGATTGTTGCAAAGCAATAAGCTCAAATCAATCCCGGCAACGTTCCACAACCCGACGGCCGCAACGGAGTTGTCCGCCATTCTGCCTACAACTGATTCAGATTAGCTAGTCAACTATAAATCGATTGTGCAAAATTCAAATGATTGACTTTTCCAGTTGAGACGCCTTTAATAAAGACTATCAAGTAAGAATTAGACGAAGATGGAGGCCATTTTTATGAAAAAAGAAAGTGCAATTTTTGCGGGTGGCTGTTTCTGGTGCATGGTTCATCCCTTTGATCAATATCCTGGTATTATCAAAGTGACTTCTGGATACACTGGCGGTCACGTGGTCAATCCGACGTATGAGCAAGTTTGCTCGGGCACAACTGGACATACTGAGGCTGTCCAGATTGAGTTTGACGCTGAAGTAATCAGTTATCCCGAATTACTGCAGATTTATTGGCAGGTGACTGATCCGACTGATGCTATGGGTCAATTCCAAGATCGTGGCGATAATTATCGGCCGGTGATCTTCGTCGCTAATGATGAACAGCGCCAGCAAGCGGAGGCTTCTCGTGCGGCTTTAGCTGCCTCTGGTCGTTTCAAGGAACCAATTGTCACAAAAATTGAATCAGCTCAGCCATTTTATCCGGCCGAAGAGTACCATCAAGACTTCTACCGCAAAGATCCATTACGGATGCAATTAGAAGAAGCCGGTGGTCGGGAAAAGTTTATTAAGGAACATTGGTCGAAGTAAAAGTTTAAATAAAAAGACGCCATTTCACACGAGCTGTTAACCAATAGTTTAGCTTGGCTAGTTTGTCGTTTTAAACCTTGTTCTTTATCTAAGAAAAATCTCGAAATGAATCCCACTATTCGAAAAAAGTTATAGCGCCAAATAAAAAATGTTTGCCAATTTCTCTTGATAATCAGAGATTGGCAAACATTTTTTAGATGATTTGTTTATCACATATGACATCAATTTTGGCGATTCTACGGCAATTGCCTGAATCATCAAAGTTTGAATAAGATTCAAACTTAACTTCAGACAGCCCGGAACAGAGTCAGACTACGCATATTTTAGCATTCCCTAATTAAATGATTGCCAGCAGCTAATATCTTTGTTAATTCAACGCTGAATATGATAGAGTTGAATTAAGGAGAGTGGAATCGATGGTCGAGTTTTTCGTAAGTTTAGCGCCCTGGCAACAAGCCTTGTTAGGAACACTATTTACCTACTTAATGACGGCATTAGGTGCTGCGCTAGTTTTTTTCTTTAAAAGTATTAATCAGAATGTGATGAATTTAATGCTGGGTTTTGCTTCAGGGGTAATGATTGCGGCCAGTTTTTGGTCATTGTTGGATCCGGCGATTGCCCAAGCCGAAGCAAATGATAGTATCCCTTGGTTGGTCGTTGCGATCGGTTTTGCGGCTGGTGGTCTGTTTTTGTACGCCGCCGATTTGTTGTTGCCCAAGTTGGTGATCACTCAGGCGGCCGATAGTAAACAGGGGTTCCCTGATTATCTGCGGCGGACGATCTTACTGGTCTTTTCAATTACCTTACACAATATTCCTGAAGGTTTGGCCGTCGGGGTGGCGTTTGGCGCAGTTAGCCAAGCAGCTGACCCGAAAATTGCCTTGGCCGCCGCCGTGTCAGTTGCCTTAGGAATCGGGATTCAGAATTTCCCAGAAGGCGCGGCTGTTTCAATTCCAATGCGCCAGGGAGGTACTAGTCGAGCAAAGGCCTTCTTTTACGGTCAGGCTTCCGGGCTAGTCGAGCCCTTCGCCGGAATCCTAGGTGCGTTATTAGTCAGCTCTATGACCAAAATTCTGCCTTACGCACTGGCTTTCGCAGCGGGAGCCATGATTTACGTGGTCGTTGAAGAATTGATCCCAGAAGCGAAAGAATCGGCCGCTAGTCATAGTCACATGGCTATTCTTGGCGTGATGAGCGGTTTTATTCTGATGATGGTTCTCGACGTTGCCTTAGGCTAAAGTTGCCTAAGAAAGCTAGCCAAGTTTTAGGTGGTTGCCTGTAAAAAAACTGACGGTTGTCGCCTATTCTTTTGCGAATTGTGTTACAATAATGGCACATTATGAACCTTAGAGAGGACCCAATCATCAATGTTTACAGATATTGACAAAATGATGAGACGTCATTCTAACTTATCGAAGTTAACCATGGCGTTTTTTTATGCAATTGCGGTTTCAATTGCCTTAAATTTCTTTTGGACCCCAGGGAAGATTTATTCTTCCGGGATCACTGGTGCGGCTCAGGTTATTGCCAGTATCACCGAAAAATCACCGATTCCCATTACCACGCCAATCTTATACTTTGGCTTAAATATTCCGTTGTTTATTCTGGCTTGGTTCAAAATTGGCCATCATTTTACCTTCTTTACGTTTGTGGCCGTTTTGTTGTCGACGATCATGATGCATTTGATGCCGTCAATTCATATTACGTTTGATCCCATTGTCTGTGCGATTTTTGGTGGTTTGATCAACGGTTTTGGAACCGGCATGGCCTTGAAGAATGATATTTCAACCGGTGGTCTGGATATTATTGGGATTGTCCTGCGTAAGAAAACCGGTCGTAGTATGGGGACCATTAATATCTTTTTCAATTTGATCATTATTGCCGCGGCCGGATTTGTTTTCGGCTGGGTTCACGCGCTTTATAGTGCAATTGGCATCTTCATTAATGGTCAGGTAATTGACATGGTTTATACTAGTCATCAGAAGTTGCAAGTGATGATTGTGACCAACCAACCGAAGTTAGTGGTCAATGAAATTCAACGCTCAATGCGGCGGGGGATCACGATTGTTCATGATGCTGAGGGTGCCTTCAAGCACGAAGAGAAAACGATTTTGTTTACGATTATTTCGCGCTACGAGATGCACGATTTGGAAGACGCGATGCGTGCTTCTGATCCTTACGCTTTCGTTAGCATTACCGAATCCTTTAAGATTCTCGGTCATTTTTACGAACCTAAAGTCGAATAACAATTTATTCAGGGAGGTTGCTTATGTCAGATGAACTTTTAATTGGCTCACACGTGAGTCTCAGTGGTAAAAAAATGTTAGTTGGTGCTGTTGAAGAGGCGGCTTCTTACCAAGCAAATGCAATGATGGTCTTCACTGGCGCACCGCAAAATACCCGGCGGAAACCCATTGCGGAATTAAATATTCCTGCTGGACAAGCCTTAGCTGAAAAAGACGGCATTAAAAGTATCGTCGTACACGCGCCTTACATTATTAATTTAGGCAATACTAAAAAGCCTGAGTCACTGGAGTTTGCGATTGGTTTCATGCAAGAAGAAGTCCGTCGTGCTGACGCTTTAGGGGCGGTAGCGATTAGTTTCCATCCCGGCGCTCATGTTGGCGCTGGCGCCGATGCAGCCATTACTCAAATTGCCCAGGCCATGGATCAAATTTTAAGTGCTGACCAACACGCCACGATTGCTTTAGAAACTATGGCTGGTAAGGGAACTGAAGTTGGCCGGACTTTTGACGAGTTGGCGCAAATTATTGACCGCACCCAAAACAATGATAAGTTGTCGGTCACTTTCGATACTTGCCATACCAGTGATGCTGGTTATAATATCAAAGACGATTTTGATGGCGTGCTGAATGAATTTGACCATATTATTGGGTTGGATCGCTTAAGTGTGATTCATTTAAATGATTCTAAAAATCCTCAAGGTAGTCACAAGGATCGCCACACGAATCTTGGCTTTGGCACGATTGGTTTTAACGCGCTAAATCACGTTGCCCACCATCCCCAATTAACCACGGTTCCGAAGATCATGGAAACACCATACGTTGGTGTGACTGATGATGCTAAAGGCACCATTGCACCTTATGCTGCCGAAATTGCCATGCTGCGGGCGCAAAAATTTGATCCCGAAATGATCACAAAATTGCGGGCTAATGCCTTGGTTTAAGCAGGGCCCATTTGCTTCAAAAAAGTGTTGTTGTGTATTATTAAATAAACCGAGCAATTCCCAATGAGAATTGCTCGGTTTTTAAATAGTTTTAGGCATTTAACTAGCTAGCAAAGATATTAATCATGACTAAAAAGGAATGGAACTTTTGAAAAAATCTGGTATTTTATTAGTTAACCTGGGTACACCTGCAGACGATTCGCCGGCGGCAGTGCGACAATTTTTAAAGAAATTTCTTTCAGATCGACGCGTTATTAAAACCAATCCGATTTTGTGGCAAATTATTTTGCGGACGATGATTTTACCGAATCGGCCCAAGAAATCGGCTAAATTATACGAACAAATTATGACTGCTGATGGCTTTCCGTTGTTGAACTATACGCTGGCCCAACAACAAAATTTACAAGAATTATTGCCAGATTATCAGGTGGCTGTGGGGATGTCTTATAGTGATCCCAGCATTGAACAGGCATTAGACGATTTGTTGGCTCAAGGCGTGAATGATTTAACCGTCGTGCCCATGTATCCCCAATATTCAGGGACCACAGTTGGCTCCGTTTTTGACAGTGTGGTCAATTACTTTCGGCGGCATGACGCGATTGTTGATTTGAAGTTTATTCGTTCTTATTACGATCAACCAGCTTACATTAACTTTTTTGCAGCTAAAATTAAAACGGCATTGGGCCAACAGTCGTTTGATGCGATTGTTTTCTCGTATCATGGCATTCCAGTGTCGTATGTGACTGATGGTGATCATTATCCTGATGAATGTACCACCACCACTAAATTGATTATGGCCCAAGTTGCTACTAAACTGCCTTATTATCAAACTTATCAGTCAAAATTTGGCCCCGCCGCTTGGTTAACACCAGCTACTGATGCAACTTTGAAGGAGTTACCAAAACAGGGAATCAAAAAAATTTTGATTGTGGCGCCAGGTTTTGTGACTGATTGTTTGGAAACAATTGTTGAATTAGAAGATGAGAACAAAGGCTATTTTATGGCTAATGGTGGTGAGCACTTCACTTATTTAGCACCGTTTAATGATGATCCTGATTTTGCACAGGTCATTAAAGACACCCTAATGATTTAGCTGTTTCATGGATTCGCTGCGAACCATTTTTTGATTAAAAACCAATCTAAAAAAAATAACGAACAATTCTTTAGCAGAATTGTTCGTTATTTTGATGTTAAGTGGAACTAGTTGCTTTTTAAGAACACTTTTCAACCGCGAAAGCTCGTTTTATTTTAGAAAAACATTTCTACTGACCAGCTCAAAACTGCCTGTGAGAGGTTGGTTTTTATGATGGCTATCAGTTAGGACTAACTTTAACCAAACCAGTCGGCGTTACCTTAAAGAAACCGGTGCGATATTGCTGATGGTATGTTTTGTCCAGCATCACAGTAAAGGTCCGATGCCATTCCGGCAAAGCAACGTATTGATAAGTCTGAAGGGTTTGTTTAAAACGAGCGGGTGACATCATGAAATTTTCTTGGCCGACAACTTGGTCAGTGAAGAAATAATAACGACCGACATAACCTGCATAGTAATTATCAACATCGGTCAAATGCGGATCGACCAACAGGATTTTATGGTGATTTAACTTGGTTTGCTGCGGAGCAATTTTCTTCAATTGTACCGGAAGTTGTTCCTGACCTAAGGTGTTATTGTATTCAATGCCATTGATTTCAGAGAACATCAGAATAACCGAGAAAATCATCAGACCTAGCGCGGTAATTTGATAAATATTCTTGGTGATAATTGAATGGAAGGAACGCAAGTCGCGCCGGGAAATGTTTTGCTCATGAAAAGCATGATCTATGGCGACAACCAGGGCCATTACCGCCAGCAACAGATTTAAAACCACCATGCTGGCCAAATAACGTTCACTACCATCCAGCTTGATGGCTTCTGCATAAGGCATGGAAACCAAGTACATCGCTAAAACACTGAAATAATAAAGGATAAAGCTTAAATCTAGGGCCAATAAAACCTGGCCAAGATTATTTTTTTGATGAATAATAATTCGAATAATGAGCCAGCTGATCAGTAACAGTAGGTTAATTAAAATCACACCCTGCGTTGATAGAGAATCAAGGCTAAAAACTTGCTGGCAGAACTGATGAACGATTTTCAGGATAACGGATCGACTTTCGTGACTGAGCTGTTGTTGATAAGCCTGGCGACTAATTTGATGTTTGGCAACTTTGGTAAAAGTGGTTTTGACGTGCCAACTCCACCACAGAAAGGGCAGGTAACTAAGCCCCAGACTTAATAAAGTCGCCAGGAAATGCGCTAATTTTTGTCGCAGGCGTTGGCCGCGTGGTTGCGTTATGGTGAGATAGCCTAAGTAGCAAGCTATCATGATGACGTACATTGTCCCCGAATTTTTGGTCAGCAAAAGGACGCTCATAAAGACGCTGCCACTGAAATATTGGCGGTAAATCTGCGCTCTTTCAGCGTAAATGGTGGCGATGGCGGCTGCAGTCACCACTGGCAATACAAAATCGACTAAGAGATTATTCATGCGAATGGCAATATTGAAAATATTAATCACCGCAATCGCAAAACAAAGGATGAAGCCATTTAAAGCCCGGGTTCGATCGCGAAGTACCGCAAAAAGTGCGTACAATGAGGCCCAGATCAATAAAAATTGGCCCACTAATAAAGCACCGTCGCTAAAACCCACCCATTTGCTGAAAGCGGTGATGAAAAGGGCTGTAGCTGGAGGATAGGCGGTAAAAGAAATTAATGAGTCAGCAGCCGTCGGTAAATGCCCGCTAAATAACAAAAACTTTGCGATCAAAGCCCAGTGAGAGTAATTGTCATAATGAATCAACGGGCTGTGCCATAAAACCCGACCTAAAATAATGCCGATACTCAGCATCCACACGTCAAAGTAATGCAAACCTTCAAATTTAATTTGATTGTGGTGAGTCACAGTTAAAACAAGCTCCACCAAAACTAAGCAGATGCCCAAAAAGACGATGCCTTTCAGGGCAAAATTTAATAAATTGACCATAGCAAAAAAATAAAGGATTAGAATCTGTAGCAACATGCCCAGAATCCAAGCACCATATTTGTTAAAGCTGAATTGCCGCAGCGTCGAACTGTAACCAATTTGTGCGATTAGAAAAAGTATTAAACCGAGAATAACCAAAATATTTCACCACTATTTACCAATTTTCATGCTTGATGTAAAAAATGCATCAAATCGCGTTCAATTTTCTTCAAACGTAAAATGACATTCATGTGTAATTCGTCGAGTGGGGTGATCCACGAATCTTGCGCTTTAGGCAATAATTGATTGCCACCGTTATGAATCAGCTCAAGGTACTGATTTTGACTGCGAAAGTCGGTTATCTTAATCGTCATCGCATACCAAGGGACTTCATCAGTTGTCACGGCCCGCACGACTTGGCAGTCAAAGTGAATTGGTGTCTGGTGGCGCAACATTGTGCCTTGGAATTGTTGACCAACTGTTAACGTTTCCTGATTAGCCGTTAATTGTAAGGAAAAGCCACCTTCAGAAACGTCGCGCGTTGTGAAATTCAGTTGCTGGCCGGTGGCGCCATTAGTCAAGCTGCCCGAAGTCACTCGCGGAAACCGTTCACTTTTTCGATAAATATCCCGTTTAGTGGCGATGAAAATACAGAAACTAAGGTTAATAAAATGCATGACCAACCAAAAAGTAATCACGCTACCAACAATGATTTCCGAACCCCATTTACCATAATTAAATTTAATGATGGCGATCAGCGTCAACAACCAGAGGACAAAATAAGGAATGATATAAAGATAATCTTTTAAAGAGAAAGTAACGTTCTTTTCAGTTACTTTGAATTTCTTCGCCTTGATGCCAATTGATTCTAATAAAACTGGCAGAAATAAATAAGGTGCGAAGAAAGTTTCTTGGATTTCACCCCAACGCTCATTGCGGATCTTACTAGAAGTGTTGCCAAGAACGTAATGGAGTAGAAAATAACCTGGGGCCCAAATTAGCATCAGCACCCAGAAGTTGGCATTGACCACCTGAATCTTGAAAAGGGCATAAAGTAACGGCGCCGCAATGTAAATTAAACGTCTGGCAAAAGTCCACCAGTAGAGATAAGTATTAATTAAAATGATCCGATTTTTCCAAGATAAGTTGGGGTTGATAAAAATGTGTAAATTACGACAGCTTTGAATCACGCCGCGCGCCCATCGAGTGCGTTGCTTGATGACACCTTTAATATCAACTGGGGTTAAGCCACTAGAAACTGGCTCGGTGGTGGCAATGCTGGTATAACCGGCCATGTTGATTTTGGTCCCTAATTCGAAATCTTCAGTAATTGTATCGGTTGGGAAACCACCAACTTCATCAACGGCTTGCCGGAGAAAAACTGCATTAGAGCCAGTGAACAGCGCCGTTTCATTGCTGCCATTTAGGACGTTAATATCACGAGAAAAGAAATCTTGCTCATTGGCGACAATGTTTTCGGAAAATAAATTGAATTGAAAAATATCGGCGTTATAAAAACTTTGCGGGGTTTGCACGAATCCCAATGGCCGGACATGCTGGGGGTTTTCTTGCCGATCAACGAAATTTTTCATAAAAAAAGGGACGCTGCTGTCAAGGAAATTACTAAAGGGGATCATATCAGCATCGAAAATCGCGAATAACGGAGAATGAAGTTCGGCCAGGGCATGATTGATATTACCCGCCTTTGCCTGATGATTATCTGTCATGGTCACGTATTGGGCGTGATATTTTCTGGCAAGTTGGGCAACTTCCGGTCGATTACCATCATCAGCAATTACAATATGAACTTTATCTTGATCGGGGTAGGTCATGAAGTTAGCACCATTAATCGTTTTTTGCAGTAAGGCTAGCTCTTCATTATGGGTGACAATAATCACGTCAATTGCCGGAATTGGCTGTTCGGCAGGATAGGTGGGAATCACGGGTTGGCTGTTTTGCTTAGGCTGCATTAACCGGAAGATGATAATTACATAGGCCGTGAAACTTGAAATCAATTCGCTGCCAACTAATAATAAGGCGAAAATCAAGGTCAATAGATTGGCATGCCAAGGAATTGTAAAACAAACTCGCCAAAACAAATAAATTAGCGAGAGCACAATCGCTAAAAAATAAATAAATTTTTTAAATCGTGGCATGGTGGCCATCCTTAAAAATAAAATCGCGCTGAATTCGGTAGCTGATCACAAAAAGCGCAAAATCGACGACCATTTTGGCGACGACCGTTAGCCAATCAACACTGTTACCAACAAGCACTTGATTAATCAGGCTGGTTAAACCAGCGGAAACTAACATCTGGATTACAAAGAGGGCGCTGTATTTAATCAAGGTTCGTTCACCAGCATGATCGAAAACATAATGATGATTCAGTTGGTAGTTAGCGATTGCCGAAAGAAAACGGGCCATGATCGTGGCCATAAAGATTCCAGTCGTCGAATGACTTTTAAAAATAAACAAAAAAAGACTAAAGAAGGCAATATCAATTAGAAATGATAGTAAGCCACTTAGCGCAAACTTAAAGAATTTCGAATAAATAGCAATTGAGTCGCGAATCACGCGAAAATGGGAGGATTTATTGCCAGCCAAATAAATTGTGGGAATCGGTTCTTCCGTGATTTGAATTTGGTAGTTGCGGGCTTGAAGCAACATCTCAAATTCAAATTCAAAGCGTTCGCCAGGAAAATGAATGAGCTGCTGGATATAAGCACTCGGAATGATTCGTAAGCCAGTTTGTGTGTCAGAAATTTCTTGTTGGGTGACCAGCTTGACTAATTGACTGGTCAGCCGATTACCAAAGCGACTGCGCCAAGGGACATTACCAGTAAAACGCCGCACACCAAGTACTAATTTGTCAGGATTTTTTTGGAAATTATCCAGACAACTTTGCAAAGCACTCGCGGTGTGTTGACCGTCAGCGTCAATGGTCGCAATCCCATTTAAAGTTGGATAATGCTGCTGAAAATAAGTGAAGCCGGTTTTTAAAGCGGCGCCTTTACCTTTATTTTGGTCGTGATGCAGAATCTTGATTTGATTTGGGTACTGCTGGGTAATCGTTGCAAAAATAGCTTGATGGTCGCGGTCACTACCATCATCAACAATTAAAATCGGTAAAGTTGCTGGCAATTTATCGCGCAATTCTTGAATGAGTGTGCTTAAACGTTGATCAGGATTCAGGGCTGGAATAAGAATACCAACTTGTTTCATGACTAAAACTCCTACTCATAATGTGAAATAATTAAACAAACTTATTTCAGTATAAGTCATTAGTTGAAACAAATAAATGCTATTCGGAATTAATTCACATTTTAGGAGTTATTGTAAATGATTATATCTAAAAGACTTTATTTATCAGCACTTATTTAATAATTAAATAGTGAATTGATTGTTTTAAAATCTTGCATTTATTCTTGAAAGCGGTCACTGTTGCTAAATGAAGACTAATCAATGGTCAATAATTTGTGAAGCTATGGGAAAATAATAACAATTCCTGCAGCTACTTTTTGGATAGATCAAAACAACCTTCCTTTCAAAATCATTGCCGTCAGTTCATACAAAAATACCGAGCAATTCTTTTTCGAATTGTTCGGTATTTTAGATTTGTACTGGCCAGCTAAGAATTAGAGGCGAGTACGATTATGTTCGATTTTTATATGAATCACTCATATTAGCGACTTAGCTGATGTGAGGTTAAAGTTCTTGATCAAGTAGGGATTCGATTGTGTCGAAAACAGTTGGTGAATCATTGTCACCAATTACTTGACGTGCTACTTTTTTGACTTGCTGGTCGGCGTTAGCCATGGCAAAGCTGTACTTGACTTCGGCCAGCATTTCAATATCATTACCGCCATCACCGAAGGCAGCCATTTCCGTGGTATCAATTTGCCAACGCTGGCCTAGTTTTTTAAGGGCATTGGCCTTATTGATCCCTGGGTAGTTAATATCCATGTCACCGAAGCCGCTAGGAATCATAGTGAGTTGTCCGTCAAGTTCACGATCCAGTAATTGTTTGGCGTGATTGCGCTCGTTGTCAGGAAAAGACATGGCAATTTTTAACACCCGATCCTCGATTTCGGCAAATTCAGCTACTCGTTCTAAGGCCGGATAAAAAGATTTAACGGTGGCAAAAAGTCGTTCGGAAGTATTGGCCGCAACATAGGCACTTTGCGCACCACTAACAATTAGTGGCCGGGGATGAAAATGGTCAGTCAATAATTCAGTTACTTTCAACATTAATTCATGTTTGATTTCACTTTGGAAAATATTTTGTTCACCGAGATAAATATTAGCGCCGTTTTCGGCAATAAAGTTCATCTCTTGATATTGTTTCGAGAAATAGTCCTGTAGTAGGGCGTACTGATCGCCAGTGGCAATGATAAATTTAATTTCGCGTTGTTGCAATTTTGCCAAAATCTGGGTAAAACGTTGGTGGTCATATTGACGCTTGGTGTTCAGAAAAGTACCATCCATATCAACGGCAATTAATTTCAAAGTCACGCTTAAGACTCCCTTCAGGTTGGCTGATTAAACAAATCTGTTAATATGAGTCTAACCCAAGTTTCTCAAGAATCAAGGTTGCTGTTTCTTCAATCGAGCGATTGGCCACATTAATAACATAACAGCCTAATTTTTGGTAAAGGTCTTGGGCAAAATTCAGTTCTTTTTTAATGGCGTCTAAATCAGAATAAGTAGTGTCAGGATTTAAACCATAAGCAATCATCCGCTCACGACGAATGTTATTCAAAACTTTCGGGTCATTGGTCAAGCCAATAATTTTATGAGGGTCCACTTGATAGATTTCGTCAGGAATGTGGGCCTGAGGGACGATCGGCAAGTTAGCCACCTTAATATTCCGGTTAGCTAAGAATAACGACAGTGGTGTCTTCGAGGTCCGCGAAATGCCTAAGAGAACCACATCTGCCTCAAGAAAACCACGAGGATCTTTGCCATCATCATAAAGCACCGCAAATTCCATTGCCGAAATCCGATCGAAATAATGTTCAGTTAAGTGATGGACGGCGCCGGCTTCGTGAGTCGGCGTTAAATCAAAGCGCTGACTAATGGCATTGATCATTGGTGAGATCAAATCAATTGCCACCAAGCCATTGGCAGCTGCCTGCGCTTGAATGTAATCACTTAGGTCCTTGGTGACCACCGTATGGGCAATTAAAGCGTGTCGTTCCACAGCCGTTTTGATTAAATCGTCAACTTTTTCTTTATTGGTGACAAAGGGGAACCGTTCATACATTGGTTTGATATCGGGAAATTGAACCATGACTGCTTGGGCTAATTTAAAAGCCGTTTCGCCAACTGAATCAGAAATTAAACAAACATAAAGTGTCTTTGGTTTTGCCATATGACCTCATCCTCAAAAAAATATTTTTTGTTTTATTGTCTCTATCATAGCATATTCAGCGCTTTCATCACGATTTTTGCTGTAAATTTGAGAAAGATTGTTGACCGCATTTTAATGTTTCGCTATAATAAACAAGAACGCTTATGGGATGCACTAAAAATGGCGCTGAACTTGGGTAGTTACATGGAAACTGGAAGGAGGGAAATCAACATGGCTAAGACAATTGTTCGCGACAACGAGTCACTTGATGATGCTCTTCGACGTTTTAAACGTTCTGTTTCTAAAAGCGGTACACTTCAAGAATACCGGAAACGAGAATTTTACGAGAAACCAAGCGTTAAACGTAAATTAAAATCCGAAGCTGCTCGGAAGCGTAAGAAGTTTAGATAATGAATTCACCCCCTTAGTTTTGGGATTACACATTGTGATCTTACGACTGTGGGGGTATTTCTTTTTTTAGAGTGCAAAAATAGACGGTTAGCCAATGAGCATTAAAGTTATTTTACCAAATTAGCCGATTTTGGCTGATTGGTAAAATGATTTTAAGCGGAGTTGGCTGTCTGTTTTTGCACGTTTCCACAAACCCACAATCATTCAGGAGGTACTACAATGGATTTTAACGCAAAAATCATGGAAGATCTGAAGGCAGCAATGAAGGCCAAGGACAAAACTCGTTTAGCCGTAATTCGGAGTATTAAGTCTGCTTTGATGAACGCCAAAATTAAGAAGAACGAAGCATTAACACCAGATGACGAATTAGCTGTCGTCGCTTCTGAATTAAAACAACGCCAAGATTCATTGGTTGAATTTGAAAATGCTGGTCGTCAAGACTTGGCCGATCAATTAAAAGCCGAAATTGAAATTGTTAAAGAATATTTACCAGCCGCTTTGTCTGATGAGGAATTGGCTAAAGTTGTTGATGAAACCATCAGTGAAGTTGGCGCCAGCTCAATGAAAGATATGGGCAACGTCATGAAAGCACTGATGCCTAAAGTTAAGGGTCGTGCTGACGGCGCAAAGGTCAACCAACTTGTTAAGGCAGCATTGTCGAAGTAAAAAAACTGTTTGCTTTAAACAGTGCTTAGACTGTCCTAATTTGGGAGGGTGGTTGCTGGGCGATTTAGAGGGCGTGGAACGCCGTGGCCATCGATTTGAGCTTATTTTAAGCAATAAATTGCTTAGAATAATTTCACAGCTGACGCCAATCGCCCAGCAACCACCTGATTAAACTAACAAAATTGAGCAGCACTATTTAGAAAAACAGATTGAGGTAAACTAATGAGCCTGTTTGACAAACTTTCTGGATAAAACCAGAGACTGTCAGATGGGCTTTTTATAATACAGTTTAGTTATGATAACAATCGAAGTTAAGTTGATCTATCCCGCTTGAAGTGCATTAATCATTAACAAAACTGAAGTGAACCACCTCAACTCCAGACGGAATGGAGGGATCTTGGCGTCAGCCGCCAAATTGTTCTTAGTGGCTGGGCCACTTAGAACAAGGCTTGTATTTGAGATTGTTGCGTTAGCAATAAGCTCAAATCAATGCCGGCAGCGTTCCACGCCAAGCAGCCCGCAATGGAGTCAAACTCAATTCTGTTTCAAAACTTTTTAATGAAATTGTTGTTTACGCCAAAAGCCCGCTAGTTTTCGCAACTTGAGTAATCGTGCTACGCTTGGCAAATGACTAGGTACAATTTGAATATTCACATGATCGACGGGGTCGCTCCTGCAAATATTCGAAATTGTACTACGTCAAAAACCCGCCAAGCTTCGCAACTTAATGCATTATGTGCTAAAATTTAAGTATTCAATCACTGTTATCAGTGACTTTACGATAGGAGCGAATTTCTTGACCGAAGCAACTAATCAAGCCGTCGAAGAAAAGACGTTTGTTTTAAAAGAACCTGAGCAGGCGGTCAACTTGCTTGGTGTTAATGATGAATTTTTACGAATTATTGAAGATGAATTGTCAGTTTCTTTGCGTGCCTTTGCTGACCGAATCATTGTCACTGGTCCCGCTGAGGCTGACCGACAAGTTTTAGCGATTTTTACGCAGCTGAGTGACGTTAGTGAGCATAATATTACCATCACTGCTTCTGACGTGCGCAGTGCAATTAAAATGGCGCAGAAGGGCACGATTAGCTATTTCAGCGAAATGTACAACGAAGTGCTGATCAAGGATAGTCGCCATCGGCCGATTCGCGTGAAAAACTTAGGTCAACGCCAATATGTCCAATTAGTGCGGCACAATGATATTACTTTTGGCATTGGCCCCGCTGGTACTGGGAAAACTTTCTTGGCGGTTGTTTTAGCAGTCGCGGCGTTAAAGAATCATGAAGTTGAGCGGATTATTTTAACGCGGCCCGCAGTCGAAGCCGGTGAAAGTTTAGGCTTCTTGCCTGGTGATTTGAAAGAAAAAATTGATCCTTATTTGCGGCCAATTTATGATGCCCTTTATACTGTGCTGGGCCAGGACCAGACCAATCGGTTGTTGGAGCGGGGAATTATCGAAATTGCGCCGTTAGCCTATATGCGTGGTCGGACCTTGGAAAATGCCTTCGTGATTTTGGATGAGGCTCAGAATACGACGACGGCCCAGATGAAAATGTTTCTCACGCGGTTAGGCTTGAATTCACGGATGATCGTTAATGGGGATTTGACGCAAGTTGATTTGCCTCATAATCAGAAAAGTGGGCTGAAGCAGGCTGGCGAGATTTTGCGGTCAGTCAAACATATTGGTTTCATTGATTTCTCCTCAGCGGATGTGGTCCGTCATCCGGTAGTCGCCCAAATCATTGATGCTTATCAAAAATATGATCAGGAGCTAAGAAAATAATGAATTTAGAAATTATTAATGATGACCAACTTGTGCCAACAGATCGTGAACAATGGATGCGCGATTTAATTGAATTTGCTGCGAAAGAATTGGATGAGGCGCCCGACACAGAAATGTCGATCAGTTTGGTCAGTGACGACGAGATTCAACGAGTTAATCGTGAATACCGCCAAAAAGATCGGGCCACTGATGTGATTAGTTTCGCCATTGAAGACGACGAATCTGATCTGCCAAATTTTGAAGAATTGGCAGATGAATTCGATATTCCCCGCAATATTGGTGATTTGATTATTGCGCCACATTATGTCGCTGAACAAGCTAAAAATTACGGTCATAGTTTTGATCGCGAATTTGGTTATACGTTGGTTCACGGATTCTTGCATTTAAATGGTTACGATCACATTGACCCTGAAGATGAGAAAGTGATGATCGGCCTGCAAGAGAAAATTTTGGATAATTATGGCCTCAAACGCTAAAAAACCCCAGACCAGTAAAAATCATTCCTTTTGGCAATCGTTTCATCATGCGGCCCAGGGATTGAGTTTTACCTTTCAACATGAAGGCAATTTTAAGCGCCATCTTGCAATTGCGACGGTGGTGATTGTCCTCAGTGCTCTTTTGCGAGTTGCCAAAACAGAGTGGCTCTGGCTCGTCAGTGTGATTTTTATCGTTTTAATTGCCGAACTTTGGAATACAGTTGTCGAATATATAGTTGATTTACTAGTGGCAAAGCAGTACGATACAATGGCCAAGCACATTAAGGATGTTTCGGCGGCGATTGTCTTGGTTGCGAGTTTGTTAGCCGTCATTGTTGGTTTAATAATTTTTGTGCCTTATCTTTGGAAAATATTCGCATAAAGAGGAGCCTGATTAGGATGGATGAACTAACTGAGCGCGCACGCCAAGCTCGCGAACAAGCTTACGTGCCATATTCACATTTTGCTGTTGGTGCGGCGGTACTGACTGATGATGGTCATATTTATACCGGCTGTAATATTGAAAACTCGTCATATGGTATGAGCTTATGTGCCGAACGAGTAGCCATGTTCAAGGCCGTATCTGCTGGCTATCGACATTTAAAAGCGATTGCTGTTGTGGGCGACACGAAGGGACCAGTTTCGCCATGTGGTGCTTGTCGTCAAGTGATGACCGAATTTATGCCAGCTGATGCTAGCGTGACTTTGTCGAACTTACATGGCAAGTCCGAAACTTTGCCATTAAAAGAAGTTTTACCATTTGCCTTTTTCCTTAATGATGATCGGGTTGATGAATAGCATTTAAGTACTGCGTCATTGCGATGAATTTATTAGTTCAGAACAAAGTCGGTGTTAAGACTTCCCAAATTGAAAAGGTGGTGGCGGAGCAATTTGAGTGGCGTGGAACGCCATGGGCATTGATTTAAGCTTTTGTTGCACAAAATCTTAAATACAAGCCTTATACTAAGTGCTAAAGCACTAAGTATAATTTCATGGTTGATGCCAATTGCGCCGCCACCACCTGATAAAACTAACTAAATTGAGCACCACTATTTGGCCGAACCAGATTGTGGTAAAACAAAAGCGGTGTGACAATCTCTAATGAGAAGGAGGTTGTCACACCGCTTTTTTTGTTACTGTTCAACTATTACTACTGATTAAATTGAGTCACTGAATCCTGCTATCACTGCCTTAAACACCAATAAAGATAAAGTGCACCACCTCAACTCCAGACGGACTGGAGGGATCTTGGCGTCAGCCGCCAAATTGTTCTTAGTGGCTGGGCCACTTAGAACAAGGCTTGTATTTGAGATTGTTGCGCAGCAATAAGCTCAAATCAATGCCGGCCGCGTTCCACGCCAAGCAGCCCGCAATGGAGTCAGACTCAATTCCGTTTTAACACTTTAATTAACAATCAATTCAAGCATCAATCCAATATTTGTTGGAATCACTAAAGCCCTGATACAACACGTGGTATAATTAAACCAGCAATTGGTATCAAAATAAAATGCAGTGCCAAAGTGGTACTAGCGTGATTTGCGAATCACGAGCATTCATAAAGGATGAACAGAAATGGCAGAATTTAAATCCGGATTTGTGGCTTTGTTGGGCCGACCTAATGTAGGTAAATCAACATTAATGAATCGTGTTATTGGTGAGAAAGTTGCAATCATGTCGCCTAAAGCGCAAACCACCCGTAATAAAATTCAAGGTGTGATCACTGATGACGAAGCTCAAATCGTTTTTTTAGATACACCGGGGATTCATAAACCTAAAAATGACCTTGATAATTATATGGATCAAGCGGCATTTTCGACTTTGAGCGAAGTTGATATTGCCATTTACATGACTGGCGCGATGGATAAAATTGGCCCTGGCGATCGCTTTATCTTGGAAAAGTTGGAAAATATCAAGACACCATTATTTTTAGTCATTAATAAAATTGATTTAGTTCATCCTGATGATTTATTAACACTGATCAATGAATATCGAACTTTGGCAAACTTTGCGGAAATCATTCCCTTATCAGCCACTCAGGGCAATAATGTTGATGAATTAGTCAAAGAAATCAAACACTATTTGCCAGCTGGTCCGAAATACTATCCTGATGATCAATTGACTGACCATCCAGAATATTTCGTGGTTGCTGAATTAATTCGCGAGCAATTATTGTTGCAAACGCGTGATGAAATTCCTCATTCAGTCGCCGTGGTTGTTGAAGACATGAACACCCATGAGAATGGCAAGTTAGTTATTAATGCGACTGTTTTCGTTGATCGCGAAAGTCAAAAGGGGATTGTAATCGGCAAGGGCGCTTCAATGATCAAGCATGTTGGCATTGGCGCACGCCGGGAAATTGAACCACTTTTAGGCGAAAAGGTGAACTTGAAGTTACAAGTCAAAGTTCAGCGTAATTGGCGTGACAACCCACTCTTCCTGAAGCGGGCCGGTTACGACCAACGCGATCTTAAGAATTGAGTTGGTTGCGTGACGCTGAATTTCGCGGCATGGTGATGTACCGTCGCGATTATTCAGAGCGCGATTTACTGGTTCAGATTTTAACGGATCGTTTCGGACCGAAGATGTTTTTGGTTCGTGGGGCTAAGAAACGCGGCTTTAAAATGACCAGTGCGATTCTGCCGTTTACTGAGGCGGATTATGTTGGTCGGATCAATTCTGATGGCTTGTCTTATTTGACCACCACCAAAAGTACTAAAATGTGGCGCCATATTAGTAGTGACTTGGTACTGCAAGCTTACGCCTCATACTTACTAACTTTAACGGCGGCGGCTTTTCCTGAAGGTAATCCAGTCGGGCGTGCTTATGATCTGACCCAGACTGCCTTAGAGCGCATGGACGATCAAGCTGACGCACAATTACTCACGAATTTGGTTGAAGTGAAACTATTAGGTCAATTTGGTGTGGCACCGTATTTGCAAGGCTGTGTGATTTGCCAACGCAATGATTTACCTTTGGATTATTCAGAAGCCTTAGGTGGGCTGTTATGCCAAAATCATTGGGATCGCGATCCTTATCGGCTCCATGCGCGGCCTAAAGCAGTGGCGTTGTTGCAACGATTATCTGTTTGGCAACCACAACAAATTGGTCAAGTACAATTAAGTGATCTGACTAGACGTGAACTGCAACGAATTCTTGATCATATTTATGCGGATCAAGTAGGGTTGAAGCTGAAGAGCAAGGTTTTTCTTGATGAATTAACTAGTAACAGTAATCGCTTGAAAAAGTAGCAAACTCTTTTTAGTCAGTTTGGTGCTGATCAAGAAGTTTGGCTGGTTATCGGCGTCGTAATTGTTGGCTTTAACACTAAACTGATTAGTGGTGATTAATTCTGTTAGTTTCCATAGGTGGTTGCTGGACGATTGGCGTCAGCTGTGAAATTATTCTTGGCGATTTATCGCTTAGAATAAGCCTCGTATTTGAAACAATTTGGTTTGTAATTGGTTCAAATCGACGGCCACGGCGTTCCACGCCCTCAAAATCGCCCAGCAACCACCTCTCCGGATTGGGGAAGACTTAACGCCAATTTTGTCTGTGATCAACAAATTCCATGATACTAAAATTGGTGAGTTCAGTATTCAAACGTGTTCGGGCTGGTAAATGGCTAGGTACAATTTGAATATTCACACGATCTGGTTACACCAGCTCATGTAAACATTCGAAATTGTACTACGCCAAAAGACCACCAGTCCTCACACTCTGCTCTTGACAAACTCATGGTTTAATTATAGAGTAATAACGAACTGAATAATCCAATTTCACAATGATCAGGCAGAATGACGTCTTTAAGCGAGTGTTGATAGTGCAAGAACACAATTGATGTTGCTGGCACCTAGGAGTGGAAGTTAATCAAGTGTAGATGAGGTCGGGAGTTTGACTTCTGAAACGTGCTAAAAATCGCAACTGTTTCCGCTTAATGCGCAGTTAGCAAACAATCCTTTCAGGATTATTCGCTAACTGACATTAATGCTCAACAGCTGACCGCCATTTTTAGCACTCTTATCTAAATTAGGGTGGAACCGCGATAATTTATCGTCCCTTGTGACTGCATTGGTGCAGTGGCAAGGGATTTTTTTGTGAAAAAATAGTTGAGGTGAAGGAATATGGTTAAGCAGTTGAATGTTCAAGAAATGATTCTGACCTTACAGCGTTTCTGGGGTAGTAAGGGTTGTTTATTGATGGAAGCATATGATAATGAGAAAGGTGCCGGCACGATGTCGCCCTATACCTTCTTGCGGGCAATTGGTCCTGAACCTTGGAATGCCGCATATGTGGAACCATCACGGCGGCCAGCTGATGGTCGTTACGGCGAAAACCCCAACCGGTTGTTCCAGCATCATCAGTTTCAAGTGGTTATGAAGCCTTCACCTAAGAATATTCAAGAATATTACTTGGATAGTTTGCGGGAATTAGGTATTGAACCTTTGGAACATGATATTCGTTTCGTTGAGGATAACTGGGAGAACCCATCAATGGGCTGTGCCGGTGTTGGTTGGGAAGTTTGGCTTGATGGGATGGAAGTTTCTCAATTCACTTATTTCCAACAGGTCGGCGGTTTAACCGTTGATCCTGTCACCTCCGAAATCACTTATGGGGTTGAACGTTTGGCCTCATATATCCAAAACGTTAATTCTGTCTTTGATTTACAATGGGGCGATGGCGTTTTATACGGTGATATTTTCAAGGAACCAGAATATGAACATTCTAAATACGCCTTTGAAGAAAGCGACCAAGCGATGTTGCTGAACTTCTTCAACGACTATGAAAAAGAAGCTTTGCGCTTAATTAAATTAGGCTTAGTTCACCCAGCTTATGACTATGTTTTGAAATGCAGCCACACCTTCAACTTGTTGGATGCCCGCGGTGCTGTTTCCGTTACTGAACGGGCCGGTTACTTATCACGAATTCGTAACTTAGCCCATAAAATTGCTCAGGCTTTTGTTGGCGAACGAGAGAAGTTAGGCTTCCCATTGTTGCAACACGCCCAAGAACAAGCCGAAAAAGACGGGGAGGATAAATAAATGACAGCGACCTACTTATTAGAAATTGGTTTGGAAGAAATGCCCGCTCATGTTGTTCGCCCCAGTGTGATGCAATTGTTGGACAAAACTGCTGCTTTCTTTAAAGAACAAAATTTAACTTATGATGAAATTAAACCCTTTGCCACACCACGGCGCTTAGCGATTATGGTAACTGGTTTGGCTGATCGTCAGCCAGACCAGGTTGAAGAAGCTAAGGGACCAGCTAAACGGATCGCCTTGGATGCCGATGGTCATTTCACTAAAGCAGCTTTAGGCTTTGCGCGTGGTCAAGGTGTCCAACCAGAAGATATTACATTCAAAGATTTCAAAGGTGAACCTTATGTTTTCGTTGAGAAGAAAACTGTTGGTCAACCAACGGCGGAAATTTTGCCGGAATTGAAGAAAATCGTCATGGGACTCACTTTCCCAACGCGGATGAAGTGGGGTACCAATCATTTCGAATACATTCGGCCGATTCATTGGATTGTTAGTTTATTAGATGACCAAATTATTCCCATGCAAATTCTTGACGTCCAAGCTGGGCGGACCACGCAAGGTCACCGGTTCTTAGGCCATGAAATTGAGATTGCTACCGCCCAAGACTATGAGGCTGATCTAGCTAAAGTTTTTGTAATTGCGGATATGGCTAAGCGCCAAGCTGTTATTGAAGAACAAATTCATGATTTAGCTGTCAAGCATGATTGGCGTGTTGACCTTGATCCTGATTTGTTAGAAGAAGTTGTGAACTTGGTTGAATACCCAACCGCTTTTGCGGGCCACTTCGATCCTAAGTATTTGGCCGTTCCTGAACCAGTGCTGATTACTTCGATGAAAGACAACCAACGTTATTTCTACGTTCGCGATCAAGCTGGTAAGTTAGCACCAAACTTTATCGGTGTTCGTAATGGTAATCATGAGTACTTGGATAATGTGATTGCTGGAAATGAGAAAGTTTTAGTAGCGCGGTTAGATGATGCCAAGTTCTTCTTTGAAGAAGATCAGAAGTTATCAATTCATGATTACGTTGAGAAATTGAAGAAAGTCACCTTCCACGATAAAATCGGGACGATGTATGAAAAAATGCAGCGGGTTAGTGTGATTGCTGCTGGCTTAGGCCACGTCTTCGGTTTATCAGAAAACGAATTAAGCGACTTGAATCGTGCTAGTCACATTTACAAGTTTGATATTGTCACTGGTATGGTTGGCGAATTTCCTGAATTGCAAGGGGTCATGGGCGAGATTTATGCTAAAATCTTTGGTGAAAACGCCGTGGTTGCGCAAGCTGTTCGCGAACACTACATGCCAACTTCTGCTGAAGGTGATTTGCCTGCCAGCAAAGTTGGTGCGACTTTAGCAATTGCTGATAAAATTGATACGATTTTGGCCTTCTTCGCAGTTGGCATGATTCCTAATGGCTCCAACGATCCGTACGCTTTGCGGCGGCAATCTTACGGGATTGTGCGGATTCTGTTAGCCAACCACTGGCACTTATCATTGGCCGAATTACAAGCAGAAATCGCTAGCTCCTTGAAGAAGAATGATTTGACCTTCAAGATTGACTGGCAGAAGAATCCAGCGGAAGTTCAACGTTTCTTCGGTGATCGGATGCGGCAACTCTTTGGCGAGAAACATTTGCGCCATGACTTTATTGATGCCGTAGCTAACTCCAATGATCTCGATCCAACAACGATTGACGAAGTTGCTTCAACCTTGAATACTCACCGGGAGGATCAAGATTTCAAGCCAACTATTGAAGCGTTGACCCGAGTAATTCGCTTGGCTAATAAAATCGATAGCAAGCCTGATCAAATCAAGATTGACCCAAGCTTGTTCGAGAACCCTTCAGAAAAAGCACTGTACGATGCGGTTACTGAATTACAAGCCGACTTCAAACAGCAAACGGTTGAACAGAACTATCAACAAATGCGCGACTTACGGCCAATCATCGAAAGTTACTTCGAAGAAAATATGATTATGGCTGATGATGAGAAGATTCGTCGTAATCGTTTGAATCAATTATTGATCTTACAACGCTTGATTAAAGTGTTTGGTGATTTACAAGAATTGATTGTTAAATAAGGTAAATAGTTACCGCTGATGCTGTATAACAGTATCAGTTGCGAGGTTAGTCCGACGATTTAATTGGGCTAACCTCTTTTTTTCTTCTTGGAAAGTCTAAAACTTTAGTGAAAATGATCAAACGGAATTGAGTCTGACTCCATTGCGGGCTGCTTGTTGTGGAACGCGGCGGCCGTCGATTTGAGCTTTTCTACGAAAATCTCAAATTCGAGGCTTATCGTAAGTGCTAAAGCACCAACGATAATTTCGCGGCTGACAACAAGATCCCTCCATTCCGTCTGGAGTTGAGTTGGCTCATTTTACTTTTGTTAGTGATTGAGACAGATATAGTGGGCTAACTCGACTAATTTAGACAGTGATTAAATCTGAATAGGAAGATTCAAATAGATAATTGATACTTTACCTTTTACACCGATTTCTAAAACCCATAATACTTGTCACTCAAAATATTAGTTCACATCAATCCGTTTTTCTACCAGTGGTGCTGAATTAAACTATCAAATCAGGCAGGAACCCAGCGATTGGCGTCAATGGCCAAATTATTCTTTGTGGCTAGGCCACTTAGAATAAGACTTGTGTTTGAGATTGTTGCGTAGTAATAAGCTCAAACCAATGTCGGCCATGTTCCACGCTCACAAAATCGCTGGGCTCCTGCCGATACTAAACAAGGAGCGACTTGAGCAGATATTTATTGAAGTAACTTTAAGTTAATTAGCTCATGGGAAGCACGACTACTTTAATGCGAATCATCACAAATGATATAATAAAGATAATCTTAACAACGGAGTAAAGTGGATGTTTATTTTTGTAGGTTGCGCTGGTGGTGGGACCTCCAGCATGTTTTGTCAAAGAATGTCTAAAGAAATTAATCAACATGATCAGAATTTGACGGCGGTTTTTGATGATGTGACGTCAGTTTTTAAAATGCAACGGGCTTATGGTGATCAATATGACCTGATTTTTGCCTATGGCGGTATTGATGCGATTCGCTCTTACAACGCTTTCGACTTCGGCCAGCTGTTCGACGTGGTGATGGTCGCGCCGCAAGTGGCGTATCGCATTGGTGATACGGAAAAGTTGATGGCGCCATACCCAACGATTGTTGAGAAAATTCCGGGCAAAATTTTCGGCACGATGAATGCCGCTGTGGCTTATCCTGGCTTGCTTGATGAATTGATCGTTCTTGATGAGCGCCGCGCTTATCAATCAGATATTCAAACTTCTGAAAAAGCCCGTGATAAAAATATTGAAATATTTGTGGCCGGTGGCAGCCGCGATGACCAGTATTTCATTGACCTGCGGCAAAAATTAAGTCAGTTGGGTATTCGCTGTTTATATGAGCCCTTTAATTTAGAGACGCTCTACAATGATCAGCCAACGACTGATTTTGAATTGCGCTTTATTTTCGGCAATGCCAGCTTATTAACGGTTGAAAACTTTCCTCAAATCGCGCGACGAATAAATGCTTTTATGATTGCAGGTGATCCTGAGCGCGCACCAATGCGCAAGGAAAGTTGGTTGCGTGATTATCAAATTGATTTTCAATATTTTGATGACCAGACTGATTTTAAAACCATCTTGGGCTTTTTAACAACGGTTGAATTTAAGTCGGAATCAACCTCGGAAGTAAGTGTCGCTCGTTTTGAGAAGCAGACGCTTAAACCGTTGAAGAATTTCTTAGGGATTATTTATTGGCGTTAATTAAAAATAGGTAGAGGTGATTTGAATTGACAAAAAATTCAATAACAATTCGCGAGATTAGTTTAGCAGCATTGCATATTATCGCTGAGAATCCTTGGCTAGTACCAGCGGTTGTCGGCGTCCATGGTTTTTGGAAATTTGCCCAGTTGACCCAAGTTCGGCGAATTGAACATGAAAAAAATAACCGATCTTAATTCAATATGGCCAAAATAATCAATCCTTGAGAATTAACGGAAAGAGCAATTCAGTGGAACTGCTCTTTTTTGTTGCTAAACGAATTAATTACGTCTGGCGTAGTTAAATTGCCGACTGGCTGAAATGCGAACAATAAGTGCATGGTGATAATTTGGAACAAATTAAATAATAATAGCTTGTATCTTAATTGGTCAGATTTTGCAATCAGTCCAAAAACTATTTTTGTCGTAAATAGCAAAACAATAGTCGTGAAATTACGTCTAATCGTCCGTCATTATCGCGTTCCAGATGCTATACTAAAAAAGCTGACAAGCAAAAAAAGTTTTTTCCTGAGGAGGAATTGTTTTGTTTAAAACAGCTTTACGTTTTGCAGGTATTTTGGGTTTAGCGGTACTCTTGACGGCATGCGGCGCCAAGCAAGGAACTGGCGATGCCAAGGCGGACGCAAATGGCACGAAATCAATCGATAAATTATCGATCGGTTTTGTCCCATCTCGCGATCCCGAAGAGATTGTTTCGGCAACAAAACCATTGAAAGATCTCTTAAAGAAACAAATGAAAACGGAAGGCTATGCCATTAAAGATGTTGATATCTCCGTGGGTACCAGCTATGAAGCTGTTGGGGAATCATTATCTTCAGGAACTTTGGACGTTGGTTTCATTCCCGGTGGCACTTATGTTCTTTATTCTGATGGCGCTGAAGTATTATTGGCGGCAACACGAGCTGGTCTATCAAATGATAGTTCTAATCCCGCAAAGTGGAATCAGAATAAACCAACCAAGAAGACTGACAAGCAAGCAGCATCATATCGTTCTTTGATTATTGCCGGTCCTTCCCAGAAAGGCCAAGCGTTAGCTAAGAAAATTAATGCTGGCGAGAAATTAACTTGGGATGAATTAAACAGCGCATCATGGAGCGTGATGAGTTCATCATCATCAGCTGGCTACATTTACCCAAGTTTATGGTTGAAGGATCATTACCAGAAGAATATTTCTGATCTTTCACACATTGTCCAAGCAGATTCTTACGGTAGCTCAATGGCTCGTTTGGCTGCTGGTCAAGCGGATATCATGGTTGCTTTTGCCGATGCGCGAATGGATTACGCTAAGCAATGGCAAGGTGAATATGGCCGCAAGCAAAGTATTTGGGACGAAACAAATGTCCTTGGTGTGACTGAACCAATTTACAACGATACGATTTCGGTCAGCAAGAACGCTAAGAACATGAACAATGATTTGAAGCAAGCCTTAGCCAAGGCCTTCATCGAAATTGCCAAAACTGACGAAGGTAAAAAAGTGATTTCGATTTACAATCACCAAGGTTATAAGAAAGCCACTGACGCTGATTATGACAATGCGCGTAAAGCCCAGAAATTAGTTAAAGCAGCAACAAAATAAAGTCAAATAATGAAGGTGAGACCAGGGACAGTTAACGTTTTAGCGGTTGACTGACTGTGGGTCTCGCTTTTTATTAGCCTTAGCATTATTTATTCGAGAGGAATAACAAATGATAAAATTTGAAAACGTGACGAAAATCTATGACAACGACCACGTGGGCCTAAAAAATGTGAATCTGCAAATTGAGCAGGGCGAGTTCGTCGCGATTATTGGTTTGTCCGGCGCTGGCAAGTCGACCTTACTTCGCTGCGTCAATAAAATGCACGAAATTACTTCCGGCAAGTTAACGGTGAATGAGGTTGATGTCACGAAGTTAAAAGGCAAAGAAGTGCGCCAATTTCGTAGTAAAATTGGCATGGTTTTTCAATCCTTTAATTTAATCACCCGAACTTCAGTGCTAGGTAACGTTTTGGTTACCTTGGTCCCAAGCCTACCTTGGTGGCGGCGTTTATTAGGAATTTATCCCCGTTCTGCCAAGCTTGCCGGTTTAGAGGCCTTAGATAATGTGGGAATTTTGGAAAAAGCTTATACCCGCGTCGATCAATTATCCGGTGGGCAACAGCAGCGGGTTGCTTTGGCGCGAACGTTGGTTGGTGACCCAGATATTATTCTGGCCGACGAACCAGTGGCGGCCCTTGATCCAGTCACTGCCAAAGTGGTGATGAATGATTTCCAACGGATCAATCAACAGTTGAATATTTCGATTTTGTTGAATATTCATCATGTGGATTTGGCCTTAGCTTATGCGGATCGGATTGTGGGCATTCGTCAGGGCGAGATTGTTTTCGACGGCCCGACGGCGCAAGTTACCCCGGAAATCATCGACCATATTTATCATAGTCATCATGTTGAAGACGCTGTTAACGAGAAGGTGCCAGCTCATGTTTAACCGTAAATTTCAGTTGGCCAGTGGCAAGGTGGTGGTTGCTCGGCCATCAAAAATCCCGCTGATCAGTTTACTAATGATAGTGCTGATTGCGATTGCTTTACAGGTGACCAAATTTAGTTTCACCACTTTGCTGCTAAATGGCCATCAGTTCTTTGTTATTTTGCGCGGAATGTTGCCACCAAACCTCAAATTTTTACCCCGAATTTGGCAACCTTTATTTGACACGATTAAGATGTCCTTTTTGGGCTCTTTATTAGGTGCGCTACTGGCAGTTCCCTTGGCGTTATTAGCAGCCAATAATATTGTTCGGTCGAAGTGGATCGCTGGATTTTTCAAATTTTTCCTTAGTATTTTGCGGACTTTGCCAACAATCGTTGTGGCGCTGATTGCCACTTTTATTTTTGGCTTAGGGACCATGGCCGGTACGATTGCCATTTTCATGTTTACCGTTTCTTATGTGGGAAAATTGACCTATGAACAAATTGAAGCTTTAGATATGGGCACCTTTGAAGCGCTGGAATCGTTAGGCTTGACCCGTTTACAGGCCTTTCGCTATGGGGTCATGCCCCAAATTCTCCCGACCTATTTATCGACGACGCTATTTAGCTTCGAGGGAAATTTGCGTTATGCGGCGATTCTGGGCTATGTCGGTGCTGGTGGTTTAGGGATTATTCTTAGTGAACAGTTGGGCTGGCGGGATTATGCCAACGTCGGCATGATTTTAACGGTCTTGATTGTCACCGTCAGTCTGATTGAATGGCTCAGCCAAACGGCACGCCGTAAATTACAATAGGAGGGATGTTTTGGATAATTTACTTGAAGCAAAATTAACGGCGCAACCTTCGAAAAAGCGTCAGTATTTGTTGTTAGTGGCAGTCATTCTGGCAGTGTTCGCCTGGTCATTAACGGCCATTAAATTTCGTGCCCCCGATGATGGTGGTGCCAAAATCGCAGCCAATATTATTCGGGGTATTTTAAGCCCTGATCTCAATTTGTTGTGGAATTTTACCAGTCAAGGTGTCTTTTACTTACTTTTTGAAACAATTTGTATTGCTTTTCTCGGGACCATTTTTGGGGCAATTTTGTCGATTCCATTCGCCTTCCTAATGGCACCTAGTGTCGTTTCGCGGCCGGTTTATATTTTGACACGTTTTTTAGTTGTCGTCATTCGGACCGTGCCAGCGCTAGTTTATGGATTAATGTTTGTTCGTGTAGCTGGACCGGGACCATTTGCGGGTGTATTGACGATGTCGCTGACCTCGATTGGCATGGTCTCGAAGCTTTACGTGGACGTCATTGAAGATCTAGATCGCGGGATCCTAGAAGCGATGGATGCGATTGGCTGTACCACTTGGGAGAAAATTCGCTTCGGTATCGTTCCACAGTTAATCGCTAACTTCAGCTCAATCACAATTTATCGGTTCGATATGAACCTACGTGATGCGACTATCTTGGGATTAGTCGGTGCCGGCGGAATCGGTGCCCCGTTGATTTTTGCGATGAATGCTTATCGCTGGCATCAAGTCGGATCAATTCTGATTGGGTTGGTGGCTTTGATTCTGATTGTGGAAATAATTTCGAACAAACTGCGTGCTAAATTGGTTAATGGTTAACTTAAGTTAATGGTTAACTTAAATTGAAATTTTAAATATTTTAGATCAAAAAGACGCTCAAGAAATTTTAACTTTCTGAGCGTCTTTTTGGTGATATTGAGCAGTTCGAAATATATTTATTGCTGCACAATTAGCTAACGTTATTACTAAATTTAAAATAGCATTAATTGTCGCTTTATCCCAGTGACCCACCAATCAAATAAGTAATCAACATCGTCCCTAAACCAACCAACAAATTACGCAACACACCTTTAAGTCGATTAGAATTACCTAGCATAGCACTGGTGTAACCCGTGAAAATCATCGCCAACATAACCGCAATAATGGTACCACGAACTTTAAAAGGATTAGGAATGAACGTGATTGAGAGCAGGGGAAGCAGGGCACCAAGGATAAATGAGCAAAATGATGAAATTGCTGCGTGCCAAGGGTTGAAGTAGTTTTGCAATTCGATATTGTTTTTGGCTTTCAGTGTGACACCAAGGGCATTATTGTTCATTAATTGTTCGGCGACTTCGCCAGCTAAATCAGGGGTCAGACCTTCTTTTTCATAGTGCTCAGTTAAGGCCTGCAATTCCGTTTGGTAGTGTTGCTTGATATTCTCGCTTTGTTGCTGAGCCAGCGTTTTTTGAGTGTCACGTTGGGTACTAACGGAAATATACTCGCCACCACCCATGGAGAGTGCGCCTGCAAACATGCCGGAAATACCAGCGATAAATAGCGCCGTTTGGCTTTGCTGAGCGCCAGCCACGCCGATGACAATGCCGGCGACGGAGACGATTCCGTCATTGGCACCGAGGACGCCGGCACGAATAATATTCAACTGTTCGGACAAGTGAAACTTCTGGATCAAGCGCTGTGATAGAGTTTGGTGCTTAGCCGTGGTGAGTGATTTCATCAATAGAACCTCATTTTTATGAATTATTAATTAAGTATAACTTGCCCACAACTTAATTCAAGATAGCAAGAACGTAATGGTTATAATCTAAACCGGCGATTAAGATAAGCTGGGCATTTTGGCGCGGTTAATTTTTTAACGACATTTTTTGGTGAGAAACTAACTTTTTAAAAGCAAACATATTGCATCAAAGGTTATTTTATGTTAAATTATACGTTGTATAACTGTGTGTAGGCTGACGTTGGCGCAATCTGTCAGCCTATTTCTTGCTTATGTTTGAGAAGGGATGTGAACATTATGGCCACTAGAATCCCGGAAGCTTATATTGAAGAAGTCCGGAACAAAACCAACATTGTCGATGTCGTTAGCCAGACTGTTCAACTGCACAAACAAGGGAAAAACTTGTTTGGCTTATGCCCTTTTCATGAAGAACGTACGCCTTCTTTCTCGGTGAATGAAGAGAAACAGATTTTCAATTGTTTCAGTTGTCACCGTGGTGGGAATGTCTTTAAGTTCTTAATGGAATTGGAGCAAATTTCCTTTCCAGAAGCAGTCATTAAGGTGGCACAGTTTAGTGGTATTCCCTTGCCAGAAGCAGTGGCACAGAGCAGAGACTCCGTCCAAAATTCACTGAATAGTCAGTTGCAAGGGCTATACGCACAAGCACAAGTTCTTTATACGCATATTTTATTAAAGACTAAAGTTGGTGAACCAGCGCTGGCCTACCTGGAAAAACGGGAACTGGCCAGTGATGTCATCGATGAGTTTAGTCTTGGTTTTGCCCCAAATCAGGGGAACGTTCTTTTGGATTATTTTACTAGTCGTCAGGTAGCGCGGGAGTTGTTAGTGCGCTCAGGATTATTTGTTCAGACGAATGATGGTCGTTTAATTGATCGTTTCCGTAATCGGGTCATGTTTCCGATTACCAATCAGAATGGTCAGGTGATTGCTTTTTCGGGTCGGATTTTGACCGCTAGTGAGAATGAGCCCAAATATTTGAACTCGCCAGAAACGCAATTGTTTCAGAAGCGGGAGACACTTTATCATTTCTCACAGGCCAAACAAGCGATTCGTGAGAGCAAGACGGCCATTTTGTTCGAAGGTTTCATGGATGTGATCAGTGCTTACAAGGCTGGTGTCGCTAACGGCGTGGCTTCCATGGGGACTAGTTTAACCAGTCAACAACTTTATTTGCTTTCGCGAGCGGCTCAGAAATTGATCGTCTGTTATGATGGCGACGAACCTGGGCAAAAAGCAACGGCGGAAGCCTTAAAATTGTTGAAGAATGAGTCCTTTGAAGTTGGCATTATTAGTTTGCCAGCTAAGCAAGACCCTGATGAATTCGTTAAGGCCCATGGTGCCGCTGCTTTTCAAAAGCAGTTAAGTCAGAATGTGTTAACGCCGATTGCTTTTCAGTTGCAGCATTTGCAAAGTAGCTACAATTTAAGTCTTGATGGTGATCGTTTGGCCTACGTTCAGGCGGCTTTACAAGACATCGTCACGATTAATTCCAGTGTGGAACAAGAATTGTATTTGCAGCAAGTTGCTAATGAAACACAATTAGATTTAGCGGCTTTAAAAAATGAGTTTGAGACGGCGCGAGTGAAATACGCTCAGAAACAACGAGCGACGCAACGACAGCAACAACGAACTCAACACGAAGATCGTGAAGTGCCTAATCCAGCACTAGATGTTAAGTTGGACCGGGCGGCTATTTCCGAACGGCGGCTGTTACATTTAGCGATTCATCAGGAGAATGTTTTGTTGCAGCTCACTGATGATGATCAATTTCATTTCAATGATTCACAAATTCAAAATTTATTTACTTCTTGGCTAACATATTTACGTCAAGAAGGTAGTCATTCAATTGCCGGGTTTACTGATCAACTTAGTGGTGATCAGCTGAGCCTGTTAATGGGGATTGAAATGCTCGATTTACCCGATGAAGTATCAGATGAAGAAGTTGCTGATTACCGGCGCAATATTAATCAAGCTCAGTTACAGGCGCGTTTGCGACAAGCACAGATTAAGGTCAAAAATGCCAGCAATATTGGTGATGATCAAGCGGCGGCCAAGTGGTTTGGCGAAATGCTAAACTTAAAGCGACAGCTGACGAACTCTTAAACACAATGAAATAATGGGGGCAGCAGAATGGCACAAAAAAAAGCAGCAACTACAAAACCAACTAAAAAGTTAGAAACAGCGGTTAAGGAATTAGTCGCAGAACACAAAGCTGACAAACAAATCACTGATGATGAGTTAGTTAGCAAATTAATTCAACCTTATTCATTGGAAGATGAAGCGGTTGATGAATTAATGCAACAAATCGAAGACAAGGGTTTTGCCATCGTTGATAAGAATGGTGAACCAGCCGTTCGTTCATTGAAGAAAGTCAAGAAAGTTACTAAGAAAGACCTGCAAAACCTGTCAGCACCAACTGGTGTTAAAATTAATGATCCCGTGCGGATGTACTTGAAGGAAATTGGTCGAGTTTCCTTGTTAAACGCCCAAGAAGAAGTGGCTTTAGCATTGAAAATCGAACAAGGCGATCAAGTAGCTAAACAAAAGTTAGCTGAAGCCAACTTGCGTTTAGTTGTTTCGATTGCGAAACGCTATGTTGGTCGGGGGATGCAATTCCTTGATTTGATTCAAGAAGGTAACATGGGCTTGATGAAAGCCGTTGAGAAATTCGATTACCGTAAAGGGTTCAAGTTCTCAACTTATGCCACTTGGTGGATTCGTCAGGCCATTACCCGTGCCATTGCTGACCAAGCACGGACGATTCGGATTCCGGTGCATATGGTTGAAACCATCAACAAGTTGATTCGGATTCAACGGCAATTACTCCAAGACTTAGGCCGGGAACCAACACCAGAAGAAATCGGTGCCGAAATGGATATGCCAACTGAAAAGGTTCGGGAAATTTTGAAGATTGCCCAAGAGCCCGTTTCTTTGGAAACACCAATTGGTGAAGAGGACGACTCTCATTTAGGCGATTTCATTGAAGATTCCGATGCTACCAGTCCTGAAGACCACGCTTCATACGAATTATTGAAGGAACAACTTGAAAGTGTTCTGGAGACTTTAACTGACCGTGAAGAAAACGTCTTACGTTTACGGTTTGGTCTTGACGATGGTCGGACGCGCACTTTGGAAGAAGTTGGTAAAGTCTTCGGTGTGACGCGGGAACGGATTCGCCAAATTGAAGCAAAAGCCTTGCGGAAATTGCGCCATCCATCTCGTTCTAACCAATTGAAAGACTTCCTTGAGTAGTCTTTAGTCTTCCCCAATTGGTAGGTAGTGGCTGGGCGATTTGAAACTGAATCAATTATAGGCGGAACAGCGAACAACTCCGTTGCGGCCGGCGGGTTGTGGAACGTTGCCGGCGTTGATTTGAGCTTATTGCTGCGCAACAATCTCAAATACAAGCCTTCTTCTAACCGCTAAAGCGGCAAGAAGAATTTGGCGACTGACAACCCGGCGGCCTCCACTGCGTTTTGAGTTAAGTTAGTCCACTTTAGCTTTAGTTGATATCAAGGCAAAAACTAGCAAAGTTAGATATCAATCGCCAGCAACCACCAGATGAAACTAACCGAATTGAGTACCACTAATTGGAAAATCAGTTAACGTAAAATAATAAGTCTGTTTGACATCTGGATAAAACCAGAAACTGCCAGACAGGCTTTTTTGGTATGACTATTTAATTGTGATAGCAAGTCAAATTCAGTTGATTAATCCTACTGCAACTGCATCAACCACTAACAATGATGAAGTGCACCACCTCAACTCCAGACGGAATGGAGGGCGTGGTTGTCAGCCGCCAAATTTGTCTTATTGCTTCAGCAATTAGACAAAGGCTCGTATTTGAAACAATTTGGTCTTTAATTGGTTCAAATCGATGCCAGCAGCGTTCCACAACCAGCAAGCCCGCAATGCAGTCAGACGCGAATTTGTTTCAATATCATTCCCTGTTTGCCACCATATTTCTTACTCGTTATTCAATGATGAACTTAAGTTTTGTCCGCGGCTGAACTGTTTTATAGCGGGCATTTTTGGTATAATTGATAAAATAGTAAGTAAAATTTAACCGTGAAACGAGGCGAGCCAGCTATCATTAAATTATCACAACGATTACAAGCAGTAGCAGATTTGACCAGTCCGTGGCGCCGAATTGCCGACATTGGTTCTGACCATGCTTATCTCCCTATTTATTTAATGGCGGCCAACAAAATTGATTATGCTGTCGCCGGTGAAGTGATTCCGGGTCCCTTTGAAATTGCCCAGGCTCATATTAAGCAAGCCGGTTATCAGCAGCAAATCAAAGCTCGTTTGGCTGATGGTTTAGCAGCAATTCAGTCGGCGGATGAGATTCAATGCGTGGTTCTGGCCGGAATGGGTGGTCGTTTAATTACTGAGATTCTTAATCGTGAGCCGAACATTTATCAGTATTTGCAGGGGTTAGTTCTGGAACCTAATCAGGATGTCCCTTTTGTACGTCAGTGGGTTGCTGATCACGGTTGGCGAATCACTGCTGAGCGAATTGTTTTCGATGAAGGCCATTGTTATCAAATGATGTTGGTGCAACCGGAACCCGTTCAGCGGCCATATTCACCAGTGGAATTATTAATGGGGCCGCTGTTATTAAGTGCGACGCCGCGAGATCCGGTTTTTACAAAATACTGGACTTTCAAATTAAAACAACGGGAACAATTAATCGTCCAATTGAACCAGGCCCAGCAATTACCTGTGGCCAAGTTACAGCAATTAAAGCAGGAAATTGCTTTGATTAAGGAGGGATTAGCTTGTTAAATCCAACAGTTGAACAAGTCATTGAGCGTTTGGAATCTTTTGCGCCACCAGTTTATGCCGAACCTCATGATCCAGTAGGGTTGCAATTAGGTGACCGGCAACAACCAGTGAAGAAAATCATGGTGACTTTGGATGTGCGGCCGGAAGTAGTGGCTGAAGCCATTGAACGTCAGGTTGATTTGATTATTGCCCATCATCCCATGATGTTTCATCCTGCCCGAAATCTCGATTTTCAAAATCCACAAAATAGAATGTATGCTGACTTAATTCAGCATTCGATTGCCGTTTTTGCCGCCCATACTAATCTTGATGAAATTCCTGCAGGCATGAACCATTGGTTAACTGAAGCTTTAGGCTTAACTCAATGCCAACCGTTCAATCGTCAAGAAAAGGTCGATCCAACGATTCATGCCTATTTAGGGGCGATTGGTCAGTTACCTCAGCCCCAAACAGTCCAAGCTTTTGCGGAATTTTGTAAACGGCAATTCAAATTGTCAGGTTTGCGCCTGATTACTCAGGAACCACAGAAAATGATTCAGAAAATCGCCGTGATTGGTGGCGACGGTGGCAAATTTTATCCAGCGGCAATTACTGCCGGTGCTGACGTTTTAGTGACCGGTGATGTTTATTACCATACGGCTCACGATATGTTGGCCAATGGGTTGTCAGTTGTTGATCCTGGTCACCATGTTGAGTCGATTATTAAGCAACAGTTGCCACCGCTATTACGGCAATGGGCCCAACAAGCTGATTGGTCAGTCACGGTGATCAGCTCAGAATTAAGCACTGATCCGTTTCAATTTATTTAGTCATTCACTTAATTAACTTTCGGAGGTTATCCCATGGAAAAATATGAAAACTTATTACCGCGCTTTTTAGATTATGTTAAAACTGAAACTCGTTCAGATGAGAACTCGACTACCGTTCCTTCAACGGCTACTCAGGTTGCGTTCCAGAAGCAATTAGCAGCAGAGCTTAACGGTATTGGCCTGACTAAAGTCACTTATGACGAAACAAATGGTTATTTAACCGCCTTGTTGCCAAGTAATTTAACTAAAAAAGTCCCGGCAATCGGCTTTTTGTCACATATTGATACGGCTGACTTTAATGCGGACAATGTTCAACCACAAATCGTGCAAAATTATGATGGTAAAAGCGTGATCAAGCTGGATGATGCCGGTGAATTTGTGCTGGATCCGGCTGAATTTCCTAATATGAAGCATTATGCTGGTCATACTTTGATTACCACTAATGGCCAAACTTTATTAGGCGCCGATGACAAGTCAGGTGTGGCTGAAATTATGACTGCCATGAGTTACTTGATTGCCCATCCTGAAGTGAAGCATGGTGATTTATGGATTGGTTTTGGCCCCGACGAAGAAATTGGTACTGGTGCCGATAAATTTAACGTGAAAGCTTTCCCAGCTGATTTTGCCTATACGGTCGATGGTGGTCCTTTAGGTCAATTGGAATACGAGACTTTCAGTGCTGCTTCATTAGATGTTGAAATTCAAGGTAAAAATGTCCATCCCGGCACAGCTAAAGGTATTATGGTGAATGCCTTGCAATTAGGAATTGATTTCCAGAATGCCTTACCAGCTGCCGAAGTGCCTGAAAAGACTGATGGTCGTCAGGGATTCTTCCATTTATTGAGCTTTAATGGCACCGTTGATGCGGCGAAGATGAGCTACATTATTCGTGATTTCGATCGTGATGGTTTGGAACAACGGAAACAATTAGCACGGGAGATTGCTGCTAAATTAAATCAACCTTACGCGGAACCACGGATCAAAGTTACTTTAAATGACCAATATTATAATATGGTTGAAGTTATGAAGGATCACATGGATGTGGTTAAGTTAGCTGAAGAAGCGATGAAGGCTTTACAAATCACCCCTGATGAAGAACCAGTTCGAGGTGGGACTGATGGCTCGAAGATTTCCTTCATGGGCTTACCAACACCTAACTTATTCGCTGGTGGCGAGAATATGCACGGCCGTTATGAATTTGTATCTTTACAAGTTATGGAACAGGCGGTTGATGTTATCTTGAAGATCAGTGAATTAAATGCCCAATAAAATATCATCATCAGCGTCTGAAACTGCAGCCGCACCAATTACTGGCGCCACGGTTTTATATGGCTTGATTGCTCATCCGGCCCACCATAGTTTGTCGCCGTTGATTCATAATCGCGGCTTTCTGGAGCGGCAAATTTCCGCACGTTATTTGGCGTTTGATACTCAAGCGACTGCTGCTGATATTGCAACGAGTATCAAGGCCTTGAATATTCGCGGGTTGAATTTGTCGTTACCATATAAAGAGACAATGCTGCCGCTGATGGACGAATTAACGCCAACAGCAAAGCTAATTGGGGCGATCAACACCATCAAAAATGAAACTGGCCACTTGCTAGGGACCAACACAGATGGTCAGGGTCTAGTCGCCGCCATTCAGGCTACTGGCGTTTCAATTAAGAAACAACACGTTTTATTACTCGGTGGTGGCGCCACAGCGCGGGCAATTTTAGTGGCCTTAGTTCAAGCCGGCTGTGATCACGTGACCGTCGTCCAGCGCCCAGAAAGTCGGCACTATCAACAAATGCAACAACTATTGTCAGCGTTAGCATTAGCTGATCAAACGTGCCAACCTTGGCCGCAGTTAGCTAATTTACCGATTGAAGATTATTCATTAGTGATTAACGCGACCAGCATTGGCTTCGGTGACCAACAAGATCAAAGCCCCTTATCAGCCGAATGGTTAAGCCAGTTGCCAAGTACCTGCCAAGTTTGGGACGTGATCTACCAACCGCGGCAGTCAAACTTGCTGACTTTGGCTGAGCAACAAGGATTAGCCACCCACAATGGTTTGGCAATGCTCTGTTATCAAGCGGCAGCTTCGTTTGAGTTTTGGACTGGCAAGACCTTGCCAGTTGTGTCAATTTATCAAATTATTAAACAAAAGTGAGGTTTTCTGAATTGATCATTCAATTTAAACAACCGTTGAATCAAGCGGTTGTCCAGAGTTTGTTACAAAAGTTAAAAGAAAAACAGCATCACGGGATGTTAGTGGCTAATCACTTAGTTATTTTCGACGCTGATGAATTAGAATTAAGCGAACGCGAGAAGTCGGTAATTACTGAAGTCATTCACACGCAACCTCGTTATGTGCTGGGCAGTCGCGTTTTCCATCCTGAAGATACCATTGTCAAAACCCCGCACAACAAAATTGGTGGCGATAATTTCACGATTATGGCCGGACCTTGCTCCGTCGAAAATGAAGCCATGATTCAAGATTTAGCAGTCCAAGTCAAGGCTGCTGGCGCCACTGTTTTACGCGGTGGGGCTTTCAAGCCGCGGACATCACCTTACGACTTCCAAGGGTTAGGTGAAACTGGCTTAGGTTATTTGCGGAAAGCTGCTGATGAGAACGGCTTGGACGTGATTACCGAAGTCATGTCGCCAGAACAAATTCCGATGATGTTGCCTTACACGGATATTTTCCAAATTGGTGCTCGTAACATGCAGAACTTTGCCTTGTTGAAGGCGGTCGGTCAAACCAACAAGCCAGTGGCGTTGAAACGTGGTTTAGCGGCAACAATTGATGAAATGTTAAATGCCGCCGAATATATTGCTAGTCAAGGCAATTTGCAAATTATTTTAATTGAGCGTGGGATTCGTTCATTTGATGATAAATATAGTCGCAATGTCTTAGATGTCGGCGCAATTCCAATTTTACAAAAATTAAGCCATTATCCAGTCTTAGTTGACCCTAGTCACGCGGCTGGTCATGCTGATTTAGTGCCAACTTATGGTCAGTCTGGCGTTGCTGCCGGGGCCCAAGGGATGATTGTGGAAGTGCATCAAAATCCGAGCCAAGCTTGGTCCGACGCTGCTCAACAATTGACCCCAGCAACTTTCAAAAAAATGGTGGTCACCACGGCACAAATTCATGATTTATTGCTGAAGAATCAGACTGCTCAGGATCAGAATTAAGGTGATCTCGTGAAAACTTGGTCAGTTCAACTGGCAGAACACCAGACGCAAATATATTTTGGTCAAGGAATTGGTCAGCAGCTAGGGGAATATCTTCCTGAATTAGCGGCCAAAAAAGTGTTGGTCTTAACTGATACCAATTTGGCGCCAATTTATCTACAGCAGTTGACCCAACAGTTAGCTGCCTTATCGGTGACTGTGGTGCCAGTGATTATTTCGACCGGCGAGTCCAGCAAAGAACTTGCGACGGTCTTAGAAGTTTACCAAACATTGATTGCTGAGAAATTTTCACGGCAGGATTATTTGCTGGCTTTTGGCGGCGGGGTGATTGGTGATCTAGGCGGTTTAGTTGCCAGCACTTACATGCGCGGTATGAAGTTTATTCAAATACCAACGTCGATTGTGGCGCAAAGTGACAGTAGTCTTGGCGGCAAAACGGCGATCGATTATCAACACTACAAGAATTTAATTGGAACTTTTTATCCGGCTAGTAAAATACTCGTTGACCCAGATTTCTTGAAAACTTTACCAGCTCGAGAAATTAGTTGTGGCCTGGCAGAAGTGATTAAGTCACTGCTGGTAAGTCCTGAACAACCGCTTGATTATCAATTGCTCCAGCAGAGTCAATTTGTGACTGGTGAATTACCCAGTCAATTGTCTAAACTAGTCCAACAGGCTTTACTCGTCAAAACTCACTTTGTTCAGGAAGATTTTTATGATTTCAAGGAACGTCGCTTTCTCAACTTTGGCCATACCATTGGTCACAGTGTGGAAGCCTTGGCAAATGGTCGTTTGCATCATGGCGAGGCGGTTAGTATTGGTATGGTTACCATGATGCGCGCTTTAGTCCAACATCAATTGTTGGCGCCTGACGTGTTGAATATGCTGACGCAACGATTGCAACAATTGTCGTTACCAATTGAGCTGCCCGACGATTTGACCCATGAAGCAATTACGCAACAATTAGCCTTAGACAAGAAAGCCGTGGCTGGTCAAATCCAGTTAGTGCTGTTAAAGGCACCTGGCCAGACCTATTTACAGACCATGGCGATTAGTGATTTTGCAGTTTGGTTAGGATGGTAAGATGTTAAATTATGTGACGGCCGGCGAATCACACGGCCCTTATTTATCAGCAATTATCAGTGATTTCCCCGCACAAGTGCCGCTGAGTCAAGAACGGCTGCTGGCTGATTTGCAGCAGCGACAACGAGGTTATGGTCGGGGCGGTCGTATGAAAATCGAAACTGATCAGGTGCAAATTACAAGTGGCGTTCGTTATGGGGTCACTTTAGGATCGCCGATCGGTTTACTGTTAGCAAATCGTGACTTTGCTAACTGGCAGGAAGTTATGTCAGTTTGGCCGACCGCGACCAATGATGCTGATCAGCGCAGTAGTGCGGCGCGACGGAAGCGAACAGTGACGCAACCGCGACCAGGTCATGCTGATTTGGTTGGCGCTTTAAAATACGGTCATCACGATTTACGTAATGTCTTGGAGCGGGCCAGTGCTCGTGAAACGACCATGCGCGTGGCCGTGGGCAGTTTATGTCAACAATTTTTGCGGCAATTTGATATTGAGGTTTTAGGATTAGTGACTAGTTTAGGCACCGCTACTTTACCAACTGCCGATTTAAAAGCGGTGGCGGCCAACCAATCAATAGCTGATTTTCAAAAATGGCAACAGTTGGTTGAACAAAGCGATTTACGCACGGTTAATACCCAAACCGCCACAGAAATGAAAGCGACCATTGACCAAGCTCAACAAGCGCGAACCACTTTAGGTGGCCAATTTTGTGTTGTGGTTCAAGGCCTACCTAGTGGCTTAGGCAGTTATACCAACGCTACTGAAAAACTGGATGCACGTTTGGCGGCGGCTTTAACAAGCATTAACGCGATTAAAGGGGTTAGTTTTGGCGACGGCTTTGGCTTGAGCTCGATGCCAGGCCGGGCCACTTTAGATGAAATTATTGCTGATCCCGACCAAGGATTGACGCGTAATCATAACCATCAAGGTGGGCTGGAAGGCGGTATGACCAATGGCCAGCCGTTAATTATCCATGGCGTCATGAAGCCGATTCCCACCCAACCAATTGGCGGCTCCACCGTTGATTTAACCACTGGCCAAGCGACTCATGCGACTGTGGAACGTTCCGACGTGACCGCGGTACCAGCAGCGGCAGTGATTGCCCAAAGTATGGTGGCAATCACGATCATGCAGGCGTTTTGCGAGATGTTTGGCAGCGATTCTTTGCCACGAATTAAACGTCATTATCAAGATTATTTACAGGAGCTTCATGAACGAACAACAAATTATTGAGACCTTTAAAACTAAATTTCAACCACAATTAACGACTGGCTTACGGGGCAGTTATCGCGTTCCCAGTGATAAAAGTATTTCCCAGCGGGCGCTTATTTTTGCTGCCTTAGCCCAAGGGACATCGGAAATTACCCATTTGTTACCAGCGGCTGATGTGCAACATACTCAAAAAGCCTTAACTGATTTAGGCATTCAAATTGTGCAACGGCAACGGCTCACTTGGGTCGTTGGACAAGGTGGTTGGCAATTTAAGCCCTTAGCGACTCGACCGCAATTAGATTTAGGTAATTCCGGCACTGGGACGCGACTATTATTGCCATTGCTGAGTCGCCAGTCATTTACGAGTCAGTTAGTTGGCGATGCCAGTTTATCTCAGCGGCCCTTAACGAATTTTCTAGAACCTTTACAAAAAATGGGTGCTAAATTTAGTGGTGGCAACTATTTACCATTAACGATTCAGGCTAATCAGCAATTACATGGGATTGCTTATCAATTGCCAGTTGCCAGTGCCCAACTGAAAAGTGCGTTGATTTTAGCCGCGTTACAAGCAGACACACCTAGTCAGTTAGTAACGTTAGCACCTACGCGAGATCATACTGAGCGGTTGTTGCGCTTATTTGGGGTTCCCTTAGCTATTCAAGGGCGGACGATTAAGGTACTGCCTTGGCAACGGCCACTACAAGCAACGGCTTTAACGGTTCCTGGCGATCCTTCTAGTGCGGCGTTCATGATTGTCGCAGCTTTATTGCTGCCTGATAGTCATTTACAATTGAACAACCACAGTTTGAATCCCACCCGAATTGGCCTACTTCATTTATTACAACAAATTGGTGCACCAATTGTTATTGGTAGTTCTGATCAACTAGCAGCTGAACCAGTAGGCCAAATTGGGGTACAAAGCTTGACAGACCGCGCTTACCCACCATTGCAAATTGATCAGCATAATCTCGGCCAGGTCATTGATGAAATCCCAATTCTTAGTCTGTTAGCGACTCAATTAACTGGTACTTCGGTCATTAAGCAAGCGGCTAGTTTGCGGCACAAGGAAACCGATCGCTTGCACGTCATCACCGAACAATTACGTTTATTCGGGGCGCAAATCACTGAACAGTCAGACGGCTTAACCATTACTGGTCCGACCAAATTGCATTTGCCAACAGAACCGTTAAATGCTTATGACGATCATCGAATTGCAATGATGCTAATTGTGGCCAGTTTGGTTTTAGGCCAGAAAATCCCGATTGCTGGTTTAGGCAGTATCGCTACCTCTTATCCAGACTTTCTGACCGACCTGATTCAATTAAGTCAGGGGGCCTAAGCATGACAGTTATTTTAATGGGCTTTATGGGCGTAGGTAAAACCACCACCGCTCAAGTTTTAGCTCAAGAATATCAATTAACGCAATTAGATAATGATCAATTTCTGTGTCAGCGCGAACAGGCCACGGTCGCCGAATTATTCCACCAATATGGTGAAGCTGGTTTTCGTCAACGTGAATTGCAAGCCTGCCAAGCAGCCATGCAACAGCAGCCACAAATATTAGCATTAGGTGGCGGTATGGTTGAAGCTGCAGCTAGTCGCGAATTTCTGCAGCAACAAGCACCGGTGCTATGGTTGAAAAGTGATTTTGCAACTTGTTGGCAACGAATTCAGCATGATCAAGGTCGGCCATTGGTGCAGCAGTTACAACAAGCGGGTTTGGCGCAAAGATTTGAGCGGCGCCAAGCTTGGTATCAGGCGGTTGCCACTGATGTGATCGAGGTTGCGCAGCAAACACCTCATGATTTAGCCGGTGAAATTTATCACCGCTATTTTAAATAATTTGATTTAAGAATGAGCTCTGACTTCATAAAAATAAACGTCCAACCAATCCGCTTAACACGAATTGGTTGGACGTTTATTTTTATAGGTTAGGATCAACTTTGAAGTTTAGTGGTGAATTTTGTGTTTGCTTGGTGATCAGCCGACTGATCAGGGCTTGGTAACCATTTAGCGCAATTTTGGCCACTTGGGCATTATGCTGATCGAGGAGAATTTGTTGTTCGTCATGACTGCTTAATTCTGAATAAGCGCGGTCGTTTTTGGCGAGTTGTTGCCACAATTCCGTTGTGACTTGATCTTGAGTTTGGCTGAGGTCGCGGGCGAAGCGGAAATGATCGCGGTCAACTAAAACACCGGCATGCTTGAAAACCCAATAGGCGGAACTAGGGCTGTAATCAGCTTTGCCCCGTTGATACATTAACGGAATGCTGTGGCCTTGACTGTAGAAGGGCACATAAACACTTTGCGCGCTGACACCCATCGCCAACCAATGCACCCCAACTAAATCGGCAGCTACATTCGGCCGTAATTGCAGTACATGGGATTCTTGAGTCGTCGCCACACTAATTGGGCGGAAACGTTTCGTCACCGGCGTGGCACCCATTAAATCGTAAGGGGTCCCGTTAAAATGGTCACTTAAAACTCGTTGAGTCGCAGCCACAGTAATTGGATAATCCGCTCGTTGAATAAATGGTAGTTCATAACTTTGTGGCTCTTGAACCAGGGAAGGCGTCAATAAACGCTGGCCGCTCCAAACCCGGGGCGTATTGTAAACCAGGTCAGAATCATTATTGGTTCCGAAAATCCGCCGGAAGTTAAAGGGCTGGTCGGCTGGCCACAAATGATGTTCCTTGACGAAGTTGGCCAATTTTGGTGAAGTAATGAAATTATCAGGATCAGCAAAATCAATGACTTCAATTGAGATTTGGTTGGCGACAACAGCATAAGCATCATCAGGAATCCGTTGTGCCACCCATTGATGACCCGTCGCGACTTCAAAGTACCAAGCTTCAGTTTGGTCAGCAAATAAAATACCGTTGGCTTCAGCACTGCCGTGTTCGTCGATGATTCGTCCTAAGCGTTGAACGCCTTCACGAGCCGTTTTGACGTAGGGGAGGACAATGGTAATCATTGCTTCTTCCAACAAGCCACTAGTCTGTTCAAAGGGATCATTAGCCAACGCTCGCTCATTACCATAAGCACTTTCAGTGGCGCTCATGGCCACATGGTATTCATTGATCCCACCTTCAGCGAAAACACCGTATCGATCAGTCCATTCAGGCATTGCTGAGTATTGATAACTCAAATTAGGCAGTGGTAGCGCGAACTTATTTGCCTTAGAATGAAAAACTTGGTCGGTTTGTTGCTGCCGAGGATTAAATTGTAAATGTTTGGGCCAAGCAGTTTGGCTGTCTTCATTACGACCAATTAAAACTGAGCCGTCATTGGTTGCTAAACGGCCCACGAGAATTGAGGTACACGAACTTCTTGAAATTTTAGGTTGCATTTTTAGCGCTCCTTGTTCATGATTAAGACATCAGTTATAGAAAGGGGATAAAATAATGCCTTTAGTTCATATTGATTTAATCGCTGGGCGGAGTGACGATCAATTACGTCAATTAGTGAAAGATGTGACAACTGCTGTGGCCAAGAATACTGGCGCACCAGCTGAACATATTCATATTGTCTTAAATGAGATGCAGCCTAACCGTTATGCTGACGGTGGCGTACTCCGTAGTGACGAAAAATAAATGATGCGGAAAAGCGTTTGGACAAATGCCCAAACGCTTTTTTAATGGCTGATTAGGAATTCATTAAACAGCCAGGTATTTTTCCAAATAGTCGGCTAAGCCATCTTGCGAGTTCGGTAGGGTCGTGACATCATTAGCGACCGCCTTAACTTTATCAACGGCGTTGGCCATCGCCACGCCCCAACCAACATGAGTTAACATTTCCAGATCATTGACTTCATCGCCAAAAGCAATAATGTCCTTGCTGGGAATCTTAAAATAATCGGCCAAATATTCCACGCCCGTATATTTATTGATACCTTGGTGAACGACTTCTAACGCGTTAACTTCGCCACCCCAACTGTTCAATTCAATGTTAGGGTATTTCTTCAATAATTCCTGCTTGATGTAATCTTGATCTTGATTATCGACAAAAATTGTTAAAGAAGTCGGGTCAGTTTTCAGGGATTGCTGATTAAGAATTTGGTCTTTCGTCAAACTGTTAGGGAAGAAGCCAATATCTAAATCAGCAATTTGGTCAGCATACAGGAAGTTTTTACCTTCAGCGGCGACCATCCGAATTGGTAAATCCTGTTTGAGTTTTAACACATCGAAAACCAAATCGCGCGGAATAGTTGAGCTTTTCTCACCAGCCCACGTATGGTTCGGGATGTGGATCAAACCACCATTAAAGTTAACCATGGGCGTGTTAAGGCCCAATTGAAAGTAATAATTCTCGCTAATGCGATTCGGCCGGCCAGTAGCAATAGCCACCATATTTCCGGCCTTGGCAGCCCGTTGCAGTACGTCAACTGTCTTCGGGGTAATTTTAGATTGATTGTTCAAAGTTGTCCCGTCAAGATCGAGGGCAATTAATTTTTGAGTCATGCTAAGTTCCTTTTCTTTAATTGATTGAAAGCTGTTAATTAAAAAAATCGTTGCCGTTTCCGCTAATTGGAAAACTGCAACTGTTAAACGACATATTTTTAATTGTTGAGTTGCACTAACCTTTGGAAAGTACTTTATCTATTTTAGCAAACAATTACTGTATAATAAAGCACTTTATTCTGAATACCAAGCAACCAGAATCAAGATTTTGGCGATATTTTGACGAGGCTTTGAATATTTAACCAGCTTATTGATCACTGTCAAGCAGGGCGTCGGTCGTATTTCATGAAGTTTTAAAAAATTGGTTTGATGCTGGTACTTGCTGACATAGCTGCTGAAAAATTAGATTTATTTTCAGTTATGATAGCCTTTGATTTACAGAATCGAATCAGGTGGGTATGATGAGCAATGGTAACTGGTCTAGTTGAGAGGGGATTTTATTCATGTCAATTTTAACAAAAGTTTTAGGTTCATTAGTTGCGCTGGAGTTTTTCTACATTCTTTATTTAGAAACGTTTGCGCCCACATCAATTCGGACTGGTCAAGTCTTTAAAATGAGCCAGGCAGTTTTGAAACGAACTGAGGTTCAGACCTTGTTTAAAAATCAAGGTGTCTATAACGGTTTATTGGCAGTTGGCCTAATTTACAGCCTATTTTTCGCCACCGCCAGTCTGGAATTAACGCGCGGAATTTTAATTTATATTATTTTGGTTGCCGCTTATGGTAGTTTGACGAGTGACCGTAAAATCCTGTTCACGCAAGGTGGTTTAGCAATTCTAGCACTGATCAGCTCGTTCTTCTAAAGCAGCACGTAATGCAGTCAAAACCAGTTCAGTTTTAACAACTTCAGTTTTTACACAGCCATGGTTAAACTGCTTGAAGTATCACTTTATTCGTTCATTGCGCTTTTTTCTTCTTATCAGTATAATTAATGCGAGGAGTTGATCGCGTGAACGCAGATGAAATGAAAGATAAAATTTTAACTGCATTAGAGGCAGTTATTGATCCTGAATTGGGCATCGATATTGTTAATTTAGGCTTAATTTATGAAGTCGAACTTGACGAGGATGGCCTTTGTACGATTAAAATGACCTTAACCACCATGGGCTGTCCTTTGACCGATTATTTATCTGATCAGATTAATCAGGCTGTGATGCAGATTCCCGAAGTGAAAGACGTGGAAATCGACTTGGTTTGGTATCCACAGTGGACGCCAGAATTAATGAGTCGTTATGCGCGGATTTCATTGGGGATCGGTTAATTTTTCGACATTAAAAAAGGCCGCGCCCAGCGCAACCTGATTTAATATCGATGATGGTGATAGCTACTTTTTACTAGCGAAGTAAGCACTTAAACGTTGTGCTTCTTCATCAGTAGGTACAGCTTCGCCAGCTTTGATTTGATGAATCTTTTCAACACTGAAGTGACTTTCAAAAGCAATTTGAGTATCAGTTAACTCCTTTTGCTTTTGGAAATTGATTAATTCTTGTCCGACCGTTGATAATGCCATCATAATACCTCCTTAAATATCGTCAGCAACTCGACGCAACTTAATTTTAACATTATCACGAAAAGATAGAAAATAAAAATGTAGGTGATTATTTTGACAACAAATTTAAATGGTTTCCCTGCCGATGAGTTTGCCGCCTTCTCGACAACTAAAATGGCGCATTTCTTACCTTATACCGCAAAGACAACACCTGAGATGATCAAAAAGTTTTTCGGTGCTGATTTCGGTAAAAAAGCTGACATCATTAATAATAAATTAGTCGTTCTTGGTGGCGAAGGTTGGTCACCAGTTGATTTCAATACAATCATTGCTCGCTTTGTTAACAACAAGTACAAGGTAATGGACATTGATTATTACCGGCGTAATTTCAACGATCCAATTACTGATAGTGATGGTGCCGGAATCTTCTAGTTCATTAAAGACAGTAACGTGTAGCACCACGCCAAACAATGGTTGCGACTAGATAATTTTTAGTCAATTTGCTGATGTCAAGAATAACTTAGGTCTGCTTAATGCTAAAATCCGGGCAATTCCTATTCGAATTGTCCGGATTTTAAATTATCAGCAATTAATCAGCTGAGTTGTTATTGGTCTAGCCAAGCTGCTAATTCATCAGCAATTTGGGCATGTGAGAAAACAGGGAATTCTTGAATTTCTTGGCTCTTTAAGTGGGTGATCATTCTTGGCATCGGCGCAGCAATCACTTGCCGTAAAATCTGGGCAGCGTCAAAGTCTCGTTTGTCAGTGGGATGATTGGTAATCCCTGCTAAAACAACATCTGGTGTCAAATAAGGATCGACAGCGGCCAAAACCAATGATTCTGGTTCATTTTCGGCAATTGCGGCCAAAGCCAAGGCAGCGTCAGGGCCAACGGTAATTTGTTGTTGCGATTGCGCCCGGCGAATTTCTGGCAAGGCTGCTTCTGCGTCAACGACTTTAACCGTTAAAAAGCTGGCCAGTTGGCTGGCAATTTCAGCGGCGTTTAATTCAGTGCTCGCTTTTTCAGTTAAGGCAACCACCAAGCGTTGCAAGTTAACTGCCGCAACGGAAGTTAATGCTGGTTCACCATTTTCAAAAAAACGGGCCAGTGGCGTCATTTGTTTGAGCGCGACGGTAACGCTACTGATTGGCGCCCCTAATTGTTGGGCATAATAAGCCGCCAACACATTGCTGAAATCATAAGTTGAGGTGGCAATTGCGGTTGTGCCTTCAGCGGCTAAGCTAACTTTCATTAGACTGAAAATTTGACCTAACAGCAAACTAAATTGGCAATTGTCCAAGACAATTAATTGTTCTTGATTAGCAGCAGCCAATTCTTGGAAGTGCTGCTTATTGACCGTCATTTCTAAGGCCTTGGCCGTAATGGGTGCCTCTAATTGGTAAAGCTTCACTTGCGGCTTATCCAAAGCTGCCGCCAATTGTTGCCGCTGGAAGCCTTGAATTTGTTCAGGGGCAAAGAAGCCAATCAAGCGGGCCTTTCCCGGCAAGAAATGCGCTAAACTAATCAGTAGGGTTGGATCGCTGGCCAGAAAAACTGGTTCAGTTTGATCATTATTTTCCCGTTGTTGCCAAGCAAATAGGTTAAGATAAAGACTGGCAGCTAAATCACGATCAGTCATTGTGGGCTGATGATATAATTCGGCGATTTTTAAAGCTGAATTGGTCTCAGCTACGGTAATTTGCGCCTTAGCACTGAAAACCTGCTCTAAGCTAGCAGCGGCAATTTCTTGGGCTTGTTCAACGGTTAAATCGGGTTGAAAAGTAGTGAGCACAGCACTGAGTAAATCACGATCGTTGCCATGAAGAATTTCCGCGGCTAATGGGGTTAAATTAGTGGCGACGACGGCTGGTGAATTAGCGGTTGTTGCCCAAGCAGCAGCCGGTGTTACAGAAGTTAATTCTTTACAAGTTAGATATGAAATCGTCATTTATTTCGCATCCTTATCATTTTGTATCCGTTTTATTTAACGCTCATTTCCATTCTAACTTTAATCAAGTCAAATGAACAGCCTAGTTTTTAAAAGCTGTTAATCATCATTAAGGAAAAAATATGGATTATCTGAAACAATTACAGCAAGTGAGTCAACCGTATCAAGAAATTATTAATTTACAAATTCAATTAGCTGAGATTCAGCGCTGTTGTCAAGAATTAGCGGCGGGGCAATTATTATCGCGGCCGCTACCATTATTGCAGTTGACGGAAGATGATTGGTGGGCATTTCTTACGATTGCTGATCGACAGGGCATCGCACCAGCCCAAGCACAGCGAGATTATCGCCAACTCCAGCATTTATTACGAAATTTCCGCAAATATTTGCAATATCATGATGGTCAGTGGACGTTGATTTCACAACAGGCGCTGCGTGTCTGGACCAAATATTGGCCCTTTCGCCGTTATTTGGAACTCATGGCCGGTGATGGTCGTTTGGCTCGTGGCTTAGCAGCGCGGGGACAAGCAGTGATTGCCACTGATAGTTTGGCTTGGCAATCGGAGAACGAAACTGGTCGGCAACAATTTTTCCCGGTGCGTCAATTAGGTGCTCGTGAAGCAGTCCAGAAAATTGGCCCCCAAGTTGATGCGATTATTCTGGCGTGGAGTCCTAATAATGATCCGCTTGATTGGTTTTTGTGGCAGCAAATTGCGCAACTGCCTAATCATCCGGATTTAATCGTCATTGGCGAGAAATTTGGCGTCACCAATAGTGAGTTGTTTTGGCGCACGGTGCCAGCGCAATTTGCCGCGCCACTAGTTAAATTACGACGTTTTCTACCAGCAACGATCGACGGTGTCCAGGAATCCGTATATCTTTATCGAAGCACAGCGAAGGGCGGTTGGAATAAATGAAACGAAAAATCTTTTTAGACATCTTGTTAGCCGTTTTAACTGGTTTGTTAGTGCTCTGCTTCCAACAAGACGAGCAACGAAACAATACCAGTCAGCTAAATCGTAACGGATTATCGGAAAACAGTTTGCTGATCAACCACAGTAAAAAAATGGCCGTCACCCCGTTGATCAAAAGTTTAGCCGCCAGTAAATTAACTGACTTTCAAATTCAATTTATTGCGAAAAACAATCCTAACTTCTCATATGTTTATGCGAAGGGTAAAACCAATGAGAATTTGCCGGTTTTAAGTGGACGCACGTTTAATAGCAATGATTATCAGTCAGAAGTACCCTTTGTGGTGTTGGGCAAGAATCAGGCCACGAATACTTACAAACCGCAATCGCAAATGTATTACCAGTATCAACAAAATTATTTGGCGGTCATTGGCACAGTTGGCACCTCGCGCACCTCAGCAATTAACGACCATGTTTTTATTTCCTTATCACCAGAACAGCCCGATCAAAACTTATTGACCAGCTCTTTCCGAATTGTTTATGATCCGGTTACGATAAACAATAGCCAGACCAAACAAGTGCTGAAATTATTCCAAGCCAGCAAAGCGACGAGATTAATTGATAACTCAACGGTTAAGCGTGAGCGTCAAGGCTGGTTCGAACGTTCTGGTATTCTGCTGACCCAAGTGATTTTGATTTTTACTTTTATGGTTATTTTAACTTGGGCCTTGGTTTATTTGATTCTTGTCTCAGGCCGACGCTTCAATCTGGGCGGTTTCCTCCGGGATCAATTAACCTTAAAGCTACTTGGCGAAATTGCCTTGCATTTATTGTTAAGTACGGTGATTGGTCTCTTGGTCGGTTGGCAGATTTTCCGAGTCAGCCAGTTACCAGTTGTTGCTGGTCTGATCGGAATTTTTGATGCTTTAAGTCTGATCATTAGTTACTTGTACATGAATAATTCTCGCCATTATGCAAAATTAAAAACTGCCGCTCAAATTCTTTATCAGGAGCAGAAAAAAGAATGAACTTACCTAAAGATTTTAAAAGTAAATATCAACAATTATTAGGTCCGGAAAGCGCCGATTTCTTTGCCTGCTTGCAGGAACCTGCTGTGAAAGGTTTTCGACTTAATCCTAAAAAGCTGGCCGCTCAGCCTGAGTTACAACACGAATTCCAACAAAAATACACGCCGATCCCGTGGAGCCCTTGGGGTTTTTATGGTCAAGTTGCCGGTGACGAAATTACGCAATTGGCTGGTGATTTATATAGTCAAGAGCCTAGTGCTCAAGCTGTCGCTGCTTTAGCCGACCCAGCACCAAATAGTCGCGTTTTAGATTTATGTGCGGCTCCTGGTGGTAAAACGACGCAACTGGCCAGCATTCTACATGAAACCGGGCTGTTAGTCGCCAATGAGATCGATCGTCAGCGAGCCAAAGTTTTGTCAGAGAATGTGGAGCGATTTGGCTATAGTAATACGGTGGTGACAAATTATTCGCCAGATCAACTGGCCAAATTATTACCACACTTTTTCGATGTGATTGTTGTGGATGCACCTTGTTCTGGTGAGGGAATGTTCCGCAAAGATCCTCAAGCAATTGATTACTGGTCCTTAGATTATCCGCGCCAGTGTCAGCAGCGCCAACGTCAAATTCTCTTAAGTGCCTTAGATTTATTGGCGCCTAATGGCACTTTGGTTTATTCAACCTGTACCTTCGCTCCTGAAGAAGACGAAGAAAATATTGATTGGTTATTGCAGCAAGCACCAAAGTTTGAAGTGGTTGCGCCAACTGGTGCTGGCTGGGACTTAGCTGCCCACGGTCGTCCAGAGTGGGGCCATCAAAATCAGCAATTAACTAAAACAGTCCGCTTCTGGCCACAAACCGTTCGTGGTGAAGGCCACTTTATGGCGAAGTTAGTTTCAGGTGCCGCTGAGACTGATGCGGCAACACCAACAATGAATCAGCCAATCAGTCAGGCCAAAGTTAAACATCAGCGTGGTCATCAGCGAAATCAGCATAAGACAGCCCAGCAAGTGGCAGCCGATCCGGCTCAACTTAAGCAATGGCAGGACTTTGTTCAGAACACGCTAACTGAATTACCAACTGATACCACTGCAGTGACAATCGTCAATCAAAAAGAGCAGCTTTTCGCAGTGCCAACTCCCTTATTAGCTCAGGATAAACTGCGCTTTGTTCGCCGCGGTTTATGGTTAGGGGAGGGCCGCAAAAACCGCTTTGTTCCTAATCACGCTTTATTAATGAGTCTGCCACGTTCGGCCTTTAAGAATGTCCTTGATCTGACTGAGGAGCAATACCAGCACTACCGTCACGGAGAAACATTGACATTTTCTGAACCACTGGCTAAGGGTTGGTATGCTGTTTGTTATCAGCAACAACCTTTCAGTTGGGGTTATCTCACCAATCAAACCTTAAAGAATTTCTATCCTAAGAATTTTCGACGCTAGGCAACAGAACCCGTTTTGACGCCATTCCGGGCTTGCTGGTTGTGGAACGCTGCGAGGATTGATTGATGCTAATTACAGGCCAAAGTTCAAAATCATTAAAACCAGATGAGGTTGGTAGAAACAGAATAGCGTCTGACTCCATTACGGGCTGCTTGGCGTGGAACGCGGCCGGCATTGATTTGAGCTTATTGCTGCGCAACAATCTCAAATACAAGCCTTATCGTAAGTGCTAAAGCACCAACGATAATTTGGCGGCTGACGCCAAGATCCCTCCATTCCGTCGGGAGTTGAGGTGGTTCACTTCACAATTGTTAATGATTAAGGCAAGGCTAGCGGAATTCAGAAACTCAATTCAATCAGTAGTAATAGTGAAACGGCACAAAGAAGCAGTGTGACAACTCTATTCTCAGTAGCGATTGTCACACTACTTTTGTAACACCACAATCTGGTTCGGCTAAATAGTGGCGCTCAGTTCTGTTAGTTTAATCTAGGCAGGGGCCCAGCGATTGGCGTCAATGGTGAAATTATTCTTGCCGCTTCAGCGGTTAGAATAAGACTCGTATCTGAGATTGTTGCGTCAGCAATAAGCTCAGATCGATGTCCACCATGTTCCACGCCCATAAAATCGCTGGGCCCCTGCCGTTATCAACTAGGGAAAGACCTTCAACTAAAAGAAAACACGATAACATAATAAATATTGTCATTAAAAGTGCCGTTAGGTTTGGCAAATCAACACTGATTTGTTCAATCTAACGACACTTTTATTTTCATTAATTAAGTTTAATGATGTTGCCGATTAGTCGAATACTGTGACCAATCGAGATCAAGCTGCTGGACATAATTCATTAAATCAGCACCAAGAATTAATGGCGTCTGTGCTAGCACTGCCGGTGTTGGACAACCAAACATCAGTAAGATGCCCTTGAATTCTGCTAACCATTGATCGAAGATTGCAATCATTTCTGGCAGGTCATGATGCAAAGCTAAATGCAAGAAGTAGGCTGACATACCCACATAGTTAGCACCTAAGCTAAAGGCTTTGGCAGCTTCCCAAGGTGTTCGGATACCGCCACTGGCAAAAATAGTCGGCTGATCAGCTTGCACTGCGGTTTGTTGAGTACTTAAATAATTTAATAAGCTTTCAACAATAGATAGACCAAAATCACTATAATCAGATGATAGGCGTTGCGAACGGCGTTCATTTTCTATTGCAATGAAATCAGTGCTGCTTGCACCAGATAAATCAATTCCAGCAATATCAAGACTTAGCAGTTGTTTGATACTTTGACTGCTCATGCCGAAGCCAACTTCCTTAGCAATCAATGGTGTGACTGGACCAATTTGTTTTTGTAATTCTTGAAAATTATTGAACCAGTGGAAATCCTGGTCACCTTCGGCCATGGCAAATTCTTGTGGTGCATTTAGGTGAATCTGTAGGGCATCGGCCTGAAGTAATTGGATCATTTCCTGCGCAAAATCAACTGGGTGATTGGCACCTAAATTAGCAAAAATCAAGCCATCTGGATTTTCTTGACGAACAACTTGAAAACTTGCGGCGGCTTGCGGGGTACTTTTTAAAATGCTCATTGAGCCAACAGCCATCGGCATTTGAAAATGTTGAGCTAACTGAGCCAATTTCTGGTTGATTTTTTGAGCAGCAGTGGTCCCACCAGTCATCGCGTTAATATAAAAAGGCGAGCTAACTGGCTTACCAAATAGCGTCGACTTTAAATTGATTTCAGTTTGACTTAATTCTGGAAATTCTGGATGGAGTAAGCGGACCTGTTGAAAATCGGCATTGCCTTGTGGATGTTCGCGATAAAGTTTCTCAGCAATGGCTAAATGAGCACGTTTGCGCTGCGCTTGTTGTTCAGCTGGTGTTAGCTTCATACGCTGGCCTCAGTTAATTGGAAGACAGATAGGGGTAAAGTCGTGATTTGCTGCTGATTCCAAGCTGAAATTAAGCGGGCTTGGTCAACTGTGTGATCGGTCAAGACAATACCACAGTCTCCACCGCCAGCACCTGAAGACTTGGCCGCGCCACCACAATCCTCGGCAATTCGGCAAAGTTCCTCTAAGGCAGGGGTTTCAATGGTTACACCTGAGAAGAAGCCTAAGTCTTTAATGAGTTGCCGATTGTGGCGAATTTCTGCTTTAACAATCGGCAATTGCTGATTGCGAATGCCGTTGATCATTTGTTGGACGCATTTTTGACTTTCGGCCAAGAAATGCTGGTATTGTTCGTGCTCAGCAAATTTAGCAATGGTGATTTTGTCAACTAGGCGACTAGTTGAAGCGGGTGAGCCAGTCCAACCAATTAATAATTCTAATTCATTTGGCACATGTAAAAGTTCAATTTTTAGGCCCGGCCATTCGCTGGCAAGAATTTCACCAAAAGTATTATTCTGCAGCACCGTGCGTAACCAATCCTTGTCGAAGGTACTGTAAGCAATCCAACCACCAAAGACACTGGCAGCAATATCGCCAAGTGAACCATTGCCTTGCACATTAAAGTGCGCAATTGCCGCCAACTTGAAGAAATCCATTCGACTTAATGGTAGCTCATAAAATTGGCACAGCGCCTTAACTGTGGCGACAGTTACTGCTGCGGAACTACCGAGGCCATATTTGCGACCGCCTTGATCTTCCAACTGGCTGTTAATATCGAGATCATAAATTTTTAGTGGTCGACCCATTTCTAAGGCCAAGGTTTCAACAACACGAATGGCTTCAAGAATGTAATGATAAGGATTATCACGATTATCAAAAATCATTTGGTCGCCACTGCGCCGCCAGTGAAAATCAGTTTCAGCATATTGACGGGAATTAATAGTCCCTTGCAAAACCGCTTCAGAAACGGAAACGGTAATAAAGCGATCCAAAGCAACAATAATTGCTGGATGTCCTGGTTCCAAAACAGCATATTCGCCAGCAATATAAAGTTTTCCTGGCGCCTTGACGGTAATCATTTAATAAATTCGACCTTTCCAGAATTAATCAATTATTTGCACTGCAGGGCCGGGCTGGCAGACAGTCCAAGCCAATTTGGGTAATGCCTGATGAAGTTGTGTCGTGATCGAAGCAACATCTTGCTTAGCACATATTAGTTTAGGGTTAGGTCCGGCGTCAAGGGTTAAGTAACAACTTAACCCTTTCGTACGAATTTCTTGGACCAGTTGCCAGATTTGCAAAGTTTCAGGGGCAAAGTAGGTGAATGGGGGATTAGCACTTAAAGTGGTGGCATGCATTTGCATGGCGTTGGTTTCGCCCAGCTTGCCAATTTGTTCAATATCACCTTGAGCAATCGCCGCTCGCATTGGTGCTAAGGCCGCCGTGGCAGTTTTTACCCAAGCTGGATAAAAGGGCGAATGTTCAACCGAGTGTTGCATCCCAGCAGTGGAGAGGATTTTCTTGGGTGCTGTGTTGACAACCAAGGCAATCACCACGATTGGAAAAGGAACGGGATCAAGCAAGCTTTGGGCGTAGGAACTTTGATCATCAGTGCCGGCTTGCCACTCCACGAAGCCGCCTAAAACGGAGCGACTAGCAGAACCGGAACCATGCCGTGCCAAAATGGATAATTCGCGGCTTGATAAATTAAGACCGGCCGCGCGACTGCCAGCTGTTGCCAAAGCAGCAAACGCAGAGGCAGAGGAAGCCAAGCCTGCAGAAGTGGGCACAAAATTTTCACTTTTGATGATTGCTTGCCGATTTAAGCCAGCCATTTGGCGAATACGCGTCAAAACGCGAGTCATTTTATTAGTCGGAGCTTGCCATTGACCTTGAAAGTAAAACTGATCTGGCTTTTGCTGAGTGGTGGCCTCGGTGAAGGTCACACTAGTTTCCGTATAAAATTGATCAAGGGTTAAGGAAATTGAATTGTTGTAAGGAATCATTTCCGTGATTGATCGTTTGCCCCAATATTTAATTAAGGCAATATTGGTATAGGCGCGCGCTTTAGTCATGACCAGCCTCCTTCACTGAATTAAGGGTTGTCAACCAAGTGGTTAAACCAGCTTGTTGGCATTGTTGCTGAGCCGCTTGAGCACTGGTTTGATGATCGAAGTAACCAAATACGCAACCACCTAAGCCGCCACCAGTTAACTTCGCCCCTAAGGCACCAGCCGCTTTAAGTTGCCGAATAAGTTGACCTAATTGAGGGGTACTAACGCCAAGTTGTTGCAAAGCAGTTTGATTTTGATCAAGTAAGGCTCCAAATGTTTGTTGTTGCTGATGTAATTCAGTGCCAGTCGCCGTTGTGGTGAGTAGTTGCCGAACTTGGGGGACCAATTCTTGAATCCCGTTAATTTGCTGCTGCCAAAATTTGGGTCGTTGTTGACGCAAGCTGGCCACTTGGGCAATTGCCACACCGGTGCGACCAGTTACGCCACTGTCAATGATCAACAAATAACCTGGTAATGTTAGCGTTAAAGGCTGCGGTACTTGTTCTCTTAGAAAATAATAGCCTTGATCAGCGCCGACAACTAAAGCATCTAAGCCGCTGGGATTACCATGCTGAGCTTTTTCTTCGGCGGCAATAATTTCCTTAACCAACGTAGGTGCATATGGTTGCGGTAATAATTGCTGAAGTGCTCGCACAATCGCCGTGGCAATAGCCGCCGAAGACCCCATGCCTCGCTCAAAAGGAATGTTGCTTTGAATGGCTAACTCAATGACTTGTGGTCGCTGTGTTTGCTGAGGCCAATGTTGTAAGAATGTCGCCAACAAGACTTGAAGATTTGCTAGCTCAGTGGGGGCAGCGGCTAAATTACCTTGGTAAAGAATTGACTGGATCATTACTTGCGTTTCGCCAGTTGTTAAGCTGCCGGTAGCAGTGGCGGTGACTTGAACGGCAATTTCTGGTAAGGGGATTGCAATTGCTGGCGTACCATAAACAACGGCGTGTTCGCCAACAAGAATTAATTTTGCATGGCTTGTACCAGTGGTCGTTAGTTGTTTCATATTTTAAAATCACGTCTCTTTATTAACTGATTGGGAACTTGACTTGGCTGTGGTAGCAGGGTCAAAGTCACTTACTTTTTATTCTACCTTAAATTGTGAAATCTGTCTTAAAAATATTTTGTGGTTATTGATTAATAATTGCCACAATTCGTTGGCAATTAGCTGAAAGAATAGCACTAGCGCTCCTTAGTTGATGACGGTAGGGCCCCAGCGATTTAGCGGGCGTGGAACGTGGTGGGCGTCGATTTAAGCTTATTGCTGCGCAACAATCTCAAATCCGAGCCTTATTCTAACCGCTAAAGCGGCAAGAATAATTTCACCACTGACGCCAATCGCCGGGTCCCTGCCTGGATTAAACTAACAGGTTTGAACACCACTATTTAGAAAAGCAGACTGCAATATGGTTTCGATTGATAAGTAGCATTAGTTAGACTTGAGATTGTCAATCGTTCAGAACTAGCGTTTCGTTAATAATAATTAAAACTTGCATGCTAATATTTTGCTGACATTAACTTAACCACCGACAATAGCAAAGCGAGCTATTTTAACTCCAGACGGGATGGAGGGCGTGGTTATCAGCCGCTAAATTTCAGGCTGTGCCATGATTCGTGTGCTTATCACAATCTTACAATACTGCCTTGAAATATTAACAAAATTTAAGTGTACCAGCTCAACTCCAGACGAAATGGAGGGATCTTGTCGTCAGCCGCCAAATTGTTCTTAGTGGCTGGGCCACTTAGAACAAGGCTTGTATTTGAGATTGTTGCAAAGCAATAAGCTCAAATCAATGCCGGCCGCGTTTCACGACAAGCAGCCCGGAATGGAGTCAAACTCAATTCTGTTTTCACACATTCACTAAGTTTCAGTGGTTGGGAACTCGATTTGTAATTGCCACAACTGCTGATGAAAAATTAATTATGCCCGAGTCGTGTTGAAAAGACAAGCAACCAGCTGATTGCCCCACGTGCACGGGTACTGATAACCTTTTAAAAATAGTGATAAATTATGATGAGCAAGCCAGTCCCGAGGTTTAATTATGCTAAAATATTCAATAGGAAAGAAAGGATGTGGCCCTTGATGAAAGTGATTTATGGTCGTCAACAAGATGATGTACGGGCGCGTTTGTATCAACAAATTGGTCAGGATTATCAGGCCAATCCTCAAGCTCAATTCATTTGTTTAGTGCCCAACCACATTAAGTTTAACAGTGAAGTCCAGATTCTAGCGGCCTTAGGTGCCAGTGATCCGCAATTAAGTGCCAGTGGCATCATTGCTAGTAGTCGTTTACAAATTCTATCATTTTCCCGGTTGTTGTGGTATTTCTTGCGAGATGATCCTTACTATAATCAGCCGCAATTATCAGCGGCCACCCAAGCCATGCTGCTCAGTGACTTGTTGAATGCCCATCAGGCTGAATTGCCGATTTTCTTTGGTGAACGTCGGCGAATTGGTTTTTTGGAGCAATTAGGCAAGCAGTTAACTGAATTAAGCCAGGGTGATTTTACTGTGGCAGAGTTAACCACGATTACCCAGCAATTAGGGCTTCAGGACGTGCCAGCATCCACAACTGCTAAATTACAAGAGTTAACATTTATTTATGATCATTACCAAACCGAAATCGGTCAAAATTTCGTGACTAACGAACAATTAATGGCTTATTTAATTGACCAAGTGAAACAACGGCAATTTAAGCAGTATTTTATTTACTTGACTGGTTTCTCTCACTTTAATCAGCAACAATTAGCGCTGATCAGAGCTTTGGCACAGCAACAGGCGCAAATTTATTTAACCCTCTATCTGCCCACAACTGTTCATGACACGACCGAAAATTATTATTTCCATAGCTCTTATCAGACTTTGGCACAATTAGGCGTTGACGATTTGGCGGAATTACCGGCTGAAAATCTGTTGCCAGCTACCGAATCGCGATTAAGCCCTGAATTAGCAGCTGTCGAGGATTTTTGGATTGGGTCAACGAATGGCACGACTTTGCCGCCAGCGCCGAAACTGAAGCACCGGACTAACTTGCAAGTTTGGCAAGCGACTTCAATTACTAGTGAAGTGCGGGCAGTGGCCAACTATATTCGTGAGTTAGTGGCGTTGCAGCATTATCGTTACCGTGATTTTTTAGTGGTGGCTGATGATTTATCCCAGTACACAGCGACAATCGAAGCTTTATTTCGCCAAAATGAAATTGCTTATTTTAACGACTTACAAACGCTGATGGCCAATCATCCCTTTGTGGTCTTTATGCGATCGTTATTGCAGTTAAGCCAAGGCAATTTCCAAATAACTGACTTATTCACCTGGTTGCGAACTGAATTATTACAACCAGCTAATTTGGCGACGCCGGATTTTCGCGAGCAGCTTGACTTGTTGGAAAATTACGCGATTGCTTATGGTATTCGCCCAGAGCAATGGTTCAAAACTAAGCCGTGGCATTTCCAAGGACCTTATCAAAAAGTCGCGGCGGCAGATGACGACTTAACACCACTGCAGCAAGATCAATTAGCAGCCATTGAAAGCTTGCATCAATTTGTGGCGCAAACATTAGGGCAGTGGCGCCAAAAAGTGAGTGGCTTAACCAATGGCCGCGATTTTGCCACGGCTTTGTACCAATTTCTTGAACAGTGGGGCGTCTTAAAACAACTGCAACAATGGGAACAAGACAGTTTGGCGACTCATGATTTAGTTTTGGCTCAACGCCCGCAACAAACTTATCAGGCTTTTGTGGATTTATTAGACGATTACGTCACGGTCTGGGGTGAGCGCGACTTTGACTTGGCGCTGTTTACTGATTTACTGAATGCCGGTTTTGACAATACTGAATTTGCCCAGATTCCAGCAACTCTGGATGCGGTCCTAGTCTCAGAAATGGGGATGGTTCAAAACCAAGATCACCGCATTACGATTGTTTTAGGGGCCACTCGAGAAAATATGCCCCAACAACGGCAATCACAACAATTAATTGACGACCAAGAGCGGGCCCTGATCAATCAGGTAACTGACCAGACGGCTGGCCCACAATTACAGCCAACAACTGCTGAAAGCGCGATTGATTTACCGTTGCAATATGGTACCGTTTTTTTCAGTGGCAGTGAGCGCTTGATCTTTAGTTATCCTAGTACGAATAGTGCCGGCGATAATAATGAAATCTCACCTTATGTCCAACGCATCCAACAGTACTTTAATTTAGGCCAGCCGACTTTAATGCGGGAATATCCGCCCTTAGTCGCGGCCAATCAAGCTGAACAAATTTTGGGTTTTGCCGCTTCTAAACGAGCGGTCAGTGGTCAAGTACTGTTGCTAGCCCGGCAATTAAAAGATCAAGGGAAGGCATTACCGGCTGCTTGGCAGTGGGTGGTGGATGGTTTAACGACGGGGCCTGAGCAAGACTTTTACCGTTGGTTGCAAACGAGTTTAACTTATCGCAATCAACCGGTGAATTTGTCACCAGAAAACGTCACGGGACTTTATGGCCAGCATTTATACAGTTCGGTTTCACAGCTGGAAACTTATTATCGCAATCCTTATGAATATTTCTTGCAGTTCGGTTTGAAGTTGCGACCACGGCAGCTATACCAATTAAATAGTGCCGATACGGGAACGTTTTTCCATGATTATTTGGATCATTTCATTAAGACGATTGCCCAACAACAGTTAAAATTGGCGAATTTGACGCCTAATGAATTGGCAGCATTGAATCAACAAATCACCAGTGAGTTATTAGCGGCGGCACCATACCAAATGCTTAATGGCCCCGGCCAAATGCACTACTATGCCCGGCGCTTGACCAAAACCAGTGCCTTCATGACCCAAGTGATCAGCGAACAGGCTAAGCATACGATTTTTCAGCCGTTTAAAACTGAGGTTCAATTTGGGGTGATTGCTGGCCAATCTGGTTTGACTGGAATCGAGATTCAATTGCCAGATCAAGAAAAACTGTCGGTTCGTGGGAAAATCGATCGGATTGATTTGGCCCAAATTGGTGATGAGCAATACTATCAAGTGATTGACTACAAGTCTGGCCAAAAGAAATTTGATTACACGATGGCTTATTATGGCTTGTCACTGCAGCTATTGACTTATCTTCAAAGTGTCGCCAACAATTTACCACAGTTGCAACTTACGAAAACCCAACCAGCGGGCGCATTTTATCTGCATTTAGGTGACACGCCGGTTAAATATCAAAATCAAATGAATGTATTGCAGGAAATTCTCGATCAACATCGTTATCAAGGTTTATTGGTTGATGCGGCTGACAGTGCGGCTAGTTCTGATTATTTAGGCGCCCTTGATCCTCAGGCAATCGAACAGAAGTCCTGGTTGTATCCGATCAATTATTTGAAGTCAAAGAAAACTTACAAAATGGCGACTAATAATGTGGGCATTACGCCAACGGAATTACAGCAACTTCTAGCACATAATCAACGTTTATTGACCCAAGCAGCTACTGAAATTTTTTCTGGGAAGCTGAGTTTGACGCCATATCGCTTAAGCAGTAAAGAAACTGGCCTCCAGTATAGTGATTTCAAGACGATCATGATGTTTGATGCCATGCTCCCTGAGAATCGTTATCGTCAATTAAATAGTTTAGATAAAAAAGAAGTCTTCAATAAATTAGAGGAGGAACAGCAGCATGACTGATTTCACACCAGCGCAACAGGCGGCAATTGAACATCATGGCCACGATATTCTGGTTTCAGCATCGGCTGGCTCTGGCAAAACCACGGTCTTGGTTGAACGGATCATTAACGAAGTTCTCGCTGGCATTAATCTAGATCGACTGTTAGTGGTGACCTTTACTGACGCCGCTGCCGCTGAAATGCGTGGTCGGATTCGCCAAGCCATTGAAAATCAACTGGCTAACGCCAGTGAAGCCCAACAGATTCAATTTTTACGGCAACAGCTGAATTTACTTGGTAGTGCCCAAATCAGCACACTGCATGCCTTCTGTCTGCAAGTTATTCGTAAATTCTATTATGTGCTACAGCTAGATCCTAGTTTTCGCTTGTTAACTGATCAAACCGAACACGAATTATTAATGGAGAAAGTTTGGCAGAATATTCGGGATCATTATTATGATTTAGATGATCCTGATTTCTTTGCGTTGGCTGATCAATTTGGTAGCGATCGGTCTGATCAAGGACTGGCGGAAACAGTTTTTCAGTTGTACCAATTCGCGGTGGCGCGGCCTAATAGTCAGGCCTGGCTGGCGCAAATTGCCACTGATTATCAAACCGGTGATCAGTTAGCTGACAATCATTATTTTCAACAATGGTTACGGCCTTATTTTCGGGAACAAGTTCAACAAATTCAGGATAATTTACGGGCGTTGCTGACGGCCACAGATCAAATTAGTAACGCTGAGCAATTAGTGACGCTGATTGAGCAAGACTTACAATTGACCCAGCATTGTTTGAATTTACCAGCAGCTAGCTATGCCGATTTCAAAACGGTGCTAACTGATTTGGCGTTTCCAGCCCAGTTCGAGCTTAAGGGGCGGAGTAAGGCCAACAAAGAATTATATGCCACTGAATTACCGCAACGTCAAGCTGTTAAAGATTTGCTGGAGCGATTGAAAAAGGAATGTCAGCAGCCATTGGTTGATGATTTCTTCTTCGCTGATGAAGCCTTATTGATTCACGGTCAACAAGCGACGGCCAAAATTTTGGCCACGTTAACCCGAATCACCCAAGAATTCATGACCGCTTACCAAGCCGAGAAGCAACGGTTAAAAGCCCTAGATTTCAGTGACTTGGAACAGTTGACTTGGCAATTACTCACTTGGCAAGATGAAACGGGTTATCCCGTGCGCAATTATTACCAGCAACAATTTCATGAAGTATTAGTTGATGAATATCAGGATATTAATCCCTTGCAGGAGGCTATTTTACAAGCCGTGGCCCAGCGTCAACCAGGCAACTTATTTATGGTTGGTGATGTTAAACAGTCGATTTACGGTTTCCGGCAGGCCGACCCCAGCAAGTTTTTGGAAAAATATCAACAGTTTAAAGCCGCCGACCATCCTGGGGAACGGATTATTTTAGCCGAAAATTTCCGTTCGACGGCGAATATTAATCACAGTACGAATTTTATTTTTCAACAAATCATGCATCATGACTTTGCCGAATTAGATTATGATCAAGACGCCCAACTCGTCACTGGGGCCACTGATTATCCCAGCGATCTAGAAACCACTACCGAGTTATTACTCTATGATCAAAAGAGTGCGGCAGCCATAACCACAGAGACGCCGGAGTTTGCTAATAATGAATTAGCCGCTAGCCAGGATAAAAAATTAGCCACGATTCGCCTAATGGGCTTGCGCCTCAAACAAATGGTTGAGCAGGGTTATCAAGTTTATCAGCGGGGTAGTCATGGCAGTGAAGGGCAAAAGCGGCCGGCCACGTATAGCGACTTCGCAATTTTAGTGCCAACACGCCAGAATAATTTGGAAATTGTCAGTCAATTTCAAACTTTGCAGATTCCGATTTTTGTTAAAGATGCCAATGACTTCTTTCAAACGACGGAAATTCAAATCATGCTGGCTTTATTACGAATCATTAATAATCCCGAGCAGGATATTCCGCTGGTCACTGTGTTGCGCTCACCAATTGCTAGCTTTGATGAAAATGATTTGGCGGCGGTCCGCAGTTTAACTAAGACCGGGAATTTTTATCATGCCTTACGCCAAGTTGTCACTACTGAGGTTGAAGTGGCACCAGAATTACAAAATAAAGTCACTAAATTGTTGGCCCAACTCCAAGGTCTGCGGGAATATGCGGTTCAACATAGTATTGCGGAATTAATTTGGCATATTTATCAAACCACTGGTTATTTGGATTATGTTGGCGGGATGCCTGGCGGTCTGCAGCGCTCGCTTAATTTGCAAGCCTTATATCAACGGGCTTTTAGTTATGAACAAACCAGTTTTAAAGGCTTGTCGCAATTTATTGATTTTATTGAGCAGATGCAACAACATGACCAAGATTTGGCTCAAGCCCAGGTCGGCACCGCTGATCAGGACGCAGTGCAATTGATGACGATTCATGGTAGTAAAGGATTGGAATTTCCGATTGTCTTTATTTTCGATATTGATCATCGTTTTAATATGTTGGATTTAACCCAGCGGAAATTAATTCTCGACGGTCAGTATGGACTGGGAACGAAATATTTGGATCTAGAGCAGCGAGTGAAATATCCGACGCTGATCAATAGTTTTGTGCGGCGTCAGCATCAGCAGGCGTTAATTGCTGAAGAAATGCGGAAACTTTACGTGGCGATGACGCGAGCCAAGCAGAAACTGCTGTTAGTCGGCGCGGTAAGCGATTGGGAACGAGATCTGGACAAGTATCAACTGACTGATGGGGATGCTCCTACAACTTTATTACCATTGCGATTACGGCAATCTGATAAACTGAACAGTTTTCTGCAAATGATTTTGCCAGCAGTTTTACGGTCGCCCGCTTTAAAAGTAGTTGGCACTGAGACTGTTCCTGATGTGGCAGCAACTCAGCAAGTCAAAACCAACCAAGCCCAGTATTTGATTCATCTTTATCAGTTAGCTGATTTAATTGAGGCACCAGTGGCAGCACCACCTGCGGCTAAGGCCAGCGAGCCAACATCGGCGGTTGATGCTAAGTTACAAACGACGATTGAGCAATTATTTAATTTTCAATATCCTTATCAGACTGCCACCCAAACCACGGCTTATCAGTCTGTTTCTGAAATTAAGCAAGCTTTTGCTGATCCTGATCAATTTCAGCTTAGTTTTCTACCGTTAGCAACTGGTAACGTCAAGCGGGATTCAGCTGCCGCCGCAATAACCACGGTCAATGGCCGTTATTTGAACGATGATTTACCTAAACCCAAGTTTTTAATGGCAGACCAAACGATTACTGGCGCCCAAATTGGTACGGCGACGCATTTGCTGTTGCAGCGCGTTGACTTAAGTCAGGCGATGACGATTGATTACTTATCAGCTTTACGGCAAAGTTTAGTTGACCAAGGTTTGTTGGAAGCAGCGGTGGCGGCCAAAATCGATTTGCCTGAGGTTCAGAATTTCTTTGGCAGTGAGTTAGGACAAGCGCTTCAGGATCCAGTCAATCAAGTTGCTCGCGAAGTGCCATTTTCATTATTGTTGCCTGCCCAAGCTATTTTCGAAATGCCGGACGAGCCCAGCGTTTCAAATTTACTGGTTCATGGTATTATGGATGGGTACTTAATCGGGCCTAACGGGGTGACTTTGTTTGATTATAAAACTGACAGCATTTCCGCTGCTCAGAAAACTCAACGTTTAGCCCAATTAACTGAACGTTACCGTGGTCAAATCAATCTTTATGGCCAAGCACTAAGCAATATTTTGCAACAACCAGTGACCCATAAATTCCTTTATTTCCTGAGTGCCAATCAATTGGTCGAATTATAGAAATTTAAAACCGGGTCTAGAAAGGAGTGGCGTATTTTGTCAGGAAAAACTTATGCCGTCGTTGATTTAGAAACGACAGGCACTCAGCGTCATGCCAATCATCATATTATTCAGTTTGGCTGTGCCATTATTACTGATCAAAAAATCAGTGAGCACATTTCCTTGACGATCAATCCTTTACGTCCCGTTCCCAAAGAAATTATTGAATTAACAAAAATTGATCCGGCCATCCTGAAAACATCACCAACTTTTGCTGAGGTGGCACCGACCTTACATGATTTATTATCCGATAAAATTTTCGTGGCCCATAACGTCAATTTCGATTTGCCATTTCTCAATGAAGAATTCAAAAATTGTGGTTTGCCACCATTAACAGTAGCGGCCATTGATACTGTGGAGCTAGCGCAGATTATGTTGCCCCAAGCGCCTAGTTATCGTTTGCAGGATCTAAGTACTTATTTGAATATCGTCCATCGCCATCCTCATCAAGCTGACAGTGATGCGATTGCCACGGCCAAAATTCTGCGGTTGTTATTGAAACGAGTCAAACAAATGCCGGGGCCGTTACTGAAGCAATTAGCTCGCTTAAGTCAGAGCTTAAGTTTGCAAACTGGCCAAGTTTTCCAAGAAGCCTATCAGCAGAATCAACAGTTAAGCTTACCTAATTATTTGCAACAAATTGGCCCCTTTGTTTTAAGGCGCGAGCCCAGAGCCGACGCAACTTTGGAATATCGACAATTACAAGCTTACCCGCAAACCGCGGCCCAAAAAACCCAGCGGTGGGGCCATTTACTGAAACCACGAGCAGCTCAGTTTAAGATGATGGACTTTATTGAGCAACAGTTGACCACGAAAGATCGTGGGGCGCAATCACAAAAGTTAGTTGTTGAAGCACCAACGGGCATTGGTAAATCATTAGGCTATTTATTGCCGTTGTCTTATCAATTGACAGCCACACCGGCTAGACGGATCGTGATCACTACGCCGACAACAGTGCTGCAAAGCCAGTTAAAGCGGCAAGCACTGCCAATGTTAAATGATCTACGAGCAACCAATTTCAGTAGCGTGGTCTTGAAAAGTGCCACCCATTATTTGGATTTAAGTCGCTTTGCAAATTATTTACGCGTGGGCCAGCAAAATCGTGGCACCGTCATTAATGAAATGCGAATTTTAGTTTGGTTGACCCAGACTAGAACTGGTGATTTAGACGAATTACAATTGACCAATTATGAAACGGCCTTTTTCCAAAGCATCAATCATTTGCCAACCTTGTCACCAGGAAATCGTTATTATCAAGTTGATTTCTGGCGACGGGTGCAAGAAGACGCGGCCAGTGCAGCAATTGTGTTAACTAATAATGCTTATTTGGCACAACATTTAAGTGATTTTACTCGGGAACAGTCGATTTTAGTAATTGATGAGGCGCAGCATTTTGCCGATGATTTGACCCGAAGTTCCCGCCATTATTTCTCAACCATGAAGTTGGCTCAATGGTCTCGCCAAGTCAGTGAAATCTGCCATTATTTGTTGGACAATGCTGATATTGAGCCAGCGTTAACGCCATATTATTATCAACTCAGTACTTGTCAGCATCAATTGGACCAATTCACGGAAGCTTTGCAAGATTTAAACGATCAAATTATTTTATTAGTGGGGCAGAATTTCATTACCCAACCAGTCTATTTAGATTTGGCCCCCAAACAAACGCGGCAAAAATTGCAACAAGCGCTAACCGCGACGATCAGTCAATTAGATCATTATTTGGAGCGGTGCTTGCCAGTTGAATCAGCTTTTGACCGTGGTCAAGTGAGCGGTCCTACGCAGCAACGGGTGAATCATTGGCAGTTATTAAATAATCAACTGGAGTCCAGTTTAGGTTATTTAATTGCCGCTCGTGATCATCTACAAAATCCTGTTTTTGCCAGTTTTGGTTTTTACTTGGATGTTGATGATGATGGCATTTCTTATCGCTTTAATTGGTTGGCAAAAACTCATGAACAGTTGCGCGAGGAACTTGATCAACAATTTCCCGCCCAGCTCTATACTGGAGCCTCATTGGCGGTCGGTCAGAAGTTCGACTACTTTTTACGCCAGTTGAATTTGACTAGTGATCAAGTGACGACGTTGCAGTTAGCTTCGCCATTTGATTATGCCAATAAAGCCGAATTATTATTGCCGACAACCACTTATTCGCCATCTGAAAATGGGGCTGATTATGATCGCTGGTTGGCCAAGACAATCTTGCCAATTTTACAAGCAACCACTCAGCAGACGATGATTCTCTTTAATTCATTAGCCAGTGTTAAAAATGTCTATTATGCTTTGCAACCACTAGTAGGTAATCAACGCGAATTATTTGCTCAAGGTGTGACTGGTAGTAATGATAAAATTGCGAAACGGTTCCGCTTCGCGCATCACGGCGTCCTACTAGGCTCACAAAGTTTCTGGGAAGGGGTCGACTTTCCTGGAGAACAACTATCGCTCTTGATCATTACGCGAATTCCTTTCGAGTCACCTAAAAACCCGATGACTAATTATCGCCAAAGTCAAATGACTGCTGGTGGGCAATCACCATTTTATGCGGATACATTACCGCGGGCCATTTTAAAGTTGAAGCAAGGCTTTGGTCGGTTGATTCGGACTGAGACCGATCGAGGTATTGTGCTGCTGCTAGATGAACGTGTGGCTCATAGTAGTTACGCCAGTGAAATCCAACAGGCTTTTCCTCAGGAGTTGTCGTTGTTAACTTTAGACAACCAAGTTTTACCACAACATATTCATGATTTTTACCAAGAAAAATGATTTAAGATTGGCCTGAATTAGTGTTTGAGGATTGGGTTTAAGTCGCTCCCTAGTTGAGGACAGCAGGGGACCAGCGATTTAGGGGACGTGGAACATGGTGGGCGTTGATTTGAGCTTATTGCTAGCGCAACAATCTCAAATACAAGCCTTATTCTAACCGCTAAAGCGGCAAGAATAATTTCACCAAACGTGTTCTGCAAGGTAGTCTCTTCCGCTTAAGGTATCACTAGCAATTGTCTGTCGGACAATCACTAGTGATATCTTAATGCTCAGAGCCTAACCACCTTGCGTCACACTCTTACATTGACGCCAATCGCTGGGCCCCTGCCGAGATTAAACCAACAGAATTCAGCACCACTAATTTGAAAAACAGATTCATGTAAAGTCATAGGCTAGTTTGACAATCTTTCTGAATTTAAAACTAGAAAATGGCAAATAAATTTTTCATCTACTATTCAATTGTTACTGCAATTCAAGTTAAGTTGATTAGTTCTAGTACAATTGCCCTTATCACTAACAACTGTGAAATGAACCGTCTCAATTCCAGACGGCGTGGAGGGATCTTGGCGTCAGCCGCCAAATTGTTCTTAGTGGCTGTGCCACTTAGAACAAGGCTTGTATTTGAGATTGTTGCAAAGCAATAAGCTCAAATCAATGCCGGCAGCGTTCCACGCCAAGCAGCCCGGAACAGAGTCAGAACAAATTCTGTTTTCAAAGTCTTCACAGATTGTTCTTGAAAAGAGCTATCCGGTTTTGAGTAAATCCACAAACTCGCCGCTCTTCACAACTTGGTGTTTTTTCGGTATAATTTATAGGGAACTAATAAGGAGTTAGACATGACGCGTAGACGTAGAAGAATAATATGGTTCAGTATTTTAGCAGTTGTTTTGGTTTTCTGCGGCTTCTATTTGATGGCGTCAATGCCACGAATTAGTGCTCGCCAGCAAACTGTTGCTATTGCGAAAAAAGCTGGCTTAACTGATGTTGATAATTTTTCAATGTATCAGCGCCAGCAGACTTATTATGCGGTTAATGGTTATAACAAGCAGCAAAAGCTGACTTATGTCATCGTTAATGGCAAGACTGGTAAAATCAAAATGTTGTCTGGCAGTAAAGGCTTGAGTCAAAATCAAGTGCGGTCAATTGTTAAACAACGGTATCAACCCGCTAAGATTTATGGGATTAGTTTGGGCCTTGATGGTGGCGACCCGGTTTGGGAAGTTGCGGTTAAGAAAAGTAACGGTCATTTAAGTTATCGGCTGTTAGATTTTTATACAGGTAAGACTGTGGATTTAATTGATAATTTATAAGTTGGGAGTTCAGTGGGAATGGTACAGCAAATTCGCATCAATCAAGCAAAAGATCATGTTAACGAAGAGGTCAAAATTGGCGTTTGGTTAACTGATAAACGTTCTAGTGGTAAAATTTCTTTCTTACAATTACGTGATGGGAGTGCCTTTTTCCAAGGTGTTGTCGTTAAAAATAACGTGAGTGAAGAAGTTTTTGCTTTAGCCAAAGAATTGCATCAAGAGAGCAGTTTCTGGGTTACTGGGGTGATTCATCAAGATGACCGTTCTCATTTCGGTTATGAAATTGAAGTGAGTGATCTGGAATTAGTTGGTGGTAGTGAAGAATACCCAATTACTCCGAAAGATCACGGAATCGAATTCTTATTGGATCATCGTCACTTATGGTTACGTTCTAAGCGGCCATTTGCGATTATGCAAATCCGTAATGAAATGATTCGCGCCACTTACGAATTCTTCAACAAAGAAGATTTCATTAAGATTGATCCACCAATTTTAACTGGTTCGGCCCCAGAAGGCACCACGGAATTATTCCATATTGATTATTTCGACCAAGATGCTTATTTAAGCCAAAGTGGTCAATTATATATGGAAGCTGGCGCTCAAGCTTTTGGTCGGGTCTTCTCCTTCGGCCCAACTTTCCGAGCTGAAAAATCAAAGACGCGTCGTCATTTAACGGAATTCTGGATGATTGAACCAGAAATGGCCTTCACTCATCAAGATGAAAGCCTCGAAGTTCAAGAGAAATATATTGCTTACTTGGTGCAAAGTGTTATTGACAATTGTGCCTATGAATTGAGTATCCTGGATCGTGATGTTGAGTTATTGAAGAAATACACCAAGACACCATATCCGCGGATTTCTTATGATGAAGCTATTGAAATGTTGCAAAAAGCCAACTTTGATGTGAAGTGGGGCGACGATTTCGGCGCACCAGAAGAGACTTACATTTCTGATCAATTTGAACAACCAGTTTTCGTCATGAATTATCCAACGAAGATCAAGCCATTCTATATGAAGAAAGCACCAGATCGTGATGATGTTTATCTTTGTGCCGATATGTTAGCGCCAGAAGGCTATGGTGAAATCATCGGTGGTTCTGAGCGGGAAACTGACTATGACGTTTTACGACAACGTATTTTAGATGCTGGCTTAGATGAAAAAGACTATGACTGGTATCTTGACTTGCGTAAGTTCGGTAGCACCCCACATTCTGGCTTCGGCCTTGGTTTCGAACGGGCGATTACGTGGATCTGTCACTTAGATCACTTGCGCGAAGCGATTCCATTCCCACGAATGATCAACCGGATTGAACCATAATCGGTTTTACCATTGAATAGTGGTCCTGGTTGTGCAGCTTAAATTAAATAATCTATTGTTACCAAAGAAGTAAAGGACTGACGACTAATGAGTGAATTCACTTTGAATGATTTAGTCGGAACGCCGCAAACAGCAATTGCCAACTTGATTCTCGATCATTACGCCTTATTGGGCATGGACGATCATCAATTGGCAATTTTTTTGCAAATTATTAAGTTTCGACAGTTAAATGAAAAATTTCCCAGTCCCGAGCAACTGGCCAAAGTTGTTCGGCGACCAGTAACGCAAGTGTATCAAACCTTGCAAGAATTAGTTAAAAATAATTTTTTGGCAGTCACAGCTTTTGAACAAGACGGGCAACATCATGATCAATACGATGTCACGCCATTCTTCACTAAATTAACTGAATTACACCAGCAACAAAATCGGGTTGATCAATTTCAAACTGAACAGGCCCAGATCAGTCAATTGTATAAGGAATTTGAAGTTGAATTTGGCCGGACGCTCTCACCAATTGAATTCGAAACAATCGATAGCTGGTTAAATCAGGACCATTACAGCGTTGAAATCATTCGATTGGCATTGCGCGAAGCTGTCTTAAGCGATGCGCGGTCCTTTAAGTATTTGGATCGAATCTTGCTGGATTGGCAACGCCGGAATATTAAGAACAGTGCCGATTTAGAACGCTATAAACAGAAATTTTAGGCTGTTTCAGTCGAGTTATTTAATTCAATACAAAATCGAATCAAATTGACTGAACCCGCCAACTTCGACTTAAGGATTAACCATAATAAAGTGTGGTAACTCAATTCCAGACGGCGTGGAGGAATCTTGGCGTCAGCCGCGTTCCACGCCAAGCAGCCCGGAACAGAGTCAGACGTAATTCTGTTTAATCGAAAACATTCAGCATTGGCAAGAACCGAATTTTAACTTGAAGTTTGAGTAGGAGGTTAGAAAATATGTTAACACCTGCGAAAAGTCGCGTGGCGATTGAAAAGATTATCGATCTTTATCCTAACGCCGTGGGCAGTTTAACGGCCCGAAGTCCTTTTGAGATTGTGGTGGCGGTGTTGTTAAGCGCTCAAGCAACTGACGTGTCGGTAAATAAGGCCACGCCAGCCTTATTTGAACGTTTTCCGGACCCAGCTGCTTTGGCGGCAGCCACACCTGCGGAAGTGGAGCCATACATTAAACAAATCGGTCTTTATCACAATAAAGCGAAGTATTTAGTTGCTTTAGGTCAAAAATTACAAACTGATTTCGGGGGTGTGGTGCCGCACACCATGACGGAATTAACCCAATTGCCTGGTGTTGGTCGTAAATCGGCCAGTGTTGTTTTAGGTGATGCGTTTGGGATTCCGGCTTTTGCAGTGGACACCCATGTTTCACGGATTGCTAAACGGTTGCAAATTGCTGCCGAGAAAGCCAGTGTCCGCCAAGTGGAAACCGCGATTACCACGGCACTTCCAGAAGCTGAATGGATTCATGGTCATCATGCGATGATTAATTTCGGCCGCGATATTTGCCACGCGCAAAAACCAGCCTGCCAGACTTGTCCATTGTTGCCGATGTGTGTCTTTGGTCAGGAGTACGTGCAAACTCATTAACTCATTTAAAAAAGTTAAGTTAAGATTGGAAGGGAAGTTTTAGTGATGCCAATCAATTATTGGTTTGCTATTTTAGCATTGGTCATTTGTGTTGGCTTAGTGTTTGGTGCCGCCAAAGGTGGTACACGGAAAGTACAAAAGGCCCAGAATCGCGCTGATCCTGTGATTGTGGCGCGTTGGGAACTTTTATTAGCGGAAAGTCAACCAGCGTTATTCAAGCGAGCTAAGAAAAAGAACATTCACTTCGGAGCTTCGATAATCTTTTATCTTGCTAGTATTGTCTTGATGTTTGCGAGCTTTTACGTTGCCTCACGTTACGACGATCTTGGCCTTTTCCAATTCAGTTGCGTTGCCTTTGGTCTGCTAGCTTTAGTAAACATCGTGACTTACCGGCAGTATTTTACAGTTCGGCGCCAGTTACTTCAGCATGTGCCAGCCGAGCATCCAGGGATTCCTGATAAATTTGTTGCTGACAAGCAGTTGATTGTCGCTAAAACCAGCAATAATATGAGCTATTATTTTTTAAGCATGTTCTTTTTAATGGTGGCAGCATTGTTGTTGACGATTTAAAGCAGCAATTCAATTTCTGAACCGCTGAATTTTATTAATGTTTTTCGGGCTAACTGCTTTTTAGGTTTCTTCTTCCTGACGTTAGCCCTGTACTAAAGCTATCAAAAAGGTTCCAATTCGGATTATTCTGCCGAATTGGAACCTTTTCTGTTTGCTGATTATTTATTGTGCTGGTTGTTGGACACTGGAACTTGTGCTGGCGCTGGAGGAGTTATTCTCTTCGCTACCACCAGTACCCGGTGTTGTGGTACCACCTGAGCCAGTATTATCTTCGCTGCTAGTGTTGTTTTCATCAGGCGTGGTTGGTTCTTCGCTAGACGATTCACTTGATTCTGAAGACTCAATGCTCGAGCTGCTGGATTCAACACTGGAACTACTTGATTCTGAACTGCTAGATGACGAACTTGATGAAGGGGTCTTTTCGGTAGTTGTTGCTGGTTGATGACCCTTAACATACAAGACATTGCCAACGCGAACGACCGTGCTTGGCTTGCTCCAATCACTGTTAGTGACGTTAGCACTTAAGTAGCTCATCATATTCCGATAAATCAGTTGGGCAATCGTTTGATTAGCGACACCTTGTTGCGCCGACTTATCATAGCCAGTCCAAACTGCAATGGAATAGTGTTTCGTGTAACCGGCGAACCATGAATCTTTAACTGTATTATTCAGGGCGGGATTCTTCGCTAATTCTTCATCAGTATAACCAGTGGTCCCAGTTTTACCAGCTTGATAGAGACCGCTGATCTGGGTTGCGGTACCACTGCCGCTAGTGATAACATCTTTCAACATATCAGTGATCATATAGGCTGTTGAAGACTTCATTGCGGTTTGACCTTCACTGTCATTGTAATGATGAACAACTTTATCGGCAGTGGTAATTGAAGCCACATATTGCGGCTTGTAGTAGGTGCCACCATTCGCAAAAGCGTTGTAAGCTGAGGCAACTTGCAAACTCGATAGGTTGGCGCCGATCCCGACTGATAGACCGGCATCACTGGCGATTTTAATGCCTAAGTTGCTGACAAAACTGCTGGCTTTACTAATCCCAACGGTTTCCAAAGTCCGAACGGCTGGAATGTTTCGGGAAACAGCTAACGCTTGCCGCATGGTCATTTCACCTTGGTACTGTAAATCCCAGTCTTTTAACTGAATATTGGTACCAGGATAAGTGTACGCCGAATCATCAACTGTATGATTAGTAGCCCAGTTCAAATATTCGATTGCTGGTGCGTAATCTAATAAGGGCTTCATTGTTGACCCATTACTGCGATCAGTTTGGGTGGCATGATTTAACGCCATCTGTACTTTACCGACTTTTCGATTACCAACCATGGCAATCACATTACCATTATTAGGATCAGTGACTGTCACACCAGTTTGCATGCTGTCATCAGGGAAAGCAATCGCATCACCATTGACTAAATCGTAGAGATGTTGTTGCGCGTCCCAATTCAAATTTGTTTTGATGGTCAAGTTGTCACGGTAGGGGTCATAGCCCAATTTCTTAACTTGTTTAACCACTTCTTGTAAATAAGCATCGGCGATAATCGCATTGTTTTCGCTAGCAGTGACTTCACTTTGCGACTTCAAGCCGCTAGCAATTGGCGTGTTGATGGCTTCTTGAGCCTGAGCTGAAGTAATCTTTTTGTTTGCTAACATCGCTTGAATTACCAAATCGCGGCGTGCCTTAGCTGCCTCTGGATGGACAAAAGGATCGTAACTAGAAGGGGCATTAGGAATCCCCGCTAAAAGAGCTGTTTGTGCCAAGGTCAGTTGACTCAAACTCTTGCCATAATACAAGGTTGCGGCTGTGCCCATACCATAAGCACCATTGGACATGAAAACTTTGTTGATATAATACTCGAGAATTTGTTCTTTAGAATACTTCTGTTGTGCTTGCATTGCTAACCAAGCTTCTTGTGCCTTACGTTTTAAAGTTTGGTCGGATTTATTGGTTGAGAAATAAGAAAGTTTGATCAACTGTTGGGTCAAAGTACTCCCACCTTGAGGGGCACTGTTAGGATTGGTCACATTATGCAAAGCTGATGAAACAATCCGAATTGGATCAATCCCGAGCGGTTCTGAGTAGAAACGTTTGTCTTCAATTGAAACCACAGCGTCTTTTAATTGTTGCGGAATTTCTGAGCTTTTAACGTAACTGCGGTTTTCACTGCCTAAGCGGGTGATCTGATGATCATTTGACGCTAGCACCACTGAAGAACCACCTTTGGTTAATTCTTCAGTCGTTAGTTTAGGCGCGTCTTTTGCATAATAAAAGAAGAGGGCGCCGCCAAAAACAATGCCCGCCAAAATAATGAGTAACGCCCAGCGAATAATTCGGCGCCAGAGCGGACGTTTTGGTCCTTGACCACGCCCACGACCGCCTTTTTGGGGACTGCGAGTTTGTGAAGCTTTACGTGCTTCCCGCGTCATTGCTTGATTTTGTGCCATTTTTCCACCTAATTTTTTTGTTGTGTTTTTTGAATCAATTGGTCAACTGCACCGAGATAGTCCAACAGTGGTTGATAACCGATTTGTAATTCATAACCAGTAGCAATAATTTCCGTTAAGGGAATTGACTTGCGACCAGTCGTTTGTTGCTGCCAGTACTTCAACAGTAAAGTTGCTGGTACTAAAAAGTAACGTTCCAAGCTAGCAAAGCGCATAATGGTAAAACAAATGCCTTGTTGGTTTAAACAATTCTGAAAGTGTTTCACTTGGTGTTCATGGAAGTTTGCCAAAGGAAACGACTTCTTATGCGTGGTTTCCTTAGCTTCAAAATCCAAATAGCGACCTTGATAAACGCCATTATAATCCGTCGTTGAAGCTTGTCGGAAATAGGCTTCACGAATGACGGCCTTGCTTCGTTGCGGGTAGTCAACTTTAACGATTTGAATTGGCGTCGGTTTTTTATAAACCACCGCCCGCTGTTGCTGACGATAATAAATATTCGTTTCGTTAATTGTCTGCTCTAACGTCATGCCACGACTACCAAAAACCACGTCATTTTCTGAAGAAAGCAACGGCCGTTTTATGTTAGACTGAGTATGATCAACTGGCAATCGATATGGTTCACCATTGGGATATTTAATCACCATTTCCTCACTCCTAATGACAATATTATACCAGATTCTTGCTGGTTACTTTAGTAGAAAGGTTGTTAGCCATGATAAAAAGACTGTGGTTAACTGGCTATCGGGCTTACGAACTTAACGTTTATCAGAAGAACGACCCGAAGTTGACAATCATTAAATATTCTTTAAAAAAAGCCTTAACTGCTTATTTGGAAGATGGTTTGACCTGGGTGATCACTGGCGCCCAACTGGGAACTGAACAGTGGGGCGTGGAAGTCGCTTTAGATTTGAAAAAAACCTATCCCGAACTCAAAGTAGCAATCATGCTACCATTTCAAAACTTCGGGCAACAATGGAACGAAAACAACCAGGCCCAACTAAGTCAAATTTTAAGCCAAGCTGATTTTGTCGGCTACGTGTCCAAGCAAGGCTACCAAAATCCCAGTCAATTAAAAAATTATCAAACTTTCATGGGTCAGCATACTGACGGGGCGTTAATGCTGTACGATCCAGAATCACCTGGTAAGGCCAGTTATGACTACCAATATATCACTGAACGACTGGCTGACCATGATTATCCGCTACAATTAATTGATTTTTATCAATTACAAGATGAAGCGGAAAATTATCAGGAAGAACAAGCCGGAGATTTCTAAGTTGGCTGTCAGTCTCCCTTTAAATTAGTTAAAGTCGCTCCTTAGATTAGTGACGGCAGGGGCCGAGCGATTTGAACCAATTAGTTCAGAATTAAATTAGCGTTAAGTCTTCCCCAATTTGGCAAGGTGGTGGCGGCGCAATTTTTTGGGCGTGGAACGCCATGGGCATTGATTTAAGCTTTTGCTGCGCAAAATCTTAAATACAAACCTTATGCTAAGTGCTAAAGCACTAAGTATAATTTCATGTCTGACGCCAATTGCGCCGCCACCACCTAATTAAACTAACGAAACTGATTACCACTATTTGGCCAGACCAGATTGTGGTGATACCGAATCGGTGTGACAATCTCTAATCAGAAGATGTTGTTAAACAATTTTGGGGTTACCCTTCAACTATTATTATTAATTGAATTGAACTAATGGATTCTACTGTCACTGCCTTAAAAACTAACAAACGTGAAATGAACCACCTCAACTCCAGACGGAATGGAGGGCGTGGTTGTCAGCTGCCAAATTTGTCTTGCCGCTTTAACGGTTAGACAAAGGCTCGTATTGATGACAATTTGGTTTGTAATTGGCATCAATCGATGCCGGCAGCGTTCCACAACCAGCAAGCCCGCAATGGAGTCGCCGCCAGTTTTGCCTCACCATTTTTCACGGGATCTTGAGGGTTATTTTTCAATGAATCATTAATTAATCTGAGAAATTGATTAGTTTTGGTTCTCTTTTTCCAGTTTTTTTGCTATACTTAATAAGATGCTTGACTAGTAATACGTGAGGTGTGAATATTGGTGGCAAAATCAGACGATTCCCGCGAATTTAAAATCAATTTTTCTCCAGAAGAAATTGTTAATAAAGATTTTAAACAAAAATATCGTGGCTATGATGTTGCGGAAGTAGATCCATTCTTGGATCAAGTCATTCAAGACTATGAAGCTTTCAGCAATCGGATCAAAACATTAGAACAAGAAAATCAGCGCTTAGTAACTAAGGTTGATGAACTTTCTCAACATGGTGAGACGGCGCCAAGTACGAATAGTTTCGTGGCTGCTGGTCCTAGTGTGACGACCAACACCACTAACTATGATATTTTACGGCGGATTAGTAATTTGGAACGGCATGTCTTCGGTGAGAAGGAAGCTGCTAAGATTGCTAACAAACCGGCTGCTAGTTCAGCGGCCCAGTCTAGTGATCATCTGAATATTAATAATAATCAGGGGTCAACAATTAATCGGTTTTAAGTGAATTAAATAATTGGTAAGTCTCGAGTAATCGCGGTCTATTTTAATAGACTGAGGAAAGTCCACGCTCGCACAAGCTGCGATGCTTGTAGTGTTCGCGCTTGGCCCAATAAGCCAAGGTACTTCTTTGAAGTAACGGCAGCTCAATGCCTAAGGTCTCCGGATTATGGCGGCGAGCTTGAAAGTGCCACAGAAACGAACGGTTAGTGAAAGTTAATCGATGGAACGGGTAAACCCCACGAGCGAGCAATTCAAATTTTTTGGTAGAAGAGTCCAATGGCGGGAAATGAACCTAAAGTTGGAGCGTTAGCAGATAGATGATTACTGAAGATGGCAATGGACCTAGTTGTCATTGGAACAAAACGTGGCTTATAGAGACTTACCAAGGGTGTTGACGCAGAATTTTATAATTTTGCGTCAATTTTTTTAGACAAATTAGGAACTTTAAAAATAGGAGCTAAAGTATGACATATCAATTAATGGTGACTATGGCCGCCGGATTCGAAGCAATCGTGAATAAGGAAATGCAGGCCCTCGGTTATCAAACTAAAGTGGACAATGGCAAGATTTTCTTCAAAGGCGATCTCAGCGATATCATTAAAACCAATCTGTGGTTACGGACTGCTGATCGGGTGATGATCGTGATGAAGACCTTCAAGTGTACCAGCTTCACCGAGTTGTTCGATCAAGTGGTGGCCTTGCCTTGGGAACAACAATTACCAATGGACGCCGAATTCCCAGTGACTGGTCGTTCAGTCCAATCGAAGTTACATAGTGTGCCTGATGTCCAATCCATTGCCAAAAAAGCAATCGTTCAACGTCTTCAAACAGCTTATCATCGTACGACACGCTTGCCAGAAACTGGTGCCAAAGTGAAAATCGATGTGCGCTTGCATAAAGATATTGCTGAAATTTTAATCGATACCACTGGTGATAGCTTGTTTAAACGAGGCTATCGGCAGGAACATGGTGGCGCACCATTGAAGGAAAATTTTGCAGCTGGTTTAATTGCTTTAACACCATGGCGTGATAATGATCCCTTCCTTGATCCAATGACTGGTTCTGGCACCATTGCCATTGAAGCCGCCTTAAAAGCGCGTAACATTGCTCCCGGAATTAGTCGGCATTTTGCTTTTGAGCAATTCACCGAATTCAAACCAGAACTGCTTAAAGAAGCCCGCATGGCCGCTCAAGCTGCCATCAAACAAGATTTGGAATTGACAATTATGGCCAATGATATTGATGGTAGCATGATCGATTTGGCCAAAGTAAATGCCGATCAGGCCGGTGTTCTACATGACATTCAATTCAAGCAAGTGGCTGTGAAAGACTTTACGACTGATTTGCAAAATGGCATCATAGTCGCTAACCCACCTTATGGGAAACGACTGAATGATCAAACTCAAGCACGGCAAATTTATCGTGAAATGGGTGAAGTCTTCAATCCAATGACCACTTGGAGTAAATATATTCTGACTAGCGATCTGGATTTCGAACATTATTATGGTGCTAAAGCAACTAAACGTCGTAAGTTATACAACGGTTATTTGCGGACCGACCTCTTCCAATTCTGGGGTAAACCAACCTATAAAAAGCATTAAGCTGCTATTAAGTATTAATAAGATTCAAAAAGCTGATCGACTAGCAACAGTCGGTCAGCTTTTTTGTGGTTAATTTATTGGTTAAATGAAATGGTCGCGCTTCAAACGGTACATGACCCAAACAATTGGTGCCGCAGAAATAATCACTGAGAAAACCCAACTCCATTGTTTATCAGCTAGCGGGAGCCACATATTCATGCCATAGAAACCAAAAATAATTGGTGGAATCATTAATACCACCGAATAAATCGTCAACAATTTCATGACTTGGTTCAGATTATTATTTAATAAATTATTGAAAGTGTTGGACAGCTTATCGACGATATCACTGTTCAACTCCAACATTTCTTGGGCCTGATGTGCTTCGACTTCAATATCTTCCAGTTGGGCAATATTTTGGGGACTGAGATTGACATTTTCTCCGCGCTTGGCAATCAACCGTAATTGACCAATGGCAACTAAATTACCATTGGCACCAGTAAGAAAGTAGGTGAGGGCGGTACTTAAATCGGCCAGCTCGAAAATGTGTTGCGAAGAACTTCGCTGATGTAAATGCTCTTCAATCTTTAAACGACTCTCAGTCATTTTCTGAATATAATCAAAGTAAGTCGTACTAATATCGTAAAGAATGGCTAACAAGGAATCCCACATACCGCGGGTTTCATCTGCCTGGTTAACCGCATCAACTGCTGAGAGAATATGGCTGGTTTGGGCCGTGACGAAAACAAACAGCTGATTTCCCTTAAGAATGAAACTAATTGGCTTAATGACCCGTTTATCAGTTTCATTGGCATCAACAGGAACATTATAAACAATCAGCCAAGTACTGGTGAAGGGATTATATTCAACTCGCGCCCGTTCCAAAGGGTCAGTGGCGTACCGTAAAAATTCGGCTGTTAAATGATATTTTTGCATCAGTTGTTGCCGATCAGCAGCCGTTTCATCGACGACGGCAATAATCTGATTATTTGCTTTAGTAACTGGTCCAACTCTTAACATCAACTTACTCCTTTGATCTAGTCATACCAATAAGCGTAAAGCAAATAACCTGAATAAACAAGTAATGATTAGAAAAATATTAGTGCGGTCATTACGATCATAGCCCGCAAATTAAAAAGTTCAGCTGCCTCTCTGGGCGACTGAACTTAATTATGGGGCTTAATTATTTTTTTAAACCAGTAGATTAATCAGTTCGTCGCGACTAATCCCGGTGAAGTAGTTGCTGACTTCGATTTTATCCAGAACACTAGTAATGTGGCCACGATCATAGATTACGTTAGTCAACGAATCGGCCAATTCATGCACATCGCGAGGACCGAAGAAATCACCGAAGAAAGTAATGGCAGTGAGACGGCCATTTTCAACTAACAAGCGGGCATCAATTGTGCCGTAGTTGAAATGTTTGCGGCGTTGAATACTGAATTGGGGATTCTTGCCATAAACCCATTGCCAATTGCGATAGGTGGCGGCCGCAATCTGATCGATTTCAGCTTGATCGTCAGCCGTAATTTGGTATTGATGTGTGGCAATTTCGGCCAAATCGGTCACATCGTAAATCTCTTTCAATAATTCATCACGAAATTCCCCAGTCGTTAAATTTTGATACTGGGGCTGCAAATAGGGTTTTAAATTAGTGACTCGCGAACGAACGGACTTGATGCCCTTGGAAGCAATTTTATCAGCCGGAACATTCAAGGCTTTCGTCAGCACATCCAGATCCACATCATAGGAGAGGGTACCATGACTGAAAGTCTTGCCATTTTTAGTATACATGGCGTTGCCGGAGAATTTCTTGCCATCAACTAAAATGTCGTTACGGCCACTGACTTCAACGGAGGTCGCACCCATTTTGTGTAAGGCAGTCACGATTGGCGCCACCATCGCCTTAAAATCACCAAATTGCTGATCATTGGCATTGACCACGAAACTGAAACAGAGATTGCCTAAATCCTGATAAACGGCACCGCCACCTGACAAGCGCCGTGTAACTGTAATGCCATGTTCATCAACGTAATCCTGATTGATTTCTTCAAAGGTATTTTGATTACGACCAACAATAATACAAGGTTTCTCAATATAAAATAACAGCAGTGGTTCGTCAAAATCCTTCTGATTCATCAAATATTGTTCCGTTGCTAAATTATCGCGAATATCATTCTTTGGCATGACTACATAGTACATGGTATCCCTCCACCCAATGACTTTTTAATTGCGTACTAATTATAAGCTATTCTGTTCGAAAGCGCATTAAACTTGTCTGCTTTTACGTGGGGACTTGCTAAGTTGCTGGTATTGCTTTGAAAAGTTTAAAAAAGGTAAAACCGTATGGGGATGCTAAAACAGATCTAGTTCTGACTGCATTACGGGCTTGCTGGTTGTGGAACGCTGCCGACACTGATTGAAGCCTTTTTTCAAAAGTCTTCAATACAGGTCTTATCGTAAGCGCTAAAGCACTAACGATAATTTGGCGGCTGACAACCACGCCCTCCATTCCGTCTGGAGTTAAGATGGTGCATTTCATTATAGTTAGCGCTTAAGGCAATGGTAGTGGGATTCATTAACTCTTTTCAAACAGTAGTAATAGTTGAACACTAAAAAAATCGGTAGGGTAACTTTATTTTCAGTAACGATTGTCACACCGATTTTTTGTACTACCACAATCTGATTCGGCCAAATAGTGGTGCTCAGTTTTGTTAGTTTCATCAAGTGGTGGCGGCGCAATTGGCGTCAGCCATGAAATTATACTTAGTGCTTTAGCACTTAGTATAAGGCTTGTATTTAAGATTTTGCGCAACAAAAGCTTAAATCAATGCCCATGGCGTTCCACGCCACTCAAATTGCGCCGCCACCACCTAATCAATTGGGGAAGACCTTTATCAAAGGAATATCGTTCATTTTTTGAAAAAACTGCGAATTATGTAACAAAAAAACACCACACTGTTAAAATCAACTATCAGCGTGGTGTTTTAATTTTATGATTACTTAAGGTAATCTATTTAAACAATCTAGATTGTTTCCCAATCGCGGGCCCAAATCATTGACATGGCCTTTTCACCGGTATGCACGCCGATGACTGGACCGATGATGCTGGTTTCGAATTTAACTTGAGGGAAGCGTTTGGTAAATTCGGCTAGCCATTCAGCCTTAACTTCCGGCGCATTGGCATCAAAAATCGTGCAACGAATTGGATAATCCTTATCAGCAATTGCTTCAGCAAAATGCGCAGAAATCCATTCAAAAGCCCGTTTAGCCTGACGCTCCTTAGCGATGGCGGTGATTTGACCTTTACCCTTGGCATTAATATCAATCGTCAAGATCGGTTTGATTTTCAATAAACCGGCAACAAAACTTGAAGCGTTGCTTAAACGTCCAGTCCGCCGCAAGTGGGAGAGGTCATCAACTTCAAAGTAAACGCCGGTGGTTTCCCGTAATTCAGCCAATGCGGCCAAAATCTTTTCTGGTTGTTCACCAGCTTGGGCCATTTTGCCAGCTAACATGGCACTATATGCAGTCCCGGCACAAGTAATATGCGTGTCAAACGGATAAATTTTTAACCGAGTTTCACGATCAGCATAGGCCTTTAAATTGTCATAAAATGAACTGATCCCGCTAGAAATCACGGGCGCAATTAAAGCTTCGTAGCCAGCAGCGACTAACTTCGTCACGATAGCTTCAACTTGGCCAATTGACGGCTGCGAACTTGTTGGTAATACTGGATCAGTCCGCAGACGATCGTAGAATTGTTCCTGGCCGATATCGACCATATCAAGTAGGGTTTCATCGCCCCAAATAATAGGAATGGGTAAAATATTAATATGATAGCGTTGAACTTCCGCTGGTTTCAGATAGGCTGCACTATCTGTCATTACTGCAACTTTCATCATGAGACCCCTTTACAAATAAGATATAAGATTGAATAAATTTTACCATATCCCCGGACTTTTTTCACTGTTCGGAAAATCCAGTTTGAAAATATTCAGTATTAGATGAAGCAAAAACAACTTAATGGCAGGCGCCGATGACCGCCCCAAATAAGAAATATGCTGAATTAGTTATTTCAGAGAATTAGCGAGAACAAAAACTTTACTTACTTAAAATCAGCTGATATGATGAATTTAAGCTTTAAAATTATTAAGGGAGTGTCAATTATGAATCAGGAATATTTAAATTTAATTAAACAGCGGCGGTCAATTTACGCTTTAGGTAAGGATATCAAATTATCTGATCAAGAAATTGTTGATTTATTGGAACCAGTGATTTCAGAATCACCAACTGCTTTTAACAGCCAGACAACTCGGGCCGTCTTCTTATTCGGCCAAGCTCATGACCAATTGTGGGATATCGTCATTGCCCGTTTGAAGTCAGAAGTGCCTAATGAAGAGGCTTACGCTAAAACAGTTGCTAAATTGAACACCTTCAAAGCTGGCCACGGTACCATCATGTACTTTACTGATATGGCCGCTGTTCATCAGTTAGAAAAAGATTTTGTCTTGTATAAGGATAATTTCTATGATTGGTCAGAACAGGCTCAAGGTATTATGACGATGGGTGTTTGGACAACTTTGGCAAATAATGGGATTGGCGCTAGTTTGCAACATTACAACCCACTAATTGACGAAGAAGTGGCCAAAGCTTTCAACATTCCGGCTAACTGGCGCTTGCGTGCAGAAATGCCATTTGGCTCCATTGAAGCACCAGCTGCCGGCAAGGACTATATGTCAGCCGACGAACGCTTCCGAGTAATTAAATAAAAAGCAGCCAGGCTGACTTATTTCTGCGTCTAACTGCTCGAAAATTTAAATAATGATTATAGCTTGAATTAAGAATGCAAAAAGATAGCCTGATTGATAGCGTCTGGTTTTATCCAGAAAACTGATCAATCAGGCTATTAATTTACAAAAAAATGATTTTTCAAATAAGTATGGGCAATCAGCAAATACTGCCTTGAATGATAACAAAAGTTCAGTGTACCAAATTAACTCCAGACGGCGTGGAGGGATCTTGGCGTCAGCCAATCGGGTTTTATTTGCGTAGGAGCTTGCGAGAAGCAGCCAAATTGTTCTTAGCGGTTTACCGCTTAGTACAAGACTTGTATCTGAGACAATTTGATTTTTAATTGGCTCAGATCAATGTCGGCCGCGTTCCACGCCAAGCAGCCCGGAACAGAGTCAGCCGCCATTCTGTTTTAAAACTTTCTCAATTTTTTGGTTCCGAACGTTGATTAACGCTAATCATCATTTTGATAAATCGCCGCTCTGGCTAATTGATGGGCGGCGCGATTATGGTGATCGCCAACTTTCTTGACAAAGAATAGGGGCGCTTGATCAGTCAACGCCAATAATGCCGCCAATTGCGCACCATAATGCTTACTGTAGCGTTTATCGAAACTGTCGACTAATAATTGACTATCAGTTTGCAAGACAATCGTATTCGTTGTTAACAAGTCATGATCAGCTAAATAAGTCAACGCCCAAAGCGCTGCCTGCCATTCAGCCTGATGATTATCACAAAAATCAATTTGCTGTCGCTGTTCAATCTGAATTTTGTGCGAATCGTCGGTTAAATAAAAACCGATTCCGGTTAAGTGACGGGCCTGATCAACGGCCGCATCAGTATTAAGCCATAACATCAATGTCCCTCCCGCAACTAATAAATAAATTTGATGAATCGGTTTAAGCTTAGCCAATTACTAGTTACTTGTAAACCGTGATTTATTTAAATCAATATTTAAAAAAATAAATCTGCTTAAGAATCCACTAATCGTTGGTCTTTTTTTCCGAGTTGTGGGCAGACTATGCTAAAATGGTAAGGTATTATGACCAAGTTAGTTACGGTACCTAGCTGTACCATGATTGACCTAAGAATGAAGGGTGTCGCTTGCAGAAAACGAAATTATATTGTCAGCCAGTCAGTTTGAACCGCCTTAATTTGTGGCTCTGGCTCAGCTGTATTTTATTTTTAGGGATTATTTTTCAATTAGAAATGACCGACGCGGTTAGTCCGGTCGCAATTGTGCTAGCGATAATCTTTATCCTATTAGCCGTTTATGTGATTTTAAGTTCTTATGTCAGAATTGAATCAACTGAACACCAGCTGAGTTTACACTACCCTTTTAGTCGGCAAGGGTTAGTCATCAAACCAGCGCAATTTACGATCACCAGCACCAACCCACAAATCATTACCATTAAAAGTAAAGGCACCAGCCAATATCGTTTCTGGTTAGGCAAGAAACAAACGCAACAAGTTTTAAAATATTGGGAGGCATTATAATTTGAAAGCAGATATTGAAATTGCTCAAGCTGCTCAGGCAGCCGATATTAATCAAATTGCCACAAAAATTGATTTAAATGCGGCCGACATTTCACCATATGGCCACGACAAGGCCAAGTTACCTTTAGCAACGCTGGCTAAGTTACGGAAACGGCCTTTAGGTAAGTTAGTTCTAGTCACCTCGATCAATCCCACGCCAGCCGGTGAGGGGAAATCAACTGTTACGATTGGCCTAGCTGATGCTTTAAACCAACTGGACCAAAAAGCAGTGATTGCTCTACGAGAACCATCATTAGGACCAGTCATGGGTATGAAAGGTGGCGCCACTGGTGGTGGTTATGCTCAAGTCATCCCGATGGCTGATATTAACTTGCATTTTACTGGTGACATGCATGCTTTAACGGCAGCTAATAATACCTTAGCGGCCTTGATCGACAATCATTTACATCAAGGCAATCAATTAAATCTCGATCCAAAACGGATTGTTTGGAAACGGGCCTTAGATATTAATGATCGGGCATTACGCGAAACGATTATTGGTTTAGGCAAGCCAGCTAACGGACAAATGCGCAGTGATGGTTTCGATATTACCGTGGCAAGTGAATTAATGGCAATTCTTTGTTTAGCAACTGATTTAACTGACTTGAAAGCTCGGTTAAATCGCATTTTGATTGGCTACACTTATGATCGTCAACCGGTTTATGTGCAGGATTTAGGGGTGGCCGGCGCTTTGACCGTCCTCTTAAAAGATGCGATTCAGCCGAACTTGGTCCAAACTCTGGCCCAAACGCCAGCAATCATCCATGGTGGTCCTTTTGCAAATATTGCCCATGGTTGTAATAGCATTTTGGCAACTGAAGCGGCTTTACATGCTGGAAATTATGCGATTACTGAAGCTGGCTTCGGTGCTGATTTAGGGGCTGAGAAATTTCTCGATATCGTCACCCCACAATTGCCAAAAGCGCCTGACGTGATCGTGGTAGTGGCCACAGTTCGGGCCCTTAAATACAACGGCGGTCAGGCTTTAGCCGATTTAGATAACGAAGATTTAACCGCGTTGCGCCAGGGCTACGTTAACTTACAACGTCACCTGCGCAACATGCAAAAATACGGCATGCCGGTGGTTGCCAGCATTAATCGTTTTGCCCAAGATAGTGATGCTGAACTTGACCTGTTACAAGCCTTGATCAAGGCTGATGGCGTCGACAGTGCCTTAACCGAAGTTTTCGCCAAAGGTGGCAATGGTGGCCTTGATTTGGCTAAATTAGTGATGACTGCCAGTCAACAGCCGGCTCATTACCAACGGCTGTATCAAGATGACGCCGACATCATTGGGAAAATCACCACGATTGCCCGGGAGATTTATGGAGCCAAAGATATTGAGTTGACTGCCACGGCCCAGCGTCAGTTACGCTTACTTAAACATCATGGTTGGACCAACTTACCAATTTGTATTGCTAAAACCCAATATTCTTTCTCAGATCAAGCGAAGTTATTGGGTGCGCCTAGTGATTTCACCTTAACAATTCGCGATTTAGTACCGAAGTTAGGGGCTGGTTTTATTGTGGCAATGGCCGGTAATATTTTGACCATGCCTGGACTACCTAAGCATCCCGCTGCTGAACAAATCGATATTGACGCTCAAGGTAAAATCACGGGGTTGTTTTAAAACATTTATGGAGTTTTGAAACAGAATTGAGTCTGACGCCATTCCAGGCGTTTCGGTTGTGGAACGCTGCCGGCATTGATCTACGCCAATTACAAACCAAATTGTCTTAGATACAAGCCTTATTCTAAGTGATAAATTACTAAGAATAATTTGGCGGCTGACAACCACGCCCTCCATTCTGTCCGGAGTTAGTGTGATTCACTTTACTATTGTTAGTGGTTAAGGCAGTCATTGTTGAGCTAATCAACTCAACTAAACTGGTGTTAAACTCTGAACAGTAAAACCGAAATAGTCTGGCTGAAAGTCGCCAGTTACGTAACATGCCGATTCCTTGAACTCCATAAAGCTTGTCAATCAAACTATTAGTTCACGCCAAACTTTTTTTCCAAATAAAGGTAAGCAGTTCAGTTAGTTTATACCGGTGGTGGCTGGGCGATTGGCGTCAATGGTGAAATTATTCTTGCCGCTTTAGCGGTTAGAATAAGGCTTGTATCTGAGATTATTGCTTTTAGCAACAATCTCAGATCAATGCCCACCATGTTCCACGCCCTCTAAATCGCCCAGCCACCACCAACGCCAAATTGGGGAAGTATCGGGTTTTACATTGTTTAATCGTTTGGCCTCGGCCGTTACCAAACTAGGAATCGACTTAATCAAGAATCAATTCGTGCACATTCAAGTAAAATGTCATTCAGAATAAATAAAGATAATACAGGTGAAAATTATGCAATTGCTCATTTTATTTTTGGGAATTTTAGTAATTGGTGCTGATCAGTGGTTAAAGAGCTGGATCAGCAGTAGTTTGGCCTTGCAACAACAAGTAACTTTGATTCCTGGTTGGTTATCCTTTACCAACATTCGTAATACTGGGGCAGCTTGGAGTAGCTTTGAAGGACAAACTTGGTTCTTCTATTTGATCACAATCATTGCTTTAGCCGTGGTGATTCCTTTACTCGTCAAGGCTTACCGCAAAAAAAGTAGCTATACTTACTTTACCGGTTTAGTTTTGATCATTGCCGGGACGATCGGTAATTTCATTGATCGGGCCACACAAGGCTATGTGGTCGATATGTTTCAACTAGATTTTGTTAATTTTCCAATTTTCAATATTGCTGATATGGCTTTGACTGTTGGCGTCATCTTATTGTTCATTTTTGTTATTTTTCTAGATAAGGACACGGATTCTAAATGAAGACTTACGCATTGACGATCACGACTGAAACTGGTCGGTTGGACAAGGTCTTGAGCGAGTTAATTGCTGATTTAAGTCGCAGTCAAATTCAAGCGGCAATTAAAGCACAACGCGTCACCGTTAATCAAGTTGTCGAAGCAAAAACTAAATATGCGGTCCAAACTGGTGATCAGATTCAATTGACGGTCCCTGACCCAGAACCAATTGAAGCAGTGCCTGAGCCAATGGATCTAGATATTGTCTATGAGGATGACCAAGTGATTGTGGTCAATAAGCCGCAAGGAATGGTGGTTCATCCCGCGCCTGGTCATTTACATGGCACCTTGGTCAATGGCCTTCTGGCTCACGGGCAACTAGCCAGCATCAATGGCAAAATTCGGCCGGGGATCGTGCATCGAATTGATAAGGATACTTCAGGACTATTAATGGTCGCTAAAACTGATTTAGCCCAACAATCATTAAGCCAACAATTGAAAGCCAAAACAAATTTACGCGAATATTTGGCGATTGTTCATGGCGTGATTCAGGAAGAGCAAGGGACGATCGATGCCCCATTAGCTCGTGACCCGCGCAATCGGCAACGGCAGGCGGTTGTTGCTGGTGGCCGTCACGCGGTTACTCATTTCAAGGTATTGGAACGTTTCCCAGGTTATACCTTAGTCAGTTGCCGTTTGGAGACGGGGCGCACTCACCAAATTCGGGTTCATTTTCAGTATATTGGGCATCCCTTGGCTGGTGATCCAGTTTATGGCCCCAAGAAGACGCTGCCAGGACACGGCCAGTTTTTACATGCGGCCAAATTAGGCTTTACGCATCCAACAACTGGTGAGTGGCTGGAGTTCTCTGCCCCAGTGCCGGAAATTTTTGCGACGACTCTGGCGAAGTTACGGCGGCAGACTGATGTTTGAAACGTGTTCGGAGTGACAAATGGCTTTGCCTAATTTAATTATTTGTTCGGTCATTTACGGTGCCTAATCAAATAATTGAAATTAGGCGACGTCCAAAGTGCGTCGCTGCTCACACGCGGGCTTAGCGTCACTTGACAGCCAGTAAGTTAACCACTACACTAATAATAAATTCAACATCCTTTAATTAGTCCTGTGAGGCTACAAGGTTAGTTAGGCGCCAACTACAACGGCAGTCATTAACTCACCCCAAGGTTATCAGGCCATGGGGTGTTTTTTATCAGGAGGATATTATGGCAAAAGTTATCTTGGATAAAACAGCAATGCAACGTGCGCTCACTCGGATCACATATGAAATCATTGAACAGAATCGTGGTTTGAATGATCTGGTCATTGTGGGCATCAAAACTCGTGGTGCGATTTTGGCCCAACGAATTGGTGAACGGATTGCCCAACTAGAAGGCACTAAAGTTCCCATTGTTACTTTAGACATTACTGATTATCGTGATGATCGGCCCCAAGCTGACAAGCAACCAGTTAATCTTGGCTTATCGATCACTGGTAAAAACGTGGTCTTAGTTGACGACGTGCTTTATACTGGCCGCACCATTCGCGCTGGTTTGGATGCCTTAATGGCCGCCGGTCGGCCGCAAAAAATTGCTTTAGCCGTTCTTGTTGATCGTGGTCATCGGGAATTACCAATTCGGCCTGATTTTGTGGGCAAGAATATTCCCACCGCGCGTTCAGAAAAGGTCCAAGTTCAAGTTGAAGAAATTGACCACCAAGAACAAGTGCTTCTCGCTTAACGTCTTACTTAACTAGCAGAAATCCAGCCAGATGGAAGGTCGATTTTTTTGAAACGATACCTGATTCTTGAAGATGGCACAGTTTTCCCCGGTAATGCCTTTGGCGCTCGGATAAATACCACCGGCGAATTGGCTTTATACACTGGCGCAACTGGCTATCAAGAAACAATTACTAATGATAATTATACTGGCCAAATCGTCGCCTTTACTTATCCGCAACAAGGGGCCACTGGTATTAATCGTGATGATTATGAAGCGATTCAACCAACGATCAAGGGCATGGTGATTGGTGAGAATTACCAATTGCCTAGTCATTGGCAGGCCCAAATGACTTTAGATTTATTTTTGCAAGCCCAACGCATTCCTGGTTTGATGAATGTTGACACCCGGCGGTTAGCCCGGCATATTGCTAAATACGGTAATATGAAGGCCAGCTTTATGGATACTCATGATGCCCACGCTCACGATCAGATCAAGGCCTTGGTGATTGCCAATAACCAAGTTAATCAAGTTTCCACTAAACAGCCATTTCCCAGCCCCAATATTGGCAAAAATGTGGTGGTGATCGACTTAGGCTTAAAGAATACCGTGCTGCGGGAGTTATCCAAGCGCCAATGCAACGTGACCGTCTTACCCTTTGATACGGATAGTGGCATGATCAATACGATTGCCCCTGATGGAATTCTCGTCAGCAATGGCCCTGGGAAACCAGAAGCCTTAACCAAAACGATTGCCACCTTAAAAACAGTTCAAGAACGTTATCCGATTTTTGGAATTGGCTTAGGTTTTGCGGTCATGGCTTTAGTTAATGATGTGCCAGTGCTGCCACGGAAGGTGAGTCAGCATCGTATTAATTTAGCCGTCCGTGAGAAAATCACCCAAAACACCAACTTTGCCGCTCAAAATAGTAGTTTTTATTTACCAGAATTACCAGCTAATTCTGATTTATTTGTGACCCATGTGGCAGTGAACCACCAAGAAGTCCTAGGCTATCGCCATCGTTATTTGCCCAATTTCGCGATCAATTTTGATCCCGAGGCGGCAGCAGGTCCGCGGGACACCTTGCATTTCTTTGATGATTTTATTGATTTGATGGATGCCAATATTAGTCGAAAGCAGAGGCTAGAATAATGAGTAAACGGACTGATTTAAATAAAATTCTAGTTATTGGCTCGGGACCTTATGTGGTCGGCCAGTCAACTGAGTTTGATTACTTGGGAACTGAAACAGTGGTTACCTTGGCCCAAGCTGGTTACCACGTGATTTTAGTCAATTCAAACCCGGCCACTAATATGACCGACCGTTATCCTAATGTGAGTGTCTATTTGGAACCAATCACTTTAAAATTTTTAACCGAAATTATTCGGAAAGAATTACCAGACGCCATTTTAGCCAATGTTGGTGGGCAAACCACGATTAATTTAGTGCTCCAATTACGTCAATCAGGCTTGTTGGACCAACTGAACATTCAAACGATCGGTACCGATTTAACTCATCAGAATCCAGCCACGGACGTGGATCAATTTCAAGATTTAATGGCCCAGCTACAATTACCATTACTGAACTCATTATTGATTAATGATCAAGGACAAATTCCCCAAGCAATTGAACGATTAGGTTGGCCGATCATGGTCCGGCCAGTGAATTCAATTGGTGGCACTGGTGGTGGCCTAGCCGAGAATCGGGCCCAACTGGAAAAAGTCTTTAATCAGGCAACAGCGATTTCACCATTTCATCAAGTCGCCTTAAGTCAAAGTGTGCTGGGCGCCAAGGAAATTGAGTTTGAAGTGCTGCGCGATCACGCCGATCAAGTGGCGGCCATTTTTAATTGCGAACAGTTAAACCAAGTGGGAATTCATTCTGGCGATTCAATTGCCTTAGCGCCGATCCAAACGCTAACTGATCGTCAGGTCCAATCCTTACGGGAAATGGCGATTAATATTACCCGCCAATTAAACGTGATTGGTTCCTGCAATATTCAATTTGCCGTGGACACGAAGACCAACCAAGTCTGGATTTTAAAAGCGACTGCACGTCTGGGCCGAACAAGTGCCTTTGCTGCAAAAGCATTAGGCTATCCGTTAGCCAAAGTGGCCGCCTTATTAGCAGTTGGCCTGCGCTTAGACGAAATCGATCATCCTTATGAACAAGGTAGCACGGCACTAGTGGAGCCAGCTTTTGATTACTTAGTTTGTAAATTCCCTGGTTGGTCCTTTGACCGGGTTTCCGGTGCTGATCGCACTTTAGGAGCCGAAATGAAAGCTACCGGGGAAGTCATGGTTTTTGATCGTAATGTGGAAGCCGCCATTTTAAAAGGGGTTCGCTCGTATAATTTACGCATCGACCATCTCTGGAAAGCCGAAATTGCAGCTTTAGATGACGATCAATTGACGGCTTATTTAATTCACCCCACTGATGAAGAAATTTTTTGCTTGGCCGAGGCTTTACGGCGTGGCTATTCCGTAACCGACCTCAGTCATATTTCTAAAATTGACGCTTTCTTCATTCAAAAAATCAAAAATATTGTTCAGTTGGAGCAGGAGTTGGTTGACCACAAGGCGGAAATTGATGTCTTGAAGCGGGCCAAATATTATGGCTTCTCAGATTTAGAAATTAGTCGGCTTTGGGAGATTACCACTGACCAACTGCGAATTTTCCGTCAAGAAGCCAAAATTGAACCTGGTTTTCAAGAAATCAATAGCATTGCTAGCAATCCTTTAGTCCATTCACAACAATTTTTTATTACCTATGCCACTGAAAATGAAATGACTGCCAGCGAAAGTAAAGAAAAAGTCCTAGTCATTGGCTCTGGTCCCACCAAAGTTGGCCAGGGTAGTGAGGTTGATTACGAAACTGTCCATGGTTTAGAAGAGTTGCGCCGGCTTGGTTACGAAACGATTTTGTTAAACAATAATCCCGATGCCTATTCAACTAGTGTGAACTTAGCCGACCACTTGTACTATGCGCCCATCAACGCCGAGGCGGTCTTGAATATTGCGGCGATCGAGCAGCCGACTTATGTGATTACCCAATTAGGCGGTAAGTCCGCCAGCAAGTTGACGGCCGCTTTAGAACGGGCCGGTCTAAAAATTCTTGGTGCTTCAGGCGCTGCTTTGAATCAGGTTCATGAACCTGAGAAGATGCAACGACTGTTAGCTGATTTACATCTGTTAGGACCGCGAATTCGCCAAATTACTGAACCTTTAGCTGATGCGACTAGTCAGGAATGGGCCCGGCAATTACCGTATCCAATTCTGATTCATCCCAATCCAGAACACCGTTTTTCACCAACCGAGATTCTGAAGAGTGCGGCCGATTTGCAACACTATTTAACGCGATTTAATCGTGACTTGGCCAATTATCCCTTTACGATTCGGGAATTTCTCAGTGGTGATAAATATGAAGTCGATGGCATTTATGATGGCGAGCAAGTCTTGATTACTGGTATTATGGAGCATTTGGAGCATTCTAGCCTGCATTCTGGGGATGCGATGACGATTAGCCCAGCTCGTAATTTAAGCGATTCAATGTTGAGCCAAATCAAACAAGTCTTTCTGGCAGTTGGCCAGCAATTAGGGATGCGCGGTTTTATGAACATTCGATTCCTGGTCAAGGATGATTTGCTGTATGTTTTGGCAATTGATTTAAAAGGGAGCCGTAACTTAGCCTTCATCAATAAAATGACTAGGGAATCAATCATTGCTCTAGGGGTTAAAGTCCTGATGGGGAGCCGTTTGACTGCTTTAGGTTATCAGAATAACCCCGTGCTGACGACCGCTAATGTCCATGTGCGCATTCCGGTTTATTCATTTACCAAGATCAATCAACGACAGAAGTTAGCCAAGGCCCAGATGAAAACGACGGGTGAGGCAATTGGTTCTGATTTAACTTTTGAAAAAGCTTTGTACAAAGCTTTGGAAGCTGCGCGGCAACCATTACCTGCTTATGGCCGCATCCTCTTCTCAGTTGCTTCCCATGATTTAAGCCGCGGTTTGGAAATGGCCCAACGCTTTAAGCGGCTGGGTTACCAAATTGTTGCCACTGCCCATACCGCGACGAAATTTCAGCGTTCCGGACTAGCGACTGATTTTGTTCATGATATTGGCCAACGCCAGCCGGATATTGCCACAGAAATTAGCCAAGGCAAAATCCAAATGGTGATCAATACCACGGAATGGCGCGGACCGGTCAGCATGTCCGGTGCACTTTTACGAGAACTATCTGTAATGCATAACGTGCCTCTGATTACGACTCTCGATGAAGCCGAGGCCATTCTGACAGTGCTTGAGTCACGAGCATTCGCCATTGAGCCACTATAAATTGGTTGCCAGTAATTAATTTGGCGGTCGTGTGCTTGCCTGATGATAAAAACTTTGCCAAGCCGTAAATAAAGCTGCTTGCTACTTAGTTTTGGCATGCGTACAAATAATTATTTGAAATTGGCCCAAGTCATTGTCCCGCACGCGCTTCACCTTGTTGAATAATGAATTGAGTTATGTTATATTATAGATACAAAACGTATCGAACAATTTACATCACCAAAGCCCTCAACTACTGCTATAGTTGAGGGCTTTTTTTTCGAACAATTTTTAGTTAATCGTTAGGGTGAGGCTAAATTGCCTTGTAATTTTACTTCTTGTTTCGATTATTTAGCCAATAATTGAATAAGGCCAGGATCAGACCAACAAGAAGCGGCGCCCAAAACGCAGCGAACAATTTCATCACCTCCATCCCGTTAAAGCGAATTTGCCAACAGGGTGACAAGGCAACAAGCTTATTATGCCATAAGCAAAATTAATTAGATAGGCCGATTTAAAAATGAATCTGTCCCATCATTTGAATGCACTGATGGACAGTCTCCGAAGTTCACAGTTGTTAAAAGGTAAAATAAAAGTAGCGGCAGCAATCATTTTTTGAATGGCACCAAAAAAGTCTGAATGACAGTCGCTGGTTTTATCCAGAAAACTTGTCAATCAGACTTTTAGTTGACGATAATCTGTTGATTCAATCTCGCAAGGGACTGATTTTATCGTCATTTTAATCATGATTGCAATAACGCTACTTTTTGTGGCGTAATTGCGTGACTAATTCTTGAGTTGGCGTGACATAAATTGTTTGTTGGCCAGTATAAATCACGAAACCAGGTTTAGCACCGTTAGGTTTATGAATGGCTTTAACTTGAACGTAATCAACTGGCACTTGGCTGGATTGTCGTGCTTTGGAGAAATAAGCTGCTAACATCGCTGCTTCTTTAATTGTTTCGTCAGTTGGTTGATCACTTTGAATAATCACGTGGGAGCCAGGCATATTTTTGGTATGCAACCACGTATCGGTTTTCCGCGCTTTTTTCAAGGTTAACTGATCGTTCTGCAAATTATTCTTCCCAACTAGAATTGAAGTGCCGTCGCTGGCATAGAATTGTTCCGCCGGATTGATTTTAACTCGTAATTTCTTCCGCTTCTGAGTCCGCCGCAAAACGCCTTGTTGTTCTAGCTCAACGCGAATATCCTCAATATCTTTGGGCTCACCGACTTCAACTTGCGCTTGCACACCAAGTAGGTAATCCAACTCGGCTTGAGTTTCTTCGATTTGTTCTTGCACCACCGTCAAAGCAGTTTTAGCTTTATTATAACGAGTGAAATACTTTTGAGCGTTTTTCGCAGGTGTTAAATCAGGGGCCAACTGAATGCTTATTGGTTTTTCATCATCATAGAAGTTGGGTAAGGTAACTTGAGTGCCATGTTCTGGCACTTGATGTAAATAAGTTGTTAAAATTTCACCTTTAACCCGATCTTCATCAGCATTATGGGCGCGATCAATCGTCTTAGCTAATTTCTTCAGTTTGTTTTCATTCCGCTTGATCACATTATTCAAACGCTGCAACATGGCACTAGCCAGTTGATGCTTCCGATCGGACTCCGCTTTAGTTCCGTAGAAGGCGTCCAACATCGCACTGAGACTGGCAAAATCAGAACGCTGGTCAGTCAAACTTTGATACGGAATTGCGCTAAATTGGAGCTGACCTTTTTCATTTTTACCAATAGTTGGTTGTAAGTGCTCAAAGTCGGCCCAAAAAGTCGTCACAATTTGCTGCAATTCAGCTACACTTGTGACCCGTTGCAAACGAGTTGCTAATTCCTGAGCAGTATCTTTGCCCAAACCTTGGAATGACTGTTGTAAAACTGATACGGGCCGATTCTTTAAATCACGTAACTTTAATAGTAGCTGATCCCAGTCAGTTTCAGTCAATTGACTACTGAAAGGTTCCCAACCAGTTTGGCGTTCAGGCTGAACATACTGGGCCCCGGGCATCAATAATCGATAACGGTTTTGGTCAGGGGAGACGTGTTTGATCAAATCAAGAATCTTATTTGTCGCCGTATCAACTAAAATGACATTACTGTGGCGACCCATAATTTCAACAATTAATTGCAGATTTTCTTGGTCACCTAATTCATCCCGAGAACGAATTTGCAGCGTCAGGATTCGATCGTTGGCAACTTGTTCTAAGCTGACTAAACTGGCATTTTCTAAATATTTCCGCAGGGTCATGACAAACGTTGGTGCGGTTTTTGGATTGGCATAGGGAATTGTCGTAATTTGGGCGCGGGCTAATTGCGGGTTGGCCGAAAGTAGCAGGGGGTAGTTATGGCGATGGCTGCGAATAACTAGAACCACTTCATGGGGATAAGGTTGTTGCACTTTGACAATCTTGCCGCCTTCTAATTGATTCTTTAATTCGGCAGTCATTGCGTGAAGGAATACACCATCAAATGACATCGAAATCATCCTTTCTTAAATAACTAGGCTGATATTTATTTTCTTAAAATAAGTAAAAACTAAGTTATTGGCTATCATTGTAAGTTACATCAAAACTATTGTATAATACATGTAATGCGATAAACGCTGATTAAACAAGGCTTTAGAAAAGTGAGGTCGTTTATGCTAAATTTTACCGAAGTCACCTTAGAATTTATTAAACAGTTACGCTTAATTGAACAGCAACTAAGTTTACAGAACCAACTGCCAATTTCGCAAATGCGTTTGCTTCTAAAAATGGATCAAGAATTTGTAAATTTACGTTTTCTCAATCAAGAATTAGCTTTAGATCCTTCAACGTTAAGTCGACAATTGGCAGGTTTAACGAAAAAAGGGTACACCCAAACTGCCACCAAAGCTGATAAGCGCCAACGTGATTATGCTTTGACTGCAGCGGGTTGGGCCAAACATCAGGAGCTGATCCAGCAATTAGCTAAATTGGAGCAAGAACTAGTGGCTAACTGGGCGCCTGAAGAGGTGCAGTTACTGACCACCCTGTTAAATCGATTAACCAAGAGTACTCATCGTTTAGATTTAAGCGCAGAAAATCCGCTTTAAACCGAAGCAATACAATAGTCTAGCGTGTTTATTTTAACATAAATACAGCCTTGATTCGACTACTAACAATAAGTTAGTTCCGGAATAACTACGGGGAGGGATTCATCTTGAAAATTGCCATTGTTACCGACAGTACAGCTTATTTAACGCCAGCAGAAGCTAAGCAAAATCAGATCACAATCGTTCCCATGCCAGTGATTATGGCCGACCAAGTTTATCAAGAGGGCGTCAACCTAAGCACCACGGAATTCTATCAACGTCTACGCACTGAACCTAGCTTGCCGAGCACTTCGCAGCCACCAATCGGTGAACTGTTACGTTTATATGAGAATTTAGGCAATGATGGTTATGATATTGTCTTATCAATTCATTTGGCCAGTACGTTATCTGGCCTTTATGGCACTTTGAAATCGGCTGCCAGTCAAATTAAGAATACCAAAGTCATTCCCTATGACTCTGGTATTACGGTTAAACTAATGGGTTACTTGGCGATTTATGCTGCTAGGTTAGTCAGCGCCGGTGTTGACATTGATGAGGTGTTGTCACGTCTGGATCAACTAAAACAACAAATCAATGAAGTTTTTATTGTCAATGATTTAAAGAATCTTGTCCGCGGTGGTCGCTTATCTAATACTTCTGCAGTAATTGGCTCCATGCTCAAAGTCAAGCCACTGCTGACCTTTGATGAACATACCAATCAAATTATCCTGTTTGAAAAAATTCGTTCACTAAAGCGAGCCTATCATCGCGCCGAAGAAATTTTTGAGGCTGATCTGGATAAAAGTACTCAGCCGTTACGCTTAATTATTATTCATGCCAATGATGAAGCAGCTGCCTTGGCCTGGCAACAAACTATTTTAGCTAAACATCCTGATTTAACCACCGAAATTTCTTATTTTGGGCCAGTCATTGGTACTCATCTTGGTGAGCGAGCAATTGCCTTGGCCTGGTTGCCTGATGTTTATCAAATAAGTTGAATTAGCAGTAAAGAAAACGCTATTATTTTTTTGACACTTTATGATAAGTGTCTTTTTTTTTTACAATGAAAAGTGTTTGACTATTGGTATTATTAGCTAGGTGTTTATAATGAGGGTTGTACAAGGTATTAGATAAGGAGTGATTCGGATATGACTCGTAAAGCATATATGATTGGTGCCGGAGTTGGTAATCTGGCAGCTGGACTTTATTTAATTCGCGATGGTCATTGGCAAGGTAAGCAAATTACCATGTTTGGCCTAGAAACTCACGGTGCTAATGATGGCGCCGCAGTTAGCGACTATGAACACGAATATAGCAATAGCCCTTTAGGTAATAACAAAGGTTACTTGGCTAAGGGTGGCCGGATGTTAAATGAAGAAACTTATGAGAACCTGTGGGACCTTTTGGCCTCAGTTCCTTCAGAAGATCATCCTGGCTGGAGTGTCACTGATGATATCTTGAATTTCGACCATGATCACCCAACTCATGATGTGGGTCGGTTAATGGATAAAACTGAGGGTTTGCGGATCAATGGTGGTAAGAATGATTATCGTCATATGCAATTTAATAACCGCGACCGGAAATTATTAACTAAATTAATGATGATGCCTGAATCTAAGGAACCAGAATTAAATAACATTAGTATTGAAGAATGGTTCCAAAGCAGTCCTCATATGTTCACCACAAACTTCTGGTACATGTGGGAAACAACTTTTGCTTTCAAACGGCAAAGTTCTGCCATGGAATTACGGCGCTATATGAACCGGATGATTCTCGAATTCAGTCGGATCAATACCCTTGAAGGGGTTACCCGGACACCATATAATCAATACGAAAGTATGATTTTACCAATGCGTCATTTCTTGGAGAAGCAAGGCGTTACTTTCGTAGACAACTGCAAGATTACTGATTTTGTCTTTAAAGACACGCCATTACGTGATGAAATTACCGTTACTGGCTTGAAGTACGAACGGGTTGATAAGAAGCCTGGTGACAAGGATCATACTGGTGAAATCAAGATTGATCCTGATGACTTTGTCTTCGACACTAACGGTTCAATCACTGACAGCAGTTCAATTGGTGACATGGACACACCTATTAAGGAAAATATGGAATACGCTGCATCTGCTCAATTGTGGAAACAAGCCGCTAACCATTTCTTCCAATTAGGTCAACCTGACAAATTCTTTAACGATCGAGAACAATCTGAATGGTGCAGTTTCACGGTCACTGCTAAAAACCATTATTTGTTGAATGAAATTGCCCGGATCACTGAACAACAACCAGGTAATGCGTTGAATACTTTCGTTGATAGTAATGAATTATTATCAATCGTTGTTCATCATCAACCACATTTCCATGCCCAAAAGGAAAACGAGACAATTTTCTGGGGTTACAGCTTGTATCCTCGTCAAGTCGGTGATTACGTTGATAAGCCATTCATCGAAATGACTGGCCGGGAAATGCTTGAAGAATTTATTGGCCAATTGGCAGCAATTGATCCAAGTTCTGATAACATTCGTAACCATATGGATAAAATCATGGACAGCATTGTCAATGTCATTCCTGTTTACATGCCATATGCCAGTGCCTTATTTAACCAACGAGCAGTTGGCGATCGGCCAGCGGTTGTACCTAAGGGTTCAACTAACTTGGCCTTCATTAGCCAATTCGTTGAAATGCCATTTGATATGGTCTTTACTGAACAGTATTCATTCCGTGCTGCTCAAACAGCTGTTTATCATTTCTTAGGCATTCCTGAAAGTCGCTTAACTAAGATGCATCATTACGAGAAAGATCCTCGTATCTTAGCTCGGGCAACGAAGACGATGTTCCGTTAATCTTGGTTTCAACTTATTAATTCACACAAGCATCATGATGCAACTTCCTGCAAGATTCTCACACCTTTTCCCTGAGGTGTGAGAATTTTTTTTGTTTAAAACTATCCTGATTTGGCAACTTCTGGACATTGATTAAGTCTTTCCCAATCCGAAGAGGTGGTGACGGCGCAATTTGAGGGGCGTGGAACGCCATGGGCATTGATCTAAGCTTATTGCTCCGCAACAATCTCAGATACAAGCCTTATTCTAACCGCTGAAGCGGCAAACGTGTTCAAAGCAGCAAACGGCTATGATTAACTGAAATAATTGCTCGATCTGGTTGCACCAGCTCAATCAATTATTTGCAGTTACTCTACGCCGAAAAACCGCTGCTCCTCACACTCTAAGAATAATTTCATGGCTGACGCCAATTGTGCCGCCACCACCAGATGAAACTAACAAAATTGATCACCACTACTTGGCCGAACCATAATGTGGTAAAACAAAAGTGATATGACAATTTCTACTGAAAATGGCGTTGTCACACCGCTTTTTTGTTACCATTTAACTATTTTTACTGATTGAATTAAGTTGATGAATCCCACGGCCATTTACTTAAGTACTGACAAATGTGCAATGTTCTAACTCAACTCTGGACGGAATGGAGGGATCTTGTCGTCAGCCGCCAAATTATTGTTGGTGCTTTAGCACCTACAATAAGACCTGTATTGATGACAATTTGGTTTGTAATTGGCATCAATCAGTGTTGGCCGCGTTCCACGTTAAGCAGCCCGCAATGCAGTCAGACACAACTCTGTTTCAACACTGGTATTAGATTTTAATGGTTTTGAATTTTGGTCTTTAATTGGTTCAAATCGATGCCGGCCGCGTTCCACACCCAGTAAGCCCGGAATGCAGTCAGAACCGATTCTGCCTAAACATCTTTATTAACGTTTAGAACTTTAACGCAAGCAAAGTCGAAATGAATGGAACTTTTTGTAAAGTTTTCCTTATTTTCTGAAAATCAAGTCTAATGCTTGTGTTATAATGAATAGTTAAAAATTATTCAGTAATTATTTAGGAGTGATGCTCAATGTCACAGAACAGTAAAACGACGCAGTTACTCAGCCATTTACAACAAGACTTGCCGGCATTGCTAGGGGATAACTTAGTGGGCGTTTATCTTCATGGCTCATATGTCTTGAAGTCCTACCATGAAAACGTCAGTGATTTAGATTACATTATCGTCGTCAAAGAACCACTAACTGATCAACAAAAACTTACTTTAATGACTTGGACCGTAACCACTGGCTGGCAATTTGCACCAAAAAAAGGGCTTGAATTCCATGTCCTGTTGGAAAAATGGACCCAGCACTTCATTCAGCCGTTACCATTTGACTTCCATTTCTCACCGATGCATTGGCCCGACTATCAAGAAAATCCTCTACAGTATGTTCAAGAAATGCAGGGGACTGATCCCGATTTGGCTGCGCACTTAACGATACTAACCCATTATGGCCAAGTCATTAGTGGTCCGGCTATTGAGCAAGTATTTGCGCCGGTACCTCGGAGCGCTTACCTCAATAGTATTCTCGCCGATATCAGTAATGCTGAACAAGCGGTGTTAACTAATCCTGTTTATGTTTGCTTAAACTTAGCCCGGGTGTTAGCTTATTTACAAACTGACCAGGTTCTCTCTAAGGCTGCTGGTGGGCGCTGGTTATTGGAGCAAAATATCCTCAATCATGATCAACGTCAACTCATTAGTTGGTGTTTAGCACAATATGAGGCGACAGCAGTGGGGGAATTGCCAGTCACGACCGCGGTTTGCCAAGGTTACGCGCAACAATTGCTCACAGCGATTCATCACCAAACTAAAATGATTACAGAAAAAGAGGCTCACTAACATGATTATTACTTTTGATTGTTATGGCACACTGCTAAATATGCAGCCGATTCAGGATAAACTGGGGGAGATTTCCCAGGCTGCTCATTTAACGACGACGGCCGAGCAAGCACAGACTTGTTTTAATAGTTACGAAGATCGGTTAATGTATGTTGAAAAAATAATTCCTTATCAAGATTTATTGGCCCAAATTGTTCGTTTTATGGACTTGGAATTAGGCAGCGGCCAGGTTTTCCAAGATCATTTGGACACAATTATTCAAGCATATCGCGATTTAGAACCACATCCAGATGTCTTACCCGCTTTACGTCAATTAAAGCGAGCTGGTAATCAATTGTATTTAATGTCCAATTCCTCAGAAATGCTCATGAGCGCCCATTTGGAGAAATTTGGTGATTTATTTACCCATATTTTTCTTCCAGAAGAAACTGGTTGCTATAAACCTGACCGGCAATTCTTCACAACCGTAGCGGAAACCTTGGATTTCGCCAATCAGCCACATTATCATCTGGCTAATGGTTTCTGGTGGGACGTGTTGCCCTGTCAGGAGTTGAATTGGCCTTATCTGTGGATCAACCGGCACCAGTGGCAAGCAGCAAGTAGTTTCGGTAAGATTCCTCAATTACCTGATTTAAAAACCGCGCCTGAGTTTATTGCTAATTTGGCCAAGTAATCGCAGTTAAGCAATGCCTGTGGGTATTCAATGTATATAATTTGGTGTACAGGTAGCGTAGCTGTGTATGAGTGAATTGTTCTGAAAATTCACCGGCTATTTGAGGAGACAAGCATTCTTTAAATGTGTGTGCGCCGGTAGTTTGCGAATTGAATCGACCGTCGTTTTTTTAAATTAAGCTTGACAGGGAACAATAAGTTATGTATGCTGGTAACAATAATTAAATCAGTCCTTTAATTTTAGTCCTGTGAGGCTAACAAGGAGACGGAGCACGCGAATCAGGTCGTACTGTAGTTTAAATACACCACAACTGGACCTAAATTCAACTTATCCTCTTACTCGTTACTTGACGGGCAAGGGGATTTTTTTTATGCCATGATTAAATCGTTGGAGAGGTGAGGTGCGGGCAGGAGGTTCACTGTTCAGAGTACTAACGAATTAAATGCATTTCTTTTGAGGAGGAGTATTAATTTGAAGTCTGAGTCAACGCAACATCATGCTAGCAAACCAGTTCTAGATATTCATGAAAAACCACAACCAATTCAGTGGTTTGGCTTATCATTACAGCATTTATTCGCCATGTTTGGCGCCACAGTTTTAGTACCGATTTTAGTCGGGTTAGATCCTGGCATCGCAATTTTAAGTTCTGGTGTTGGTACGCTGGTTCATTTATTTGTCACTAAAGGCAAAATTCCCGCATATCTGGGGTCGAGCTTTGCTTTCATTGTTGCCATGCAAGCCTTGATGAAATCTGATGGCTATCCCGCGATTGCTCAAGGTAGTATCTCAGTGGGTTTAATTTATTTATTAGTGGCATTATTGGTTCACAAAATTGGTTCCAGCTGGATCGATAAATTGCTGCCGCCAATTGTGGTTGGGCCGGTGATTATGGTGATTGGTTTATCACTTGCCGGTAATGCGGCTAAAGACGCCATGATGAATAATAACCATTATGACCTCAAATTTTTCGCAGTTGCCTTGTTAACCTTAGCTGTCACCATCTTTTTCAATACTTATTGCAAAGGATTCCTCAGCTTAATTCCAATTCTATTGGGGATTATCAGTGGCTATCTGATTGCTGTGATTTTCGGTTTGGTCGATTTTAGTGGTGTCATTGCGGCACCATGGTTTAAAATGCCCAACTTCGAATTTCCGTTTGCTAGTTATCAGCCGAAAGTTTACTGGAGTGCCATTATTGGCATGACGCCAATTGCCTTCGTTACGATGACGGAACATTTAGGTCACATTATGGTCCTTGATCAGTTAACCGATAATGATTTCCTCCGCGATCCTGGCTTGGATCATACAATGACTGGTGATGGCCTGGCGTCAATTATTGCCGGTTTCATTGGTGGACCACCAGTAACTAGCTACGGTGAAAACATCGGTGTGCTGGCCATTACCAAAGTTTATAGTGTTTACGTCATTGGCGGTGCCGGCGTTTTAGCAATTGTTTTCAGTTTTATTGGTAAATTAAGCGCCTTGATCATGAGCATTCCCAGCCCAGTTATCGGCGGGATTAGCTTCCTGCTGTTCGGTGTCATCGCCAATAACGGCATGCGCATCATGGTCGAAAAACACGTCGACCTTGATAATAAAAAGAATCTTATTATTGCGGCAGTCGTCATGGTTATCGGCATTGGCGGCGCATATTTACAAGTCGGCGCTTTCCAATTAACCAGTGTGGCTTTTTCAACTATTATTGCGATTATTTTGAATTTAATCTTACCAGATGAAAAACCTTCAGCAGCAAACTAGACATTGGTATGCATTTTTAACTGTGGATAACTAAAAAATTATAAAATATTATTTCTAATAGCTATCGTTAAAAAACGATAGCTATTTTTTTGTGCACTATAAATTTATGTTCTGCAAAAGAGTGACTTAATCGTATTATTGAACAATTATTTTTGAGCAATCAGATTTTGCCAATGAGTAATCTCGATGTGAAACCTTATATAATATTAGTATAACGTTAACTAGCAAAGATAAAGAGTAGTATAAAACGCTTGCATTAATAATTGGTATACATTATTATTCAACATGTAACCGGATACACATTAAGGAATGATAAAAATGACATTAGCAACAATTAGAGATGTAGCGAAAAAAGCTGGCGTTTCCGTGGCCACAGTTTCACGGGTAATTAACGACAGTGGTTATGTGGGGCAGGATACTCGCAAAAAGGTTAAGCAAGCAATTGAGGAACTGAATTACTCACCGAATGAGGTCGCCCGCTCTTTATATCAGCGTAAATCCAAATTGATTGGTTTATTGATTCCTGATATTTCCAATCCCTTTTTCCCACTCTTGGCACGTGGCGCCGAAGATCATATGCGCTCGCGCGGTTATCAAGCAATTCTAGGTAACGTTCAGGAAGATCCAGAAATATTTAGTGAATATTTGAAAACCTTCAATAAAAATAACGTTGCCGGCGTTTTATCAGCAGTCAATACCCCAGCAATTAGTGATTATGCTGAACCTTTAGTTATCGTTGATCGTGTGACTGATAAAACTGAATATTCGGTTTTCTCAAACGATTATCAAGGTGGCATGTTGGCCGCAAAAGCAATTTTACAAGGTCGTCCTAAAAACATTTTAGTTGTCGCCGGGCCTCAAGCAATTAAGCGCTCGCAGGATCGTATCGCTGGAATTGAATCAATTCTTAGTCGTCAGCCGATTGCTTATAAGATCATCCACACTAATTCCTTTCAGATTGCTGATGCAGAAAAGATGGCCTTTAAAATTTTTGAGGACTATCCAGAAATCGACAGTGTTATTGCCCCAAATGATATTCATGCCCTAGCCATTTTGAAACAAGGCTTGCTTTTAGGTAAAAAGATCCCTCAAGAATTACAAGTTATTGGCTATGATGATATTCCAATGACTAGGCTATCAAGTCCTACCTTGTCCACCATCCACCAATCGACTTATCGCTTAGGGTGGTTAGGTGCGAAGTTGTTGATTGATTTAATCGAGGATCGAAATATTTCTGATAAAAAAATCATGTTACCAGTTCGTTTAGTTGCTGGCGATACGATAAGAAAATAGGAGGTTTTGTTCGTGGGCAAAATAATTGTCATTGGTAGTGCTGCAATTGATTTTATGATTGAAACAAACGAACTACCAACCAGAGGAAAAACAGTGTTAGGAAAGCGATTCAATACCTCGATGGGAGGGAAAGGGGCTAATCAAGCCGTTGCCGCAGCCAGAATGGGGGCCTCTGTAACAATGATTGGCTGTGTTGGTACAGATCACTTTTCAGATGCTATTAATAGTAATCTCGCTAATAATCAGATTAATGTTGACTATATGGAACGGGTTACACAATCAACAGCAGGCACAGCTTTTGTCATTTTAAATAATCAAGACAATCAAATCATCGTCGTTCCTGGTGCTAATGCCGAACTAACTTGGGAAAAAGTAGCGCCAAGCTTGAAGAAGATAGCTATCGCCAACGACTTGGTTATTTTACAAAACGAAATCCCATTGGAAACCAATTTAGCAATTATCAAATTCTGTGAGCAACAAAAAATCTCGGTACTATATAATCCAGCACCAGCAAAAAAGATCTCTACTAATGTTTTAAAGCAAATCACTTATCTGACGCCTAATGAACATGAATTTAAGCAATTATTCCCCAATCAAACACTGGAACAGATCCTACCACATTATCCCAATAAACTCATTGTTACTCTGGGCGAGCGTGGGGTTATCTATAATGACGGTTCTAAGAATCAACTTATTCCAGCTAATCAGGTCCAGCCAGTGGATACCACTGGTGCTGGTGATACTTTTAATGGTGCTTTTGCAGCCAGTATTATCACTCAAACTGATTTAGAAACAGCAATCAAAAGAGGTAATCAGGCAGCAGCTTTATCAGTTCAAGCAAAGGGTGCTCAAACAGGCATGCCCACACTAAATGCTATTCAAGAAAAGGAGAATTCTGATGTCACAGAAGTTGAATAATCAATGGTTACAACCCACGATCAAACCAATGAAAGTTATCTTGGACAGCGATGCCTACAATGAATCAGATGATCAATTTGAAATCACCTGGGCGCTGTGTCACGAAGATCGTCTGTCAATTCAAGCTTTTTATGCAGCACCATTTTTAAATGGACGTTCAAAGAGCCCTGAAGATGGCATGAACAAAAGCTATGATGAAATTAAAAAGTTATTAAGTTTAGCCGGTATGACCAATAAATATCCCGTCTATCATGGTTCAACAAATTTCATTGAACATGAACATTATGTTGATTCTGAAGCGGTTGACGACCTAATTCATCGTTGTGGAAAGTTGGCCGTAGACGAGCGAATCTATGTTGTTGCGACTGGCGCACTGACTAATATTGCCTCGGCTATTCTTAAAGAGCCACAACTGATTGATAAACTTGTTGTCATTTGGCTCGGTGGACAGGCTTTATATTGGACTAGTGCTTTTGAGTTCAATTTAAGTGAAGACCGGTTTGCCGCCAACACGGTTCTTAATTCAAAAGTACCATTTATCCTGACACCGGCAATGGGCGTTGCATCTAATCTTTGTACGACACAATACGAAATCAATCATTATTTAGCCAATACTAGTGATAGTGGGAATTATCTTGCTCAAGAAACGACTGATTACTTAAACAAAATAGATCGGGAAGGAGACGCTGGCCTTAGCAAATTAACCCACGAACCTGATCCTTATTTACGTGGTATGACCGATCTCGACACTGAAAACTTTCCCGCAACTACTGCGGTAATTGCTCGTAGTAAAGTGATTTGGGATCTAGCACCACTAGCTTTCTTAATTAATCCTCGTTGGACAACGAGTAAGTTAGTTTCCGCGCCAATAATCAATGCTGATGATACATGGCAATTAACAAGTAATCGGCATTTAATCAGGGTGATCACGCATGTTGATCGTGATGGTATTTTTGGAGATTTATTTTATCAGATTAGTCAATTACCAAGAACAAAGTAGGAGGGAATTCAAATGAAGAAACGGCTATTTTGGGGCTTAGTCATGAGCGTATTTACTGCTTTACTATTAAGCGGTTGTAGTAAAAATGCCAATAATAAAAAAGTAACCTTGGAATTGTTTTCAAATAAGTCGGAAGCAGTTGGCACTTATCAAAAACTAATTAAGGAATTTGAACAAGAGAACCCAGATATCGAGGTTAAATTAACGACACCTCCTGATGCAGAAACTGTGATGAAGACTCGCTTGACCAAAAATGACATCCCCGATATGTTTGCCATGAGTGGCAATGGGACCTTTGGCGAATTAGCTCGAGCCGGAGTTTTCGCGGACTTTAGTGGTAATCAAAATTTGGAAAAAGTACGTCCAGTCTACATCGATTCTTTAGAAAAAGTTGTTGGCCCTACTAAAAAAGGGACTTATGGGATTCCATATACACCAAACGCCAATATTGTAATCTATAACAAAGATCGGTTAAAGGAACTAAATGGGACTGTGCCCCAAACTTGGAATGAATTCGTAGCCTTATTAAAAAAAGCTAAAGCCGCAAAAATTACGCCAATTTATTGGACTTTAAATGAACCTTGGACCGATCAGAGCCCTTGGAATAGTCTTGAGGCAAACCTCGTTAGTCAAAATTTTGCCAAACTCGAAAATGAAGGTAAAACTTCATTTGTTAAAACGCATCAAAAAGTTGCCAAGAAAATGCTAACGTTAATCAACTATGGCCATTCAGATAACTTCGGTAAAGGATACTCGGATGGTAATACTGCGATTGGTAAAGGCGACAGTTTATTCTATTTTCAGGGTAATTGGGCAATTCCAGAAGTTCTAAAAGCAACTCCGAAGGCGAATATTGGAGTCTTCCCATTACCAACTAGCAATGTGCCTGGTAAAACCAAACTAGCTTCGGCCGTAGACATTGTTTTAACAATGAGTGTTAAAACGAAACATGAAAAAGAAGTCAAAAAATTTATCAATTTTATGATGAGAAAGGAAAATGCGCAAACCTTCATTGATGATCAATTAGCTTTCTCAACAATTAAGGGTGTTGATCAAAACAATGAGATCTTATCAGGTATCAAGCCTTACTTTGCCGACGATCGCATTACTGCGGTCATGGACTCTTACTACCCACAAGGAATGGGAACAGCTAGCTTAATTCAGGAGTTTCTTCAGAAGAAGAACACCAACGCTTTTCTGAAGAAGTTGGATAGTGAATGGGCCAAAACGCTCGACCATCAATAATAGATTTTTTTCATATAGAAAAGGATGGGGAAGAAAAATGAGTAGAAAAAATGTTTTTTTAGTAATGACTATTCCGGCACTCCTGATATTTTTAGTTTTTCATACATTTCCAGCAATTCAGGGGATTTTTTACAGCTTTACTAATTGGCATGGCTATGGGGATTGGCAGTTTGTCGGTTTCAAAAACTTTATTAATGTCTTCAAAGATCAACAGGTTCTTGATTCATATCTCTTTACTTTCAAATTTGCGATTGTTGCAACGATCCTAACTAACGTATTAAGCTTGCTCATTGCCCTAGGGCTTAATGCCAAAGTCAAATTTCAAAAAACTTTGCGAGCTTTATACTTCATTCCTTATATTTTAGGTATGTTAATCATTAGTTTCATTTTCAGCTTTATTTTTTCCAAGGTTTTACCTGACATTGGTCAAACTTTGCATATCCAATGGCTATCCAGTAACATCCTTGGTAAAACGTCAACGGCGTGGTTAGGTATCGTGATTGTCTCTGTTTGGCAATCAACCGCCTTTAATACCATTCTTTATCTATCTGGTTTAGTCACAATTCCCGGTGAGCTATATGAGGCTGCTGGTTTAGATGGCGCCAACAGTTGGACAAAATTTTGGCGGATCACGTTCCCAATGATTATGCCGTTCTTTACCATCAACATGGTCTTGGCGATGCGGACATTCTTAATGGCCTTCGATCAAATCGTTGCCTTAACTGGCGGTGGTCCAGGCCGCGCCACTGAATCTATTTCCTACGTCATCTATAAAGGCGGTTTTGAAGGTGGTCAATTTGCCTATCAGTCAGCAAATGCGGTGATCTACTTCATTGTCATTGCAGCTATTTCAATCTTCCAAATTAAAGTTCTTCAAAAGAGAGGAGAACAATACTAATGACGAATAAAAAAATCAACTGGGCCGCAACGATTCTCCTAGCGATAGGTGCTTTGGCTGTGTTAATTCCACTATATTTAACGATTACGATTGCTTTTAAGACGCCAGAAGAATTGAGTAGCAATTTATTCAATTTACCTAAACACTGGATGGTCAGCAATTTTACTAATGCAATCAAAACAACTAACTTCTTTGTAGCTCTTAAAAACAGTATTTTCGTTTCATTCTTTTCTGTTATTTTAACAGTGCTAACTAATTCAATGGTTGCTTACGCAATCGCTCGTAATATGGACAAAAAGTTCTACAAATTATTGTATTATTTCTTCGTTAGTGCCATGTTTATCCCATTTCCAATCATTATGTTGCCTTTAGTTCGGCAAACAAGTACTTGGCATCTAGATAATTTATTTGGTTTAATTCTACTATACGTTGTATTTAACTTAGCACTAAACACTTTCATTTATGTCGGTTATATTCGTACAATCCCAGTCGAACTGGAAGAGGCCGCAATTGTTGATGGTGCCAGCACTTGGCGAGTATTCTGGAAAATAATTTTCCCATTATTGGGACCAATGAATGCAACCGTGGCCATCTTATCTTGTCTTTATGCGTGGAACGACTTTTTATTACCTTTAGTTTTATTAAGTAATCCAGATATGGCTACTTTGCCGCTTGCTCAATATATTTTCCAATCACAATTCAGCACAAATTATACTTTAGCTTTTGCCTCATATTTAATGGCACTAGCACCAATGTTGATTGTTTATATGTTCTCCCAGAAATGGATTATTAGCGGCGTTATGCGTGGATCAATTAAGTAATAATAAACATCACGGTTGTCTTGCCGAGAGCCGTGATGTTTTTTAAAAGAGTAGGAGAGTGATCAGGGTGAAAATCGAACTTAACGACAACACAGCAGCAACCTTAGCCAAAGCAGAAAGTTTATTGTTCAATGGCAATGGCTTCATTGGGGTGCGAGGTAATCTTGAGGAATGGCCTTACGACTTTTATACAAGTACCCGTGAAACATATATTAATGGTTTTTATGAAAAAATCCCCGTCAATTATCCCGAGAAAATGTATGGCTTCACAGATACGGCAGATACCATGATCAGCGTCATCGACGGTCAAACCTCAATCATTAAAATCGGTAATGAAACCTTCCGGATTGATCAGGGGACAGTTTTACAAAACAAACGATTTGTTGATTTAGATGCTGGTATCACCGTTCGTGAAATTCGTTGGCAATCACCAACTGGTAAGATTACCACAATTAAAATTACGCGATTAACTTCATTTGTCCACAAAAATCTTTTTGCCACACAGATCACTTTTCAACGTGAGCATCATCAAGAACCAATCACTGTTGAAACACACTTAAACTTCGCACCGCCAACTAGTATCAGTGATCAAAATGATCCACGTCTAAATCATAATAAATCGACCATTCAAATTGAAAATGTCGATCTGAGTGATCAGTGCTGTCGTTTTGGCACCAAAAATTCACATCTGCAAGCTGAACTGAAATGGCAACTATCTGACGTTGTTAACACCAAACAAGAAGACAACAGGATTGTTATCACCTCTGAGGTAAAAGAAGGTTGTTTTGAAAAACGACTTAGTTATGCTTTCAAAGAATATCACCACGATGCGTTAGCGTTATCATTTCAGCAGCTACTTGAGGAACAACATGATTATCTGGCAGATTTCTGGCGAACGACTAAAATTACGATCAGTAGTCAAGATCAACTAGAAGAAAGCATCAATTACAGTTCTTATGCCTTGCTACAATCATTAGGTACTGACACAACCACCAGTATTGCAGCAAAAGGGTTGAGTGGGAGCGGGTATGAAGGCCACTATTTCTGGGATACGGAAATGTATATCTTTCCATTTTTCCTTTACATGCAGCCAGACTTAGCTAAAAAAATTCTGCTTTTCCGTTATCAAACTTTGACTAAGGCCAAAGAAAATCGTGCCTTACTTGGATATCAAACTGGGGCACTTTATCCCTGGCGAACGATTACTGGTTCAGAATCATCAGCATTCTTTGAGGCCGGTTCCGCGCAGCATCACATCAATGCAGATATTGCTTTTGCGTTTATTTCATATTATCAAAATACCGGCGACCTTGATTTCATCCGGGATTATGGCTTTGAGGTACTACTAGAGACAGCTCGAGTTTTTGCAGAAATCGGTTATATTAAGGCAGGGAAATTCCACATCGACGAAGTAACAGGACCTGATGAGTACACCGTGCTGGTTAATGACAATTATTATACCAATCGCATGGTTCAGCATCAGTTTGCTTGGGTCAATCGCCTAGCCAAGCAGCTAGCACAAGAACAACCAGCAGCTTGGCAACAATTAGTTGAAAGACTACAAATAGCACCAGACGAAATTGAAAAAATGGCCCAGTTTGGTCAGTTAATAAATAAACCATTTAACAAAGAACTAGGCATCATTGCTCAAGACCGGGATTTTCTCCAAAAAGCACCTTGGCCGTATAGCAAAGCGGAAACAAAATATCCACTGTTATTAAACTACCATCCGTTAACCATTTATCGCTACCAAATCACTAAACAAGCTGACGCAGTACTGGCGTTAATGTTATATCCACATGAGCAGCCTGAACCAATCGTCACAGCCTCTACAAAATACTATGACCAAATTACCACTCATGATTCAACTTTGTCGTATTCCGCATACTCGATTGTTTACGCCAGATTAGGACAAACTGAAAAAGCCTATGATTATTTCCAAAAAAATGCTCGAATTGATCTTGATGATTCACATCATAATACCAAAGATGGAATTCACACAGCCTCTATGGGCGGCACTTTTATGACGATCTTATTTGGTTTCTGCGGTCTTGAAATCAACGGCCAGCATTTAACAGTTCAGCCACACTTACCAAAAGCAATCACTAAGTTGTCGTTTCAAATTCATTTTCAGCAACGCCAATATCAAATCGACGTTGATCATCAGCATGCTGAACTTAAATTAATCAGCAATTAATTTAAAAAAACTTCCTGAAGAAATCATTTCAGGAAGTTTTTTTGCAATCAAACCTAAATTTTTTTGAGAAACAACTGAAGAGAAGAGAGTAGCAGCATTAACCACGATATATGGCCGAGCTACAAGCTGAAATTATATTATGTTAACGCAAGTTAACATAATATATATTATCGTAAGAAGGGTTTAAATTTACTAGTCGTTTAAAACCGCCCTGATTTTTTTAAATCTACTTCAAATAAGTCATTTTTCGACAAAAAAGCCCCCTCAAACAATTAATTTTGTTTTTGGTGGCTAATTTTCATTTTAAATTAAATTCAGCAATAACTTGACTACTTTCATCAGGTTGAATCGCTTCAATGGTAATTCGATCGACCAAAACTGTTTCTGGTTGTAATTGTTGGTTTAACTGATTAATAACAGCTGTTTTATTTAACGTTGCGCCAGCGCTGGAACTTAAATGACCCAATGTTAAATGTGGCTGATATGGATATTGCTTTTGCTCGTATGATGCCAACGTTCCAGCATACAACTGATCATGTAATCGTTGAATCGCCTGACAACCAGTCGTCAATTGCCAATACAAATACGAATCTGCCTGCCAACTGAGCTTACTTAGCCAAGCGGATATTAAAGGACGCTGTATTCGCAATTTTATCGGCAACCAATTGTGTTAAGGCACCTGCAGTTAAATCAGTTGGTGCAAATGGAAATACCAAAGAAATATGCGGTCGAATTTAGTTGCTAAGGGATCGTATTGCCGGCGAATCTTAGCAACGCGTTGCGCTTGTTGCAGTTACGGGAAAATAATAATTGAATATGACTGCGCCATTTTAAGCACCAACTCTAACCTTTTAATTGCTCACAAAAGTACTATTGGGCCACTAATTATTTTTTAGTTGCTGATCCAATTGCTGCAAAAACTGATGAACTTGGGCCACATAACCATACCGTTGATTCAGTTGATCTAAGGCGACTGGATTATGAGTACTAGCCAAACCAGTTTCACAGACTTGCTGATACAACTCAAAATACGGTAACTGTTGCCGCCGAGCGATTGCCAACTCAGCCGCTAAATCATAGCTGACTTTTCTAAACTCAAGACCATCATAACCATGTTCATCCAGACTTAGCAACGCATATTGTGAACGATGATCTGTAAATAAGTGAGACCAAGCACTGTATGGCTGACCAATCGAACCTGGGTTGATTACCAGTTGATCTGAATGACTAGTTCGCATAATTTGATGGTGAGTATGACCATAAATCGCAATATCCACCCTATTTTTTGTCTTAGGCGCTTCACTAAATAAGCGGTCAAAGTTCGCCTGCTCCTGAAATGGCAACAACTGATGACCGTAATTCCGCAAGGGCAAATTATGTGTCAATGAAAAAGTTAGACCGGCACGTTGAACGGTTCGCTGAATAGGCGCTTGTGATAATCGGCGATAGTAAGCCGGCTTCAGCGTTTGCTTAACATATTGGACCAAGGCGGCAATGTAAACATCTTGAGTGTTGGTTAAATCAACTGTGGCACTGCCTAAATCAGTCATTTGAAAAACAAAATTATCCCAATTGCCTCTGATCAAAACCGTTAAATTAACCTGATCTAATAATTCAAATAATGAATTGGTGCCCGGACCTGGCATTAATAAATCACCTAAGTACCAGTATTCAGTAGCACCTTGACGTTCGGCATCAGCCAATACTGCCGCTAAAGCAGTTTGATTACCATGAACATCAGAAATTAAAGCAATTCGTTGTTGCATTATGGTCAACTTCCTTCTGTTGATTTACTTAGCTGACCAACTAAATTCTAGTTCAACCTGACCAACTGTTTCATCTAATTGACGGCGAGTAATTTTAAAATCCTGTTGCTGATAAAATTGACAAGCCGCTTGATTGCGCTCATATGCGTATAAAACCAAAACCGGTTTCTCAGCCTTAAGGGCAGCCATTAGCTGCCGGCCAATACCTTGATGTTGCCAATCATGTGCGACGAATAAACCAGCAATCTCATGACTTTCAGCCACATAACCTAAGAAGCCAACGATTACTTGATTATTTTTAGCCACGATTAATTGACTGGTTGGTAATAATTCACGGACCTGATCTTGATGACTCAACCAATAATCTCGGGACACAAAATCATGAGCCGTTAAATTCCCCGACAACCAAATTTGCATCAGTTGATCTAATTCTTTTGCTGTTGGTGTGGTTAAACTAACAATTTCGACCATCAATGAACCTCCTATAAATCACCAGTATCACTGTTTGTTTAGTTTATAAGCAATTTTGACCGTTTGATTGAATCACTTTTTGATACCAATAAAATGATTTCTTGGGATAACGTTTCAAAGAGCCTTGACCAGCGTCATCTAAATCCACATAAATGAAGCCGTAGCGCTTGGACATTTGCCCCGTCGAGGCACTGACTAGGTCGATACAACCCCAGGGTGTGTAGCCCATTAAGTCAACGCCATCATCGATGGCCCCAGCCATAGCTTTAATATGCGCCTGTAAATAATCGATGCGATAATCATCATTGATCTGCATTTTCGCATCAGGTTGATCCACAGCACCTAAACCATTTTCAACGACGAATAATGGCTTCTGGTAACGATCGTATAGCTGATTCAAAGCAATTCGGAGACCCATTGGATCAATCTGCCAACCCCAGTCGCTTGCTTTCAAGAAAGGATTCTTAACGCCACCAACTAAATTACCGTTAGCAGTAGCATGATCCTGCTGCGTGACTTCGATCGTCGTCGACATATAATAACTGAAACCGATGTAATCAACTGGATAAGCCTTCAACAATGCCAATTCTTCATCAGTCCAATCGAGATCACTGAACTTTAAATTGTACTCAGCTAATAAGCGCTTCGTATAGGCTGGATACTGGCCACGCACTTGAACATCACCACAGAAGAAATTAAAATCTTGATTCTGCTGTAGTGTTGCCAGTTGATTGACCGGATTGGCATCATAGCCATAACTGGTGGCATAAAGAATCATACAGCCAATTTTTAAATTAGGATCTAATTGATGGCCAATTTTAACAGCTAGCGCGCTGCTAACAAATTGATTATGCCAAGCTTGAAAAATATTCCGCTGCTCATTGGCACCATTAGCTGGCACTAAACCTTGGCCCATGACTGGAAAATGAGCGGCACTATTAATTTCGTTGAAAGTCAGCCAATACTTCACTTGCTGGTGGTAACGTGTCAGGACAGTTTCCGCAAAACGTTGGTAGAATTTGATTAAAGCTTTGTTCTTCCAACCACCATACTTTTTAGCTAAATTAAGCGGCATTTCATAATGAGAAATCGTAATCACTGGCTCAATTTGATACTTCAGGCATTCAGCAATGACAGCATCATAAAACTGCAAGCCTGCTTCGTTAGGTGTTGTTTCGTCACCTTGTGGGAAGATCCGTGACCAGGAAATCGAGAAGCGATAACATTTGAACCCCATTTTGGCAAACAAGGCAATGTCTTCACGAAAATGATGGAAATGATCGATGCCTAAATGATTAGGATAGCGATATTTCGTCTCATCAATTGTCCAATCAAAATCGGGTTGTTGAACGATTTTAAACCGATCAGGCCCGCCTGGTAAGGCATCGGCGATCGATAAACCACGACCACCTTCCTGATAGCCACCTTCTAATTGATTCGCAGCGGTCGCCCCGCCCCATAAAAAGTTCTTCGGAAATTCTGTTGTCATCAAACTAACTCCCTTCGATTCGATCACGGCTTATTTGATAATCATCACGATAAGCTATGCTTAATCTTAACACGCTTTTTGACTTCGACCAAATTGATTTAGGGCCTTTCGATCTACTACGTCAGGTAAAGTTCAAAAACGTTGGAACATTAATGAAGCTGTTGAAACGGAATTGAGTCTGACTGCATTCCGGGCTGCTTGGCGTGGAACGCGGCCGACGCTGATTGAAGCCTTTTTTCAAAAGTCTTCAATACAGGTCTTATCGTAAGTGCTAAAGCACCAACGATAATTTGGCGGCTGACGCCAAGATTCCTCCATTCCGTCTGGAGTTGAGGTAGTGCATTTAATAATTGTTAGTGCTTAAGACAGTGTTGCGAGATCCAGTAGCTCATTTCAATCAATAGTAATAGTTGAACGGTGACATAAAAACGGCGTGACAACTCTCTTCTCAGTAAAGATTGTCACACCGGTTTTATATCACCACAATTTGGTTCGGCCAAGTAGTGGTGCTCAATTCTGTTAGTTTAATCCAGGCAGGGGCCCAGCGATTGGCGTCAATGGTGAAATTATTCTTGCCGCTTCAGCGGTTAGAATAAGACTCGTATCTGAGATTGTTGCGTTAGCAATAAGCTCAGATCGATGTCCACCATGTTCCACGCCCATAAAATCGCTGGGCCCCTGCCGTTCTCAAATATGGCGCGACCAAATCAGCAACAAAAAACAAAAAAGAACGCTGAATCTAGATCAATTCTAGATTCAGCGTTCGCTTGTAATGTTGGAAAAATAATCTTTTATTAATATGCTTCAGTTAGTGGTGGGACAACTTGTTTCTTCCGGGAAACCACGCCTGGTAAAGCAACCAAGTTATCAGCTAATTTCTTGCCGAAAGCTTTTTCAAAAGTTGCTTGGCCAGTAGCTGAACCTAAAATCAAGCCTTCAGAATCACTGTTCAGAATATTGGTAATGATCAAAACAAACAGATCATAGTTCTTGTCAGCAATTTCTTGGTTGATCACTTTCTCAAAAGCCGCCTTGCGAGCCAGCACACTGTCGATATCAACGGTGTTCACTTGAGCGATGCGAACTGACTTGCCGTTCATGTCAAAACTCTTAGCATCCATATCGATCAATTCTGCTTCGGACTTGCTATCAAGATTAGTACCAGCCTTCAATAAATCAAGGCCATAACTTTGATAGTCAACACCCGCAATTTTAGCTAAGGCTTCAACTGCTTGGCGATCAACATCAGTTGTTGTTGGTGACTTCAACAGTAATGTGTCAGAGATAATTGCTGACAACATTAAACCAGCAATTTTAGTTGGGATCGCAATTTCTTTTTCATTGTACATTTCCCATAAAATTGTGCTGGTACAACCAACTGGTTCAGCACGATAGTATAACGGATTAGCCGTATTAAAGTTACTGATCCGGTGATGATCAACCACGTGAGAAACTTCAACGTCAGCAATGTCACTGACACTTTGTTGAGGTTCATTATGGTCAACTAACATGACTTGCTTAACTTCATTAGCAGCCGTCTTAATCGCCCGTGGTGCCTCAGTCTCAAAGTGCTTCAAAGCATAAACAGTTTCTTCATTAGGTTCGCCCAAGGCAACAGCCTCAACGTCAAGACCTAATTGATTTTGTAAATATGCGTATGACATAGCCGCTACAATCGCGTCGGTATCAGGATTCTGATGCCCAAAAACTAACTCTTTTGCCATTAATAAAACTCCTTTACTATCAATCTGTCTTATTCATTGTACCTCATTTTAGAGGTGACGTGAATTACCTAAAACAGTTTGATAGTTCTTTTCTGCAAAAAAGGCGTCCCATTCTTTGAAGAAGCGTGCAATCCGCGGAATTTTAGCCTTATCTTGACGGTAAACAAAGGCCATATCAAAATTAATTGCCGGGTCAAAGGCTGTTGCTTCCATCTTGAATTCGCCTTGGTGAGCTAACCAGAAACTATATGGCAAAGCTGTTGCCAACTGGCGAGCTTCAGCAAATTTCACCATTTGATAAGGTGAGGTGAATTGAGCTCGACTAACTGGTTCATCAACCATCTTGTTCTTGTAAACTTCACGCAATAATTGGGCAATGAAGTAATCAGGTGGATAAGTGACCCAATCGCTCTTATTCGTTGATTGTAAACGAACTTTCTTCTTACCAACCAACTTCTGATCATGATGCAAGAACATCAAATGATCTGAGAAAATCTTGCGCGTATCATATGAGCGCCAGTTCTTAATGCTTTGGTCAGGCACATACATTACGGCTAAGTCGATTTGATTGTTTTCCAATTGTTCCCAAATTTCGCGACGAGTTAATAAGACGAAGCGAACTTTAATATTCGGATACTTCTCGGAAAAATGAATGAAGAAAGTTTCAAAGGCACTGTCCTCCATTGATGACAAGAAGCCAATATTAATTGAACCACTTGTTGGACTAGTTGATTGTTGAACCTTATTTAAGGCCTCATTGACGAGATCAAAAATTTGTTGTGTGGTATTCAACATCGTCCGACCTGCATCAGACAGATACAGTTTCTTACCGATTGAGAAGAAGACCGGGGCCCCCACCGTCCGCTCTAACTTCTTAATTTGTTGCGTTAATGCTGGTTGCGTAATTCCCAGGATTTGCGCAGCTTGCGTGTAATTCATTGTCTCGGCTAACTTCATGAAATAAGTTAGCGTCTTTGATGCAAAAAGATTTTCTTGTTTTGTCTTCATGACAAACATTCCCCCCAATTCAATTTTCACGTTACACGTTAACATTATCATAGTATAAGCAAAAAAAAAGAGCAACAATTTTGATTGCCCTTACATTTCGTACCTTAAATAATAACAGGCGCGAAACCAAGGCTCAAGTCAAAGTATTACTCTTTTTTAATCATTTTACAAAATAAAAGCGATAATGACTGGTCAACTTTATCAAATCAGCTATTTGGACCAACCTTGATAATCATTAACATGCAGTAAATTCTCGGCATTGACGACCCGTTCATGAGTTGGTGGCTCGATGCCCTTCAAGGGGTAATCAATCCCTAAAGTTTCGTACTTGACTACACCCATTGTATGATATGGCAAAATTTCCACCTTATCGACGGTTTTTAAAGTTTTAATATATTCGCCTAGCTCGCGCAAATTATCGTCGTAATCCGTCCGTTCTGGCACGAGGACGTGGCGAATCCACATGTGATGACCATTATCTGACATATATTCAATCATAGCCAAGACCGTCTCGTTATTAAAGCCGGTTAAACGTTTATGGCGATCAGTGTCAATCTGCTTAATATCCACTAAAGAAACATCGGTCACTGCCATTAACTGTTTAAATTTGCTAAACCAAGGTTCCTTGTAGGTAAAAGGCTGGCCACAAGTATCCAAGCAAGTATTGATACCTTCAGCCTTGGCCTTAGTAAATAAATCAATCAAGAAGTCGATTTGTAGCAATGATTCACCACCGCTACAAGTGATGCCACCACGTTTGCCCCAGAAAGCCCGGTACTTAATCGCTTCAGCCAAAATTTCGTCAGAAGTCATTTCGTCACCAGTGCCAATATTCCAAGTATCGGGGTTATGGCAGAACTCACAGCGCATTCGACAACCTTGTAAGAAGATCACGTAACGAATACCAGGGCCATCAACGGACCCAAAAGTTTCAATTGAATGAACGTAGCCAACGACTGGCTTTGTTGTTGTCGAAAGTACCATAATTATCTATCCTTTCTTGAAGCAGAGTAACTCGGTTTATAATTCTTTGATACATATTAGTGTGATCGTTGAAATTATATCTTCAGTATAAAACAGAATGGCGTCTGACTCCATTCCGGGCTTGCTGGTTGTGGAACGCGGCCGGCATCGATTTGAACCAATTACAGACCAAATTGTTTCAAATACGAGCCTTTGTCTAATTGCTAAAGCAATAAGACAAATTTGGCGGCTGACAACCACGCCCTCCATTCCGTCTGGAGTTAATGTTGATCACTGAAATCTTGTTAGTGAATACTGTAATACAGCGGGTTAGAACAACCCAAACTGAAATTGGTAAAAAAATACGTTAGTAAGTCTCACAGTTGCTGCATTGAACACTGGTAAGAGAAAAGTACGCCAACTTAACTCCAGACGGCGTGGAGGGATCTTGGCGTCAGCCGCCAAATTATTGTTAGTGCTTTAGCACTTACAATAAGACCTGTATCTGAGACAATTTGATTCGTAACTATCTCAGATCAGTGTCGGCCGCGTTCCACGCCAAGCAGCCCGGAACAGAGTCAGATGCCATTTAGTTTTCACATCTATATTTCTGTTACCCATCGAGCTTGTTGCCGATAAAACTACAAAAGACAATAAACTTTAGCCGTTTATTGTCTTTTGTAGAAAGCGTTCAGGAACGCTCCCTACCGTTGCTAAATGTGTTGTACTACATTGTCTCGAAGTAAGTCCGAGAGATAACGTCATCTTGCTGTTCTTTTGTCAAATCAGCGAAGTATACGCAGTAGCCAGATACACGAACAGTTAATGTTGGATATTCTTCTGGATGTTGTTGAGCATCAAGTAAAGTATCACGGTTGAAAACGTTGATATTCAAGTGCATACCATTGTTTTCCATGTAACCATCAACCATGTTCACTAAAGTATCTTTGCGGGCTTCATCATCATGACCTAAAGTATTTGGTGTTACGCCGAAAGTATTTGAAATACCATCACGAGCAAAGTGATATGGTAATTTTGCAGTTGAAAGTAATGATGCCAAAGCACCGTTCTTTTCTGCACCGTAAGCTGGGTTAGCACCTGGTGAGAATGGTTCGCCGGCTTGACGGCCATTAGGAGTAGTCCCAGTATTCTTACCATAAACAACGTTAGAAGTAATGGTTAAGATCGAAGTTGATAATTTAGCACCACGATATAAGTGATGTTTGTTCATCATTTCGAAGAAGTGTTGAACTAACCATTTAGCGATGTCATCAGCACGATCATCATTGTTACCATAACGTGGGTAGTCATTGTCATCGGCGATGAAATCAGTCGCAATTCCGTCTTCATCACGGACTACTTTGACATGACCATATTTGATTGCAGAGATTGAGTCAACGGCATGTGAGAATCCAGAAATACCAGTAGCAAAAGTCCGGTCAAGATCAGTGTTCTTCAAAGCCATTTGGGCAGCTTCATAGTAATACTTGTCATGCATGTAGTGGATAGCGTTCAATGAGTTAACGTAAATGTCAGCTAACCAATCCATCATTGGATCAAGTTTCTTCATGAATTCTTTGTAATCGATATATTCACTCTTGATGCCTTCATAAGCAGGTCCAACTTGAGCTTTACCTAATTCATCAACACCACCGTTGATCGTGTAAAGAATTACCTTAGCTAAGTTAGCCCGAGCACCGAAGAATTGCATACCAGTAGCGATTGGTTGTGCAGATACACAGCAAGCGATGCCATAGTAATCAGTACCCCATTCGTTACGCATTAAATCGTCATTTTCATATTGAATTGTTGAGCTCTTAATCGAAACTTCAGTTGCATAGCGTTTGAAGCCTTCTGGTAAGCGTTCTGACCATAACAAAGTAATGTTTGGTTCAGGAGCAGCACCCATGTTGTCCAAGGTCTTCAAGAAACGGAAAGCAGTCTTTGTAACATGGTGACGGCCATCAATACCCATACCACATAGTGAAAGTGTTGCCCAGATTGGGTCACCTGAGAATAATGAGTTATAGTCTTCAGTCCGAATGAAACGAACCATCCGTAATTTCATGACCATATGATCAATATATTCTTGGGCTTGTTCTTCAGTAATTGTGCCCCGCTTCAAATCACGGTTAATATAAGCATCAATTACAGTATCGATCCGGCCAACTGACATTGCTGCACCGTTTTGAGTCTTAACGGCAGCTAAGTAACCGAAGTAGATCCATTGGATTGCTTCTTGAGCATTTTCAGCAGGACGGCTTAAGTCAAAGCCGTATGAAGCAGCCATTTTCTTAATGTCATTTAAAGCACGATATTGTTCTTGAACTTCTTCACGAAGCTTAATGACATCATCAGTCATTTCGCCATCGCCAATACTTTCAAAATCATGAGCTTTAGCAGCCATTAAACGGTCGATCCCGTAGATAGCGATCCGTGGGAAGTCAGAAACTAGACGGCCACGAGCATAAGCATCTGGCAAGCCAGTGATGATCTTGTAGTGACGGCATTTCCGCATTGCTGGTGTATAAACATCGAAGACACCTTGGTTATGAGTCTTGCGGTCTTCAGTGAAGATTTTATGTTCTTCAGCATCAGTATCGAAACCATATGCTTTCAACGCATCTTCGGCCATCCGAATCCCACCAAATGGCATGAATGCACGCTTCAAAGGTTTGTCAGTTTGTAAACCAACAATTGTTTCTAAATCTTGGTTAATATAGCCTGGTTTATGTGAAGTGATTGTACTCACAACTTTATTGTCGGCATCAAGAACACCGCCAGCTTCACGTTCTTGTTTCTTTAATTCAAGCACGCGATCGTTTAATTCAGTTGTGGCTTCAGTTGGGCCAGCAAGGAAACTTTCGTCGCCATCATATTGATTTAAGTTCTTTTCAATGAAATCACGGACGTTGATGGTTGTTTGCCAATCCCCGCCGACAAAACCTTCCCAATATTCTGGTGTGGTTGTTTTTTCCATCTGTTTCATAAAAATAGCCTCCATATCAATCAATCTAGTTACAACACATTTGATGATTTAAGTATAACATGTCACAAAACTTTTGCAAGCCTTTTCTTCCCCGCTATTTGGGCATCAAAAATTAAGTAAAACGCTATCATATCAATAATTAGCGCCATATTCTAATCATTTTTGAGCAAGCTATCACAAAATAATTTATTATTTTTTCAAATGTGGTATAACAGATTTTAGACGTTGTATTACAACAATTTTGAATCATTGCTGACTTTCCAGGTCACTTGGGCTGACATTACCAGCCATTTTACAATAAGCAACTTTCCTAGCCGCTGACCAAATTAAGTCTTTGATCAAATCTGTTTAAAGCGGCTCGCAGCGGTCTTAACGTATTAGATTAGCAAAAATCATAAAAAGCCACGACAGCATCCCCTTTGAAGAGATGTTGGTCGTGGCTTAATTTATATTTCTGATTGTTTAGTCAGCCGTGGCCTCGGGTTCAACTGGCATGGTCACCAAGGAAATCGGTGCCCCGGCATCAGTTGGATCTAAGACAAAGCTACCGTTTGAATAACGGTCGCTGACTGATAAATCAGCGGTTTGTACTGGCACTTGCTCGCCAGTATCAGTGGTAATCAATAATTGTGGTTGAGCCGGATCAATCGCAGTGGCTGCCACAATCCGATGTGGTTTGGTCTTCAATTCGCGCAGAACTAGCAGCCCACGGCGAGCCCGATTACTTAACGGCAACTCACTTAGCGCCATTTTCTTAAAGGCACCACGTTGCGTCAGAATCGCCACATCCGCCATTTGTTCCAATTGCGGTTGCGATAAGGTAATGGTGCTAACGACCAGATCTTGATCTTTCAAGCTGATGGCCCGAACACCGGCAGCTTTCGCCCCAACAACGGGAACATCACTTAAAGCAAAGTGCAAGCCGAAGCCACGCTGTGAAAAGGCAAAGACTTCAGCAAATGGCACTGTTTCAGGTAATAAGTAATCAACACTTAAAACATGAGCCGCTTCACTCTTCAAGCTGATCGCCGCTTGTAAGCGAGTTCGATAAGTCCGACCTGGCAATAGATTTTGGAAATTGACCTGTTTAATATAGCCATCGGAAGTCGTTAAGATGAAATTGCCTTGTTCAGCAGCTAAATCTTTAAAGCGATAAACGGCTAAAACTGACTCATCATTAGCTAGTCCAACATCCTGAGATAAATGCTGGCCAGTATCCTTCCATTTCACATCCAACAACTCATGAACCGGCCGATACAGCAATCGGCCTAAGTTCGTAAAGATGTACAAATGGTCCAAGGTATTCACTTGCTCTTGAAAAATCGGATAATCCTCGTCTTTCAAGCCATCATCACTAGCACCAGTTGCTTGAAAAGAACGAATGCTACTGCGCTTGAAGTAGCCATCATGACTAACTTGAACCATCACGTCTTCAGAAGTGACCATGACACTGGTATCAATTTCCAAGCTAGCAACTTCGGCTTCGATTTTAGTTCGCCGGGGACTAGCAAATTCTTTCTTAATCGCTAGTAATTCAGACTTGATCACCCGATCCAACTCGGCGGGTTCCGCCAAAATCTTCTGGTAAGTGGCAATTGTTTTGGATAATTCCCGATGTTCTGCTTCTAGAGCAGTCACATCCGTATTGGTTAACCGGTACAATTGCAAAGAAACAATGGCTTCAGCCTGAACTTCACTAAATTGATATTTAGCAACTAAATTGTTCTTGGCATCCCCCTTATTCTTACTACCCCGAATTAATGCAATTACTTCATCCAAAATTGATAAAGCGCGAATCAAACCTTCAACGATGTGTTGCCGCTTTTGAGCCTTTTTAAGGTCAAATTGAGTCCGCTTAGTTAAGACGTCCCGTTGATGAGCTAAATAAGCGACTAACGCTTGACGCAAGCCAATTTGTTGTGGTCGTAAGTCGGCAATGGCCACCATGTTAAAGTTATAAGAGATTTGCAAATCCGTGTTCTTGAATAGGTAGTTCAAAATCCCTTGGGCATCCGCATTTCGCTTCAACTCAATCACGATACGTAAACCAGTCCGGTCGGTTTCATCCCGCACTTCCGAAATACCGTCGACTTTTTTCAGCACGCGTAACTCGTCAATCTTCTTAACCAAGAGCGCTTTGTTCACTTCATACGGTAATTCGGTCACGGTAATTTGTTCGCGCTGACCACGCAATGTTTCAATTGCCGTCTTGGAACGTAAATACACGCGACCACGGCCAGATTGATAAGCATCCTTAACCCCAGCAACACCTTGTAAGATCCCGCCAGTAGGAAAATCTGGTCCCGGCACAAGCTTCATTAAATCTGCCAATTCGGCTTCGGGATGATTCATTAAATAAATCACCGCGTCAATGACTTCGCCAAGATTATGCGGTGGAATCTCAGTGGCATAACCAGCCGAAATTCCTGAGGAACCATTGACCAATAAGTTCGGAAAATGGGCTGGTAAAACAGTGGGCTCTTCGCTAGTATCATCGAAATTCAATACCATATTAACAGTTTCTTTTTCGATGTCCTTGAGCATTAACCCGGCAATCTTACTTAAGCGCGCTTCAGTATACCGCATCGCTGCTGGCGGATCGCCATCCATGGAACCATTATTCCCGTGCATCTCAATTAAGGGTGCTCGTAATTTCCAATCCTGGCTCATTCGCACCATGGATTCGTAAATGGAACTATCACCATGGGGATGGAAGTTACCCATGACATTCCCCACTGACTTCGCTGATTTACGAAATTCATGGTCATACGTATTGCCATCTAAATTCATGGCATACAGAATTCGCCGTTGCACTGGTTTCAGTCCATCACGAATATCTGGTAAAGCCCGTTCTTGAATAATGTATTTCGAGTAACGGCTAAACCGTTCGCCCATCACTTTTTCGATGGAGAGTTCTTCAATTTTCTGTGGTTGTTCAGCCAAACTCATCACACACCTTTATGTTGTTCAACTTGCTTTAATAAATCTTGCGTACCCGTATCACCTTGCACGTCTTCAGCCGCCGTGGTATCCAAAATACTACCCTCTTCATCCAGTGTGAACTTCACATTGTCTTCGATCCAACGACGCCGGGGCTCAACTTTATCGCCCATTAACGTGGTCACACGTTTCTCTGCTAAAGTGGCATCTTCGATTTTGACCCGGATCAATGTCCGTGCGACTGGATCCATGGTGGTTTCCCACAGCTGGTCGGCATTCATTTCACCTAAACCTTTAAACCGTTGCAGGCTATAGCCATGGCCCAAATCTTTGGTCGCATTAGCTAACTGATTTTCGGTCCAAGCATAGCGAATAATACTCTTAGCGCCACGACCTTTTTGCACCTTATAAAGAGGTGGTAAGGCAATATAAACTTTGCCAGCTTCGATTAAAGGCCGCATGTAACGGTAGAAGAAAGTCAACAGCAGAATCTGAATATGAGCACCATCATCGTCGGCATCGGTCATAATAATGATTTTGTCATAATTAGCATCAGCCAAGTTAAAGTCAGCACCAACGCCAGCACCAATCGTGTAAATCATCGTATTGATTTCTTCGTTTTTAATAATATCTTGTAGCTTGGCCTTCTGGGTATTTAAAACTTTCCCTCGTAATGGCAAAATCGCTTGGAAATGACGATCTCGACCTTGTTTGGCTGAGCCACCGGCAGAATCCCCTTCGACTAAGTAAAGCTCATTTTTCTTAGGGTTTCGTGATTGAGCTGGGGTGAGTTTCCCGGATAATAAGCCTTCATGACGTTTACGCTTCTTGCCATTGCGACTTTCATCACGGGCTTTACGAGCAGCATCGCGGGCTTCGCGAGCTTTGATGGCCTTTTGAACCAGCATTTGGCCCACGTCACCATTTTCCAATAAATAATAAGAGAACTGCTCATAAATCAAGCTATCAACGGCTGTTCGTGCTTGGGGCGTGCCTAAGCGTCCTTTAGTCTGGCCTTCAAACTCCAGGATTTCTTCGGGGATCCGCACTGAAATAACCGCACTGATGCCTTCCCGAACGTCACTACCTTCAAGGTTCTTATCTTTATCCTTCAGCAAATTAGTCTTACGCGCGTAGTCGTTAAAGGCCCTCGTTAAACCAGACTTCATCCCGGTTTCATGGCTACCACCATCAGCAGTCCGGACATTATTGACAAAGGAAATAATGTTCTCAGAATAACCGTCGTTGTATTGGGCGGCAAAGTCGATTTCCATGCCGTCCTTTTCACCTTCGACGCTAATTACATCAGTCAAAGTATCTTTGTCTTCATTCAAATAGCGCACAAAGGATTGCAGACCATCATCAAACTTAAAAGTTTCCGACTGATCAGTTTGCTTATCAGCAATCGTAATCGCGACGCCCTTCAGCAAGAAAGCTGACTCACGGAGTCGTTCTACCAACGTATCATATTTGAATTTAGTGGTTGTAAAAATGGCTGGGTCAGGCATGAAACTAATTTTAGTCCCTGAGGCAAGCTTACTTTTACCAATTTCTTTCAAAGTGCCTTCAGGATGACCACCGTTCACAAAGCGTTCTCGATATAGGCGGTGATCACGGACAACTTCCACTTCCAGCCATGAAGATAAGGCATTAACGACTGAGGCCCCAACCCCATGCAAGCCACCGGAAGTTTTATAGTTGTTCTCAGTAAACTTCCCACCAGCATGCAAAATCGTTAAAATAACTTCAATCGTGGGCCGACCTGAGGCATGCATCCCCGTTGGCATCCCGCGGCCATGGTCAGTCACAGTTAAACTACCATCTTGATTGATTGTCACCGTAATTTCTTTCCCATAACCAGCCATGGCTTCATCAACGGCATTATCAATAATTTCATAAGCCAAGTGATGTAGACCGCGACCATCAGTCGAACCAATATACATCCCCGGCCGTTTACGAACAGCATCTAATCCCTCAAGAATCTGGATCGAACTGTCATCATATTTTTGTTTGGCTACCATTTGAACCTCCAACATTCTCAATCCCCGTCGTCGCTAAAAAATTAGCCGACAACGCGAAACAGTGCCGCTAATCATTGCCAGCACCGCTTTACAAACTTTTTTAAAAGCTTATTCCTTATTTTTACAAACGTATGTTCTACCTATTAAGGTTACGCATCTGAATAATGATTGTCAACCGCCGCAGATTTTTGTAGAATAGGGCTTAGTGCCATTATTCTGATTGATCAATTTAGGCTTAGCGCGTCTAAATTAATTCGCAATGCACGACGGAGGAATCATTTTGAAATTTGCAGTCTTAATTATTTTAGCATATCTTTTAGGCTCTTTCCCATCTGGTGTGGTAGTTGGCCAGATTTTTTTCAAGAAAGATATTCGCCAGTTCGGCAGTGGCAACATCGGCACGACCAATACTTTCCGAGTTTTAGGCCGAACTGCTGGGGTGAGCGTGCTGGCCTTAGATATTCTAAAAGGTACTGTTGCCGCTAGTTTACCAGTTTGGTTTCATTTAGGACTGCCACATTACTTTATTCTGCTCTTTGGTTTAGCCGCTATTCTTGGCCATTCCTTTTCGATCTTTATTAAGTTTTCTGGTGGTAAAGCAGTCGCCACTAGTGCTGGTGTATTATTAGCTTATAATCCCCAATTTTTTGTAATTGCGGTCAGTACTTTTGTTCTGATCATGCTGATTTCTAGTATGGTCAGTATGGCCAGCATGTTGGGAATGATTTTAATCACGATTTTCTCGTTTTATTATCATGATATTTTCCTGACTTTAACAGCGGTATTATTGACGATTTTTATTTTCTATCGTCATCGTGCCAATATTAAACGGATTCGCCAAGGCACCGAGAACTTGGTACCATTTGGCTGGTATTATCACCAACAGAAAAAGAAAAAATAGCTTAAATATAAAAATGACCAAACAAAAACAGGTCACTGCTCAGTACCAAGGTCTTAACAACCACCGACTGAAGCAGGTCCTGTTTTTTATTGTCTTTAAAATTCCACAAGCGTCGCGCCCTAGTTGATGCCGACCGCGTTCCACGCCAAGCAGCCCGGAACAAAGTCAGACACCATTCTGCTTAATCATCTTTCCCATTAGTATCATTTTTACGAAAAGCTAATTTGATATTTAGCCTTGAAGTTTTCCTGTGGTGCTAAGGTGTTCATGCCGAACTTGTCCGTCAGCTCACCATTACTATCTGTTAAATCAGCAATACCCCACCATGGTTCAATGCAGACATAGTCGCCAGTTTGGGGATAAGCTGACCAAACACCGACAAACGGCGCATCTTTGGTTTTTAAATTAATACTGTGTTTTGATTTATCGGAACGAATTTCAACTTCATTGGTGCCGTTTAATTGGAAAATCAGTGCATCATTTGCGAAAACTTCATGATTGATTTGCCAATCAACATCAGTTGGTGCCAAAGTCCGGTGCGCATAATCAACGCCAGTCGCGGTTAACGGGATCTGAATCCGGCTCTTACTTGGTTTGAAACGTAAGAAATAGTCGGCAAAGTCAACGCCACTTTCAACTGGCAAACGGAAACCAGGATGCCCGCCAACACCAAAAATCAATGGCTCAGTTTCACTCGGATTATTAACATAGTAAGTGACATTCAGTAACCGATTGATCAATGAATATTTCACCCGAAATTCAAAGGCAAAAGGATATTTCGCCCGAGTTTCGGCATTATCAGTTAACAAGAAAGTTAAACTATGATCCGTTTCCCGTTCCAAAGTGAATTCTAAATCACGGGCGAAACCATGTTGGGTCATGTGGTAAGTTTTGCCTTGATAAGTATATTGATCGTCTTTCAATTTACCAACGATCGGGAATAAATTAGGCGCATGACGGCCCCAGACTTGAGGATCTGCTTGCCATAAGTATTCAACACCTGAATGCTGATCGATCAGACTTTGCATTTCTGCGCCCTTAGTTGCGACAGTTAATTGATAAAATTCATTTTCAAGTTTAACGTTCATTAAGTTTACCTCCGTATTTGTCAGCGTACGGCCTGAGGTGAATCCCCCTGTGACCGACTTATGCTGACAACGCTTTTCTTCATTACGATAACACGATAACAGAATATGTAAAACATGACAAACAGTCCGTTCCTGATTTGTCATGTTTTTTAGTTTGATTTAATTATTTCGCCATGCTTTTACAAAATATACTTGGTTAAATCTTGGTTGGAGGCAATGGCATCAATGCGGTCGGCCACATACTTCTCAGTGATCATGATCTCACCCATTTGCATGTCGGGGCCATCAAATAAGACTTCTTCCAAGACCTTTTCCAGAATGGTCGCTAAACGCCGAGCTCCGATATTATCAGTCCGCTTGTTAACATCATCAGCGACTTCAGCAATCTTCTCAATTGCTTCTTGGGTGAACGTCAACTTAACGCCATCAGCGCCGACCAAAGCAATGTATTGTTTGATCAAAGCCGTATGTGGTTCAGTCAAGATTTGAATGAAGTCAGCCTTACTCAAGTCATCTAACTCAACGCGAATTGGGAAACGACCTTGTAGTTCGGGGATCAAATCGCTAGGTTTCGTTTGGGCAAAGGCACCAGAACCAATGAATAAAACATGGCTAGTATCTAAAGGACCATATTTGGTATTTACTTGAGAACCTTCAACGATTGGCAAAATATCCCGTTGTACCCCTTCACGAGAAACTTCGCCAGAGCCATTCTGTTTCTTCGATGACAATTTATCAATTTCATCAATGAAAATAATGCCATCATCCTGAGCCCGTTTAATGGCCCGTTCTTGTAAGTTTTCCCGATCAATTAATTTTTCGGAATGTTGGCGAATTAAGATTTCCCGCGCTTCCTTAACTGGTAAGGTCCGTTTCACCTTACGACTAGGTGTTAATTGGCCCAGCATTTCACTCATGTCAACGCCCATGCCACCCATGGCATCCATCATTGGATTAGCTTTCTTCGATTCGGCCACCTTAATGGTCACTTCGCGATTTTCTAATAAGCCACGGTTGAGTTTTTCCGCCAAATCCATGCGTTGATTCTGAACGGTTTCTGATACTTGTTCGGTTTCTGGTTCTTCATCTTGATTGGGCTGTGCTTGCATTAACTGGTTCATCATTTGCATCCAATTGCCATTATTAGCTGGCTTAGTTTGCTTCTTCTCACCAGGTGCCAACAACCGAATTAATTCTTTATTGGCTTCGCGTAAAGCTTGACCACGAACTTGATCATAAGCAATGCGTTCTTCAATGGCCACCGCCGCATCAGCTAAATCACGAACCATGGCTTCAACGTCGCGGCCCACGTAACCAACTTCGGTGAACTTCGTGGCTTCGACTTTGACAAAAGGTGCGTCAACGATCATTGCGAGACGTCGGGCAATTTCGGTTTTACCGACCCCAGTAGGTCCGATCATCAGTAAATTCTTGGGGGTGATATCTTTTTGCAATTGTGCATTCAATTGATGGCGGCGATAGCGATTGTACAAGGCAATAGCGACAGCACGTTTGGCTGAATTCTGGCCAATCACATAATCATCTAAAGCAGCCACAATTTGGCGTGGGGTTTTCTCTAAAGTCATCGTTTAATTAACTCCTTTAAAACTGGTCTGTAATAATTTCGTGGTTCGTAAAAATATCGATGCCAGCAGCAATGTCAATCGCCTCATGGGCAATATCAACGGCCTTCATGGCTGGAGCCTGGCGAGTCATGGCAATTGCCGCAGCTTGGGCAAAATTACCACCAGAACCAATCGCGATTACGTCTTCATCAGGGGCAATCACTTCGCCATTCCCAGAAATCAGTAAAAGTTGTTTGCGGTCAAAGGCAATCAACATCGCCTCTAATTTCTGTAAAGTGGGATCTTTACGCCAGTCTTGCGCTAACTCAACCGCAGAACGCTGTAAATCACCTGCATAAGTCCGTAATTTTTTCTCAAACCAATCAGATAGTGTGAAGGCATCGGCAACACCACCGGCAAAACCGATGATCACTTGGTCGTCGAAAATCCGGCGCACTTTATGAGCGCTAGCTTTCATAATATACTTCTCGCCCATGGTGACTTGACCATCACCAGCAATGGCGATTTCGCCTTGGTGTTTAACTGCAACAATTGTTGTCATGAGTTACTCCTTTTTATCTTGAGAATTTTTATTTTTATTGCTTGGTACTTCAGTTTCACTAGTTGCCCGGGGAAAATACTGGCGATAGTCCGCCTGTAAATGCTGCATGGTGACATGAGTATAAATCTGCGTCGTCGAGAGACTCGCATGACCTAGCAACTCTTGAACAGTTCGCAAATCTGCACCATGGTTTAACAAATGCGTGGCAAAAGTATGCCGCAACATATGGGGATGAATATCACTATGCAGACTGGAACGTTTGATCACTTGCTTTAAAATGTAAGAAATCCCATGACTGGTTAGTTGCTGGCCATAATGATTAACAAACACAAAATCATGAGTTGCTTGTTGCTTAGCCATTAGTTGCGGCCGCGCTTTTTGCAAATAATCATTTAAAGCATTCAGCGCATGGTGGCCAAATGGCACATAACGATCTTTATTACCTTTCCCGTGAACGAGAATGATCCGCGTTTGAAAGTCAATCTGATTCAGGGTCAACTCACTGACTTCACTAACCCGCATCCCGGTGGCATAAAACAACTCCAACAAGGCGCGATCCCGCAATTGCAGTGTTTTATCACCCTGAACTGCCTCAAACAAAGCCGCCATTTCTTGTTCATAAAAGAACCGCGGTAAAACTTTAGGCGCGCCCTTTATTTCAACTTGCGTAAATGGATTACGCTCTACTAGTTTATGGTTTTCTAGATAACGATAAAAGGACCTTAAGGCTGATATTTTCCGACTAATGGTGTCACGCGCAAGCTTACGTTGCGTCAAATCGTCCAGAAAGGTTTCGATTTCTAAGCGACCAACTTTTTGATAAGAGGCTAAGCCACCATTGGCATTTAAAAAATTGGTAAAATCTTGAATATCATCTAAATAAGCGGTTTTCGTTAATTCGGAATACTGACGTTCAACCACCAAATACTCGCCAAACTGGCGGACCCATGCTTGTTCTGCCATACAAAAACACCCACCTCAATGTCTCTACTTTAACATAGTTGAGGAAGGTGTTTCAAAAATAAATGATGTGCCGCCAACCGACAATTGGTTGCAGCAAATCGCAAATCAAGTTCTAAATCATTGAAATCTAGCGAAAGTGTTCAAACAGAATCGAGTCTGACTCCATTGCGGGCTTGCTGGTTGTGGAACGCGGCCGGCATTGATTTGAGCTTATTGCTCCGCAACAATCTCAAATACAAGCCTTTGTCTAATTGCTAAAGCAATAAGACAAATTTGGCGGCTGACAACCACGCCCTCCATTCCGTCTGGAGCTGAGATGGCACATTTCACATTTGTTAGTATTTAAGTCAGGGTTAGCGGGATTCATTAACTCAATTCAGTTCGTAATAACAGTTAAACAGCAAAAAAATCGATGTGACAACTCTCTTCTCAACAGAGATTGTCACATCGTTTTTGTAATACCACAATCTAGTCCAGCCAAATAGTGGTGATCAGTTTTGTTAGCTTAATCTGGTGGTGGAAGTAATTGGCGACAGCTCTCTCATTCAAACTGTGACATAAGTCGTCTGATTATCAAACTCTTACAAGTACCGCCTTAAAACTTAGCAAAGATAAAGTGCACGGACTTAACTCCAGACGGAATGGAGGGATCTTGTCGTCAGCCGCCAAATTATTGTTAGTGCTCTAGCACTTACAATAAGACCTGTATCTGAGACAATTTGGTCTGTAATTGGCTCAGATCAGTGTCGGCCGCGTTCCACGACAAGCAGCCCGCAATGTAGTCAGAACTAGTTCCGTTTTAGACCTATGTTATAGTTTCAAGACTCGTATCTGAGATTGTCGCGTTAGCAATAGTCTCAAATCAATGCTAACCATGTTCCACGCCAAAAATTGCTGGACCCCTGCCGCTCTGAACTAAGAAGCGACATAGTTCAATTAATCGAAAGTTTTAACTTTGCTGACGAACTGATCAAAATCCTGTAAGGCTCGTTGGGCATAGGCTTCTTTACGAGCCTTTTTATCGCGGATATGTTCGCTGAGTTCAGGAAAAATGCCAAAGTTCGCATTCATCGGTTGGAAATGTTTGCGGTCAGCATGGGTAATGTAATGCGCCATTGAGCCCATTGAAGTGGTGGCTGGGGCTGTCATTAGCGGCTGATCATGGTATAAATGGGCGGCATTAATGCCGGCTAACAAACCACTTGCAGCACTTTCAACATAACCTTCAACGCCGGTCATTTGCCCAGCAAAAAAGAGATCAGACCGTTTACGCGAGCGATAAGTTGGTTCAAGCACTTCTGGGGAATTCATGAATGTATTACGATGCATCACCCCATAACGAACAATTTCCGCATTCTCCAAACCAGGAATCATTCGGAAAACGCGGCGTTGTTCACCAAACTTCAAATGAGTTTGAAAACCAACCAGGTTATATAAACTGCCAGCCGCATTATCCTGGCGTAATTGAACCACGGCATAAGGACGCTTGCCAGTCCGCGGATTCTCTAAGCCCACCGGTTTCATCGGGCCAAAAATCATGGTTTTAATACCACGACGCGCCATCACTTCGATTGGCATACAGCCATCAAAAACCTGATCATCTTCAAAATCATGAACTTCCGCAGCTTCAGCCGTTGCTAAAGCCTCACGAAAAGCCAAGAAAGTCGCTTCATCCATCGGACAATTCAAATAAGCTGCTTCACCTTTATCATAACGTGACTTCAAATAGACTTGATCAAAGTCAATCGATTCTTTGGTGATGATTGGTGCCGCCGCATCGAAGAAATGTAGCCCTTCTGCACCGTTCAGTTCCTGAATGGTGTCTGCTAAACCAGGTGCTGTTAATGGACCAGTGGCAATAACTGTTGGTCCAGCTGGAAAATCAGTTAATTCTTCATTAATCACAGTGACCAGTGGATGTTCTCGCAATTGCGCCGTAACGTAACCTGAGAATTTATCCCGATCAACCGCCAGCGCACCACCAGCTGGCACTGCACTACGATCTGCGGCAGTCATGATCAACGAATCCAAGCGCCGCATTTCCTCTTTCAATAAGCCAGCACCATTAGTCAATTGGTTGGCTCTTAACGAATTGGTACAAACTAATTCAGCAAATTCATTGGTGTGATGTGCTGGCGTACTTTGACCGGGCCGCATTTCGTACAAATGTACCGGAATGCCACGCTTGGCAATTTGCCATGCCGCTTCACTGCCTGCAAGGCCGGCTCCCACAACATTAACAAAAGATTCCACGATCTTTCCTCATTTCTCAGCTAACTATTTTATTTTTGTAATTGTTCTTCGTAATCGCCATTAGGACATAGGACCTGATGACCACCTTTAACTTTTTTGTCAACTAAGTAATGCTGACAAACTGGGCAATCACGACCAACCGGCTTATCCCAAGAAACAAAATCACAGTCAGGATAACGAGAACAGCCATAGAAAATCCGATTCTTCTTCGACTTACGTTCTAAGACCTGACCTTTTTGACATTTTGGACAAACAACACCGATTTCTTTAACGATTGCCTTGGTATTACGACAATCTGGGAAACGGCTACAAGCGTAGAATTTCCCGAAACGGCCCATTTTAACGACCATTGGCGCGCCACAAATGTCACAGTCAAAGCCAGCAGGTTCATCTTTAATTTGCACTTTTTCAATCTTCTGCTCAGCTTGATCAAGCTCTTTAGCGAATGGTTGGTAATATTGATCAACAACTTTGACCCACTCACCTTTACCAGCTTCGATGCCATCAAGCTCATCTTCCAGTTTGGCAGTGAAATCAATGTTAACAATATCTGGGAAGAACTTCTCAATCAATTCATCCACAATTTCGCCAAGTTCTGTCGGTTCAAAGCTTTTGCCTGATAATTTGACGTAATAACGTTTTTGAATCGTATCAATCGTTGGCGCATAAGTTGATGGGCGACCAACGCCATTTTCTTCCAAAGCCTTGACCAAACTAGCTTCAGAATAACGAGCTGGTGGTTGAGTGAAATGTTGTTGCGGATCAGTCTTCGTTAATTTCACTTCATCGCCAACTGCTAATTCGGGCAAGATATTTTCTTTTTGGTCGTCGGTACTACCATGATAAACCTTGGTAAAACCAGCAAACTTCATTTGTGAACCATTGGCCCGATAATTAACACCATTTTGTTCTAGTTCAACGGCTACCGTATCATAAATAGCTGGGGTCATTTGACTAGCCAAGAACCGGGACCAAATCAACTGATACAAACGGAATTGATCGCGAGAAAGAATTTCTTTAAGACTTTCTGGTGTCCGCATGACCGAACTAGGCCGAATCGCTTCATGGGCATCCTGAGCCCCTTCTGGATTCTTAGTCTTATGCAGTTTAGTGGCTGCATATGGCTCACCAAAATCTTTGCTCTCATGTAAGAAGGTCGCCGCTTCATGCTTAGCAACTGAAGAGATCCGCGTCGAATCGGTCCGCATATAAGTGATTAACCCAACGGTTCCCTCTTTGCCTAAGTTAATACCTTCATACAATTGTTGCGCAATCATCATGGTTTTACGCGTTTTAAAGTTTAAGCGCCGGTTGGCTTCCTGCTGCAGTGAACTCGTAGTGAATGGCGCTGCTGGGAAACGTTTCCGTTCTTTCTTAGTCACTTTAGTAATGGCAAATGGTTGCTGCTTGTCAATTTTCTTGAGCACTGCTTGCACAGCAGCATTGTCAGGTAAAGCCGCTTTTTTGCCATTAAGGCCATAGAAATTACCGGCAAATTTCTTACCGCGACCTTTTTGAAATTCCGCCGCCAAACTCCAATATTCTTCTGGAATAAAGGCTTTAATTTCTTTTTCGCGATCAATGACTAGCTTAAGGGCAACTGATTGCACCCGGCCAGCACTAAGGCCCTTTTTAACTTTGGCCCAGAGAATTGGACTGATTGAATAACCAACGATTCGGTCTAACACCCGCCGTGCTTGTTGGGCATCAACCAAGTTCATATCAATACTACGTGGTTCTTTAAAAGCATCCTTAACCGCATTCTTAGTGATTTCATTAAAGACAACCCGATTATTAGCAGTTGGATCTAATCCTAAAATATGCGAAACGTGCCAAGCAATTGCTTCACCTTCACGGTCCGGATCGGCTGCCAGATAAACATGATCAGCTTTTTTAGCGGCACTCTTTAATTGTTTAATGACATCGCCCTTGCCACGAATCGAAATATACTTGGGCTGATAATCATGATCGAAATCAATCCCCATTTGGCTTTTAGGTAAATCACGAATATGGCCTAAACTGGCAACAACGTGATAATTACGGCCGAGATATTTTTCGATTGTTTTGGCTTTTGCTGGTGATTCCACGATGACAAGATTTTTAGTGGCCATGCAAAAACTCCCTTCTTTTCCTACTAATTCTTAACCTTAATAGGCTTTGTCGGCACGTTAAAAAAGTCCGTGCTCAAATCGGAAATAATCATAAGCTAGTTTTTAGCCACTTGTCAACCATGAACTTTTATCAGCGGTTCGAAAATCGTGTTGATTAGAAATCAGTCGACCTCGTTCATAATCCGCCACAAACCACTAATTGTACTGTCTCAAAGCCGATTGCATCAAGCTCAACTTGGCTGCATTTTTTTAACTTCATTAAAGTCACGAATAATATCCATTGCACTTAAAACTGGTGTGGCCCCGGCTTGTAATAACTGATTTGTCCCTTCGGAAAGGGGTGACAGCAAACTACCAGGCAAAGCATAAATATTGCGATTTTCTTGCAGGCCCAGATTAGCCGTAATTAAAGAACCGCTGCGTTGTCGAGCCTCGGTGACTAAAACCCCAGCACTTAACCCAGCAATAATGCGGTTACGTTGTGGAAAATGAAACCGTCGCGGTGGCGTCGCTGGTGGATATTCAGATAACAAAAGTCCCTGTTGACCAATTAACTGCTGGAGCAACTCATTTTGCGTTGGATAATAAACATCAAGGCCGGTGCCAATCACACTAATCGTTGCCCCATGAGCCAATAAGGTTTCCTGATGAACCAGTTGATCGACGCCCGCCGCCAAGCCACTAACCGTGGTAATTTTCGCGTCCACGAGTTGCGGAATCAACCTTCGCAAACAAACGTGACTATACGTGGTACACTCACGAGCACCAACAATCGCTAATTTAGGTGTCGCCAATAACTCCCGGTGACCAGCATAAAAAAGGAGCAACGGTGGCTGATAAGTCTCCGCCAAAGCCAAGGGATAATCTTGATCAAGCACCGTTAAGTAATTGCCCACAAACTGCGGTGATTGCAATTCTGCTGGCAATAACAACGTCGACCACTGCTGTTGCAACCAAGAATTTAACTGAGCCCAATTATTGGGGATCGTCCCAGAATAATCTTGTAATAAGCGGGCCAATTGCAACTGTTCCCGATAGGACCACTTCGAATTTAAGCTAGCCGCTAATAAAATTGAATTTTTATCCATAAAAAAACCACCTACCTGCCTACTCTTATTAAAGTACGCCAAAATAGCTGATTTTCTTGAATTATTTTATTTTGCTAAAGCAGCTTGGACGGGCGCAAAACTGCGTCGATGAATTGGCGTCACGCCTAATTTTGCTAAGCCAGCTAAGTGTTTCGCCGTGCCATAACCAGCATTATCGGCAAAATCATAGCCCGGATAAACTTGATCGTACATGACCATTAAATGATCCCGAACTTGCTTGGCCACAATACTGGCCGCGCCGATACTAGCTGATTGTTGATCACCTTTGATTAATTTTCGCTGTGGCAATGGCACTGGAACTGTCATGGCATCGACTAACAAAAATTGGGGTTGATAATGTAATCCCTGAACCGCTTGAGCCATCACGATTTCTGTGGCGTGATAAATATTTTCCCGATCAATCAGTTGCGCATCGCCTACGCCAATACTAATATCGATAGCCACCGACAAAATTTTTCGATAAAGTTCCTCGCGGCGGTGGGCAGTCAGTCGCTTCGAATCATCAACACCTAATAACTGAAAATCATGAGGTAAGATAACTGCCGCAGTGACCACTGGCCCAGCTAAAGGTCCGCGACCAACCTCATCGATTCCTGCAATTAAAGGATACTCGGGCCATAATTGCCGTTCCAAAGTCAATTTCCGTTGTAAAGCAGCCTTCATTTCAACTTTAGCTGTTTGCCAATTGCGATAGCGACGCAGAGCCTGTTGCACGCCCTTCCGCGAATCAGCTTTGACGGCAGCTAATAAAGCCTCATCAGGATGGTCAGCTAGCGCAGCCTTGATGGTAGTAATCGATGCCTGACTGACCGTTTCTGGCTGTAGCATTACTTTCTTAGTCATGCACCGTCTCCTGCCAAGTAGCCGGCACTTGATCTAGCGTAATCCGCCCTAATTTGCCCTTACGATAATCTAATAAGAAGCGCGTCACCATTCGCTCGTATTCATCGCGGAAGCCTAGTTTTTTCGTCAACGCCATCAGCAAGTCCACTGGTGCCAAGACCATTTGTTCAGCCGATAGCTGATAGTGCTGTTGTAATAATTGGGGATACTGAGCTTGATAAAATTCTAACGCAAATAAGACAATATCATCTTCGTGATACAGTCCTTCCTTAATTGCGCCGGTTAAAGCTAACTTTTGGCCAATTAATTGGTCGGCAAATTTAGGCCACAAGACCCCCGGGGTATCCAAAATGGCAAAGTTCTGTTGCGTTTTCAGCCAGTTTTGTTTACGTGTAACCCCTGGTCGATTACCGACTTGAGCGACATTTTTACCAATCATTCGATTCAAGAATGTTGATTTACCAGTGTTGGGAATGCCCACACACATGGCGCGAATGGTGGTTTCTCTAATCCCTTTGGCTGCTTGTTGTGCCAATTTAGGGGCTAACAACTGCTTAGTTGCCCGCAAAACTGGTTTTAAAGGCTGCCCATGTTGAGAATCTAAAGCCAGTGAGGCTAGCCCTTCGCCTTGATAAAACTGCAGCCACTGCTTGGTTGCTTGGGGATCTGCTAAATCCGACTTGTTCAAAATAATGAGATGATCTTTATGCTGAATTAATTGATTTAACTCGGGATTGCGGGAACTTTCTGGCAAGCGAGCATCGACCACCTCGATCACGACATCAACTAATTTCAGTTGTTCTTGGATCTGCCGCTTTGCCTTGGCCATATGACCGGGATACCATTGAATTGTACTCATTTTAAAACATCCTCTTCTATTTAAAAACCGCGTCTCTAAACGACTAACTATTCTGAAAATAGCCTTAATACGTCAACGACTAATTACTGGCAGAATAAATTAGTTAACCATCCAAAGCTTACCAAAAAATCGAACTAAATTCATCCTTGATTTTAATTGTTGCTTTAATTGTCGAGCGACAAAGTTGACTGCTGCCCGAAAAAATAGATGTGCCCCAATTTATTAGCGCCGATTGCCAGCGCCAATCAACATACTTGGGTCACATCTATTGATTGTTTTATCTCTTAAGCCTGCGTGTTAGCCTGGGCTTCTTGACTGGTTTTCACAGCCGTACTCATCATCTCATCATGAGCCTGTAAGTAAGCCGCGACCTGCACATATAATGCTGTGTAGGTATCTTCGTTAAACTCGCCATTAGCAGTTAAACCAGCCTTAGTTTGCAACTGTTTCACGGCAGCCGTCGTACTATCGTCGAAAATACCCTTCGTATTATCGACTGCGTATCCTAAAGCCGTCAAATTTTCTTGGAGTAATTTCACTTGGTCACTGACATCACCGTTTTTCAAAGTGGCATCATTAGAAATCAAGGTCAATTTAGCAATTGCGGGATAATCAACGACCGTATCCGGCGTGATCCCCACCTTGTTGATCCAAGTCTTATTCGGCGTCAACCATTTCGCAGTCGTAAACTTCATTTCACTACTTTCACTTAAAGGAATCACCGTTTGCACAGTCCCCTTACCAAATGACTGGGTACCAACCACTTTATCGCCAGCCGATTGCTGTAAGGCCGCTGTGAAAATCTCGGAAGCACTAGCACTGCCGCTATCAACAATCACGGTGACTGGTTCGGTGACCTTAAAACCATCGTCATATTTCTTGCCGGCCCGATAAACTGTTTCGTTTTGATCACGATCGACCACGCGCATAATGACTTTCTTATCCTGCAAGAACATGCTGGAAAGGTTTAAAGCCGTATTCATTAAGCCACCGCCATTGCCTCGTAAGTCAAGAACGAAACTTTCAGCACCTTGTTTACGCAACGACTTGATCGTCTTTTTCATGCCACTAACAGTGTTTTCAGCAAACGTTGTAATTTGAATCACACCGACTTTCTTATCAGTGCTACTCAAAGTACCGCTAACTGTGGCCTGATCAACTTTCCCACGTTTTACCTTAACTGTGAAAGTTTTACTGCCCCGTTTAATTTTCAACTGGACACTGGAACCTTTTTTGCCACGAATCTTGCTGACAGCATCGTTGACGGTCATTTGGGCGGTTGATTGGCCATCAATGGCTAGAATAATGTCGTTGGCTTTCAAACCAGCTTTAGCGGCTGGGGCATTCTTGATTGGCGAAACAATCTTAATTCCAGCACTATCCTTCTGAACTTGCGCCCCAATTCCCTCAAAAGAACCGGAAATCGACTCATTCAAGTTAGAGGTCTCTTCAGTAGCTAAATATTCAGAAAAAGGATCGTTCAAACTTTTTAGCATGCCGGAAATGGCGCCATTAGCCAGCTTCTTCTTGCTCACTTTGGTGTAGTAATTCTTTTGAATTAATTGATAAACTTGATCAATTTGTCGCGTTTCTGCTGTTGCCGTTAAGTTTTTACGAACTTGTACGGTTACAATTAAAACCCCGACAATCAAACCAACTAATAACGCAATGACCAGACTAAACCAATAGGTCAAGCGGGTGAAATGTTTGCGTCGTGGTACTTTCTTCTTGCCAACCGGTTCTTTCACCTTTTTTGCAGGCTTGGTGACCGGTTGTTCCTCATTGTCATGCTCATTATTTGTTGCCATTATTATGCCTCACTATCCAAATAGAGTTGGTAAGCCTGATCAAAAATCAACATACTGGGTAAATAACCGCCATTCAACTCTAAATAGCGAGAAATCTCATCGTAATCTTTACTTTGTTTCGGAAAAGAATGGTCATAAAACGCATTATTTGCGAACTCGGCAACTTCACTGTGATTATTGGGATTGCGCTCAGTCATTAAAAATTGATAAAAACTTCGTCTTAGTTCCATTCGTTAACCTCTTACTTCATTATTCTGGTAGATAAACGCTAAAATTGATCTGGTTTTTATCAAGATCAATTTGATTGGCACGCACACTCATGCCGTTTTTCATTTTATATTTGCGTAAATGTAAAGTGATTGTTTCTTTCTTCGTATCTAAACTGATCCAGTTAGGCACTTTATAGTCATTGCCAATGAAACTCATTACTTGGCTGATTGGAATTGGCAAAGCCCCAATTGACAACGATTCGGCCTTCAATTGAATATCACCGTTTTCCATGACGTAAGGATCTAGATTTAACGTAAACGGCACCGTTGAACCAAGAAACTTAAATTTACCGCCTAAAACGGCTTGATCAGTAAATTTGAAACTATACTGAAATTCGTCATTTTTTAAATAATGTTTCAACGAATAAGCCACGATTCGATTGGCTTGTTGCTTGGTTAAATCAACATTAAAAACAGGTTCATCAGCTTGAGAAACATCAGCTGCTAATTGATTATTCGGTTGTGTGAAAATTTTGGAACCTAAGAAAATCCCACCACCTAATAGCAAACCAATTAAAATAAGACTGATCCATTTCCAAATATTAACTGGACCGCGATTTTTCTTTTCCGGCTTTTCTTTTTTTACCTTTTTTACTTGATGACGTGCTTGTGTGGCCATAACAAATAAACTCCTTTAAACCAATTTTCTGAAAATAACTTTATTTACTAGTTTGATATAACCAAGTTGACTTACGAGCCTGAATTTGTTTAATAAATTGCTGCGAAATTGCTTGATAACCGCGATTATTAGGATGGAAATGATCCTCAGTAAATAAGTAAGGATTCAAAGCTTCTTTCTTATCCTTATTGTTCGCTAAAACTGAGCCCTTTGGTTGCGTCATCACCTGATCAATATCCACATAATAAGTTTGATCAAATTCTTTGATCACCTTCTGAGCCGTTGCATTCCAATCATCCATCGCTGTCTTCATATCCGTAATTTGTGGGAAATAAACATAGAAGGGATTGTAAATACTAGCGACAAAAATCGGCGCTGTTTTATTGTACGAACGAATCTTTTTCAGCAAACGTTCAAGATTAGCTTGGTAAGTTGTCCGCGCAGTTTCAACTTTTTTCAAATCCATATTGAGCACGTTCTTGTTGATAATGTGCATCAAATCATTGGCCCCAATCGTCATCGTGATCAGATTAGCTTGGGCTAAACCGCGCTGAATCTTCGGCTGCTTAACGATTCGTTGATAAACTTGGGTGGACGTGTCACCACTGACCCCAAAATTCAGGCTGCTGACATCAGTATTATCATCATTGGCCAATTGGGTTTTCACTAAAGGCACGTAACCACCGTTTTCAGTGGCATCACCAATCCCATAAGTTAATGAATCGCCGATGGCCACGTAATTGACTTTTTTTAAAGTCTTTTTGGTGGCTGTTGTTTTCACCGCCCGCGCCTTAGAACCGTTGGTACTGGTAGCACTAGGTGACTTTATCAAAAAGTTCAAGCCAACGACGGTAATGACGGCGACGATCGCAATGATCACAATTACTTTAATACCCTTAAAAATATTTTTCAAAACTTTCACACCTACATTAATATATTAAAAAGGCGGAACCATAGCTCCACCTTCTGAAAAAACTATGCTGTATAAAACATAACGGCAATTGCTCCTGGTCCAGTATGAGTGGCAATAATCGGACTTGTTGGCGCAACTAAAATAGGCACTTCTGGTAAAACTGCTTGTAACTGTTCCTTCATTTTCTCAGCAAAATCCGCATCGTCAGCCTGAGAAATACCGATCATTTTAATCGGTGCAGCTTGCTTCATTTTCTCAATTAAATCCCGATAAAAATTATTGATTGTTTTCATGCCCCGGCCCTTGTGAATTGCCTCAAGTTGACTGTCGTGCAATTGCAAAATCAACTTAATATTCAACAAGCTGGACAGCATGCCTGATACCCGACTAAGCCGGCCACCCTTAACTAAGTTAGTCAAATTTGTCACTGACATATACAGTTGCGTCCGCTCGCGAACGGACTGAACAGCGGTTACAATTTCTTCACGACTAGCACCAGCTTCAGCCATTTGTGCCGCAGTTAGAACTTGGAAAGCCATCGCCCGATCGGTGAATTCACTATCAATGACGGTAATGCCACCTTTGGAAATTTGCGCAGCTTGGCGGGCTGCATTCACGGTACCACTAATTGTTTCCGTCATGTGAATTGAAATAACCTGACTGCCATCAGCTGTCAGTTGGTCAAAGCAATCAAGAATTGTCCCGATTGACGGTTGACTAGTTTGCGGTAAATTCTTTGCCTGGGCCATTTGGGTCATAAACTCGGTCCGCGACAGGTTAACACCATCAGTATAAACTTCATTATCGATCACGATCGTTAGTGGAATAATCGTAATTTGATATTTGGCAATTTCTGCTTCCGTGAGCTGAACTGAAGAATCAGTCACGATTTTAATCTTATTAGTCATGATTCATGCTTCCTCTCAAAAGGATCTCTGACTCGCGTCTCATTGTGCAAGTATAACAGAATTAAGCATAAAATTCATCCAACAAGGCGGTAAGAAGCTGGTTGATTACGAAAAAATTTCGTCTTTCTGAGAACTTGTGCAGAACAAGTTAAAAACTCAGTTTAGGTTTTGAAACAGAATGGTGTTTGACTCTGTTCCGGGCTGCTTGGCGTGGAACGCGGCCGGCATTGATTTGAGCTTATTGCTTTGCAACAATCTCAAATACAAGCCTTGTTCTAAGTGGCCGAGCCACTAAGAACAATTTGGCGGCTGACGCCAAGATCCCTCCACGCCGTCTGGAGTTAATGTGGCTCACTTTATCTTTGATAACAATCAATGCAGTCATTGTAAGATTGCAGCAAATACCTGACTTATGTTACAGCCTTAAATTTGGCCACTTCTTACAAGCTACTACGCAAATAAAACCCGATTGGCTGTCCATCCACGCTCCATTCAGTCTGGGGTTGAGGTGGTTCACTTCATCTTAGATGTCGTTATGGCAGTGTTAGTGGAATTTGATTTAAAATCACACTGCATTCAACTTGGTTACCACAATCTGTTTTTCTAAATAGTGGTGCTCGATTCTGTTAGTTTAATCCAGGCAGGGGCCCAGCGATTGGCGTCAATGGTGAAATTATTCTTGCCGCTTTAGCGGTTAGAATAAGGCTTGTATCTGAGATTGTTGCGTAGCAATAAGCTCAGATCAACGCCCACCATGTTCCACGCCCATAAAATCGCTGGCCCCTGCCGTTCTCAACTAAGGAATGCCCTATAACCAGCCGCATCCACGACAAGCAGCCAGCAATGGAGTCAAACGCCATTCTGTTTCAGCTCACTCTTAGCCTAATTTCGGCGTTGCCAGTGCTCGAAAGTGATTGTCGGTGTCTTCTCAGTTGCTGGCAATACTTGCTCGGACTGCAAATCAAATTGTTGCCAAGCTAGTGGTGGCATGACCACATCGCCGACATAAACATGGTCAATTTTTGTGCAATACAAATCAGTCACCAGATCTTCAAACAATTCAAATAAAGAGACGCCGCCAATCACATAGAAATCTGTCTCAGGTGCCTGTATGACGGCCTGCCGAATACTATTGGCATCATGGTAAACTTTAACCGCTGCTGGAAAGGCGCTCGCTGGTTGATGCGTCAGTATCCAGTGCTGTCGTTGCGGTAATGGCTGCTGTTTAGGAAATGATTGCCAAGTCCGATGACCTAAAATAATTGTTTTTTGCCAAGTCAGTTCTTTAAAATGTTTTAAATCGGCTGGGATCCGCCAAGGCAATTGGCCATCACGACCAATCACGCCACCAATCGATTCAGCCCAAACAAAGGCGATTGTCATTTGCGCCACATCCTTTCTAAATTCTCGCATTCAATTAAACTGCCACTGGTGCTTTAATGGCAGCTAAGGGTTGATAACCTTCAAGTTTGATTTCATTCACGTCATAGTCAGCTAAATCGGCTTTAACGGTCGTTGGTAAAATTAATTGCGGTGCAGCTTGTGGGGTGCGGCTAAGTTGCTGGCGAACTTGCTTTAAATGATTCTGATAAATATGCGCATCCCCTAAAGTATGAATAAACTCACCTGGGATCAATCCCGTTTGTTGAGCCACTAATGAAGTTAAGAGCGCGTAACTGGCAATATTAAACGGCACTCCAAGAAAGGCATCACCACTGCGCTGATACAATTGCAATGACAAGCGACCATCATTTACATAAAACTGAAACAACGTATGACAAGGCGGTAAAGCCATATTCGGCACGTCCTCAGGGTTCCACGCGCTAACAATCAGCCGCCGAGAATCAGGCGTTGTTTTAATGGCGTTGATCACATCAGCTAACTGATCAATCGTCTCGCCCTGACTAGTTTGCCAAGCTCGCCATTGACTACCATAAATCTGACCTAAATCACCATATTTAGCAGCAAATTGATCGTCGGTTAAAATCTGCTGACAAAAAGCCTGATGTTCAGCTTGATAAGCTTCGGCAAAAGTAGCATCAGTCACTGAACGGTGACCAAAATCGGTCATATCTGGTCCCTGATAGTCAGCACTGTTAATATATTTGGTAAACGCCCATTCATCCCAAATATGATTGCGATGCTGCAACAAATAACGAATATTTGTGTCACCCTTTAAGAACCATAACAACTCACTTTTGATCAAGCCAAAAGGGACTTTTTTAGTGGTCAGTAACGGGAAACCAGCTTGCAAATCAAAGCGCATTTGATAGCCGAAAATACTGTAGGTACCCGTATTAGTCCGGTCGGTTTTATAATGACCTTGCGTTAAAATGGTTTCTAGAAAATTCAGGTAGGTCTGTTCGTTGCGATTCAAATTACTCACCCTTTTATTTTAAAATTAGTCATTTAGCAGTCAGCATCAATAAAAAATAACCGTCTAATCCAAATACGGATTATTCGGTTATTTACCATAACACAAGTTATTATTGAGCACTAGCACAACTAACAGACTAAATAAAATTTTAAATTATTGTGCCAATTGTGGAAAAACATCAAAAACAGTTTTATCAGCATCAATCACCACATATAAGTGACCATTAGCTGGTGAAATCATACTAGTTTGATAAACATTATCAAGGCCAGAAACATCTTTTTGCTTAAATGGGAAGTAAATCTGTAGTGGCTTACGCGTGTTTTCTTCAAAAACAAGATCGCATTTTTCAATATCCTGATACTTAGTAGCTCGGCCAAACATCCCTAATTCTAAGGAACCGGAATTAATGTCCGTGGACTTGGAATGATCAGCTTCAGGCAGAATTTCAATCTTGAAGCTCTTGCAAGGATGAATTTCTTGCATGCGGCCAGTTCCGTTGATCCGACCATAAGAAGTCGTGACCCGCGCAATCCAAACATCCGCCATTTCCGCATGGGAAACCGTCCATTCATCGCCATTTCGAAAATAAAAACGCAATTCTTTAAACACATGTGCTTCTTCAGTCATCTTACCAGTACTTCCCTTCTAAAAATAACAGCCGTGATCTGGTCAGTTGGGTCTTGCGCCAATTCGCATCACGATTTAACTTGGCCTTAGCCAACTTGAATGATGATGCGCAGGCAGCAGTACCGCTTACTAGCCAAAACACATTTGCTATCGAATGATTTATTTAAACCTATCATACCATATCCGGTAATCGTTTTCGCGACCAACGAATTAGTTCTGCTGCTTGATTAGGCACCTCGCCATTTAGCACCGCAATCTTCGCCGCTGTTAATAATTTTCCCAGTTGCGGGCCCGGCTTAATTGCCAATTGCCGAATTAGATCCCCACCATTAATTGCCAGTTCATGGTCGTTTTTGATTGGTAATTGCTGATAGGCCGCGATTAATTGCTTGAAATCAATTGGCCAAGCCAAATCTGCACCAACGACGGCCAGCCGCTGCAACATTGGTAAATCAGCCTGATACAATTCAACTGGCGTTAATGTTGTTTGGGCATGAAGTAACTGACTAAAATCCCAAGCGGCTAAGGTGTCATGTTGCACCTGATTAGCAGTCTTCCACTGTCGCAATAGTTGTTGGCATTGGTCTCGCGTTAATTGCATTCTTAAGGCCAATAAGAGCCAAATTGTGGTTTCATCAAGCAAAGGTGCTGATTCGGCTGGGTTAAACTGTGGCATCGCCGCCGACCATTTCTTGAAAAATGGTGCATATTGAATCAAACTACTGCTAACGAATTGCGACCAACCTTGTTGCCAATGGGGACTAAGCATCATTTTGACAAACTCACTGTGAATTCGTTCAACGGCAATTTTCTCCAAGAGCGGTGCCATCTTGGTTAAGCTGGCGAAAGTTGCCGGTTCAATGGTGAAATCCAGCTGGCTACTAAAGCGAACAGCCCGCATCATGCGCAAGGCATCTTCGTGGAAGCGCTCGTCACCATTACCGACGGCGCGAATCAAATGATTTTTTAAGTCAGTTAAGCCAGCAAACTCATCGATCACTAAGCCATCTTGACGAACAGCCAAGGCATTGATCGTAAAATCGCGGCGTTGGAGATCTTGCAACAATGAACGAACAAAGGTGACTTGATCAGGCCGGCGAAAATCCTGATAACCTGATTCAGTTCGAAAAGTCGTCACTTCGTAGTTCCGTTGATGCCAGCGAACAGTCACAGTACCATGCTTAATACCAGTATCGATCGTCGTGGGGAAGATTGTTTTAATTTCTGCTGGAAAGGCACTACTGGCAATATCCACGTCGGCAATTGGCTTACCTAGTAAGTGGTCACGAACTGAACCGCCAACAAAATAAGCCTCATATCCATTAGCAGAAATTTGTTGTAGAATAGGTAATGCCTGTTCAAATTCTAAAGGAAATTCTTTTAAATACATTAATAATTACACCTATTTCTTAATTCAGGGGGTTATGAAATGATCAAACAACTACAGGAAAAGCCTTGGTGGAACAATGCCCAATCCGTCTTCATGATTAGTTTTGGCGCGATTTTTTATGGGTTTGGTTTAGTTGCCGTCAACATTAAAAACAACTTAGCTGAAGGCGGGATTACTGGGATCACCTTGCTATTTCGAGCTTGGTGGGGCATTGACCCAGCTTACACCACGATTCTTTTAAACATTCCCTTAATCATTCTCGGCTACCGTTTTTTAGGCCGGCGCGGACTGATTTTCACAATTTATGGCACCCTAGCTTTGTCAGCCTCATTGTGGATTTGGCAACGAGTTGCTTGGGCACAAACCATCGACTTACACCACGATTTATTCATTGCTGGCGTCATGGCTGGTATTTTCGGCGGCTTTGGCTCCGGGATGATTTATCGCTTTGGTGGCACCACAGGCGGTAGTGACGTGGTTGCTCGGATTTTGGAGCTGGAGCGTGGCATTCCCATGGGTAAGACGTTGCTAGTGATTGATGTTTTCGTATTGCTGGCTTCCCTATCTTATTTAGATATTGAGCACATGATGTACACCCTGCTGGCCTCATTCGTCTTTTCAAAAATCGTTGATGCTACCCAAGACGGCAGTTATTCAGCTAAGGGGATGTTGATCATCAGTCAAGCCAACCAAGAAATCAGCCAAGCGCTGATGAGTGAGCTTGAACGTGGCACGACTTTTTTCAATGGCGAAGGCGGCTATCAGCATAGTCAGCAGCCCGTCCTTTACTGTGTGGTTGCACCCAGCGAAATCGTTACCGCAAAAAAAATCATTATGAAGCTTGATGAACATGCTTTTGTTAGTATTATTGATGTTCACGAAGCAGTTGGTGAAGGCTTCACTTACCTACGCCCTCGTAAATCAATCTTTAAACACCACTAATTGTCATCCTGATCTGATTCAAGATCTAATAATAATTCGGTATATTCAGGATCGTCTGGAACTAACCGCAAATACTGTTGTAAAGCTAATTTAAGTGGTGCGGTTTGGCCCTCTTCTTGCAAGAAATTAATGAATTGGCGCATGAAGTCAGGATTATCTTTTAACTCCGCATAGGCTTGGAAATAAGCGCTATTCGCGGCCTCGACTTGATCCAGATGATCATATGCCACTGCTAACTCCCAGGCCACTTGAGGATCGGCTTGATCAGCGGTCGCCAAAGGTGCCAATAGATCGACAACCCGTTGGTAATGGCCCTCTCTCAAGACAATCGTCCCTAATAAAGCTCGCAAACTTTCAGCATCATTATCAATTGCCAGCCCTTTTTCCAAAAGGTCGCTGGCTTTTTTAGTATCGCCAGTCTTTAAAGCCGCTTCCGCACCTAAACGATATAAATTCAAATTGAACTCATCATAACCTAAACCAACTTGGGCCGATTGCAAGGCTTGTTCTGGTTGTTCAGCCGCCAACTCACTTGCCACTAAGGGTTCATATAAACCGCTATAATCTGAGTTTTGTTGTTGCAACCGAGTTAACGTCTTAATTGCTGCTGACTCGCGGTGTAAATTATGTTGTAACACACCTAATTGGAACAACTGATCGTCGGTTGCTAAGCTTTCAGTTAAAGGCGTCAACAGCTCGACGGCTTCTTCATATTCACCTAAACCAGCCAAAGCTTCAGCGCGACGCTGATTAATCGAAACCTGCGCCAAATACTCGATTTTCTGGTCAGCTAACCGCTGATAAGCAGCTAAAGCTTCTTGGTAGCGTCCCATCGTTAAATAGAGTTCACCCAAGGCAAAATCAACAACTGGTTCATCAGGAAGTAAAACTTTTGCCTGTAATAATTTCTGTTCGCTGACTTCTAATAAATTCAACGTTTGATAAAGATCAGCAGCAGTCAATAAACTTTGGGGATAAACTGGTGATTCTGGCTTAATTTGGGCTAGCCAATTAAGGGCTTGATCAGTTTGATCATCATTAATGGCTAATTCCGCCAACATTAATCGTGCCTCATCAGCGTCAGGATCCTGCCGTAATAACTGGCGGGCAATTTGCCCACTTTGAACACTGAAACCTAAAGCTTGTAATTCTTCAGCTAAATTAAATAATGTTTCTGGATCATCATTTGCTAAGGCTTGCTTAAATAATTGATCAGCCTGCTGAAGATTTTGATCATCTAGAGCCGCCAACATTTGTTCTGAATAACTCACTGAAATCCTCCTTAAACTGCCAACTGGTTCACCACCAGTAACTGAACAGTTTTATCATCCACTGATTGTTTCGTCGCAATCATTATAACCAACTTTATTATAACCAACTTTATTGACGGGGCCAAATTCAAATTAACCCGCCTTTTCTTACAATGTAAAATAATTCGAATCAATTAAAGAATTTAAGCCAAGTTCATAACAATAATATGCGTAGCTTGATTCAAGTCTCTCTCCCTAGTAAGAACGGCAGGGGCCCAGCGATTTTTAGGCGTGGAACGCCGTGGCCATCGATTGAAGCCAATTCAAAAACCGAATTGTCTCCAATACGAGGCTTTGACTAGCTGCTAAAGCAGCAAGACAAATTTCACAGCTGACGCCAATCGCTGGGCCCCTGCCTGAGTTAAATAGTTTAATTGAATACCACTGTTTAGAAAAACAGATAGCAGTAACAGGCGAACCTGATTGACAATCTCTCCGGATAAAATCGGAGACAGTCAATCAGACTTTTTTGTTTCACTATTCAGATTTTCTATCAATCTAAGTTTAGTTGATATGACTCACTACAATTGCCTCAACAACTAACAAGGATTCAGTGCACAACTTCAACTCCAGACGGAATGGAGGGCGTGGTTGTCAGCCGCCAAATTTGTCTTGCCGCTTTAGCGGTTAGCCAAATGCTCGTATTTGAAACAATTTGGTCTTCAATTGGTTCAAATCGATGCCGGCCGCGTTCCACAACCAGCAAGCCCGTAATGCAGTCAGACCGAGTTCTGTTTGATCAACTTCACCAAGGTTTTAATAGTTTTGAACCATGTCATGCAATAAGCTCGGATCAGTTGTCGGCTGCGTTCTAAGCGTCTTAAAGCAAAAAAATAAACCGTCAAGACATTGAGTCTCAACGGTTTAAGTATAAGTCTTATTTAACGGCATCCTTCAATGCTTTACCTGGTTTGAATGCAGGTACTTTGCTTGCTGGGATCTTAATTTCTTCCCCTGTTTGTGGGTTGCGACCCTTACGAGCTGCACGTTGACGAACTTCGAAGTTACCAAAGCCGATCAATTGAACTTTTTCACCATTAGCAAGTGTTGATTGAATAGTACCGAATACTGCATCAACAGCTGCAGTTGCATCTTTCTTAGTTAAACCAGTTTTAGTTGCAACGCTATCGATTAATTCTGCTTTATTTGCCATGTTGATTTCACCTCCCGCAGCTGAGCTTTGCGCTAAGCATGCCAATTCTTTTTTGTTTGAAACACAGAAACAATGACTTATAGGATCATTATTCCACTGATAAAGTTATCATAGAAACGCCGTAACTACAAGCTTTTTCGCAAAAAAACTTGTATTTTTAACGAAAAAAGGCGAAATCTTAATAATTTACCCCGAAACCAGGTCAAATCCTTGCAATTACTTACGTTTCCGGGCGATTAAGCGGATTGGTGTGCCGGCAAAATCGAAAGTCTGACGTAATTGATTGATTAGGAAACGCTGATACGAAAAATGGAATAAATCAGGGTCATTAACGAAAACAACAAACGTTGGCGGCTTGATGGCCACTTGAGTCAGATAATAAACTCGTAAACGATGGCCCTTAACGTTTGGCGTTGGCGTAATTGCCACCGCCTTCAACAAAACATCGTTCAATACTGAAGATTGCACCCGCCGTTGTTGGTTCTCAGAAACAGTTTTGATCATATCTGGTAATTGCGTTAAACGTTGCTTAGTTAATGCGGAAACGAAAACAATTGGGGCATACTCCAAATACTGCAATTCCCCACGTAATTTTTCAGTGAACTCCGCCATCGTCTTGGTATCTTTCTTAACCAAATCCCATTTATTAACAACGATGATAATGCCGCAGCCAGCTTCATGAGCGTAGCCAGCGACTTTTTTATCTTGCTCGCGTAAGCCCGCTTCACCATCGATCACAAATAAAACCACATCAGAGCGGTCGATTGCGCTTTGTGCCCGCATCACGGCATATTTTTCCGTGGCTTCATAAACGCGGCCACGTTTACGAATCCCAGCAGTGTCAATCATGGTGAACTCTTGGCCCGCTTCATCAGTGAACTTCGTATCAATGGCATCACGAGTTGTCCCTTCAATTTCAGAAACAATCACCCGATCTTCGCCAAGCATGGCATTGACTAATGAAGACTTCCCAACATTAGGCCGACCAATTAAACTAAATTTAATTGATTGATCGTCATCGTCTTCGATTTCCGTTGGGAATTCAGCCACGATGGCATCCAATAAGTCACCTAAACCAGTCCCTTGGGTCCCAGATACAGCGACTGGATCACCGAAGCCTAAAGCATAAAAATCATAAATATCTTGCCGTTGTTCTGGATTATCAGCCTTGTTGACAGCCAGCACCACTTTTTTATGGGCGCGATACAAGATTTGCGCAATTTTCTCATCAGCATCAGTGATGCCTTCTCGTGCATTCACTAAGAAAACAATCACATCAGCTTCATCAATTGCAATATCGACTTGGTTCCGAATTTGCGTCATAAATGGTTGATCAGCAAATTCGATCCCACCAGTATCGATCAGACTAAATTCATGATTTAGCCAAATACTGTGGGTATAAATCCGGTCCCGAGTCACACCGGGCGTATCTTCGACAATTGCGATCCGCTCCCGAGCAATCCGGTTAAAAATGGTCGATTTACCAACATTAGGCCGACCAACAATGGCAACAACAGGTCTTGCCATTGAACCACCTCATTTCTTTTCTAAAGTCATTAGGTCAAGCTAAGAAAAAAGAGTCGAACCAGTTTTAGGTCCAAACTCTTTTCATCAAGAAGGCACTAATTATTTGTCTGAATCGTCGCTGTCTTTCTTCAAAGCATCACCGATCATTTCGCCAAGACTGAAACCATTGCTTGTTTCAGGCATTTCGAAATGTTCGTTAGCATTGTTATTATCAGCAGCTTTGTCTTCAGGTTCACCAGGCTTTTCAGTTAAGGCTTTGATTGATAATGATAAGCGTTTGTTTTCTGGATCTTCGCTTAAGACCTTAACTTGAACTTTTTCGCCTTCCTTTAACACATCATTTGGTGTGGCAATGTGTTGATGAGAAATTTGCGAAATATGAACTAAGCCTTCAACGCCAGGAGCAACTTCAACAAAGGCACCAAACGTTGTTAAACGTTTAACAGTCCCTTCAATTGCAGAACCAACTGGAGCGATTTCAGCAATCTTATCCCAAGGTCCTGGTTGTAAAGCCTTCATTGAAAGTGAAATCCGGTCTTTGTCAGCATCAACGCTTAAGACTTTCACCTTAACGTCTTGACCAACTTTAAGAACATCACTTGGTTTGTCAACGTGATCATGAGAAATTTCAGAAATATGAACTAAGCCATCAATGCCACCTAAGTCAATGAAAGCACCAAAGTTTGTTAAACGAGCAACTTTGCCTTCAACCACATCACCAGGTAACAACTTAGCGAAGATTTCAGCCTTCTTAGCAGCCTTTTCTTCTTTAACAAGTTCGCGACGTGATAAGATCAAACGATTCTCGCTTGGTTCGATTTCGATAATTTTAACTTCGAAACTTTGACCAACATACTTCTTCAAATCGTCAACATAATGATCGTCAACCATTGAAGCAGGAATGAAGCCACGAACGCCAGCGTCAACGACTAAACCGCCTTTAACAACTTCGCGTACTTTAACTTCAAGTGTTTCGCCAGCTTTGAATTTATCTTCAATTTCTGACCAAACTTTACGTGCTTCTAAACGACGCTTAGAAAGCAAGTAACTACCATTTTCTTTATCGTGACCTAAGCCAGCTAAGACAACTAAGTCTAAAACGTCACCGACTTTAGCTTGGTCTTTAATATCTGCATTACGATCAGCTGTCAATTCCTTTAAAGGAACGACACCTTCAACGCCGGCATCTTGAATACCGACAACTAATTGGTTGTCATCAATGGCTAAAACTTCACCCTTGACAACATCCCCGATTTTTACTTCATGAACGCTATTGAGCGCTTTTTCCATTTCGCTTTGACTATAATCTTGGTCTGCCATGAATTATTCCTCCTGCACTATAACATCATACTAATTCTAATAGAAAAGCGGCTAACAAGCTAGTAAAAAGTACTATTTCTTGTCAAAAACCACTATTTTTTTCGATTTTTCGCTAAAGTCACGATTTTTTCGACCACCTCGTCAATGGTCATGGTCGTCGTATCAATTTCAATCGCATCGTCAGCCTTAGTTAAAGGTGACACCTGACGATGAGAATCTTTGTAGTCCCGTTGCTCAATTTCCGTTTGTAATTCGGCCAAGGGCGTCATAATCCCCTTGGTAATATTTTCAGCATACCGGCGCCGAGCTCGTTCTGCCGCAGACGCAACTAAAAATATCTTTAATTCCGCGGTCGGCAAAACTGTGGTGCCAATATCGCGACCATCCATGACGATATCGTGGCCACTAGCGATTTCGCGCTGTTGCCGCACTAATTCTTCACGAATTTTAGGTAACGCGGAAACTTGTGAGACATTATTGGTGATTTCTGGGGTTCGAATTGCCAAGGTCACGTCTTCTTGATTCAAGAAAACAGGTTGGTCTTCACCGGGATGGGCAGGCTTGAACGAGATTTTAGATTGCTCTAAATCTGCTAAGATCCCTGCTTCATCACCATAATCAAGGCCCTTTTCTTTAGCCAGAACTGTGGCCGTACGATACATGGCCCCAGTGTCACAATAAATAAAACCAAGCTCTTGAGTTACTCGCTTGGCAACCGTACTTTTTCCAGCAGAAGCTGGTCCATCAATTGCAATTTGCACTAACATTCAGTCCTTAAATAACGAATTTAATCACCCAAAAATAACCGTATATTATTTAACACGTAACTGTTGACCTGGTGCAATTGCTGAGCTTGAGGTTAATCCATTCAAGCTTAATAATTGATCCAAGGTAATCCCGTTATTAACGGCAATCCGATACAAGTTATCGCCAGATTTGACGGTATACGTCGAACCAGTTTCGGTTTCCGCAGTTGAGCTACTTGCAGCAGTCGAACTGGACGTTTGGTCAACAGCCTCACTGGAGCTTTGTTCGTTGGTTTGGGTTTCTTCGGTACTAGAAACACTACTTGAACTAGCCGCTTCGCTAGAAGAACTGCTTGACTTCGAACTTGATTTCTTTGATTCAGATTTTTGTGATGATTTAGATGATGACTTGACACTGCTTGATGAGGAAACCACGATTTGTGGGCTCTTATCATCTTTTTGTGCGGCAACCCACATCCAAATTGTACTGCCGATCACGGCCAGCAGAATCACCACTAGAATTGAAACGAAAACAATATTATTACGTTCCTTTTTCTTAGTGGCAACTCGTGATAATTTGCCGTTTTCGTCGCGATCACTATCAAAGGTATTTTCCCATGGGCGGGCTTGTTGATCATTATTTTGGCTATTTTTCTGATCTTTTTGACTCATGTCTTGACCCCCTATCTGTCTAGATTCAATTTTAGCATAATCCATCGATAAAATTCTTAAAAAAACTGATAAATCGTAAAAAAGCTGATTTAACTAGTCAAACAGTGCCGTTAAAACAGTGGCAACACTTTGCAAAGGTGCCTGATCAGCTGCGGCGGTCTCCACCAAAGGTAACCGTTGCAACAGCGCCGATAACGACTCATCCTCACTTTGACTGCAACACCATTGATCATGATGAATTTCTGGTGGTTTGGCATCAAAATAATCACACAATTGCTGCCGTAAACAAGTACGCGAATTTAAAAATTGCCAAAATGCTTGCCGCTGCTGGGCCCGCAATTGACTGGTCTGTTGCAAAATAGCAGTCACTTGCGCCACCGGCAATTGTGTTTGGGCGTACGCAGCCAGTACCCCCAACTGACTATCGTTTAATTCTTGCCGATCATCAGGATGGGCAAAAAAGTTCTGAATTTCGATGGTGGTTAATTGACCATTTTTGATCCGTTGTCCTTGCTTAGCAAAATCAGTTTCATCAACAAAGATAACAGTTAAGGCTAATTGACCATCACGTCCCGCTCGGCCGATTTCCTGCAAATAATTTTCAAAATTAGCGGGCAGATCATAGTGAATCACTAAGCGGAGATTACTTTTGTCGATGCCCATGCCAAACGCATTCGTCGCCACCACAATCCCCAATTGATCCTGCAAAAATAATTGTTGAATGCGATAACGCTCAATTCCCGACAGACCACCGTGATAGTAAGCCACTTGTCGGTTAGTTTTTAACTGTAAATATTGGGCCAATGCTTGAGCCTGATGTCGCGTGGCCACATAAATCAGCGTTGGCACTCCTAAATCGATCAACGCCTGCAGTCGAACTTGCTTATCATCAGCATGGCTAATGCGCTCTAAACGCAGAAACAGATTACTGCGATTGACTGAAGCACGATAATGGGCCGTTTGGGCTGGTAACATCAATTCGTGTTGAATATCACGGAAAACTTTCGGTGTGGCTGTGGCCGTTAACGCTAAGGTCAAGGCCGGCTTGAGTTGCTGCCGAACTTGTCCTAATAATAAATAACTGGGCCGAAAATCTGGTCCCCAACTGGAAATACAGTGCGCTTCATCAACGACAAACAAGGCAAGTTGCACCCGCTGAATTGCCTGCTGAACTTGGGGTTGCTGCAGCGTCTCTGGGGCCACAAATAAAAATTTGTATTGGCTTAATCGCCGTAGGATCTGATTTTTTTCGACTGGTGTCAACTGGCTGTTTAAGACTGCAACTGAGCCAATATGGGCGGTACGAATACGCATCGCTTGATCAGACATTAAAGAAATCAAGGGACTAACTACCAAAATCAGTCCGGTTAAATGTGGAGCCACAAATTGATATAACAATGATTTGCCACTACCAGTTGGCAACACCGCAATGGCATCACGACCAGCCAACAATGCCGTCAGAATTTCTGCTTGGCCAGGACGAAATTGTTGAAAACCAAAGCGTTGTTGTAATTCATCTGTTAACTGACTAGGCATTGAACGCCCCTCCTTGTAGCTGAGCTATGCGCCCGGCGAAAAAACCAGCTGGATCCTGGTGGCAAAGTTGTTGAATCGTTGGATTTTGAAAAGGAAAGGTCGGGATTAAAATTGCCGCCATTAATAAATGCTCTTTCAAAGTATTTTCCTTAATTCGCCGCTGCTGAACAATTTGTAACCAAGTTTGACCGGACAACAATTGTTGATAAGTTTGGGCCGCACTGCGCGGCAAGGGGCTTTTAGGTAGCGGTAATAAGCTAGTCAGCATTGGCCATTGTTGCGGCGTCTGTTGCAACTGTTGTAGTAGTAGTCCCAAACTATTTATTTGCGCCAATTGTAAAACAGTGGTTGACTGCTGTTGAATTTGGGCCAAGTGTTGGCTAGTTAATCCAGGAAAACTATTACTGCTAAATGAATTGGCCAATAATATTCCGGCTGACTCTGGTAACTGGCTCAAAATTGTTTGTAATTCTATTTTGAACTGCGACCAATCCTGTTGCGACCAATAACGCCACCAAGCATGCAACTCCTGCTGAACTTGAAAGCTTTCAGTCAACGGTTGATACTGTTGAACTTGGTGCCACCGATTACTTACCACCTGAACCCCTAGCAAGAGCCGTTGCCACTGTAACTGCCAATCACCAAATTGCCAATAATCATAGGCGTGGGGCCAATAATCAGTCAACTGCTGTGCCTGCAGAAACTGCGCACCTGCAGTGGTGAGCGTCGCGGTCGCAGCAGTTTGATCAATTTGTAGCCAACCAGCTTGTTGTAGTTTAACTAACTGTGCTTGAAATTTCGACTGGCTTAATTTAGGATAAAGATGAAAGTAACTTAATAAGCCGTACTCACGCAGCGCCAGTAAATTAGAAACGGTATCTTTACCGAGCAAGCCATAAAAAATGGCTTTATAGCGCCGTGGTGTTGCTGCAAAAGTTGCTAATAATAATTCAGCTGCCAAAATATCACCACCTAATCGAGGTCAAAAATATGTATACGCGTGTTGTTCCAGAACAATGCATTGCCTGCGGACTTTGCCAATTAAAAGCCCCAGAATTATTCGAATATGATGAAGACGGGGTCGCTTACGTCAAAATTGATAACAACCAAGGTACCACGCCCATTCCCGCGGCGCTAATGGCCAAGTTTAAAGACGCTTATACCAGCTGTCCCACTGGGGCGATCGTTCGTTCCCCAACACCATTTAAGCCAAGCACTAAGGCAGAAAAACCTGGCGCGTAGTTGACTTGGGTACAATCACTTACTCTTTAGCTTATCATAAATCAGTGACAGTGCAATTCAGTTAGCATCACCAATTCAACTCATTCGTATCATTAAAAAATCATCGACTCAGTGAAGATAATTTCGCTGTTTCGATGATTTTCTTTTTTATTTTATTTTTGATGGAATGATTGATACTGACTTTGGAGCCAAGCACCCATGCGCGCGTAGACAACGGTAAAAAGCCCGACGACTAGCACTCCCTTGATCAGATTAAAGGGAATAATGGCGAATAAAACATATTTCAAATAGTCCATGCCTAATTTGAAACCAGTGACCTTAATATACAGCGGTGTCAGGACGAAGTAATTTAAAATCGCCATGACCACTGTCAATACTAACGTGCCGCTGATCACCAATAAAACTCGCCGTTGCCAATTCAATTGACCCTTTTGCTGTTTTTGCAAAATTAATTGGGCCAATAATAAGATCGTTAGACTGGCAATAACTGACCCTAACTCACCAATTAACGACTGCGCGGAAAAGCCGGTCATGATCAAATGCAGCAATGCTCGAATAAGTACCACACCACTGGCACCACCAAAACCAAAAATAGCTAAGCCACATAGCGGGATCAAGTCACTGAAATCTAATTTGAGAAAGGGAAATAACGGTAAAATCGGAATTTCCACCAACATCAACAAGTAACTTAACACCCCAAAAATACTAACACTAACTGCTAAACGCAAGCGTTTACCATTTTGCACTGAAACCGTCTCCTTTGAGAAACAGCTGTCTTCGTGCAGCCGATTTTATGAACAAAAAAACTGTTAGTCAGGGTTTTGACTAACAGTCTTATTATGTATCACAAAAAAGACTGTCTTCTTCCATCTAGACTATACTATCGGTTCCGGAGTTACACCGAATCAGCCGCTCACGCGGGTCGCGGACTTTACCGCCGGTCGGGAATCACACCCTGCCCTGAAGACAAACTATTATTAATTTAGGTACTCCACCATTATAGCATGAGGTCCTAACAAAAAGATAGTTAAATGCAATTTAATTGCAATCGCTTTCTAAGTTAAACACCCCAAGCAGCCCACAATTATTGAACATCGGACATAGTGAGTGACTTAATATCTGGCAACAATCTTAATGTGAGTTCTGGGACGGTGGAAACTTGTAAAAACAGAATTGTGTCCGACTGCATTGCGGGCTTGCTGGTTGTGGAACGCTGCCGGGATTGATTTGAGCTTATTGCTACGCAACAATCTCAAATGCAACCCTTTGTCTAACCGCTAAAGCGGCAAGACAAATTTGGCGGCTGACAACCACGCCCTCCATTTCGTCTGGAGTTGAGTTAGCTCACTTCACTCTTGTTAAGTGTTGGGGCCCAAGATAGTGAATCAGATCAACCAGATTTCAATTGTGAACATACTTAAATAGTCATCAAATAGCTTGAGCGATATTTCAACTGGATTAGAAATATTATTAAACAAACCTTCGTTGGTTACTACGATCTAATTTTCAAATAGTGGTGCTCAATCCTGGTGAGTTTATCCAATCTGTGATTTAAGTCTGATATTTGCTGCAATTTTACAATGACTGCATTGTTACTGGCAAGGATAAAGTGAATCACCTCAACTCCAGACGGCGTGGAGGGATCTTGGCGTCAGCCGCCAAATTGTTCTTAGTGGCTGTGCCACTTAGAACAAGGCTTGTATTTGAGATTGTTGCAAAGCAATAAGCTCAAATCAATGCCGGCAGCGTTCCACGCCAAGCAGCCCGGAACAGAGTCAGACGCCATTCTGTTTCAAAACTTAACCAGCCTTGATTTTGAATCTTGCTGGCTGCTGCTGACAAAGACTGATGAATATTACTAAAAAACGTCCTAGCCGTGATGATTCATCATGCTAAGACGTCATTTTAACTAATCTTCAAAATAATGGCGGCAATTACCGTTGTAACCCGTGACGCGCTAACTTATAAAGCTCCTGAACTTCGCTACCGTTAAGTTTACGAGCTTCGCCAGGTTGCATCCCGGTTAAATCAAGAAAGGCGTAGCGCTCGCGCTTCAATTTTTCAACTGGATAACCTACTTTTGCCAGCATTAATTTAACTTGATGATTCATGCCTTCATGAATGGTTAAGTTAACTAAAGCAGTTTGCTTAACTTGATTCGAACTTTTCAGGGAAGCTTTGGCTGGGGCCGTTGTTTTACCATGGACGGTCACCCCTTGGCGCAACTTCTTAAGTGCTGTTGCATCGGGAATGCCTTCAACTTTTGCCAAATAGGTTTTATCAACTTTGAATTTAGGATGCATCAGCAGATTGGCTAATTCGCCATCATTGGTCACCAAAAGTAACCCTGAGGCATCATAATCAAGCCGACCAATTGGATATAGCCGTTCTGGTTTGTTAACGAAGAAATCGCTCACGACCGGACGTCCTTTATCATCGCTTACTGCTGAAATAACATCACGCGGTTTATAAAATAAGTAAGTTGTTGGCCGTTGCTTCATTAATGGGACCCCGCCGACCTCGACGTGATCATGAGCAGTTACTTTAGTACCTAATTCGCGAACAGTCTCGCCATTAACGGTCACTTGACCTTGTTGAATTAGAACTTCTGCTTTACGCCGTGAAGTAACGCCGGCATCAGCAATCGCTTTTTGTAAACGAACTTCAGGCTCCTGTGGTTGTGTCATCTTGGGACTCCTTTTCTGTTTCTGGCTGGGAATTATTTGCTTGTGTCGTGGTTTGTTTCTTATAAAATAAATCTAAATTGCCTGATTGATCAAAGGCGGAATCAGTAAATTTACTAATATCCGGCAACTCGGCGATTTTTTGCAGATCGAAATAATCGAGAAAATAGCTAGTTGTGCCATAGAGGATTGGTCGTCCTGGCGCATCTTTACGGCCTGTTTCCTTGATCAATTGCCGCGCCAATAAAGTCTGAATGGCCCCATTACTTTTCACACCGCGAATTTGATCGATTTCGATTCGTGTTACCGGCTGTTGATAAGCAACGATTGCCATCGTCTCCAGCGCGGCTTGGCTTAAACTAGTTGGCTGGTGGCCCGCAAAATACTGATGTAATAGCGGTGCGTACTGCGACTTGGTCACTAATTGATAATGGTCACCATGATTCATGATAGTTAAGCCACCAGCACCCTGCTCATAACTAGTTTGCAACTTAGCCAATAATTGCCGTAAACCACTGGCTTGAATGCCAATGATTGCCGCTAAGTCATGCAGACTAATGCCTTGATCACCAACGGTATAGAGAATGCTTTCAATTTCACCTTGATACTGAATCACTATGCGGGCACTCCCTTACAAATCTGAATGGCTGCTTGTTGGTTCTCCTGGCGACAAATAATCACCTTGGTTTTCATTAATTCTAAACAAGCTAAGAAAAGCGTCACCACTTGTTCACGATCAATTGGTGCCACAAACAAGCTAGTGAAACTAATCTGTTGTTGCGGTGCTTGTTGCACCCGCGTTTCAATTAAAGCCAAGGCTTCATCTAGGGAGAAGCTATCACGACTGATGGTTTGCGCCGCGAATAAGTTTTCTTGCTGTTGGCGTTGCAACAACTCACCTAAGGCCGCACCTAATTCATCTAACGTCACAATCCCCTTAGGCAAAGGGGGTGGGGCAATATTATGCGGAATTGTCTCTTCTTTACTGAAAAAACGGGCCCGAGTTTGCGCTTGTTGCTGCAAATAATGGCTAACTTCTTGATAAGCCTGATATGCTAGTAACTGCTCAACTAAAGCTTGCCGTGGATCTTCCGGTTCTTCATCAGGATGATCCAATTCATCAACTTTGGATTGTGGCAACAGTAAGCGGCTTTTGATGGCCATTAAGGTTGCCGCCATAATCAAATAATCCCCCGCCACCTCTAAGGAAAGTTCTTGCATTTGGTGCAAATAATCCAAGTACTGTTCCGTTATTTGGGCGATAGGGATATCATAAATATCAATTTCTTGTTTCTTGATCAGATGAAGTAATAAATCCAAGGGGCCTTCAAATTCAGTTAATTTTAATTGTAGTTCCATACTAATTAATCCTGATTAGCAACGTTAGTGCTGTCTGACGAATTATCTTTTGCATCTGGTAACGAAGGTGTTGGCGCTTTTGGATCAACAGCTGATTCAGATTGATCCGAGTCAGAAGCCGCTTGTTGCCGTTCCCAAGCTGAAACAATCTCAGTTAAGCTCACAGTTGCCATTAACCGCTTATCATTAAATTTGCGTTTTAAAGCATCCAGTACTTCAAAGGCATTTTTCTTAGTCCGGAAATCCGGGGTAAATGCCAAATGGCGCAATAAAATATAATCATCGGCAATCTCAAAACCGACAATACCAACAATATCACCATGAGCGTCGCGCCATAAATCTAATTCGAGGGTTGAATCACTCACATAGTTGGCCAATTCAGCAGACAAATGATTAAAATCTTTTAAGTCTGGGGTAAAAGAAAGCAAACCCAAGGCAATTTTTTCATAGTCTTGCTTATATTTTACTAACATCAAATTCCTCCAAGTAACGTCCTGTTGCTTTAATCCCGCGGATGCGCGCGCTGATAAACATCAATCAGGCGCCGCTGCGTGATATGCGTATAAATCTGGGTCGTCGAAATATCGGCATGCCCTAATAATTCCTGAACCACCCGTAAATCAGCCCCGTTCTCTAAAAGGTGCGTGGCAAATGAATGGCGTAACGTATGCGGGGTCACATCTTTGGTGATACCAATTTGTTGAATATACTTTTTAATTAATTTCCAGATAGCCTGACGCGTCATTTGCTGACCACGAAAATTCAAAAAAAGCGTCCCCACAAAATGATCTGACTTCAGTAATTGTGGCCGACTGTTATTAAGATACCGCTTAACGTACTTAATTGCAACATCGCCAATAGGAATCAACCGTTCCTTATTCCCCTTACCAATTGTATTGATCAAGCCTAATTCCAAGTGTAAATCACTTAGCTGTAAATGAACCAATTCGCTAACTCGCAAACCAGTTGCATACATGACTTCTAAAATTGCCCGATCACGCAAGCCCAATTTAGTGGCGGTATTAGGTGCTGCCAATAACTGGTCTACTTCGGCAACTGTCAAAGCCACTGGCAAATGCTGACCTCGTTTTGGTGAGGGAATCGTCTCCATGGGATTGTGCTGAATCACTTCGCGCTGACTCAACCACCGATAAAAGTGGCGCAGACTAGAAACCGCCCGCATTCGACTGCTCTGAGCTTTACCTTGAACAGCCAACGCTTGTAAATACAAACTTAATTGTGACGGATCTTCGGGAAAATGGTCAAGCTGCTGTTCAGTTAACCACTGACAAAATTGTTGCAGATCACGACGATAGCTCATAATGGAATTATCTGCTAGCCCCTGCTCAATTCGCAAAGAGCGCAAATAATCATTGAGCAAATTATTCATGATATTCCTGACCCTTAGCGGTTAACGTGGTGCCACTTAAATCAGTCGTAATATAACCTAATTTGAGTAGGCTACCTAGAGCCCGCTTGAACGCACCTTTACTAATCCCAAAATAATCCTTGATTTCACTTGGATCACTTTTATCTTGATAAGCAATGTGATACTCAGGTGCTCGTTGCAAAACGGCCATAATCATTTTAGCATCATCAGCAATTTCTACATAAGCTAACGGCTTCAAACTAACTGAAAGACGGCCATCTTGAGTCAAACCAATTACCCGACCACTAATTGCCTGACCAATATGCGGTTCATCTTGACGCTCAGTATAATGAATGAAGGCCAAACGGTAATCATCAAGTTGTGCGAAAGAGCCGACTTTCTTGGTCATATAAACACGGCCACTGACGGTTTCATTCCGAGTATATTCCCGACTGAACCGGCCATGTTCCTTATAATAATCATCATTAGCTAAATGCGCCCACAGACGTTGTTTATGATCATAGCTCAAATTAACTAATAATTGGTCACCAACTTGCGGCCATAAGCTATGCATTAATGGTAACTCGTCAAGTGAGATCACCGCGTCTTTATCTTCCAAACCGATATTGATAAAGACCCCTAGATCCCGACGAATTTGGACAACTTCGCCTAAACCATAACTCTCTAAACCAGCGGCTGGCAATTTCACTTGTAAACACCACTGGCCTTGTTGATTTTCATAGACCATACCAGTGACCTCTTGATCAGTGGCATATTTCTCTTCACTAATCACTTGTAACGTTTGACCATCAACTTGTGCAAAATCGGCTTGCTCGTTATGATCAATAATTTTTGCAGAAACAATCATACCTGGATTTAACATTTTATCACCATCGACTTATCACTGAATTTAATACGGTTAACAACACATAGGTCATGCCTGAAGCAATTACAGGCCCCGCGGCAATCCCCTTAAGGAAAACCACCCCAATAATCGTGCCAAAAACCAAGGCAATTGTAATTTCGGGACTTTGACTTAATAACCCGACACCCCGCGCGGAAAGCACCGCCACCAAAATACCACAACCAACGGCAATGAAGCCTGCTGGCGTTTTAAAAGCATTAATTAAGTCCTGAAACCCAATTTTACCGGTAGCAATCGGCACTAAAATTGCCACTGAAATAATGGTTACACCCCAGTTGATCCCACGATTGCCAACCAAGTCTAACAATTGCCAAGACTGCGGCAACAGTTTAAGCAACATCACAACAGCCACGGCAATAATCAGCGATTGGTTCTTACCCAACACTGCCACAGCTAAAATAACAATTAAAAAAAGCCAGCTCTCCACTGATCCACCTATTTTCTCTCTATACTTATCTCTATTGTACCAAAAAATAGACAGGTTTGTCATGATACTACTGAGACCAGCAGGCAAAACGAGTTTAACCACGGGTTTGTCGTGAAACAAAACTGGTTTCGACTCTGTTCCGGGCTGCTTGGCGTGGAACGCGGCCGACATTGATCTGAGCCAATTAAAAACCAAATTGTCTCAGATACAAGTCTTGTTCTAAGTGGCCCAGCCACTAAGAACAATTTGGCGGCTGACGCCAAGATCCCTCCACGCCGTCTAGGGCTGATTTTGTGCACTTCACTATTGTTAGTAATAAAGTCAGCTATTATGGAGTTAATCAACTCAAATAAACTAGTGTTGAATCTTAAACAGTAAAACCAAAATAGTTTGATTGAAAGTCGCCAGTTACGTAACAAGCTGATTTGGTCAGCTCCATAAAGCTTGTCAATCAAGCTGTTAGTTTACCTCAATCTGCTCTTCTAAATAGTGGTAATCAATTATGCCAGTTTCATGCGGTGGTGGCTGGGCGATTGGCGTCAGATGTGAAATTATTGTTGGTGCTTTAGCACTTACAATAAGCCTCGAATTTGAGATTTTCGCAGAAAAGCTCAAATCGACGGCCACGTCGTTCCACGCCCTCCAAATCGCCCAGCCACCACCACCCTAATTAGGGAAGTCTTGGCACCATTAGTTGCAGGTCACAAAATCGCTGGGTCCCTGCCGTTACAAGCTAAGATGCGACCTAAACCAAATCAGCTCAATGACCAAAATTCTGAGGTAGTTTATCACCAAAATAATTCTATGTATAAAAAAAGCTCGGTCGTTAAACCAAGCTCTTTTTTGAATTAATTAAAGTGAGTTTGAAGCGCCACGGTAGATAACACCACGACGTGAGTCAACAGTAATTAATTCGCCATCTTTAACGAGGCTAGTTGCATCAGCTGCGCCAACAACAACAGGAATACCCATAGCAATGCCGACAACTGCAGCATGAGAAGTCAAGCCACCAGTTTCAACGACGATTGCGCTAGATTTTTCGATTGCTGGTAAGTAGTCTTTGTCAGTTGTCTTAACAACTAAGATACCACCATCAACAGCTTTAGCAATTGCATCTTTAGCGTTATCAGCAACAACAGCTTTGCCAACGACAGTTTCGTCGCCAACACCTTGGCCTTGTGCTAATTTAGATCCAATTAATTGAACCTTCATAACGTTAGTTGTGCCACTTTCACCAACAGGAACACCGGCAACGATCAAGATCAAATCGCCTTCCTTAGCAAAGCCAAGGTCTTGTGCCTTTTGAGCAGCAACTTCGAACATCTCATCAGTTGAGTTAGGACGGTCAGCCAAGATTGGTGTAACGCCCCAGTTAACTGTTAAGCTACGTTCTGTTTTTTCGTCGAAAGTAACAGCTAAGATATCAGCATTTGGACGATATTTAGAAATCATCCGTGCAGTGTAACCTGAGTTAGTTGCACAAACAATTGCTTTAACTTTCAATTCTTCAGCAGTCCGAACAACGGATTCGCCAATTGATTCAGTGGCGTTAGAACCCTTGTATTCTTCGAAACGTTGTAAAGCTAAAGTGTTACGTTTCTTCATTTCTTGTTCTGTACGCTTGTTGATCCGTGACATAGTTGCAACGGCTTCAACAGGATAGTCACCATTAGCACTTTCGCCAGAAAGCATTGTTGCATCAGTACCGTCTAAGACAGAGTTAGCAACGTCGGTAACTTCGGCACGTGTAGGACGTGGGTTTTCTTGCATTGAGTCAAGCATTTGAGTAGCAGTGATAACTGGCTTGCCCAAAGCATTGCACATCTTGATTAATGATTTTTGTACGAAAGGTACGTTTTCGAATGGAATTTCAACACCCATGTCACCACGAGCAACCATTAAACCATCAGAAACCTTCATGATTTCTTTGATGTTGTCGATACCTTCTTGAGATTCGATCTTAGGGAAGATTTTAACATTTTCAGCATGTTTTTCTTCAAGAATTTCACGAATGTCTAAAACGTCAGCTGCTTTACGAACAAAACTTGCAGAAATGAAGTTAATGTTGTTGTCACAGCCGAAACGAATATCGTCAGCGTCTTTTTCAGTGATCCCTGGGAGGCGAATTTCAACGCCAGGAGCGTTAACACCCTTCCGAGAACCGATTTTACCTTCGTTTTGAACTTCGGTAACTAATTCTTTTTTGGCTTCATCTTTGGCAGTAATCTTTAAGTCGACTAAACCATCATCGATTAAAACATGACCACCAACGTGAGTGTCATCATACAAGCCTTTGTAAGTAACAGCAATCTTATCTGGGTTACCAGTTAAGCTGTCATCCATTGAAATACGGATCACATCACCGGTATGAGCAATAAAAGAACCGTTTTCTTGAACTGTTGTCCGAATCTCGGCACCCTTTGTATCAAGGACGATACCAACTAATTTGCCGGTAATCTTTTCAGCTTCGCGAACCATGTTCATCCGAGCAAGATGCTCTTCATGATCACCATGAGAGAAGTTGAACCGGAATACATTAGCACCGGATTCGATCAACTTAACAATGATGTCAGTTGTGTTGCTTGCAGGTCCAAGCGTTGAAACAATCTTGGTCTTTTTCATGAAAAAAACGCTCCTTACATTTATTTTATTAGAACGGCTTTAACGCCATTATAACCGAAAGTAATCATACCACAAAAAGCTTACTGATTGAACTTATTATTCATATCATAAAGATCTAAATCAGCATGATGTTTTTCATCGAACAAGTCTTCCATTGGGTGATGAGTAATCTTGTTATCTTCAATCCCAATAGCGAGACCGCCCTTGCCTTGGAGCAATAATTCGATAGCATAGTTACCCATCTTGCTAGCTAACACACGATCACGAGCAGTTGGCACGCCACCACGTTGCATATGACCAATTGTGTTGGCCCGTGAATCAAAGTCACCATGCTTATCTAATTCAGCTTTGAAGTCAGCTGCAGTTGCAACGCCTTCTGCTAAAACGATAATTGCATTATCATGACCTTCTTCACGGAAACGTTCCAAACGTTTAGCAATCTTGTCCATGTCGTAATCACGTTCAGGGACAATAATTGCTTCAGCGCCAGTTGCAACGCCAGCCCATAATGCTAAGTCACCAGCATTACGACCCATAACTTCCACAACAAAGACCCGACGATGACTTGTTGCTGTATCGCGAATCTTATCAATGGCATCAACGGCAGTGTTTAACGCTGTGTCAAAACCAATGGTAAAGTCAGTGTAAGGAATATCGTTATCAATTGTGCCGGGCAAACCAACAGTGTTGTAGCCATGTTCAGTCAAACGAAGGGCACCATGATAAGAACCATCGCCACCAATAACGACTAAAGCATCAATACCGAATTTCTTTAATTGCTCGATGCCCTTAAGTTGGCCTTCAACTTTGGCAAATTCTGGATAACGAGCTGAATATAGGAAAGTACCACCACGAGCGATCTTATCATTGAGGACTTCTTCATCTAATGGGAAAATGTCACCAGCAACTAAGCCAGCGAAACCATAATTGATCCCATAAACTTCCAAGCCTTCAGCATAAGCACGACGAGCCACCGCACGAATTGCTGCATTCATGCCAGGTGCGTCGCCGCCACTCGTTAAAATACCGATTTTTTTCATTATTTCACCTCAAGGTCAATCTATTTTGCGCATATGCTATCCGGCTAATACCGGACACCACAACCATAAGATAGTCTACCACCTTTAAAGAAAATTGTCTTGCAATTCCAGTTAATTCTCATGAAATTCCTGCAAACCAACCAAAAAAAGCCATTAATAATCTGAAAACTGCTCAAATTATTTGTAAAAACTTTCATTATAGTTGCTTAAGTATGGGCCACGACGTTCTCACCGCCCAGTAATTGGGCCAGCTCGCTAATTAGTTCACTTGAAACATTGACTTGAAAACGATCGCTTAAGCGGAGATTCTGTTTGGTCTGTTCCAGATGTAAGATCACCGGCGCAAAACCGTGATGACGCAACAGTATTCGTTCTAATTGCTGGCGGGTTGCTGGTTGATCGTGGTCCGCCGTTAATTGTAGAAATAGCGTGGCCTGCTTTTGATCTGCTGGCGGCACTTGGACTTGATTAACAATAAACTGTTTTTGGTCAGGATTATCGCTGCGCTGATCCAACTTACCGCGAACCAGCACCACTTGTCCGGCAACTAAATCGCCTTGATACTGACGATAAGCTTGGGGGAAGACGGTCATTTCCACATCTGCTGTTAAATCTTCAGCACTGACGAAGGCCATTTGCTCCCCCTTTTTAGTCCGAATCACCTTAATATGACGTAAGTATACCAAAATCGTACTGGCTTGGGGAGCCAAATTAGCGACAGTTACTGCCTGATTTTGTTGAAAAGCTTGCTGATAGTTTTCCAAGGGATGACCAGATAAATAAACACCTAGTAAATCTTTCTCCAGTTCCAAGCGTTCTTGATTATTATAATCAGCGACTTGCTCAACCTTTGGTGCTAACACATCAAACAGAGGTAAGCTAGTGCCCGCCAGTTGCAAGCTTTCACTTAAATTACGAATATTCTGAACCATTTGTTGGCGATTTTGGTCGAAATTATCGAAACAACCAACTTGGGCCAAAGTGATCAGCGGCTCAATTTTAAGGAATTTTTCTGGTAAACGTTTCAAAAAATCAGCCAAGCTCTGGTAGCGGCCATTTTGACGCCGTTCCGCAATAATTTCTTTCACTAAATCACGGCGCAAACCTTTAATTGATTCAAAGCCAAACTGAACCCGGTCGTTCACCAAAGTAAATTGATAGCTGCTCGTATTAATATCCGGACCGGCAACTTTGATTTTACGAGACCGTAATTCTTGTAAATAAGCCGCTGTTTTACGTTGATTATTCAAATTGGCATTTAATAAAGCCAAGAAAAACTCAGCGGGATAATGAACTTTTAAGTAAGCCAACCAGAAAGCAATCATACTGTAAGCTACGGCATGGGATTTGTTGAAACCATAATTAGCAAACCGTTCGATATAATCGTAAACCGTTGCGGCGACTGTTTCACTAAAGCCCTTTTTCAAAGCGCCATTAATAAATTGCTGCTTAGCGGCATCAAGATCAGCTTTCTTCTTCTTGCTAACGGCTCGACGTAATGTGTCGGCCTGAGCCATCGTAAAGCCACCCATTAGCACGGCGACCTGCATAACTTGCTCTTGATAAACGAGGACACCATATGTATCCCCTAAGACTTCTGCCAAAGCCGGCGCCGGATATTCAACTTGTTGACGACCATTTTTCCGAGCGACAAAAGTATCAATATTTTCCATTGGACCTGGTCGATACAAGGCATTAGTTGCCACAATATCGTTAAAACTAGTCGGATGTAATTTAATCAAAACTTGACGAATACCACTGGATTCAAATTGAAAAACACCATCGGTATCTCCCTTTTGAAACAACTGTAACGTCGGCTGATCGTCCAGCGGGATCTGATGTGGATTAAACTGTTTTAATTCAGGCCGTTGTTGAATATGGGCGACTGTTTGCGCCAAGATACTTAAGTTACGCAGACCTAGAAAGTCCATCTTCAACAAACCTAGGGCTTCAACATCATTTTTAGGAAATTGGGTCAGCCGAATCCCTTCGCTGCCCATTTGAACTGGTACAGTATCCGTTAATTTCAAAGCACTTAAAACAATTCCGGCAGCGTGGGTCGAGAAATGCCGCGGCAGCCCTTCTAGTTTTAAGGCGACTTTAAACAGCAGGCGATTGCGATCACTAGCGGCAACTAAATTCTTAATGCCGTCAGATTGCTGGTAGGCCGTCCGCAGAGTCACATTGAGAAAGCTGGGCACTGCTCGCGACCACTCACCCATTTCAATTTGGGTCAAACCAAAAACCCGTCCCACATCGCGCAGGGCTTGTTTAGCCGCCATCGTCCCAAAAGTAATGATTTGGGCCATATGCTGGTCACCATAACGCTCATGCATGTATTGAATCAATTCATCACGACGATCATCGGGAATATCTAAATCAATATCAGGCATGCTCACCCGATCTGGATTTAAGAACCGTTCAAAAAGCAAATGATAAACCAAAGGGTCCACATCAGTAATTTGCAAGCTGTAAGCAACTAATGAGCCTGCTGCTGAGCCACGACCAGGGCCAGTCATGATTCCAACTTCGTGGGCATGCCGAATCACATCCCAAACAATCAAGAAATAGTCTGCGAAACCCATTTGGTTAATAATTGCAAGCTCGTTTGTTAATCGTTCTTGATATGGTGCAGTAATTTGACCACCTAACCGTTGTTTTAAACCAGCCACCGCCAATTTTTGTAAGTAGGAACTGGCGTTTTCTGTCTCTGGCACTGGGAACGGTGGTAATTGAGCCCGCTTGAAATCCAATTTAATCTCACAGGCAGCGGCAATTTTAACCGTATTGGCAGCAGCATCTGCTAAGTTAGCCTGCTGATAACGTGCTAAACTATCGGCTGATGACGCCAAATAATAAGACCCGCGTTGCTGGGCTTGCAAAACGGGACTATCAATCTTGGCCCCATCAGCAATCGCTGTTAAGACCTGATTAATAAAAGCATCTTCAGTTTGTAAATAACGAACATCGTCAACAGCTACCAGCGGCAACTGCGCTAACTCAGCAAATTGTTGTAACTGCAATTGTTGCTCAGCAGTTAATCCGCGAGTGGTAATCCCTAAATATAATTGTTCTGGCGCAAAATAAGCCGCCTGAGTTTGCCGCCACAAATTCTGGTCAGTTAATGACGAGCCAAGAATCGTTGCCACTTCCCCAGTAACTGGTGGCACAATCACAATGAGGTCACTTAAATATGGCTTGATCAGTTCCCAGGTCAAAGCCTCGCGCGTTTGGGTCATTTTCAACGAAGATAATTTAAATAATTGATGATAGCCATGATTATTTCGCGCTAAAAAAATGTATTGGCAATTAGTCGTGGTACCAATTAGGCCGGGCAAATCTAGGGTCAGTCCTAAGATTGGCTTGATGCCAGCTGCTAAAGCCGCTCGATAAAAGCTAACGGCGCCATACATGGTATTCAGATCAGTGAGCGCAATTGCCGTTTGCCCCTGTTGTTTTGCCGTTTCAATTAAGCCAGTAATCGTGGTTGAACTTTGCAATAAACTATAACAACTACGAACCTGTAAGTTAACAAACGTTGCCGTCACTGACACTCACTCCTTTTTTAATTATTATAACAAATAATTGCAGCAATTGGCGGCAAAAACCGCACTCTTGTTCGCTAAAGTTAGTCAACAATGGCAAACTTCCAGCCCACAAAAAAAGCTCAGGCCCCAAGGTCTAAGCTTCTTCAAGTTTGAAAACAATTATTTATTGGTCTTTTTCTCAATTGGTACCGAATTACGCATAATCTCTGGTACAAAATTTAAGAGTAAGCCAAAAATCAGAAAAGTGATCAAACTTAACTTTAAATTAAAATCACTCTGGTCGAGTTTGGCACCGATAAAACCAGCGACAATCCCGAGAATGATTGCCCAAACAACCACAACAACACGTTTCATGGTCAACCCTTCTTTCAAGAACATATCTTAGCATATTCTACCGCAAAACACCAAGGTATTTCCTTAATTTTGTTTTACTAAGCCTGCGAATTAATGACTTTGAAATTATCCTCAGTGGTTGCCTTAACCACCGGGTGTTGCCGTAAGTAATCCGCAATCAATTCAGTCATGTCAGTCGTATCTTCACGAATAATTTTGTCAGCGGTAAACATTTTGAAGTTACCGCCACCAACAGCCCGATACTGATTCATCACAACTTCTAATTGCTGCGTCGGCTGAACATCCTGGCCGTGATATTGCAATTTCGTAATGCGTTGGCCAACTGGTTGCGCCACATCAATCACATAATCAATCCCCGCATACATATCATAGTTATAATGTTGTGGCTTCGGCTGAACAAATTTTTGATTAACACCAACGTGACCATCCGCCGTCGCTACAAAATAAGTCGCTGATTTCTCTAAAGCTGCCTTTAGATCAGCACCACTGATTCGTTCAACTGCCAAAGTGTTCGGATAAATATAATTCGTTAAAATTGACCGGAAAGTAATCACTGGGCCAAAGCCACGACCATCATTATTAAACAAGGCTGTGCCTGAAATATCAGCATGTAAGGCCGCCCGCTGTACATCTTGGACAAATTGAATATAAGGATGTGGCTTCAACCGAACATTCATTGGGTCAGTAATGGTTAAATCCCCTTCAGTTTTACCCAAGGCTTGATCCAACCAATCCTCAACTAGCTTATTCGTTGGTGCTAACTGCTCAACCATGCCTGCATCTGGCGCAAACTCAGCAGTTTTGATCAAAGTCGTCTGCTTGTCGGTCACTTGTTTCTGATCATTTAAGGTCAAAACAATTTTACCAACGTGCGTACCCTTGGAGCCTGGTTGAGTCGTCGGAACACCTTGACTAACTTCAGCCAATTCGCGATGTTGATGACCAGTGACTAAGGCATCAATTCCTGGTACTTCTTTAAGCAATTGGGCGCCTTCATTCTCACCAGTCAAGGCTTCTGTTGGCGCTTGGGTTTGCAAATCGCGCTCAAAGCCACCATGATAAGCTACCACCACCACATCAGCTAATTGATGTAATTTAGGCACCCATGCTTGGGCACAAGCCGTTGCTGATTGGAAGGTTAAGCCTTTGATTTTCTCTGGGGCTTCCCAATGTGGAATATATTGAGTTGTTAAGCCTAAGACGGCTACTTTAAGCCCTTTTAAATCAAAAATTTCATAAGGCTGGCCAAAAGCTGGTTGGCCCTGGTCGTCTAAAATATTGGCGCAGAGGAATTGACGTTTACTTTGTTGAATGGCCTTTTTTAAATAATCAGTCCCATAATTGAACTCATGATTACCTACAATCCCCACTTGATAATCAATTTGATTATAAGCCGTTGTCAAAGGCGCTAAATTGCCACTCACTTTAGCCAAATAATAAGATAGCGGTGACCCTTGGAGAAAATCGCCATTTTCAATCACTAAAACCGGATCACTTCCGGCTGCCGCTTGCTCTTGTTTAATCACGGTAGCCGCACGACTCAGGCCAAATGGTTTCAACTGATCGCGACTGGCATAATCGGTAGGCAACAAATAGCCATGAGTATCACTGGTTGATAAAATGGTTAATTTCATTTTTTACTAGCTCCTTTGATGGTGGCAGTTGTAATCTCTGCCTGACGTTCTTCTAACTTAGTGAGCAGCTTCAAAACAACAATCCGTTGCACAACAGCACTACAACTTAATTTAACCAAGTTACTTGTTTCAACAACCACATCTTTTTGAGTGGCTTGAGTAATAACCACTTCCTGCTGGAAATTACCGACCACATCATGGATTGCCTTAGTAAAGACGGTGACAAAATAATCATAACTTTGTGCACCTTTTTCTGGCTTGATCACCAATTTGAAGCCATTGGCAATATCACTAATTGAGAAAACACTTTTTAAAATAGCAATTAGAATCAAACGAGCCACTTGTTGCTGACTGTACTTCTTCTTCTGCGGTGCATGGACCAAACCTGACTTGACATAATTATTGATCATCGCCGGTGTTAATTCATCAAAATTCAAAGGTTTCAGCATTTGATTAATAAAGCTGACCACTTGATCCATATATAAATCAAACTGGGGCAATTCACTCCAGCGGGGAATATTTAATAATTGAATTTGGCGTAAATATTCAGTAAAATTCTGATCTTCCATTCTGGTCACCTCACCAGTTCATTTTAACACATCGTCTTGAAAACTAGCTATTGTCGTCTGATATTTGCTTAAAAAGTTTGTTGAAGAATTGACGATTACATTGAATATAAAACGCTGATGAAGTTATTAAACAAAATGGCGTCTGACTCCATTGCGAGCTGCTTGTCGTGGAACGCGGCCGACACTAATTGAAGCCAATTGCGGACCAAAGTTCAAAACCATTAAAATCTAGTAAAGATTTTAAAACAGAATCGGTTCTGACTGCATTCCGGGCTTGCTGGTTGTGGAACGCGGCCGGCATCGATTTGAACCAATTGAAAACCAAATTGTTTCAAATACGAGCCTTCTTCTAAGCGATAAATCGCTAAGAAGAATTTGGCGGCTGACAACCACGCCCTCCATTCCGTCTGAAGTTGAGGTAGTACACTCTTTCGTTGTTAGTGTTCGAGGCAGTGCAAGCGAAATAAATCAACTGAATTTCAACTGTTATCACACATTAAATAGTGATCAAAAATAGCCTAATTGACAGTTTCTAGTTTATCTAGAGACATTATTAATTAAGCTTGGTCGTTATCACTAGTTTTTTTAAACCGTGGTAATCAAACTTTTAGTTGGTTGCTGGCCTACTTTATCCAACTTTACTAGCACTGTCGAGCAATCTAACCATTCTAAAGTGGCAGCTACTAGCTCAAAACGCAGTGAAGGCCGCCGGGGTGTCAGCCGCGAAATTATCCTTGGCGATTTATCGCTTAGGATAAGGCTTGTATTTAAGATTTTGCGCAGCAAAAGCTTAAATCAACGCCCGCCGCGTTCCACACCCCGCCGGCCGTAACGGAGTGTTCACTATTCTGCCTAAAACCACTTTAAATTTGTGTCGACGTCCTTAGAAACGCAGAGCAACCACCACTTCAACCGGGAGCGGCTTGGTAAAAATATTTTGGGCATAAAAAAAGCCCGCTATGCGGACTATTTATTAGCTTCCTCAGCCTTTTTAATCACTTGTTCACCCTTGTAGAAACCCTTTGGTGAAACATGGTGATTCAAACGATATTCGCCATTAGTTGCATCAAATTGTAAATTTGGTGTTTGCAACTTGATATGGCCGCGACGTTGACGCTTTTTTTGTTTTGAAGTCCGACGTGCAGGTACTGCCATAATTAAAAACTCCTTTTCATACTAGCTATTTAAGCGATGATTAAAGCAACGTTAAAAAATGCTATTTTTCATTCACTTAACCATAATACTATCAAAGCCCGCTGATAGCAAGCCTAATTTTGATCAGATGTTGAAGAATCTGTGGGCGTTTCCACCGTTGTGGTTGTTGGCTTAGGTTCTTCCGCGACCATCAATCTTGCCTTTAAATCAGAAATTTCAGTATCTTTCTCAACTAACTGTTGTTCGATTGTCTCACGAGCTGTTGCCACTGCTTGATCAATTTCAGCTTGTTGATTCTGCTTTAAGGCCTTTAATTCTTGATCCAGAGCCTTCTTTTGCTTCTTGGCGGAAAAACTGCTGCTAGTTGATAACAATAAAGCAATTAAAGCGCCTAGAATCAAAGTCAGCAACAACACCACAATCAGTGGTAATTTAACCTTTGTAAAACCAAAGCTAATAATTGTTGGCGCCACATTTAACAATGCGAATACCACCACAACTAATGCCAGTACCAATACCAAAATAAAACGTGTTTGCTTCTTCATGCCATTCATCCCCTGAAAACTTACTTCTGATTACCCAAAGTGCTGGCCAAATAGTCACCAATTCGTGGCGCTAATGGATATAAACGGGCTGCAACTTCCATGAACCACGGCGCGTTGATTTCCCGAACTTGACGGCCAAAACTATTCACGATTCGATTAGCTAACTGCTCTGTATCCAGCGACAACCAAGCAATTTTTTCCAAATATTGGTTGCCCTGATCAGCAGTAGCAAAGAAATCAGTCTTAACTGGTCCCGGATTGACTGTGGTGACCTTAACGCCTAAAGGCCGCAATTCCAACCGCAGCGAATTAGAGAAAGCAATCACGGCAGCCTTAGTTGCTGCATAAACAGCTGATTTAGGCGTTTGTAATTTGCCCGCCATTGAGCCGAGACTAATGATATGTCCCTGTGGCTCATACATGAGTGGCACTAACTCGCGGGTTAAAACCATCAACCCTAACACATTCACCGCAAACATTTGCTGAATTTTGGCAACTGGGATTTCCGTAAACAATTCGAAATCACCAAAACCGGCCGCGTTAACCAAAACATCGACCTGTTCCGTTGCTTGTTTGATTGTTGCGACGGCGGCTTCCAAACTGGTTAAATCACCTAAATCCACAGCAATCACCGTCGCACTAGTTAGTGATAGCCGCTCACACTCAACTTTAACTTCTTCAAGTAGCTCGACTCGCCGCGCCAATAAAAACAACTGGGCACCGCGACTAGCAGCTTCTAACGCTACCGCTCGGCCAATTCCCGATGAAGCGCCGGTAACGACCACCACTTGGCCGGCTAAGCTCTTTTGCTGTTCTGCCATTGCTAATCCTCCTCAGCAGATTGTGAGTCAAGAAAACCACTGCTAAACATCAATTGCGTACGGAAACGATTCAGATCCATCCATCTCGTATTGGCATGATGCCGCGCCAGTTGTTCTTGAAACCCACATCTCACTAAATAAAATTTGGTTGATTACTCTCGAAAAGACTTATTAGGTCAAAGTCTTCTGAGAAGATTACTGGGATACCACTTGCTTCGTCGAAAATGGGACTGCAAACACATCAAAATCATTAGCAACTCGTGTGGCTGGAAAAATCTGCTGGGCCTCAGTTTGTAACTGATGCGCACCCTTGCCTAAATAACGGGCTGAGATATGAGTTAAAATCAAACGCTGACAATGACTTTTGACTGCCACTTGTGCTGCTTGAGTTGAGGTTGAGTGGTAATACTGATGGGCCAATTTGCTTTCATGCTGGCCAAAGGTACTTTCGTGAACCAACACATTGGCATCCGCCGCTAATAACTCAATATTGGCCGTTTTGCGGGTATCGCCAATAATCGTCACGATACGACCTGGTTTTGCCGGGCCTAAATAATCAGTCCCCGTTAACACACGACCATCAGCTAAAGTAACTGTTTGTCCCGCCTTTAATTTACCATAAATTGGCCCTGACGGCACATGAGCTTCCTGTAATTTATCAACCAATAATTCACCAGGTAAAGCCGCTTCTTCCACACGATAGCCATAGCAATCGATTCGATGATCTAAGGGCATTTGACTAACTTTAATTTTTTTATCGGTGAAAACCACGCCCGGTTCGGTAATCTCATGGAAACGCAAGCGATAGCTCAAATGCGTGCCAGTAATATTTAAGGATGTTTGCACATACTCCTTGATGCCTACCGGTCCATAAATATCCAGCGGCGTGTCACCACCTTGATTAGAACGACTGGACAAGAAACCGGGTAGTCCATAAATATGATCCCCGTGTAAATGGGTGATAAATATTTTATTGATTTTTCGCGGTTTCAAAGTGGTTTGTAAAATTTGTTGTTGGGTGCCTTCACCACAATCAAATAACCAAACCTCGTTTCGTTCATCTAACATTTTTAGTGCAATACTTGTGACATTACGACCCCGCGCCGGAACGCCAGCGCCAGTGCCAAGAAATTCCAATTCCATTACTTTACATCAACCTCAATATATACTGATTACTTCGCCGCCAAGGTATCTAAAATCTGCTTAGCCACAAAGCTGTAATAATACGGTGACCCAGTAGGATTCGGGTGAACATTATCACCAGAGAACCAATCAGGATGGTCTTTTGAATACGAATACCAATCAATAATATGCAAATTAGCATGACGTTTAGCACCATTAACTAAATCACTATTGACTTGATTTTGCCAAGAACGAGTTGGCACATGAACATTGATCCAGAAGACTTGACGATCTGAACCCATCATTGACATGATTTCATCTAAATCACTGTCTTGGAACGAACCATTGGTACCTAAACCAATGACAACTACTTGGGCCATTAAACCTTGGTCCAAAATGCTCTTGATCCGCGGCATAATTTGATAAACTTGCTCACTAACTGATGCTGATAAATACATCTTCGGGAAGATCCGTTGATAGCCTTCAGCACTACCTAGCATCACCGAGTCGCCGATCCCAGTGATCATTAAATTTTGGGCCGCATGTAACTCGACTTGAGTCAGGCCATACTTCTCTAAATCTTGATTAACTGGATTTTTAGCCGCATCAGCTTCAGCTTTGGTACTGGCGATGCTGGATGACTTACTCAGCGATTTGCTTAGTGCCGCGTTAGAAGCAGCCTTCTTGCTTTCCTCACGGGCCGAACGCATTTCTGCAGCGATCCGTTTATTCTCTTTATCTGTTTTCTTCGCGTTCTTCTTAATTGTGGTGGCTAATTCAGAATGATTGGCCGCATCAGCATTAACCGTTGGTGCTTGGAAAATGCCAACTAAACCAATCACCGTCACAATCGTAAATAAGGCCGTCAAACCACGTTGCAAATTGATCCTGCGATTACTATGTGACTGGAACAAATTCTTGAACCAAACAATCGTCTGATGATAATCGAAATGGCCCAAAGGCTTTTCCACAAAACGATAGAAAAATTCACTAATTGCCACAATGATCAACACTTCAAGTACCGGATAAAGAATCGGATGATCAGCAATATTGCGGAACTTACTTTCAAAGAAAATCATGACTGGGAACTGATAGAGATACAAGCCATAACTCCGACTACCAATCCAATTAAATACTGGATTGGTTAAAATACGATCCCAATCAGCACCAGGATGAGCCACAACCGCCACAATCAAAACTGTGAACAGCGTAAACAGTACCATGCCACCACGATAAAGCAGATCAGCTTGGGCATTTAAACTAAACATTAACCAAATCATCCCGCCAAAGCCCAAAAGGCCAATACCGTCCATGATTAACCGGTCACTTTTTAAAACATTACGTTTTAAATAGCTGCTAGGCCAAATAACCGCCAGCATACAGCCGAACAAAATCGAGAAAGCCCGCGTATCGGTACCATAATAAACTCGGCTCGGATCAACACCAGGATGATACAACAAGCCCATTAAGACTGAAGAAACCAAGGCCAAACCTAAACTAGTCCAAAAAATCGTCACTTTACGTTTTTTAGTTAACCGCCATAGTAACAAAATAATCAACGGCCAAATTAAATAAAATTGACCTTCAATTGAAAGCGTCCATAAATGGGTAAAAGGCGATTCACTGTTAGCAAAGCGCTCAAAATAAGATTGGCCATTGGCAATTTGCCACCAATTATAGACATAAAAAATATTACTAATCACAATTTTGTGCAGATTCCCTAACAGATTCCGCTGGAACAGCACAATATAGGCGGAAGTGGTTAACAACATTGCCAATAGTGCTGGATAAAGGCGTTTGATCCGCCGCAGCCAGAATTGCTTAAAACTAAAATGACCAGTTGTTTCCAAACTTAAGATCATATGATCAGTAATTAAATAACCGGAAAGCACCATAAAGACCGGCACGCCTAAATAACCGCCCTTAAAAACATCCGGATTTAAATGGTATAAAATAACGGCAATCACAGCTAAAGCCCGCAGCCCATCAAAGCCGTGAATGTAACGTTTTTTCATGCGAGAATTTTTTTGCATCTTTTTCCCCTCAAATAACCCAACTACATCGCGATGCTACTCAACAAAATCAAAAACGAAATCAGCGATTGCTACCGAATCGCCATCCTTAGCGCCAGCCTGACGCAGGGCATCTTCAATACCCCAATTGTGCAAGATCCGGGCAAAACGCATAATCCCATCTTGGTGATCCAAATTAGTCATTTTAACGAAACGTTCAATTTGAGCGCCGGTGACTTCAAATTCATGATCATCAAGTTGAGTGACCTTAAATTCAGGCACTTTATTCTTCTGATCTTGATATTGATAAAGTGTCTCATCAGCTGGCTGTTCTGCCGTTAATAACTCTGGTGCCGTGGCCAAAACATCGGCTGTCTTTTGTAATAATGGTAAAACCCCTTGATGTTGCAAACTCGAAATTGCCATGATTGCCTCAGGTGTCACTTGATGATCAGTCAAAGCCGTTTTAAACTCCGCCAATCGTTCAGCCGCACCAGGCACATCAATTTTAGTTGGCACAATGATCTCTGGCCGTTGTAATAACTTAGGATCATACTCACTTAATTCATGACGAATCTGTTCATAGTCAGTCCATGGATCACGACCATTTTCCGGATCCATATCAACTAAATGTAAAATAACTCGCGTCCGTTCAATGTGACGCAGGAATTGAATCCCCAAACCAACGCCTTGAGCTGCACCTTCAATTAAACCTGGTAAATCGGCCATGACATAGTCACGACCATCGGGTAATTGCACCATCCCTAAATTAGGTACCAAAGTGGTGAAATGATAGGCGGCAATTTTCGGCTTAGCTGAAGTTGCCACTGACAATAGCGTTGATTTACCAACTGATGGAAAGCCTACCAAACCAACATCAGCTAAAACTTTTAATTCTAATTGTAGGTCTCGTTCTTCACCAGGTTCACCATTCTCGGCAACTTCTGGCGCACGATTACGGGCACTGGCAAAATGAATATTGCCGCGACCACCGCGACCACCTTGAGCCACAACTAGTTCTTGCCCTTGCTCGACAATATCGCCAAGTTGGACCCCGGTTGCCAGATCAGTAACTGTGGTACCAGTTGGGACTTTAATATAAGTATTTTTAGAGCTACGACCATACATCGCCTTAATTTGACCATTTTCACCAGCCAATGCTTTAAAAATACGATGATAACGGAAGTCCATCAAGGTCCGTAACCCTTCATCGCCCACTAAAATAATTGAGCCACCGCGGCCACCATCACCACCGGAAGGGCCACCATTAGGCACGAATTTTTCATGACGAAAGGCAACGGCGCCATCGCCACCCTTGCCTGCTTTAACGTTAATTTTAATTTGATCAACAAACATCTTTTAATGATTCCTCTCTGCAATAACAACCGTTGACACCTGTATAAAATTCATTCTCTATGATAACAAATAATCAGTCAAAAAACTAAAATTATGGCGTAACGGCCGAATTTTTCTTTCTTCTAGTATACCCTTTATTAACCACCAAAATATCTTAATCCGTTTCTTTTTTTATGTAAAAGCTTTCAAACGGCCTTTTTATTCAACATAATTGGTTGAAATATCGTGGTGATTGAATTTTACCGGTTTTTGACTGCAGTAACAAGCCAAATTTGTAAATTATTTTAGCCGTCTTCAACCAATCAAAATATCTCTTAAAATCAACAAAAATACCAAGCTAACCTCAGATTGAAGTTAACTTGGTATTTTGGTGGAAAGCTATTTTTAAACGGAGCCGTCGAAAAAAATCTTTCTAGCTGGTTATTTCGCAACCATCCGGAAATTACTCCACGGCCGCAAGTAAGATAATAGGAAGATTTCGTCAGGATCGATTCGACCGACCACATTGACACGGCCATCATTTGGCATTTCTTGCAAGGCAATTTGGGTTTCGCCTTTATATTGACCATAACCCACATTATCAATTAAAATATCGCCCCGTTTGATAGGCACCGTGTGATGAGCTGGGAATGGCCGATCACGGTAAATTTCCCGAGTTGCTGACGAACGCAGAATGTATTCTGACCGATCACCACGATAACTGTGTAGCGTGTCGAATAAACATTTCTGCTCATCGGCAGTGATATCACTTTCAGGAATCACGGTAATTGCTGGAAAATCATCGTTGAATGCTGTGCTAACTGCTTTTAATTCTGCTTCTGAAGCATAAGCATTGGCAATAATTAAATCATCGATCAAATCCATCATCAAATAATGTTTAACTTGCACAGCCAAGCTCAATGACCGATGATCTTCCAACGTGCAAAGACCATCTTGTGTCGGCCAAGGACCGAAAGTAGCCGCTTGCGAATTAATAAAAGCGGCCGTATTCAGATTATACTTGGTAAATTTCTTCGTTGCCATGACGAAGAAATCATGACCTAATCCAGAAAAACGATGGGGATAGAAATTATGAGACCCTAATAAGTTCTCACGTTTTGGTGAAAAGCTCATAATATTGTCCACATAATTAGTGCCTTGACTCATGTTGACTTCGATTTTTAAATTGTAAGGATTACGCGTCATTTTCGCTTCTTCGGCACCAGTAAAGCCTAGGTCCAAGCGCACGCCCCAAGCACCCAATTTATGGAAGAAAGATAAATCATCATAAGTGACACCTAACTGCTTGAACAAGCCAGGGTTAATATCAATCATGACTTCCATGCCTAATTCGTTGGCATGATCGATTACTTTCTTGAAGTTACCAACAACTTCATCTTGATTACCTTTAATTTCTAGTAACGACGTAAAAACTCGTTTGAAGCCGTATTGATGAGCGAGATCTAAATAAGCAGCATCTTTTTCATAAGTCGAGCGTTCTGGATAAATTGAGACACCTAATTTTCCCATGTGAATACCTCCATGTCATTTTGTTGATTGTTCATTGACTAGTTCGATTTTAACATGTTTAACCCAGCGGTGAAAGCGCATTTTTGGTGGTCTATCACCATCCCCGCGATAACTGACCGTTCATACTTTACTTCAAATAAAATTGGTCTAGACAAATTAAGCGTTAAGTATTTCCACTTTTGAGAGTCGGTGGCGGCACAATTTGAATGGCGTGGAAAGCTGTGACATAAGTGCAAAACAGAATAGCGTTTGACTCTGTTCCGGGCTGCTTGGTGTGGAACGCGGCCGGCATTGATTTGAGCTTATTGCTTTGCAACAATCTCAAATACAAGCCTTGTTCTAAGTGGCCCAGCCACTAAGAACAATTTGGCGGCTGACGCCAAGATCCCTCCACGCCGTCTGAAGTTAATGTGGCTCACTTTATCTTTGCCAACAATCAACGCAGTCATTGTAAGATTGCAGCAGATATCTGGCTTATATCACAACCTCAATTTCAGCATTGACGCCAATCGCTTGCCTCTGCCTGAATTAACTAACAAAACTGAGCATCACTATTTAGCCAAACCAAATTGTGATGATACAAAAACTCGAGGTGACAATTTCTACTGATAATACAGTTGTCACACCGTTTTGTGCTGTTCAGCTATCATTACTTATTTATTTGAGTTAATGAATCTCACTACCACTGTCTTAAGTACTGACAACGATGGAGTACACCACCTCAGCTCCAGACGGAATGGAGGGCGTGGTTGTCAGCCGCCAAATTTGTCTTGCCGCTTCAGCGGTTAGACAAAGGCTCGTATTGATGACAATTTGGTTTGTAATTGGCATCAATCGATGCCGGCAGCGTTCCACAACCAAAACGCCCGGAATGCAGTCAAACGCCATTCTGTTTTATCGTCTTCACAACGTTTTTTAACATACCAACACATAATAAAAGAACAACCACATTTTCACTCAAGTTACGATAACTGCCAAAATCTACCAGCAAATTCACCATAAATAACTTTTTTTGATAGTTTTTGACAGAAAAAGGTTGCTTTTCGTTTTGAAAGCGGTTAGAATCATTCATGAGGTGAAAGTTAATGCTAACCGAGCAACGTTATCAAATCATCTTGCATCGCTTAAGTCAGCAACCCATTTGTAAGATCAATGAGTTGGTTCATTTAACAGATGCATCAGAGTCGACGATTCGACGTGACTTAGACGAACTGGAGAAGCAAGGGTTACTTGAGCGAATTCATGGTGGCGCTCGCTTGCTAGTTCATCTAACTGCCGATCGTAATCAAACCGAGCGTGAGCAATTACATCGTTCTGATAAAGAACAAGTGGCGGCTTACGTGGCCCAACATTATTTACATCATCAACAGTTCATCTATTTGGACGCGGGCACAACGGTTCAAGAAATCATTCCCTATTTAAAAGATTTCCAAGAACTGACCGTCGTGACTAATAGTATTGTTACTGCCGGTGCCGTAGCTGAGACTGGCATTGCAACCTATTTGACTGGTGGCAAACTCAAAGCCAATACCCAAGCTTTAGTCGGCATGACCGCAGTGCAAACTTTAAATAAATATCACTTTGATTTGGCACTGTTAGGCGTCAATGCAATTACACCAGGTGGCGATTTACTAACACCTGATGTTGACGAGGCTGATGTGAAGCAGCAAGCCGTTCGCCAAGCGAAAAGTGCCGTGGTATTAACCGATGCTTCGAAATTCTCAGAAATTGCCTTTGCTACTTTTGGCAACATTCGTGACTTCGCCGCTGTGGTGACGACTGCATTACCAGCAACAATTCGTGATCAATATCATCAAAAAAACATTAAGGAGTTGAGCAAATGATTTATACCATTACGGTCAATCCTTCAATTGACTATATTATGCGTAACCGCCAGCCACTGGAATTAGGCGCTGTTAATCGTCTTGATGAAACCGTCTTTCTTGCCGGTGGCAAAGGCGTCAACGTCTCGCAAATCCTCAACCAATTGACTGTACCTAACCAAGCTTGGGGGTTTCTCGGTGGTTTCACCGGTGAGTTTGTTGCCAGTGAATTACAACGAAAGCAGATCAATCAACACTTCACTAAAATTGCCGCCAATTCGAGAATCAACGTTAAACTCAAAGCAGATGTGGAAACCGAGCTTAACGCTGCTGGTCCAGAAGTTACGGCCACAGAAATTGCAGCCTTTAAAGACCAATTTAAGCAACTACAGCCTGGTGATATTGTCGTCATGTCTGGTAGTTTGTTGCCTAGTCTACCCACTGACTTTTATCATCAATTGATTAAGTTGGTGCAGGCCCAACATGGTGAGTTTGTTGTTGATACAACTGGCCAAGCTTTGCTGGATACCTTACCAGAACGTCCCCTCGTGATTAAACCCAATCATCATGAATTAGCCGCCTTATTCAACACGACTTTCCAAGATGACGCCGATTTAATTACCCATGGCCAGCAGTTATTGGCAAAAGGTGCCCAACATGTGCTTGTTTCCATGGCTGGTGCTGGTGCCTACTTGATTACACCTGATCACATTTATCATTCAGCAGCACCAAAAGGCCAAGTTGTGAACTCCGTTGGTGCTGGCGACTCAATGATTGCTGGCTTCGTTGGCGAATTCAGTCAGCATCACGATCCCGTCCAAGCTTTCAATTATGGCTTGGCTTGCGGCAGTGCCACGGCCTTCACCGAAGACATTGCTGATCGCGATCAAATTGAAGCGATTCGTCCCCAAATTAAAATCACCACAATTGCTTAAACTAAACAATTCAGTATTGGGAGGTATATTTAAATGAAAGTTCAAGATTTATTAGTCAAAGACGCAATGATCATGGATTTGAAAGCAACGACTAAAGAAGCTGCGATTGATGAAATGGTTGACCGCTATCATCAAGTCGGTATCGTCAGTGATGCCGACAAATACAAAGCGGCTATTTTAAAGCGTGAAGCTGAATCCACAACTGGGATTGGCGATGGCATTGCCATGCCTCATGCGAAAACTGATGCTGCTACTCGCGCCGCTGTTTTATTTGCCAAAAGTGATGCTGGGGTTGAGTTCAACGCCTTGGACCAACAACCAGTTCATCTATTCTTCATGATCGCCGCACCAGCTGGTGCCAACAACGCTCATTTACAGGCACTTTCAACCTTGTCATCGTTACTAATCGATCCAGACTTAGTTGCCGCTCTTAAAAAAGCCCAGACACCTGAAGAAGTTCAACAATTATTCGGCGATGCTCAAGCTGCTAAAGATGCCAAAGACCAAGCTGACGAAGCGGCTGAAGCAGCCAAAGCCAGTGCTGCTAAAACAGCCGCACCTGCTGACAAGCCTTATGTCATTGCGGTAACGGCCTGCCCGACTGGGATTGCCCACACTTACATGGCCGAAGCAGCCTTGATCAAGGAAGCCGAAGCAATGGGTGTTGACATTAAAGTTGAAACTAATGGTTCTGAAGGTGTTAAGCATCAGTTAACTGCCGACGATATTAAGCGGGCAACTGGTGTCATCATTGCCGCTGATAAAAAGGTCGAAATGGACCGTTTTGCTGGCAAACATTTGATCAATCGTCCGGTCATTGATGGGATTAAAAAACCCCATGAATTAATCGAACAAACCCTCGAAGAAAAAGGCGCGATTTATCAAGCTAAGGGTGACGGTGCCGCTGCTGCCACTAACGATCAAGATAAAGAAAGTGCTGGTCATAAAATTTATGGTCAATTAATGAATGGGATTTCCAATATGTTGCCATTCGTTGTTGCTGGCGGGATCGTCATGGCCATTTCCTTCTTGATTGAACGATTCACTGGCGACAAATCCATGTGGTACATCTTCCCTAATCAAATTGGGAATGCTGCTTTCAGTTTCTTAATTCCTGTTTTAGCAGCCTACATTGCCCAAGCAATTGGTGATCGTCCGGCCTTAATGCCTGGTTTCGTTGGTGGTTACATGGCCAGCCAAGCTAGCATGAGCTTCATTAGTTCTAAGAGTCCGGCTGGTTTCTTAGGTGGTTTAGCTGCTGGTTTCATTGCTGGTTACTTAGTGGTCTTCTTGAAGAAACTATTCAAGAATCTGCCGAAGTCGCTGGATGGTTTAAAGCCAATCTTTATCTTCCCGATTCTTGGTCTAATTCTTACCGGAGCGATTATGTACTTCATTGTTGATCCAATCTTCGGGATTATTAATTTAGGAATTACCAACTTCTTAAATAACATGGGTACAGCAAATGCCGTTGTCTTAGGTGCCTTGTTAGCCGGAATGATGGCCGTTGATATGGGTGGTCCTTTCAACAAAGCCGCTTATGTCTTTGCCATTGGTGCTTTTGAAACTACCCAAAACGGTGCTTTAATGGCCGCTGTCATGGTTGGTGGGATGGTGCCACCTTTGGCCATTGCCTTAGCAACGACGATTTGGCCTAACAAGTGGACCAAAGATGAACGTAATTCTGGTTTAAGTAATTATATCTTAGGGATTTCTTTCATTACTGAAGGTGCCATTCCTTTCGCCGCTGCAGATCCATTGCGGGTCATCACTTCTAGTGTGATTGGTGCCGTCATCGGTGGTGGCTTATCACAAGCGTTAGGTGTTAACGTACCAGCGCCTCATGGTGGTTTGTTCGTCCTTCCCTTAGCTGATCACAAGCTGGGCTACCTGATTTCCGTTATTGTTGGATCCGTTATCTCCGCAATTATTCTCGGTTTGTGGAAGAAACCCCTCCCGGCCGAACAAAATGGTTTAACTGATAAAAAAGCTAAATCTGTCAATTAATTAATAATCATTCAAAAAGCGTTCAACAAATTCATTGCGAATTTTGTTGAACGCTTTTTTGTTGTCGTGATCGACTGCTGCGTACACAAACTACCAGACCAAAATCTGACTGCCAGACAATCATTTAATGGTCAATTGTCAACATTGACCGACCATTTTTAGCGCCAGAGTGACAACTTGCTAATCGTCTTCTTGCCCTAACTTTTCTGGTTCGCCAATGACGAAGTGCGCGACTAAAGCAATAATTAGAAAGACTACCGCCACTAAGCAGACACCGGTCCAACCAGCATGACTCCAAGCTGTTGTGGCCGTTAACGTGCCCAGGGAACCACCCAAGAAATAACTGAACATGAAAACTGAATTATTACGACTACTCTCATGACGATTCAGCGATTGGACAATCGCTTGATTCGAAACCTGACTAAACTGCGTGCCTAAATCTAACAGAATAATCCCCACAATTAAGCCAATTAACCAAACTCCCAGAAGCCAAAAAACAACAAAAGCAATCCCGGAAAAAATCATCCCTAATCCAACGGTTAACCGCGGCGACCGTTGATCAATTAAATTACCGATCCACGGTGCGGCAATTACACCAGCAATTCCTAAAAGTCCCAATAAGCCAGCCACATTACTGCCCAAATGATATTGAGCAGCTAAATAGAAAGCCAGCGTTGACCAGAGCACATTAGACATGCCAAACATGCAAAAACCATTGATGGCTGAACCACGTAAGGCTTTTTGTTGGCGGAAAAGTTTCGGTAAAGTTTGAATTACCGGCCAATAATGTAAATTCTGATGACCCCGAGCATCTCGCGGCAAATAAAGATGAACAATCACCAGAAAAATCAAGTCGATTCCGGCAGCAATCAAATAAATATCTTGCCAAGGCACAATACTGCCTAACAAGCCACTGAAGGAACGTGACAAAAGAATCCCCGTTAATAAACCACTCAGTACAATTCCGAGAACTTTCCCCCGTTGGTCACTGGGTGCTAAATAGCCAGCATAAGGAATAATAATTTGCGGTGCCACTGAGGTAATCCCAATTAAAGTCGTTGCCACGCTAAAGACGGCCACATTCGGCGCCCAGAAGGCCAACAACAGCGAGCCAATCGATAGAATAATCATCACTTGAATCAAATGATAGCGGTCAAAAATATCCCCTAGTGGCACAATCAGCAGTAACCCAAAGGCATAACCTAATTGAGTCACCATCGCCAAAGCGCCAACCACTGATTTACTTAAGTTGAAATCAACCGCAATTAAATTCTCAATTGGTTGAATAAAATTCAAATTAGCCACAATAACGCCAGTGACAATTGCCATTAATAAAATCGTTTTACGTGATAATGTCGTTGTTTCCTTCACATCTAAGACCCCTTAAATTCAAACCTGAATAAAAATAATTCAATTAATACCATAACGCTTTTCTTTTCCAAGCGTCAAATTGTTTTTTTGATTTTAGTTACGGACGCTGATAATAACCAGACAAAAACACGTTGATTTTAGCCCATCAACGTGTTTAGTCACTTCATGTTTATTTTTTGTGCTTAGCTTTGGTTCAGGTTAGTTGTTTAGCTTTCCGCGCCGCTTAATTCAGCAATTCGTTGTTGCACTTGCTGATTATTACGGAATTCATCATAAGTGGTTTCTGCTCGATCAACAACACCATGATTAGTCAAGTAAATCAACCGATTCGCAATCGTTTGAATGAACTGGTGATCATGAGAGGCAAAGAGAATCGCGCCTTGATAATCAATTAAGCCATCGTTTAACGCCGTGATCGATTCCAAGTCCAAATGGTTCGTCGGATCATCCAGTAACAGGACGTTTGCTTTCAACAGCATTAACTTCGCCAACATGACCCGAACTTTCTCACCACCAGACAACACATTGACTGACTTCAGCACATCATCACCGGAGAATAACATCCGGCCTAAGAAACCACGTAAGAAGGTATTATCGTCCTCACCAGGTTCCGCAAATTGCCGCAGCCAATCCAAAATTGGCGTTGGTTCCGTAAACATTTGGTTAAAGTCATTTGGTAAATAAGCCTGACTAGTCGTCACACCCCAGGTAATCGTGCCTGAGTCGGGAGTAATTTCGCCAGTAATTGCTTTGAATAAAGTCGTTGTGACCATATCATTCTGGCCCAGAAAGGCCACTTTGTCATCCTTATTCAGAATGAAGCTAACCTGATCAAGAATTTTCTTACCATCGATCGACACCGATAAATTATCAACTTGCAACAGATCATTCCCAATATCACGATTAGGCACAAATTTGATAAATGGATAACGCCGTGAGCTTGGTTGAATGTCATCTAAAGTGATTTTATCAAGCATCTTTTTCCGGGAAGTGGCCTGCTTAGATTTAGAGGCATTGGCCGAGAAACGCGCAATAAAGTCTTGCAGTTCCTTGATTTTTTCTTCTTTTTTAGCATTCTGATCTGCCATTAACTTCTGAGCCAGCTGTGATGATTCCAGCCAGAAATCATAATTACCGGCATAAAGTTTGATTTGACCGTAATCAAGATCGGCCATATAAGTACAAACTTTATTTAAGAAATAACGGTCATGAGACACCACAATCACGGTGTTCTCAAAGTTGATCAGAAATTCTTCCAGCCAGTCAATTGAAGCAACATCAAGACCGTTGGTTGGCTCGTCAAGTAACAGCACATCAGGCCGACCAAATAACGCTTGTGCCAATAAAACTTTCACTTTTTGACCGGCTGTTAAATGAGCCATTTTTTCTTGATGCAAACTTTCGGGGATGTTCAGCCCTTGCAGCATTTGTGAGGCTTCACCTTCAGCTTCCCAACCACCCATTTCACCAAACTCGGCTTCTAATTCGGCGGCACGAATCCCGTCAGCCTCATCAAAATCTGGTTTGTTGTAAATAGCGTCTTTAGCCTGCATGATCTCGTACAAAGTCGTGTGGCCCATCAAGACCGTTTCCATGACCGTATATTCATCATAATCGAAATGGTTCTGTTTTAACGTGGCCAAACGTTCGTTAGGGCCTAAAGTCACGGCACCAGTTGACGGTTGAATTTCCCCTGATAAAACTTTGAGAAAAGTCGATTTGCCCGCACCATTGGCCCCAATTAAGCCATAACAGTTGCCTGGCACGAATTTAATATTGACATCCTGAAACAATTTGCGATCGGCAAAATGCAAACTGACATCACTAACTGTAATCAAATTAATAATCCTCATTTCATAAATGGTCGTTAATTCGCATTATACCGGCAATTTAGCCGGGTTGCAAGATGTGGTTGGGTAAAGTAGCACCCTTATTCTGGCCAAGTTCGACCTTGATTAACCTGATGCTTGGCCTGAATCAATTTGAGCGGATCCAAACCTAAAGCCCAGCACATATCGTAAACGTAAATTTGGACATCTGCTAATTCTTCTTGTAAATGCGCCAAATCACGGTCAGATAAAGGCTCATTTTCTGGATGCCATTTGAAAATTTCCAACACTTCATTGGTCTCACCCATTAAAGCAATGGCCAAATCCTTCAAATTACTAGTATCCCAGCCTTTTTCATGGCGAAAATCAACAATAGCTTGCATCATTTGGCGAATTTCTGGTGCACTAGTTTCATCTAATTTTAACTTAGCACCGTGATTCTCGGCATCTAATTCATGAATTTGTCCCGACATCTAAAAAGCTCCTTTGTTCATCGATTGATAACATCTTTTATTTTAGCATTGTTAGCGTATATTTTTAAAAAGTCTTGGCATAGCTTAGAAACAAAACTTGTACTGACTACATTGCGGGCTTGCTGGTTGTGGAACGCGGCCGGAACAGAGTCAGACGCCATTCCGTTTTAGATTTGTATCATAAATTGCTCTGGCCCCTAGTAAAAAGGTGTATTGGTCAATAAAACACCAACACACCCTTTTAGATAGCTATTTGTTTTACTCTGCTGCCTTTTTCAATGGATCTTTGGCATGCAATTTCTTTTCGAAATACTTCAATAACAAGGATAACAACAGTGTTAAGACGAAGTAAATCAAGGAAGCAATCACAAGTGGTAAGAACGGCTTGAAGCTAGAGCCTTGGACCACACTCGTCTGGAACATTAATTCACCAACACCGATCACACTGACGATGGCTGATTCCTTCAGTAGGGAAATAAATTCGTTACCCAAGGCTGGCAAAATCGTTTTAACTGCTTGTGGTAAAACAACTAGGCGCATCGCTTGTTTCCGTGATAAACCTAATGACCGAGCAGCTTCAGTTTGACCCTTTGCTACTGACTCGATCCCCGAACGGATCACTTCAGAAACATAGGCCCCAGAGTTCAGTGACAAGGCGACGGCTGCTGAAACGAAGGCAGATACATTAAGATGCAATAATTGGGTTCCGAAGTAAATCATGAACACTTGAACTAGCAACGGTGTACCCCGAAAATATTGAATATAGACAATGGCAATTGCCTTAACAATTTTATTTTTAGCCCGCTTCATTAATGCCAATAAAGTTCCTAATAAACTACCAAAGAAGACCCCAATAATCGTTAAAACAATTGTAATTCCAGTACCCTTTAAGAAATAACTGCCATAAGCCTGGAAGAAATTCTGCTTACTAAACATTTGGGCATTGGCTTCTTTACGCCATTCTTTAAATTGACCATTTTTCTGAACTTTGGTGATGGTTTTATTCACTGATGCCAAGTAAGCTGGCGCATCTTTAGAAACGGCCACCGCACAGTCATAATCAGAATTGGTAAATTTAATATTAGCTAAAGTTAACGCCTGGTTTTGTTGCACATAGGCATCAGCCACCGGTGCTTCAACAACCACGGCGCTTAATTTCTTTTGTTGCAAGTTAAGAATTAAGTCAGTCACTTTCTCCAACGAAACCACATTAGCATCGGTCATTTCGTCTTTAGCCGTGGTTTCTTGGGTCGTTTGCTTTTGAACACCGACTTTTTGACCTTTAAAATCCATGACGCTGCGATATTTATTTTCTTCGCCCTTCCGAACAACGACTTTTTGCGCAACTGTCAGGTATGATTTCGAGAAAGCAACTTCCTTTTCCCGTTCTGGTGTTGGCGTCATTGCTGAGACGATCATATCGACCTTACCAGTCTTTAAACTGCCCAATAAAGAATCAAAGCCCATTTCTTTGATCCGTAATTCGACGCCAATATCTTTGGCTACTTGCCGAGCCAGCGAAATATCGAAGCCGACAATTTTGTCTTGGCCATTAATGGTTTTGTGAAATTCATAAGGTGGATAATCAGCTGACACCCCTAAAACCATATAGCCCCGTTTCTTAATGGCAGTTAAGGTCGGGTCCGTTGCTGCTGCTTGTGTATTCTGAGTTGGCAGCGTCCCCAACGTCCCTAATAAAATCATGACTAAGGCAATTAAGGCCCATAATTTATGTTTGATTTGCTTCATCGAAATCTTCCTCTTCCAAATATGATAGGAATAGTATACCGCATTATTTATAAATATGCACTATTTTTTCTTAAATTGTTTTTTTATTCATTAAAAGTAATAATATTCAATTTGAAAATCCCGATTTGTCGGACAAAATACCAAATAGCGTATTTAAAATATTCAATTGTCTAAGCAAATTTTTTTAATTTTTTTACTGTCTAAGTTAAACTAAAGTCACTCCGGGGGACTAAGGAGTTGTTTGACTGATGAAGTATATAATTTTCACTTTAGAAATCGCGGCCTGTTTCTTGTGGCTAAAATATGGCACTCATTCTTTTTGGAGTGGTTTCCTAGGGATTCTGGTCATTATCGTTCTATCCCAACTTGCCCACACCCTGCTTAAGGCCCGCTGACCAGCCGCCGTTCTTAATCCTGACCAAAATAAAAACGTTGATCATCAAATCGATCAACGTTTTTCTCATTGGCAAAATATCGTTTATTGAATCGCTAATTTAATTGTCTGAGCAACAGTTTTGGAAATGCCCAGTTCTTGAATTTCCTCTAATGAGGCACTCTTGATTTTCTTCATCGAGCCAAAATGTTTCAACAGCTTAGTCCGAGTTTTCGGCCCAACCCCTTGAATGGTCTCCAACCGCGATGACAACGCGTTTTTACTGTGACTTTGGCGATGGAAGGTAATCGCAAATCGATGGACCTCATCTTGAATTCGTTGCAACAAATAAAAGCCTTGCGACTTGGGATCCAAATGAACGGGCTGCGCATCTGGGCCATAAATTAACTGGGCTGTTTTATGCTTATCGTTTTTGACCATGCCAGCCACAGGAATTTGTAAATCCAATTCATTACGCAACACATCTTCAGCGGCTTCCATTTCAATAATGCCACCATCCATTAAAATCAAATCAGGTAATGGCTTCTGTTCCTTTAGTAACCGTAAATAGCGCCGGCGAATCACTTCACGAGTATTGGCCGCTTCGTCAGCGCCATTCTGATGCTCAACTTCACCTTTTAACTTGTATTTACGATAACTATGTTTGTCAGGACGACCATCCAGGAAACTAACCATGGCCGAAACCGGCTCACTCCCTTGAATATGAGAATGGTCAAAGGCCTCGAGGACATGACCATCTGGCAAGCCCAAGGCGCTGAGAATTTCGTTCTGGGCACCCAAAGTTTGGCGCTCATCTAACTCTAACAAGCGAAATTTCTCATCCAAGACGAGCTTGGCATTTTTATTGGCTAAATCCAGCAAAGCCTTCTTCTGACCACGAGCTGGCGTGCGCACAGGAATCTGGAGGATTTCTTCCAGCACATCCTTTTCTACGCCAGCTGGCACCAGAATCTCTCGTGGCAACACATTATCTTTACGACTATAAAATTGCAAGATAAAGGTACCCAATGCTTCCATGGGATCATCAGTCACCAAAGGGAACAAGCGCTTGACCCGCTTCATTAACCGCGCCTGCCGCAGGAAGAAAATTTGCACCGACAACCAACCCTTATCCACATAAAAACCGTAAATATCACGGGGAGTATGATCATTAGAAATAATTTTCTGTTTCTCAACCGTGGCAGCAATATAATGTAACTGATCACGCAATTCTGCCGCGCGCTCAAAATGCAATTCAGTTGAGGCTGCCTGCATCTCCCGGGTTAATTTGCGTTTGATCACATCCACATGACCATTTAAAAACCGTTTGATCCGCTCGATTTGTTGCTGATACTCTTCAACAGGCACCTCGCGGAAACAAGCGCCCAAACACTGGCCCATATGATAATACAAACACGGCCGCCCTAAATGCCCGGCACAACGCCGCAAAGGGTAAACTTTCTGCAAAAAATGCATGGTTTCTTCAGCAGCGTAAACATTGGTATAAGGCCCAAAATAATAAGCACCGTCTTTTTTGATTTCACCAGTGATTTGCATGATTGGATCACGCTCGTTGGTGATTTTGATATAAGGATAATTTCCGCCTTGCTTCAAGCGAATATTATAATAAGGCTTATATTTTTGAATTAAAGTAATCTCAAGTAAGAACGCTTCTTTATTGGTTGAAGTAATAATTGTTTCAAAATCGACAATTTCTGCGACTAACCGTTCTGTTTTGCCAGTGTGACTACTTTTAAAATAAGAGCGGACCCGATTTTTTAAATTCTTCGCCTTGCCAACATAAATGACTTGGGCATTTAAGTTTTTCATTAAATAACAACCAGGCAAATCAGGGAGTAGTGCTAATTTATGTTCCAGATGTTCTGAGGCCAACTGGCTCACCTCCAACTTAATAACGTCCGCAGACGTAAAAAAATAGTTAACAGTTTCCTGTTAACTATTATACGATAATATGTTCGCTTTTAAAAATATAGTTGATTACTAATTTCAAGTCAGTTATTTTAAGTGCCCGTGGATTTAAAATAGCTTTTTAAGTGGTCTAACTTTGGAGTACCTTTGATAAAAAGTCTTGAGTCCGTTGTTCTTGAGGATGGTCAAATACTTGCGTTGGCGTCCCCTTCTCAATGACCTGGCCATCATCCATGAACCAAACTTCATCGGCCACGTTTTTAGCAAAGCCCATTTCGTGGGTGACGATTACCATGGTCATCCCAGTTTGAGCTAACTCCTTCATAACATTTAGCACTTCGCCAACCATTTCCGGATCCAAAGCTGAGGTCGGTTCGTCAAACAACATCACATCAGGATGCATCGCCAACGCCCGCGCGATGGCCACCCGTTGTTGTTGACCGCCTGACAAGCTGCTGGGCATTGCTGCTGCTTTATCACCCAGGCCAACCTGTTCCAAAAGTGCCAGTGCTTGCTTATTGGCATTGGCCTTATTTAATGATTGCACATTTAGTGGTGCCAAATTAACGTTATCTAAAACTGAATAATTCGCAAATAAATTAAATGATTGGAACACCATGCCCATTTTTTCGCGAACTTTATCCAATTCAGTTTCTGACAGTTGATTTAATTCTTGGCCTTCAAATAAGACTTCGCCAGCTGTCGGTTGTTCCAATAAATTCAAACAGCGCAAGTAAGTACTTTTACCACTACCTGAAGGGCCGATCACGACAATTACTTGTCCCGCCTGAACCTCTGAATCAATACCTTTTAATACTAAATTATCGCCAAACTTTTTTTCTAATTGTTTCGTTGCTAAAATTGTTTTCATGTTCACACCCACTGTAAGTAATGAAGAAAGTATAGCATTAAATTTATAAATATGCAATATCATTCGGAAATAAAAGTTATTTATGAATATTTATTCTATTTTTGATTTCACAAAAAATTCTTTTTATCTTGGCGTAAACCGTGGTATGCTAGCAGTAAGAAAGCGTAGGTGACACCCATGGCTATAACAGTAAAACGTGATGATAAACTAACAAGTCTTTTCGATAAATTTGCCACCCTGCCTGACGATAAAAAAGATGGCGTCATGGCTCAAACAATCAAGGCCGACCAAGATAAGCAAGCCAAAGCTGAGAAAAAATCAGACGAAGCGGAAAAAAATAAGTAATCTTTGTTGCTGACTAGTACAGTATTAGATTTGGTTGTATGCCACTATTTTTGATCTTGGTCGATACTGATTAAAGCTAAGTTCAAAACAATTAGAACCTGGTGAGGCGTTTAAAACAGATCAGTGTCTGACTGCATTGCGGGCTTGCTGGTTGTGGAACGCGGCCGACACTGATCTGAGCCAATTTAGTGGGACTAATCAGCTTGATTCAAATTTTTTTCACAACCGAATAGTATTACAAAGGCCCGTTTGACAAACTTTCTGATTTTATCCAGAAAAATTGTCAAACAGGCCTATTAGCTTACATTAATTTGGTTTTCTAATTAGTGGTCATCAGTTCTGTAAATTTACTTGGGTGGTTGCTGGGCGATTGGCGTCAGCTGTGAAATTATTCTTAGCGATTTATCGCTTAGAATAAGTCTCGCATTTGAGATTGTTGCGTTAGCAATAAGCTCAAATCGACGACCACAGCGTTCCACGCCAGAACAATCGCCCAGCAACCACCTCTCCCAATTGGGGAAGACTTAGCACAATACTGCTACTACACTACCTATTTCGCGATTCGCTGTTCGATCCAACGCCAAATATCCTCATAACCAGTATTTGCTAACGCACTAGAAGGTAACACTAAATCCGATTTAGGCACTTGTAAGACCTTGCGAATCCGTTGCAAACTACCAGCTTGATGATTACGCGTCACCTTGTCCATTTTAGTGGCCACTACCAAAATAGGTCGTTCATAATAACGAATAAAGTCGTACATGAGTTGATCATCTTCGCTAGGATCATGACGACCATCAACTAGCAGAATGACCCCTTTTAAAGTTTCACGTTCTTGAAAATAAGCTTCACAGATTTTGCCAAATTGTTCCCGTTGTTTTTTAGAAACTTTGGCATAGCCATAACCAGGCACGTCGACTAAATTCATATCTTGGTTGATCTGATAAAAATTCAAAGTCTGCGTCTTACCTGGCTGACTTGAGGTGCGCGCAAAGCCCTTGCGTTGAACTAGGCGATTGATCACCGACGACTTACCAACGTTAGAGCGACCAGCCATGGCAATTTCTGGTAATTGATTTTTGGGATACTGTGCTGGGGCCACCGCACTGATTAATAATTCGATATCTTTAACTTGCATTTTGCCCCTCCTTTACATTCACTCGTTGCTTATTATTTTAACATTTAATTTAATAAAAAAACCACCTGCATTAATTTGCAAAGTGGTTTTATTTGTTTACGAAGCTTTTTCACTTTGATGAACTAATTCAGGTTTGCCAGTGCCTTCAACGGCCTCTTTCGTAACAATCACTTTAGCCACATCTTTTTCTTCAGGTAAGTTAAACATTGTATCCTGCATAACTTCTTCCATAATTGCTCGTAAGCCACGGGCACCAGTATCGCGGGCGATTGCTTCATGAGCCATTGCCTTCAAAGCGGCTGGCGTAAATTCTAATTGAACATCATCCAATTCGATTAATTTCTGATATTGCTTAACCAAAGCATTCTTGGGTTCAGTCAAAATCTTAACCAAATCGTCTTCATCCAATTTATTTAAGGCCGTGATAATTGGGATCCGACCAATGAATTCGGGAATAATCCCAAACTTCATTAAGTCTTCAGGAATAACCTGTTGCATGATGTGCGCCGAATCAGCAATCTTTTGCTTTTGCTCATTAACCGCACCAAAGCCAATCACTTGTTCACCTAGTCGGTTACGAATGATATTTTCGATACCGTCAAACGCCCCACCAACGATGAATAAAATGTTAGTTGTATCAACCTGAATCAGTTCTTGTTGCGGATGTTTGCGACCGCCTTGTGGTGGCACGCTAGCAATCGTCCCTTCAAGAATCTTCAGTAAGGCTTGTTGCACACCTTCACCAGAAACATCACGCGTAATTGAGACATTCTCACTCTTCTTGGCAATCTTATCGATTTCGTCAATATAGATAATCCCTTTTTGCGCGCGCTCAACATCATAGTCAGCGTTTTGCAACAACTTCAATAAGATATTTTCAACATCTTCACCGACATAACCAGCTTCAGTTAAAGTTGTGGCATCAGCAATTGCAAATGGGACATTTAAAATTCGTGCCAAGCTTTGCGCTAAGAAGGTTTTACCAGAGCCAGTTGGCCCAATTAAAGCGATGTTACTCTTCTGTAATTCAGTCTCACCCTTGTCAGCAGTCAACATATGGTTAACCCGCTTGTAATGGTTATAGACGGCAACTGAGAGTGCCTTTTTCGCATCATCTTGGCCAATGACATATTCGTTTAAGAAGTCAAGAATTTCACGGGGACGTGGTACATCGATTTGTTGTTCAGCAGCATCTGCTTGCAACTCTTCATCTAAAATATCTTTGCAGAGATCAATACATTCATTACAAATATAGACGCCAGGTCCAGCAATGATTTTTTTAACTTGATCTTGAGTTTTCCCACAAAAAGAACATTTAACCGTTCCTGTGGTCTGCATGTTATCAAACATTATCTGTCCACCTTTATTCACTTAATTTAGTGTAGAATCATAACACGATTCTGTTCACCTTGTAAAGTTATTTGTCTGGATAGGCTGGACAACTGAATAAAAGAAGGCTGAACCCTACGTTCAGCCTTCTCCATTAAAAACTTGAAACGCTTATTTATCTTCTTCGACGGCTGAGTCAGTCACAATGTCGATAGCTTTCTTGATACCGATATCATGCTTCAACATATCGTCAGTCAAAGCTTTCCGTACAGCGTCAGCTTCCATGTTATATTCAGCTGCTAGGTCATTGATTTCCTTGTCAACTTCTTCTTGACTTGGTTCAATATCTTCAGCCTTAACAATTGCTTCTAAGACAAGGTTAGTTTTAACATTTTGATCAGCATTTTGTTCAAATTGTTTGTGTAAGTCGTCTTCAGAAGTACCAGTTAATTTGTAGTACATGTCAGGGTTAACACCTTGGCGTTGCATATTGCCTAAATATTGATCCATTTGGTTATGAATTTCTGTTTCAATCATGGCTTGTGGTAAGTCAACGATTTCAGCATTGGCAACAGCACCATTAATGGCAGCTTCTTGCTTTGCAGATTCAGCTTGTTCTTTCTTGTTCTTAGCTAATTCGTCCTTGATCTTAGCTTTTAATTCAACTAAAGTACTAACTTCTTCGTCAATATCTTTAGCGAAATCATCGTCTAATTCAGGAACTTCTTTAGTTTTAACTTCGTGAACAGTTGTTGCGAAGTGAGCTTCTTTGCCAGCTAATTCCTTAGCTTGGTAATCTTCTGGGAAAGTTACGACAACATCAACTTCATCGCCAGATTTGTGACCAATTAATTGATCTTCGAAACCAGGGATAAAGCTATTTGAGCCTAATTCAAGTGAATAGTTCTCAGCGCTACCGCCATCAAACTTCTCACCGTCAACAGTCCCAACATAGTCAATCACAACTGTGTCGCCTTTTTCGCTAACGCCGTCTTCTTTTAAGACAAGTTCAGCTTGTTGTTGACGACGCTTTTCTAATTCAGCATCAACGTCAGCATCAGTTACTTCAGTGTCTTCCTTAGGTACTTTGATACCCTTGTAGTCGCCTAATTTAACTTCTGGCTTAACTGTAACTTTAGCTTTGATTACCCAAGGTGCTTTAGGATCCATCTTTTCAACACTGATTTCAGGTTGAGCAACGGGTTCGATCTTAGCTTCAGCAATTGCTTGTTCATAGCTATCTGGTAACAAGATGTTTAATGCATCTTCGTACAATGAAGCTTCACCGTACATTTGGTTGAAAACTTCGCGGGGCACTTTACCCTTACGGAAACCAGGTACGTTCAAGTTCTTCTTAACACGTTTAAATGCTTGGTCTAAACCATCACTGATTTTATTTACATCAATTTCAAAAGTGAGTTCACCATCATTGGTGCCTTTTTTCTCCCATGTGGCCGTCATTAAATTTACCTCCGATATATTACGTCTATCTGTTTTTCATACTTATTAATAGTATCTTATTTGCCAAAAAAAGTAAATGAAACTTTCTCATAACTTAGATAAATAGCGGGTTTTTAGTATAATTCCGTCAAACCGACCAGCTTTTACCATTAATTTCGGTCACAACCACAAATTAATTAAATTCAGCGGGCTTTGGCAACGGACCAACTAGCTCAAATAATTCCGCATCATCGAATTTACCAGCCAAGAATAGATGCTCTTTTAGTTGACCAACCGACCGAAAGCCAGAGCGAGTGGCCACGGCCCGACTTTTGTGATTGGCCTGATCTGCTAACAGTAATAGCTTATGAAAGTTACCTGTGGTGAACAATTTATCAGCAAAATTCAGTAAAGCCGCGGTCATAATGCCGTGGCCTTGAAACTCAGCTGCTAACCAATAGCCAATTTCGCCTTGGCGATTAAGCGCACTAATATTGTGCAAATCCAACATTCCCGCCGGTTGATTATCGACTAAAATCACCACCAAAATTAAATCGTTAGTGGCAATTTCAGCCCGGGCATGCGCCAAAAATTTGGCCTCATCAGCCGCGGAGTTCATGAGCGTCGCCCAAGGTAACCAGCGACTAAATTCGTCACGATTTGCAACAACTTGTTCGTAAAGTCCTGCCGCATAATCCTCATCTGGATAAGCAAGCTTGATAAGATGGTCTTGGATTTGAAACTGACTAAAAGTAAACATGCTGATCATCACCTGATTGTTTTTTAATTGTAGCGCTATTGATTTTTTATTATAGAATTATTGCGTTAAAAGTCAATTGTTTGATTAGCTCTTGCTTTGCCGACTTCCGTCATGGAGGTGCACCAGTAAGGCTCCAGCAGGCGTTAGTAATGACAGTCAAACAGAATAGCGTCTGACTCTGTTCCGGGCTGCTTGGCGTGGAACGCGGCCGACACTGATTGATGCCAATTACAAACCAAATTGTCATCAATCCAGGTCTTATTGTAAGTGCTAAAGCACCAACAATAATTTGGCGGCTGACGCCAAGATCCCTCCACGCCGTCTGGAGTTGAAGCGGTGCATTTCATCTTTGTTAGTACTTAACGCAATGTTCGTGGGATTCAGTAACTCAATTCAAACAGTAATAATAGTTAAGTAGCAAAAAAAAGGCTGTGTGGCAACTCTATTCTCAGTAGAGATTGTCACACCGTTTTTGGATCACCACAATCTGGTTCGGCCAAATAGTGGTGCTCAATTTAGTTAGTTTCATCAGGTGGTGGCGGCGCAATTGGCGTCAGCCATGAAATTATTCTTGCCGCTTTAGCGGTTAGAATAAGGCTTGTATCTGAGATTGTTGCGTAGCAATAAGCTCAGATCAATGCCCATGGCGTTCCACGCCCCTCAAATTGCGCCGCCACCACCTCACCAATTAGGAAAGACTTGACGTCACCATATTCCACACCCTCTAAATCGCTGGGACCTGTCACTAACCTACTAGGAAACGACTTAAACCCAATTAAGACGACCATCTATTGCAATTTTATGTACAAAAAAACTCGCCTAAGCGAGTTTTTAGAATCATCAACTAATAGATTAGTCTAAGATTTCAGTTACCTGACCGGCACCAACAGTACGTCCACCTTCACGGACAGTAAACTTAGTACCTTTTTCAATAGCAACTGGTGCAATTAAGTCTACTTCAAAAGTGACATTGTCACCAGGCATAACCATTTCAACGCCTTCTGGTAATTCGATAACACCAGTAACGTCAGTAGTATGGAAGTAGAATTGAGGACGATAGTTTGAGAAGAATGGTGTATGACGACCACCTTCATCTTTACTCAAGATATAAACTTCGCCTTTGAACTTGTTATGAACTTGGATTGAACCCGGCTTAGCTAAAACTTGGCCACGTTCTACTTGATCACGGTTAACACCACGAAGAAGTACACCAACGTTATCGCCGGCTTCACCAAGATCCAAAGTCTTACGGAACATTTCAAGACCAGTAACAGTTGACTTCAAGATTTCAGGCTTCAAACCGATAACTTCAACTTCGTCACCAATCTTAACAGTACCACGGTCGATACGACCAGAAGCAACTGTACCACGGCCAGTAATAGTGAAGACATCTTCGACAGGCATCAAGAATGGCTTGTCAGTGTCACGAACTGGAGTTGGGATATATTCGTCAATAGTATCCATCAATTCTTCGATAACTTTTTCTTGTTCTGGGTCGCCTTCAAGAGCCTTCAAAGCTGAACCACGGATAACAGGAATATCGTCACCAGGATAATCGTATTCAGATAATAATTCACGGATTTCCATTTCTACCAAGTCGATCAATTCGTCATCATCAACTAAGTCAGTCTTGTTTAAGAAGACAACTAAGTAGTTAACGCCGACCTGACGAGCTAACAAGATATGTTCCCGTGTTTGTGGCATAGGGCCATCAGTTGCAGCAACAACTAAGATAGCACCGTCCATTTGTGCAGCACCAGTGATCATGTTCTTAACGTAGTCAGCATGTCCTGGGGCATCGATATGAGCGTAGTGACGCTTCTCAGTTTCGTATTCGATATGAGAAGTGTTGATTGTGATACCACGTTCTTTTTCTTCTGGAGCGTTATCAATTTGATTGTAATCTTCTGCTTTAGCGAGACCCTTCTTAGATAACACTTTTGTAATAGCGGCTGTCAAGGTAGTTTTACCATGATCGACGTGGCCGATAGTCCCAATGTTTACATGGGGCTTAGTTCTTTCGTAATGCTCTTTTTCTGCCATTATAAAATGAACCTCCTGTAATATTGCAAGAAGAATCGACGCTTGCATGGTTGACGCCGAAAATTCTCTATGATTAATTATACTACTTCCCGCACAGAAAAACCATGTTCCGCAAAGGAAATATTCCTTTCTGATTATACGGAGAGTTAGCGAGATTGTAAATACCTTTTCCGAGGAAAAATTGCTTTTTTTAACAAAATTCGTCATTTAGCAACAATTTGGGCACGATTTACTGATTAGCGGCCCGTAATAACTGTTGTTCTTGCTCCTGCCAAAAGGCAATTTGGTCTTTAGCTGCCGACGACAAATCCGCCGCCACTTGGCCAGTCGTTAAGAATTCTTGCCAATTTGATAACGGCCTCAGTTCTTGCTCGCAAAAAGGATATGTTAATAACAAATAAGTAACCAGATTGCTTTGGGCAAAACTCAAATTTGAATAAACCAACTGTCCGCTGTCCAACTGTGTCGTTAAATACTGCATCATTTCTTGATAAACTGGCAACTGATCAACGGCCAATAACTCATTATTGGTCAGCTGACGCAATTGTCCTCGCCAAAATAAACTAACAGTTACTGGCCGGCTTAAACGTTGCAGGTTAACGAGAATTTGCATTCGCAAAAATGGCAGCAACAACGGATTCTGCAAGATTGGTTGAACTACTTGAACATAGCTTGACGGTGGCAAACTTAATAGCGGCGCCAAATTCAACTGATGATCAGCCAAAGGTTTCAGCAACGCCTGCTTCAACAAATCGTTGGCATGTTGTAACTGCTCTGGCGCAACAATAACTTGAGCTAATTTTGCTTGCCATTGTTGTGTCGCCGTTTGTTCAGCTGGCGACAGTTGATAGTCCTGACTGGTAAAGACATCTGGCGCCTGATCAACCAACAAATAGCCATGAGCTTGCCACAATAGTTGCCGATAACCTTCCAAATCATGTTCTTGGCAAAAATAATCGATCATCGTCGTTGTGGCTAGCAGTTCTTGAGCCAGGACCAACTTATCGGCAGCCAATGCAACTTGTAAATAATGTAAAGTCACCGCGGCTTGATCATCTAATTCATAAGCTTGTTTTAGATAGGTCAATGCTTGTAAGTATTGCTGTTGTTGCTCTTGTTCTTGAGCCAGCGCGAGTAAGTTTTCAACCGAGACGGAAAATTCAGGCATCGTTCAACCTCTCCTCATTCATTAGCAATTAATTGTCAAAATTGCTGGTTAATTATAAATACGCCAACTCAAGAAAAAACTTTTTAACGATGGCGATTTTGATTAACTTCCATGATCACTGGCAAAATCACAGGATGACGTTTCGTTTGGTCGTATAAATACTTGCTAAGATTCTCACGGACATCTTGCTTTAAGTTATTCCAATCGAATTCTTTGTGAGTCAAATTATTATCAATTGTTTTAACAATAATTGCTGAGCTTTCCGACATCAAGTCACGATTAGCTTTAACATAAACGAAGCCACGAGAAGTCAGTTTTGGTTTAGCAACGATTTTCTTCTTACGCCGGTCAATGGTGACAACGGCAATAAAAATTCCGTCATCGGCCAATAAACGACGATCTCGTAAGACAATATTGCCAATGTCGCCGACACCCTTACCATCGATCATCGTGTCACCAGCAGTTACTGCTGCCGCTAAATGAAACTGGCCCTTATCATACTTGAGCACATCGCCAGCCTTAGTAATGAAAATATGATCTGGTTGCAGCCCAGTTTCTTCAGCGATTTCCGCATGAGTTTCTAAGAGACGATATTCGCCTTGGACGGGCATCAAGTTCTGAGGATGGACCAAATTGATCATCAACTGCAGATCAGTTTTGTTGGCATGACCAGAAGCATGCAGATCATCACCAATGGCTTTTACAGTCCCGCCGGCGCGATAAATCATATCGCGCATTTTAGCGACAGTTGTTTCCATGGCATGCGATGGCGTCGTGGCAATAAAGACCAAGTCGCCCTCTTTAATATGCAATAAACGATGACGATTAGTAGCCATACGTTCTAATGACTTCAATGGTTCGCCCATTCGGCCAGTTTCCAAAACAATTGTTTCTTCAGGCTTCAAGGTCTTTAAGTCTTTCGTTAATGCTAAAAGATTAGGATCAGGTAAGGTTAAATAATTTAATTTCAACGCGGTTTTAACGATCTTTTCCAAATCGCGACCAGTTAAAATCACTTTACGGCCGGTTTTTGCAGCTGCATCGAAAATTTGTTGCATTCGTTCAATGTTGCTAGCAACTGAGGCCACAATAATTCGACCGTTATGATATTTGAAAGTTTCCAAAATATAACTTAAAATATCACGGCCACTGCTGATCTCATAAGGCGATTCTGCATTAGAAGAATCACTTAACAACAGCAATGTCTTGCCACGACCAACATCAGCAATCCGCGCATAGTCGGTTTGGAACATTGGCTTAGCTGCTTGATCAAACTTAAAGTCGCCAGTATAAACAATTTGACCAGCATCAGTTTTGAGATTGATCCCTAAAGAGCCAGGAATCGAGTGGGTTGTTTTAAAGAAACTAACTGTTGCATGATTGAAATCAATTGCTGAAGTTTCGTCGATGACATGAAAGTCTTTGAAATTACGCGTCTTCTTCTCACCATTAACCGTAATTTTGGCTAAGGCAATTGATAACTCTGAACCAAAGACTGGCACTTGATGTTCTGCCAAAAAGTATGGCAAAGCCCCAATTGCATCAGCATGGCCGTGAGTTAGAAAGATGCCGACAACTTTATCGATATTTTCGTAAAGATAAGTGAAATCGGGAATCACCACGTCGATCCCCAGCAATTCATTTTCAGGATACATTAAGCCGCAATCAAAAATATAAATTTCATCCTCGACTTCAACAGCATACATATTTTTACCGTTTTCGCGGACACCGCCAAACGGAATAACTTTTAAATTTTGTACCATTTTAACTCCTTAATTTTCTGTTTGCGATTCATCGGTCAATAACGCTTTACGAGAAGCATTGATTCGACCCTTGCCATCAATACTGATTACCTTGACTAGTAATTGATCGCCTAATTTAACCGCATTTTCTACTTTATCTAAGTGACTCATTGTTAATTGTGAGATATGAACCAAAGCATTTTTACCACGAGCCAATTCAACAAAAGCACCAAAGGCTTCGATGCGATTGACAGTACCTAAATAAACGCCACCAACTTTGATTTCTCGGGTCAAGTCGGCAATAATACGTTTTGCCTGTTCAATTGCCGCCAAGTCAGTCGCACTAATCGTCACTTGACCAGTCTGCTCAATATTAATTTTAACACCAGTTTGGGCAATAATCTCGTTGATTGTTTCGCCACCATGGCCGATAACGTCTTTGATTTGTTCTGGCTTGATCATCAATTGTTCGATTTTCGGAGCGTAAGTACTTAATTCAGCCCGATGTTCGGGAATTGTTGCCGTGATCGTCGCCAAAATTTCTAAACGGGCTTGCTTAGCTTGGGCCAAAGCCTCGCCAAGAATCTCGCTAGTGACACCTTCAGCCTTAATATCCATCTGTAAAGCTGTAATTCCTTGAGCTGTTCCGGCAACCTTAAAGTCCATATCGCCAAGATGATCTTCGATACCTTGAATATCCGTTAAAATGGCATAATCGGCGCCTTCTTTAACCATCCCCATGGCAATGCCGGCAACAGGTGCTTTGATTGGCACCCCACCATCCAACAAAGCCAAAGTGCTGGCACAAATACTAGCCTGAGAAGAAGAGCCATTGGATTCCAGAACGTTAGAAACGAGTCGAATTGAATAAGGAAAGGCTTCAATACTAGGAATCACTGGTTTCAAAGCCCGTTCACCTAAAGCACCGTGACCAATTTCGCGGCGGCCAGGTGCGCCGTAACGACCTGTTTCACCAACTGAAAACTGGGGAAAATTATAATGATGCACGAACGTCTTCTGATATTCGGGCAATAAGCCATCGATCACTTGGGCTTCACCTAAAGGCGCCAAAGTTAAGGCCGTTAAAACTTGAGTTTGCCCACGGGTAAATAAACCGGAGCCATGAGTTCGCGGTAATAACCCAACTTCTGCTGATAACGGCCGGATTTCGTCTAATTGCCGACCATCAGGCCGAATTTGCTCCGTCAAAATCAATTCGCGAACAAGCCGTCGTTCTAGGTCAGCCAATAACTCATCGACTAAACTAACCACACTGGTTGCATCATTACTGTCCGCCATTGCCGCATAATGGTCATGAGCCAAGGCTTTGACGGCGGCAATATTTTCATCCCGAGCCTGCTTATCTTTAGTTAAAATTGCCGTGCGCATGGTTGCCTGATAATGATCATCGACTTCAGCACTTAATCCAGCGGGAATCTCTGGGGCAACAAATTCTGCTTTGGGTTGACCTACCGTCGCAATAATTTCTTGTTCAAACTCGCAAAGTTCTTTTACTCGCGCCAAGCCAAAATCCAAAGCTGCTAACATATCGCTTTCAGCAATTTCTTGACCACCGGCTTCGACCATATTAACTGCCGTAGCCGTGCCAGCAACGGTTAAATCCAAATCAGAATCTGCTAATTCATTAGATTGTGTATTCAATTGCAGTTCGCCATTGACGCGCGCAACTTTCACCCCGGCAATGGGTCCTTCAAAAGGAATACTAGAAATACCCAATGCTAAAGAAGACCCCAGCATTGCCAATAATTCTGGGCCAGCTGTCGGGTCAGCACTAAACACAATATTAGTGATTTGAACATCATCATGATAGCCATCAGGGAACAACGGCCGAATTGGACGATCGATTAAACGCGCCGTCAGAGTTGCATGGGTACTTGGTTTACCTTCGCGCTTGTTGAAGCCACCAGGAATTTTACCAGCGGCAAACATCTTTTCATCATAATTAATCGTCAGGGGAAAGAAATCTTGATTCCCACTGGCCGGTTTATGCACGACCGCACTTAAAACAGCCGTTTCACCATAGCGTACTAAAACTGCGCCGTCAGCTTGTTGGGCTAATTGTCCAACTTCAACTTGTAGGTTTTGCCCACCCCATTGACGTCGAAAAACTTTTTTTTCATGTGCCATTTGCTTCGATCCTTTACTTTTATTTTAATTCTATGTATAAAGAAAGCGAGATCGAAATGACCTCGCCATGGGTAAGCTTAACGACGTAAGCCTAAGCTCTTAATAAGTTCACGATAACGAACAACATCGTTGCTACGTAAGTATGCTAAAAGATTACGACGATGGCCGATCTTCTTTAACAAACCAACATATGAATGATGGTCCTTCTTGTGTACACGTAAATGCTCGTTTAAAGCATTGATATCAGCAGTTAAAACTGCGATTTGTACTTCTGCAGAGCCAGTGTCGCCTTCGTGACGAGCGTACTTTGCAATAATTTCGTTCTTTTGAACTTGAGAAATTGCCATTTCTTTCACCTCATTAAAATAGTCCAAGAACTCAGTAAGACGTCGGTGGATCGTCAAACAGAGTAAATGGTATAACACAATTACTTTAGCGAAAAACCAGCTAAAAAGCAAGGTTTTCCGCAAATTATTGTCTCATAAGCCATGAATTTAGTCAATTTTACAGAAAAAAGACGGAAAGTTACTGGCTAGCCTTGCATATTCACACAGTTTTGATATAATATCTTTTGGCTAGTTTTAATCTAAGTAGTAGTTGGAGGTGACCTCAATGCCACAAATCAAATCTGCAATCAAACGTGTTAAAACAAATCACAAAGCTAATGAACTTAATGCCGGCCAAAAAGCTGCTATGCGTACTGCTGTTAAGAAATTCGAAACAGCTCATGCTGCTAAAGCAGAAAACGCTGATGCATTATACACAAGCGCAATTCGTTCGATCGATATGGCCGCTTCCAAAGGCTTGATCCATGCCAATAAAGCAGCCCGTGATAAGTCACGTTTGACTCGTTTAAACCAAGCAAATTAATTTAAATTCGCTTTTAATTAAGTTCTGCGGTCTTCACTGCAGACTTTTTTTGTACCCTAGTTTATCTTGTCAACTGCTAAAGAATAAACTCGCTAGCTAATAGCAACTTAATGCGATTCTAGCGAAGCGACCGGTACCAACAGCAACATGGCCCAAATATGCCGTGAACTTAAACTGCCACAATTAGCGTAAACAATAAATAGCCCTCACAATTATCAGAAAATTGTGAGGGCTTTTTTATGATTGCTAATGACTGGCAAATTTCGTGATCAACAAGGCCAACGCTTGTTCTTTCTCAGCCCGACCGGTTTTTATTTGATAATCTAAATCAACTAACTCTTGATACATTTGCATTAATTGAGCCAATTCAAAGTGACGATTTTGTTGTAAGGCCAATTTAACACGATAAGGATGGACTTTTAATTGTTGGGCAATACTTCCCTGCTGGAAACCTGATTGTTGCATGATCTTCGTTTGTAACAACAATCGCACTTGGGTTAGAATCAGCGCTAACAACGCAATTGGTTCAGCCCCATTGAGTAATAACTTCTGATAAATTTGCAACGCAGTTTGTAACTGGTGATTCAAGGTTGCAGCAACTAAGTCAAAAATATTATCATCAATGATCTGTTCTACTAAATCTGCCACCATTTGTTTGGTAATGGTTTGTCCTGGTCCCGCATACAGTTGCAATTGTTGCAGCTGTTGAAACGCCTGTGAGTAATCATCCCGCACCCGATGTAATAATAATTCTTGGGCGTCTGGCGCAATCGCGATGTTGGCTTGCTTAGCTGTAGCCGTTAACGTTCGACTAACAGCAGGACCAGTTAATTTGGCAACATCAACTACCAAGGCGGTTTTCTTTAGCAATTTGGTGATTTTTTTACGTTCATCTAATTTTTCATAATCAGCCCAAATCACCAATTTAGTGCTTGGCTGAGGTTGTTGGAGATAAGCGCTGAGCAAATCGACTGGTTGATCAATTTTATTCTTAGTTGGCGTTGCTGTTAGAAAAGTCGGCTGCGTTAAAATCACTAAGCGCCAGTCACCAAAGAAAGGTACTGACGCCGCATCATCAAGGGCGGCGGCTAAATTGGTTTCGGTTAAGTCATAACGACCAAAATTCATTTGGGCTTCATCTGCTGGTAATAATTGTTCAAAATATTGCTGTGCCTGAGTTAATAAAACTGGTTCCTGGCCAAGCACCAAGCAAATGGGTGGTAACTGAGTCAAATCCATTTTTGTTAATTGGGCAACACTGATTCCTTGATTGACTGTTTTGACCACTTGGTTTCACTCCCTGATTGTTGGGTCCGAATCTTCACCTGACGTTTTATGTGGCGCCAAGGATATTCTTGCCAAACAATCATACCATATTGAGCCGTATTTAAAAAAGGCACTGCCGTTTGTTCCAAGGTCAAGATTGTCTCCGAATGAGGATGACCATAGCGATTTTGCCGGCCCGCCGAAATAAATGCCTGCGTGAGTTGTAACTGCTGAATGAAGGCCGGATCACTGGACGTGCGACTCCCATGATGACCAACTTTCAAATAATCTGCTTGTAGTTGCGGATAGTGTTGCTGCAACAATCGTTCACCAGCTTGATCCAAATCTCCCGTCGCGAGCCAACGCCAATTATCAAGCGCAAACCATAAACATAATGAGTCCTCATTGGTCCCTGTCCCCGGTTGTTGTGGGCCAACCACCAATGCATGTAGCTGCTGATCATTAATCTGCTCGCCAGCTAAGCAGGGTTGATAGCGTGTCGAATAACGATTTTGACGTAATTGCTGCTGAAACTGTGGATTTGTCTCCATCCCCGCTGGGAAAAGTAATTTTTTAACTGGGAATTGGGCAAGTAATGCCCCTAAGTCGCCTAAATGATCCGCGTCTTGATGGGTGACCACAACGTAATCCAAGTGATTAATTCCCTGACTGGCTAAATAAGGCAGCGTCACTCGCTCAATTTGTGGCCGGCGCGGACGTTGTTGCCAAGCAGCCGTTTTCGCGAAAGTTAATTGGCCACCAGTATCAATTAACAAAGTTCGGCGAGGCCAACTTGTTTGAATCAATAAACTATCACCTTGGCCCACGTCAATAATCGTGACTTGCTGGCGGATGGGTAAATGCCACCATAAAAACGGCCCGCTCAATAAGATTGCCTGTAATAAAATAATTCGTGGTTTTATTTTCGGTAAGTGACTGGCCAGAAGCCAACTAAACAAGCATAGCAACAGAATAACTAGTGGTAACTGACCATAGCTTATTTGCCAAGAGCAATAAGTTTGGCCCCAAGCTAATAGCTGGTAAAAGCCGTGCCAAATCGGTTCCACCCAAACTGTCATGCTTGGCCAAAACAATGTCAACCAAGTTAACGGAAGAATGACGATGGTCAAGACTGAAGCTCCTAGACCGCCAAACAGAACTGCCCACAATTCAATTTTATACGTTGCAAACAAAATCAATAGACCACTTAGGTAGCCTAACCGTAACTGACGCCGCCAACGCGCAAGGTCTCGAGGCAAACAACGCCAAGCCAAAGTTAGGCCGAAGCTGAGCTGTGGGCCTAACTCCCAAATGCAAGCCGGCCGCCACCACAAACAGATCAGTAACGTCCAACTATACTGATCCAAGGTCGACCAACGAAAGTTACCAAGGAGTTGTAATTGACGAAGATAAAAGAGTAATACACTGCGGAGAATCCCAATTTGGCCACCAACAAAAACAACATAAATTGGCAAGGCTAAAACTAAGCCACCACGAAGCCATTCATCGGGTATTCGTAAATGGGCACCTAATTTGCGGCAACCATAAATTAATAAATCTAAGTGTAGGCCGGATAATGAAAAAATTTGGATCAAACCCACGCTACTTAGCAAGAACTTAAGTTGCCAATCATTGGCATCTTGGCAGCCAATCACCAAAGTGCGCAAATGGAAAGCGCAGTATGGCGGATAGTGACTAAAACGTTGCTGTAATTGGCAACGATAGCCCGCAACTTTTTCTTGCCAATTGATTGGTTTAACTGTTCTGGTTTGTTGTAACTTTCCCGTGATTTGATAACGTCGGCCCCGATGAGCAGCCCATTGCTGATAATCAAATTCGCCGATATTCGTTGCTGGTTGAATCAACTGCAACTTAGCGCGTTTAACCATTAAGACCTGTGGCTGCCGAGCCGTTTTTAATTGATTGACTAATGATTCAGTCGCAAGCTGCAAAGCATAATTAACCTTAATGCCCTCGCTGGTGGTCCCAGAACCTGTTAATAAATCACCTTGTAACTGGCCCTGGTCCGGTAAAATCCTTATTTGCTCAATCGTCGCCGGCACTCGGAACAATTGATTTTGAAAATAAAGTTGCCGCCACGCAAAGAGACTCAGCAAAATCACTAATAATAGCCAAAGTTGTCGTGATCGTAGTTGAATAAAGCGTCCAAATAGCACTAAACCGAGAAAGATTAACAGGCCTAACTGTAATTTAGTTTGATACCAGAATAAGCCACTCATGATGATCATGGCCAAGGCCACCAGCAAAACTTTGCCGCGAAAACTATGATCAAGCCCGACCATTAATTAACACAGATCTGATCACGGACCTTAGCCAAAGTCTTCTCGCCAATACCGCTAACTTCAGTTAATTCTTCAACGTCTTTGAAGCCACCATTTTCCTCACGGTAGGCAATAATATCGGCCGCCTTCTTGGGACCAATCCCAGATATTTGTTGTAATTGGGTTAAATCTGCATGATTCAAATCCACTTGGCTGGCTGGATCTGCTGCCGATGTTTCACTGCCACTAGTGGCGTTAGTCTTGTTGAGCTGATCAGTTTCGGCCAACTGCTCCCCTTTTTCAGGTACATAAATGCTTTGACCATCTTGCAACTTCGCCGCCAAATTCAACTGACGATCATCAGCCGCGGCGGTTAGGCCACCCGCTCGCTTGATTAAATCTTTGATTCGAATCTCTCGTTTAAACTGATAAACATCGGGCTGTTTAACCGCACCTTTCACTTCAATCCAGATCTCATTATTTGGTTTGCTGTTGTTTGTTGTCGCTGACGCCGCTGAAGCTTGCGTTGTTGATTGACTACTAGCGGCGATTGATTTCGATTCCGATGGCACCGTTTGTGTCACCGCTCGGATCTCTTGAATGGTTTTACTAACATAGAACAGGCCGCTGACTAGTCCGATGCCCAGTACTACTAACAAACCATGCAGCCAACGAGGCCATTTACCCCATTGTGCCGCCAAGCGTTCTTTAATGGTCATGATCCTCACCTCACTAATCTTAAGTACGAAAAAAAGCCGCCATTTTCTGCGACTTTAACTTAAAATTTTTAATTTAATTGGGATGAGTTTCGAGATACTTGATCACATCACTAAACTTTTTAACCGGAACGATTTTCATCTTGGTTTTAATCTTAGCGGCTGCCTGTTTAGCGGTTTGGTAATTATTGATATAGTTAGGCTCAACTTTTTTAATTGCCTTAGTGACGGGATCATCTGGTGCGAAAAAAATGGTGGCGCCAGCAGCATCGGCGGCAACAACTTTTTTGTCGATGCCACCAATTGCGCCAACGGTACCATCTTCAGCAATTGTGCCAGTTCCAGCAATTTTGCGACCATGACGTAATTGATTGCCCGTCAGTTGCTCATAGATCTGTAACGAGAACATCATTCCCGCTGAAGGACCACCAATGTCACCAGCATCAATTTTAACGGGGATAGTGGTTTTAACGGAAGTTCGATCAGTTAAGGTAATCCCTAGCCCATGACGATTCGTATCTAGTAACTTAATAATTTTGGCGGTGGTAGTTTTGGCTTGTTGCTGATGCTGATAACTAACTTTGACTTGAGTTCCCAAAGATTTCTGCTTCAAGTAATCCATGAAGCCTTGATTATTCGTAAACTGATGCCCATCAATTGCGGTAATCGTATCACCAATGGCCACTTTTCCAGCTAAATTAGAATGCTGCAAAATATCCATAACATAAATGCCCTTAAATTGAATCTGATAATCCTTACCTGCAGCGTGATAAGCTTGGGCAATCGCATTGTTAATCGAACTCTGCATATAATACTTTTGCATTTGGTCGTAAACCGCACTATCCTGGTCACCCATTAAATCTTCACGACTGACCAGTTCATGAAAGCTGTCAAAATGCGCCGTCAGCCAACGGAAAGGTGTGGCTTGAGCAATCCCGACCGTGACCAACATATAGGCACCCTTTTGCTGATCATGTTTGTGGTTGACGGTCACGAATTCTCGCAACGGTTCGGCACTACCAGGTTGTTCAATGTAGATTGGCAACGGCAACAGAAAGAACGCCGCTACTAATAAAAAGGCCAGCAACCCACTGGCAATTTTCTGCCAACGTTTCATGACATCACCCTCGTAATTTTTGTTGTAATAATTTAGCCGCTTGTGGTGTTAAATACTGACTAACATCACCGCCAAAGCGAACGACTTCCTTGATCATACTTGAAGAAACATAGGCTAATTCAGGATCCGCGAGCAGGAGTACCGTCTCTATTTCCGGCGCTAAACTCCGATTCATGGCCGCAATTCCCGATTCATAAGTCACATCTTCAGCATTACGAATACCACGGACCAGAAACTGCGCCCCAACTTCTTGGGCCAAGCTGGTAGTTAACGTGGCTGGCCGGGCAACGACTTGCACCTGTGCTAAGTCTTTGGTAGCCGTCTCAATAATACTAGTACGTTCCGCAACCGACAAAGTGTAGTGTTTACTATTATTGGTCATCACCGCCACAATCACTTGGTCAAAGACTTTCAAAGCTTGTTTTAACGTTGCTAAATGACCGCGTGTAAATGGATCAAAACTACCTGCAAATAAGGCAATCTTCGTCATTAGACCGTCTCCTTCTGATATCGCCAAACTGTGACATGAGTTAAACCATAATCATGGGTTTTTACAAAATGATAAGCTTCGGGAATCGTTGCCAAATCCACTGCTTCGTCAGTCTCGGCAACAATTAGCGACTGATCATTCACCAAATTAAGGGCCACAAATTTAGTTAACAAAGTCCCAATAATCTTAAAACGATATGGTGGGTCTAAGAAAATTAAATCAAACTGCTGCTCACTAGCGGAAAACTCGGCCAATGCTGTTTCAGCAGCCTGACGCCGCAATGTAAATTGCTCTGGCGCCTTAGTCACGGCGATATTCTGGGTAATCACCAGTTGTGCCTGTCGTTGCTTGTCAACTAAATAAGCATGATCACAGCCGCGAGAAACGGCCTCAATGCCTAAACCACCAGTTCCAGCGAAGAGATCCAAAACTTGACCGCCATCAAAATAAGGCCCAATCATACTAAACATGGCCTCTTTAACTTTATCAGTCGTTGGCCGCGTCTTCGTGCCAGGAACTGCCGTGAGCCGGCGACCGCCAAATTTACCAGTAATAATTCTCAAATGTTGCCACCATCGCTTTGTGAAGCAGCTTCTTGATCAAGCTTTTTGCCGAAACTCATATTTAATTCGTGCCGATGAGAAATTTCCACCAGCCGCACAAACCGGAGATTATTTAAGGCATTGATCACCCGATCTGCTTGATCATAATCAATGTAAATTACTACATATTTCATGCGTTTCGAAATATAGGCAATCATGCCATAACGCCGCAGTTGCCGCACTTGTTTTAATGAATAAACCCAGACGGATAAAGATAGTCGTTTTTTAACTGTAAACATCATCATGCCTCTTTTTTAATTTCTTGAAGACGTTGCTGTTGGCGCTTATCATAAGCACTAATATTCATTAGTAAGCCCATGCAGACCGACAAAATCAGCATACTTGAGCCACCATAACTAATAAACGGCAACGTCACCCCAGTAATCGGTAAAACACCAAGTACCCCACCAATATTAAAGAGGACTTGGATAAAAATCATCGTGCCAATCCCATAACAAATCAACGCTAAATAAGTGTTGCGCCGAACGCGAATACCAATATAAATGCTGCGGATAATCAGAATTCCTAACAAAATAATGATAATTGCAACGCCAATCACACCAAGCTCTTCAGCTGTGATCGATAAAATGAAATCGGTATAAGGTTCCGGTAAATAACCCATTTTCTGAATACTGCGGCCCAGTCCGCGACCAAACCAGCCACCATTATTAATGGCATAATAAGAATTAACTAGCTGTTGACCACCATGCTGAGCCACTTGAAACGGATGAAACAAATCTTGAATTCGGGCTAATTGATAACCACTAATTTTCAACGTTTTCAAAATTGGCGAATTAGTATCCAAATGACCTAAGAAATAAATCCCAAAAGTCAAAAATGATCCTAAAACTGCGAAAATTCCCGCCGAAAAAATCCAAGGAATCCCACTGGCTGCCACCATTACCATGGTAATCAACAGTAAAATGCCGGCACCACCCATATCTGGTTGCAGGGCCGCCAAGAACATGAAAAACATGGCCAACAAAACTGGTGCTGTAATGGTTTTTAAGTAAGCATGATAATGTAAATCAGTTTCTTTACGACCAAAGATGAAAGCCAAGTAAATAATCAAACCAAACTTGGATATTTCCACTGGTTGAATGGTAATCCCAAAAATATTGATCCAGCCAACCGCGCCGTTAACTGCCGCACTAGGCCGTAAAATTTTCAAAAACAGTAAGGAAATCATGAACGCTAAAGAAACGCCCAGAATCAGGAGCACAACTTTTCGATAATAAAACAATTGTACCCGTAATAAATAAGTAAAAAATGCCAGAAATATACCGATTAAGGCAAAGCCAAGTTGTTTCTTAAAATAAGCATCTGCCGGCAATTTATTGGCCAACAAGATACCAGAGCTGGCTGAGTAGACCATTACTACACCGATGGCCACTAAGACTAAGTAAGGTGCTAGAATCCACCAATCTAAATAGCGAAACTTTTTCAATGTCCAGCATCCTCCCTCAGTTGAACAATTGTATCTTGTTTATTATAACACCCGGCAAATTGTAACCACAAATTATGTTTTCATTCTTAAAAAAGTTTAAGTTGTTAATTTTGGCAACTTAGCAACTGGTTAAAATATTGAAGCTATGATATCAGTTCCAAACCGTAATCTTAATAATCAAATAGTCAGCTTAGTTACCTCGGTTAAAAATCGAGATTTCTAAGCTGACTATTCTTTACACGCCTTAGTTCGGATCGTTATCAAGAAGGTCATTGTGACCTGGCAACAAATCTTCAACTGCTGTTACTGCCGACTTTCTGCCATAAACAAATCGATACCCGAACATTGCTTATTCAGCTAACCGCACAAGATTAGTTAAATTGTGATAAAAGGCCTTTTTGGCCGTTGGCTTTACCAGTGCCAACAGTGGCCTTGGTAAGGTGGATTGCAGCACCATAAATTCTTCGCGAATCAAAGTCAATTGCTCACCATGATCAGCTGTTAGTTTAAAGATCAGTTGATAACTCAACCGGGGACCTTGCCCCAGATAAATAATTTGCTGACCTGCTGTTTGGATCTGAATTGATTCTTGTTGATTAATAGCTGTCTCAGTACGACTAAGCTCGGCGCCTTGGTCAGTTAGCTGCACCTCACTGATTGATCGATTCCATAAGGCTAGCTGACTTAAATCAGCTAGTAGTGAGCGTACCCGATCAATTGGTGCCGTGGTGGTAATCATATTTGTAAAAAGCATTGTTGTCATCTTCATGACCTCCTTAATTGATAGCCTAAATATACTTGCTTGCTAACATAAGGAAAAATCAGAATACTAATATTTTAAAAATGTTCATTGACTTTTTCATGAAACAGGCTAACCAGAAACTGCTGATGCTCTAGATCCATTAGCTGTTCATGACGTTGACCATTAACAGCGGCTATCTCTGCTAACAACCGATAATCATTAGCCAACATGTAATGAGAATCATGGCCCGCCGCAAACTCAATTCCCGCTCTCAGATAATCAGTGGCCGCTTGCTCGTCATTCAAGTCAAACTGAATTAAAGCTGCTAAGTAGAAAACAACATTTAAATCTTCCTCAAAAGGCGCCGCTCTAATGCCCGTCAAGGCACGTTTGACTAAATCAGCTACTGCGTGATGTTGCTTGTTCCGAACCAGAATTAAGGCCAGCGAAACTAAGCATAATCGTGACAATGCGGTTAATGGTTGGAGTGGCGCAATCAAGTTGACGGCCATTTTCAAATCTTGGTGTGCGTTGGTCAACGTGGCCTCGGTTTGAAATTCAGCAATCCCCAAATAATAGTAATATGCCTGGGTCTGCGTATCAGTTGTAATTGCTGCCAACGTTTGTGGCTGCTGCAAAAAGACCTTTAAGGCTTGATACTGATGTTGATTACACAACTCACTAATGGTCGTATTGATTGGGTCCTGATCACTAATCGCAAAGTTAGCGGCCAAACTGAACTGATTCAAATCGATTTTTAAGCGCTGGCATAAGGCCAACATCAATTTAGCATTTGGTGTATAACGATTGTTTTCAATCGCCGACAACATTGATTGTGAACAGATTCCGTTTGCTAACTGTTTTTGTGATTTGTTTTGTGCTTGGCGCGTTGCTTTCAGAATACTACCTAACGACATGGTGCACCTCCGCAATAGCAATAATTTTTCTTAACCAGGAATAAAGTTTTAGCAAAAATAATCCAGCCACAAAAAAACTAGCCAGAAAATAAATTCTGACCAGTTAAGCATTCTTTTGATTATTTGTCGTTGGCAGCCATCTTACGACGTTTGTCATTCTTACGACGTTCGTTAGTATTTAAAATCTTTTTACGTAAACGAACGCTTGTTGGTGTTACTTCACAGTATTCGTCTTCGTTCAAGAATTCAATTGATTCTTCCAATGACATCGTCCGTGGTGTCCGAATGGCAGCAGCATGGTCTTTACCAGCGGCACGAGTGTTAGTTAAGTTTTTACCCTTAGTAACGTTAACTGCGATGTCTTGATCACGGTTACTTTGACCAACAATCATCCCTTCATAAACGTCAACGCCGGCATCAACGAATAATTCACCACGATCTTCAACAGATTGCAAACTATAAGTTGTGGCAGTACCTTGGTTGATTGAAACCAAAGCACCTGATTGACGACCAGGGTTCCAGTTACGAACAACAGGCATGTACTTCTCGAATGAGTGGTTCATGATCCCGTAACCACCAGTTTGAGATAAGAATTCAGTTGAATAACCAATCAAGCCACGAGATGGTGCTAAGAAGATCATCCGAGTTTGACCGTTACCAAGTGATTCCATGTTCTTCATGTCACCTTTACGTTGGGCCATTGAGTCAATCACAGAACCAACATAATTGTCAGGTGTATCGATTTGAACACTTTCAAATGGTTCTGAAAGCTTGCCATCGATTTCGCGATAGATAACTTCAGGACGAGAAAGTTGTAACTCGAAGCCTTCACGACGCATTTCTTCAACTAGAATCGATAAATGTAATTCCCCACGACCTGAGACAACCCAAGCACCTGGTAAATCAGTATCATCAACCCGTAATGAAACGTCAGTGTGCAATTGTGACTTCAAACGGTCTTCGATCTTACGAGGAGTCACGAATTTACCTTCTTTACCGGCAAATGGTGAGTCGTTAACGGCAAAAGTCATTTGCAAAGTTGGCGCATCGATCCGTAAGATTGGTAACCGGTCTTGATGATCAACTGGTGTGACTGTTTCACCAACGAAGATATCTTCCATCCCAGAAACGGCAATCAAATCGCCGGCCTTAGCTTCATTAACTTCAATTCGTTTCAAACCGAAGAAACCAAATAATTTAGTTACTCGGAAGTTTTTGGCAGATCCGTCCAATTTCAAAACAGAAACGCTATCGCCAATTTTGATTTTACCACGGAAAATTCGGCCAATACCAACACGACCAACATAATCGTTGTAGTCTAACATGGCAACTTGGAATTGTAATGGTTCGTCGCTGTTATCAACAGGAGCTGGAATTGTATCCAAAATTGTGTCGAAAACAGGTGCCATCGTATGTTTCTGAGTATCCAAATCAGCATCCATACTTGAAGTACCATTAACGGCACTAGTATAAACAACTGGGAAGTCTAATTGATCTTCGTCAGCACCTAATTCGATAAATAATTCCAGAACTTCGTCGACAACTTCTTCAGGACGAGCACCAGGACGGTCAATCTTGTTGATCACAACGATTGGTGTTAAATGTTGTTCCAAAGCTTTCTTCAAAACGAACCGTGTTTGTGGCATCGTACCTTCAAAAGCATCGACAACTAACAGCACACCATCAACCATTCGCATGATCCGTTCAACTTCACCACCAAAGTCAGCATGTCCTGGGGTGTCCAAGATGTTGATTTTGTGATCGTGATAATCAACGGCCGTTACTTTAGATAAGATGGTAATCCCACGTTCCCGTTCAATTGGGTTGGAATCCATCGCCCGATCTTCCAAATTGATATGTTCATCAAGGGTATCAGATTGTTTTAATAATTCATTAACTAAGGTTGTTTTACCATGATCGACATGGGCGATGATGGCAATGTTTCGAATATCTTCACGTGTTTTCACTAATGTTTTCTTCCTTCCAAAAAGCATAGGTAATAAGCTCTCTCGTACAGTCAAGTAAAATAATACCATAAATATGAGCCAGCTTACAGAAAATTATTCATAAAATCGGTTTCAATTTTGTAATTTCTGAAATGACCGCCAAATTTCGGGAATTCCAGCGATAATAACTTCCCGATCTCGCAGCTGTGGTTGTTGACCAGCTAAATTATGAGCTTCGATGCCAATGCCTTGACCAATCGCCCAACCTGCAGCCACATCCCAAGGTGATAATGAGGAAACATAACCATTTTGCTGGCCCGTAATGACTTGAATGAATTCAAGGCCAGCACTACCTGTTACCCGCACACCAGAAGTTTGGGCCGCCAAATCTTGCAAGTGATATTTATTAGCAGCGTACATCATGGCATTGACGCCTAGCAAACCTTCAGCAATTGGTGCCGGCTCGATTTGCTTTAAAGGATAGCCGTTTAATTGCACACCAGTTTCGGCACCGCCGACTAATAATTTCGCGCCAATCACATCGAGAATGGCCCCGACTAATGGTTGACCATCTAAATAAACACCGATCATCGTCGCGAAATTATTTTTTTGGCGGACAAAGTTCATGGTGCCATCAATTGGATCAACGAAGAAAACCAATCCTGATAAATCAGTTAACTGATCACCAAAACCCTCTTCGCCACAAATATGCGCTTCAGGGTAATGAGCCCGAATTTGTTGCACATAAAACTGCTCCGTTTGCTTGTCCAAATTGGTCACTAAATCATTACGGCCACTTTTAGTACTCACCTTTAAAGGACTATGTAAATCACGCCGTAATTGATCACCAACAATCGATAACCATTCGACTAAATCTTGTTGAATTTTAAGCGTTGCCTGTACCATAATCTACCTCATTTCATTATTTCATTTTGATTGTTGCGCCCTTGGCCTGACTAACTGCTTTTTGAACCGCATAAATCGAGTAACCACTGACCCGTTTAAATTCCCGATCGATCTGACGCTGATCCATCTTAGCTGGAAAAAGTGTCTGATAATGCTGCCAAGCTTTCTGAAAATCAGCAACATTCAGTTTCGTTTCATAAGCATCTTCCGTTAAATTAAAAATTGCCATCGCGGCTAATAATTGTTCTTGATTCCATTCTGGATCTAGTGGGTAACTATAATTAGTATCCATTGTATTCACTCCTTAGATTGTGGCTTAATTTTAACACATTTACGCCTTTTTTAGGAATTTGATTCGCATCCCTGTCACCTCTTAGTCAGGACTTTTTAATTAGTAACTGTTTCACACAACTAAACCAAGCTGTTATATTTTTAAATGTTCTTTATTCATTTAATGTTATTCAATGATTATATAATCATTGCAGTAAAGCTGTTTAACCAAAAATAAAAAAGATTTGGCCACAATAATTTCCTCAAAACTGCCACCTAAAAAATTATTTTTAGAGCTAATCCTCTTAAAGAATCGTCGCCAAACCTTGTCTAGTCAGCGTTTGTGAAAGCGGTTCATAAAACTTGCCAACTTCTTGCGCTATCCCGTATAATTAATCTGTTGCAACCGTTTGCATAATGTGTTACATTGTCTACGAACAAATTGTTTACAATCTTTATCTTATTGGGGGATATCAATCATGAACAATCAAAATACAGTTCCAGCAAGTGTCGCAATGTTACGTGTCATCGAATCATGGGGTGTTAAACATATTTACGGTTACCCTGGTGGTTCATTTAACTCAACTATGTCCGCTTTAGATCAAGAAAAAGAGCGCTTGAAATATGTGCAAATCCGCCACGAACAAGTTGGTGCCTTAGCAGCCTCAGCCGATGCAAAATTAACTGGCAAAATTGCCGTTACTTTCGGCTCAGCTGGCCCTGGTGCCACTAACCTGCTAACTGGTTTATACGACGCTCGTGAAGACCACGCACCTGTTTTAGCGTTAATTGGTCAAGTTCCAAGTAAAAATATGAACACCAATTACTTCCAAGAATTCGATGAAAATCCAATTTTTGCTGACGTGGCAGTTTACAATCGTTTAGTCATGACGCCGGAAAGCTTACCTTACGTAGTTGATAAGGCAATTCGCGAAGCTTATAAGCATCAAGGCGTTGCTGTCGTGATCATTCCCAACGACTTTGGCTATGTTGAAATTCCTGACGAGCCATACACCAGCGTTTCGCCAACTGATAACAAAGTTAAACCTTTACCAACAGCAACTGATGCTGAAGTCGATCAAGTCCTTGATATGATCAAAGCGGCTAAGCGGCCAGTCATTCACGTTGGCCGCGGGATCCGAGGCGGCGGTGACAAATTAATTGAATTATCCAAGAAATTACAGGTACCGTTAGTTTTAACTGGCTTAGCTAAGGGATTGATCGATGATCATTATGAAGGTAACTTAGGTTATGCCAATCGGGCTGCGGCTAAAGCTGCCGATGAAATTTTCGCCGTTAGCGATTTAGTTATTGCTATTGGGACTGACTTCCCATTTGCTAACTTAGTTTATCGGACTCATCCCTTTAAGTTCGTGCAAGTTGACGTTGATGAAGCTCAGTTTGGTCGCCATCATTTCTTAGACTTAGGCATTTGGAGTGACGCCACTGCTTTCGTTGAGAAAGCACTTGACCGTAGTGAAGCAGCGGCACCAAGTCCATACTTCAAGGCGGCTGTAGCTGACAATCTGAATTGGCGGCAATATTTAGACAAATTACTCAATCGTGAGACTGACCCACTAGAATTTGAACCAATTTATAAGCAAATTAACCGAATTGCTGAAGATGACGCTGTTTTCTCAATTGATGTTGGCGACAACATTATTAATTCCTTCCGTTATCTTAATCTAACACCAAAGAACAAATGGACGATTTCAGCGTTGTTTGCTTCCATGGGTTATGGTTTACCTGGGGCAATTGCCGGCAAACTCTCCTTCCCTGACCGCCAAGTCTTCAACATTTCCGGTGATGGTGCCTTCTCAATGGTCATGCAAGATTTGATCGATCAGAAGAAATATCAATTACCAATTATCAACATTATTACTTCCAACACTGTTTTAGGCTTCATCAAGTCAGAACAAGATGACTTGAATATTGCTCATCATAGTGGGATCGATTTGGAAGACCAAGATTTCGCGATGATTGCTCAAGGGATGGGTGTGGAATCAATCACTGTTCGTAAATCAAGTGAATTACCAGCTGCTTTCGATCGTGCCGTTGAAGTCACCAAAGCTGGTCGTCCTTTCTTAATCGATGCTAAAATCACGCAAAAACGTGGCTTGCCAGTTGAAGAGCTGGAGTTAAGCATTAAAGATGGCCAATTAACCGAAACAATCAGCCCAAGTTACAATGCAAACCACGACTTAAAAGGCACGACTAGCCTAGAAGATTTCTTCGCCAGCTATGATGCTCAAGAATTGAAACCATTAGCCCACTTCTTTGATGAAGCTGGCGTAGAACTTTAATATTTAAAAACAACTAAAACTGTCAATCATCCAAATTATTAGTTTTAGGTACTGACAAGATTATTAATCGCTGCTAGTCAGCAAACCCCTAACATTCCTCAGGAGTGTTGGGGGTTTTTGTACCCTCAAGAATCGACTTTATCTAACACAACGGACTATCGAATTATGCGACTCCCTAATTGAGAACGGCAGGGGCCCAGCGATTTTATGGGCGTGGAACGCCGTGGCCATCGATTGAAGCCAATTCAAAAACCGAATTGTCTTCAATGCGAGGCTTTGACTAGCTGCTAAAGCAGCAAGACAAATTTCACGGCTGACGCCAATCGCTGGGCCCCTGCCTGATCTGACTAATTTAATGGAACACCACTACTTAGAAAAGTAGACAGCACCAACCAACAAAACCTGATTGACAATCACTCTGAGTTGAAAAACTAGAGGTTGTTAATCAGGTTATTTTAGTTTCAATATTTAGCGTTATCAGTCTATGTTTAGTTGATATGACTTGCTATGGATGCCTTAACAACTAGCAAAGGTACAGTTCACAACATCAACTCCAGACAGAATGGAGGGCGTGGTTGTCAGCCAATCGGGTTTTATTTGCGTAGGAGCTTGCGAGAAGCAGCTAAATTTGTCTCGCCGCTTCAGCGGTTAGACAAAGGCTCGTATTGGTGACAATTTGGTCCTTAATTGGCATCAATCGATGCCGGCAGCGTTCCACAACCAGCAAGCCCGCAATGCAGTCAGAACCAATTCTGTTTTATCGCCGACACCGTAGCTTTTGAACTTGCGTTGACACAGACACAAAAAAGAGTTCATTGATCAGTTTTGCGGCTGATCATGAACTCTTTTGTTGTCACTAACAGATTAATTCATCACTTAAATATTGGTTGGCATACCTTCCGCTAAATCAGCTGCATCCATGATGGCCTCACTTAAAGTTGGATGAGGATGAATCGTCAGTGCTAAATCACTAATATTCATGCCAGATTCAACAGCTAAGGTCAGCTCCGAAATCAAATCACTAGCACCACTGCCAGCAACTTGTGCGCCTAGTAATGTACCATCATTTTTGTCAGAAATTAATTTGACAAAACCAGTCGTTTCTTGCAAGGAAATGGCCCGGCCATTAGCTGCGAACGGGAATTTATCGGCTTTAGCTTGATAGCCTTGATCCTTAGCTTCAGCCAAATTTAACCCAGTCGTCGCTAGTTCAGGATCAGTGTAGCAAACTGCTGGCATTGCCCGATAATCAACGGCTGCTGGTTTGCCACTAATCGCTTCGGCGGCAACTTTACCTTCATAAGAAGCCTTATGTGCCAGAGCAGCGCCAGGAACAATATCACCAATCGCATAAATGTTGGCTTGATTAGTCCGACCTTGTTGATCAACCTCGATTAAACCGCGATCACTCATTTTAACGCCAGCTTGTTCGAGCCCCATGTCATTGGTGTTCGGCCGCCGACCTACTGTGACCATCACATAATCAGCATCAATTTTTTCGGTTTGACCATTAGCTTCATAAGTCACCGTGACATGATCATCAAAGTTCTCAGCGCTTTTAGCCATGGCACCAGTGACCACCTTAACGCCCTTTTTCTGGAAGCTGTCTAAGACGAGCTTGACCATATCGGCATCAAAATTAGGCAGGATTGACGGTGTACCTTCTAAAATCGTCACTTCAGCGCCCAAATTAGCGTAAGCACCAGCTAATTCAGAACCAATATAACCGCCACCAATGACAATCAATTTCTTAGGTACTTCATGTAAATTAAGACCGCCAGTAGAATCAACCACACGTTTTTCAAATTTAAAGCCTTTGATTTCAACTGGTCGTGACCCTGTTGCAATAATCAAGTTTTTGAAAGTATAAGTTTGGGCACTATCTTTTTGAATGACCCGCAAACTGTGGGCATCCTTTAAGAACGCATCGCCTTCAATTAGGTCAATTTTGTGCTTCTTAAATAACATCCGTACGCCACCAGTTAAGCGTTCAACGACCCGATGTTGTTTCCAATCCTGAGTTTTAGCGAAATCAATCGTCGCATCGGTTTTACTAATGCCAAAAGCACTGGCATCACGTGCTTCTTGTAAACGGTGGCCGGCAGTGATTAAAGCTTTAGAGGGAATACAGCCCACATTAAGACAAACGCCACCAACGTATTCACGTTCAATAACAGTCACTTTCTGACCTAATTCAGCAGCATGGATTGCGGCAACATAACCGCCAGGGCCAGCACCAATCACGACAGTATCTAAATCAATTGCAAAATCTCCAACGACCATAATTAACCCTCCATCAATAATAATTCGGGATCTGCTAACAACTGTTTCAACTCATTCATTGCTTTTTGAGCAGTGGCGCCATCAATCAAGCGATGATCAAAAGATAAGGATAGTTTCATCATCGCACCAACGGCCACTTCGCCATCTTCGTTGACATAAGGCTCTTTGGCAATCCGACCAAAGCCGAGAATTGCTACTTCTGGATAATTAATGACCGGTGTGAACCAACCTCCACCAATTGAACCGATATTACTGATTGTCATGGAACCATGAGCCATTTCGTCAGGTTTCAACTTATTATCCTGGGCCTTAACAGCATTGGCACTGATTTCTTCCGCAATCGCAAAAATACTTTTGGCATCAGCATTTTTAATATTTGGCACGTATAGCCCATGAGGTGTGTCAGTCGCAATTCCCACATTAAAGTAATGCTTATAAACAATTTCTTGATTGGCATCGTCAATTGAAGCATTCAATACTGGAAAATCGCGCAGAACAATCACTAAAGCTTTGACCACATAAGCTAAGAAGGTTAACTTGATGCCCTTGTCAGCCGCCACAGCCTTGAATTTCTTACGATGGGTCATTAACTTGGAAACTTCCACATCGTCAAATAAAGTGACATGTGGTGCTGTGTGCTTGCTGTTAACCATTGCTTTGGCAATTGCTTTCCGAGTTGGGCTCATCTTTTCCCGCGTTTCGTTAGCATTTTCTGGCAAGGCTTGTGGTGCTGGTTTTGCAGCTGCGGGCGCCGTTGCTGCGACTGGTGTGGCTGCAGTTGGTTCACTGGCAGTGGTAGTAATGGCAACGCCAGATTTAGCTGCATCAATGTCGGCCTTAGTGATTCGACCGTTTTTACCAGTTGCTTGAACTTGTTCTAAGGCAACACCTTGTTCACGTGCATATAGCCGTACTGATGGCATCGCTAAAATTGGATGGGCCGCAGTGCTAGTCGCAACTTGTGGTGTGGCGCTAGCAGTCGCAGTTGCCGTTGTTGCTGCAATTGCTGGTGCTGATGCTGTTGAAGCTGGTGCTGATGGTGCGGTGCCAGCCTGATTGTGACCAGGAGCATCAATTTCGACCAATGGTTCACCGACGGTCACTGTTTGCCCTTCTGGTGTCAAAATTTTTGTGACTTTTCCTGTCACTGGCGAAGGGATTTCTTCAACTGACTTATCGTTTTGAACCTCTAATAAAGTCTCGTCTTCTTTGATTTCAGTACCAGGCTGAACATGCCACTTGACGATTTCGCCTTCAGCAATGCCCTCCCCTAGTTCCGGTAATTTGAATTGGTAATAACTGGTACTTGCAACAGGGACCGCGGCCGGTGTCGGTGCAGCAACAGTTGCTGTTTCCGCGACCGTGGCAGTAGTCGTACTAGGCTGGCTGCCGTCACCATCAAACTCAATTAATGGTTGGCCAACCGTGACGGTGTCGCCTTCTTGGGCCAGAATCTGGGTCACAGTACCACTTTCTGGTGAAGGGATTTCTTCAACTGACTTATCATTTTGGACTTCAAGAATGATGTCGTCTTCTTTAACTTGATCACCTGGTTGAACATGCCATTTGACAATTTCGCCTTCAGCGATGCCTTCCCCTAGTTCGGGTAATTTGAAAATATAACTCATTAACTTAGCCTCCTGAAATTAGAAATTAACGGTGTCCTGAACTTTAGCAACAATATCCTGCGCATTAGGCAGCCAAAGCGATTCGGCTTGGCCAAATGGGAACGGTGTATCTGGTGCGGCAACAAAGCCAATTGGTGCTTGTAAATTTAAAATTGCCCGTTGCGAAATTTCAGAAATCACTTGGTTACCAACGCCAGCTTGACGTTGTGCTTCCTGAACCACCACGACGCGACCAGTTTTGATGACTGAGTCAATGATTGTTTTCGTATCCAGAGGTGCAATTGTTCTGAGATCAATAATCTCAGCATCAATTTGCTGTTGCGCCAATTCATCAGCAGCCTTGACTGCTTCGCGAACCATGGCACCATAAGTCACAATCGTCACATCTTTACCCGATCGAACAACAGCGGCTTGATCAAGGGGAATCTCGTAAGCTTCATCAGGAACTTCTTCGCGGAAAGAACGATAAAGCTTCATGTGTTCCAAGAATAACACGGGATCATCACTTTTAATCGAACTAATTAATAATCCCTTAGCATCTTTCGGATTACTAGGCACCACGACCCGCATCCCTGGAAATTGGGTAATCAAGCCTTCGAAATTATCAGAATGCATTTCGGGGGTATGAACGCCACCACCAAATGGTGCCCGAATTGTGATTGGCATTTGGCGGGTATTACCCATGCGATAGCGCATGCGTGACATTTGGCCACCAATCGAATCCATGGTTTCTAGAATAAACCCAAAGAATTGAATTTCTGGGACTGGTCGAAAACCTTGTAAAGCCAAACCAATTGCTAAACCACCAATGCCTGATTCAGCTAAAGGCGTGTCAAAAACTTTTTCTTCACCAAATTTTGCTTGCAAACCTTCAGTAGCTCGAAAAACGCCGCCGTTCTTACCAACATCTTCGCCAAAGACCATGACCTTGTCATCAGCTGCTAATTCAGCTGCCAATCCATCAGTAATTGCTTGAATCATTGTTTTTTGAGTCATTATTTGGCCTCCCGTTGGTTAAATTTTTGTAATTCTTCTTGAATGTTTTGCGGTGCGTTTTGGTAAGTATTCTTTAGGAAATCTGAGACTTTTTGTGGGGCGATTTGATCGGCTTGGTCAATCGCTGCCTTAATTTCGGCTTTGAACTGTTCCACCAAGGCTGTTTCTTGATCTTCGCTCCAAAGATTCTTGGCCGTGAGATATTTACGCATCCGAATTAACGGATCACGACTAAGCCACAGTTGATCCATTTCTGGCGTCCGATAACGTTTAGGATCATCGCCAGATAAAGTATGGGGACCATAACGATACGTCATCGTCTCAATTAAAACTGGGCCATTGCCGGCAACTGCCCAAGCACGTGCTGAAGCCATGGCTTGATATACTGCTAAAGCATCCATCCCGTCAACGACAATTCCGGGAATACCAGCAGCAACTGCTTTTTGGGCTAGTGTTTTCGCCGCTGTCTGTGCACTACGAGGAACCGAAATTGCAAAACCATTATTTTCAACAACAAAAATTGCCGGTGCTTTGAAATGACCAGCAAAGTTGATGCCTTCATAGAAGTCACCTTCGGAGGTCCCACCGTCACCGGTATAAGCGTACGCAACTTGCGGCTTGTTATTTTTCTTAATTCCTAAAGCCACCCCGGCAGCTTGCACATATTGAGCGCCGATAATAATCTGTGGTGGCAAAGCCTGTAGTTCAGCCGGATATTCATTACCCGCCTGATGACCTCGGGACCACAAAAAGGCTTGGTAGAGTGGCAAGCCATGCAAAATTAATTCTGGCACATCACGATAACGTGGTAATAGAAAATCTTGTTTATCCATCGCCAATTCACTAGCCACCTGGGAAGCTTCGTGACCAGCAGTTGGGGCGTAAAAGCCCAAACGTCCCTGACGGTTAAGTGCAGTTGAGCGTTGATCTAAAGTTCGCGCCCACACCATTTTCGTTAATAAATTGACCAATTGTTCGTCGCTTAAATCTGGTACTAAATCTGGCGCTACAATTTCCCCAGCTTCATTTAAAATCTGAATTTCTTTAAATTCTTGCGCTTCCTCGTTGAGGATTGCTGCAAAATCAATTTTTTCTTGAGCCATTATTCACCCTCGACTTTCTGTTACACAATTAATTATGATCTGTGTTATGAATATTAAACTACGCTAAAGATATCATGATTAAAATAAACTTGCAAGCGTTTAAGTTCAGCCTTATGATTAAGCGATTTCACCGTCATCATATGTGAATTTAAAAACGAAAAAAATCAAGTATATGAAAACGAATACTACTGTTCCTTTTCATGTTTATTCTGTTATCGTTTTACCAAATTTGTTAACAAAATTTGGCCACGATTCAAGGGTTTAACCTAACTGAAACTGTTAGCTTGGCTGTTGAAACTGACTTTAAGCAGGCACCCTCGATTCAAAATTATCTTAAAACCACGCCCTTGCTTTTAAATTGCCAGAAAATTAGCGCCAAAAAAATAACCTGACGAACAGTTTCTGGTTTGCCCAGAAAACTCGTTAATTAGGTTATTAACCGACAACAGTTTTTGATACACGTTAATTTAGTTTAATTTTACTTTCAATAGTTTCTTCAGCACATCTGATAGCACCAAATAGCAAATCACGACTGCGGGCAAGAATAGCCAATAAAGCGCCGGCAAATTCTCAAAGCCGAAAGTATGTTGTAATGGGCCAAAGACCATGAAGAAACCTAGCAAGATGGCACCAACAGTGGCGCTGATAACTTGCCAACTCGATTTACTTTTGAAGAATGGCACCCGCGTTGTCCGATAAACAAAAACCACTAAGCTTTGGGTAATCAAACCGACTAAGAACCAGCCAGTCTGGAATAAACCCGCTCGTGATGCCACATCGGCGTGCAGGACAAACCACATAAAAGCGAAGGTGATCAAGTCAAAAATCGAACTAACAGGACCGAAAATCAAGGCAAACCGTAATAATCCCTTCGTCCGCCAAGGCGTTGGTTTCAACAAAGTTTGACGATCAACGTGATCCCATGGCAAGGACATTTGGGCGAAATCGTAAATCAGATTTTGAACCAAAATTTGTAGCGATAACATGGGCAAGAATGGTAAGAAAATGCTGGCCAATAATACGCTTAATGAATTACCGAAATTGGAAGCAATCGTCATGCGAATATACTTCATGGTATTCCGATAAACCGTACGGCCTTCAATAATCCCATCTTCCAAAACTAACAAACTTTTTTCTAGCAGAATAACTGAGCTGGCTTCCTTAGTGACATCAGCCGCATTATCGACGGAAATCCCCACATCAGCTTGCCGCAAAGCCGGTGCATCGTTAATGCCGTCGCCCATATAGGCAACAGTATGCTTTTCCTGAAGAATCTTGATCAACCGCGCTTTTTGAACGGGATTTAATTTCACGAACAAATCGCAATCGTCAACAATCTGGTCGATTTCTTCATCGGTCATTTCGGCAATTTGGCGGCCTTCATAGAAGCGATCATTTTTGATGCCCACCTTACCAGCAACATGTTGAGTGATAGTGCCGTTGTCACCAGTCAGGATTTTAACCGTCACGTGATGATTCTGCAGTAATTGCACTGCTTGGGCGGCACTGGCTTTTTCAGGATCTAAAAAGCCCATTAAGCCCGCAAAAACCATGCCATTTTCGTCGCCAACTTCATAAGTAGCCTGTTCGTGAACATCAATTCGGTAAGCAATCCCGAGAATCCGCATCCCTTGATCGTTTAACTGTTGATTAAGTTCAATCAATTGTTGCTTAATTTTAGGAGTTAACTTTTGAATGCTGCCATTCCAGCGCACCCGATTACAAATGCCCAATACTTCTTCAAAGGCACCTTTGGTAACCATCCACTGATGTTGATCGTTTTTAACGACGACTGTTAAGCGCCGCCGGTTGAAATCAAAAGGAATTTCATCAACCTTTTGTAAATCAGCTGGTAAACTCGCCATCATCGCTTGATGATTTGGTAGATTGCCGTAATCAATTACGGCCTGATCCAGTAAGTTCTTCCAACCAGTTTGATAATTCGAGTTCATATAAGCTAAGTGCAAAACTTCTTGATCGTTTTCGCCTTGGGGATCCAAATGTGACATCAAGGTAATTTGATCTTGCGTTAAAGTCCCGGTTTTATCTGTACAAAGGACATCAACGGCGCCCAGATTTTGCACCGCCCGTAATTCTTTAACAATAACTTTCTTCTTAGCCAAGGTGGTCGCACCCTTCGCTAAATTACTATTAACGACCATTGGCAACATTTCTGGTGTTAAACCAACGGCAATGGCTACTGCAAAGAAGAAAGCTTGGGTTAAATCGCCCTTAGTAATGGCATTGATTGCAAATACAATGGGCACGAGCACACACATCATAATGATCAACAGTTTGGAAATATGCCGCAAGCCCCGATCAAACTGGGTGTCGCCACGTTTGGCGGTCGCCAACTTGGCCAAATCACCAAACAATGTTTCCCGACCTGTTTTTAAAATCACTGCTTGGCCAGCACCACTAATCACATCTGTACCCATAAATAAAAGATTGGGATGATCAAAGATTTGTTGATCAGTCGCTGCATCATTTTGCCGATCAGCACCAACAAATTTTTCGACTGGCATTGATTCACCAGTAATTGAAGATTGATTTAAAAATAAGTCCTTCGCTGTTAATAAATAAGCATCGGCTGGAATTAAATCACCTGTTTGTAATTGAATAATATCGCCAGGAACGACCTCAGTCATGGGCCGTTCTGCCGTGAAGCCTTCACGAGTCACGGCACAAGTATTGGCAATCATTTTCTTCAGAGCTTGGCTGGCTTTTTGTGAACGAACTTCTTGAGTAAAGCGCAACACCACTGATAATAGAATCATCATTGACATGACAATGGCGCCATCATAATCCGCGGTCAAGGCAGAAACAACTGCTAAGGCAATTAGAACGATGACAAATGGATCTAGGAATGATTGTCCCAATATCTGCCAGCGACTAGCCTCTGCATTAACAACGACTTGATTTAGGCCATATTGGTCTTGACGTTTTTCGACTTCATCAGCGCTTAAGCCAGCTGTAGTCGTGTGAAGTTTGTTTAAAATTTCCTCTGGTGTAACCCGGCTATCCGCCAGTAACGCCTCGGTTTTGCTTTGGGTGATTGCACCCTTCTTGGTTGAAAACAACATTGTTGCTACCTCCAGGTTTTTCTGGCGTACAATCATTGTCGATTGTACGCGAATGTTGTATTGGTAAATTATCTGAATCAGGACCAGCGGGCACAAGATCACCTCCTAAAGTATGAACACGAACCAACGACTAATAATCACTTTGAAACTAAAAAAGCACACTCATCAACAGTGAGTGTGCGCAAATATTTGCTTAATCACTGTTGAGTTTTAGCACTATACAACGTAGAAAATAAATTCAGCTACATTAGAAAGAGCCTTGAAGGCAATTCCAGCTGACTCATGGGCATCTCTCGATGTTTCTGAGCAGTAGCTTATGTTTGTATAGGAGCCTCACCTAACAGGTGTTATTTAGTTTTGGGACCATTCATTTACTTATAATACTGATTTTTCTGGGAATTGCAACTAATTGCCTACGCAGGCTCACCATATTTTTCCCGGATTAATTGTAAAAAAAATCGTTGCGGCCAGATGCTTGCTTTAAAAAAACGGGGCTATCTGCTAAAATTAACTTAATATGTTAGATTGTTTGGAGGAAATATCGTGTATTTAATGAAAGACATTACTCGTGATGGCGATCCTGTTTTACGGCAAGTCGCAGCCAAAGTCGCATTTCCCTTAAGCGAAGCTGATCAAAAATTGGCTCACGATATGATGGAATACTTAGAAGTTAGTCAAGTCCCAGAAACGGCAGAAAAATACGGGCTCCGTCCTGGTGTTGGCTTAGCCGCACCTCAAGTTGGTGTTTCCGAAATGATGGCCGCCGTGTTGGTTCCTGGTACTGAGGATCATCCGAAACCATTATTTAAAGAAGTTATTATTAATCCCGTGATTGTTAGTCACTCCGTTCAGCCAGCGGCACTTTCTGAAGGTGAAGGCTGCCTGTCTGTTGATCACGATTTACCTGGTTATGTGGTTCGCCATGATCGCATTACTGTTCGTTACCAAGACATTGACGGCAAAACGCATAAAATTCGTTTACGCGACTACCCGGCCATTGTTTGCCAACACGAAATTGATCATTTAAATGGTCATCTCTATTACGACTTGATCAATCAAAAAGATCCTTACCAATTAACTGATCAGAATACTGTACTCATTGACTAAGCGACTAACTGCATGAGCAGCCTACTTAGACGATGATTTCTTTGACGCCGTTGTTTGCCAATTTGGGTGAGCAGTCGGCGTTTTTGTTTGCGACTCATCATTGAAAACCCGGGCCATATCATGAACATAATTAATCGTCGCTTGATTATCTAAATAAGCCACATCAAAATGAAATTGGTCATGGAGCTGCCAACATTCAGTTACAATAATTTGAGCGGGCAGTTCAACGGCTTCACGCAAATAACGTTCAAACTCACCAATCGTCAAATTAATTGGTTCCGCAGTCGTTAGCTGCACTTGATATTCAAACACCAAAACATCACGATGCCAAATCGAAACTGGCACTTCGCTATGCAGTGTTTGCACTTGTAATTGCGATAATTTAGGCGCCCATTTTTGAATAGCCTGGTTAATCTGCGTATCCACTAATTGCTGCTGACGATGTTGCTGGCGGATCAGCCACAAATGGTGACCAGTCCAGCCGAGAATAATAAGCATTAATATGATTAAAATCGACCACCAAATAATCATGGCTTCACATCCTTTTAAAGTTAGTATACCGACTCACGAAGTAAAAAACTATTTTCAAGGCTTACTTAACGGGTTTGGCAAATTTATTTAAGGAAAATTTAGTTAATAAACTGAACTGATTACAGACTGCATTCTGGACTCATTGATTGTAGAACATAGGTTTGAGCGATTATTGAAGATCGAGACTACTAAAACCTTGGTAAAGTTTTAAAACAAGATTGAGTCTGACTGCATTGCGGGCGTTTTGGTTGTGGAACGCGGCCGGGATTGATTTGAGCTTATTGCTCCGCAACAATCTCAAATACAACCCTTTGTCTAATCGCTAAAGCGACAAGACAAATTTTGGCGGCTGACAACCACGCCCTCCATTCCGTCTTGAGTTAGTGCGGTTCATTTCATTATTGTTAGTGATTAAGGCAGTCTATTGTAGAGTTGCTCAACCCTGTCAGAATGATATTAAGTTTGAACAGAAAACCAAAATAGTTTGATTGGATATCTCAATCTTTGAAGTACATTGATTTCGTCAATATCAGAAAGCTTGTCAAACATACTTTTAGTTCCCACAAATCTGGTTTTCCAAACAGTGATAATCAATTCTGTTAGTTTCATCTGGTGGTGGCTGGGCGATTGGCGTCAGATGTGAAATTATTGTTGGTGCTTCAGCACTTACAATAAGCCTCGAATTTGAGATTTTCGCAGAAAAGCTCAAATCGACGGCCACGTCGTTCCACGCCCTCTAAATCGCCCAGCCACCACCAAAAGCTAATTGGGGAAGACTTAGCACCATTTAGTTTCAAAGATTCAAATCGCTGGGCCTGTCGTTTTTCAATTAAGGAGCGACTTACATCAATTTCAATTTACGAGTTTCAAAATAAATATTTTTACACATCTTAAGAAAAACCGAAAATCTAGTAAATATGGATTCAAAAAAAGCCAACAATTTGCCCATACAACCGTCTTCATTGGTTCTTGCGAGTATACAAGTTGGGCAAAATATGATAATATCATCATAACTGTGAATGAAAAATAATGATTTTTTCATTGACCCAACGTTCGGAAAACTAAAAATATCGTTTATAAGGAGTTTTTATTTTGATTTTTAAAGTATTGTACCAACCAAATGCGATTCGCAATCCTCAACGGGAATTAACTCAAGCCCTTTATTTAGAAGCTGATTCTGCCGTTGCTGCTCGTGCCTTAGTCGCAAAAAACACTGACTATAATGTTGAATTGATTCAAGAATTAACCGGCAATTTCTTGGATTATGAACAAAAGAGTCCTAACTTTAAGCTAACGGAGTTTAATTAATGGTCAAAAAGCTTAAAATACAGAACAACGAAACCGCAGTTTATGCCATTGGCGGATTAGGCGAAATCGGCAAGAACATGTATGGCGTTCAATTCCAAGATGAAATCATCATTATTGATGCGGGGATCAAATTCCCTGAAGATGATTTACTAGGGATCGATTATGTCATCTCTGATTATAGTTATATTGCTGAAAATATCGATAAGGTCAAGGCTTTAGTAATTACTCACGGCCACGAAGACCATATCGGCGGAATTCCTTTCTTATTGAAACAAATCCCGAATATCCCAATCTATGCCGGTCCTTTGGCATTAGCTTTAATTAAGGGTAAATTGGAAGAACACGGTCTTTTGAATACAACTGAACTTCATGAATTAAGTGAAGACAGTGTGTTGAAATTCCCTAAGGTTAGTGTCACTTTCTTCCGGACAACGCACTCCATTCCTGACACATTAGGTGTGGCTGTGCATACGCCTCAAGGTGTGGTTGTCGAAACCGGTGACTTCAAGTTTGACTTGACGCCAGTTGGTGACCAACCTTCACCTAACTTACAACGAATGGCGCGTTTAGGTGAAGAAGGCGTCTTATTATTGATGTCTGATTCAACCAATGCCGAAATTCCCAACTTTACTAAATCCGAACGCTTTGTTGGTAATTCCATTCGTCATATTTTCGAAGGTATTGAAGGTCGGATCATCTTTGCTTCCTTCGCTTCAAATATCTCTCGGGTCGCGCAAGCTGTTTCTGCCGCCATTGAACATCATCGTAAAGTTGCTGTTTTCGGTCGTAGTATGGAAACCGCGATTGTTAATGGTCAAGAGTTAGGCTACTTGAAGATTCCCGATGGTGTTTTAGTTGACGCCCACGAAATCAATCACTTGCCTGCTAATGAAGTGATGATTCTCTGTACTGGTTCGCAAGGTGAACCAATGGCTGCTTTGAGTCGAATTGCTAACGGTACTCATCGCCAGATTTCAATTAATCCTGGCGACACGGTCATTTTCTCAAGTAACCCAATTCCTGGGAACACGATCAGCGTCAACCATTTGATCAACCAGTTATCAGAAGCTGGCGCCCATGTGATTCATGGCAAGGTCAACAATATTCATACTTCTGGTCATGGTGGTCAAGAAGAACAGAAATTAATGTTACGGCTAATGAAGCCTAAATTCTTCATGCCAATTCATGGTGAATACCGGATGTTGAAGATTCATACGGAATTAGCTGAATTATGTGGCGTGCCAATGGATCACAGTTATATTCTCGAAAACGGTGATGTTTTAGCTTTAACTAGCGATCGCGCGCGTGTTGCTGGTCACTTCCCTGCTGACGACGTCTACGTTGACGGTTCTGGCATTGGTGATATTGGCAATATCGTGCTCCACGATCGGCGCATCCTTTCTGAGGAAGGTTTAGTTGTCGTCGTGGCCACAATCGACTATAAGCGCAAGTTAGTCTTAGCCGGTCCGGATATTTTATCACGGGGCTTTGTCTATATGCGTGAATCTGGTAGTTTAATTGAATCAGCTCAAAAGCGGATCTACAATTTAATTCGCAAAACCTTTGCTGATGAAGAAAATGTGACTGAAGCGATGTTACGCGATGCAATCATTGACTCCCTTCAGGAATTCCTCTTCAATCAAACTGAACGCCATCCAATGATTTTACCAATGCTAATCACCACAGCTTAAAATTATTGATAATCTTAGGTAGTGGTCAAAAGGAAACTATCCTTTTGACCACTTTCTTATTTGTTCATTGTCCTGAAATATTTCAACTTTATCTGAAATGGTACAATTTAGCCTATATTCTTGGAGGAAAACTGTTTTGCCGAAGTATACGATCATTATTAATCCCCAAGCTGGTAGTGGTGCTGCCGCTAAAGTTTGGCCAAAATTAAAAGCGGCGTTAACCACAGCTCAAATTAACTTTGATTATTATTTTACTGAATATTCTGGTCACGCAACCAGTCTTAGCCGCAAATTAGCGCAACAGTTAACTCCTAGTCAGGCCACAAATGATGTTTTCCTGGTCGTTGGTGGTGATGGCACGGTCAATCAAGTGCTGAATGGTATTCACGACGTTACTGACAGACCAATTCCCATTGCTTATTTCCCGGCTGGTTCGGGGAACGATTTCGCTCGTAGTCTCCATCTGAAGCAAAAAATCAGCACCTTCATTGAGCATTTACAAAAAATTCGGCAAGCTAGCGATTTAAATGTTTTCGCGGTTCAAATCAAAGATGAAACTGGCCAAACACAACAACAGTTACTCATCAATAATTTCGGCATGGGTTTTGATGCCCATGTCGTTCACCTCACTGAACATTCGCCACTGAAAGCGAAGCTAAATCGCTGGCATTTAGGTAATTTGGCTTACGTCATCAACTTAATTTCTGTGCTAAAAAATCAAAAGTCCTTCGCAGTTGATGTGAAAACGCAACAGCAACAAGCTCATTTTGATCAGGCCTACTTGGTGACATTGACTAACATTGCTTACTTTGGCGGCGGCGTGCCGATTGTCCCCACTGCCGACCCGCACATTGAGGAATTAAATTTAATTATTCTGGAAAAGCCTAATCTCTTAAAATTCATTGGCCTCTTTATTTTAATGCTGGCAAATGGGCGACATCTGAATAGTCCGGCGGTCCATCTTTTTAAGACCGATCAGATTCAGATTAGCTGTCAACCGGCACAATATGGGCAAATGGATGGCGAGGATATGGGCCATCATGCGTTTCAACTACAAGCAACTAATCAACAATATCCGTTTTGGATTTAAATACTAACTAAAAACCCCGTTGACAGCAAAATTGTCAATGGGGTTTTTGTTTAATGATACTTCTCGTTTAAAAATAAATTAAAAAATGTCAGACAGAATAGCGGCAGACGACAAGATCCCTCCACGCCGTCTGGAGTTTAGGCTGAATTACCCTAGTTTCACTTGGTCCATACCGATCATTGGGTCAATGGTGTTACCGGCAATTAATTTTGCGGTTAAGCGATATTCGGTCACAGGGGTTTCCTCGACGAGTTGGTCGTTTGTGGTCGTTACGGCGGCTTGGTTGGCTGGTGCAGTGGCTTCGTCATCGGTCAATTGAATTAATTTGCGATTAATTTTAGCAGCTGCGGGCTGGGATTCTGTTTCGTTTGTTGCAGCTGCTGGATCAGTCGACTTTTTCTTTCGGCCCGGCTCGGCAAATTGTTGTTTGATATGCAAGGCCAAAGTGGTCTTTCGTTCGGTACCTTGTTCGAGAATTGCCTGAACAAAGGCTTCCTTCTGCCCGACCATCACCAATTTATCCTTGGCTCGCGTCACCGCCGTATAAAGCAATTTGCGCTGCAACATCCGACGATTATCCATAGTTAACGGTAAAATCACTAGCTGATACTCGCTACCCTGAGATTTATGGATCGACACACAATACGCCAAGCCTAAATTGATCCAATCAGGCCGTGCCAAACTAACTTCTAAGCCCGAAAAATCGATGATCAGCTGGGCTTGATTATCATTAGCCGCACTAGCTTTTTCAATACCGATAACTTTACCGATATCACCGTTGTAGATGCCACGTTGCCCATCGTTGACCAGCTGAATGACTTTATCACCGATTCGATAATTGACCTTGCCAACAGTGACTTGTTTAGTGGCTTCAGTTTTCCGGGGATTGACCAGTTCTTGAATCGATGCATTCAACTGATCGATGCCAGCCACCCCACGATACATCGGCGTTAAAATTTGGGTCTCAGCCAAACTGAATTTCTTCTGGCGTGACAATAGTAGCACCTGATCAACAATGTGGGCCACTTGACTGGGCTGACAAGCAATAAAAGAGCGGTCTGGTAAATTAGCCGTTAAATTATCTGGCACTTGTCCCTCTTTAATATCTCGAGCCAAGTCAATAATCGTCGAATCAGTGGATTGGCGATAAATTTCCGTTAAAGCGGTCACTGGCACTTGCTGACTACTGATTAAATCGGCAAAAACCCGACCAGGTCCGACTGATGGCAATTGATCTTGGTCACCAACTAGTAAAACTTGCATGCCACTTGGTAAGGCTTGTAGTAAGGCTTGGAAAAGTTGCTGATCGACCATCGACATTTCATCAACAATTAATAACTGGCCATGAATATCCTGACCCATTAATGGCTCAAACTGATCATCGGTCCGATTTAAACCTAATAAACGATGAATCGTCTTCGCGGGCAAGTCCGTCATTTCTGCCAAACGTTTGGCTGCCCGACCTGTTGGTGCCGCTAACTGAATTGGAAAGTCCTCTTCTTCACCTTTACGAATTTCTAATTGAAAATGATTCTTCTTGGCAAATAAGGTCACCACTGCATTCAAAATTGTGGTTTTCCCCGTCCCAGGACCACCAGTCAAAATCGTTAAGGGCTGATCCAAGGCGGCTTCAATCGCGGCAACTTGTTGCTCATTATAAGTAACTTTGTGCCAACGTTCTAAGGCCCGCAATTCTTTTTTAAAAGTTGCTTGAGGCCAAGCTTTAATCTGATGCTGCTGTAATTGCTGAATCGACTGCGCAATTTGCATTTCGCTTAAGTAAGTATTGGTCAAATATAAGCGATCTTCTTCAACGGCGATTCGACCATCACTAGCGATTTGAACCAATTGGTCGGCAATTTGTTGATCAGAAATTCGTTCCGAACGCGTTTGCGCTAATAAATTGGCCGCACCAGCTAAAGTCTCCCGGGCGGCAGCGTATGTATTGCCAGTCACTGCCAAATCATGCCGCAAATATTGAATTAAAGCTGCCTGTAAGCGAATTGGCGCGTCGGCGGCAATATTCTCCGCTACGGCAATTTGATCAGCCTGACGGAAGCTTATTTGGCGAATATCCAATGCTAAACGATAAGGATTCGTTTGAATAATCTTCAAAGCATCTGTTTGATATTTTTCAATAATTTTTTCAACTAATTGGGGACCAAAACCTAAGTTGCCTAGCGCTAACAAAACCTGTTCTGTTCCGTGAGAGCTCTGTAACTGTTCGGTCAACACCTGAATTTGATCGGCTTTAAGACCGACTTGATTCAAACAAGTGGGATCCGCCAAAATTTGGTCAATGGCATCTAACCCCAATTGCCGGACAATTCGTTTAGCCGCGACTTTGCCAATTCCCGGAAATTGATCACCTGATAAATAATTAACCAAAGTGGCTTCGCTGTCTGGTCGCACTTGTTGGTAAGTATTCGCTCTAAACTGCTTGCCATACTTAGGATGCTCAACTAATTCACCAAAGAATTGATAGCGTTCAGCGTAATTCAGTTCAGCGAAGTTCCCGGTCACGACGATCGTATTCGTTTCCCACTGGAAATCGGCCTTTTTGATTTTAATGGAGACAATCTTGAATAAACTGCTGGGACTTTCAAATAAGAAGCCATCAACGGTTCCTTCTAATTCTTGTTGAGCCATGGAACTCACCTCACTTCCGCAGAAAATCTGTCATCAATTACTTGGGAAAAATAGCTTGGACAGCCGTTTGATACTTCGTTGGTGCTAGTTGCGCGGCACGCCTCAATAATTGCTCGCCTTGAGCTTTTTGATCAACCGTATTTAATAAGCAACCACCTAACACAAACATGGCGTCCGGATCATCGTTAGCCAAATCATAGGCTTTTTGTGCATATGATTTGGCTGTTGTCCATAAATGCTGCTTAGTCAAAATTTGCGCCATCAATAAGTACTCCGGAAAAGCCACCGTTGCTTGCTCCACCGCTGTTAGGGCAAAGGCGTTCGCTAATTGAATCTGTTGCTGTTCGAAATAAATCACCGCCATTAAATAGCTGGCAGCACCGACTAATTTTGTTTTCAATAAAGGTGTCAATAATTTCAAAGCCTGATCATCCTGTTTCAATTGATGAAAAATCAGGGCTTGATTATAAGGCACTTCAATTTTTGCCGGTGCTAATTGATGGACTTGGGCTAAGACAACTTGGGCCTGACTGAAATCGGCCACGGCAATTAAATCAGTCGCTAAAGTCATTAAGGCGGTAATATCATGGGGCGTCTTCGTCAAAGTAATCGTTAACTCATGAATTTCGGCTTCAATTTTTTTCTGTTCACTGGCGTTCAAGCTGTCATCTCCTTTAAATTAAACTGAATCAGTGGCGCCTAATTTTTTGCCAAGGTAGGACGTCTCATTCCAAACGACTTTCTGGAAACTTTGCCCGGCATCAGTCGTTGCTAAAACGGTCAAACTAGTGTTAGCCAAGCCGCCGTCTTTACGTAAATCAGCCAGAGGTGTGCCAATCAAGGACTGCATCAAAGCAGTTAACGCCGCCCCATGACTAACCACTAAAATATTATCAGTCGCTGTGGGATATTTTTCAGCAATACTAACAATCACCTTGCGCATTCTTAAAATCAATTGGCTGAAACTTTCGGCTTTGATTTTAGCCGCATCAAATTGGTCTGGCCGATGACGAAACGCATCAACTTCATTGGGATATTTACTCTCAACTTCTTTGAAAGTTTTCCCCTCCATCAAGCCCAAATTAAACTCACGCAAATCAGGACAAACAATAATGGGAATTGTCTGATTCAAATGCTCGCTAATAAAAACCGCAGTTGTTTGCGCGCGTAATAATGGACTGGTATAAATCGCCTGAAATTGAACATGCTTCTCTAACAGAAACTTAGACAAACGAGTGATGTCCCGATAACTAACAGGTAACAATGGTGAATCCCCATGAGCACCTTGATAACGTCCCTCTAAATTCCATTCTGTTTTACCATGGCGAACAAAATAAATTTTGGTCATAGCCTAACCTACCCTTACCCTAATTTCATGTCGCACTAAAACTTGTTCCCAATCAATTTGTGACCCAATTATTTGTCAGACATCGCTAATTGATTTAGGTTAATGTTTTTATTTTAGTTGAGTTTAGCAAATTCTTCAAGATTTGCCGGCAAGTTGTTGCCAAAAGGAAACAAAACAGACGGGTTTAAGTTTAAAAATATTAAAGACCAAGAATTATTAAAGCCCGATGAAAATGTTAAAACAGAATAGCGTCTGACTGCATTCCGGGCTTGCTGGTTGTGGAACGCGGCCGGCATTGATTTGAACCAATTAAAAGCCAAAGTTCAAAAGAGTTAAAACTCTGTGAAGATGAATAAACAAAATTGCGTCTGACTCTGTTCCGGGCTGCTTGTCGTGGAACGCTACCGACATTGATCTGAGCCTTTGTTGTACAAAGTCTCAGATACAAGTCTTATTATAAGTGCTAAAGCACTAACAATAATTTGGTGGCTGACAACAAGATCCCTCCACGCCGTCTGGAGTTGAAGTAATACACTTCAAATTGGTTAGTTCTTAAGGCAATTGTAGCGGGGCAGAGCAACTTAATTCAAATTGTTGTCATAACTGAATGTCAGCATCAAAAAAGCCTATCTGGCAGTTCCTGGTTTAATTCCAGAAAACTTGTCAAACAGGCCTATTAGTATACTTTAATCTGTTTTTCTAATTAGTGGTGCTCAATTCTGTTAGTTTCCACAGGTGGTTGCTGAGCGATTAGCGTCTAGCTCCACTAATATTGCCTTGACGTCAATCAAAAATAAAGTGGACTAACCTAACTCAAAGCGCAGTGGAGGCCGCCGGGTTGTCAGCCGCCAAATTCTTCTTGATGGCGGTAGCCATTTAGAAGAAGACCTGTATTAGAAATTATTGCGGAGCAATAAGCTTCAATCAGCGTCGGCAGCGTTCCACAACCCGCCGGCCGCAACGAAGCTGACCACGATTCAGCCAAAAACCAGTTAAGGTTTAAATCGCCCAGCAACCACCACAACCAATTGGGGCAGTCTTGGCACTATTCTACCCAAAACGAACGTTGATTAAACGTACTGAAGTGCCTTAGCCTCACTGTAAGCAACGTCGATCGTACCGCCACCTAAGCACTCGTCGCCTTCGTAGAAGACAACAGCCTGGCCAGGTGTGATGGCCCGAACTGGTGCATCGAAAGTAACTGTTGCTTGGCTAGGATCATCGGCGTCAAGCTTAACGGTTACACCAACATCGGCCTGACGGTAACGGAACTTAGCAGTGCAATGGAACTCATCAGCTGGTGCTTGGCCAGCAACAAATGATAGCTTGACTGCTTTTAAGCTTGTTGCGTAAAGCAAAGGATTCTCAAAGCCCTGATCAACGATCAAAGTATTGGTCTTCATATCCTTACCAACAACAAACCAAGGATCATTTGAACCAGTACCGCCGCCAATACCTAAGCCAGAACGCTGACCAATAGTGTAGTACATCAAACCATCATGCTGGCCCTTTAACTCACCAGCTGGTGTCCGCATCTCACCAGGCTGTGCAGGTAAGAACTCCTTCAAGAACTTCTTGAAGTCACGCTCGCCGATGAAGCAAACCCCAGTTGAATCCTTCTTGCTGGCGGTTGCTAAACCAGCCCGCTGCGCAATGGCCCGAACCTCAGGCTTACGTAAATGGCCAATTGGAAACATAACTTTTTGTAACTGGTCCTGAGATAAGGTGTTTAAGAAATAAGTCTGATCCTTGTTATCATCAGCGCCACGCACCAAATGAACCTGACCAGCGTCATCGCGCCGTAACTGAGCATAGTGACCCATGGCGATATAGTCAGCATTCATTGCCATTGCATAATCAAGAAAAGACTTAAATTTAATCTCTTTGTTGCACATCACATCAGGATTTGGGGTGCGGTTATGACGATATTCGTCTAAGAAATACTCAAACACACGATTCCAATATTCCTTCTCAAAATCGATTGAATAGTAAGGAATGCCAATCTGATTTGCGACACGAGCGACATCCTCGAAGTCCTCGGTGGCCGTGCAAACGCCCGAGTCAGTCGTATCGTCCCAATTTTTCATAAATACGCCGACAACATCGTAACCTTGTTCTTTCAATAACAACGCCGTTACTGAAGAATCAACGCCACCACTCATGCCAACAACTACTCGGGTTTTTGAATTATCCATCTTTTCTCTTTAGCTCCTTCTAAGCGGTCACAATTAAGATATCCCGCTCAATCAAATTGTCGATTTGGAAATTAAACTGCTCCACTTCATCGACATTTTTTTCATCTTTAAAAATATTAACGCTCTTCATACCACTACGGTCTGTGACTGACATCTTTAAAGCAGTCAAGTCAGCACTAACCGACATCTTCAACATATAAGCCGCATTATAAGGCGAATTGCCTTGTAAAGGCCGTTCTAATTGAAAGACGCCTCGTGGTGTTTTCATAAAACCAACATCCCGTAAAGCATATGCCTTGATTTTGGGACTAAGTTTAAAAGTCCGTTTATCCCCTAAAACTTTAGCTTCATCTTTTGCCATGTTAATTCCTCCAAATCACGGTCACCAAAAGAGGTGAACCAGATCATATTCTGGTTTCATTATAGCAAAAAGTCAGTCAACTAGGATAATCTTCCTAGATTGTCTGAGCATTTTTTTGTAAGTAATCATGGGCGACGGCACTAATTGCCAATCCTAACTCATGGGCACTAGCCAGATCGTTCTCACTACCAAAGGACAGCCGTAACGATTCGCGAATTTGCGGTGCCTGTTCACCAAACAAAGCAATCAGTACATGCGAAGGTTCCAAACTGCCAGCTGTGCAAGCTGAGCCACCGGAAACAGCAAAGCCCCGCAAATCCAAGTTCATTAAGGCCAACTCGGTAGGCACACCCTTAAGCCAAATATTTAAGACGTGCGGTGCTGCCAGATCAACATCAGGTCCATTAATAGCAAAATCAACCCCTTGTGCCGTTAAAACTTGAATCACTTCTTGTTTTAAAGCCAGCAACTGTTGCCGTTTATTGGCTTTTTCACGACCGGCCAAATCTTGCGCGGCTTGAGCTAGACCAACAATTCCTGGCAGATTTTCCGTGCCAGCTCGGCGTTTATGCTCCTGCTCGCCACCTCGCATAAAAGGAACAAATTTGACACCATTACGTGCATAAAGGAAGCCAACGCCCTTAGGACCGTGGAGTTTATGCCCGGAAATCGACAAGAAATCAACGCCTAATCGCTGCACATCAATGTCTAACACGCCATAAGCTTGCACCGCATCAGTATGAAAAATAGCTTGGTGATCAGCTAACAGTCGGCCGATTTCAGCAATCGGTTCAATACTGCCAACCTCATTATTGGCCATCATCACTGAGACTAAAATGGTATCTGGTCGCAAAGCCGCTTTTAAATCCGCTAGGGAAATTAGACCCTGAGCGTCAACTGGTAAATAAGTCACCTCATAACCATGTTTTTCCAAATAGGCCATTGTCTGCAAAACCGCCGGATGTTCAATCGCGGTCGTAATAATATGATGACCACGATCACTGTAAGCGCGCACCGTGCTAAGAATCGCGGTATTATCGCTTTCCGTCCCACCACTGGTGAAAATAATTTCGTCAGTGGCTGCCGCATGAATACTTTCGGCTAAAATTTGCCGACTTTGATCCAGCAAATGATGGGCTTGGCGACCAAAATAATGTGTACTGGAAGCATTGCCAAACTCATTTTGCAGAATTTCCGTCATTGCTGTCACAACGCTGGGACTAACCGGTGTGGTTGCTGCATTGTCAAAATAATAATGTGCCATGAATCGCTTCTACTCCTTAACCCCAATTACAATTTCAGGTTAAGTATTACCGCCATAATAATTGCAATTGAAAAATAAATTAAATCACTTTTTGTATTTCTGGTAAAGCTAATAATAATAATTGTGCGGCATGACGTCCAGCCTGGACGACAAATTCGTCGAAGCTAACGCTAGCATCATCATCGCCGTTATCACTAATTGCCCGAATAATTAAGCTTGGGCAGTTAAAGTTAGCGGCAATTTGCGCCACTGCTGCCCCTTCCATTTCCACTGCTTGCACACCAGGAAAATCTTTTTTAATCGTAGCAACTCGTTGTGGATCAGCCACAAATTGATCACCAGTGGCAATCAGCCCAGTCACTGTTTTCAAATCCAATTGTTCAGCTGCTGCTTGGACAATTTGGACCAACCGTTGATCAGTCTGGAAGTACAAATCATGATCAGGTAATTGACCTAACACATAATCGCCACCATTGATCACATCAACATCGTGATAAACCAGACGATCGCCGACAACCAATTCGCCAACTTGCAAGCCAGCACCAACACCGGCCGCCGAACCAGAATTAATAATGACATCCACTTGGAAATGATCACATAAAATCGTAGCCGTCATCGCCGCCTGAACTTTACCAATACCAGATTGTGCTAAAACTAAATCAATACTTTGGTAACTACCCACTGTAAAACTAGCGCCACCAATTTCAACAGTTTCAACTGCCGACAATTTCTGCCGATAAAGCCCAATTTCCTCAGCCATCGGCACTAAAATACCAACCTTCATAAAAACCCTCCTTAGAATAGAGTGTGAGGGCTGGTGGTCTTTTGGCGTAGCGTAACTTCAAATAATGATTTGAGCTGGTGCAACCAGATCGAAGCATTATTTAAGTTAGGCATAGCCATTTACCAGCCCGAACACGTTTTAAATAGAGTGTGAGGAGTTGCAGTTAGCTGGCGTAGCGTAACTTCAATTATTTGATTGAGCGGTAAAACCGATCGAGCAAATAATTAAGTTAGGCATAGCCAGCTGCAACTCTGAACACATTTGAATAGAGTGTGAGGAGCGACGTACTTTTGGCGTAGCGTAATTTCGATAATTTGATTGGACGACCCCGTCGGCCGAGCAAATTATCAAATTAGGCATAGCCATTTGTCGCTCCGAACACGTTTTAGTAGAGTGTGAGGAGTTGCGGTTAGCCGGCGTAGCGTAACTTCAATTATTTGATTGAGCGGTAAAACCGATCGAGCAAATAATTAAGTTAGGCATAGCCAGCTGCAACTCTGAACACGTTTCAAACAAAAAACAAAACCAAATAAGCAATAACAATCAACACACTAACAATCAAAATCGTCCAATTTAATTTACGCCGCATTTTGGGGTGAGCCACATAGGTTGAAGCCTGCCCCTGACGCTGCAACGCTTCTTGCCGAGCAACTCGCGATAAACCTGGTGTTGGTTCGGCAGAATCAGTTGCCGCAGCTGGTTGATGAACATCAATAATCATATCCGGTTCTTGATTTTGGTGACGTTTATTCATGCTGACCTCCAACTAATTGTTGCCAATACTGAACAGCTAATAAAGTTTTACCATCAATAAAGTCACTACTTGTTAGGTAAGCATTTATTTCAGGTAAGGTAAATAACTTAACTTCTAAGAATTCATCAGCATCTAATGAACGTTTGTGGGCAATTGGTTGTAAGTCTTGGGCCAGATAAAGCGACATTTTTTCAGTTGCAAAACCTGGCGAACTATAAAAGCGACTTAGTAATTGCCATTGATAAGCGGACTGACCAATTTCTTCGTTCAATTCCCGTTTGGCCACAGCCAAAGGATCTGTTTCTAAAGGATCGATTTTACCTGCCGGGATTTCCCAAGTTTCATGGGCCAACGGTGACCGCCACTGTCGCACAAAATAGGCGTGTTCAAGGTCAGCCAGCGCTAAAATTGCGACGGCACCGTGGTGTTCGACAATTTCACGTTCCGCTGGTTTACCATTGGGCAATTCCACAACTTGTTGATGCAGGCGTAAAATATGACCATCATATAAGACCCGATCACTTTTAACCTTTTCTGTAAAATCCATTTTTTCGCCAACTCCCATAAAATAATATCATACCGAAGTATCCGATGAATGTAAATTAAAAATACTTACTTTTTGTAAATAAAATAAATTATTCGACTCGCTTCGATTATATCATGTTAAGTTCGCTAACGTTCAGGCTTTTATGATTACCAGTATCCACTATAACTGAGGGCTTGCATCATCCCGATGAGGCCCAAGTCAACACCGTCTTGGGACTGATAAGCAAAATCAATCCTTAGCCTTATTCAGCTTTGACATAATTATGATAGAATCAAGGTAGTAATTGAGTGAGATGGAGGTTTATCATGACATTTAAAAAAATTATGCGCGTTTTATTAACCGCCTGGGTGATTATCTTCGCTAGTTGCAGTGTTCTAGCTTATGATGACCACGATGGCTTCCGAGCAATGTTAGTCTTCACCTTGATTGGGGTTGTTTTGTTATTCTTAACCCACCGTGGTCACCGCGAACAGCGCAGCGACCAACAAAGTGATAGTTTCGATGCCCCAATCAGCAAGAAAATGTTGACTCATTATCAACAATCTGGTTTAAGTGATGCTGAAATTAAAGTTTTCCGTGACACAATGGCTGATGCCAAAAAAGAAATTGTGACTTTAGACACCACCATGCAACAAGTCCCTAAATTACGGGCAATTAATCTTAACCACGATACCATCAATTTAAGCAAAGCTTTATTTGCGGCTTTGGTTAAAGAACCTGATCGTTTGCAAGAAGCGGCGCCTTTCCTTTATAAGCATTTGCCAACGAGTGTGCAAATCGCTAAGAAATATGAAGAAATCAGTCACCACGAATTGAAAACCAGCGACACTTATGCGGTAATGGATCGTAGCGTCGAAATGTTGGCCGCCCTTAGTGAACAAATCAAGCACGATTATCTCGATTTCGTTTCCGAAGACGTTAGTGATTTAAAATCAACTTTAGATTCTGTTAACGAGAAGCATGATCAACCTGATTTTAGCAGTCAAAGTGATCAAACAATCGCACAAATGCAGGCGGAACTTAATCAGATTCAACATGATTATTTATCCACTCAAGCAGAAAAAGAAGCTGCTAAACAGCAACCAACGCCAACTAACCCAGACACATCAGCAACCAATGACTCAAACCAAGAAAACGATGAGGATCATCATGACGGAAAATAATCAAAAGAATAATGATAATTTAAATAATACCAATTTATATGACGATTTGCTGGCGACCCCTTTCGCTGATAACAGTGATTTAACAGCCGCGGCGCCACAAACACCAGCTGACGCAACTGATGAAACAGCAGCGTTAGAGCGACTAACTGATACCCAGAAGCAACAAGCTGCAGCGCTGGTCAAACAAATCGATACTAAAAACCAGGCCGCCGTATTAAATTATGGTGCTAATGCTCAGAAACAACTGTCGGCTTTCTCACAAAAAATGTTGGACCAAGTTCAAAGCCAACAAACTGGTGAGATCGGCAATGGCTTAACGGATTTGATGTATCGTTTAAATGAGGCCAATCCTAGCGAGCTAGAAGCAGAAAACAACAATGTCTTTCGCAAACTTTTTGGTAAAGTTAAACGCTCGGTTTATGAACTGACGGCCAAGTATCAAAAAATTGGTGCCCAAATTGATTCCATCGCTACTAAATTAGATCATCAGAAAAACGACCTGTTACTTGATAATAAAATGTTAAATGGCCTCTACGACCAAAACAAGGCTTATTTCGACGCTTTAAATGTTTACATCGCCGCCGGAAAAGTGAAGTTGAAGGATTTGGAAGAAAACGAAATTCCCCAACTATTAGCCGCTGCTGAGGCATCTGGCGATCAAATGCAAGTTCAAGAAGCCAACGATCTGAAACAATTCGCTGATCGTTTAGAGAAACGGACTCACGACTTAGAATTAGCCCGCCAGATTACAATTCAGCAAGCGCCTCAGATTCGTTTAATCCAAGGAACCAACCAAGCTTTAGCTGAAAAAATCCAAGCTTCAATTAACACGGCGATTCCATTATGGAAGAATCAAGTGGCCATTGCCCTCACCTTGTTACGTCAAAAAGATGCCGTGACGGCTCAACGTCAAGTTTCGCAAACAACCAACGATCTCTTAGCTAAGAATTCAGAAATGCTGAAAATCTCCGCAATTGAAACGGCTAAGGAAAATGAACGTGGTGTGGTTGATATCGAAACCCTGCAAAAGACGCAAAACGATTTAGTCGAAACTTTACAACAGACCTTGAAGATCCAACAAGACGGCCGCAAGAAACGTCAAGCAGCCGAAGGTGAATTACAAAAGATGGAATCAGAATTAAAAGAACATTTGTTAGCTTATAGTCGTGGTGAAACAACTAGCGATTATCGAACTCGTAAAGATGTTGACCCGATTCCAGATTCCCGGATTGAAGATAAATAAACCAGCAAAAAGACCTAATGTCAGCCAACTCTACGGTGAGTGACTGAAATCAGGTCTTTTTTTAATGCTGAATATTAAAAATCAGGAAATGTTAAACCAACTTTCTCTGATTGCTTTTAATATTTAATGGACTTGAGCTTTCTTCTTCGCTTGGCCTTTAAACCAACGATAGCCGGTTAGAACAGTGGCCACCAAACTTAACGCCAGCGAAATCAAAAAGGTTACTTTCATCCCATAAATAAAGGTTTCCGGATGCTTAGGCAAATAAGTCGTCACATGTTGGCCTAATTGATGACTCATGGCACTAAACAGAATTGTGGTAGCAAAAGTTATTCCTACAATCATCCCTAATTCGCGAGCCAAACTATTAATCCCACCAGCTTGACCTAAATCCTGACGTTTAACCGAACTCATGACAATCGTGTTATTAGGCGCTTGAAACATCCCATTACCTAAACCAACTAAGCCTACAAACGCGGTAAATAACCAGAGCGGTGTTTGTAAATTCGTTAAATAATAGCCAACTTGACTGGCAGTAATGAATACTAGACCAAAGAACGTGAGACTTTCCGGCCCAATACGATCAGAGATTGCACCTGAAACTGGTGCGACTAAAACCTGAACTACTGGGAAAATCATCAGTAAGTATCCCGCAGTACTTGCGGCTAATCCTCGCGCATTTTGCAAGTAAAATGGTGAAATGACATTAAACACAAAATTGACCACAAAAATCATAAAGGCAGTTAACAAGCTCAATGAAAAATCGACATTTTTAAAGATTTTAAAATCAAGCATCGGCGTCGTGGTCCGATTTTCATGATAAATAAAAATACCTAAAGCTAAAATTGCTAAAACAATTAGACTGATGACTGACCAGTGTTGATACCCCGCATCTTGGCCAATAAAAATGCCACCAAACAAACCAACAATCAAGACGGCAAACGAAACAGTTCCCAGCCAATCAATTTTAGTTTTGACAAAGGAAATATCCTTCGGCAAAACGAAGGCACCCAGAATCATGGTCAAAATACCAACCGGAACATTGATCCAGAAAATATTACCCCAATAAAATTTGGCCAAAATCAGGCCGCCAATCCCTGGTCCAGCAATACTTCCTAAAGACACAAAGGAGCCGATCCATCCTAAAGCTTTTCCACGCTCATTAATTGGAAAAACCTCGGTGATAATCCCATTATTCGTACTCATGGTCATTGCCGCACCAATTGCCTGAACCGCCCGACCAGCCAGCAATAGACTTAAGCCATGATTAAATCCGGAGAATAGTGAACCCAAGATGAAGAGCACGGTCCCAATGCGAAAAATTCTAATTTTACCGACAATATCCCCCAATTTACCAAAGAATAACAACAAAGCGCAAATCACAATGAGGTAAACTGAGACGACCCACTCTGATTGATTCATGGGAATGCCCAGGTCCTTGCTGATTGTCGGTAACGCGATGTTCACAATACTACCGTCCAGTGTTGACATAAACGTAAACATCCCCACCGCGGTCAAAATCAACCACCGTTTGGACTGCACTTTAGGATCAGCCAAATAATTATCTGTCATATCTTTTATTAACCCCCTACTTGGTGAAAAAGAAGGTGAGACTGTATTGACAAGATTCTTTGTCACAGTCTTACCTTCTTCTTCAATTCTTAAAAATTATTTTTTAGGTTCAAAGCCTTCTGTTACTGCTTCAGGAAATTCTTCCCGAACAATCTTGGCACAGTCAGCACAAAGCGTTGGCAAGTCAGGATCAGTGCCGACACTTAACAACGTCTTCCGGCAACGTTCGCAAACCTCGCCCGGAGCATGACTAACTTCAATTGCAAAATCCGTAAACTGAGTAGCCGTTGCGGGAACTTCGGTTTCACTCAATTGGAATTTCGACACAATTAATAACTCAGCTAATTCTGGTTCTAAGTCGGTCAACATTGGAATCAAGTCAGCTTTTGGATAAACAACGACTGCTGCTTCCAAAGACTTCCCAATTAACTTATCAGCCCGCGCTTGTTCTAAAGCCCGATAAACTTCAGAACGGAACGTCATGAAATCAGCCCATTGATCTAATAATTTCTGATCATCAGCACTGACTGTTGCTGTTGGTAATTCTGCTAATTGCACATAAGCTTCTGGCTCTTGTAAGAAGCTCCAGATTTCCTCAGCAGTATGTGGCAAGATTGGCGTCAATAATTTCGTTAACGTGACTAATGCTTCGTAAATGACTGTCTGCATTGCCCGCCGACTCAAATCATTTTCCGACTTGATGTAGATTACATCTTTGGCAAAGTCCAAATAAAAGGCTGACAAATCGTTAACTAAATAATTATTGATTTGTTTGAAGACCGTGGCGAAGTTGAAATCATCGTATGCCGCAATAGCGTTTTGATTGACTTCATGCAAGCGAGCTAGCAAATAACGGTCAACATCACGCAAGTCATTTGCTGGTAAACGATCTTTCTTAACGTCAAAATCGGCAACATTAGCCAACATGAAGCGCATCGTATTCCGAACTTTCCGATATGATTCAGAAATCTGCCGTAAAACATCCATTGACACCATCACGTCAGAGCTACTATCAACTGAAGCAACCCACAAACGGACAATTTCAGCACCCATTTGCTTGAAAATGTCATTAGGATCAATCACATTACCTTGCGACTTACTCATCTTATGGCCCTTGTCATCCAGCACAAAGCCTTGTGATAAGACATGACGATATGGTGCTTGGCCAGTTGTCGCCACACTAGTAATCAAACTAGAGTTAAACCAACCACGATATTGATCAGAGCCTTCAATCACTAAGTCAGCGGGGAAAGATAATTCTGGTCGTTCTTTAAGCACACCGCGATGTGATGAACCGGAATCAAACCAAACGTCAAGAATATCTTTTTCCTTAGTAAATTCGCCATTTGGTGAACCAGGATGAGTAAATCCTTCAGGTAACAATTCTTTGGCTGACATTTGTTGCCAAACAATCGCACCATGCTTTTCAATTAATTGGGCCACATGTTCGATTGTTTCCGGTGTGATGATGGCAGTCCCATCTTCAGCGTAAAAGATTGGTAATGGCAAGCCCCAAGCACGCTGCCGTGAAATAACCCAATCGCCACGATCTTTAATCATGTTGTAAAGTCGTTTCTGACCCCAATCAGGACTAAATTTAACATCCTTGATTTGCGCTAAGATTTGGTCACGATAGGCATCAATTGAGGCAAACCATTGTGATGTTGCTCGGAAAATAACCGGTTTCTTCGTCCGCCAGTCATGAGGATAACTATGGGTGAAGAAGCTTAACTTCAATAAAGCGCCATTCTTCTTTAACTCCTCAGTGACCATCTTATTAGCATCGTCGTAGAAAACACCAGCAAAGCCAGGAGCATCATCAGTCATCATGCCTTGAGCATCAACAACTGATAAAACTGGTAAGTGATATTTCTGACCAGCATTAAAGTCATCAGCACCATGACCTGGTGCGGTATGAACCAAACCAGTCCCATCATCAAGGGTGACATGGTTGCCTAAAATAACTAATGAAGTCCGGTCATACAGTGGATGTTGGACCGTGATGTATTCAAGATCCTTCCCTTTAACTTGTTTCAAGACTTCAATATTCTTGAAATCCAAAGCTTCTTGAACCGCATCAAGGCGACCACTGGCAATCACATATTTATGACCATCAGCATTCACCACACTGTAATCAAACCGTGGATTAACACAAACTGCTTCATTAGCAGGAATCGTCCAAGGCGTGGTCGTCCAAATGATCATTGACGTGTCTTGATCTAAAACACCTTTACCATCGACCACTTTGAAAGCCACATACATTGATGGTGATTTGATGTCATGGTATTCAACTTCGGCCTCAGCCAAGGTTGATTCAGAAGATGGTGACCAATAAACAGGCTTCTTACCTTTATAGATGTAACCTTTTTCAGCCATTTCACCGAATAAACGAATTTCTTCAGCTTCAAATTTCGGTTGCAAAGTAATGTAAGGATGATCCCAATCACCAGCAACGCCTAGGCGCTTGAACCCGATTCGTTGTTTGTCAATTTCTTCAAGGGCAAACTTCCGGCATAATTCCAGATATTCGTCACGGGGCATTTTGCGGCGATCAATACCCTTTTTAGTCAATTGTTGTTCGATTGGCAAGCCATGGGTATCCCAACCAGGGACATATGGTGCGCGGAAACCGTGCATTGATTTGTAACGCACAACAATATCCTTGCTGACCTTGTTTAAGGCATGGCCTAAATGAATATCACCATTGGCGAATGGGGGTCCATCATGAAGAATAAAAGTTGGTTTACCCTCATTTAATTTTTGTCGCTGTTCATATACATGATTCTCTTCCCAATCCGCTTGCCACATTGGTTCGCGCTTAGGCAAACTCCCGCGCATGGGAAAAGCTGTTTTGCCAAGATGTAAAGTATCCTTAACTCGCATGCAAAATCCTCCTAATTTTAGAGTGTGAGAAGCAGCCATTTGGCACCTCGAACACGTTTTTAAAAACAAAAAAATCCCGCCTAATTATAGGACGAGATTCCCGTGGTACCACCTAATTTGAAAAGTTGCCTTTTCCACTTAAAAAACAGTTTTAAATTATTCTCTGAAATGATGCGCGTTTAACTGGTAATTATCAGTCTCTCACCTACACTGACTCGCTTTAAATAATAGTTAAATGCTTAGTTTCAGAAATACTTGTCTATATTTTACTCGTTTTCATCGGGAAAAACAATCGTTACCCCATCATAATTATTTTGAGCATCAGGTGTGGCCATATTCTCTGGTTGGACTGGCGTATTATTGCCACGATGCTGAAAAACTGGTTGGTCTTCAACTCCATCAGTTGCATTCGCTTCTGGTGTCGTATTCACGTCTGATTCGGCAACAGGTTCTGGATCAACAGGTGTTGCTGTTGGCGTCGTTAAATTAATATCGGCAGCCGAAGAAACTGGTGCAACTTCATCAGCATCAGCTGTTGACTCTGGGTCAGCGCCTGCTTCGGGTGTTGACGCAAGATCATGCTCGGGCAAGGTTGTTGGCGCATCATCTGCCGTAATTGCTGCGGAGACCGCCGGGGTGCCATTTTGGTCAGCTGGCGTTGACGCTTGTTGATCTAGCAAGGCCCCAACTTGAGCAGTCCCTTGATCAGCTTGACCCAATAATGCTTGCCATTCTGGTGTCTTAATCATTGCCAACTGGGATTCCAACAATACTTGTAACCGTTGATGGAACACGCGAGTATTTTTCTTTAAGTCATCAGTTTCAATTGTTAAATGCCGGGCTCGTTCAGAAGCATCCTGGAGAATTTGGTTTGAACGATCAGTCGCTTCAGTTAATAATTGCTTTGCCTGTTTATCAGCATCACTCTTAATCACATCAGCTTCATGTTGGGCATTGTTTTTAACACGATCGGCAGCATTTTGAGCAACAATAATCGACTGATTTAAAGCATCCTTCAAATCAGTAAAATATGCCACCCGCTCTTGGCTTTCCTTCAATGATTGTGTTAATTGTTGGTTTTTCTCTTGTAAGTCACCTAACTCGGTGGCAATCTCGGTCAAAAATGGTTTGACTGCGTCTGGATCCAAACCGCGAAATTTTGTTTCAAAACTTTTATTACGAATATCGTCTGGTTGTAATGTCATTGCTTGCCTCCTATTTTTGTCCGCTAAGTGGTTGCCGACGTAAGGTACCAATCTGGACTTTAAACCGCTCTTTGCGTGTTTGACCTAAGACAGCGCGCAATTGAACCCGGCCGAACTTACGAACGCTCAGCATATCCAATAAATCAACTTGGAAATCTGGTCGAGTAACTACGGTCCAATTGACTTGAACTCGTTGCCCTTCAATTAAATCCTTGGCGCGTTGTCGTGAAATCTTAAACGTATCCGCGACGATCGTATCCAGTCGAAACGACGTAATCAATAACGTTTCGTTGACCCAATCGTTACTAGGCACTAAAACGTCCATATCCGAAATTGCTTCAACGCGCACATTAATGGCCCCAATTTTACTGATTTGCTCAGTAAAGAAATCGGTCATATTCTTCACACCGAAAAACTGCCAGTCCTGACCATTAGTAATAATGTCACCAAATTGGCTACGTTCAACGCCGGAGTTGATCAAAGTTCCTAAAATTTTGCCATGGGACAAATCGGCAAATTTTTGAGGATATTTGATTTCAAATAACTGCAATTGGTAATCGGCCATTTCTGGCGTATAATATCCTGGCGCAAAAATAACGCGCCGCCGTTCCGCCTGATTATAGCCACCAAATTGCCAATATTGAAAACTCTGATCTAATTTACCCAAAACGGATTCAATTAAGAAAATCTGCCGTGGATCCAAGAAGTTGGTTAAAATCGGCCGGTATTCGTCAACGGCTTGGTTGCGCCAATCATTGATCCGTTCAATAAAGGGTCGCTCCTCGGGACGAAAATGTTGAAAAACGGCACTATCCATGACTAACCACACTTCCCCTCATCAGCTCAATTTAAAATAAATTAAAAACCATCCGTAATAGCCATTGCAAACCACCAACTACTAATAAAGCAATTACTGGTGCAAAGCTCAACCCAAAAATACTAGGCACATGATCTTCAATGGTATTCATCAGTGGACTAACAATCCGTCCAATCAACTGACCAAACTTAGAAGAATATGCCTGAGGTACCCAACTCATCAATGCATAAATAATAATCGCTAACCCATATAATTCGAGCAACGTGCTCAAGATGCGATAAAGTACACCGAGAATCATCATGATTAGAGACCCTGATTATCCTTTAAGTTCTCTGAAATTGTGCCCTCAATTTCGAACTTTGGTGGTGTGCACAAGAAAATTTGATCGCCTACCCGTTGAATTTCGCCCTTTAAAGCAAAAACAGTGCCTGTCAGGAAATCAACAATTCGCCGAGCTTGACTATCATCAAGTTGGGTAAAGTTAACAATCACTGCCTGATTATTCAACAAATTAGTTGCGATATCCTTAGCATCAGCATAAATCCGTGGTTCAAAAATAATAATTTTACGTGAAACATTACGACCAGCTTGATTCATCGCGACAACATTACCAGTAGTCGCATTGCTTGTTGTTGTTTCAACAGGCGTTGATTCATCATCTGCTTCTGACTGATATCCAGTTTCATCGTACTCATCTTCATCAGAAATTCCGAAGAAATGACTTAGTTTTTCAAAAGCCATGATTTTCACCTCATTATCTAAATCTTAGTCGTTATTTTCTTGGTTGGCGCCGCTTTAAGAATGGTGGCACATCACTATCATCGTCTTGATCATTACTATTCTGATCAGTAACTTTGCGTGCTTGGAAAACATCAAAATCTTGTTTTTCAATATCAGCAAATTGTTGGTCAGTATCTTCGCGATGATTGTTCTTAGCATTTAGAATGTTCCAATCACCACCAAATTTACCATTCTGATTGGTGTTAGCTGTCTCATCATTAGACTTAGCTGAAGTTGTTTTGACTTGCCCATTTACTTTCTTATTGGCAACGTCAGCAACTCGCTTGCGCTTGTTGGTTTCGAGATTTTCAATCCCGGTAGCAATAACAGTTACCCGAACTTCATCACCAAGATTTTCGTTGATCGAAGTCCCCCAAATAATATTGACATTGGAGTTAGCCGCGTCAGAAACGATTTGGGAAGCAGCTTCCATTTCATAAAGTGATAAATCAGGGCCACCAGTAATATTCAATAAGACTTTATCGGCGCCTTCAATAGAAACTTCCAATAATGGTGACGAAATTGCTTTCTTCGTGGCTTCAGTAATCCGGTTTTCACCATTTGCTGAGCCAACACCCATTAAAGCCGAACCTTGGTTTTGCATCACGTTCGTCACATCGGCAAAGTCCAAGTTAACGATCCCAGGCGCAGTGATCAAATCGGAAATACCTTGCACACCTTGACGTAAGACGTTATCTGCTTCGTGGAAAGCTTCGTTTAATGGTGTCTTCTTATCAATGATTTCTAATAAACGGTTATTAGAAATGATCACCAAAGTATCAACATGTTGTTTTAATTCAGCAATACCCTCGGCAGCGAAGTGACTGCGATTTGGACCTTCAAAAGTGAAAGGTCGTGTTACCACGCCAACTGTCAAGGCACCCATGTCTTTAGCAATCCGAGCAATTACTGGCGCAGCGCCAGTACCAGTACCGCCACCCATACCACAGGTAACGAAAACCATATCAGCACCCTTAAGTGCCTCAGTAATGACTTCTTCACTTTCTTCAGCGGCCTTTTGACCAACTTCCGGTGTCGAACCAGCGCCTAAGCCACGTGTTAATTTAGGACCAATTTGAATTTTAATGTCAGCTTTTGATTTGGTTAAATCTTGTAAGTCTGTATTTGCAGCAATAAATTGAACACCTTGAATACTCTCTTCGATCATGCGATCCAAGGCATTACCACCAGCGCCGCCGACCCCAATAACTTTAATTACAGGACCAGTAGTTTGTTGGGGATCAATTGAAAAATCCATGCGATTTCCTCCTAATTCACAGTCATCATGCTTTTATTAATCAAAAAATTTACTAAAGAAACTACGAAGGCTCTTTTTAGGCGCTTCCGTTTGTTGGTGCTGATCATCGTTAGCTTGTTTGACTTCACGGTCTTGCTCGATTTCATCATTAGTTTTAGCTCGTGGTGCTTCAACACGTTGACTCTTAGTGTCGTTTAAAGCCCGCTTATTGATCACGCTAGTTACTAACAATTCAATTTCACTTAAACGGGAAGCATAAACTAATAAACCAAGGCTAGTCGCAAAGCTAGCATTACGAATCCCCATTTCTTTCGGTGCATAAATCCGCACACCTTGTGGGAAGAAACGAGCTGCTAACGTATCAATGCCTTCAGTTTCGGCAACACCACCAGTTAAAACAATCCCACCTGGTAAATCAAGGGCATTAACTTGATCCAAAGTCTGATCCAAGCGCTGGAAGATTTGTTCGAAACGAGCTTCCAAAATTTCTGATAAGTACGTCTCATCGACCATGACTGGATCATCTTTACCGACAACTGCAACTGGGAACTTCTCACTAGCTGAAGTTTGATCAGGGTCGGCTACCCCGTAATCACGCTTTAATTTCTCAGCATTGCTAACCGACGTATTCAGGACAATCGATACATCCTTAGTGGCATTCATACCACCTTCATCGTCAACACTGACAAACTTCAACTGATGATCATGAATGACATAAGCACTTGATTGTGAACCACCCATATCAATAAGCACTGTGCCGAAATCTTGTTCACCATCATTAAGAGCAACTTGGGCCAAAGCCAATGGATTCAAAACAAAATGTTTTAACTTCAAGCCGACCTTTTCGAGCACCTTACGAATATTGTTGACCACAATTCGTGGCACTGAATAAACTAGTGCTTCTAATTCAATGCGAACAGCACTCATGCCCCGAGGATCAATAATGTTTGATTGACCATCGACAATGAATTGTTCTGGAGTGATACCAACGATTTCTCGTTCTGGTGGCACACTTCGTGACAATGTTGCCGTAGCAACATTGAAGACTTCAACTTCAGTAACTTCTTTAGGCTGGTCCGCAACGATTACCATTCCCCGAGCTGGTTCAATGGTTAAGTCCTTTGCAGGGATACCAACAACAACTTGATCGAATTTTAAATTAGCTTTCGTTTGAGCTTGTTGCACTGCTTTTTTAGTCGCAGTTACAACTTTGTCAATGTCGACGATAACGCCGTCTTTCAAGCCTTGTGATCGTTCACTACCAACGCCGATCACATTGAGCTGATCATTGACAGCCTCCCCGACAATCACGCGAATCGCAGTTGTGCCAATATCGAGGCCCACATACACTTGTGCTTTATTCATTCAATAAAGCCTCCCCGATTTTCTTTTATAATATTCATTTTCAAAAAAACATATTACTCCTTAAAGTTTACCACACCGCAAGCTTGATAATAAACTCTTAATACCGCTTTTGGCGAATAACTTTAAGTTTCCTTAGCAAATAATTAAAAAAGACTGTTTTTTTATTCATTCACGACCAGATTACCGTCATTAAGCACTATTGCTTGGCAAAAGGAACGAAGAAGGCACCCACTTCTAAATCAACGACACCTTTTTCTTGAGTTTGACTAACAATATTGCCGTAATACTTCAAACGACTAATCACAGTTCGCGAATCGGCCAGCACTTCATTGCCGTCATTCATATACAAATGAATGCGGTAGGGATTACTTTTACTAGGATCGGCCTTGATTTCTGAAATAGCATTTTGAATTTGATTGGGCATTTTAGCATATAGTTCCACCACTTGATTCAGCGTTTTGCCAGATTTAAAGCCAGCATAAACGGGGAAATTACCAATTGGCTTACTATGAATTGCCTTATCCACAGCGCCATTACTAAAAATACGCTGATAGCCGTTCTTCTTAGCGAAGAAACCAACTGTTTGTTGCTCAACCACATCGATTCGACCATGGTTCCACTGACTAAACTTAATCGTCACTTTTTTCAAGGCCGGTATTTGTTGCCGCATTTTTTGTTCAATCTTTTTTTGGTGCAACATGGTTGGTAAAACGTAGGACTTCGACGAAAGTTCACTGGCATTGATCACATCTTGAGCCGCGGTAATTTTAACGCCAGTGACTGATAATTCACCGACGTGGGCCATTGGCGAAACGTAGTAAAGCAGACCAACTAATAGATTACCAAAGATCAAGACAATCACTAGCAAATGCCAAGTTAATTGCCAGCGTCGATGTTTTTGTAGCTGTGGCAGTTTTCGAGTCACTGGTCGCTTGTGAGCTCGTGCCTGCTTAGATTGAAATCGTTTCTGAAATGACTCCCAAACTTGAATCGTCGAATTGGGATCTTGTTGGGCAACCTTTGTCGTAGCTTTCTTCTTAACCAAGTTACCCACCTCCCCAAATAGTTGTACCTAGTTAATTAAGCTTGTCGATGTTCGTAGATCAAATCTTCCAACACCTTGATCAGTTGATCGCTGGCATCAGGTGTGGCTAATTTCAAAGCGGATTGATGCATTTGTTGCCAAACATCAGAATCCAACAAAATATGATCAGCCGCAGCAACTAATGAGCGGCCATTAAGTTCAACTTCTGGCAATAAGATCGCCGCGTAATTAGAAACTAAGTAGTCGGCGTTCTTATTCTGATGATCGTGGGTCACATAAGGACTTGGCACTAAAATTGACGGAATCCCTAAAGCAGTGATTTCGGCCAAAGTTGTCGCGCCACTACGACCACATAGTACTGAAATTTCCGGTAGCAATTGACTTAAATTGTCTAAGTAAGGCACGATTTTAATGTTGGACTTTTCAGTTAGTGGCCCCACATTATCCTTAACCTCATCATAAAGCGCCCGGCCAGTAATAAATAAAATTTGGTAGGATTTTTCTGAAAATTCAGGAATGGCTGCAACCATCGCTTTGTTTAAAGGTTCCGCACCGCGACTACCACCAACAATCAGTAACGTCGGTAAATCTACCCGCAAACCTAAATCAGCTAACATTCCCTGAGGCTTTAAAGTTGAGACTTCTTGGGCCCGGGGGTTACCAGTCTGAACTAACTTTTTCTTTTCTGAAAATTGATGCGCGACCTCAGGAAAAACGTAGGCAATGCGATCCACATAATGCGCTAAAAACTTATTGGATAAACCAGCAACCGAATTTTGTTCATGAATTAACGTTGGAATATTCATGCGACTAGCTGCGTAGACGACTGGGGCACACACATAACCACCAGTTCCCACCACAATATCAGGTTGGAACTCCTTGATTAATTGCCGGGCTCGTTTAATACTTTTTTGAAATTTCGTAATCGTGCGGAAATTGTCAAAAGTTAATTTGCGGCGAAAGCCTTGCACTTCAACAGTCTCAAAAGGAATTCCTGCTTGGCGAACAATTCGTGCTTCCAAACCTTTTTCAGTGCCAACATACATCACTTCATCTAATAAGTGACGCTCCTGTAGACGTTTAATTAAGGCCAAGGCCGGATAAATATGACCGCCGGTACCGCCTCCAGAAATCATTAATCTCATTTTTCTGACTCCTCTGTTTCTCCAGTAATCGTGTTAACCGTTTTAATGAATAAATCACCACGATCTTCGAAAGTCTTGAATTGATCCCAACTTGCTGCCGCTGGTGATAACAAGACGATTTCGTTTGGTTCTGATAAAGCCGTTGCCGTCTTCGTCGCTGCCACTAGATCAGCTTCCTTTTTAATGACTGACAAACCGGCTTGTTGGCCAGCATCAATCATTAAATCGGCAGTTTCACCATAAACCACCATTGCCCGCACATGTTGCTTAATCAAAGGAACTAAAGCTTCAAAAGTGAAGCCACGATCCAAACCACCAGCAATTAAAACAATTGGCTGATCGAAACTTTGTAAAGCCACTGTGGTTGCTTCAATATTAGTCGCCTTGGAATCATTATAGAATCGACGCCCTTGCCATTCTTCAACAAACTGAATACGGTGTTTAACCCCGGCAAAAGTTTCTAGCACTTTGACAATGGCTGCGTTGCTAACACCTTTTAACTTCGCAACAGCAACAGCTGCTAAAGCATTTTCCACATTGTGTTGACCCGGAATCTTAATGATCGACGTTGGGCAAATTTTTTCACCACGGAAATAAATTTGGCCATCATCAACATAACTGCCATCATGACTCAAACCTTGCCGTGAAAATGGCACGACTTGGCCCTTCGTGCGCTGACTTAATTGTTGCCATTCATCGCTGTCCCAATTAACCACGAAATAGTCAGCTGCGGTTTGATTTTGAATCAAATGCATTTTGGCTTCAACATAATTATGCCGGTTGCCATGATAATCCAAATGAGCTTCATAAATGTTTGTCAGCACGGCAATATGTGGCCGTAATTGAGTGACACCAAGTAATTGGAAGCTTGATAATTCTGTCACCATTGTTTGACCTGGTTTGATTTTCTCAGCGACCTCAGTTGCCGGTACCCCAATATTACCAGCAACATATGCTTTAGTTGCTGGTTGGTCTTGATTTAACATTAAATTAATTAAAGTTGTGGTCGTCGTCTTACCATTTGAGCCTGTAATCCCAATTAATTCACCATCCAGAACTTCATAAGCTAATTCTGGTTCAGTGATAATTGGCAAACCGATTTCTTGAGCCCGTTTCACCATTGGATTCCAATATGGAATACCAGGGTTTTTGACCATCACCGCAAAATCCTCATCTAACAAAGCTAAAGGATGCGAACCAGAGATCACCCGAATGCCGGCCTTAACTAATTCTTGAGCTTCTGGGCTTTTCTCCAACGGTGCATGATCATTAACGGTGACTAACGCGCCTAGGCGATGCAATAACAAGGCCGCGTGTAAGCCACTTTTGGCTAGTCCAAGCACGAGGACTTTTTTATTTTGATAATCGGTAATTTCTTTCATGATAAGGGACCCTTCTTAATTTTTTAGTGGAACAATGACAAATATAAAATCGAGCTCAGTAAACCAACTAGCCAAAAAACAGTGACAACTTTTGTTTCTGACCAGCCTAACTTCTCAAAATGATGATGGATCGGCGTCATTAAGAAAATCCGCCGGTGGAACAGTTTGAAAGAACCAACTTGAAGAATAACGGAAGCTGTTTCTAAAACAAAGACCAAGCCGACTAACAATAATGACCAAGGCCGTTGCAAAATCACGGAAATTGCTGCTAAGCCACCACCTAAAGCGAGCGAACCAACATCACCCATAAAGATTTGCGCTGGTTTATGGTTGAAGAACAGAAAACCAATTAAAGCGCCGACAACCGCCAGGCAGACGGTTAACATCACCAAGTTATGATCACGATAGGCTAAAACGGCATAGGTGCCATAAGCAATCACGTTCAGTCCGCCAGCTAAGCCATCTAGGCCGTCGCTTAAGTTAACTGCATTGGAGAAGCCAACCAACCAAATCCCCACAAAAATCGCAAAGATAATTGGCGAATGCACTGGATTTAGTGCCCCTGGCATTGGTAAAGCATGAGGATGATGATCATTCATCAGAATCAATAAGAATAACACTGCCGTTAAAATCTGAGCACTAAATTTCTGCAAGGCTGTTAAGCCCATGTTGCGCTTCTTAGCCAGTTTGATAAAGTCATCGGAGAAACCGATGGCGCCATAGAGGAAGATCACCAAGATGAACAACCATAAACTAGTTGTTAATAAATGGAAAATAGCCCCTAGCACTAATAATACTAAAATAATCACACTGAGGAAAACTAAACCACCCATAATTGGCGTCCCAGATTTTTTAGCATGCCATTTTGGCCCTTCCTCACGAATTTGCTGACCTTCATCATGACGTCGTTGATAACTAATGAAGAAAGGTAAAATCAAACTCGTCAGTAAACATGCACTGATCAGTGCAACGATTGGTACTTGCATCCTCATTCACTCCCGTTTTATGGTTCCGCCAATTTGACGGTAATTGTTTTGTTGGTGGTTAGTACCTCGCCAGCGCCAAGGCTTTGACTCGTCACATAACCAGTCCCACTAAACTTAAATTGACAACCAGTAATCTCTGCTAATTTTAACACATCATTTTTCGACCAGCCAACTACATTCGGCATGGTCATTGCGCCTTCAGTTAATAGCACAATTCTTTGCTTAGCAATAACTTTCTCGTCAGCGACCGGTAATTGTTGAACAATCTTAGTTCCTTGCCCAACTTGAGCAACTGTTAACCCTTTTTCTTGAGCTGTTTTGGTTGCTGCTGCCGCTGAGAGTCCAGTTAGCTTCGGCATTTTAATCGAATTCTCGTTTAAATCAGCACTTGTGGTCCGATATTTTAAAGCCCGTTTCATTAATGGATTGAAAATTTCTGACATGATTTTTTCAGCTGAAGTATCAGTCAAATCAGGTTGTTGAATGGTCAAATACAAAACATATTCAGGATCATCAGCTGGAGCAATACCACCAACTGAGAAAATATAGTTTTCCGAACCGGTTAAATACTTGCCATCGTCACCAGCAATTTGGGCAGTCCCAGTTTTCACAGCAATTTGATTCTCATAACCATCGATTTTGAAAACTGAACCAGTCCCGTAATCTTTCTCGACAACATCACGCATTGCGGCAATTACTTGCTTCGCCGTGTCAGCTGAAATCGGCTGACCCAATACTTTAGTCGGATAATTGGTGACCTTACCGCTATTACTAATCGTTTTATCGACGATTTGTGGCTGTAACATCTGGCCGCCATTCGCAATGGCGCTAAGGTAGGACATCATCTGCATAACCGTCACATCAACCCCTTGACCAAAGGAAGTAATTGCCCGATCAAGTGGCGTCTTGAATTGAATACTACCACTGGCCTCACCTGGCAAAGTAATGCCAGTCTTTTGACCCACATGGAAACGATTCAAATATTGTTGCCAAACTTGTGCGCCCATTGACCGCTCAATCGCAACGGCACCTGTGTTACTCGACCGGGGAATGACTTCTGAAAACGGAATTGTACCCCAACCAGAATTATTCCAGTCATGAATAGTTGAATCCCCAATCGTCACTGAACCAGATTGATAAGTGGCATTGGGATTATAGTGGCCAGAATCGATTGCTGCTGACAAGGTCAACAGTTTGAAAACAGAACCGGGCTCGTAAGTATCTTCAACTAAACTATCACGCCAAAGATCGCCTAAGCCCTTCTTAGTCGCCGCATTAAAGGTTGGTCGTTGCGTGGCCGTTACAATTTTACCGGTTTTAGCATTCATTAAAACCGCGTCCATTTTTTTCGGCTTGTATTTATCTTGAACATTCTGCATCAATTGTTCCATATAGCTTTGCAAACGTGCGTCCAGACTTAAATAAACGTCGCTACCATTGACCGCTTGTTTAGTCACGGTTTTGGATCCAGGAATATTATAACCGTATGAGTCCCGTTTGCTGACCTGCCAACCATTTTTACCGGTTAAAATTTGATTAAAATATTTTTCAATTCCTAAAATCCCAGTCAATTGTTTGGTGCTAACATTATTTTCAGTTTTAGAATCGGCTAATTGTGCCAAACCCACAACGTGCGAAGCAAAGGTGCCGTTGGGATACATACGTGAAGGCGTATCCGTGAAGAAAATCCCCGGCAATTTAGCCGCTTCAATCTTCTGCTTCACGTCTAAAGACAAATTCCGACCAGCACTACCAAATTCAACTTGGTAATTTTTTTGCGATAAAAATTGCAGTATTTTATCAGCTGGCAAATTTATATATTGGCTGAGCACTTGAGCCGTTTTATTTTTATCAGTGACATAAAGTGGCTTGCCAGCCGCACTAACACTCTTCTTATCTAGAACGGCATAAAGAGTGTAGACGTTGGAGTCTTCAGCCAAAATATTGGCATTCGTATCATAAATCGTGCCCCGGCGTGCGCGCAAAACGTTATCCTGCTGGTAAATTTGCTTGGTCTTTTGACTTAAGTCAACTGTCCCCACATGTCCACTAGCCGCGATGTAGCTGAAACGAATGATAAAAAACAGGAGAACCGCTGACATGATCAGCATCAAGATAAATCCTGTCTTGATCCGATTTTGCTGCGTCCTCCTAGCTGTTTTTCTATTTCTAATTTCTTTTGGGGTCATTTGCTGACATTCCTAACATTAGCGTCGTTAAAAGTTAAGCCATTTTTTTGAGCATAAGCCGACAAGCGATCAGAACTTGACAGCTCGCTAACTTCTTGGCGTAAATCAACATTGGCGGCTTTAATTTGCGAGATTTTAACTTGAACATCCTGCAGTTGTCGCTGAGTACCAGCAATGCCAACATTTGTATGTACGAGAAAAACCATTAAGGCAATTGTCAATAACCCGGTACAACAAGCACAAATTCGTTCTAAGCCTGAAAAGGCAACCCGTGTTGATTGTGCTTGAGCGACACCAGCAGGTTCAACTGGTGTACTTGGTGTCACTAATGGTTCGGTTTCAATTTTTCTAACTGTATTATCATTCATTTTAAATACCCCAATATTTAAGTAACGTTATTTAGTTAGCTAATTTAATTTTTTCAGCAACGCGTAATTTGGCACTGTGCGCCCGATGATTCTCGGCTAATTCTTCAGCTGTTGGCAGAATTGGCTTGCGTTGAATAATCTTCAACGTTGGCTTTAATTCTTCAGGAATCACTGGCAAACCAGGTGGCAATTCCACTTCAGCATAGGACTTCATTGTTTGTTTAACAATGCGATCTTCCAACGATTGGAAGGTAATCACGCTGAGACGACCATTTAAATCCAACAAATCGATGGCTTGATCAAGACTGTCAGATAAAGCACTCAGCTCATCATTAACCGCAATTCGAATTGCCTGAAAAGTCCGTTTAGCCGGATGACCGCCAGTTCGTCTAGTCGCCGCAGGAATCGCTTCTTTCACCAATTCCGCCAACTCAGTCGTTGTTGCAATTGGTGCGATGGCCCGCTGTCGTTCAATCGCACGCGCAATCGGTTTGGCAAACTTTTCTTCGCCATAGCGATTAATGATCCGCACTAAATCTTGATATGACCACTGATTGACCACAATCGAAGCGGTCAAGGGATTTTCTTGATCCATCCGCATATCCAACGGCGCCGTCAAGCGATAACTAAAGCCACGGTCAACTTGATCAAGTTGTGGTGATGAGACCCCCAAGTCATACAAAACACCATCAACCCGTGTGACACCTAATTTCTGCAATTCAGTTGCCAATTGACGAAAATTGGCATGTATTAAAGTCACTCGCGTGGGATCCTGAAACGTTGGATCATTTTTTAATAATTGCTGACCATTCGCAATGGCCATTTCGTCCTGATCAAAGGCGAAAACATGTCCGCCTTTAAATCGGGTTAATAATTCGCGGGTATGACCACCGCCACCAAAAGTAGCATCAACATAAATCCCATGATCATGTGGGGCCAATCCAGAAACTGTTTCTTTTAATAAAACTGTTTGATGCTTGAACAATGTTTTCACCTCCTATTACCGTTTAATTGTTACAAATCAAAATCTAATAAATTTTCAGAAATATCATCAAAGTTGGCTTCGGCTTCTTGGTTAAACTGCTGCCAAAGGGTTTCATCCCAAATTTCAATCCGATCTGAGACGCCGACAACGACACAACTCTTCTGTAAATGAGCAAATTCGAGCAGTGGTTTAGCAATGTTAATTCGGCCTTGTTTATCAATTTCTTGTTCAGCAGCTGCTGCATAAAAGAAACGGACAAAAGCCCGAGCATCCTTTTTAGTGAGTGGGAGCTGGTCAAGCTTCTCTTCCAATTGCTGCCACTTCGCTAGCGGATAGCCGAATAAACAGCCATCCATGCCTCGCGTTAAAACGAAATTATCGCCTAACTCATTGCGAAATTTTGCCGGCATGATCAGCCGGCCTTTGGCATCAATTGTATGATGAAACTCACCCATTAACATTGCTCCACCCCCTATCTTGATTAAATTTTACCACATCCCCCCACTATTAACCACTTTATCTCCCATTTCCTCCACAATTTATGAAAACAAAAAAAGCCTTGATACCAAGGCTTTTTGAAACAAACATCAATTTGTAATTATTTTTTAATAAAGCGACGGCAAAGCCTATCAAATTAGGCTTACTAATCATTAGTTAATTATTTCATTAACATCCACAATAAAATGAAAGCAAACCAAATGAGGCTGATCAATAAATATAGTCGCCAAACCACCCGAAAATAATGGTCAAACTGAATTTCATGACGATCAACTGCTAAAAACGCTGCATAAGCCAGTGCCAGAATACAAACACCAATCAAGCCAAAGGCCCAAGTGCCTTGAATATCGGCACTTTGGGCAAGTAGTTCAGTACCCACTGTTAAAAACGGTGGTAAAAAGTCATAAAAACGCCACTTCGGTCCTAAAAAACGGGCCAAAAGTGTCCGCGCTAAAATACCAACAGTTAAACCAATCAGTGGGATCAAAATTCCCAGCATTCTCAAATTGCTTGTCATGAATGAGCTTCCTTACTTCGTATTTTTAATTGAAATTTATGAGGCTTTTAAGTAGAATGAGATAGAATAAGTAAATGAGGTGTCAACTTGAAGAAGAAGAAAAGTACTTTTACCAAAATTACGATGGTCTTTGTCTGGTTAATGATCATCATTACTGTTGCTGGCGTTGTTTTCGGCGCCGTTAGTGCCCTTGGTTTCTAGGATTCAACCACCGCTTTAACCAACTTCATTCATTATCCTAACGTGCCGGCCGAGCGGAAGCACGTTTTTATTTTACCTTAAAATAAGGCCAATTCAAAATAGAACCTCAATTAACGAACTGAGCGCCAACAAAAAAGACTACGAACAAGCCTAGCTGGCACTCAGCAAACAAAATACCCCATCATTATTAGACAGTAGGTCCAATAATGACGGGGTATTTATTGCAATACTTCTGAATTATCACGAATCAATCTTAGTGCCGCAATTGACCGCTGGTGATCTTATAAATGACGGGTTAATAAATTCGGTAGCAACCGCACAATTAAAACAAAGACAATCACGCCTAAAATCGCATTAGCCACAAAGCTACCGCCATTGATCACTAATGAATAGAGCCATGGTGATTGGCCCTTAGGCGCATATTGCCCCCAGAAGAAAACCCCAGAAAAATAATGCGCCGTATATTTAGCGAAATCACCAATTAGAAATCCGGCACTGATCCAAGCAATTGCCTGGGACCAATTCTCTTGACGCAAGGCTTGGCCCACTTGCTTATGAAAGATCCCAATTAGTCCTGCCAATGCAAAAGGTAACGGATAATCTAAAATAATTTGTAAAGGATTAAATAGTGAGCCGCTGCCACGGAGCCACATATCTAATAGTCCCCAAACCAAACCCGCCATCATCCCGGGCACTGGTCCCCGTCGTAAACTATAAATACCTAAGGGAATTAAACCATAAGCAAATTGAACTGAGGAAACCCCTAAATCATGGGGAACATATTCCAACGCCATCGCCAAACCAGCAAAAATAGCGCCCTCCACCATAATCTTCAATCGTTCATTTTCTTGCATAAAAAAACTCCTCCTTTGAATTTAACCATCAACAAAGTCGGAGTGTTTTTTTCACTCCATCACAATTCCTACGCGTGTATTAGCACAACAGGTTCTAGGGTCTGATCCGAAATCACTCTCAGCTACATGAGCTCCCCTTTGTGATGGCATATTCGGTTTTTGATACTTATTATTTAACGCTGAATCCGGCTAAAAGTCAATCTTTATGGCCAATCCCCGCAAATGTCTCAGCCTGGTCGAGATTACTTAATGGCCAAGTCCTGCTGGAACCATTTCTGACTAAGTCGCGAAACCGTGCCATCATTGGTTAATTCCACAAGGGCCTGATTAATGCGCCGCCGTAATTTCGTATCTTGTTTGCGCATCCCGATTGCGAAAGTTTCCTCAGGATAACCACCACTAATGATGCGATACTTATTTGCACTGTGCTGCTGACGCACATAATACCCAGCATAAATGCTGTCACCAACCACACCTTGAATCCGCCCAGCTTGCAAATCAAGAAAAGCTGTATTGAAGTTTTCATACAGGACTGCATTATGATCAGCAACAATATTTTTCAAAACAGTTGGCTTTTGGTTAAATAATGTTTGTCCAGACGAGCCATTCTGCACCCCGACCTTCTTTTGGCGCATATCGGCAAAAGATTTGATATTGTCTTGCCGTAAAGTCACTAAAACTTGCTGATTTCGTAAATAAGGTTGGGAAAAAGCAACTTTTTTGGCCCGCGCTGCTGTCTTCGTGTAACCATTCCAAATCAAATCGATCGTCCCATTTTTTAATTCTGTCTCTTTCATGTTCCAATCAATTGCCTGAAAAGTTACTTTCTGATTTAACTTGCGACCAACTGCCCGGGCTAAATCAATATCAAATCCGGCTAAACTACCATCTTGCCGCTGAAAGCCCATAGGCACAAAGGTGTCATCCAACCCAATAATTAAAGGCCGCTGTCCCTGATTGACTTGCTTCAAATTACGCACACCACCGCAGCTACTCAAGGTTAATCCCAAAATCAGCAGCCCGATTAATGCTAAAGAACGTTTGACTTTATTCATCCCGATCACCTCACTGCAATGGTGCTAAATGATAAGTTTGATCGGCAATTTGTTCGGCAAAAGTCAAATCATGAGTGACTACGATTTGGGTCATGCCGGTTTGCTTCAACTGTAGCAGCAAGTGGCTAACACTATCACGTAAATTTGGGTCCAAAGCCGAAGTTGGCTCATCATAACATAAAATTTGCGGTTTCAAGGCAAGGGCCCGCGCAATACTGACCCGTTGTTTCTGGCCACCGGAAAGTTGGAACGGATATTGTTCAGCTTGTTGGGCCAATCCTAATTGAGTCAACAATGCCGTTGCTTGTTTTTGAGCATCGTCAGCTGATAATAAGCCGGTTAATTTCGGTGCCAACATCACATTTTCTAAGGTGGTCAAATGTGGAAATAACCGAAAGTCTTGGAAAACAACGCCAATCACACCTTGTTGTAAATTATCCCGACTTGGTTGAAAGTCTTGTTGGTTAAGCTGAATCTGGCCTTGATCGAAATCCGCTAGCCCGGTAATGATTCGTAAGAGCGTAGTTTTGCCGGCGCCACTAGGACCGACGATACATAAAGTTTCACCATCATTGACGGTCAACGAAACATCTTTTAAAATTTGCCGCCCAGCAATTGTTTTCCCAATATTAGTCAACGTTAACATTATGAAGCCCCCTATTCGTAGTATGCGTAGTGCCGCTCAGCTCGACGTAACAACCAAGTTAAAACAGCGGTTAGCAGTAAATAAATTGCGGCAACTGCCAGCAATGGTAATAAGGTCACGTCACGAGCCATAGCGATATTCCCGGCCCGCAATAAATCACCAAGGCCAATTACATAAACTAAGGAAGAATCCTTCACCAAATTGATGACTTCATTACCGATCGCTGGGATCACTTTTTTATTCACTTGCGGCAAGATAATATGCATAAATATTTGTTGTGGCTTTAACTTCAGCATTTGGGCAGCTTCGATTTGACCTTGGTCGACACTTTGCAAGCCGCCACGGAAAATCTCGGCGAAATAAGCCGCGTAATTCAGTACAAAAGCGAATAAGGCCGCGCTGTATCTTTCGAGGACAATGTGAATCAATGGCAGCCCATAAAAAACAAAAATTAACTGCAGCAATAACGGTGTGCCACGCATGACCCACACATAAAAATCAAGTAAAGCGCGTAGTGGCTTAAAGCGACTACGTAAGCCGACGCTGACTAATAATCCCAAGGGTAACGCCAGTAATAACGTTAATCCGAAAATACTCAAGGTCATTTTGGTCCCATTAATCAATGCTGGAAAAATTCCGGTAAAATATTGCCAACTCATTTGACTCACTCCTTTTTTTAAATAAAAAAACACCCTCTAAACGATAATCGTCTAGAGGGTGTTCATTATGTATAAACACGGTTCCACCTCATGATCCCATTTATCTCACAATAAATGGCTCCACCAGTTTCCTAAAAAACTGACCATTAACGGCGGCAACCGGACCAACTTTAAGTATTGATAACCTGTTAATTTGACAGGGTTAAAAATAGACTGACATTGATCAGCAAAAATTGTTGTGCATGTTAACATATCTCTTCTTTGCAGCCATCCAGAAGCTCTCTTATCATAGCGGTTAACATCGGGACAATTTATCGCGATTGAATATTTATTAGATTGACATTATTCTAGCATCCGTCAGAAAATTGTCAAGCGAAAAATAAATTTTTTTTATTTGGTTTTTAAATTTTAGAAAATATCAAACATCTTAGCGATGAAATAGCCGTTGCCAGAAACCTTTTTTTGGCTCTTCAGGAACTGGTTCTTTCAAGGTCATTAAGGGCACACTATCCCCCAACATCCGCCGAGCAATATTTCGATAGCCTTGACTTGCTGGATTATCAGGATTAAGTGCCACAGGTTCGCCAGCATTAGCAGTGGCAATCACCCCATCATCATCGAAGACGATTCCTAGGAGTTGAATGCCCAAATGATCCGTAATATCATCAATACTCATCATTTCGCCTTGATTCATCAAGTGTTTACGAATTCGATTGATGATCAGCCGTGGTGCAAATTCCAAGTGATGGTCTTCAAGAATCCCCACAATACGATCAGCGTCACTAACGGCAGCATTTTCAGGAGTTGTTACCAAAATAGCACCATCAGCACCAGCCACTGCGTTCTCAAAGCCTTGTTCAATTCCGGCCGGACAATCTAATAAAACAAAATCGTAATTTTGCTTTAATTGTTCGACTACTTGGCGAACGTTTTCTGGCGTTAGAACATTTTTATCAGTGTTTTGTGCTGCTGGCAGCACCGCTAACTTGCCATCAAACCGACTATCAACAATTAGCGCCTGGCTTAAATTCGCCTTGCCAGCGACAACATCAACAATCGTATAAATAATTCGGTTTTGTAAGCCCATGACCACGTCTAAATTACGTAAGCCGAGGTCCAAATCAACCAAACAAACTTTCTTGCCTAGCAAGGCTAAGGCGGTGCCTAAATTGGCGGTCGTGGTTGTTTTGCCCACACCGCCCTTTCCAGAGGTGATCACTAATGCTGTTCCCATTACTGTTCCTCCAATTGTTGATATAACTTAGGTTTTACTTTCTGTAATTCTGTCAGCTTTGCCGTCATCAGTTTGTGTAAATCATCAATATAAGCAAACTGAGCCCGGGTGATGGTGGCATCATCAGCCACAATTTCTACTAAATCGGCAATCCGTAATTGTGCGGCTTCCTGCAAGTTGCCGGCAATAATCGCATCAGCATTATCTGGATAACCGGCATGGAGGATTCCCTGAGCCGGGCCAACCACATAAATATTCCGTGATGCTTTCAAGGTCGCACCTTGATGAACGCTACCTAATAAAACCACATCGCCATCATAGCTGGCTTCTTGACCACTACGAATCGTATTGGGAACTAAATGTACCTGCTTGGAGCGCAATAAAGTTGCAACTGTTTGTTGATCCATTACGTCGGCAGTGATTTCTAAAATTTTGAAATTCGAAAAATCGGCAGCTAAATCATACAATTTCTTACGCTGATCAGCCGTCAAAATTCGGCGACCAGTTCGAACTTTAAAGCCAATCTCATCAGAGCTTGCATCTTCAGTGCGAACTTTCTTCAACAATGTTTGTAAATCAGTTAGACTGTCCGCAAAATTGCGATCTGCTGGAATTTCAATCTCATAGCCATCATTTCGACCCCGTAGAAAAACATTTTCCAAATCAGTTACCTCCCGTGATTACGATGAATAAAATGTAACGCCCATTTATTTGGCCAATAAAAAATCAAGAATAGCACGACATTTAGAATGATTGTTGGCGCTAAAGCATTGCTAATAAACTGACCCACACCAGCTTGTGTCATGCCAAAAAAGTGAGCCAAAAAATAAAGAATTGCTTGACCAACCAAAACACTAATAATATCGGCGCCTAATTCATAAACCATGCTGGGCAGGAAATAATTCATTAAGGCCTTGGTGATCAAATAAGTTAGTGGCACAATCAGCGTATATTGACCCAGCAAACCCGTATAAAACAAATCATAAGCTAAGCCCGCAATCAACGCATACCAAAACAGCATTTTCGATTCAGGAAATGCAAAGGTACACATAACAACGCTCAGTAGAATTAACTGTGGTGCCATTTGTAAATTATTGTCATAAAACAAATTTGAAAAAACTAAACTTAAACTGCCGTCCAAAAAGAAATTCACTGCAATGACTAATGGTAGCAGCCAGCGATGTTGATATTGTCGTGGTTGTGCTTTCATTTAATCATCCCCAATTGCCCGATTGATTACCGTAACGACGGAGAAATTATTCAAATTGGTGGCTGGTTTTAAGTAAATCGTATTTGCTAAACCGTAGTTATCCTTCTTGACCTTGACAACAGTACCGATTAACAATCCCCGTGGGGTCAAACCGCCGAGACCAGAAGTAATCACTTTTTGACCTTTTTTCACTTTATCAGCCGTTACTAAATGACTCATCTTCAGTGTCGCCGTGGTGGTATCAAAGCCAGTAATTAAGCCACTAACCGGCGTGCCACCATCAATGCTAATTTCAGCGGCAAAACGATTACTGGAATTATTATCGCTAGAAACCAATTCGACTTTGGCATTGGTCTTATCGACTTCAATTACTCGACCAATCAAGCCTGAGCCTGACATCACGGGCATTTCTTTCTTAATACCTGAAGCCGAACCACGATTGATCACCAAATAATTCTGCCAATTCACTGGTGAGCGACTCATCACTGCGGCGGTAATTTTTGAATAATCAGTTAAGGTTTCATTTAGGTTTAATTGTTTTTTTAAATCACGATTTTCGTTTTTTAAGGTTTGATTCTGAACTTTGGTTTCCGCCAAATCTTGCACTTCAGCTTTTAAAGCCTTGTTCTCATCGTAAGTATTAAATAGGTCACTAATATTACCTGAGAAATTACGGACGGCATTCACTGGGGCAGTAATAACTCGGCCAACGATGCCTAACGTATCGTTACCAAAGCGCTGTACGAAAACTGGCGCCTTGCGATTATTACGTAGCCCAATCGAAACCGAAATCATCCCGAAAACCGCAATCAAAGTGACCATCACAATGATCAGTTTTTTATTAGAAAAGAACTTATTCATTAAATCCTCCATAAATCAAAAAAGCGGGACAGGCCCGCCATTCGGATTTTAGTGTTTCCGTTTCATAACTTCAATGCTCTTCAGTGATTCGCCAGTACCAATTGCCACACAATCAAGCGGGTCTTGGGCGATGAAAACTGGTACCTTAGTAGCGTCAGAAATCACTTCTGGTAAGTTCTTCAATAAAGCACCACCACCGGTAAGAACGATGCCATGATCGATCACATCGGCAGCAATTTCTGGTGACGTTTCTTCAAGGGTCTCTTTGATGGCGGCAATAATAGCTTCAATCACTTCTTGAATCGCCGTGGCCACATCAGTCGCTGAAACTTCAATTGTTTTTGGCAAGCCAGAAATCAAATCACGGCCACGAATGGTCATGTTTTCTAATTCGCCAGCTTTTTCAACTGAAGCCGAACCGATTTGAATCTTAATTTCTTCCGCAGTCCGTTCACCAATCAATAAATTGAAATGTTGACGCACATAAGAAATAACCGATTCATCAATCTTGTCACCAGCCATCCGGATCGACCGTGAAGACACGATCCCACCTAATGAGATAGTGGCAACATCAGTGGTGCCACCACCAATATCAACTACCATACTCCCAGTTGGATCCATGACTGGCAAACCAGCACCAATTGCCGCGGCAAATGGTTCTTCGATCACATAAGCTTCGCGTGCACCAGCAACCCGAGTTGCATCGATCACGGCCCGCTTTTCAACTTCTGTCACACCACTTGGGACACAAACCATTACGTATGGTTTGCCACCACCGACTGTTTTTTCAATAAAATATTTCATCATGGCTGCAGTTGTATCATAATCCGCAATCACGCCATCTTTCATTGGTCGAATCGCTACAATGTTAGCAGGAGTTCGGCCGATCATATCGCGTGCTTCGGAACCAACGGCGATAATTTCGCCGGTTTTTGTGTTTTTAGCAACGACTGAAGGCTCGTCTAAAACAATGCCTTTTCCTTCAATATAAACTAATGTATTGGCTGTTCCTAAATCTATACCAATATTCTTCGCACCGAATCCTAGCAATGTTTTCTTCTCCTTAAAAAACCAAAATTATACTAAAAGAAATTATACCATAATGGCAAAATGTTAAAAAGGTTTCACTAGGAAAACTTAAACAATACCATGAATAGTCTAGTTTTATTTTAACAGGATTAATGGCGAATGAAAAATAAAAACATTTTCTGGCGGCGATGTTAATTTAGCTCTATTTTGAAGGCCCAACGAACAATTAACCCGCATGCTGGCCCAAATAATTTAGCCATGCCCCGAACTTTGCTGTGGTCGATCAAGCAATTCAGGTGCTGAAATCAGGTTAACAGGTTGCCTGATATTAAGATATAGACCAGCCTACTTTTTGGCCAATTTACCGCGACTTAGATGAGTTTTGCTTCGCGCAAGGACAAATATTCGCTTTGCCCAATGATTAGATGGTCCAAACATTGAATGCCCATTAACTCACCACATTTGATCAGCCGCTGGGAGAACTCTAAGTCATTGCGTGACGGCGTGACTTGCCCACTAGGATGATTATGGACCACAATTAACCGCGCTGCCGACAGTAAAACAGCGTAGTGATAAATTTCTCGCGGATGAGCAACGGAACTATTTAGACTGCCAGTAAAAATCAACCGTTCCTGAATGATTTGATTTTTGGTATCTAAATAAATGGCCCGCAGCTCTTCTTGAACCGTGCCCTGCATGCGCTCAACTAATTGTTGGCCGATCATTCCTGATGAAATCACCACACCTTGACGTAATTGTGACTGTCGCAAAGAACGGCGGCCTAATTCAAAGGCGGCTTGTAATTCCACTGCCTTAGTTTGACCTACACCAGGAAATTCCTGCAGTTGCGTCAAATTTGCTTGGGCTAAAAAGGCTAAATTATCATAGCGTTGCAACAATGAAGCTGCTAGTTCGGCCACTGAATACTTGACCGTACCGGTTCGCAAGATAATCTGTAATAATTCCTGATCTGTGGCCACTTGCACCCCTTGCTGACCGACTAATTCACGGGGTAATAACTTTTTCGGTGTTGCTTTTTCAGTTGGTAAAATAACCACTTGATTTTCCATAAAAAAATCACCTCTCCGTCTTTAAATACGAAAAGATGATCATTTTCAATTAATCTTCAGGTGCAATCAAGAACTGCCGAACTTCACTGATCAAATAAAATGAACCAGCAAACAGATAGAGACCTTCACCGCCATCATTTTGCAGAAATTCCTGTAAAGCGGCTTGCCAAGAAGCGTGATAGCTGAATGGTTGACCAATTTGTTCGGCTAACTCGGCTTGGCTCGCAGCGCGCGGATTATTGGCAACCGTGGTCCAAGTCACTTGCCAATTCGTTTTGGCTAGCAATTTCGCCACGGCATTGATGTCTTTGTCAGCCATCATCCCCAAAATCAAATGAACTGGTTGACCACGAAAGTTCCGTTGAATATTCGCGATTAAATTAGTCATCGCTGGCACATTATGAGCACCATCCAACATCAATAATGGTTCTTGACTCAAAACCTCCAATCGACCTGGAACCGTAAAGTTAGCCAGGACTTGCTTGACCAAGGCCGGGTCCAGTTGACTCTGCCGGTTGCGTAAGAATTGGGCCGCAGCTCCTAACGCTAAGCTCGCATCCCACAATTGCCAATCACCCCAAACTGGTAGCTTTAAGCCAGTGAGTTTGATTGCTGGTGTCGCCGTTGACCATTGCCAGTTAAAATGAGCTTGGCCCTGATGGCGTTGTAATTGGGTAATTTGTAAATCTTGATCTAATTGGACTAAGTGAGCCTGATTCTGCTGGACTTTTTGTTTGATAATTGGTTGCAGCTCAGTGTCAATTTTACCTAGAAAAACAGTTTGGCCGGGTTTAATAATGCCCGCCTTTTCTTGGGCAATGTCAGCAAGCGTGGGCCCAATTAATTCTTGGTGATCCAGACCAATCGAAGTAATCACGCCGATTTCGGCCTTGATGACATTGGTGCGATCATGGGCACCACCAATACCAACTTCGATCACCCCAACATCAATCTTCTGTTCAGCAAAATAACAAAACATCAGTACTGTTACAAACTCGAACTCAGTTAAGGTAAGCCGTGCTTCAGCCAAGGTGGCACTAATTTGCTGAGTCCACTTTAACAAGTCAGCATCAGGAATTTGTTGATGATCAATTTGAATCCGTTCATTAAATCTTAAAATAAACGGTGACGTGAAGAGGCCAACTCGATAACCATGGACTTCGAGTAATCGACTGATTAAATGACTAGCGGTTCCCTTACCATTAGTCCCAGTAACATGAATTGTCGGAAACTTATTTTGCGGATTATCGAATAAGGCTAACGCTTGGTGCATCGTATCTAATTTATTACTACGATGAAGTCGCGGCCGTTGATGAATATAAGCAATTGCTTCTGCTGCTGTTTTAATCATCAGCCCACCTTACTTTCTATGCCTGATTTGCTTTTAATTCAGCAATCCGTGCTTGGACTGCTTGTTGTTGACTAACGTAATCAGCTCGTTTCGTCCGTTGTTCATCAACAACCGCTGCTGGTGCTTTGGCAACAAAGCCCTGATTGCTTAATTTATGATCAATGCGACTAATTTCTTGGGCCAAGCGTGCATCTTCTTTGGTCAAGCGTTTGATTTCTTGATCAAGATCAATTAACTCAGCCAATGGTACAAAGATTTCGGCGTCAGTAATTACATTAGACATTGCCAATTTAGGTGCGGCCACATTTGGTCCAATTAACAAGGTTGTTGGGTTCAAGAATCGTTCTAAGAAGCCTAAGTTGCCTTGCAATGTTTCTTCAAGCGCCGTTGTCTTGGTCTTAATCATAATTTCAATTTGCTTCGACATTGGGGCATTGGCCTCAGTCCGAATATTACGAACGCCACGAATGACTTCGATCAACGCATTCATCTGTTCAACAGCAGCCAGATCAGTTAAATCACTATTAAATTCTGGATACTTAGCAACTGTTAATGATTCGCCATGATGTGGCATTGATAACCAAATCTTTTCGGTAACAAATGGCATGATTGGGTGCATTAAGCGCAGGATTTGGTCTAATACATAAAGCAAGTTTTGCCGTTTCAATTCTTGGGCATGTTGATCATCACCATTTAAAACAGCCTTGCTCATTTCAATATACCAATCACAGAAATCATTCCAAATGAAGTTATACAGTAAACGACCTGATTCACCAAATTCAAATTGATCATTTAAGCGAGTCACATCAGCAATGGTTTCGTTCAGACGACTGAAAATCCAACGATCAGATAAATCAAATTCATCGCGATGACGAATTTGATCACTTGCCTTAACGTCACCAAGATTCATGATGACAAAACGACTAGCATTCCAAATCTTATTAATGAAGTTCCAAGCTGAATCCATTTTGGTGTAACTAAACCGTGTATCTTGTCCTGGCGTTGAGCCCGTTGACAAGAACCAACGCAAAGCATCAGCACCATATTTCTTGATGACATCCATTGGATCAATGCCGTTACCCAATGACTTACTCATCTTACGACCTTGTTCGTCGCGAATCAGACCGTGGATCAAGGCATTTTCAAATGGCCGCTTGCCGGTAAACTTCAAGCTTTGGAAAATCATCCGGGCAACCCAGAAAGGAATAATATCATAGCCAGTCACTAAAGTGTTGGTTGGGAAATAGCGCTTGTAATCAGCGCTATCTGTATCTGGCCAACCCATTGTTGAAAATGGCCATAAAGCGCTAGAGAACCAAGTATCCAAAACGTCGGTTTCTTGATGCCAATTTTCAATATCTTTTGGTGCTTCCATGCCAACATAAATCTCACCAGTATCATTGCGATACCAAGCAGGAATTTGGTGACCCCACCATAATTGTCGAGAAATAACCCAGTCATGAATATTTTCCATCCAATTAACAAAGGTGGTTTCAAACCGCTCTGGCACAAAATTAACTTTATCAGCAGAACGTTGATTCTTAAGGGCTAACTCAGCTAATGGCTTCATCTTAACAAACCACTGCGTTGATAAACGTGGTTCTACTTGAACACCTGAACGTTCAGAATGGCCAACACTATGGGTCATTTTCTCAACATTCAACAAGTAGCCGGCGGCCTTCAAATCAGCCACAATTGCTTTTCGAGCCACAAAACGATCCATGCCATCATATTTAGCACCGGCATTAGCGTTCATGGTTCCATCATCATTCATAATATTGATGCGTTTCAAGTCATGGCGATTACCAACGGCAAAGTCATTAGGGTCATGTGCTGGCGTAATTTTAACTGCACCAGTCCCGAATTCCTCGTCAACGTAGAAATCCTCGATAATTGGAATTTCCCGATCACTTAATGGTAACTTGACCATCTTGCCAACTAATTTGGCATAGCGGGGATCTCCTGGGTGAACCGCAATGGCAGTATCACCAGGCAATGTTTCTGGCCGCGTCGTCGCAACTTCAATATCACCGGAACCATCAGCCAATGGGTAACGAACATGGTAGAAAGCTCCCTCATCGTCTTGATGAAGCACTTCGATATCTGAGAGCGCCGTTTGTAATTGCGGATCCCAGTTAATAATATATTCGCCACGATAAATTAAGCCTTCATTGTAAAGCTTCACAAAGACCGTCCGAACTGCTTTAGATAAGCCTTCATCTAAGGTGAAACGTTCACGACTATAATCCAAAGACAAGCCTAGTTTTGCCCACTGTGCCTTAATTGTCGCCGCATATTCATCTTTCCAGTCCCAAACTTGCTGGACAAACTTCTCACGCCCTAATTGATGACGATCAAGGCCTTGTTCCCGCAATTTAGCTTCGACTTTCGCTTGGGTAGCAATCCCAGCATGGTCCATTCCGGGCAACCATAAAACGTCGTAACCTTGCATCCGTTTTTGCCGAATGATCATGTCTTGTAGGGTAGTATCCCAAGCATGACCTAAATGCAATTTACCAGTTACATTTGGTGGCGGAATCACGATTGAATAAGGTTTTGCTTTTTTATTACCACTAGGTTTGAAAACATCTTCGTCGAGCCATGTTTGATAACGACCGGCTTCAACGGCCTGTGGATCGTATTTCGGTGCCATTTCTGTTGCCATGTTGATCACTCCTTCAATAAATACGCCAAACTATGAATATTTTTTTAAATCAATAAAAAAATCGCCCTATTCAAAAATAGGACGATTAATCGCGGTACCACCTAACTTGAGCATCACTGCTCCGCTTAAATGACAGTAACGATGTCGGTCGGCGCAAACTACTTGATTCACCTGCGCAACTCCCAAGCTACCGCTGACAAACATTCGGAAAATTTCTCACTAAGCATTTTCTCACTGACGAATGTTGATGCCACCGCTCTTGTTCATAGTCTTTAGTTAACATGTCGTTAGCAAAATTCTAGCTTAAAAAACGGTCAGCGTCAACCGCTGGCTCAAAATTAATCATATTAAGGCGTTTTTAAGGCAATTTTATCCTCCGACAGCAATAACAGATTCAACACTTCCGAAGTTAAGTCCAAATAGCGCATATGCACTTCTTTCGGCAAAACAATTGGTTCCGGTGCAAAACTCAAAATTGAGCGGACACCATTACTGACTAACAAATCAGCAACTGCTTGCAACGAATGACTAGGCACTGTCGAAATCACCGTGTTAATTTTCTGGACAGCCAGCGTGGCCGCCAATTCATTCATGGGCTGAACAGTTACCTCATCAATAGTTTGGCCAATAATTGCTGGATCAGCATCAAAGGCACAAACAATCGAAATATTCGGATTGCGCCGGAAATTATTCTTTAACAAGGCCCGCCCCAAATTACCGACACCGACCAAGCCTAGTAGCTGTGGCTCATCAACTTCTAATATTTCGCCTAAAATTCGCAGCAAGTGAGCAATATCGTAGCCGTAACCACTGCGGCCCAGTTCACCAAAACAAGAAAAGTCGCGGCGAATGGTTGACGGGTCGATCTGAGTTGCCTGGCCTAACTCATGAGATTTTATTCGGCGCTGGCCGTTATCAGCCAAATTGCAGAGCACTCGATAATAAATGGGTAATCGTTCCAAGGTCTTTCGCGGAATTCGCGCAGTTTTTTGAATTGTCATCCGTTTCGCTCCAATTGTTAAATGACGCACATTATTTACCTTATAGCATAGCAAATTTTGTGTCTCTGTGCAAGCGCTAACAAATCGCAAATGGAAATTATTTTTGAAGTTGCGCAATTAGGGCGATGAAACAGAATTGGTTTTGACTGCATTCCGGGCTTGCTGGTTGTGGAACGCGGCCGGCATCGATTGATGCCAATTACAAACCAAATTGTCATCAATACGAGCCTTTGTCTAATTGCTAAAGCAATAAGACAAATTTGGCGGCTGACAACCACGCCCTCCATTCCGTCTGGAGTTGAGGTAGTTCACTTCAGCTTGGTTAGAACTTGAGCCGATTCTAGTAAGACTAGTCAACTACATTCAAATTGTTATCACAACTAAATAAAAGTCCCAAAAAAGCCTGTCAGACAGTTTCTGGTTTTTTATCCAGGAATCTTGTCAAACAGGCCTATTAGTTTACTTCAATCTGCTTTTCTAAACAGTGGTGCTGAATTCTGTTAGTTTCATCTGGTGGTTGCTGGGCGATTGGCGTCAGCTGTGAAATTTGTCTTGCTGCTTTAGCAGCTAGTCAAAGCCTCGTATTTGAGATTGTTGCGTTAGCAATAAGCTCAAATCGACGGCCACAGCGTTCCACGCCCTCTAAATCGCCCAGCAACCACCACTCTAATGAAGGAAGGCTTGGCACTATTCTACCCATTTAGCACATGAAGTAATAATGGTGCACCAAATTGTTTAGCAATTAGCTTTAAAGAACACTTTGAATGGTGCTCTCATCTGTATTCAAGAAATCGTCAGTACTATGAACTTCGGTAATCTTGATGCCAGCCAAAGCCCGAGCCATTAATACATCGCCATCAAGTTGACTTTCATAAAAACGCGCTTTGTCTAAACGTGGCTTAGTTTTTGGACGTGGTGGGGCGAAAATTGTACAGCAGTCTTCAAATGGCAAAATTGATAAATCAAAAGTATCAATATTTTCAGCAATTTTAATGATTTCGTTCTTGTCCATTGTGGCTACGGGACGAATCACCGGCAAAGCGGTGACATCATTGATGGCTACCATACTTTCCAAGGTTTGTGAGGCTACTTGACCAACTGACTCGCCGTTAAAGATGGCTAATGCTTGGCGTTTTTCAGCCAATGCGGTGGCCAAGCGCAGCATAAAGCGCCGTTGAACGGTCATTAAATAACCTTCTGGCACCCGCCGTTTCACTTCTTCTTGAATCTCGGTGAATGGTACTTCAATGAACTTAATCGTGCCCACATATGGTGCTAATTTAGCCGTTAAAGCCTTAGCCTTAGCCAAAGCGCGGTCAGAAGTGTATGGCGGACTGAAGAAATGGACCATTTCAATTTCCACGCCCCGCTTCATGGCCAAGTAACCAGCAACTGGGGAATCAATCCCACCAGACAACATTAACATAGCTTTTCCCGCGGTCCCGACTGGCAAACCACCGGCCCCCAGAATTGTTTCTGATGATAAGTAAATACCATCTTGACGAACTTCCACACGTAAAGTGGCGTCAGGAAACTTCATTTTGGCTTTCAAATTTGGAAAATGATCTAAAATCAAATCACCAAGTAATAAGTTCAACTGGTTGGTATCCAATTCAAAATTATGATCAGAGCGCCGCGTATTGACCTTAAAAGTTTTAATTTTTGGTGCTAATTCGGCCATCATTGCCACGGCGGTTTCCTTCAAAGTATCAATATCCTTACGAATACAAATACTTGGTGAGAAATTTTGAATGCCGAAAACTTGGCGTAATTTGGCCATGACTTGATCAGAATTCGTGCCATTTAAAGCGATATGCATCCGATCACGTTTAGGATAAATGTGTAGGTCAGGAAATTCCCGTAAAGCTTTGGTGACATTGCCATTTAAACGGCCAATAAATTCGCGGCGATTTTTGCCCTTAGTTGACAGTTCACCGTAACGAACTGTAATTTCTGTATATTGCATAATAACTCCTTTTTCAGCGCGTGGTTAATCAACGCGGCCATTCATATGTTGAAAACGTTGGTAGACTTTCGGAAAAACAGTTAAAAATTGATCGACTTCAGCCATCGTGTTCTGATCATCAAGACTAATGCGGACGGCGCTAGTCGCCAACTTTTCAGGCACTTGCATGGCTTTCAAAGTACCAGATTCATCACCAGTTCGCGACGAGCAAGCACTTGTCGTCGATAGATAAATATCATGTTCCTCTAAAGCATGGACCATGGTTTCACCACGCACGCCTGATAAAGCAAAGCAAAGAATATGTGGTGCGGCTGGCCCCTCAGTTGGTGAGAAAATCGTAATGTCCGGCATGGCTTGCAATGCGGTTAATAACTTTTGCCGCATTGCCATTTGTTGAGCCGCTTTTTGCGCTTCATCAGTTAAAACTAATCGAAAAGCCTTGCTCATTGCGGCAATTGCTGGCACATTTTCAGTACCACTACGCCAATTACGTTCTTGACCACCACCAGTAATTAATGGTGCCAATTTGCGGCCCTTCTTAATGTAAACAAAACCGACGCCACGGGGGCCATGAAATTTATGCCCAGAAAAAGTGGCAAAATCGACCCGATCTGGCAAAACCTGATCAAAAAGATTTTTACCAACGGTTTGCACCGCGTCCACGTGGAAATGAATGGTCGGCCGATCCTTCAAAACTTCAGCAATTTCCCGAATTGGTTGCACCGTGCCAATCTCATTATTGACGCCCATAACTGACACTAATACGGTGTCTTTGCGCAAAGCTTTTTTAACATCTTCAGCATGCACATAGCCATGCGCATCGACAGGTAAGTAAGTCACGTCCCAGCCTAACTTTTCCAACTGTTTCGCAGAATTCAAAACCGCTGGATGTTCAATACTTGAGACGATAATATGACGGCCAAATTCTTGCTTGGCCATGGCTGTCCCCTTAAGCACCCAATTGTCACCTTCAGTACCGCCACTGGTGAAGAAGATTTCTTCAGCTTGACAATGCATTAAATCGGCAATTTGTTGGCGGGCTGACTGTAACATTTGTAAAGCTTGATCACCTAAATGATGCAAGCTAGAAGGATTACCCCAAAATTGATTGGCGACAGTTTGATAAGTCTGTAAAACCTGAGGATCAATTTTAGTGGTGGCGCTATTATCAAAATAAATCAAACTCAAAACTCCCTTAAATCAAGTCGCTGCACAACGCAGCTCTCTTTAAACTCAAAAAGATTAACAGCTTACTTATTGTAACCTATTAACAGCAATTTTCCTAGCAGCTAAAACTGTCTGTTTCTATAATGAACGTCCAGCCAATTCTTGGCAATATTTATTTACAAATATTCCAGATTGTTTGCGAAAATAAAAATAAGTTCAGCTGCGACACCACTTAAAGTGATTTTCACAGTGAACTTATTTGTTTAACTGGCCGAACTTTATTGCTGGTCAGCAGCGTGATAATAAGAATCCTCAATCCGCTTAAAAGAACCAGGCTCGATTTGTTCCAAGGCCGTGGCGATCGTATCCAAGGCCGTGGGATAATCGAAAGCCTTCGTATATAATTCCTTGGCTTCATCGGCAGCGGCGGCAATTTCCGCATTGGCATAAGTATAACGATTAGCATATTGCAAAGCCTGCTCAGTTAAGACCGCTGCATCCCGCAAATCCTTGGATTTCTGGCTCAAGTTGTTTAAATCTTCTTGGGTCACGATCAACTGTTTGGTAATATCTTCAATGTTGATTTGAACTTGATTTAAGTTTTGCTCCAACTTCACGATTTCATCTTTAACCATGTTGAAGTAGTCGAGATAATCCTTTGGTAACCCTGGTAAACGCAGCCGTTCAACATCGCGTTGAATTTCTTTGAGATCCAAGACAAATTGTTGGACACCTTGTTTAGCCACCTTCTCGCCTTCAAACAAGTTTGCCACATCATTGCTGATTTTGTATTGACGTTGTTCGGTGGTCGTCAAGTTTTCGTTAATCTTATTGAATAAACTTACCGCCTCAGTGGCAATCACCGTCTGGTCTGCAACAGCTTGAACTTGCACATCATATTGCCGCTGCATGTCAGCAATATTCCGCTGCATTTCTTGAGCATCATCAAGTTCGTGGTGAGTCAAAACATAGCTTTGATTCAAATGATCCAGGGCTTCAATTAACTTCTGCGTCTGGACAGTGGCATGATTTAAGAATTCAAAAGTGGTTTTTTGGAGCGCCGGTAATTGTTTGCGCGCATCCATTTCATCTTGCAAACGTTGATAAAGCTCATCAATTGATTGACCTAAACTTTGATTATTTTGTTCCACAAAGTCAATTTCTAAGTGGCCTAAACGTTCATCAATAATTTGAATTTTATTCTTCAGTAAAATAACACTTTGACCAATATCCGGATCGGTAAAATGGTAATGTTGATCTAACATTTGCCGATGAACCTTGTCGATTTCTAATAGTTGGTCAGGAAACTCAGTGACTAATTCTTGATAACGTGGGGGAATCCGCTTCGTTAAATCAGTCAACGCGGCCATTTTTTCTTTAATATTCGCTAAGGTCTTCTTGGCTTCCAGATGATCGCCTTTGCTAGTCAACTTCTTAGCCTGGTCAAATTCATCATCTAAAGCGGCCAAGCGATTTTCAAGCTCATCTACTGCTGGCCCAAAGGTGAAGGATTTCGTCAAAATCAACTTACGCATTTGCTGATATTGATGGAGTAAAGACTTCGACTCGGCCTGATTATGCTCATTAGTGGCACGCAAGCTCTCCAACGCTGCCGTAATTTGTTCAGCATCTTTCGTGGCACCAACCAACTGCTCCTCAGCCTCATGAACCAACCGATTAGCCACCAACAATGAGAATTTTTGATTGGCCGCTTCAGCATCATACATGGTTTGATATAAAGTGGCGAAAGTATCATTTAATAAGTGGTAATACTCTTGTCGCCGTTTTTCTAAAATTTCCTGACTACCACCAGCTAAGTTCATGGCGTCCAATTGATCAATGGTTTTATAAATAGGTTGATTCGTCAGTTTCTCAAATGACGCGTTCAGCTGAACCAAGCGCTTCTCATTGCGTCCACGCTTGATTGCGGCTAGCAAGACCAGCACTAAGATTAAAATAATAATTCCTAAGACGATAAAAATCCAACTTTGCACGATAGTTACACCCCTACCAACGAATCGGCTTGCATCCGTTTTTCAAATTCGCTACAATCTTATTAAATTATAGCAGATTTAAACGCCAGTCCAACCGGCAAGCTTGAGAAAAATCTAATTATTTAAAGATTATTTAAAAATTACCGATAATTGCCAACATTATCTGTCGCTTATCTTAAAGGAGTCTTCAACATGTCATTATTAGTTGCTCAATATCAAAGTTTGTTCGCCGATCCTGAATATCAATCAGCCAGTGAAGTCGCAATTCTAGCAAATACCAGTGCTTTTCTCAATGAAATGTTATCTGATATCAATTGGGTTGGTTTTTATTTATGGCAACCTGAGCGCCAACAACTAGAAGTCGGCCCCTTCCAAGGCAAAATTGCTTGTTCAACAATCGCCAGCGGTACTGGTGTTTGTGGCACCGCCTTTCATCATCAAAAGGTTCAGATTGTGCCCGATGTGCATCAATTTGCTGGTCACATTGCTTGTGACAGTGCCACAAATTCGGAAATTGTCGTTCCACTTACCAGCGAAAATGGGCAAAAATTAGGTGTACTGGATATTGATTCGCCAATTAAGAATCGCTTCCAGGATGATGATGCCACTGAATTAGTTGCGCTTGGCCAGGCATTAGTTAAGTTACTCGCTGATTAAATCAGACATATTAAAAGCCGAAAAGAGATTAAAACCAGGCTGGTTCTGACTACATTGCGGGCTTGCTGGTTGTGGAACGCGGCCGGCGTCGATTTGAGCTTATTGCTACGCAACAATCTCAAATATGAGCCTTTGTCTAACCGCTAAAGCGGCAAGACAAATTTGGCGGCTGACAACCACGCCCTCCATTCCGTCTGGAGTTGAGGTGGCACACTTAATCTTTTGTAGCAATTAAGGCGATGTTCGCGAGATTTATCAACTCAATTCATTCAGTAATAATAGTTAAGTAGCACAAAAAATCGGTGTGGACAATTCCTATTTTTCAATAGATTTTTCAATAGAGATTGTCACACCGATTTTCTACTACCACAATCTGGTTCGGCCAAATAGTGGTGATCATTTTTGTTAGTTTAATCTAGGCAGGGGCCCAGTGATTGGCGTCAGCCGTGAAATTTGTCTTGCTGCTTTAGCAGCTAGTCAAAGCCTCGTTTGGAGACAATTCGGTTTTTGAATTGGCTTCAATCGACGGCCACAGCGTTCCACGCCCTTAAAATCGCTGGGCCCCTGCCGTTACTTACTAGGAGCAACTTCAGCAACTAAAGTAGCAAAATAGCTTTGACATTGACTAGTTGAATCATTATAATATACGAAGTGTGTAAAATATGCAGCACAAGGCGGCAAGCTCGTCAACATTTACCAACGTTTTTAACAGTTCAATTGCGTAACCCGCAGCTGCACGTGGTGAAGATTGCAATGGTAAATGCACGAATGTTAAACCTTGATCGTATATTTTACTCCAAAAAAATATTTGGAGGATTTTTTATGTCTCGTTATACTGGTCCAAAATGGAAAGTTTCACGTCGTTTAGGTATCTCATTATCTGGTACAGGTAAGGAATTAGCTCGTCGCCCTTATGCTCCTGGCGAACATGGTCCTAACAACCGCCGTAAATTATCAGAATACGGTACACAAATGCGTGAAAAGCAAAAATTACGTATGATGTACGGTTTGAACGAACGCCAATTCCGTAACTTATTCGTTCGTGCGGGTAAGATTAAAGAAGGTAAGCACGGTGTTAACTTCATGATCTTATTGGAACGTCGTTTAGATAACTTGGTTTATCGTTTAGGCTTAGCTACTACTCGGGCACAAGCTCGTCAATTAGTTGCTCATGGCCACATCACTGTTGATGGCAAACGTGTTGATATTCCTTCATACGAAGTTGAAGTTGGTCAAGAAATTTCATTACGTGAACGTTCACGTAACTTAGTTATTGTTAAGAGTGCATTGGAAAATGCTGTTAGCCGCCCTGCTTTTGTAAGCTTCGACGACAACACTTTAACAGGTAGCTTAGTTCGTTTACCAGAACGTGAAGAACTTGAACCAGAAATCGACGAATCATTAGTCGTTGAATTCTACAACCAAAAACTATAATTTTTGGCTTACAGCTCTGGTCCCTACTTGGGATTGGGGCTGTTTTTTTATTGTCTAATTTTCCTGACGAATATTATAGTATACTTATGCTTTAAGGGGAGTAGTCAATGAAACTAATGAAAAAACTATGTTAAAAGTACAAATTATCATGCTGATTACTTTTTGTAGTATACTGCTGACCTCTTGTGGGTCACCAAAATCAGTAACCACTACTTCGGATGCTGGTAGTAAAGTTAGCGGCAATCATCAATAAGCATCAGCACTCAAATATACCAAAATCAAAAATTACACCTCAAATGGTTTGATTTCAATTCCTACCAAAGCCCAGAATTAGCTCAGAAATTTCAAGACTTCAAATTTTTAGATGAACCCTCAGGTAGAGAGACAATTAATTAGAAAGCTGGTTTTTTATGACAAAATTTACCCTTGCTCAACAAAAAGATTTACCGCGGATTGTTGACATTTACAATCAGGCGATTCCTGGTCGGCTGGCCACGGCCGACCTTGAACCAGTTTCGATTGCGTCAAAGCAAGCTTGGTTTGACGCCTACACCCCAGACAAACGCCCACTCTGGCTCATTCAAGATGACCAGGAGCAAACCATTGGTTGGGTGGGTCTGGAAAGTTTTTATGGGCGCCCGGCCTATCAGCACACCGCTGAAATTAGCATTTACTTAGACTCGGCCGTCGCTCACCATGGTTATGGTCGTCAAGCATTAAGTTTTGTGGAAACCCAATTAACTGGACTTAAATTGGATACTTTAGTCGCCTTTATCTTTCACCACAACATCCCTAGCCAGCACTTGTTTCTACATCATGGTTTTCAACAGTGGGCCCATTTGCCAGAAGTTGCTTTAATGGACGGTCAGTTGCGAGACTTGGATATTTTAGGTAAACAATATCCTAAGATAACAGCGTAGCAACCAGTAACCAGTTGTGACCAAAACTGACTGATCCATTATGCTGCTAAAGCTTTTCAAGCCTTTGTTCTAAATATTGGGTAATTTTATGGCGCAGTTCATCATCACGTTCTGGATTATACTGATACTTCTCATCAGACCAATGATCAGCACTATACAACCAGACTGGTTTTCGCAAACGTTCAGGCGCCTCAGTTTCATAGCGTGGGAAAACATGGGCGTGCAGAAAGTTATCAGTATTACCTAAAATATCGTAATTAATTCGCTGCGCCTTTGTGACTGCCAATAAGGCATCTCCCAACAAACTCATGTCGGTTAAAAAGGCGGCTCTTTCAGCTAAGGACAAATCGTTTAACGAAGCCACGTTTCGTTTCGGTAAAAGCACAGAATAGCCAGGTAAGAATTGAATGTCACCAAAGGTCGCAAATCCACCTGACATTACCGCCATCACCATTGGATTGGTCCCCTTAATTGCCGAGCTAATTCGATCTTCATACCATTCACTCCTTGATTCTATCTCCTTTTTTTAAAATTAAATTGAGTTACCGAATTCCATTACCACTGCCGGTCGTATTCCACATCCAGCAAGCCGCAATGAAGTCAGAACTTATTCTGTTCTTAACTGACAACTCAGTTACTTTCAAAAAATAGGGTATCATAGCCAATTTATAGCTGCACGATGCACTATTTATATACCACTAAATTATCTAGTTAGCCACAACTTCAAGTAAATCGCGATACAGCGGTACCAACGCCTTGATTTGTTGTTTAATGGCTTGATCAACCAATTGTGGGTCGGCGAACAATTCATCATAATCCATGATCCAACGACCGAAAGTTAGCTCTGCCTTTTTAACTTTTTGATAACGTTGAATACCCTTCGTTAAATTAGCTTGATTATATGGCAAAGCTTTCTTATCTGTGTGATCGAAATTAATCTGGCTGATTGGCAACTGACTTAATTCGCCAACGTGCGCTGACAGCCAAGCCGCCACTGCTGGCCGTTCTTCCAAGTCAGCCAATAAACTTAAGGTGATAAATAAGCGGTCAGGCCACAAGCCCACCTCAAAATGCGGCAACATTTTATAGCCCCGTTGATAAGTACTAATCGCCAGCCAAGTATCAACTGGCGGATTTTTATGCCGTCGTAAATGCTTGGCAATATGTAAATAGAGTGGTTGCGTTAATTCTGGTTGAATTTGCGTGATCAACTGTTGCCCCAGAATTTCAAAATCCGGATCGACTTCTTGTTGGATCCTCCCTAAACGTTCAGGTAACGTTGGCGCTTCGAAAACAGCAAAACTTTGACGACTTAACATTTAATAAACTCCCTCTTTCGTATCAATTACTAGCATCGTAGCGTGCGACTCAGCCTAACATTTTTAAACATGTTATACTGAAAGTACGCATTATTTCGTTTTTTCGCTTAATCATACCATAAAAAATTTAGTCGAGGTGGCTAATCATGACTCAAGAAACAGATGTAAATAATCGGCTGAACAATGCCATGTATGGAACACCCCAAACTTTACCTGATCAGCGACGTCAATTTCTCGGTTCGTTGCGCGAACGGGTCTTATTGGAATTGGATATTCAAGATTTAAATAATCCGCGGGCGTTTGATTTGTTCCACCAACATCTCAATGAATACCGAGATCCGCAACAGAGCGCGCTGATCAATGGTAAAGTTGATCACGACTTAATTGGCTCGTTCTTAAAAGAGTTGGCCCAACAGAATTTTCCGTTTACTTTAGTTAACAAGCCAGAAACACCGGATGAACCAACTAGCACGGCGATTTTAATTGTTAACGAAGCGGCAGTTAATCATGAAACAGTTAATTTATTGCAACTGCACCCATTAACGACTAGCGCAACGACTGAAAAAAAGAAGCAGCCTGAGAAGAAGGGCTTTTTCCATCATTTACTGTAAGCAATTCATATTTAAAGGAGTTTTATTTTAATGGCGCAACATCCCCTTGCTTGGCGTATGCGACCCCGCACTCTTGAAGAAGTCGTCGGTCAGCAACATTTAGTGGCCCCTGGGAAAATTATTAATCGCATGGTCGTCAGCAAACAATTAAGTTCGATGATTCTCTATGGCCCCCCTGGCACTGGCAAGACAAGTATCGCCAGCGCCATTGCCGGTAGTACCAAATACGCATTTCGCAAATTAAATGCGGCAACTGATACTAAGAAAGATCTCCAAGCCGTCGCTGCTGAAGGCAAAATGAGCGGCACGGTTATTTTGTTGTTGGATGAAATTCATCGGCTGGATAAAGCAAAACAAGATTTTCTGTTGCCCGAATTAGAAAGTGGTCGCATTGTTTTAATTGGCGCCACCACGGAAAACCCTTACTTAACCATTAATCCCGCCATTCGCAGTCGAACGCAGATTTTTGAAGTTTATCCCCTGACACCGGCCGATATTAAGATAGCGTTGCAACGGGCGCTGGCTGACCGCGAACGCGGCTTAGGTGAACTGCCCATCAAAATTGCAGACCAAACTTTGGACTTTGTTGCCGAACGAACCAATGGCGATTTACGTTCGGCATTAAACGGTTTGGAATTAGCCGCTAAGTCAACGCCACCTGATAGTAAAACTGGTGTCATCAACTTAACCTTACAAGATTTAGAAGACTCGATTCAAAAGAAAAGTTTCTCCCATGATAAAGATGGCGACGCCCATTACGACGTGATCTCCGCGTTACAAAAATCAATTCGTGGCAGTGACACTGACGCCGCCCTGCACTATTTAGCCCGTTTAATTACTGCTGGCGACTTGCCCATCATTATTCGGCGCTTAATGGTAATTGCTTATGAAGATATTGGCTTAGCAAATCCTGCTGCGGCCGCCCGCACAATCACTGCCTGCCAAGCTGCCGAACGTTTAGGCTTTCCTGAAGCTCGGATTCCTCTGGCCGACGCTGTGATCGAACTCTGCGTCTCACCAAAATCTAATTCGGCAATCATGGCAGTTGATGCCGCCCTATCCGACATTAGCGAAGGTCACGCTGGCCGAATTCCTGCCCACCTCCAAGATGCCCACTATAAAGGTGCTGCTAAGCTAGGCCACGGTGTTGGTTATCAATATCCGCACGACGCGCCGAATGACTGGTTGGCCCAACAATATTTACCAGATACTTTAGTAGGTAAGCAATATTATCACCCTAAAGATAATGGCAAAATTGAAACGGCCTTGGGTCAGCAATATTATCGTTTACGCCAAGCCCAACAAACCGGCTTACGTAAAAACAATGGTAAAAAGGACTAGCATGTCTTTCAAACGTCAAAGCCATTAAAAACCAGGGAGTGTGATGAAACAGAATTGGTTCTGACGCCATTGCGGGCTTGCTGGTTGTGGAACGCGGCCGGCATCGATTGAAGCCAATTAAAGACCAAAGTTCAAAAGAGTCAAAACCCTGTGAAGATGAATAAACAAAATTGCGTCTGACTCTGTTCCGGGCTGCTTGACGTGGAACGCGGCCGACACTGATTGAAGCCTTTTTTCAAAAGTCTTCAATACAGGTCTTATCGTAAGTGCTAAAGCACTAACGATAATTTGGCGGCTGACGCCAAGATCCCTCCACGCCGTCTGGAGTTAATTTGGTGCACTTCAACTTGGTTAGAACTTAAGACACTTTTAGCGGAATTGAGCACCTAAATTCAAATTACTATTGTAACTAAATAGTAGTATCGAAATAGGCCTGCTTGACAATTTTCTGGTTTAATTCCAGAAAGTTTGTCAAACAGGCCTGTTAGTTTACTTCACTCTGTTTTTCTAATAGTGTGCTGAGTTCTGCTAGTTTTATCAGATGGTTGCTAGGCGATTATCACCTAGTTTCACTTGAATTGTCTTGATATCTATCAAATCTAAAGTGGGTAAGTTTAGTTCAAAACGTAGTGGAGGCCGCCGGGTTGTCAGCCGCCAAGTTCTTCTTGATGGCGGTAGCCATTTAGAAGAAGACCTGTATTTGAGCCTTTCTGCGAAAGTCTCAAATCAGCGTCGGCAGCGTTCCACAACCCGCCGGCCGCAACGGAGTTGTCCGCTATTTTGCCCAAAACCAATTCAACTTCAAATCGACGGCCACAGCGTTCCATGCCCTCTAAATCGCCCGGCAACCGCCACCCTAATTGGGGAAGACTTACCACTATACTTACACCAACAAATTTCTCGACTTAGCACTACTAGCCAGATACGCAAATTTGGCCAAACGCGGCCACTATAGGTAAGCAAGCGCTTGCTCGTTGCATTTTTTCTAAAATCATGGTACTCTTAGTTATGGAAGTTCTAAGGTGTTCGATTGATTCATTAATTATGTTGACCGATCAAGTAATATGACATTAAACGGCAGATACCTGTTATGCATGTCGATCATTCGCTGATTAACTACGCTGACAGTGATGTCGTGATCCTGCTTTAATTATTAGCGGGTTCAACAAAGTGAATCACGCTCCGGCACCACTAGATATTCCCAAAGTTATTAAGACTTTGTAGGACCAGCTTGTCTGGTCCTTTTTTGTGGCCTAAATTAGGTTAACCTTCTTTTAGCAGACGTTTTTAATGGCAGTTACTTAAATTATTTCATTGTTTAACGAATTTTTTTGCATTTCCCGGCATTTCAAGGTAATGTATTACTTATTAATATTGACTAAATTTTCTTGTTAAGGAGTTTGCCATGCAAACGTTAATTAGCGTCGCCATGATCATTTTTATTATTTTATTACTGGTTTTAGCAATTTATTTATTAACTCATCTCTCCAAGGACTTTTTAGTTTTCAAACCAGAAAGTTCTCCGCGTATTCGCCAAATGATGTTAGTTACCAGTGTGCTGCTGTTTATTGTTGCTATTGGTGGCTTGTTGATTCTTTGGCTCGCCCCAGCCCAGGCAAATTTAATTACGCTGGTTGCTGGTAGTATCGTTGCCGCCGGTTTTGCCATTATTTTAACCAATGGTAATGACTAATTAATTCTTTTTTCACCTTAGATGCTGTAAAATGAAGTTGTATATGAGAGGAGCGTTGCAGATGTTACAACAATATCACCGAATTCAAGTTGCAATTGATGGTTCATCTGAATCAGAATTAGCTTTCAAGAAGGCCGTTGCCGTTAGCAAGCGGAATAATGCTGAGCTGCTCTTAGTTCACGTTATTGACACGCGTGCTTTCCAAAACGTCTCCAGTTTCGATTCGGCCATGGTCGAAGAAGTTTCAGAAACTTCGAAGAAAACAATGGAAGAATATGTTAAAACAGCTCAAGAAAATGGTCTTGAAAAAGTCAGCTATTTCATCGAATATGGCTCGCCTAAGACAATCTTAGGTCGAGAATTTCCTAATCGTGAACATGTTGATTTGATCATGATTGGTGCCACTGGCCTGAACGCCGTCGAACGCCTATTACTCGGGTCTGTTACTGAATTTGTCACTCGCAATGCGGCTTGCGATGTCCTAGTTGTCCGGACTGATCTCGATAACAAACCAGCTTTAAAAGCTGAAAAATAGTTTTCAAATCTAAAAAAGCTCGCCTAATTTATCACAAATTAGGCGAGCTTTTATTTGTCTACGAAAATAAATCAAATCATTTAGTCGTAATCCTAAATTAACGGCCAGTAAAACCAAATTTGCGAGCTACAAATAAGTCAAGACTTGGTCAAACTTTTCAATTTTGGCATCAGCGGCACTTTGATCAGTGGCCACTAAAGGATTAGTCACCGCAAAAGCCAGTGTGTAAATACCGGCTGCTTTAGCGCTAGCAATCCCCATTTGCGAATCCTCAATTGCCAGCGCCTCTTTGGCAGTGACCCCTAATTGGTTTAAGGATGTTAAATAAATACTGGGATCTGGTTTACTTTTGGCAAAATCCTGACCACTTAGAACCACGGAAAATACGTCCGTTAACTGTGTTTTGGTCAGCATTTCTTGAATAAACTGGCGATCACTAGACGATGCCAAGGCCAATTGATAGCCCTGCTGTTGCAACTCTTGCAAAATTTCGCGCGCCCCTGGTTGCAAGGCCGCGGTGAAATTCAATGGGTGACTTGCTTTATAAGCACGGTAAGACTGCAACAAGGCCGCGTATTCCGGCGCTGTTTTTCCCGGGAGCAACAGTGGCAGCACAACTTTCATATTGCCACCAACCACTTGTTGCAATTGACTTTTAGCCACAGTAATCGCTACTGAAGCGAAAAAGTCTAACCGCCGTTGTAAATAATAAGGTTCGCTGTCAATCAGCACCCCGTCCATATCAAAAATAACTGCTTTAATCACGATGCCATCCTATCCGAATAATTCTGGTATTTTTTTAATAAACTTCACAAGATCATGGGGCACCTCTGGCATCAGTAAGACATTCGCAAAGAAATGCTCGCGATTATAGCGCTGCACCCAAAAATCATAACCCACACCCGGTTGAATCGACGGTGCTTGATGCAACCACTGGCCTAGAAGACTAATTAAATAATCATTGTAGAACTTCTCTTTACCGGCCAAATTGACAACTGCTTTAGCAAGTCGTTGATCTTCACCGAAGGCAAATGGCACTTTGATTTCTTGATAAGCTGCCATCACCGCCGTTAAGAAATAAAGCTTCTGAGCACGATTTAGCCGGCTCTCAGCCACTTCCTCAAGAATATTTCCTAGACGAGCATAAGCGTGGACCCAGCCTTTATCAGGCACATAACCACGCGCATCATTTTCTAAAATTGCGTAGAGCGTTAACTTTTGGATGACCTGCCAATATTGATGATCAGTGATGACATTACCGTACAAACGATCAGCCACAAGTAAAAACGAAATTAAAATCACCGCGACGGCACGACCAAAAGCCGCATCATTTTCCGGTTCCAATATATGACTGAAGAGCACATCATCTTGGATCAAATAAGCCAGCGTTGGCCAAATTTGTGCCGACGTAAAAGCTTGCCGGCCAACTAAGCCGTTAAAAATCAACAAGATTTTCTCATCACGTAATGCTGGATTCAAAATACCAATATTACTCAGCAACTGATCCAGTTCGTCATCACTGACTAGAGCACTATCGTCAGAATTATAAATCCGCTGCTCCAAACTGTTCAACGTTTTCTTTAGATCGGCTAAGTCACCACTAGCGATGGGCGCCACATGTTGCCGCCGTTTACTATATTCAACTGACCGCTTCAAGTGGCGTAATTGGTCAGTTAATTCGTCGAAATTCAAGCCTTGGCTAAATTGATGATAATAATCGCGCACAGCCAAGCGCACGCGCATAATTTCTTCTGCTGCTGCCAAAAAGATTACCTACTTTTCCATGATAAAAACTAATGATTGTTCTGTGCGAAATCAATAATTTGCTGACAAAACGCATCAAGCCGTGCTAAATCGGCCCGATCGCTGTCCAAATTAATTTTCAAAACGGCGGTCGCTCGTTGCGCACCAAGATGAGCAAGCTTCTGATCAAATAAATCTAACGCCCGCCCAAAATAACGATGCTGAATTGAGCTAGAGCCTGTCAAAGCATAGTACTTGCCACGTAAATCAACGGTTTCAAGTGCGTCAAAAAACGCCACCGCTTCATCGGGCAACTGTCCCTCATAATAAGTATAACTAACCAGCACTACCCCAGCAAAATCGGCCAAATGTTCAATCGGAAAACTGGCCATTTCGGCTAACTCAATTGGCTGCTTAAGCGTTGCGAATTGTTGATTAAGGTATTGGGCTACTTTCTCGTTACGACCAGATTTACTGGCATAAATAAGCGCAATTTTGTCAGACATGATTCCACACTCCTCAATTAACTACATAACTTTGATTTTAACATAGAAAGCCGACAAGCAGTACCGACACTGAGATAAATCGTATATTGAAATGATTAAGAAACTAAATTCTTGAAAAATCATGGTCGAATTAGTCCAATTGAGAATCTTTAAAATTACTTTTAGGTGAGACTCTCGTAGCTAGTCAAGATAATCTGTTGATCGTGTTCATTCCGCAGCAGACGATTCTATAAATTTTGTACAGTACGCCAATTGGTGCATTTGCATTGCAGCCACGTTTTTGTACACGAAGAAACGCTAATCTAGGAACTGGCTTAGTCATGTGGATTTTATATTTTAATTCACGCTCCTATATAAGGAGCGACTCACGTTGAGTTTTAAAACCACGACGCCGAGTTTATTTCAATTCACGCTCCTGTATAAGGAGCGACGTTTTTAGTTGGGTGAGGTTGTCCGGTGAACTATTTCAATTCACGCTCCTATATAAGGAGCGACGGAAATGATTCGCAAAGCTATGCGCGGCTCAAAATTTCAATTCACGCTCCTATATAAGGAGCGATGACGAGAACGACTTTGCCTATCGCAATGATAAATTTCAATTCACGCTCCTATATAAGGAGCGACGCTTCGCTGTCTAACATCTTGATCATGTCAGCCGTTATTTCAATTCACGCTCCTATATAAGGAGCGACTCTTATTAACAGTTACGTGACCATCAGAGTGCTATTTCAATTCACGCTCCTATATAAGAAGCGACGGCGGCAACTTTACATTTGGATTTGGCAAGGGCAAATTTCAATTCACGCTCCTATATAAGGAGCGACTTGAAGCAGGCATTCCCGAAAAGAAAGCCGCACAATTTCAATTCACGCTCCTATATAAGGAGCGACTAGCAACATTTTCTCCAACAACCCAAGTGGGCCTGATATTTCAATTCACGCTCCTATATAAGGAGCGACGCGCTAACCTTCGTCAAGCTCTCCTCTAGGCGCAATTTCAATTCACGCTCCTATATAAGGAGCGACATCGGCCATCAATGTTCTTTTACCAGGCCGAGATTTCAATTCACGCTCCTATATAAGGAGCGACGCTGAAAATTAATTGGAAGGGTCTGTTGGTTAATTTCAATTCACGCTCCTATATAAGGAGCGACATTGATCATCACCGCGAATAACTGCTTGCTGGATTTCAATTCACGCTCCTATATAAGGAGCGACTAGCAGCATTGCCGTCTTTTGCCTTGCCGTATGCATTTCAATTCACGCTCCTATATAAGGAGCGACACTCGCTCAACACAGCCTACAAAAATTCGTTTGATATTTCAATTCACGCTCCTATATAAGGAGCGACTTCACAATACGGGGGGCTAAGTCATGCCATTTAAATTTCAATTCACGCTCCTATATAAGGAGCGACAAAATTGCATATGAACAAAATCACCCGAATTATATTTCAATTCACGCTCCTATATAAGGAGCGACTTCAAACAGTTCCATATACACAACACTTTGTTATATTTCAATTCACGCTCCTATATAAGGAGCGACGACCCTCTTCATAGGGCAAATATAACGGTTGATTATTTCAATTCACGCTCCTATATAAGGAGCGACACTGGCGCTAGTAACATAATCAACCAACCGCTATTTCAATTCACGCTCCTATATAAGGAGCGACAAGGGTAAAAACAATAGTATGTTTCCCGGTAATATTTCAATTCACGCTCCTATATAAGGAGCGACAGCAAAACCTGAATTGCATTAAGCTTTTGTTTTATTTCAATTCACGCTCCTATATAAGGAGCGACGTATCACCCATAACAATTCCGAGCGTATCATCTATTTCAATTCACGCTCCTATATAAGGAGCGACATCGTTAGCGTGCCATAGTCTAACACCGTTTTATTTCAATTCACGCTCCTATATAAGGAGCGACCCTGAGAAGCGTTCGTCCTGGACTAGCAAACTTATTTCAATTCACGCTCCTATATAAGGAGCGACACCGACGCTAACTTTTACGCTACCTAAGTTGTTAATTTCAATTCACGCTCCTATATAAGGAGCGACCGTGATTTTATGCAAAAACCACTAAAAAATGCGAATAACAATGAATTATTCTGAATATATTATTTGAAAAATAAAATCACAAGTAAAAAAGTTATGAAAAATAGGTTTTTTCTGGTGCGAACCCGCCAGGCTTTTTCTGTTTGTATCAACCTCGCACTAGAAAACTAACGTGTCATTATGCAAGTCGAAAACCTCTTTGGTTCCAAAAGTCTCAATTTTATTTTGGTAGTTTTTCCCCAATCGATAGAACTTTAGGCTGTCCTCTTGATCATTAATCAATGCCAAAAGCTCAATTTTCATTTTTGTAAACTGATCATAACTTAAATAACATTCAAAAACTGAATTCTGAACCCTTTGTCCATATTGCTCACACTTCTTGGCAACTTTACGTAAACGTTTTTGACCTTTTTTATCTACTAGAGAAATATCATACGCAACAACAATTAGCATAAATTCACTTCCATAAAAACGGCGGATATTGGTCTAAATCCCCTCGTAAATACCTACTGAGCAATAATGCTTGTGTATACGGAATTAGGCCCCACTCAATTTTCTCATTTAAATACGGATGAGTCATCGTTTCGTTCTTACGTTTCTGCCACGCGTCGAAGAATTTCTTGCGGCCGTCATCAGTCAACAAAACGGCCCCGTTTTCCTTGACAGTAAAATCTTTGACATTCACAATTTGTTGATTGACCAATCTCAAAACAAAACGATCTGCTAATGGTGCCCGCAATTCTTCCATTAAATCTAATGCCAATGAAATACGGCCCGGTCGATCCGTATGCATAAAACCAACATACGCATCTAGCCCGACACTTTCAAGAGCAGCTGCACATTCATGACCCAGCATGGTATAAGTTAACGATAAAAGTGCATTAACTCGATCAAGTGGTGGTCGTTTACTACGACCATTAAATTGAAAATCGGCAGCTTGCTGCAAAATAAATTGACCGAAAACCGAGTCATAGCGATTAGCCGCTTGTCCTTCAATACCTCTTAGCGAATCAATGTCAGTTACGGCTAAACAACTAGTAATAGCTTGCTTCAACTCATCAGAAATTATTTTGCACTGCGGCACATTGATGCGAGCAGCATGATCACGAGTCATTCGTTCAATGACCCAACGTTGATTATAAATTTTACCAACAATAAAATTTTGAGCAATTGCCAATGCCTGATCTGTACTTTCAGAAACTGCATACTGCGTCTTTCTTAGGAGCACATTACCATTATTCTCACCAACTAATCGACAAGTCAAAAGGCCTGTTCTAGAGACAAATGCTAACCCAATTTTATTTTCTGTGCAGTACCGCATTAAAGCTGGACTAACACCACGATAACCAACTGAAACAATTGACTCAATATTAACCAATGGTACGCGTGATTTATTCTCGTCAATTATAACAACGAGATTGCCACCATCTAAAGCCAAGTATGCTTCTGGGGAGTTAATATAGATTGTATTTAAAAGTTTACGCACTATGCTAGCCTCCGTTTTAGGTAAGTACTAACAGCTTCTTTTTTAGAAATTTCTGGTAAACAAATGTCTTTCAAGGAACAACGCTCACATTTCTTACTAGGCCGAACAACCGGCGTATGCCGACGCTGCCACAATTGATGCATTGCTTGACATGTTGCTTGTAGCTCTTGTCGTTCCGGAGGGCCAAAATCTATTTTCTCACGAGTATGAGTTTCATTAAAGTATAGAAAACCGTAATCGATCCGACAAACTAACATTTCTTCTAAACAGACTATTTCCGCAAACAACTGCATCTGATCACTTTGATCAGTCTTCAAATGACCATGTTTATATTCAACTGGATGCACTTGAAATAGTCCTTGATGTTCGGCCAATGAAATTCCTTGTTGATTACGCCGAAACTCCACAGCATCGCAAACACCATAAATACCATATTCACGAGAATGAATTGGTAATCCGCGGACAGTTAATAAATCACCACGTTTTTCCTTGATGGTCTCATCATGAACTCGCTGATGAACTTGTTCACCTTCAGTAGTCAGATAATTATCTTGCCACTGTTGTTCGATATGAGTCAAAGCCCACTGTCGCGGACAAAAACGATAATGCTGAATCCCAGAAATCATTAAAAAATCTTGTTCATCATACGCCATATCCACAACACTTATGCTTCTGGATAAATCTTCAAATCGACACCAGGTAATTGATCAACAACTGATAGTTTATAATCGGCAACTTGGTGAGGAATGACATTTGCCTCAACTGGTGTCACTTGAACTGAACGATGTACTCGTGCGGACGGATATTTACCCAATTTTGAGGGATGAGTCCACCAATACAGCTTGACTACTTCCATGCTACCTTCAGGACGAGCAGAAGAAGCGTCATTCTCAAATAGGGTTAATAAAGCTTGCTTGATTTGTTCGGCGTCTTCAGCACTAAAACCAGTTTTTTCTGCTAATTGTGTGTTAATACTGCCGTTGACAACATAATAGCCGAAATCAACATAGTGTTTCATCCCCATCGTGTCTGAGCCACGGCCGCCGCCTGGTTCTGAGTTAACACTTTTGGTAATTTGCATATCATTGATCGTAATCGGATTGACAGACTCAGCAATTTGAACTGAAACTGGTCCGCGTACAGGAATCGAAACACCATTGCTACTATCCTTGCCTTTCTTGAAGGCAAAAACTTGACCAAAACTGCGCACATCTAACCAAGTCTGACAAGCAATGCGCGCATAATCATCAGCATCTTTGCTGTCTTTAAGTTCAGGAACTGATTCAGCACGTGCTTTTAAACTATCAAAGCCATCATTTTTACGGTCATTAGATTGGACAAAAATAGCATTTCCCATATCTTGAAGGCGATTACGAATCTTGCGTTTAATAGCAACGTCGGATACTTCACCATAACCAGCAAAATTCTGTCGTGGTCGATTGCCATTTAAAGGATCACCATTAGGATTGGCGTTATGAACCGCAAACACCAATTTAAAATCAATTTTATTCTGGAATTCAGTCATTACTTTCTACCTCCGTCATTTTGTTTTTATTCAATAATGCTTCTCGTTGGGAATAATATCCTAACAGGTATTTGCCATTCAGTGGCTGATCGTTATAATCACCTTCACTGAATTTTGTGATGACCTCACCCCAGATACGTTGATAGTATCCTTGAGCAGTTGCTGCCTCTAGGTAAGGTAATAATGCGTTATGAATCGTGCTCAACGTGCTCATTGGCCGGACACTAAAAGTTGACATATAGCGTAAAGCATTAGTTGAGCGTGTACTAGTCGTTTTTCCTTGCGCTTGCGACTTGCTCCATAAAACCCTAGCCTCAACAACGTCAGCAATTGCTAATAACCGACCGAATAAATAACTACGATCTGTGGTCTCCTCATTTAAAGCCACTGTAAATTCCTCCTTTTGATAAAACTTTCGATTCACCGAACAAGCAATACTTAACAAATCACGCCAACGCCCTTGTTCACTTTCTTTAAAAACGGTCGGTCGACTGGTCCGATTATTAATATTACGAACAATTGATAGTGGGATTGGCTTCTCATCAATTACGCATGGAATTAATGTTGAAACCATACTCTTAATCAAACTATCCTTAGTATTTTCACCTAACGCGGCCTGGGCAATCTTTCGAAGTGACGGCGTACCATAGACTTGTTTAGGCTTTTTATCCTCAAAAATTTGTAGCCGCCAACTAGTTGTCTCGTACCAATTCATTAATCGGTTAAAAAAGACGTCTTGATTGATCGTCCGATAGTCGAGAATTGCCAAGCGACCAGGAACAGCAGCATCCAATTGTAATAAATGAGCTTGAGCTAAATAGTTGCTCTGATCAAATTGAGTGCGATAACCAAGCATGGCCAAATTTAATTCATGACTAAAAATTTGACTAGTGGCTAAGGGCAGTTCTTCTGCTGAACTAATTTTTCGAATAGTTTCTGTTGAACTGGCAGTGATGTCCGGTGCCTGACTTATTTTGTTGCTAAGCCATGTTAAGTAAACACGGCCATCAATTTGACTGCCTTGTAATGAGATCAGCCAGGTTAAGGCGTTATGAGCTTTTTGCGAAGATGCTAGGCCAACTTGTACCACCTGACTTTTATCGGTAAAACGGCCACGATACGTGTAACCTGAAGAATCATTACCTGAAATAATTTTAGCGCCATCACCAGGATTTCTAATAAAACGCGGGCTCTTGTCAGTTAAAATCGCCTTCTTACCAGTAACATAGTCTAAGCCATAGACACTAGCGTCAGCTTTGTCGAAGGTTGATTGGTAATAGGCGTAATAGCTGTCAAAAATTGATTTATCTTCCCACACGGGCGTTAAATCCACCGTATCAAAGCGAACGAAGGCACTCAGTTGATCATTACCAGTTATCACTGAAAAAATTGGTGGTTTTTCCTGAGTACTTTCCTTAGGCCAAGCCGGCAGCACTTTTTGTTCGCTATCCACAAAAAGAATACCAGCCGCCACTAAATCATGAACCAAAGTACCTTGTTTTAAATATTCATAAATAATTTTGACACGAGGATGGCTATTATCTGAATCAACCCAATTACCTAGCGCAGTCAGATATGCCTGATAAGCACCAGCCTTTTTCTTTTTTCCACCATAACTAAGATAATCGCCGGCGACATACTCCAATTTATCATGTAAAGGATGTGGAGCTATTTGCGTTGTGCGATTGGCAGAATCAATTGTCGTGGGAATGACAGTTGTTGCATGATCTTTATCGACAACTCGAGCATGACGAAAAGTACCATCTTTGTTCACAGTCACTTCAATCTGGGCGCGCTGTGTCGCTGCTGCAACCGGTAACAAATAACCATGACGTTTTTGAAGTTCTGTTTCCTGACCAATTTGATCCGTATTCGCCTGATAAACGTCAATTAAATCACTAAAAAGTGTCACAAATACACCTCCCTACTCATCATCGACAAATGAGAAATTATTCTCATCAAAATTCTTACTAGTCATCCGACGTAAATTAGGCCGGACTAATTGACACTCTTCTGGGCGCGGAAACTTAATGACACCATTTTTCATCTCAGCTTGCCAAAAACGTACATCTAACTGATTACGGCCATTAGTATCCGGATAATTGAACCCATGAAACATGACGCCAAAGTCAATCTCAGGTATTTGATCATAAGGACCCGATGTTTGCGTCGAATCAGTCAATGGTTCGACGTACCCTTGACACTCGCGAGTCCCTAGAAAAATATCACGCCGACCACCAGCATTAATTGCCCGATTAGCAATGGCAAAATGTTTGTCTTCATTCCAATCACGCTTTAAATCTGGGCGCTGTTTGTTCCATTCAAAATGTGCTTTCACTTCGTAAGCCACATCACACAAGTAACTGGCATAACTTAAATTTGGTTTAGGACTGTTGTAGTCCATTGGCCGCACACCTCTTGATTCCATTTGGATTGGTTTTAAAACATGCAATTGATCGATGACCCAAATAATCGTGGGCTTCCAGTAGATCGATGAGGTGATGCCAACAAGTGACTCATATGTTGGCACCGAATAAGATTCTTTCTCACCACCGCCCTTCGTCAAAGGATCTGTGAACAACGCATATTTTCCATGAACCAAATACGAAACTTGATTCCAAAGCTGATCCATTACAAAACCTCCTTATCATGTGATAATTATTTTTGTTCATTGTGATACAATGTAATTGATTGTCAGTTGCCAAATAATGCGCTTACAAGAATATCATAGTCCACATTTTAAAAAAGTCAATACAATTTATATTATTTCTATGAAAAGCATCAAGGAGATAAGATGACAATTCACTCACCATTCGTCGCCCATATTCTCGTAAACGATAATTCAATTACGACTTCAAGTTCAGACATTCAATTACTGGTTGATCATTTGCAGCAAGCAGCAAAACTAGCAGGAAAATACGGCCAGGATTTTGGTTTACCCACGGCTTGTTATCTAGCGGGGCTGCTCCACGATTGTGGTAAATACTCCGATGAATTTCAGGATTATATCCGCTTGGCTCAAATTCATCCCGACCAAGCCATTCGTGGTAGTGTTGATCACAGCTATGCCGGCGCATTGTTAATCTGGGAGCTTACTCACAGCGCGGAAAATAAAAATCAGAATACCAAAATAATCGGCGAACTGATCAGTAATGCGATCAGCGCCCATCATTCTCAATCGCTAAATGATTACTTAGTACCTGAGCCTAGTGGACAGGTGCCTAGTTTCATCAAACGCCTATCTCTAGATCATATTGCTGACCAAAAAATACGGTTCAAGTACTTCCCGCAGATAAAAGAACGTTTCTTTACCGAAATAATTAGTCAAAACGAACTTAATGATTTAATTGACCTAGCCAGCAATGAACTAAGTCAGCTTCAAGACAAGAACACTTTAAACGACCGTGATTACTTTTTTATTGGTCAAAATATCTTCAGTGCTTTAATTGATGCTGATCGAACAAACACCATGCTTTTCGAACTAAACAAATCTGACTTTTCTCAGGACAACCGGCAATACTTGACGACATATCGTCAAAAACTTGAAAAAAAAATAACTGAAATGGCTCAATCAGACAGTGCCAACCAAGCGATCAATCATGATCGGTCACATTTATCAGCTGAGGCTGCAGCGGCAGCCAGTCGACCAACTGGTATTTACCGGCTATTAATTCCGACTGGTGGTGGCAAAACTTTAGCTAGTATGCGTTTTGCGCTTAAACACGCTCAGGTGAATCAACAGCAAAGAATTATCTTTATTGAACCATTCACCACAATTATTGAGCAAAATGCCGAGGTTTTTCGTAAAATATTCACTGATCCTAACCGACCCGAAACGGACTTCATCGTTGAACATCATTCAAATTTGGTTGATGACCAAGCTTTACCGGCAAATCCAACCGCAGCGCAAATTCGTTACCAGCAACAAATTCAATTGATTCACGATACTTGGGATGGACCCGTTGTTTTCACCACCAGTGTGGCCTTTCTTAACGCGATTTTTGGCAGTGGTACCCGAAATTTACGTCGCTTTCACAACTTAAACAATGCTGTGATTATTTTTGATGAAGCCCAGGCTTTTCCTTTGAAAACATTACAAATGTTTGTTAGCGCCCTAAATTACCTAAAGAAATTGGCCAATACGACTTCTGTTTTATGTACCGCCACTCAACCAGCTTTGGATATTCTACCGGAAGGTCTTGAATTCTCAGCTGATAGAGATATCATTCCCGATTATGAGACAATCGAACCGCACTTCTCACGAGTAAAAATCAATAATTGCTGTCGTTCTGCACAGTACTCAGTTAACGACATCGTTGACCTAACCACTGAAAAGTTGACTGATCATCCGAACACCTTAGTTATTTTAAATACAAAAAAGATTGTACATGAGGTTTATCAACAATTAGCCAACTTGCATCTTCCCAACACTAAAATTTTTCATTTGAGCACGAACATGTGCGCGCAGCATCGCCTTGATTTATTAAATGGCACCAATGATTCAAGTGCCATCATTGGCCAACAAATTGGCATCAAGGCTGAGTTAAAAAATAACAGTAAAGAGCGGATTATCGTGGTAACAACGCCACTCATTGAAGCCGGCGTTGATATTAGTTTTAGTGCAGTGATTCGTTCAATGACGGGCTTGGACTCAATTGCTCAAGCTGCTGGCCGCTGTAACCGTAATAATGAAATGCCTCAAGGTGGCGACCTGTATCTGATCAATCCTAACAGCCAAATTGAAAATATCAGTTCAATGAAGGACTGGGATGATGCTAAAATCTTAAGTTCGCGGATACTTGATCTGTATGAAGAGACACCAACCGACTTATTAACGGCCACTGTTCAGCAAGAGTATTTTGAATTTCTTTATCAGAAAAAAAATAATCTTGAACTGCAATACCCTGTCAATAATGGAATCAAACTTTATCAATTGCTCGCTGATAATCCAGTCTCAGAATATAATCTTCCCCAAGCACTATCACCGACCGTCAATTATTTAGCCAGCAGTCCTAAATATATTGCTAATCACTTTCAGGTCATTAATGATCTGGGCCATGCTGTGATAGTGCCCTACAATGACGAAGCAAAGGAAATCATCAATCAATTGTTGACTACCGAAAAGATCGACTTCACTCTCTTAAATCAATTACTAAAACGGAGTCAACGTTATACGATCACGATTAGCCAGCAAGAGTATATACACTTAAAGCAAAATCGCCTGCTACTGCCAATTGGGGCACTGATTAATTCACCTCATGCCAAGGAACTACTTGATTCGGCTTATCAAAGTTATCAACCAGAGTATGGTCTGGAATTAGATCAACCAGTTACAACTTTTAACTGCTTCTAAAAAAGGCAACTGACCTTATGGCCAGCTGCCCTTTTCAACACCTTACATTGTATCTATATTTCAATCCACGCATAGCTATCGCTAACACGACTTCATAATCATAAGCCATTTGTAACCAATTGACAAATGTCCTGAACGATTGGGAAGTGTCCAAAAACCAAGCAATTATTGGACACACTGATTAAAACTACTACTTTGAAGATGATTCCTATTTCAGTAATTAATCATTAGCGGCGTAAATAAAAAAGTTCTAAGCGCAATTTTTCAGCGCTCAGAACTTTTTTGTTTATGCCGCTGGCAGGAGTCGAACCTGTACACCCGTGAGGATACAGCGACCTGAACGCTGCGCGTCTGCCAATTCCGCCACAGCGGCAATAACAAGTACTATTTTACCAGATATTCGCAAAAAAGAAAGTAGGTATCTAGAAATAGTCAAAATAATTCTTGTTTTATTAGGCATATCTGAATTAATGCTCGGCAGCAGTGTCAAATTAGTCCACTGCATCATTAAGCGCATGTTGCTGATCAATCGTCTGATTTAACTTGAAATTAGCGCCTAACAATAAAATGACAAACAACAACAACGCCCAAGGATAAATGCTTAATCCGACCCAGTTGGCAACTAAACCAAACAATGGTGGCGCGAAGGTGCTGCCAATGTACGCCGAGGCCATTTGCACACCAATAACGGCTTGGGAAGTTTCGGCGCCAAAATTAAAAGGTGTTGCATGAATGATCGACGGATAAATTGGCGCACAACCTAAACCGACAATCACCAACCCGAACAAAGCAAAATAATCAGTCGTCAATGGCAGCACGATGGCAATCACTCCGACTAAGACGCCCAAACTGCCCAACACAATCAGTTTACGATCCCCTAACTTATCAGCAACCAACCCAGACAAAAAGCGACCAATGGTAATGCCGATATAAAAGAGCGAAGCAAATTTAGCTGCAGTCGCGGGCAAGACTTGACGCGCCTGAACTAAGAAACTGCTGGCCCATAAACCAGCGATTGCCTCCAGTGAACAGTAACTAATAAAAGTTAACAAGGCGATTTTAAGCCCAGGAATTCGTAAAATCTCTGGCAGGCGCATGGCTTTTTTACGAGTGGCACTAGCTTCGGCCTGACTGCCTGTGGAGATCTTCCACAAGGGCAAGCTGATGAAAAGCACTGCGGTTAAAATCACTTGTAAAATACCGACGATCCAGTAACCAGCGTGCCAACCCAGCTCATGGGTCAAGGCGTAACTCATAATATAAGGACTGATTGCCGCACCAACGCCCCAGAAACAATGGAGCCAGTTCATTTGGCGAGAATTAAAATGCAAGGCCACGAAATTGTTCAAAGCGGCGTCAACTGCACCAGCACCTAAACCATAAGGAATCGCCCACAAACAAAGCTGCCAGAATTCCGTTGAAATTGAGAAACCAAACAACGCTACCGCAGTGGTCAGCACACTTAGAGCCGTCACCATCCCCGCCCCTAACTTGCGGGTCATCCGATCAGAAAATAAACTGGAAATAATGGTGTCGCCGGCGATGATCATCGTGACCATGCCCGCGTACGAAACCGGCACGTTCAATTGCGTATGCATCACTGGCCAGCCGGCTCCAATCAATGAGTCCGGCAAACCTAAACTAATAAACGCCACATAAATAATACCTAATAACAGAGAAAACATTTAGCAACAATCCCCTTATTTAAAGATACAATGACCTCATTCTAGCGAAAATTAAATCGGTTTGCTAGCGCTTTAACGAAATTGTTTGTTTTAATCTTTCAGAAATAAAACCGAAATTGCCAGAACCACTAAAATTGGCCTTGACCAAACATTCGTTCGTAAGTATATTAGAAGTATCTTAAACAAAGGAATTTACTCATGACAACTACTTTCACGCTTCCTAACTTACAGCCAACCCAGTTTACTGACCTTCTTAAAGTTGAGGATCATTACTTAAGTGAGGTCGAAATTAGCCAACAACAAGTCGACCAATTGGAAATTTATCACGCCATTATTGAACAGGCCCGACTGACCCAATTAGATTTACATAATTGCGATTTAGCTAAGTTTGACCTAAACCAAGTCGAAATTAAAAATTGTGACTTCTCAAATTGTCATTTTGAAGAAGCCACCTTTTATCAAGTTCATTTTGTAAATTGTAAATTAATTGGCGCCACTTTTGACCAAGCTTATTTAGGCGACGTCACTTTTGAAAATTGCCAATTAAGTCTAACTAATTGGCATCAAGTGACGGCCAAGCAAACGGCTTTTACTGACTGCGATTTAAGTGACGCCGATCTAAGTGAGGCCAAATTAACGAAAACGACTTTTTCAGGAAGTCGTTTGGAACAAGCTAGCTTTTTGGGCACTAGTTTAAAAAAGTTGGATCTTAGCGAAAGTATTTTTAAGAACCTTGGCGTCCAAATGGGCGATCTTTATGGCGTTAAATTAGATCAAGAACAAGCGGCGCGGTTCGCGCAAATCTTTTTAAACGTGAAAATTAGTGATCCAACGGATTAAATTCTAAAAAGCTATTGAAACTGGCACTGAAATTCGATAAAATAGCTCTTGTGGTTAAATAATTACAATTTAATCCTTGCGGGTGTAGTTTAGTGGTAAAACACTAGCTTCCCAAGCTGGAGTCGCGGGTCCGATTCCCGTCACCCGCTTAACGATGGAATCCTTGGTGGACAAGGGTTCTTTTTTTGTGGGCTATTTTTCGAAACTTGTTGATGGCACAAATAGTGTTAAAGACCAAAGCTTTTTTGAGAAGAGATTTCTTAGTGGACTTAAAAGATAGAAGATTACTTTTGCATCATCATGATATCAACAAATTACGAAAACATGATTTTTTACTTTTCCACGCTTGCTGGCCCACCAAAAAAACATTCCCCTAAATATCAAACACTAATAACTTTTCTGAATCGGCAAAACTATCGTACACGGTGATTCAGATTTAAATACCAGTAACTCAAAATTTGTTCTTTATTGTATACTTTCTTAAACATATAGTTAAAATAATGAAACCAACTAATATTATTAAAACAGAAAATAATAAGCAAAGCCAAGGTATTCTAATTGGAGAAAAAAGTTGTCTGCCAGTTTGCCAAAACAGATTAAAGTTTGCCCTAAATATTGGTCCGAATGTTATAGCAGCAACTATTATGATATTAGCTGCTATTCTGAAATTTAGTTGTTTTATAAAAATTGTGCTAAGATCATTTATCATCGTAATAATGAGGTCCAGAGGCAACAGATAAATAAGTAGTTGGACAATTTTCTGAACAATAGTTTGTTTGCTACCTAATGGATACTGCCAACTAATTCTTTCTGGAGTGTAGTGAACTGTACATAACACCACGCTAAATGCTATTACCAAAATTAGAAACGTAATAAATGTAAGCATGTTAAGCATAAAGTTTGAAAACAGAAGACTCCTTCTATTGGGGGTACTCAATAACAACAAGCGATTAGTTTCAGAATCAAAATCCTCGCGCCAAATACAATTGAATAAAAATATAAGAATAGATAATATTATTGGATTAGCCAGGACTGTAGTTACAAACAGGAGAAAGCCAGGAATAGATAAAGAATAATTATCGATCATAATAGTTTGTCCGGTCTTTTTTAGAAATCGATCCCTAGTTAATTCTTTACTTACTGTCTGAGGGGTTTTCTGAAGATACTGATCAGAGAAATTTGGAATAAGACCGTTTATGTCGGTTGAGAAAGTAAGCATCTTTTCATGGTGATGACGATAATTTATCTCATTCTTAGCTTTTTTTGCTTTGCTTGTTTGAACCAGCTCGTATAAAAGCTGCTTTTTTAATTTAACGATGCGCCAGTAATCACGTTGTTCTGGCTTAATCTTTTGTGGCTTAGCTGGCACATCTCGTAGATCATTTGCAAGTAGCTCGCTCTGTTTATCCAATCTTAAAACTGTCCTAGCATTAGTCTGATCAATTTGTTGAGCAGTGATTATAAATAACAAAGTCACGAAAAAGGCAGCCAGCGCGATGATTACCAGAATGAAGTGCCTACGTTGATATTGTTTCAACCCCAATCGCATAATATTGATTGTTTTCATAGTTTCTTACTCCGGTAAAGTTCTGAATAACGCGCTTCTACATCGCTAGAAAGCTCTTCTAAACTTAAGCCACTGTTCGTCTTAAAAATTATCTTCTTGGTGACTTTTGATAGCTCCTCGAGATTATGGGAAGAGACGATAACAATTTCTTGTTTTTTACTTAAAGACTTAAGCAAATCCCGAATAACGATAACACTATCAGGATCTAATCCATTTAACGGTTCATCCATCAAGAGTATTTTTGAGTTAGGTAATAGACTCAGTGCAATTAGTAGCCGCTGCTTTTGACCAAGTGACAGTTTTTTAGTTGGTAAATCAATAAAAGTTGTCACTTCTAAATATTCGCAGACCCTACTAAGCCATTCTTGCTTAACGTCATACTGTTTAACAATGAAATTTAGATGATTGCGGCCTGTGAGGTAAGGGTAAAGTACTGAATTGTCTTGAACATAAGAAATGTTTTCAAAAACGTCCTTGGATGTTAAAGATTTATTGTTGAGCATGACTGTACCCTGTTTTGGCCGCAGTAGACCTGTAATGATATTAAATAGCGTCGTTTTTCCACTGCCATTCGGCCCAACCAATCCATATACACCATAATTTGTAATCAACAAATCAGCGTGATCATAGATTTTTTTCTTAGAAAAAGAAAAAGTTAAATCATGAATTCGTAACTCATCAGTCATCAATATTTCCTTTCCTTTCTCAAGCATAATCCTATGGGTACGAATAATAGAATCGCGCTAATTATTATTATCAGTGTTAATATTGTCAAACCAAAGAGCGAATCAAACGTGCCATAGTAATAGTTTAAATATCCGGTCGCAAGCCAATCGAAATTCAAGAATTGAAAGGGCGTTTTCGTATTTTGAGGAATGACGAAATATAAAAGTGGCACAAACGTCATCAAAGAAAGCGAGAATATTCTATTCCTGATCAGATAATTGATTGCAATGGTTAATGCACTGTTCAGAAGTAACAGCACCAGAATAAATAATATGAATTTCAATAAATAATTTGATAATGGTCTAAACTCAATTTGAAACGGTGAAAAGAAATTCGCATCATCACTTGCTGTTCCCCAAGAATACTGGCTAACTATATTTGGTCCCTTATGCCAATTTTGGACGGGATAAAGAAGGTCACCTAACCCAGAACGAAATTTTGCGTACAATAAAAATACTATTGTTGCGCCAGACACAACTGCTAAAGAAGTAAAATAGTGAACTACAAATTTTAAGCTAATCAGTTTTGAAGTTCTCACGCCATTAAGACGCATCCAGGCAAGATGATTTGTTTTATCAGTCCATTCAATACTTAAGATATCACCCAAAAAAATATTAATAATCGCTAATAGGATAAAAGCGCCACCGATTGATGCCCAAAACCAAATTTGCCCATAGCCAGTTGTATGAGACGATTTGAATATTTCAGCAAGAAAATCTAACTGATCAGCGGGAATGCTGTTGGTTAATTCAGTCATCGGATTACTCACAACCGTCAAAGGCAGATTAGCAGCAATTTTATTCTTTTTTAAATATTCCAGTTGCTTCTTTGTTGCTTCAGCCTCACCTGAGTGCAAATTGGGCATCAATGACTCGCCAGAATAACTCATCCATGGATTCTGAAGGTGCATACTATCATTAGCTAATAGCTGTGCCTGATAACCATTATTCTCTTTTAAGGCCAAATACTGCTTTTTTCGTTGTTTAAGCTCTTTTTTAGTGCCAGAATCAGTACCTGCAGTTTTTTTAAAGATCTGTAAATACGCTTGAAAATTGTCTAGGCTTTGATTTCTATGCTGAGCTTGCAAAAAAATTGTTAGCTCTAAGGAAAGAATCATTGCAATAATTAAAATAAAAAAACAATTACTAATTTTCTTTTGACGAGTAAGTTTCTTGAGCTCCAGAACAAACAACGTAACGCCCCCACTTTCGCTAATATTTTTCCGTAACAGTTCCTGCAGCAGGCACTTTAGAATTTTCCATTTTCTTTTTGTGTAAAGCATCTCAATATTCACATCATAGAATCCCAAGCAAATAATGTCAACGCTTTCTTTATTGCTCTAACTTAGGTACTGAAACTCCTCCAAAGCAATAGTTAATATCTGAACTATCTGTTACACTAGAGTTATGACAACAATATCCAACTAGGAGGTAGCAAATTATGAAACAATCTAGAATTGCGGGGATTGGCTATGTTGCCTTAGTTATTCTGTTATTGTTAAATATCTTGTTCTCAAATTTTTACAAGGGCGTCTTCGCAACCACTAGTGAAATGTTACTTTTTGATTTAATTGTTTCGCTGGCAATCGTCCTCTTCTTACAGAACCTTGCCCGAAAATCAGCTAAATGGGCGCTGATGCTTGCGGGAATTAGTAGTGGCATGATCATCGTGTTATTTATCGCTAATTATCGGCCGACAATTCCGGTATTTCAGTCAACTAATCTCACTTTCTTTTGCCTCAGTTTAATGCTAGTCAGTATTTTTGCGGGTAAACTGACTGCCTTCATTAAGCAGCAATCATAAATTTGTTAATGATAAAAAAGGACAATTCTACCATGAGAATTGTCCTTTTTTATGAGATATAGCTGTTATTCATTTTACTTTATTAACGTTATCTGCCTTTTAACGCTAAACTGTAAATAACGAAAAAAGAAGTACCATCACCGCAGTTCACTTAAAATCACTCATACAACTCCTGATACTTCAGTTCCAAATCAATTTGGTCACTATTTTCGCAATAAGTGAATTGTTGCCGCTGGAGGAAATAAACGCCTCGCGAGATTCGCGCCAGTTCAGTTAAATCGTGGGAAGCAATCAGCACCGTTCTTGAAGTTGCCAAGACGCTCAGTTCGGCGCGCATTAATCGCAGACTAGTGGGATCAATGCCATTGAACGGCTCGTCTAATAAAATAATTGGCGTTTCAGGCAACAAACTCATCGTTAAAAGCAATCGTTGCTTCATGCCAAGAGAATATTCTCTGACTCGTCGCGGCAAAAACGGTGTTATTTTCAAACGTTGACTAATAAGCGCCGTTTGTTGAACGTCGATCTGGCGGGCATTGGCAATAAACTGCAAGTGATCAGCGCCGGTTAGCTGAGGAAATAAGCAATCAATACTGGGACAGTAAGAAATATTCTGGAAAACAGCTTGCTGACTATTCGGCGACTGGTTCAGCAAAATGATGCCACTTTGCTGATGCCATAAATGAGTAATTAAATTAAATAAGGTTGTTTTGCCACTGCCATTTGGTGCAACTAAACCGTAAATTCCCGGTTGATTGATTTGCAAGTCGGCTTGATTGAAGATCACTTGCCGCTTGGAAAATTGAAAGTTCAATTGATTCACTGCTAAAATCATGCCCTCATCCCCTTCAGTTTATGGCTTCCTAAATACATTTGCTGGCCGTTTCGACGCTCATGCAGCTGATAAATCAAATCACCGCTAAATAATAACAGCCCGGTCCAGACTAGCAAGACAATAATCGTCAACCACCAATTTCCCGCGCCCATTTCCAAATAGCGGAAATGATCGACTGTTCGTTGAACATCAAAATAACTTAGTGGTGACCACCAAACCGGCGGTACCAGTAGACTTAATAAGCAAATAAACGCTGCACTAAACGTCGTCAGAACCGTTGAGCGAGTCATCACGGCCAACAACTGGTAACAAGCAAACGCAAACAACAACAATAAATAGCACAAACCGATTTTCAACAACAAGACTTGCCAAAGTGGTTTAAAAGCAAATTTCTTAAGTCCTTGCCAAATAAAAATTGGGTATTGTAAACTGCCCCATTCAGCAATTAACCGGCTACCTAATAGAAATATCCCCAAGATACTTAGCAAAATAAGCAGGCTGCCAATCGCTTTATTAATAAAGTTTGTATAATACTGGCGCCGCCAAGAAACTTGCGTCAAACGCAACCAATGGCTTTGGGATTCCTGTTTACTTAGTGACTGGGGCCAATCAAAGATAAGCATCATTAAGCAACTAATAATCAGCACCAACACTAGTGGTTGCCGTAAATAATGTTCTAAGAAATACCAGCCGGTGGTATAAAACCGCTGTGACGACCGCTGGAAAAAATTCTGATATTCTTCTTCAGATCCTGAATAACTAGTGGCCGTTTTCTCGTTGGTTAACATTCTGGTTGGAAACAAGGTCACTAACTTTTGTTGAGTCACGATTTTCAGCTCTTGAATTGTCGCTTTGGTTTCATTATTGTGAAATGGATCTTTGCCATTGCTATCAAAAACCATCACATGATAAAACACATCAGGATAAATCTGTCTACCAGATCGCTGGCGCGAAATATATTTAGGCAAGCTTTGGGCATAGTTTTGCGCATATTCAGCGGGATCCTTCAATGAAGCTAATTGGAATTTGGCTGACCCATATGTTCCGGCATCATCAGGCCGGTTAGCCCAACGTTTAGCCGAAGCCTTTAAGTATTCACGATAAGCAGTCACATAGCGTGTCTGTTGCTGTTGCTCGTGAAGTAGCCCGCCCCACATTACGCCCAGAATTAAGATGATCAGACCTGCCCATGGCCAACGACGACGTAATAGTTGCCAGTGAAACTTTAAGTACGCGCTCATCAAATACCTTCTTCCGCCATTAAAATGGCCACTGATATAACCAACTGAACGGATTAACACCCACTTGCAAGCTGGGTTGATCGGCAGTTAATAATAAAATGCCTACTAAACCAATTAACATCAAGCTTGTGAGCATTGGCGGCCATGACTTTACTTGGCTAACGATTAGTAGGACCATGATTAACATGACCAGTAGCACCAATACGAATAATAACCACAATAAGCGTTGATCCAGAAATGTGTGATCAACCAATGGATAATGCCAGCTACTGCGGTCTTTGGTAAATAGTGAGGGCTGACCAACTATTTTAGTTAATAAGGCCACCACGCCAAAAACAAATCCCAAATCTAACAAAATTTGTCCAGTCATTAAAAGAACTAACTGACGTATTAAATGCCAAGTTGAAGCCGCATTAAGTCGAATTAATGTAAATGAGGGGCTGCGTAATTGCAAGACTAAGGGCACTAAGAGCGTGAATAGCAACAAAATTAAGAACACTGGTTGCGTTAACGTCCTGAATAGAGCGAAGATACCGTTGGGATAAACGGTTGTCGCCAACTGGTCTTCTGGTATTAGCTGATGTTGATTTAAATATTGGCGTTGCCACTTTTTGTCCAAACTGGACTGCCGTGACTCAATCAATTCCCAATTGCCATATTTTTGATAATAACGTTCTGCCAACTGAATTTTTTGACGTTGCTTTTTTAAATACAAAGCTGTTTTTTGAAAATTCAAGGCGCCTAATTGCGTGCCGGCAGTTTCTGATATCTCAATTAAATCCAATTTTTGCGGCGGCGACAAAGTGCCATCAGAAAGGATTCTTTTCTCAAGCTGCTGACACTCGATGGTTAAATTTTTAACTGTTTGCGTGCGTAATTGCCGCATTTGATAATAATTGGCGAGAAAAATGGCCCCAGTCAAACTGAGTAAAATAATTAGCCGAAACCAACGATATTTCCGACTATTAAAGGCCACAAATAAGTAATGCATTGCCCTGACACCTCTTATTTGGTTTGATTAGTGTGGAATGAATTTAAGATTAGTGATTGAAAAAATCACTTTTACCTTTGCTATCTTTGAACGGCAATAACGCAATTTTTTAATGCCGAATTCTGAAAAATTTTTTAGCGATAAAACCTAACATGAAACAAAATAATGCCCATCCTAACAGGACTAAGCAACCAGTTGCCGGCTGCAAAGCGACTGGATTGACGCCTAACGATAATGAATTACGGCCCACAATAACCTTTGGCAAATCAAAATACGACCAAGGCAACCATTTAGCCCAAGGATTAGCGCTCATTTGTAACTGACTGAGACCAACAAACAATACTAAATTAAGACTTAGCGAAACAACATATGAACGGGTGAAGGCTGAAATCAAATAATTGGCACTGATAATTAATAGGCTAACGGCCAGTAAAATTAATAAAGTCCACTTAAGAAATGTGGCCGAAGTAACCAAAGTGCTGGTCACAGAATCTTTGGTGCCGGCTAAAGGATAAGCCAAATCGCCAAAACCGTTTTTGAATCCTAAAAAAAGACTGATCGGCAATAACGACAAAATCAGCATTAGCACACTGAGCAGACTAAAAGCCGCCACTTTAGTCACAATTTTTTTGAAAGGCGCTTCTGGCACTAAATTTAGGAAATTAGTTGCCGCCGGATCGTGATCGGAAATGAAAATTGGTGCATTTAATATAATCAATACTAAAATAAAAATAATCACCGGTACATTTTCAGCAAATAAATTAGTCAAGTAATTAATCATCGGCACTTGTTTACTGTTAGTGCTGTACAGCGTGATCTGCTGGTTCACCTTGTATGCCAGTTCTTTTACTAGCACTTCTTGATCAATCCTTGGTCGACTAGATAATTGTCCCGCAGTCATCATTTTCAAGTTAAAGCGCTCATAGTGATATAAAGCGCGATTAATCCGAGGTACATTCTGGGGCGTATTACCTGCGGCCATCGTTGTTTCGACCTGTTCAAGTAAGCGAATCACTTTTTTGGTATTGTGATAAGCACCTTGGGCCGCTTTAACTGACTTCAGGTCTTCGGCCGATTCACGTTCATCTGCTAAAAGTTGCTGGTATTGTTGCTGTTCCCAACTAAATGTGTCGTTTTGAATTTTTTGGTAATTATAAAATGTTAGTGTCACCAGCAACAACGCCAATAGCCAATTCGTTTTATTTTTAAGAAAACGAGTTAATTCAAATCTAATCATGATTAACTACCTCATCAGCATATACTCGTAAATAAGTTGTTTTTAATTCGGTAGTTGTCGGTTGCTCCAGCTCTTGAACAATGACACCTTGCTTCAAAAACACCACGTGATTACAAAGCTCGCTAACATTGTCGAGGATATGGGAAGAAATCAGAACGGTTTTGTTACGGTCGGCATATTTTTGCAAGGCATGTGAGAAGACGTGTAAGTTTGTTGGATCTAAACCATTCATTGGTTCGTCAAGAATTAAGATTGGGGCGCTACTCAATAACGCCATTGCCAACAATAATTGCTGCTTCATCCCCAGTGAGTATTTGCCAATTCGCCAATCAACAAATTCATTAATTCGCGTTTGCAGAATGATTTCTGCTAGTTCTGTTGTTGAATGCCAAGCTTTTTTTACGTATCGCAAATAATCCCGCCCGGTCAAATAAGGCAAAAAAATAGCTGTACTTTCAGCAAAGAAAAATTGACGTCGATACTCAGTACGATGTGTCGGTACAGCACCGTTCAACTCAATCTGACCAGTTGCTTGCGCTAAGCTTGTCATCCCTCGCATTAACGTTGTTTTCCCACTACCATTTGGCGCAACTAGCCCAATGATCTCGCCATTGGCAATCTTTAAGTTTAGTGAAGTAATGATATTTTTGTGGCCATAATAAACGGAGAAATTATCCAATATCAGCATGAACACTCACATCCCAAAATGTTAATCATTTAACAATTTAAGCTTAGCACAAAAAATAAAATTAAAAAGCGCTTTCAATCACAAAAAACTAATTTAGTGATTACTTAAGAAATGCGGTGTTTACTCTAATTCATATTTTCGACTTTGAATTTTCAATTAAGCTGTTGTAAAGGCGCGCATTTGCAAATCTGAATCACAATAACTTTAAGTCCCTATCCTAATAAATTTATCGTTTCCAAACAAAAAATTCCCCAGCATGATTAGCTTAGCTATTTAATCATGGTGAGGAATTTCAATTGTTATTCTTTACTTAACCTTCTCTGAAGAACGATTACCTGAATAAATTTACCAGTGAACTGATTAAGGCTGTCAGGCCGGCCACAGTGAAGACAATGCCGAAAATAAGACTGTCCCATGCGGCAAATCCAATAAAGCCACTTTTTGATTTGACCTTGCCAGTCTTTAATTTTTTAAAATACTTGACGGTCGTCAGCAATTCCCAAATGCCAACGACTAACAAAACTATCCCAAAAGCTAATGGGACGATTTGATTTGCATTCATGAAGACGCCTCCCCTGAAAATATTGGTTTATTTAAGATAGGCTTGCACGGCGCTAATTAAAGTACTTAGTCCGATTGCTGCGATAATTAGTCCAAAAGCCAAGCTCAACCACAATGAGAAATCAATATGAAAGTTACGTTGCCGAATTTTGTGACTTGCCGCTGAATTGAAATACTTCACGAAACTAATCAGCTGCCAAACACCAGCGATGAACACGACCAGACCAAAAATGCCCGGTCCCAAAACATTGTCAACATCCATCGCTAGTCTCCTCCAAACTAATTATTATCGCTCAAACCCTTAACAGTTTCATATTTGTGGCACGACTGATTACCGTCAATTTAGCAAGAACGGCGCATTTATACAACCAAAGAAGTTTAAATAACGAAAAAAGTTGTCTATTAAAGTTGGCCGTCCTTGGAATGTTCAGTGATGATTATCAGTGGCGTTTGTGACAACTGGCAGTTTTTTTCAAACATCTTATTGAAAAGACAAAAACCACGATTAGTCTGAAAAACTAATCGTGGTTTGTCGAGTAAAGCCGCCTATATCAGAAAGATGGCAAACTCAGGGCAACTATTTATTCTTTAAGGCAAAATAATGCTACCCTGCTCTAATAAGCCTAACAAAATTGGGAGTATCACGACACAAGTACTCCAGAATAAGCGCCAATTCTGAATTGGACCACTATTTCCTATCAACAGCACACTGGCAAGTACTAAGCCTAGCGAAATTTTAAATAGTCGACTATTTATTTTTCTCATCATAATCCTCCAGATAGTTCTAAATATCATTCCACCCAATATTCAATCAGGTGATTCATTGTTATTGACAGGCCACTGTCATCCTGTTGAAATTGCATTAAGTTTAGCTGATGACGCCCTGGCTTTCGCTGAGCTGTAGACAAAGGGACCAGTATTCGTTCGGTTGAATTTGCCGTCGTTTCCGCTGTAATCAAGACTTCATCAATAAAGAAAAAAGTGATTGCATCTGGGTAATTCTTTAGCTTTAGCGCTATTTCTTTTTGAGTTGAGCTAATTTTATTCGGTACCACAAAATGGTATTCACTCTGATTAAACTCCTGAACCCAACCACGACCTAATTCCTGTTTAAAATCAAAATTATATTGCTTACCAATTGACCAACTCTTTTGAAATCCGGCAGCACTAATTGAACTAGCGCTTTGTTTTTCACAACCAGTTAGCATAATTAGTAGCATTAACCATAAGCACACTAGCATTTGGCGTCGTCTGCCCACCAGATCACCCCCTTAATCAATGTCATTTTAAAAGTTGAACATTTAAATTTTCGTATCATGCATCGAACTTGCGTTTACTCCGAGGTCGATACCAGAAGGCAAGCAATCCGATAGTGTTTAACCATTAATCGACTGCTCTAAATCAATCACAAACCAAGTGAGTAGAAACAAGCCAGCGCCATAAATGAAGTAAATGTTAGTGGAAGCTGGAATCAGACGTGCCCAAAGCAACAGCAGCATTAAACTTAGAATACTTAAATAAATAATTTTACAATCCTGGCGGCGATGACGTAAGAATTGTTTTAAATCTGCCGCCGTTAATTTTTGGCGCAAATAACTGATCAACCAGTAAATCAATCCAGCAATTAACAACGCGCCAATAATTGTCCCAACGACCAAATCAGTTGAGAACGGAACTTTAGTGGTGTAGATTAGACTGCCCAGTACAAACAAGTAATAAACAAAGGCTAACAAAATATCAGCGGTTGTTTTAACCAGCTGCTTCATTTACCCAACCTCCTTCAATTCACAACGAATAGTCCCACACAAATCAGATCAATCGACGCGAAAGAACCTATATAGCCGGGTTGCTTCCCTAAGTAGGGCAACACCAAGAATTGAATACCAAAAATACAAAGTTTGACTGGTCGATATTTTAAAACCAATTTTGAAAACAACCAGGGCAATACTAAGTGTAATAAAGGCCACTTCCATCAATCGACCGACAATTTTTAAAAATTGATCAATTGCTGCGAACTGTCGCTGTTGTTGCAAATGTCGAAGCCATAAGTAAAAGCTGGCGCCAACAGCAAGCGTCACGACTGTTGTTACAGTCAAGAAAAGATCACGCGCTTTAACCAAACCAATCACCAGTACAACACAAATAAGCGTCACAATGATGAGACTGATTATTCTACGGATTAAATTGCCTCGTTGCTCCTTTGTGGTCATCTACTCACCTGATAAATATTTATTTTGTGAATTAATTTCATTTTATATCATCAGTATACTGCTTTCACATCATTAAATAAAGGCTCATTTACAGGTAAAACTAATCCCAATAAAATTTATCGTTTATTTTAGTGAGTTAATTTCGATAACTAACTCACAATAAAATCAAGTGAACCTCTATTCTAAGATTTTTTCAACTAGTTAGTTTATACTGAAATAAAGGTTTCAAACGAAGGAGTTGCCAAGTTGATGAAGGAAATTACTGAAGAAATTTTAAATGACGTGATTCAGCCCCGCCCTCAGGAAAGTCATAAAGGTACTTTCGGCCGGGTTCTAGTGATCGCTGGCAGTGCGATTTATGGTGGCGCAGGCATCATGAGTGCCAGTGCAGCTTTGTTGACTGGCGCTGGCTTGACAACCTTGGCCAGTGACCCAGTTAATCGCACCGCACTTCATAGTCAACACCCAGAAATTATGTTTTTGGATTGGCATGATGACCTGTTATTGACGCAAACGTTGTTAACCAGCAATGTGGTCGTGATTGGCCCAGGATTAGGTTTAACTGATTTTGCTTGGCAAATATTGCAACGCGTTTTATCCCAACTCGCGGAACAACAGGTGGTGATCATTGATGGTTCGGCGCTGACCTTATTAGCCGAGCATCAGCAAATTCCTCAGACCAAGGCCCAAATCATTTTAACGCCTCACCAAGAAGAATGGCACCGGCTTAGTCAACTCACAATTGCTGAGCAGACAGTCGCCAACAACCAACAAGCCCTGCAAAAGTGGCCGACGAAAACCATTTTAGTGCTTAAACAACATCGCACCGAAATTTATCAGCGCGCTAACGTTTATCAAAATACAACTGGCGTGGCAGCGATGGCGACTGGTGGCATGGGCGACACTTTAACTGGCGTAATTGCTGGTATGATCGCTCAATTCAAAAAACCACTGCCAGCAACGCTAGCAGCGGTTTATCTTCATAGTTTAGCTGGCCAACAATTAGCCCAGCAACAATATCTGGTTTTACCTAGTCAACTGATCGCCATGTTGCCCCACTTAATGTGGCAATATCAAGGACCAGTTGAATCGCAATCTATTTGAGACCAGCCTGACCGGCAGTTTGCAAAGCCGTGACTTCCTCAGGATTTAGTTCGCGATACTCGCCAGCTGCTAAATCAGCAGGCAAGTTTAACGGGCCAAAGCTTAAACGCTTCAAGGCCAACACCTCGTGGTCAAAAGTCTTCAACATCCGTTTCACTTGATGATACTTACCTTCAGCAATCGTTAGCTCAACTAACGATTGTTTTTTGTTGGCGTCGTAATTTTTGATACGTAATTGAGCTGGTTGAGTCGTGAAATCGGCCAATTCTACACCCTTGGCAAATACCGCCACTAATTCTGGCTTGACTTCACCAGCAACGACAGCTTGATAAGTCTTGGCCACATGATATTTCGGTTGCAACAAGCGATGTGCAAGTTGACCATCATTAGTAAGCAACAATAAACCAGTGGTATCACGATCCAAGCGACCAACTGGCGCTAAATCTTGATAATGCGGCAAGTTTTTCGGAAGCAAATCAAGTACGGTCGCCTGCTTCTGATCTTTAGTTGCCGTCAACACATCAGCCGGCTTATTTAATAAATAGTAACTGAATTCTTGATAGGAAATGGTTTGTTGGTTAATGGTCACCTGATTGCTGTCCTTGATCTGGGTGGCCGTTTGCCGACAAACCTTGCCGTCAACCTGAACATGGCCTTTTTTAATTAATAAGCGTACTTCTTGGCGGCTGCCCTGGCCCATGTTGGCCAAATAGCGGTCTAATCTCATCGAATGTGTAACCTCCGGCGTAATCCTGCCATGCGCGGACCGACAATCCGGTCAGCCAGGCGGGTTTTTAGAATTAAGTAACCATAAACCGCTACCCCGACGGCCACAGCAATGATTAAAATCACGGCGCTATAAATCTTGCGTTGCACTGGCAAGACCATTCCCACCAGGTTCACAGTAATCCCGGTTAAGAAGAACATGACCAGTGAGAAAAAGATGATGCCTAACATGCGCCGCAGTGTTTGTTGTAATTTGAAGTGGTAGAGTCGATACAAGCTAATTAACATTAAGACGCTGGTGACCAGCATGCCGATCGCTGTGGCGACCATGGGCCCATAAATGTTGAAGAAAGCAATCATTGGATATTGCATGACTAATTTAACCACGATCCCGACAATTAAATAGCGCATCGCCACATTATTCTGGTAAAGGCCCTGTAAAACGGCGGCCAAAACTGTGAATAAACCTAAAATAATGGCGGTAAATGAGTTCACTTGTAAAACACTAATGCCTAAAACATCGTGACCATAGAATAAGGTATACAACGGTTCAGCAACGGCAGCAACCCCAAAGGAAGCTGGCACCATGATAATTAAGAACAATTGTAAAACATTGGTGATCTGTTGGGCCATGTCACGTTTGTCATTGCGGGCATGAGCTGCCGACAATAGCGGAATTGCGGCTACCGCCATGGCAGAAGCAAAGGAAATGACGATCATTACTAATTTATTTGAGTTAAAGTTAAAAATCGCGAAGTAGATTTCCATTTCTTTTTTCGTGACTAGGAAAAACTGCGGTAACATCTTGAAGAAAGAATACTGGTCGATCAATTGGAAAATTGTGATGCCTGATCCGAGCAGAATAAATGGTACGGACTGATGAATAATATCCATCACTAATTCCTTGGTCGTTACTTGCAGGTTATCGTTAGATTGCGCCATTAAATGCTCTAACTTACCTCGTTGCCGTAAATAGAACCAGAACAAAGTCAAAATCCCGAAAATTGCCCCGATAAAAGCAGCAAATGTCGATTGAACCACCGCTTGTTTGTAAGTCCCATGTTGAATCTGCATGATGACAAACGTTGCCCCTAACATGTAGGCAACGCGGGCCAACTGCTCAATAAATTGGGAAACGGCTGATGGTGCCATTTCCGCGAAGCCTTGGAAATAGCCACGAAAAATACTGAGGAACGGAATAATCAAAACCGCCACACTTAAGGAACGATACACCGGAATCTCGGCAGCACTTTGGGCATATAGTGGCGCGCCAAAGAACATCAGCCCGGCGGAAACAACCCCTAAAATCGCCATAAGCTTGATCCCAGTATGGAATAGCCGCCGACCAACACGATATTCATTCAGCGTATTATAATGAGCGACTTGTTTGGCAATCGCACCAGGAATCCCCGCCGTTGAAATCATGAGAAACAGTGAGTAAATATTATAGCCCTTACTGAATAGGGCATTCGCTAAATTACCAGTTTGCGCGTCACCAATCATTGGTAACCAAGCCATAATATAAACTGCGCCTAAAATACGAGAGAAAATACTACCAGCAGTGATCCAAGCTGACCCTTTAACAAAACTTGCCTGACTTGAATTGCCCGATTTAGAACTTGGTGCTGATTGTGTTGAGTTCTGCGCCAATAAAAACGCTCCCTTACTGGAAACTGATTTCGTTTCAATTTTAATTTAATTTTTAACGTCAAAAGAATAAAACTAAAAACCCGCCATCACGATTGCCGCAAACACCAAACTTATCGACCAATCAAGACGACGCTAATATCAATATTGTAACCCATTAAAGGCAGAAAATATAGAGTGCGAGCAGCTGCGGGTAGTTGGCGTAGCGTAACTTCAATTATTTGCTTGAGTTGGTGCGAACCAGATTGAGCAAATAATTAAGTTAGGCATAGCCGACTGCAGTTGCAAACACGTTTTAGCAGAGTGTGAGTAGCGACGCACTTTTGGCGTAGCCTAATTTCGATAATTTGATTGAGCGGTGCAACCGATCGAGCAAATTATCAAATTAGGCATAGCCATTTGTCGCTGCGAACACGTTTCAATAGTGCAGAAGCAGAACAGAGTCTGACTGCATTCCGGGCTGCTTGGCGTGGAACGCGGCCGGCATTGATTTGAGCTTATTGCTGCGCAACAATCTCAAATACAAGCCTTGTTCTAAGTGGTCCAGCCACTAAGAACAATTTGGCGGCTGACGCCAAGATCCCTCCATTCCGTCTGGAGTTGATGTGGTGCACTTCATCATTGCTATTATTTATGGCAGTGATAGCGGGATTCATTAGCTCAATTCTATCAATAGTAATGGTTGAACAGCAAAATAAATCGGTGTGCTAACTCTGCTTTTTCAGTAAAGATTGTCACACAGCTTCCTGTCATCACAATCTGGTTCAGCCAAACAGTGGTGATCAGTTTGGCCATTTTCATCTGGTGGTGGCGGCGCAATTGGCGTCAGCCATGAAATTATCCTTGGCGATTTATCGCTTAGGATAAGGCTTGTATTTAAGATTTTGCACAGCAAAAGCTTAAATCAATGCCCATGGCGTTCCACGCCACTCAAATTGCGCCGCCACCACCGTTTCAAATTGGGGAAGTCTTAACACTAACCTCATTCTGATTTTAAGAACTCGAATCAGTATCTGTAGCGCACTCCAAAGCAAATACCATTAATTTTAGCGCAAAACAACCTGCACCTACCTATCTAGACAGACATTTAGCAAATCCTTAACCTTCGTCAGCGTATTTTTCCTGAAAGTTAGTATAATGAAGGCAGTTAACGTATTGCCAATGGAGGTAGCCTGATGAATCAAACTGAATTTGCGTTAAATGTGCTGGATAACTTGATTAAATTGCCTACCGTTAATGGTAGCGAGGGTAGTGTTGCGGCTTACTTGAAAGATATTTTCCAACAGAACGGCATTCAAGTCAGCCTGATTCCCTGGCATCAAAATTATAATCGTGTCAATTTGGTCGCCCAATACAAGCAGAATGATGGTCCAATTCTTGGTTTGACTGGTCACGAAGATGTGGTGGCGCCAGTGGCTGCTGATGAGTGGACTTATGGCCCGTTCATGCCTCATCATGACCAAGGTAAAATTTATGGTCGCGGCGCGTCCGATATGAAAAGCGGACTGGCTGCAATGGCATTGGCTTTTATTCGCTTAAGTAAAGATCCTAATTTTCATGGCAATCTCCGTTTTATTGCCACTGTTGGCGAGGAGAATGGCCGGCTGGGTGCGAAACAGTTAACCAAGAATCATTTTGTTAGCGATTTAGCCGGCATGATTGTCGGTGAGCCTAGTACCGCTTCTTCGAAAAAAATCATGACCCAATTATTAGCCACCGATTCCTTCGAATTACCGCAAGCACAACCGCACAATTATAGTCGCCAGGCTTGTTTCTTCGCTCATAAAGGCACCTTGGATTACCAGGTGGTCGCCCGGGGCAAGGCCGCGCACAGTTCCGTGCCAGAAGTCGGTATCAATGCCTTGGACCATTTAATAACTTTTTATAATGAGCAAAAACGTTATTTTACTCATCTGACTGAATTTCGCAATGAAACTTTGGGGCTGACTAAAGCCACCGTCACCATGCTGCAGGCCGGTGAACAGGCCAATACCATTCCAAATTTAGCTAGTTTGACGGCAAAATTACGGACCATCCCCGAATATTCAAATGAGCGGATCATCAACGATTTGAAATTATTAATTGCCAATTTGAACCAGGCCAACCCGGATTACCACTTGTCGTTACGCATTATTAATAGTGACGAGCCCATGCAAACACCACCAACAGCGCCATTAGTCAAAATCACCCAAGCCAGTTTAGCGGCAATTTGGGGCCAACCAGCACTTAGCATCGGCGCTCCTGGTGGCAGCGATGCCTCAGAATATTTGCGCGCCAATCCGAAAATGCCAGTCGTGGTCGTGGGCCCCGGCAACGAATCTGCGCATGCGATTAACGAATTTGTTCGCGAAGATGACTATCTGAAAGCAATTAACCTCTACCAACTGATTTGCCAGAAGTATTTTGAAATAAATAATCAAAAATGACTTTTCTACTCAACAACCTGGTGATCGCCTGGTAAATTGGTTTGCTTAACGATCAGGTTGCTGGCTACGTCACCTTGATGCCGCTTGCTAAAGAAGGTTCGTTTCAAGGAAAGTATCCGGAAATTCCTGACTTTAATGTCTTCAAATCTTTTCAAAAACAGGGCGTCGGTGGCCAACTGTTGGCTGCTATTGAAGACGCGGCCAAATCAATACCTTAGGCGTCGGCTTGCATTCAGACTATGGTCCAGCGTAACGCCTCTACATCAAACGTGGCTTTGTGCCCGATGGTTCCGATGTTTGGTATCACAATCAACCGCTTGAGATGAACGCCCCTTGTCTGAATGATAATGATCTAGTTTTATATCTTGCAAAAACATTTTAGTTTAAAATATGAACTTTATAAAAATAGGCAATTATGAATGGCCTTCATAATTGTCTATTTTTTATTGTCGCGATTCTATTGACAGACTCAGCAAACCAAGCTTTATTTTAAAAATTTCGCTGACGCCACTAGCTAGAACACTCAGGCGACTCGCTTAAATCGTAATGAAAAGATAATTCCTGAAATCGATAAAATACCAGCGACAAACATGGTTGCCTGAAATCCGTGGGTAAAATTAATTGGACCATTGAGATTCCCGAATTGATTAAAGACAATTACCGAAATAGTTGTGCCCACAGCGCCGCCTAATAATCGAAAAACATTGTAAATTCCTGAAGCCTGACCAATCTTGCTTGAGGAAACTGCTCCTAAAACAGCTTTCTGCAAAGCTGGTCCAGCCATTGAAAGGCCCGCTCCAGCTAACATTAACGGTAAAATCAACGCTGGATAGCCACTTTGATTGCCAACTAATCTGACAATTAACCAATAGCCTACGCCCTGACCCAGCAAGCCAAGCGTCGCAATTATTTTTTCACCAAAATGATCAACTGCTTTACCGGCAAATGGTGCGACCACAACTAATGTACCTGTCCAAGGAAGAATTCCCAGGCCAACAGTTAAAGCATCCCGCTGACCCACGATTTGTAAGAACTGCGGCAAGAAAAAGACCACGCCGTACATCGCTGCATACAACAAGAAAGTCGCTAAGTTCGCACCAATAAAAGTCTTAGACTTAAAAAAATCCAGTGGCACCATGGGCAGCGTTTCTATGCGTTGGCGACGCACAAACCAAATTCCTAGTCCGACACCAACAACGCCAATCATGATAGGCACGATTGGTTTCGGCGTCGCAGTCACTTCAGCTAACGACCAAATAATGCTCGCTGAAGCAAGAATACTCAACACCGCGTCCATGAAACGCACCAACTCACGACTGCCCGTACTTTCCGGCAACAAATATTGATTTAGAAGAATCGCGCTAAGGCCAATGGGCACATTGATCCAAAAGATCCATTGCCAAGTCAATTTGGCCACAATCAAACCACCTAATGAGGGACCAATAATCAAGGCCAAACCACCAATACCGCTCCAAATACCTAAAGCTTTTCCCCGTTCGCTTGTCGGCAGTGCATGAGTTAAAATTGCCATCGACATCGGTGTCATTACTGAAGCACCCAGGCCGGCCACGATTCGAGCCAGAATTAAGACCGTAATATTGGGTGCCAGCGCGCAAAGAATCGATCCTAAAGTAAAAATAAAAATGCCCCAATTATAAATGCGCCGGCGACCAAACCGTTCGCCTAATGAAACACCTACTAACAGAACCGCTGCAATTGTAATGTTGTAAGCATTCAAGGCCCATTGTAAAGTCGTCACCGAAATATTGAAATCGGTCCTAATTGCCGTTGCCGCCGTCGTCACGATCATGGCATCCATCATCGACATGAAAAATCCCAATGATGTCAATATCAATAGCCAGGTTGTCCTCACCTTACTAGTCATCATGAATATTTCCCCCTAAAATAATATAGTTCAAATATTTTTGAACTATTTTAAAATACCATGACTAAAAACCATTAACAAGTTAGCGAACAACAAAAAAAGGCGTTTTATCAACGTCTTTTCCTAGTTAAAGCGCCAGTACTTAGGCTAGGTCATTCCTAATGACCATTCTTTAGATATTCTGATAAAAATCAGTCACATAGCGTTCAAAGGTCGCCAAATTAAGACTGACATATTTTTCGCGAGCGACCTTGTGAGTCGTGATCAGCTGCGCCGCGGCTAACAATTTGAAATGGTAGGAACCAGAGGTTTTACTAATCTGGATGGCTTGGCCAACCTCACCACAAGCGACTTCATGTTCCACTTGTTTTAAATATTGAATGATTTCTAACCGAATTGGATCAGCTAATGCCTTGAAAACTAGCAGCTGTTGGTCCGCGGAAGTTAAAGTTTTTTTAGGAGTTGTCATACTGTTATTTTACTGGATACAATCACTTAAATTCAAGCAAGTCACCAACTTTAATCGCCACCCATTAAAAACATTCGATTAATTATCTTAATCACGGTTTTAAATAGGCGAATCCTTGCCCTTGTAACTCGACAATGCGGACTACACCAGCCGCTACCACTGTGACTCCCGCTGGTAAATCAGTTGCCGTTATTTGGTGGCTGACCATTGCGTTATGGCAGGCATCCAGTTCAACTTGAGGCAGCTGCTTTAGTAAGTTGGCCCAAGCGCCAGCAGGAAGCGTTGTGATGGCTGGGCCATTGACTACTACAATCACTTCACTAGTTGGTAATGCCGCCAATAAATTTTGCACGTTGCCAATTGCCAGCTGGACTTTTACTGCTTCATCAACATGAATAACCACCTTAACCACGGCCAACACCTGCTTTCGCTTTAGAATTAAATTGCCGATTCAACCAGATTGTTAACGCTAAATTCGCCATTGCAACCATCCTTTCTCATCGCGATATCTAAAATTAGCTTAACAATTATTAGCTAACTATTCTAGTAACACCAACCAAATTCAAACTCGATTCTGAAAAAATTGTTAATCGCCAATCTGATCCTTATATTTTTACTAATGCTTAACTTGAACGGCACACTAATTGGCAAAATTAAGCTAAACTATGTTTAAAGGACGTGTTTTCGTGGATTATCTAAAATTTATCCAACAATATCACTTGAATAATCAAGTTGATTTATCAACGAACATTCGCAATTTTTATCAACAAACTAACACCATGGCTACTTATCAACATGGACTGGCGGTTGCCGCCGAAACGCAACTGCTCAGCGAAAATAACCAGCCACAACTTTATTGGGCCGGTTTGTTACACGATATTAGTGCCTTCATCCCCAATAATCAGCGTTTGAATTTGGCCCAACAATTACAGCTGCCAATTTTACCAGCCGAACAACAATTACCGCTACTACTTCATCAGAAATTATCCGCTTATATCGCACAAACTTGCTTCCACATTACTGATAACAATATGATTGCTGCCATTGAATGCCACACTACTTTGAAAGGCCAGTTCACTGATTCCGATCTGACTTTATTCCTGGCCGATAAAATTGCTTGGGATCAACCGGGCACGCCGCCATATTTACCAGAATTACAGCAAGCATTGGCCACTTCAAAAGCTGACGCGGCCCTAGTCTATTTGAATTACTTACGCCAAAATGACCTAAAAGTCGTTCATCCCTGGTTAATCGATGCGTACCAAACCCTAAATACAATCGCGGGCCGACCTGCTAGCCACTCGCTAAAATATTAATACCTTTAACCACCTTAATTCATTTGTAAAAGTCTTGGAGCTTCAGGCCCGTGGAACTTAATACGCCGGTTGGAAAAACTGAACACACCCGCAACGCAACCAGATTTTTATTTCTTGAAATGCTACAATATACTTAATGATCAAACCAGCTGTTCCCCACTAGCCAGCTGGTTTTTGAGTTGAATCTCACTTTTTGGAGGGCAAAAATTGACGACCAAAATTTATTTCGTCCGGCATGCAGAATCTGATCCTAATTGGCATGACGGCCCGACACGACCATTAACAGCTGCTGGTTTAGCAGATACCAAACATGTGAAAGCTTTCTTCCAAAAATTACCGCAAGCGCCAACTGTTTGTTATTGCAGTCCCTACCCGCGCAGTATTGCGACGATTCAGTCGACAGCGGACTTTTTGAAGTTGCCGATCAATCTAGATCCGCGATTGCGAGAACGGGTCAATGGCAGCGCCGAATTTTCACCGCAAGTCTATCAGCGACGCTGGCAAGAACCGGCATGGCACGAAGCTGGTGGCGAATCAATTGCTATGGTCCAGCAGCGCAATCTAGCGGCCGTGACTGATATTTTACAAGCTAATCCCAATCAAGCAATTATTGTGGGCACTCATGGCACCGCATTGAGTACGATTTTGAATTATTATCAACCGGATTTTGGCTACGAAGATTTCATGCACCTGATCAATTGGTTACCAGCTATTTTTGAATTTGACTATCAAGACCAAACATTGCTGCAAATTCGCGAGTGTTTTCATCTCGAAAAATAAATAATTATCCAAAAAAGTTGCCCAACAGTCCTGAAACTGTGGGCAACTTTTTTGATTGGTATCTCTTTTAGTTAGTACCTGGACTAGCATCGCGAATCGTCACTTGTTGATCGTTGACAAACGCAAATTTGTAATCGCGTAAGTCTAAGCTAGTATAATTGGTCAATTGATTGGCTTCATTAGAAACTACTTCAAAGGAATCGGTACTTAAAGTCATGACTGACAGGGCCACTTGCGGATTGTTTTGTTGATCAAAGGCGTCATAAACCTGGGCAATTGTCGCTGGTATTTCAACCTTAGTGCCATTTTTGGGTGTCCGCACGTATTTCGTCAAGGTGCCATTAATCACGCGGATCAATTCATTCTCAGAAATGAACAGATAAATGGCGCGATCCATGACCCCGGCCAAACTAGTCGCTTTCGGCAAATAATAACCTTTGGCAGCAACTTGGCGCTGATGCTCAATAAAAGTCCCAGTGTAAAGTGCCGTCGCTGATAATTGGCGCAAATCTTGGATTTTGAAACGAGTCACGTCAGTACTACCATTGATAGTCTTGGTGACCTGATAGCCAAACTCACCCTTCACTTGCAATTGATCATTGGCATCGTTTTTGTTTTGCCATTGACCAGCTAATTTAGCAAATGATAAATGTTTTGTTGGCGCCTTCAGAACATCTCGTGTGTAAATTGTAATGAGATATGCTTCCGTTTCTTTATCCGTTTGAATTTCACGAGTTAAGTCAAGCATGTAAAGTTTTTTTCCACTGGCAACCACTGCCCGGCCAAAAAAATCGTTGATATTTCCCGATTTATAATAAGTTAAGTCGCTGTACCGTTTGACCCGAATATTGGCTTTGGCTGCGGCCAAGGCTTCATTAAATTGCTTGATTGTGGTCATTTGATAATGATCGCGGTCACTGTCATCACGCATGTTTTTTTGAAAAGTTCGCTTGGCCTCATCGTAACTGATTTGTTGATAACTGCCATCTAACTTGCCGTCGTCAGTGATCCACAATGAATTACCTAACTGCGACTTTGGCGTTTGGTGTAGCTTGGCTTTTTTCAAATTACCGTGTTGATCGATTTTACCAGTCACTTGACCAGTTTGAACCCAAGTTAATTCTGATTTTGCTAATAATTGCCGCGAATTGCGACCCACATTGGCCGTTTGTGGCTGTTGCCGGCAGCCAGTTAACGTCACTAGTAAACCGACTGCTAAAACACCGACTAGCCCAACCCAAATTTTCTTCATACTTTACCTATACTTTTCTAAAATAAAAATTGCCCGCCAAAAAAGCGGACAACAAATAACCTTGTTTCATTAGATTATTAATCAGCTAATAATTCGTCTAAAACTTGCAAGACACCATTTTCTTCGTTTGAAGGTGCCCGTAAATCAGTTAACGCTTTTAATTGTTCCTCTGCATTAGCCATGGCATAAGCTTGGCCGGCGTAACGGAACATTTCTTTATCATTACCACTATCGCCAAAAACCACCATGTCCTCAGGCGAAATTCCATAATACTCAGATAATTTTTCTAAACCAGCTGCTTTATGCATTTCTGGATTGATCATATCTAAATAGCCGAAACCACTACTCGTCACTAATAAATCGGGCCAATTTTTAAAAGTCTCAACAGCTGCTGGCACATTTTCTTTACCAACTAAGGCGGTCAATTTCAAAAGTGGCAAGTCTTTCAATTCATTTAAATCATTGTATTCACGATATTGCGCGTAATAATAAACAACTTCATCATGGAATTCCGGCATGAATTTCGCTGGCACATAACCATGAGTTTTTGAGGAAATAATATATTGAGTTCCCGGAATTTTCTCTAACTCAGCAATGGCCCGCTTAACGGTATCAAAGGAAACACCGCCACAGAAGACTTCTTTGCCATGAGCCGTTACTAAGGCACCATTCTCAGCAACATAATTAATTTGATTCTGTAAGTCTTCTGGGAATAAACGCCGACAATGGGGATACTGATTCCCACTAGCCACGACAAACTCAATATTTTGCGCCTGCATTTTCTTGAAAAGCCGCCGAAAACGGGGAACGTCAAACTCATTATGATGATTTACAAATGTGCCATCAATATCAACTGCCACTAATTTCATGGTCCACCTCATTCTAATTGTTTCTCTTCCACCTATACACGCAAAAGAGAATATGATTGAATTATACCATCGATTGCGCATAGAGTTACGGGTTATTTTAACTAAAAAATTAATTATTCTAAGAAAAAGTGTGATTGATTAAATTAGCTTGCCATCAATACGAATCTTTGAAAGTGTAAAAACAGAATTGGTTATGACTACATTCCGGGCTTGCTGGTTGTGGAACGCGCCGGCATCGATTTGAACCAATTGAAAACCACAATTGTTTCAAATACGAGCCTTCTTCTAAGCAATAAATTGCTAAGAAGAATTTGGCGGCTGACAACCACGCCCTCCATTCCGTCTGGAGTTGAATTAGTTCACTTTAGCTTTGTTGGTGTTTAAGGCAGTGGTAGTGGGATTCATTAACTTAATTCCATCAATAAAAATAGTTAAACAGGAACAAAAAGGCGGTGTGACAACTCTATTCGCCTACTTAAGGACCTGCCCAGCCTTTATGACATCTAATTTTTATATTGCTAGCAAATACACAATATTTTTATTATCATCAGAAGTGTACCAAAGAGGAGTTGAAACTGTCATGCACCATCTCAAGCTAATAAAAAAGCCACAAGTGACCAAATTTACCATCAAGATAATGTTGGTTATTGTGACTTTCACGATTAGTTTTGAGTGGTAATTAACGGTTACCACTTGGGGGAATGCCCTAAGCGGCCTTCCCTTTGGTACTCTTATTATAACCTATCGCTTGTAGAGGTGCAAACAATGAAACTATACCAATCAAAACATGTTTTAGTTGAAGTCAACCGTACTTCCAAAAAAGAAAAAATTCAGGCAATCGTTGTACTTAGCCTAGTTATCTGCGGCCTAATTATTTGGCAAATACTAAAATATAAAAAAGTAATCGTTTAAACTCATTGAACAACTTAATAGCACCAAAAATAGCGTGTTGTCACTTCTCTTATGAAAAGTTGTCAACACGCTATTTGCGTTTAAGACTAGCTAATTTTGTTAGAGTGGTGCTGGATTCTGCAAGTTTAACTGGCGGGTGGAGCGCGATGGCGTCAATGGCCAAATTATTCTTACCGTCTTTAGCGGTTAGAATAAGACTCGTATTTTAGACTTTCGCCAGAAAGGCTGAAATCGATGTCGGCTATGTTCCACGCCACTCAATCGCGCGGAACCCGCCAAATCCTCAGTGGCGGACCTACCCTACTTTTCAAATTAGTCTAGCGAACAACCACGTTGACGATCTTGCCTGGAATCACAATCACTTTCACAATTTGCTTGCCGTCAGTAAACTCAGTGACATGATCATTAGCCAAAGCCAACTTCTCCAAGTCATCTTTACTGATATCTTTGGCAACTTGCAATTTAGCCCGCAATTTACCATTGACCTGCACGATAATTTCGGCTGTTTCTTCAACTAATTTACTTTCGTCATAAGTTGGCCAAGCAGCATAAGTCAAACTTTCGTCATGACCAAGCTTCTCCCAGATTTCTTCCATCATATGTGGCGCGATTGGTGCTAACATTTGCACGAAACCTTCCACATATTGCACTGGCAAAGCATCGACTTTGTAAGCCTCATTGATGAAGACCATTAATTGTGAAATACCAGTGTTAAAGTGCAGGTGTTCGAAATCTTCGGTGACTTTCTTAACCGTTTGATTGTAAATTCGATCTAATTTACCGTCATCAACGGTGGTGATTCGATCGCGTAATTTATCATCATCATCGATGAATAAACGCCAAACCCGATCTAAGAAGCGGCGAGAACCAGCAAGGCCTTCTTCACTCCAAGAAATCGAAGCATCCAATGGTCCCATGAACATTTCGTATAACCGTAACGTGTCGGCACCGTATTGTTCAACGACCTCATCAGGATTAACCACATTACCTTTTGACTTAGACATCTTTTCATGATTGTCGCCTAAGATCATCCCTTGGTTAAATAACTTCTGGAATGGCTCTGGCGTTGGCACAACACCTAGGTCATACAAGAATTTATGCCAGAAACGAGCATACAATAAATGTAAGACGGCATGTTCAGCACCACCGATATATAAATCAACTGGTAACCAATCTTTTAATTTGTCGTAGTCAGCCAAAGCTTTTTCATTATGAGGATCAACATAACGCAAATAATACCATGATGAACCAGCCCATTGTGGCATGGTGTTGGTTTCTCGACGGCCTTTACGACCATTCTCATCAACCACATTGACCCAATCAGTCAGATTAGCCAAAGGACTTTCACCAGTACCAGAAGGTTTGATATTGGTTTCGTGAGGTAAGCGTAATGGCAATTCATTTTCAGGTACTAAAGTTGTCTCGCCGTCTTCCCAATGAATGACAGGAATTGGTTCACCCCAGTAACGTTGGCGACTGAATAACCAGTCACGTAGTTTGTAATTGACCTTTGGCTGACCAACTTTATTTTCAACCAGCCAATCTTTCATCTTCGCTAAGGCAGCCTCTTTATCCAAACCATCTAAGAAGCCAGAATTAATATGAACGCCATCGCCAGTATAAGCTTCGTCCTCATTACCGCCAGCGATCACGGGCTTAATTGGCAAGTTAAACTTCTGGGCAAATTCAAAGTCCCGTTGATCATGAGCAGGTACGGCCATAATCGCGCCAGTGCCATAAGTTGCTAAAACATAATCAGAAATCCAAATTGGCAACTTCTCGCCATTTACTGGATTAATCGCATAAGCACCAGTGAAAGCACCGGTCTTATCGTGATTCAAATCAGTCCGTTCCAAATCACTCTTGTGGCTGACCATATCTTTGTAAGCTTTGATTGCGTCAGATTGTTCGGGCGTGGTGATCTGGTCGATCAAATCATGTTCTGGGGCCATGACAATATAAGCAGCACCGAATAAAGTGTCCGCACGAGTCGTGAAGACCGTGAATTCAGGATCGTCTTTAGCAGCCACTTTGAAAGTGACTTCGGCACCTTCTGAACGGCCAATCCAGTTCCGTTGCATATCTTTAATGCTTTCTGGCCAATCAACTAAATCTAAATCATTCAATAGGCGTTCAGCATAAGCGGTGATCTTCAACATCCATTGCCGCATTGGCTTGCGATATACTGGGAAGCCGCCCCGTTCGGTCTTACCATCGATAACTTCTTCGTTAGCAACAACTGTGCCTAAATCAGGACTCCAGTTAACTGGCACTTCAGCCTCATAGGCGAGGCCTTTTTTGTACATTTGTTCAAAAATCCATTGCGTCCACTTGTAGAAACTTGGATCAGTGGTGTTAACTTCCCGATCCCAGTCATAAGAGAAACCAAGGGAGTTAATTTGCCGTTTGAAGTTTTTAATGTTAGCGGCGGTAAATTCTTCAGGTTGATGACCTGTATTTAGCGCATATTGTTCTGCAGGCAAACCAAAAGCATCCCAACCCATTGGATGAAGGACGTTGAAACCTTGAGCCCGTTTCATCCGCGCAATAATATCGGTGGCTGTATAGCCTTCAGGATGGCCAACGTGCAAGCCTTGGCCAGATGGATAAGGGAACATATCCAAAGCATAGAAGTTCTGTTTGTTTTTATCTGTGGTCGTCTTGAACTGTTGATTCTGGCGCCATTTCTCTTGCCATTTCTTCTCAACGGTTGTGTGATTGTATGTCATGAATCTAACTCCCTTCAAATTTCAACCTAATAAAAAAATCCCATCAGCGTAAAAATACGCTAATAGGACGTCTGATCGTGGTACCACCTAAATTCAGTATTTGACGAACGCCAAATACCCTCAAACCATTAACGCTGGTCCACGCTCAACTTTACTATTTTCGAGTTAAGTTACACAGGTGAGTTCGTCGCGGCTTCAGATAGACTTGCACCACCGTCTACTCGCTGACCAGAAAACCACGACTACTACTCCTGAAATTCATTATTAAGCTGATATGATTTTAATATAACCCATTTGGCCGGTGATAATCAAGAGGAAATTCAAGATTATACGATTTCGTGGCTCACGCCCAGTATTCATTTATCCTAAATTCAATTAGTGGTCAGCGTTTATGGATGTATCGCCCAGAAAAAGCCAATGATAAAAACGATCAGGACCACTGACCACCAATATCCTGACAGAAAATCCCAGAAATTCATTTTTCCTAGCCGGCGCACATAACGATTATTCTTCGGATTAAGTACGTATTCAGTAAGATCAACTTTCGGATCTTTTTCCGCGCCAAACACCAAGGTATCCAAACTAACGTTAAAAATATCCGTCAGTTTGATCAAATTTCCTAAATCTGGGGTTGAATCCCCTGACTCCCATTTGGAAATAGCTTGCCGCGTGACAAATAATTTGGTCGCCAATTCATCTTGGGTGATATTAGCTTCCTTACGATATTTTTTTAATTGATTAGCAAAGTCATTCATCAAAATCGCTCCCTGACTGATATTATTTTAAAACCGTTTACTTCGAAAGATTTGATAGCCTAAGATGAAAAAGATGACAATATATAACAACGCCCCCACCACCAACTGACTATTCAGCAAATGGCTAGTCTGAAAATAAGTCACATAATTATAGTATTGCCTAGTTAAGTTCGTCATATTGAGCGGATTCCATTTTAAAATTGCCGTAAACCTACCAAGATTTAATAAACTGGCGGATACCGCTTGGCCCATAAAAACAATTAAGAAACTTAAAGTTGTTACCACCGCATTATTTTCAATTAAACAGGATAGTAGGAAAACCAAGGTGATGATTAAGGTGGTGGCTAATAAATCAACCAATGAAGTCAGCAACATATTCTGCCACAAAGGTTGTTGATAGCGATAAATGGTTGACCAACTAACACGGGAATTCAACGTCGCATAGCGTAGCACAACCGTATAAAGAATCGCCAAACCATGCAAGATCAGATTATAGCCAAAAATAATCACGTACTTAGCTAAGTATACCTGAATTTTACTTTTAGATTTATATATTAAAGTCAAAATGGCATTATTTTGAAACTCCATTGAAAACATAGTCGACCCCACAATAATTAAAATCAAGACAATCCAATCTGGGGAATTATAACAAGTCATCGTCAATAATTTTCCCTGATGATAGCCAATCGAGTAGCCAGTAATGATCATTAATAGCAGCAGAATTAACGGCGCAATCCAGGTCAATTTGCGATGCACGAATTTATAGAACTCCTGATAAAGACTAAATTTCATTTAACCGCACCTCCTTTTCCTTATTTAGACCGAACGTTCTTTGAATAATTGATAACCAATCAGTAAGAATAATAGGGTATAGCCAACGACCCCAGTCACAATTTCGCCATTGGTTAAATGGGAAATCTGCGTGTACTGACTGTTGGTCAATTGTTGCGTAATCAGAATCATATTTAAGGGGTTCCAACGCAGCAAATTGGCCGCTGACGAAAACGTCTTGATCAATGCCTCCGAGAAGCCAGCACCGAAAAAGCCAATCGCTAAGCTAATGCCAATCACCGCCGCATTGATTTTGACGATTAAAATCAGCATAAAAGCCATGGTGACGATGAAAAGTAAATAAATCATGGTGGCTAACAAATTCAAAACCGCAATTTGCAAAATTGAGCCGCGACCACCAAGCAAAACCAACCAACTTAATTGTTTGCCCACAAAAATACCTTTAAGCAGCAGCGTCAGTAACAGCGCCAAAAATACTAAGACGACGCCGTACAAATACACGATCACGAGTTTAGCCAAATAACTTTTAAATAAATTTGAACTTTTGTAGCGCAACATAATCACAGTATGATAACGATATTCCATGTCTAAGCATGATGAACCAATAGCAATTAGAATAATGGGAATCCACTGAATCGCGCCGAAGCTAGACAGCATCAACGCCCGACCATCACGACTGGTTAGCCCACTATAAATCATCAGTAACAATAGCGCCGCAAAACCATAAAATGGCAGCCGCTGTTTGCTAAATTTATACCATTCAAGTTGCAACTCATTTCGCATCGTCTTCACCTCGTTGCCGCTTTAATTCATTCATAATTAACTGTTCAAAATTAATGGCGATTGGCGTCAATTTAATAAAATGCTGGCGTTGCTGATACAAAAGATCCTGAATGGCAAAAAGATCAGCCTGCTTGACGATTAATTCACCATTGTCTCGACTAAATTGAAGCTGCTTTTCTTGCAGTAATTTCACTGTTAACTCAGTGTTATCAGTTTGAATTTGATATTGCGGGCGATTTTGCCGATTAAAGTCACTGATTTTTTGATCCACAATAATTTCACCATGATTAACTAAGATAATTCTGGTCATCACTTTCTGCAGTTCACTTAAAATATGACTTGAAATCAAAAAGGTGGTGCCCGCATTAGCGTATTTAACAATGATCTTTCTAACGACAATCGTTGCCTCAACATCTAGCCCATTCAAAGGCTCATCCAAAATAACTAACTTGGGATTATTGAGTAAGGCGATGGCAATGCCTAGCTTTTGCTTCATCCCTAATGAATAACCTTTGCACTTATTATCAATATAAGCTGACATTTGTAGTAAGGAGATAATTTGTTGACAATCCTGTTGATCCTGAGCATAGAGTTCCAAATTCTCACGACCAGATAAAAACGGATAGATGGCTGGGTGCTCAATTAAAGCTCCGACGTTGCTTAAAGCCTGATGATTATTCTCGGTCACCACCATCTTATTCAAAGAAATTTGACCAGTAAATTTCATCACACCTAAAATTGTTTTCATAATGGTAGTTTTCCCAGCACCATTAGGACCGATCAAGCCGACCACCTCACCTGGCGAAATCTTAAAATTAATATTTTTAGTAATTTCCTTTTTGCCAACAAAGGTATTCACTTTAGAAATTTCTAGCATCAACAATGCTCCTCTCTAATTAACACCTTTAAGAATCGGCCCAGGAATTGAAATCATCAAGCAACTAATTGCGACCATCACGTAAAAAGTCATCATTAATTGCGCAACCAATTGTGACATCTGCTGTTAGAAATGCTGTTTTATCAACAGTTAGTGTGGTTGCGCTCGAAAAAAGGCACTTTGCAGCCGACATCAGTCTAAAACAGAATCAGTTCTGACTGCATTACGGGCTGCTTGTCGTGGAACGCTGCCGACGCTGATCTGAGCCAATTACAAACCAAATTGTCTCAGATACAGGTCTTATTGTAAGTGCTAAAACACCAACAATAATTTGGCGGCTGACGACAAGATCTCTCCATTCCGTCTGGAGTTCAGTCGGTGCACTTTATTTTTACTAACACTTCAAGGCAGTATTTGTAAGAGTATGATGATCACACAACTTATGTCACAGCCTGGAACTTTTAACCGAAAAACAAGTCATTTGAAATATAAAATGATAAACCTAACACAGATTGAAATTAATATGATATGATATGATTTAAATAGATGATGATCAATAATGAGCAAAATGTTTCACTCTTATTTTTAGAACATTATTGGATTTCAAAAACTATCAATAAAATACAGAAAGGTGCATGACTTATGAGCAAGAAATTTTCAAATAATTTACTCGTCATAGCTGCAATTATTTGTGTAATTACGCTACTTTTTAGCGCCATGATCTCCTTAATCTGGCAGGACAATTTTTGGAACGACGGCACCAAAATAAGTGCAATCTGCTTATTTTTAATCTGTGGCACTAATTTGTTGCCTCATAAATAAAGCCAGCCATTATGTGGTTGACTTTTTATTAATACCAGTCATGAATTGTTAAGTTTTACTTGTAGTCAAGGCCAGCAACGCTTTTATTTTCAGCGATATGCTATAATAAATGTCATTACTCAGGGCAAGAAGGAAATTATCATGACTAAAAAACGTATCACTGTAGGCACGGCAATTATTCTCTGTTATGTCGCTTTTGTGATTTTTATGTTGGGCGTTAAAAATCATCAAGCATGGATCAACGGCTATGATCAAACCATTTATCGTTGGATTCAGCCGCTTCATCCCAATTTTGATCAATTCTTTATTGCCTTTACCAAAATCGGTAATCCCGTTAATATGACAGTCTTAACGGCAATCGTGATGTTGATTCTTGTCATTGGCAAACACTGGCGTCTGGCTATTTTTCTAGGCTTGAATAATGGTTTAGGCAGTCTATTTAATCATTTCGTCAAGCATTGGGTGCTTCGACCACGGCCAAGCCACAAATTAATCCCTGAAACTGGCTACAGCTTCCCCAGTGGGCACGCCACGGCAGCAATTATGTTCTTTGGCAGTTTGATCGTGATCGGTTTCTGCCTGGTTCACTCCAAGAAGCAACGGGGTTTGATTATCGGTATTGCCTTAGTCTTGATCTTTTTACTAGGCTTAAGCCGTTTAGTGGTTCACGTCCACTACCCTAGCGATGTTACTGCCGGCTTCTTATTAGCAACTGCCAACCTCTTAGTTCATTGGCTCATTGCGAAACGAACTTATTTGAAACAATACTATTCGGCGCAACCTGATTTAAATCACGCCAACTAAAAAAGTCACCGCACATTTTAAAAATGTGTGGTGACTTTTTTTATGACCTAATTAATCTAAAGTATTAATTCTCTCCGTCTTCAACACGTGCGGCGGCTTGATGACGTCGCGCCGTCCAGAAATTCAGCACTAAGGCTAACACGGCTAAAATCACGCCAGTATGATAAACACCATGCATCGCCGTCAATAAAATTGACCGCAATTGTGGTAATAGATCACTGGCAATTTGTTTGGCTGTTTCGGGATTGATCAATTGATTCAACATACTTAATTTCAAATGGGAATTACCTTGAATTCCCCGAGCAAAGATGGCATTTTGAATGATCCCAAAAATCGACATCATTAAAGTTTGACCAATTGTCCGCGATAATGTATTCAGTGAGGTCGCAATACCGATTTCATCTTCATCAACCACATTTTGTACCGTCACCGTGGTGGTGGTAATGCTGATCCCAAAGCCACTCCCTAAGAAGGCCGCGACTAATAAGAAGACCCAAAACGGCGTGCCAATTGGTAAGAAGCCTAAGACACCGATACCAATCAGTGTAATAATCAAACTACCACCAACGATTCGTGGCGCTGACATGGAAACCAGCAACCGGCCCGCCAAGAACGAACCGAAAATCCACATGACTGAACTAGGCGTGACCGCAAAACCACCCATGGTTGCGGGCAAGCCCAGAATTCCTTGCATCCACATGGGAATATAGACTTCAAAGCCAATCAGAATACCACTGACTAACGCCGCCACAATATTTTGGCCTAAGAATAAATTATTTTTGAATAATTTCAAAGGAATTAATGGATCAGTGGCCTTTTTCTCAACAACCACGAAGCCCCAGCCGGCAACAGCTGCCAAAACTAACCACAAAGCATTCAACCACAGATTGCTGGCTGTGCCTAAACCTTGGGCAAACAACATTAACGCCAGCAAGAACACACTTAACGTGGCTGAACCCCAAATATCAATCGGTGCTTTCTCGGCTTCGCGATCTTCATGGAAGAAGAAAATCGCCAATAGCAAAGTAATAATCCCAACTGGAATGTTAATGAAGAAAATCCAATGCCAAGATAAGTGTTGGACAATGTAGCCACCTAACAAGGGCGCGATAATTGAAGCGATCCCCCAAGCAGATCCATTCAGGCCCAGAACTTTGGCCCGTTTTTCATAAGGATAGATGTCAGCAATCATGGTAAAGGTAACCGGCTGAATTGCCCCAGCACCAATCCCTTGTAAAGCTCGTGCTAAAATCAAAGTCAACATCGTATGCGACAAGCCAGCCAAAGTTGAGCCCACCAAGAAAATAATAATTCCGACAATAAAGACTGGTTTACGACCAATCCGATCTGACAACTTACCATAAATTGGCGTGGCAATTGATGAAGTTAATAAATAAATTGAGAAAACCCAGTTCATCAAAGCAATCCCATTTAAACTACCAATAATAGTTGGCATCGCCGTCGAGACGATGGTACCCTCAATCGCCGCCATAAAAGTTGCGATAAAAATTGCTGCAGTTGTTAGTGCAACGTTCGTTTGTTTCTTTTGTTTCATAATGCCCCCACTTTTTCTAATCATCATTAAACTAATCGTAGAATTAGCTTAATTCATTTTTGCCCAAAAAAAGACCCAATTGGAAAAAACTTCCAATCGGATCGCCTCTTAACTCGCATTTTTAACCTTTGAGAGCTGCTTTCAGACCGTCAACACGGTCGACGCGTTCCCAAGGTAAATCTACATCTGTACGTCCAAAATGACCATAAACGGCCGTTTGTTTATAAATAGGCCGCCGCAAATCAAGCATTTCAATAATGCCTGCAGGCCGTAAATCAAAGTTCTGATTAACTGCATCAATCAATTGTTGTTCACTGTATTCACTAGTACCAAAAGTTTCAATATTAATTGAGACCGGTTGGGCCACACCAATAGCATAAGCCAGCTGGACTTCACATTTATGTGCCAAACCAGCCGCCACAATATTCTTGGCAACGTAACGAGCGGCGTAACTAGCAGAACGGTCAACCTTAGTTGCATCCTTGCCAGAGAAAGCACCGCCGCCATGACGCGCGTAGCCACCATAAGTATCAACAATAATCTTGCGACCAGTTAAACCGGAATCCCCTTGAGGTCCGCCAATCACAAAACGACCAGTTGGATTAATCAAATACTTCGTTTGATCATCAACTAAATTGGCTGGTAAAACGGGTTTAATGACTTGCGCAATCATATCTTTTTCCAATTGTTGCAATGACACATCGGGATCATGCTGCGTGCTTAAAACTACCGTATCAATTCGCTTCGGAATGCGGCCTGTTGCGGCGTCGTATTCCACGGTAACCTGACACTTTGCATCAGGCCGTAAGTATGGCAAAGTGCCAGCATGACGAACCGCGGCAATTTTACGCATCAGCTGATGAGCCAAAGAGATTGGCAATGGCATTAATTCTGGTGTTTCATCAACGGCAAAGCCAAACATCATCCCTTGATCACCAGCACCAATTTGGTCCAGTGGATCAACTGACGTGTCTTCGCGCTTCTCAATCGCTTCATTAACACCTTGGGCAATATCAGGTGATTGTTCATCTAAAGCGACTAAAACAGCGCAATTATGGCCATCAAAGCCATATTCACCACGATCATAGCCGGCATCAATAATTGTCTGCCGAACAATTGCCTGAATATCAACATAAGCGGTTGTTGAGATTTCCCCAACAACTAAAACCAAGCCAGTCGTCACCGTTGTTTCACAAGCAACGCGGGCCATTGGGTCTTGGGTTAAAATTGCATCCAAAATTGCGTCAGAGATTTGATCAGCAATTTTATCTGGATGACCTTCAGAAACTGATTCTGAAGTAAATAAATGACGATTTTCCATTTTTTGTTCCCCCTTTTGAACAGGTTACAGGGCAGCTCCACCTTTTGTGGATCCCATCAGGAATGCTGTAACTTAACAAGTCTAACATATTTACTAAGTTAAAGGAAGCAGTGATTTCAGTCGCAACAACAGCAATAATTGTTTTCCGAAACTGGTCATTTCGTTCACACACTGGAAGATAACTTGACCACACCTGTAAAAACCAGTACGATAATGGCTAGATAAGGAGGTTTGCTCTTGAAAATTAATCAACTGCGCAAGACCGACCAGTTCATCCTCAATAGTTTATTGGAATTATTGCCTTTATTAATTTTGCCATTTCTACTCAGCAAACAAGTTAAAATCGGCACACCGAAAGATTTCATCTGGGTCCTTGCCTTTACCCTGGTGATTGTGCTTAATCAACAAGCCGAAGATTTTTGGCGGTGGCCGCATTTACTAATCAATGGTTTACTAGCTATTCCGGTGATTTTCCTGTTAATTGAAAAGTCCTACTTAGTGGCAGTGCTGTTATTAATGCAGCTCATTATCAAGCTGGCCGTCAGTCCGACCACAATGAACAATCTTGATTTGAAACTAGGCCTGTTGTTAGAACAAGCAATTGTGCCGATCTTTTTGGAAATTGCCCTATTAGCCAGCATTATTGACCAAGTCACTAGTCGCCAAATTATCCTGATCGTGGCAATTTTTCTTAGTAAAGTTGCCTTTACAATGCCATTTCATCAATTCATTGATTTTATTTGGCCCTTTTTAGCAATTATTCTTAATCTGATTCTATGGTTACAGCATTTTACCTCACTGCCGGCCATGATTGTCACTTTGGTTATTTTATTAGTCAGTCTGGTTCTCTATCCTAAACGTAAAAATATTAGTCAATTCCCGGCTTTATTGCTACTGGTACTTAGCTTAACTAACACACTATTATAATTGGCAAACAAAAAAACACTTTCAATAAATGAAAGTGTTTTTTTAATGATGGAGGTTACAGGGCTCGAACCTGTGACCCTCTGCTTGTAAGGCAGACGCTCTCCCAGCTGAGCTAAACCTCCAATGACCCCTACGGGATTTGAACCCATGTTACCGCCGTGAAAGGGCGGTGTCTTAACCACTTGACCAAGGGGCCATTTATTTAACTAACAGCATTTATAAGTATATTAAATAAAGCGGTTAAGGTCAATAGTTTTTTTAAAACTCGGCCAAATTTATTGATCCGTCAAATAATTTCTAAGCAAAAAAGCTGCTCCCGATATTATTAGGGTCGCAGCTTCATTTAATCATCATTAATCTTGATTTTCTTGTTCGTCGACATCGACGGTTGCAGTACCAGCTTTTTTCTTGCGTAAGGAGATAATCACGGCTGGCAGCAGCGAAATAATAATAATTGAGACCATGATCAACTCAAAATGAGCCTGAACAAACGGAATATTCCCAAAGAAGTAACCAGACAGAACAGCGATTACGACCCAAGAAATACCGCCCAGCATATTATAAAGGACGAATTTATGGTAAGCCATTTTACTAATGCCAGCAGTAAATGGGATAAACGTCCGAATCAGTGGCATGAAACGGCCTAAGAAAATAGCGATGCTGCCGTGTTTTTCAAAGAATTTCTGTGCTTCGGCGATATTCTTAGGTTTAATAAAACGTCGCCAACGTGGACTTTCGGTCAGATGCTTGCCAAAGCGTGCACCAATTTCAAAATTCACGGTATCACCGACAATGGCAGCAATCGATAAACTAATAATGAGCACCAATGGATTAAGCGGATGGGTAGTCATGGCGGCAATTGAGCCACTCAGGAATAATAAGGAATCCCCTGGTAAGAATGGGAAAATAACCAACCCTGTTTCTACAAAAATCACGATAAACATGCCGATATAAACTAAATTGCCATATTGTGCGACTAATTGGGGTAAAACTTGATTCAAATTAAATAACGCATGGATCAAAGTTGACATAATTTTCCTCGCATCTTTCTTATTCTTTTACCATTACTAAAGTAACTGCATTTAATTTTACTCCATATTATGCCTATAAACGAGTTTATTACTCATTTTTAATAATATCGTCACTATTACTTTCCACAAATTAGCCAGGCAAAAAAATAATCAGTCCCAATTAGCAGACTGATTATTTTTAGATACTTCTATTTGGAAGTTATTTTAATTGCTAAACTAACCCACATATTTTCCGACAGCAGTTAATTTAGCCAAAACTGATTTCTTATGTGGCGCTTTGACAATTATGTTGGAAAGGTCCTGACCGGCCACATTACCATGATGATTTTCACCAGACCATGCGGGAATATTAGTCAAATCATAAACTACACCATCAATCGCCACATATTTTTCTGGATGCTTAATTCCATCATATTCAGCTAATTCAGCCTTAGTAAATGTTCGTTCACTCATTGTAAATCCTCCAATTCCATCAATTATAATTCATGCTTTCATTATAGCCCGATTCATTTGGTTTTGCACAATTTAATGACTAGTCATTTTAATTATATTTCAGTAATATCAATTGCCCGTGATCGATGATTTAGGGACTATTCTTTTGACTATCTTTTAAAGCAAATATAGGTAAATATAAGAGATTAAAAAAGTGCAAAAAAATAGCTAAATAGTTGAAAATCAACCATTTAGCGTATATAGGGTAGTACCGATTTAACTCAAGCGGAGAGTAAGGGATTCGAACCCTTGATACAGGTTTATGCCCGTATACATGATTTCCAATCATGCTCCTTCGGCCAGCTCGGACAACTCTCCATAAAAAAATCGGTCATACGACCGACAATCTTACTCCGGTTGTCAGACTCGAACTGACGACATCTTGATTAACAGTCAAGCGCTCTACCAACTGAGCTAAACCGGAATCAAGCGTGGCAACGCCCTATCCTCGCAGGCAGTCTCCCACCAACTACTTTCAGCGCTAAGAAGCTTAACTTCTGTGTTCGGCATGGATA
>NZ_RHOU01000010.1 GCF_003946645.1 Lapidilactobacillus wuchangensis
GGGATCTTGGCGTCAGCCGCCAAATTGTTCTTAGTGGCTGGGCCACTTAGAACAAGGCTTGTATTTGAGATTGTTGCGTAGCAATAAGCTCAAATCAACGCCGGCCGCGTTCCACACCAAGCAGCCCGGAATGCAGTCAAACTCAATTCCGTTTCAACGCATTCACTGGTTTTAAATTGGTTCAATCAATCCAGACCTAAAGAATTGGTGATAACAATCTAGAGAAGTATTGCCGGAATTTCAACCAGTGTGACTGCCGTGCAATCATGTCCGGCGTCAGTAAGTACGACTTCTGTAAGTCATCCAAGAAAATATCCTTTAACTGATGGGCAATATTGGCGTCATACAAATAAGCATTGCATTCGAAATTCAGCGAATAGCTACGGAAATCTTGATTCATTGAACCAACCATGGCAAATTCTTCATCACAAACAACTGTTTTGGCATGAATGAAGCCGTTTTGGTAAATGTAAATCTTGACGCCAAATGAAGTTAACAAGTTGGCATAATATTGCGTGGCCCGATAAATGAAAGGATGGTCCGGCATGCAAGGAATCATGATGCGAATATCGATTCCCGAACGAGCGGCAACAGTCAGGGCGCTGATCATAGAATCATCAGGAATTAAATAAGGCGTCTGAATCCAAACGGACTTTTTCGCGGTCAACAGGATTTTCATCATGCCGCCCTTGAGAATGTCTTCTTCACTGTCGGGACCATCAGCCACAACTTGAATTGGGGTGTGGCCTTGATGAAGCGCACCAGGATGGGGGAAATATTCCTCCTTGAACCAGATTCGTTGCGAATAATGCTCGATCGAAGCATTCCAATCCATGATAAAACGCTCTTGTAACGCTAAAACGCTAGTCCCTTTGATTTGCAAATGAGTATCGCGCCAATAACCGAACTTTTTACTGCGGCCTAAATATTGATCACCGACGTTGAAACCACCAGTCCAGCCAATCGTCCCATCAATGACCACAATCTTACGATGTAAATGGTAATTCAAACGGGTTTTACGAATTAAGTCTCGTGAAGTGATGAAAGGTACTACTTCGCCGCCAGCGTCGCGGAGTGGCTTGAACCAACGCTTGCTAGTACCTGGGGAACCCCAAGGATCGTAAATCAAGCGAACCTCAACACCAGCCTTAGCCTTGTCAATTAACAAATTTAAAAAGTCATTGCCAATCTCATCATTGTAGAAAGAGTAATATTCGACATGCACAAAACGAGTGGCAGCAGCAATATCTTTGAATAAAGCGGCAAACTTTTCCTTACCATCAATGAACAACTTAACTTGATTATGATGAGTCAATGGCGAATCCTCGGCGCGGTCAAAGTACTCAATCAAACCGGTGGCCTTTATGGTCGTGTCATTGGGATTGGTGGGCCCTGCTTTGGCGGCTTTAGCGTCAGCCAAAATCAAAGCTTTTAAATGGGCCAAGCCAATATGATCCTGATGATTTAGGGCGAAAATGTTTTCTCGAGCAATCCCACGGCCAAGGAAGGCATACGCCAAAAAGCCGACCCCAGGAAGTAAGATTAAAACCAGCAACCAAGCTAAAGTTGCCGCAATACTTCGTGGTCGGTGAAAGACGGTGATAATGGCACCAGCCGTGTTAATTAAGAAGAGGACGATAATAATCAGTATAATTATTCTAAGATTCATTTTACCCCAATATTCCCCAATAAATTTAAAATATCAGCCAGTTTAAGCTCTGACTAGGCTAATTGCGGTCACGATTGCCACCGAAAAGTAGCACTAATCTTAACAGTTGCAACAAACTTGATAAGACTGCGGCAACATAAGTCATGGCAGCAGCACTTAAAACCTGACGAACCATTGGTACTTCATCAGTGGTCAAAAGGCCATCATGACTCAAAATTTTCAAGGCGCGACCAGAGGCATTAAATTCCACTGGCAACGTCACTAATTGAAATACTAAGACTAAGGCAAAACACCAAATGCCGACGTTAATTAGCGTTTGATTCCAACTTAGCAACATCCCAGCAATAATAAGTGGGAATGATGCCATCGAACCAATATTAACCAGCGGGAAAATACCACTACGAACTTTCAGGGGCACATAACCTTGATGATGTTGTAAAGCGTGGCCCACTTCATGAGCTGCTACCCCAATGGCCGCAACGGAAGTCGAGTTATAAGTGGACTCAGATAAACTTAAGGTTTTATTCCCTGAATTATAATTGTCGGTCAAGTTACCGCGAACTTCCCGAATCGTCACATCGGTAATGCCTTCAGCCGCTAAAATCTGTGCTGCGGCCTGAGCCCCGGACAAATGATTCTGACTCTGAACTTGGTCAAACTTGCGGAAAGTACTATTTACCCGGGCAGAAGCAATCCCAGTAATGATAATCCCGACAATCACTAAAATAAAGGTCGGATCAAAATAGTAGAACATGATTATTCACCTCGAAGTAAAGACTTGAAAAACATTGATGATGTTATTCTAACATAGAGTGTGGGAAGTAGCGGGAGTTGGCGTAGGCTAATTTGAAATATTATATAAGTAGGTGCTTACGCAAGTTCGAAAAGCGTTTGGAATGGTGCTGAGACAAAATGGTATCTGACTCCATTGCGGGCTTGCTGGTTGTGGAACGCTGCCGACGCTGATTGAAGCCTTTTTTCAAAAGTCTTCAATACAGGTCTTATTGTAAGTGCTAAAGCACCAACAATAATTTGGCGGCTGACAACCACGCCCTCCATTCCGTCTGGAATTGGAAGTGGTTCACTTCACTTTGGCTAGATGCTAAGGCACTGTAGCGGGTTAAATCTACTTGATTTAAATTGAGTCGACAGTTTAAAGTGATCTTAACAATCTTGACTAACAGCATCTCATTTGTTTTGAAAGATCGTCAGTTAGACTTAATAAGTTGTTACCATCGATTATTCAAATCAGTGGTGATCAATTCAATTACTTAATCCAGGCAGGGGCCCAGCGATTGGCGTCAGTTGTGAAATTATTCTTAGCAATTTATTGCTTAGAATAAGCCTCGTATTTGAGATTGTTGCGCTAGCAATAAGCTCAAATCGACGGCCACAGCGTTCCACGCCCACAAAATCGCTGGGCCCCTGCCGTTCTCAACTAGGGAGCGCACCCCAATAATTCAGCGCAAGAGATCAATCAGGTATTTAATCACGTGCCGGCAATTGCACGGCTCGTTCAATTTCCCAGGTATTTGTGTCAGCTTGGTAGCTATAACCCAATCGTGTCAACAAGTCCTTCGCGGGGAACGGCGCGGCCAAAATGATTTTTGGTATTGCTAATTCAGCTAAAACAAAAGCAGTCAGATAGAGCAGTGTTTCCTGATTGATTTGGGGAATGTGACGGTCACTTGGTAACGGCTGCAAAGTCAATTGCACTTGTTCAGAAGTGAAGTGAGTCAAACTGGCCACACCAACCAACGTATTTTCGGAGCGGCGGGTGATGCCCCAGACCAGTTGTTGGTTGCGCATGATCGTTAACATGGTCTGATTGAGGAATTGGGCGCTTTGGCTGAAGTTTTGCCAAGCATAACTAGACGAGATTTTTGGTAATAACTGATGTACTTCTTTCAGAGAAGTGGTGGTCAACCAGTCTAAAGTGTAGTGTTCTGTGAGTAGCGGATGATATTTCTCGAACTGTTCCATGCGTGCCTCCTAAAGTGAATTTATTGGCAAGTAAGTATATAATTAAGGCTACAGGTATGTCATAATATTTAGAGACGTTTTATAGAAGAAGGAGCTTGATCTACGTGCCTAAATTATCGATTATTGTCCCTTGTTACAATGAACAAGAATCTTTACCTTATTATTTTACCGCGATGGAAAAGTTAAAACCACAATTGCCGCTGGACTTTGAATACATATTTATTAATGATGGCTCGCGGGATAAAACTTTGGCTTACTTACGGAAACTAGCCACTGAAAATCCTGATTCCGTTCATTATATTTCGTTTTCCCGTAATTTCGGTAAAGAGGCTGGCCTCTATGCGGGATTGCAAAAAGCGACTGGTGATTATGTGACGGTGATGGATGCTGACTTGCAGGATCCACCTGAGTTGTTGATTCAAATGTACCAGGAAATTCAAGATCCAGAAATCGATTGTGTGGGGACGCGCCGTGTGACTCGTGAAGGTGAGCCGAAATTGCGGAGTTTCTTCGCGCGGATGTTTTATCGCTTGATCAATAAAATCGGTCAAACTGAGATCGTTGACGGTGCCCGTGATTTCCGGCTAATGACCCGGCAAATGGTTGATGCTATTTTGGAATTAACTGAATATAATCGCTTCTCCAAGGGCTTGTTCTCTTGGGTGGGCTTCAAAACAAAATATATCCCTTATGAAAACGTGGAGCGAGTTGCTGGCACGACTAGTTGGAGTTTCTGGAAATTGTTCTCTTATTCGATCGACGGCATCGTCAACTTCTCTGATGCGCCATTGAATATCGCTTCAGTTATTGGCGCGCTATCTTGTGTCATTTCTGTAGTTCTCTTGATCGTGATTGTCATTCGGACCTTGCTCTTTGGCGACCCCACTTCCGGCTGGCCATCAATGATGTCGATTGTGCTGTTATTAAGCGGCGTGCAATTGTTGAGCCTAGGGATCATCGGCAAGTATATCGGTAAAATTTTCTTGGAAACTAAAAAACGCCCTCAATATATTGTAAAAGAGGACGAAAAGTTATATCGCAAATTTAAATCAACGAACCAAACAGAAAATGATTAATCATCGCTAAGACATTATCGTTATCATGCATCTTCGAATGTTCCGCATTTTGCCCCCAAATCTCAACTTCTTTAAAAGTTTTGACAATTGGTTCTAGCAAATAACGAACGGATTTTGCTGAAATCACGCTAATGTATTTGTCGGTATTACTTGCATCACCAACATTCCCGTAAATGTTCAGGACACTGACATTGCTCGGGAATTTTTTGCGTTTAAGCAACATTTGTAAGTAACGCGGATTCATGATAATTGGTCGCCCGCGACGGTTAAAGCGATTAACATTCGGCCAATCACCGAACGCCACCACGCCATCGAAAGGTCCAGCCACCAACACTAATTTGTTCAGTTTGGGAAAGTCACTAATGCCATAATTGCGCATTTCCGCCATGACCCAAGCAGTGGCTCCCAGCGAATGGCCGACGGCGTTATATTCAGTGAAGCCAAAAAGCGCCTTTAGTTTGGGCAAGGCAATATCTAGCCAGTTGACGATTTGGGCAGTGGGCATCCACTTGTCACTAAAGACCAGCTGGATCAACGGATTGGGGCCGCTCGACCAAGTGCCTTCAAAAGATAGGCGGCCTTTCCAATCAACAATTACCTTCAAATAAGTATCAGCGTTAGTCGCTTCTTGCGCACTTAAAACCATTTTGTTGGTGGTATAATCACCGCCGCGGAAACCGTGGACATAAATGGTCGGCACTTGTTTCGTGGCTGGCGTCGTCGGCTGAATTTCTTGGGACGCCAAAAATTCCTGGTCCTGAATTCGTTGTTTGGCATTGCGCCGTGCATACAGCAGAATGCTGCCGCCAACGAGACCACTGGCCAGTCCGGTAACGAAATTAAGGTGTTCTGATTTTTGTCGAGCTGTTCGTTTCAAGAATAAAACCATCCATCCTAATTAATTGATAATTGCTAAAAGCTACTATTTTTATTATATTAAGGGAAACCACAACTTACAACTTATTGGAGTCTTTTTTATGTCGAAAAATAATTTTTATGCAGTCGCTCGCGGTCGGCAACCGGGAATTTATCGCGATTGGCCCACCGCCGAAAAACAAATTGCTGGCTTTCCCATGGCCCGTTATCACGGTTTTGTCACCGAAGCCGAAGCTGAAAAATGGTTAGCAGAAATGACCGCCCAATTTCAAGGGGCCGATTCTGTGGCGCCTCGTCAAAAAAGCCGACTAGACAATCAGTCGGACAAGCCAGCAAAATCAGCAAAACCCAAAATTGCCATCGATGCGCGGGCCATTCAAGTTTATACTGATGGTGGCTCCCGCAACACCGGCAATGTGCGCGGGGGTCATGTGAGGAACAACGACCTGGCGGCCTGGGCCTACTTGATTATTTTACCAGCTGGTCAGCAAATTAACGGTACTGCCGGTGAAAAGGGCGCAACTAACAATAAAATGGAATTGACCGCCTTTGCCTCGGCACTGGCCAAACTGATCGAGCTTAATTTACAAACCGCAAAAATCCAACTGACTAGCGATTCCCGCTATCTTTTAGACGCCATTCAGAAAAATTGGCTGGCTGGCTGGCAACGGCGACACTGGCGCAAGGCCACTGGCGAACCAATTGCCAATCCGGAACTGTGGCAACAAATCAGCCAGTTATTGCCACAATTTAGCCAGTTGCAACTGATTTGGGCCAAAGGTCACGCCGTTAATCAGGGCAATATCTACGTCGACGAACTGTTGAATAAAACGATGGACCAAATGAACTGAGTACAGCATAATGAATATTCTTTAAAGAAGTTCACTATTCAGAACGGCAGTAAAAATTACTAATTAGTTTGATTTTAAGCAAATAGATGATATACTGTATTTGAAAATGATTTGATCATCTTGAGTCACCAAAACCCACAACTACCTGTTATAGTTGTGGGCTTTTTTTACATTTATTTAAAGAATAAACGGGTGGGTTGAGGGTTGCCTTGGAATTAATTACTTGTGGTTACTCAACCAGTAGTTAAAGAGGGCTAATAAAACTCCCACAAGTAATTGGATCAAAAATGATTTGATCATGGCGAGCCACCTCCAATCTGTTGTGATATTTTGCCACAGATTGACAAGGCAACACTTCCATTATGCCATAAATTATCGTTATTTTGTGAACAATATTTCTATCGCTTTTGATGATAATCTAGATGCTTTTCGTATTTAAAAATGAATATTATTGTGAACGATTCTTTCCGATAATACCTGCTAATTTGATATAACTTCAGTACTATAAAACAAAGTTAGTGCCAAGACTTCCTCCAATTGAAGAAGGTGGTTGCTGGGCGATTATTCTGGCGTGGAACGCTGTGGCCGTCGATTTGAACCAATTAAAGATCAAATTATTTCAAATTCGAGGCTTATTCTAAGCGGTAAACCGCCAAGAATAATTTCACAGCTGACGCCAATCGCCCAGCAACCACCTGATTAAACTAACAAAAATGATCACCACTACTTGGCCAGACCAGATTGACATGGATCCAAACAATGTGTGACAACCTCTATTGAGAATAGGGGCGTCACATCTTTTTTTGATACTGTTCAACTATTATTACTAATTGAATTGAGTTAATGAATCCTACTATCATTGCCTTAACCACTGGCGAAGATGAAGTGAACTAAATCAACTCCAGACGGAATGGAGGGATCTTGTCGTCAGCCGCCAAATTATTCTTAGCGATTTATCGCTTAGAATAAGGCTTGTATTTGAGATTGTTGCGTCAGCAATAAGCTCAAATCAATGCCGGCAGCGTTCCACGACAAGCAGCCTGCAATGGAGTCAAACGCCATTCAGTTTCATCGTCTTTACTAGCAACTTTCCGATACTTTTTATCACTATCACCAGTAAAAAAGCTCAATGACAACTAAAAGTCATCATCGAGCCTTTTATACGGAGCTAATTACTCTAATTCTTTCTTGCCAGTATACAACTGATAATACTCGCCATGTTGCTGCATTAATTGCTCGTGATTACCATGCTCAATAATGCGACCGTGATCTAAGACGAGGATCAAATCTGAGTTGGCGATGGTGGAAAGTCGGTGGGCGATTACGAAGGTCGTACGGCCTTTCATCAAATTATCCATTCCAGCTTGAACCAAACGTTCAGTCCGCGTATCAATGCTTGAAGTGGCTTCGTCAAGAATCATTAATGGCGTGTTGGCCACGCTGGCCCGGGCAATTGACAACAATTGCTTTTGACCTTGAGATAAGTCAGAGCCATCGCCGTCAATCAAGGTGTCGTAGCCACGACTAGTTTCACTGATGAAATCATCAGCGTGAGCGAGTTCAGCGGCGGCTTCCACGTCGGCATCGGTGGCACTAAGCCGCCCGAAGCGAATGTTCTCGCGAATGCTGGTACTGAACAAGTTCGTGGACTGCAAAACGATTGCCAGCGAATGACGCAGGTCAGCCTTTTTAATGTTGCGAATATCAATGCCATCATAAGTGATCACGCCAGAATTGATTTCGTAGAAACGGTTGATCATGCTACTGAAGGTTGTTTTACCAGCACCAGTTTCACCAACTAGCGCCACCTTCTCACCAGGTTCTACAGTGACATTAATATCGTGCAACACTGTTTGTCCAGGGAGATAGCCGAAGTTAACGTGATCGAACACAATTCGACCAGCAACTGGTACTTTGGTAAACGAACCGTCTTGCTGTGGCACTTGCCAGTACCAGGCGTGATTATCTTGGCCGTCAGCTTGATGTAAGGTGACTTGCCCCTGATCAACTTCAACTGGACTATCTTGTAGTTGGAAAATTCGTTCGGCCCCAGCTAAGGCCATCACAATCGAGTTCAACTGTTGGGAAATCTGGGCGATTGGCTGACTAAATGATTTACTCAATTGCAAGAAGGCAGCGATTGAGCCGATAGTCAGTGCTGACCAACCATTAATGGCGATCATGCCACCAGCAATTGCAATCAAAACATAAAGGCCGTTACCTAAGTTACCCATAATTGGGAATAACATAATTGCGTAGGCGTTGGCTTTAGCCGCGTCCGTTTGGAAATCTTTATTTTCTACATCGAATTTGGCTTTGGTTTGGGGTTCGTGAGAGAAGACTTTGATGACCTTCAAGCCGTTCAAGACTTCCTCGACGAAACCGTTCAATTTACCAAGCTGTTTTTGTTGCTGTTTGAAATAATAACTACTTTTACCAGTTAAGAAACGTACCACGCCAATACTTAATAAGAAAATAACTAGCGTGACTAAGGTCAACATCGGACTTAAAACGATCATCCCAGCCAAAACAAAGACCAAGTTGAAGACCGAATTGACGAACTGAGGAATACTTTGAGAAATCATTTGCATCAAGGTATCCACATCGTTGGTATAACGACTCATGATGTCGCCATAATCATTTTGATCGAAATAAATAATCGGGAGCGCCTGCATATGAACGAACATGTCGTCCCGAATTTTCTTCTGCAGACGTTGACCAAGAATCGCCATGATTTGCGTGAAGGCAAAAGTGGCAATGACCCCGATTAAATAAATCCCGGACATTAAGGCCAAGGCTTGAAAAAGTGGAGCAAAATTCGGCGTTGCCTGCTTAGTCATGGGCACAATATAATCATCGATCAACCGCTGCAAGAATAACGAGCCGTAAACAGTGGCACCGGCAGAAACGATAATCGCAATCATCGCCACAATAAATGGTGCGGGATAGGTGCCAACGACGAATTTCAGCAGTCGGCGTAAAGTGGTTGAGCGTTTTGCTTTGGTTGGTGCTTTAAGCGTCTTTTCCGTCATCAGTCGTTTCACCTGCTTTCTGTTGTTGATATTGATAAATTTCACGATATAGCGTATTACGTTGGACTAATTCGTCATGAGTGCCCACGTCCTGAATGTGGCCGTGATCCATGACAATAATTTGATCGGCATCTTTAATGGAAACAATTCGCTGGGAAATAATAATTTTCGTGGTGTCGGGCATATCTTGCCGTAAGCCTTCACGAATCATTTGCTCAGTGTGGGTATCCACTGCCGAGGTGGAATCATCCAAAATTAAAATCTTCGGCTTCTTCAACAAAGCTCGAGCAATCGTCAAACGTTGCTGTTGACCACCAGAAACGTTGGTCCCACCTTGTTCGACGTGAGTTTGATATCCATCATCAAATTCGTTAATGAAACCGTCAGCTTGGGCAGTTTTGGCCGCGGCAATCACTTGCTCGTCAGTGGCGTCTTCATCGCCCCAGCGCAAGTTCTCGGCAATCGTTCCGGAGAAAAGAATGCTGTTCTGCAGCACCATCGCCACATTGTCCCGCAGCGTCCGCAAATCATAGTGCCGCACATTGCGCCCGCCAATTAACAATTTACCTTTACTAATGTCGTAAAGGCGGGGAATCAGTTGGACTAAAGTACTCTTACCAGAACCAGTCTCGCCAATGATCCCAATGACCTCGCCGGACTTAATTGATAAATTAATATCTTGCAAAATTGCTTTGGGTGAATCGCCATATTCAAAATTAACATGCTTAAATTCAATGGCGCCATCAGACATTGCCAACAAAGGATGCTTGGGATTGGTGATGGTCGATTGATCTTGTAACACTTCAGCGATTCGGTCGCCACTAGCTTGCGAAATCGACAACTGGGTGAAGACCATGGCCAGAATATTTAAGCTGAACAAAATTGAATTGGAATAAGCATACATACTAACGAGTTGACCAGTTTGTAATTGGCCACCAACAATTAATTTAGCGCCAAACCAAGAAAGTAAAATCACGGCCGAGTTCAGCACCAACATCATTGCTGGTCCGTTTAAGGACATAATTTGTTGGGCTTTAGTGAAGACTTCAGCGATGCCTTGGGAAGCCTTCTTGAATTTACTGATTTCTTCGTCTTCGCGGACGTAAGTTTTAACGACTTGAACGCCACGAACATTCTCGCGGACCACTTGGTTTAACACGTCGTAGCGTTGGAAAACTTTCCGAAACAGTGGCCGGGCGAAATGAATCACTAAGGCCAAGGCAATGGTCAGTAGTGGCACCAGGACCACGAAAATCATCGCCAGCGAACTGTTGACGTTAAACGCCATAATAATGGAAAAGATCAGTAACAAGGGTGCCCGCACCGCAATTCTGGTCATCATCTGGAAAGCTGTCTGGACGTTGGTCACATCGGTGGTTAAGCGGGTAACCAAACTAGAGCCAGAGAAGCGGTCAATGTTGGCGAACGAGAAGTCCTGAATGTGATAGAACATATCGTGCCGTAAATTGGCAGCGAAACCAGCACTGGCATGTGGCGCGGCCCAACTAGCACCGGCCCCACAAGCTAATGAGAATAATGTCATGATCAATAATATGATCCCGTATTTTGTGATGTAGTTCATATCTTTCTTCATAATGCCGTAATCAATAATATTACCCATTAGGAAGGGGATGAAAGTCTCAATCGCAACTTCAACCGCAACCAGGATCTGTGACGTAAACGCCAGCTTGCGGTATTCCCGAATAGAACGCATAAGTATTCGAATCATCTGCTAACCTCCTGTAAAAAAATGCATTACTACCATTGTACGCCAATTGGTCCACAAATTTCTAGAATTAACTTATTAAAAATTAGTTACACGACGCAAATAGTTGATTTAATCAATCTATTTCAATGTTACCCCGTAACTAAATTTAAAGCTACCATAACGCTAACCTGACAAAAACAAGAAAATTCAGATGAACAGCTGCCGAAATAATTGTAATAATAATCAAATTAAACCGATTATTTTGCGTAAATAAACAATCGTCAATAAATTGGTCTAGCAAAAACGCAAACCGAAAATACAATAATGTCAAACAATTTGACTCAAAAAAGTCACTTCACAATTAAAAATTTGATATTGTTATAAATTTGTAATAATCAAACAACCCTTTGCGATTCGTGAAAAAGCTCTCCTTTATGACTTTACACAAGCCCTGACGGTATTGTTCAGTTTGTGGCTAATTGATATACTGGGACAGTATGTACAACGTTTACTATGTAAATTTGGCTAACAAAAGTATAAATTGTGATTTGCTAAGTTAAACAAATTTTACATTATTTAAGTAGTTTCTGATCAATTGAGTATTTGGAGGACGATATTGATGAAGGGCATTATTTTAGCAGGCGGTTCGGGCACCCGGTTATATCCATTAACAACAGTAACTTCGAAACAATTATTACCAGTCTTTGATAAACCAATGATTTATTATCCAATGTCAGTACTGATGAACGCTGGTATTCGCGATATTCTAATTATTTCCACACCAGATGACACACCACGCTTTGAAAAACTATTTGGTGATGGCCATCAATTTGGCATTGCACTTTCCTACTTAGTTCAAGCAAAGCCAGAAGGATTGGCGCAAGCCTTTATTATTGCGGCTGATTTTATTGGTCATGATTCTGTCGCGATGATTCTTGGTGACAATATCTTCGTTGGACAAGGATTGAATGAACGACTTAATCATGCTGTTGAAAGTGCCAATTCGGGTAATGGTGCGACAGTCTTTGGTTATTATGTGAACGATCCAGAGCGCTTTGGTATCGTTGAGTTTGATCAGAATGGTCGGGCTATTTCAATTGAAGAAAAGCCAGCTAAACCTAAGAGCAACTATTGCGTAACCGGCCTTTACATTTACGACAATCGAATTGTTGAATATGCTAAAAGTTTGAAGCCATCAGCTCGTGGTGAATTAGAAATCACCGACTTAAATAATATCTATCTGCAAAATAATGAACTGAATGTAGAAGTCTTAGGGCAAGGCTTCACCTGGCTTGACACGGGGACTCATGAAAGCTTAGTAGATGCAACTAATTTTGTTCGAACCTTGGAAACTCATGAGCACCGCAAAATTGCTTGCTTAGAAGAAATTGCCTATCTGAAGGGCTGGATTTCAAAAGACGATGTTATGAAATCGTATGAAACACTTAAGAAAAATCAATATGGCCAATATTTATTGGATGTCTTAGACGGCAAGTACTTAGAAAAAGTTAATCAAAAATAGGGGTAATGAAATGACAACGATTGTAACAGGCGGCGCTGGGTTTATCGGTAGTAACTTTATTTTCTATATGCTAAAGAAACATCCAGAAGAGCGCATTATTTGTGTTGATAAGTTAACTTATGCTGGTAATTTATCAACGTTAGCTTCAGTGATGGATAATCCTAATTTTCGCTTTGTTAAAGCTGATATTTGTGATGAAAGCGCAATTGATCAGTTATTTGTGGAAGAGCATCCCGATGTTGTCGTTAACTTTGCTGCTGAGAGCCATGTTGACCGTTCAATTAAAGACCCTAATATTTTCTTACAGACGAATATTATGGGCACTGCTAATTTAATGAATGTTGCGCGTAAATATGGTGTGCAACGATTCCATCAGGTCTCAACTGATGAGGTTTATGGTGATTTACCATTGGACCGGCCAGATTTGTTCTTTACGGAGGAGACACCGATTCACACGAGTTCACCATACAGTTCATCGAAGGCAGCGGCAGATTTGTTGGTATTGGCTTATCATCGTACTTATGGCCTGCCCGTAACAATTTCACGTTGTTCTAATAACTATGGCTCTTACCAATTCCCAGAGAAATTAATCCCATTAATGTTTATTGATGCCACTGAAAACAGACCATTACCTGTTTATGGCGAAGGTCTTAATGTCCGCGATTGGTTATATGTTGAAGATCACTGCCAAGCAATTGATTTGATTTTGCAGAATGGCCGTGTCGGCGAAGTCTACAATATTGGTGGTCACAACGAAATGCGGAATATCGATATTGTCAAAATCATTTGTCAAACACTAGGAAAACCAGAAAGCTTAATTGAACATGTGACTGATCGTAAGGGCCATGATCGTCGCTATGCGATTGATCCAACCAAAATTCATAATGAATTAGGTTGGTTGCCAGAGACCAATTTCAAAGATGGTATCGCTGAAACCTTGAAGTGGTATCAAGATAATCAAGATTGGTGGCAGCAAATTATTAATGGTGATTATCAGAAGTATTACGAAAAAATGTACGCAAATCGTTAGGGGCTTAAGTTAATGAAAATATTTGTTACAGGTGTTGCCGGTCAACTAGGCCACGATGTCATGAATGAATTAGCACGTCGTGGTTATCAAGGCTATGGCAGTGACTTAGCACCACAGTATGCTGGTGTTCAAGATGGTACTGCAGTTACAACGATGCCTTATGTTTCAATGGATATTACTGATGCTGCAGCTGTCAGCAAGACACTAGCACAAATTAAACCTGATGTCGTCGTTCATTGTGCAGCTTGGACAGCGGTTGATTTGGCTGAAGAAGCAGACAAGAAGTCATTAGTAACAGCAATTAACGTTCAGGGTACGGAAAATATTGCCAAAGCATGTCACCAATTAAACGCAAAAATGATTTATTTAAGTACTGATTATGTTTTCAACGGTCAAGGAACTGAACCTTGGCAACCTGACAATCATGATTATCAACCGTTAAATGTCTATGGCCAAACAAAATTGGCTGGTGAACAAGCAGTCGTTAATAATCTTGATAAATACTTTATTGTTCGCATTGCTTGGGTGTTTGGCATTAATGGCAAGAACTTTATCAAGACCATGTTACAAGTTGGCAAAACTCATCCAGAATTGAAAGTAGTCGCAGATCAAATAGGAACGCCAACGTACACTTTCGATTTAGCTAGATTATTGGTTGATATGGCTGAAACTGATAAATATGGTTACTACCACGCAACTAATGAGGGCGGTTATATTAGTTGGGCTGATTTCGCCAAAGCAATCTTTGCAACTGCTGGTTATCAGACTAAAGTTACCCCAGTTACAACGGCTGAATACGGAGTTTCTAAGGCTGCCCGACCATTTAACAGCCGGTTAGATAAAAGCAAACTAGTTGCAGCTGGCTTTAAACCATTACCCACATGGCAAGATGCGTTAAATCGCTATGTGGAAATATTGCGTCAGCAAGATTTCTTCTAAATACAGATGACAAACATTGTTGATTGAAATGACTATCAAATGTTCGATGACACACCATTTAATTGGGCTGATCGTGATTAAAGGTAGGATGAAAAGTACGTTTAAGTTTTAAAGAATATCTATAGGGTGAATGGGAGTAAATAATGAAGCATATTTTTATTGTGGGTAGTAAAGGAATTCCAGCAAATTATGGTGGCTATGAAACGTTCTTAGAGTACCTAACAAAAGGTAAACAAAGCAACGAGATTAAATATCACGTTGCCTGTAAGGTAACAGATAAGAAAAAGATGATGCCACAGAGGTTCGAACACAATAATGCAGATTGCTTCAAGGTTTATGTACCAAACATTGGACCAGCTCAAGCAATTTATTATGACGTTGCTGCACTTAATCAATCGATTAAATATGTTAAAGAACATCAGATTGAGAAACCAATCTTTTATATCTTAGCATGTCGGATTGGACCATTCATGAATAGCATTGTTCGTCGAGTCCACGCGCTAGGCGGAGTTGTCTATGTTAATCCAGATGGTCATGAGTGGTTACGGGCCAAGTGGAGTAAACCAGTTCGTAGTTATTGGAAGTACTCTGAAGGTTTAATGGTCAAGCACGCCGATTTATTGATTTGTGATAGTAAGAATATTGAGAAGTATATTCAATCAAGCTATAAAAAGTATCAGCCCAAGACAACGTTCATCGCTTATGGTGCCGATGTTAAAAAATCGCAACTTGCTGATGACAATCCAAAATTAATTAATTGGTTTAACAAGTTTTCTATTAAGGCCAATAATTACTATCTAATTGTCGGCCGCTTTGTTCCAGAAAACAATTATGAAACGATGATTCGTGAATTCATGGCTTCTAATACAAAAAAAGACTTAGTAATCATTACCAACGTGGAACGCAATCATTTCTATGATGAACTGAAAGAAAAAACTCACTTTGAAAATGATCCACGAATTAAGTTTGTAGGAACCGTTTATGACGCAGAATTACTTGCTAAGATTCGTGAATTGGCGTATGGATATCTGCACGGTCATTCTGTCGGTGGGACGAATCCTTCTTTGTTGGAAGCTTTGGCAAGTACCAAACTCAATTTGCTCTATGACGTTGGCTTTAATCGTGAAGTTGGTGAAGATGGGGCACTGTATTGGAGTAAGACAAAACAATCGTTGTCCCAATTGATAAATAGTTCAGATATTCTCACAAAAGAAGAAATTTGTTTATTTGGAAGAAAATCTGATAAACGTGTGATAGACAATTATTCCTGGGAAAGAATTGTCGATGCATACGAAACACAATTTCTTAATAGATAGGTAGTTATTGCCTATAACTGATAGTGGGAGGTAAAAATGGCACTATTTTCATCTTTAAAGAAAAATGGTTTCAGAAAAACATTAAATGATAAAATTTCGAGTGGTAATATTCTTTATGATTTCATAAGTGTTGTTTTGAACGGTACTTCTAAAACATCTTTAGAGCTTATAAGATTGGGTGAAATTAATAGAGTATCTCGAAAAATTGGAAAAAAATATAAAAAAATTATTGAAACGCCACTAGCAGATCAAAGCTGGACAGGTAATATCAGCGATTTACCTGTATGGACTATGTGGCTACAAGGAGAAAATAATGCGCCAGAAATGGTTGCAACTACATTACGAAGTATAAAAAATAATTACTCTAATGTAATTGTAATAGACCAAAATAATTTCAGGGATTTTATTACAATTCCCCAGTATATAGTAGCAAAATGGAAACAAGGAAAAATTAGTGACGCACATTTCTCGGATATTATCAGAACGAATTTACTTGTTGAGTACGGAGGAACATGGATTGATTCTACAACCTATATTTCAAAGCAATCTTCATGGCTTAACAAAAAAATTGAAAATGAACCACTTTTCTTTTTTCAGAATATGAGACCAGGATCCATGGGAAACTCAATTTTCTTGTCTAGTTGGTTTATCACGGCTAGACCTAATGAACCTTCTTTGCTCAGATTGAGAGAGCTATTAAATGATTATTGGAAAAGAAATAATCATTTAAAGGATTATTTCCTTTTTCATATTTTTTGGCATTTAATATTTAATGCCCACCCGCAAGTTTTCAGAAAAATTCCAAAAGTTCCCAATTCATTGCCCTTGCAACTAATGTACGAGCTGAATAATCAGTTGTCAGAGAATGAAATAAATGAAATTTTAACAAATTTTCCTATTCAAAAATTAACATATAAGAACTTATCATCAGATTTGAATTCCACATATTTTAAAATTGTAAACAGGAGCTTGTGAAATAAAATTGTTAAGGCGAATATTAGACATTACTGCAAGTAAACTTAAGGGCAGTTCGTATCAATTAGATAAAGCGCTGAGCGTGGGAGATTTATTAAAAATATCAATCTGCAGAATTTATATGCTTTTGAGAGGTTTGAGGTATGCATTTCGCCTTAAGAAAAGGGGAAAATTATTTATAGATAGTCATTCAAAAATTATTTCTCCAAGAAAGTTAAGTTTCAATGGTGTAGCCACTCTTGAAAAGTATACTTTGATTGATGCTAGAGTTAAGAAAGAGATTGCTATTGGAAAAAATTTCACATTAGGACGTAATTCTGTAATCGAAGGACTAGGTGTTATTAGTAGACTTGGTTTAGGTTTAACAATTGGAGATAACGTAGGCGTATCTGCCAATTCCTTAATAAGCATTCGAGGTAAAGTTGAGATTGGAAATGATGTGATTATTGGCCCGTATTTTTCATTACATCCGGAGAACCATATTTTCCAAAATATACATGTGGCAACAAGACTTCAGGGGGAAGAGCGTAAGGGAATTAAAATTGGAAATAATGTGTGGATTGGAGCCAGAGTAACAATTCTTGATGGTGTAAATATTGGAAATAATGTAATTCTTGCCGCTGGTGCGGTTGTTAATAAGGATGTGCCTAACAATTGTATTGCAGGTGGAGTGCCAGCACATGTGATTAAAGATAGATTAGAAAAGTAGGTTAGAAAATTGACGGATGATTTAGAAAAGATTCAAGCAATTGAATTGGAAGCTCTTACAGAAATCATTGAAATTTTAGAGAAAAATAATTTGAAATATTATCTTCGAGGCGGTTCGGTTATGGGAACTGTTAAGTATTCAGGATTTATTCCTTGGGATGATGATATGGATATTTCATTACCAAGAACGGACTATGAAAAATTCATTCGAATTTTCTCTAATGACTGGTCAGATAAATTTTGGCTGGCAAGTTATCGCAATGGGGATGCGATACACGCGTACTTTCCAAGGGTTCTAATCAAAGAAAGCTATAGAATTAAACAAAATCTTCCTCGAAATAATCATTTAGGATTCTCAATAATTGATGTTCTTCCTATTGACGGAGTTCCAACAACTAAACTGGGACGAAATCTCTTCTTCATGCATGTAGCTTTTTTACGTGCGCTTGGAGCAATTTGGACATTGGATGTTAAAGATACGATTATGATACACAAACCAGGCCGTCAACGAATTCTACATATGATTAAAAGCCTAGGAATACAACGTTTTTATTCACAGGAAAATATCTATAAGAAATTAGAAAAACTCTATTCTAAACACAGTATGAACTCTTCATGGATTGGAACAATTACGGGATCGATGTTTACTAAAGAGGTATTTCGATATGAAGTGTTCGGTCAAGGGGTAATGAAAAAATTTGAGAATATTAATGTGAGAATTCCGAGTCAGTATGATAAATATTTAAAACAGCTATATGGCCAAAATTATGCAAATGAAGTGCCAGATGATAAGAAGTCGCATTTGATAGACAAAAGGATTGTGAAATAGGTATGGTCGTTTTTGTGATTTTACACTATATGTCATTAAAAAATACTAGATCTGAAATAACCTATATTTTGACAAAACTAGAGGGTAATAAACGAATTGTTATTGTTGATAATGCCTCCAGTAATGGTTCTGGAATGGCTTTAAATAAACAGTACGCGGATAACCCATTAATTGATGTAATTATCAATGATAGAAATCTAGGGTTTGCAAAGGGAATGAATATTGGGTATAGAAGGGCTGCTCAGTATAATCCAGAGTTTATTGTCACAATGAATAATGACCTTGAGTTTACTCAAAAAAATTTTATACCTTTAATTTATGATTCATATCTTAAGTTCAAATTTGATGTTCTGGGGCCGAGTATATTCGTTCCTGAAACAAAAATTCATCAAAATCCTAAAAAAAGAAGTGCCTACACTGTACAGGATGTGCAAATAATCCATGATAAAAATGTTAGAATTTTAAATTCACCCAAGTGGCTTTTTTCATTACGTGCTAGGATAAAGAAAGTTAATGTACTCAAAAAAATTGTTCTTGACGTAAGAAATAGAAAGAACCATGATAACAATCACATGTTAAAAAATGTTGTTTTGCATGGTTCTATGCTAATTTTTTCTAAAACGTTCATTCAAAATGGAATAGCTCCATTTGCTCCGGATACTTTTTTTTATTTTGAAACTGAGATACTTGATAAAATGATTAGAAAGAATGGAATGATTTCCAAATTTGAACCATCAATTAAGATGATTCACCATCAGAGTTCATCAACCAGAGAAACATTTGACGATGCAATAAAACAGCAACAATTTCAGGTGAAAAATATGATTAAGTCTACAAATGTTTTTTTACAACTATTTGATAAGTAGATAATAATTGGAAGGATAATTCCGAATGAATTATATAGCAATATTAGTGTCATATAATAGATTGGAGCTACTAAGTGAAGCACTTAATAGTCTTCTAAAACAAACGATTCCACCCAAAAAAGTAATTGTTGTGGATAATCATTCAACGGACGGAACCAACGAATATCTGGAAGAGATTGCGAAAAGTGATATGAAAGTTGTCCACTTAAGACTTGAAAAAAATTTAGGTGGGTCTGGTGGTTATTATTGTGGATTGAGGGAGGCAATGAAATACAAAACTGATTGGATATCTTTTTCAGATGATGATGCAATATTTTCTTCAAACTATTTTGAATTATTACTTTCTCACGGAGTTAGTAAATTCCCATCGGTTGAGGCTTTTTCAGGAACTGTTACACTTGAGAACGGGGAAATTCAAATATCACATCGAAAAAGAGTTTCTAATTGGATTGCTTTAACTCAAACGGAGGTTCCTGTGGAAGAGTATCTTAATGACTTTCAAATTGATACTTTTTCATTTGTGGGATGTTTTATCAAGCAACAGTTAGCAAACAAAATTGGTTTACCAAAAAAAGATTATTTCATTTGGTATGATGATACCGAATATGCACTGCGCTGTCGTGAATTCACCAAGATAATCAATATTAGTTCTGCCATTGTTGTTCATAAAACAAAAATACCGACAAAAAAAAGTGCAATCAATTGGCGACGCTATTATGGAATTAGAAATCGTATTCTTATTCAAAAAAAGTATTCTAAAAATTACACAGCTCTTAAAAATGTCATTATCATGCAGATGTTGGCGGTATTAATTAAGGACTGTATTGCACCGTCAAGAATTGGAAAGAGAAAGTATGCGATGCGGCAAACGTTATCCGGATATTTTGATGGGTTAAATGGAATTGAGGGTGCTAATGAACGGTATTTACCAAACAGTAAGTAAATTAGTATTATGAAGAGAGAAGTTTATGGTTAAAAGTAATCGGGATCTTTTGAAAAACGAATTATTTTCTATTGGCTTTCTTATTTGGTGGTTTTCGTTCTTTTTGATGAGAACGGAGTTTAATAATTACTTTAATGGATTAGTCGGACTACGTTATTTAGGGCTTATGTTTGTTTTATTATCCTTTATTCTAAATATGACTATAAAAATCAAAATAAAAAGTTTTATTCTATCCTTTATTATCCTTACCTTTACAATCATAAATTGCGCACTGGTTGCAAAGATGAGTATTTATTTTGATTTAGTAATTATTTTGATATGTGCATATGGTATTAGTTTAGTGCCCTTTTTTCAAAGATGCCTTATTGTAATCACTGCTATGGTCACATTGGTGGTAATATGTTCTCTTTTAGGCTTCATTCCCAATAATCATGTTTTACAAGATGGACGTTATCGAGCATTTTTAGGATTCAATTGGGTTACATCGCTATCACAATATTTTTTGTATATCGTCGCGTTGATAATAGTTGTTCGAAAGCGTGTTAGTACTGTTTTTCTTGTTATACTACAGTTAATTAATTTTTTGATTTATCAGCAAACTGGAACTAAGAGCCCCTTTTATCTAATAACCTTATGCATTCTAATCTGGTTACTGTTAAATTTAAATGTAAACGTCTTTCTTCATAAGGTTATTGAATTATTATTATCACTTATAATGCCAATAAGCGTAATGATTATTATATTTTTATCAAAAAATGTTTCTAGATTTTGGAGTTTAAATATATTAACGACGGGTCGTTTATACTTGAATAACACGGCACTTCAAAGTTATCCAATCCGTTTTCTTGGTCAAGAAATTTTGATGAATAATAGAACTGATTTATTAGGCACGGCCTATTCATATATTGATAGTGGGTTTCTGCAGTTCTTACTCAATTTTGGTGTACTTATGTATATTCTTGTTTACGTTCTCGTTGCATTGGTACTACACAGTATGTATTTAAAGAGAAATCAGTTTTATATACTTGCACTCACCTTAATAATATTAAACGGCATCTTTGATCCACAATTCATTCAGCCGTATTTCAATGTTTTTTTTGTTAGCCTGTCTATTTTATATAAGCCTAAGATAGATAAGGTATCTGCAAAGCTATCTTTCACTAGTAGACTTAACGATGAGGAAATTATATGACAAATTATTTAGTGGTTGGTTCCGGCCTTTTCGGAGCAACATTTGCTTATGAAGCCGCAAAACGTGGTAACCACGTTAAGGTAATTGAAAAGCGTGATCATATTGCTGGCAATATTTACACCAAAGAAATTGATGGTATTCAGGTCCATCAGTATGGTGCCCATATTTTTCATACTAGTAACAAAGAAATTTGGGATTATGTGAATCAATTTGCTGAATTTAACCGTTATACCAATAGTCCAATTGCAAATTATAAAGGCGAAATTTATAATCTACCTTTTAATATGAATACGTTCAATAAACTCTGGGGTGTAATCACGCCTGAAGAAGCTCAAGCAAAGATTAATGAACAGAAAAAGGTTCTTGGCGATAAGAAGCCAGAAAATTTGGAAGAACAAGCCATTTCATTGATTGGAACTGATATTTACCAAAAATTAGTTAAAGGTTATACCGAAAAGCAATGGGGACAAAAAGCAACTGACTTGCCTTCGTTTATTATTCGGCGTTTACCAGTTCGCTTGACTTACGATAATAATTATTTTAACGATACTTATCAAGGTATTCCAATTGGCGGTTATACTCAGATTGTTGAAAAGATGCTAGCTAGTGATTTAATTGAGGTCGAAACAGGCGTCGATTTCTTCGATCATAAGCAGGAATATATTGATCAGTATGACAAAGTTATTTTCACTGGTATGATTGATCAATTCTTTGACTATAAGCTTGGTGAGTTAAGCTATCGGAGTTTACGTTTTGAGACTGAAGAACTGAGTGTCGATAACTGTCAAGGCAATGCTGTGGTTAACTATACGGATGCAAAAACGCCTTATACGCGAATTATCGAACACAAACACTTTGAGTTTGGTAAGGGCGATAAGGATAAAACAATCGTAACGCGGGAGTATCCAGCCAGCTGGCATCGTGGCGATGAACCATATTATCCTGTTAATAATGAACGTAATAATCACCTATATAAAGAATATCGTGACTTAGCATTACAGGAACCAAAAGTTGTTTTTGGTGGTCGTTTGGGACAGTATCGCTACTATGATATGCACCAGGTGATTCGAGCTGCGTTGCAAGTAGTCGAAGATGAATTTAAGGATTAGTCAATGAGATTAGTTAAAAACTATTTATATAATGTTTTTTATCAAGTTTTTGTACTGTTAGTACCATTTATTACATTACCGTATATTACGCGAGTACTGAAACCAACTGGTTATGGCATTCAGTCGTTTACTAATTCTAATATTCAATATTTTGTATTGATCGGCAGTATTGGTGTGGCATTGTATGGTAATCGTCAGATAGCCTATTATCGTGATGATAAGGAAAAAACCTCACAGATTTTCTGGGAGATTTTTTTCATGCGAGCTATTACAATAACTTTGGCAATGGTAGCCTTCTTTGTTTTCTTGAATTTTAATAAAAGTTACCGCAATGCTTACTTAATGCAGTCAATCTTGATTATTGCCGCGGCATTTGATATTTCCTGGTTTTTCATGGGCGTGGAAAACTTTAAGGTAACTGTATTACGAAATGTGGCCATCAAACTAATTTCATTAGTCTGCATATTTACCTTTGTTAAAACTTCGAATGATTTAACTTTATATATTGCAATCCTGTCTTTGTCACAATTAATTGGTAATCTAACGCTGTTTCCATATCTGAAGCATTACATTCATAAACCAAACTGGAAATCCTTAAATATCTGGCGCCATTTTCGCCCATCTTTGGTTTTATTTGTGCCACAAATTGCTACACAAATCTATCTAGTTCTAAATAAGACGATGGTGGGTAACATGGTCTCAGTGGAAGCTGCAGGCTTTTATGATGGTTCCGATAAGATTGTAAAAATGGTTCTAGCCATTGTTACGGCAACAGGAACAGTTATGTTACCTCATGTGGCCAATACATTTGCCAAGGGACGAATGGATCAAGTTAAGCAATATTTGTATAAGTCCTTTGATTTTGTCAGCGCAGTTTCTATTCCTTTAATGTTTGGGATTGCTACTGTTGGCCCTAATTTTACAATTTTATTTTTTGGTAAGGACTATCAACCAGTAGGGCCATTAATGATGATTGAGTCAATTGTTATCTTGATGATTGCTTGGAGTAACGTACTGGGTGTACAGTACTTATTACCAACTGGGCATAATAAGGAGTATACGATTTCTGTAACTATTGGTGCAGGAGTTAATTTAATTCTTAATGTACCAATGATTCTTTGGCTTGGGGCAAACGGAGCTATGATTTCAACGGTTGTGTCTGAAATAAGTGTTACAGCGTATCAACTATATGTGATACGTCGAGAACTTAAACTAGGTGAATTGTTTAAAGGTATTTGGCGTTACTTTGTACCTGGAATGGTTATGGGTATCGTAGTTTGGTTTATTGGTTTTAAATTACCGATAAGTTTATTCAATTTGATTTTTCAAGTTGTTACTGGATTAATTATATATGTTTTACTAGCATATACATTTAATAAAGCTAAGATTAAGTATTTAGTTGATGAGATTAAAAAAAATAATAGGAGACAAGTATGAAATCAAAACGAATTATAAGTATTGATGTTATAAAATCATTAGCATGTTTATTTGTGATATTTCTTCATTGCTCGTCTCTCTTTTTTTATAAAAATAATATGGTTGTAAAAAACACATTACCATCTCAAATTATTTATTACATTGGAACTGCTGCAGTTCCACTTTTTTTCATGGCAAATGGATTTTTTCTAATTAATCGTAAAAGGATAACAATTGAATATGTCTTGAGAAAAATTTATGCGATTTTAGTACCAGTATTTTTTTGGAATGCAATTATTTATTTGATTTATTTTGTTCTTGGACGTAAAAAATCTTATTTCTCAATTCTTTGGGGTTCATTAATTCAAAAAAGTTTTTTTTATCAATTTTGGTTTTTGGGCACATTGATTCTCTTGTTGTGCCTTGCTCCGTTCTTGAATAGATTATTAAAGAAAAGTTTTCATAGTTTTGTTGGCTTACTTGTTGGTTTTGTGATCATTTGCTTTTCTCTAGATTTATATAGTCATTTAGTTCTTCATTTTCCTGTGCAATCAAATGTAATTCAAACATTTCGACTATGGACTTGGATAGCCTACTATATGATAGGGGGAGTGATTGGGTATTTATATTTTCATAATAAGTTTGATATCAAATTAGAAAAAAATAGGAGTGTCGGTGTACTTATACTTGCAACGATATGCATGATCATATACTCAGTATTGAATCAAAAATTTATACACAATATCTATGCTGAATATAATTATGATAATATGTTGATTATGCTCTGGATTAGCATCCTGTTCATTACTATTCTGAACATTAAGTATAAGTCTGAACTTTTTAGTAAATTTATTGAATTAATTTCCGCTAATAGTATGGGGATTTTTATTCTTCATATACCAATACTCAAGATTGTAGTTCATTTTATCAGTACCACTGGAATTATTAATAACATACTAGTTATTATAATTGTTTTCGTTACCTCATTGTGTATTTCAATAGTTATATCAAAAATACGATTTTTATCTAAAACAGTAAAAATGTAATTATATTATTTGAACTCTTTCAGCTTCGTGTAAGTAATACATTATTCCGCAACAGCATTATTTTTTAGAAGTATTCTATATATGGGAACTAACAAAGCTGAGCTTAGTGTGATTTTCGATAGAGCGTTAATCTGGATTAATCGTTTACTTTTACTCAGAGCTTACTCAAGAATCTTTAAGAAACTATTACACTAAGGCCGAATTTATTACGGCCGCTAATTTCCAAGCTATACTTACAACTAAAGAGGTCCTAAAACTCTTAGGTTGGAGAATCTAGCATGAGGATATTACTGTATATATTATTGGCTCTTGGCGGATTCTTTGGCATTCTGGCAATTCTGATCGTCATCGGTGCTAATAAACGTCAACGTTAATCGATATTTGTCTTAATAAAAAGTTCAGCTAATTATTGGCTGAACCAAATATAGTTATTTAGCTGTCGCATAGTTCAGAGGAATGTTCACTCTGAGCCTAGGCGATGGCTTTTTCTTTTTCAATCAACTGGGGAATTTCGGCAGTTATTATCCAGCGAGTGGAAGTGGTCATATTTTAATTTCGATCGCTACTGATGGTAACAGGGCGTTCCTTATTTATGATTCAGCGTGCTGTGCTTTTTTAAAACCATTAAAAATTCGAATTGGTGCTATCGACACACGACAAATATTTAAATTGGCGCCGATTTTGTAGGAACGTGATCTTTTGAGATTGTTTGCGTGACTTTAGCGCCAATTTTTAAATTTGTCGTGTGGTTAAAACGGCATTTTTCCTAAGGTCGACTAAAAAATAGTAGGATAAATTTGGTTTTGGATTAGCTGATTGCTGAACAGGCAATTCAAGTGGACGCTCTTTTTCCACATAAAACGACATAATGTGTCGCTTTTCATCAGAATAAGCGCTGGGTCGATTAAACTTACTAAGTATCCATATTAATTCTAGATGTTGTAAATCAGGTCGAGGTGCTTTATATGACTGCTTTTTCAGGCAAAATAATTGCTGAATTTTAATTGGTTAGGTTATGATGACAGTATAAATTTATTGATTGAGTTACTTTTTGTAGGAGGGGATAGTGATGACCGTGTTGTTAACAGCTTTATTGGTAATCGGGGGGTTACTTGGCGTGTTGTCGTTGCTAATCATTATTGGTGCTAATTTGGAACGGAGTTAATTGGTTTGATAATTGTTCCGCTGAGGTACTGACTTAGTTAACTGATATTGCCATCATTCTGCAATAATTAAAAAAACACCAATTCCCAAAATATGAGAATTGGTGTTTTTGTTTAGCTATCTCTAACCTCAGTAAGTTCGTCAAGCTGAGTGATTGAGATGGCTTTTTTGTTTTTCGTGATTAGTTGTTGCTGTTCGAATTGTTTGAACTTGCGGGAAATGGTTTCGGGCGTGGTGCCGAGGAAACTGGCTAATTCTTTCAACTTTAAGGGTAAATCGAAGGTTGTCGTGCCCTTGGCTTTGGCTAGATCAAGTAAGTAAGTAGCTAGGCGCTGTTCAATTAAGTCGTGATTGAGTAACTCGTTTTGTTTTTCTAGTGCCGCAATTTTGGTGGCGTTGCTCTGTAATAATTTCCAGGCGATGCTGGGGTATTTTTCCAGTAAAGGTTGGAAGTCGGCGGCGCTTAAGGTGCAGACGGTGGAGTTCTTCAAGGTTTCGACATAGAGATCTTGACTGGCCACGGCGAATAGATTCTTCTCGCCTTCGAAGTCACCGGCGTCCAGCACCCGTAATAATTGTTCCTTGCCATTAGCGGCCAATTGGTAAACTTTGGCCGCACCTTGGGCGACGATTACCAACTGATTGGCGTTGTCAGGGCCAAGGATGACTTCATTCTTATCGTAATGATGATGGACCACCAAATCCGAAACCTGGACCAGTTCTTGATGATTCAACTGCGTAAAAATCGGCACGATCTCCGCGCAAACATGATCAGACATAAATTCACCTCAAAAATAATAAAATGCTAGTAGTTAATAATGATTGTTAATTGATGACAATATGGATCATAAGCAGAATGGCGTCTGACTCTGTTAATCCACTTTAGTTTTCGCAATATTGTAGCCCAATTCTTGGACGAACTTGATTAATTTGTCGGCACTGGTTTCGAGGGTGTTCAGTTGGATGACCAGTTCGTTCTTTTCGAATAAGGCGGCAACTTCGCCGACACCGTCTTGAGCTTCTAGTTGATTTTGAATTTTTTCAAAGCATGCTTCACATGCCAGTGGTTCTAGAGTGATCGTTAATTTTTCCATGAGACAGCCTACTTTCGCATAGATTTCTTACTTCTATTGTAGTCTACATTAATTCAAGAATAAAATAATTGACCTAGATCAAGTTTTTAAGCGGTAACTAATAAATTCTTGGCGTGGGTGTAGCCTTGGTAGGCGCACCAACCCAAGGTGGCGCCGATGCTGTTGACGAGAATGTCGCCGGTGTCGAAGCAGCGACTGCTTAAATAGAAATAGTTGAGGAACAGCTGGATGCATTCAATCGTGACTGAAATCAAGATGCAGAATTTAGCGTTGGCCCACCACGACTGCCCCTTTTTCGTGAAGTAGGCGTAGAAGAAGGAGAGTGGCGTCAGCATGATCAGGTTGCCGATGATTTGGTAATTACCGTAGCTGAAGGTGCGCAGCGGATTGAGGGTGATGATGCCGCTTTGTTGGCCCCAGAATTGGGGGCGCGGTACCAGCAGGCGGTTCAGGGGAAACTGGGTGATGGCGACCAAGATGAAGAGGTAGCTGATGGCAGCAGTGGTCATCAGGATTTTCTCGCGGCTGGCGTGGTTGCGTTGAAGAAATTGCCAGCTGAGATAGCAGGCGAAAACAGCGATTGGCAATAAATGCCACGCTGATATTTGTTGAACGGGAATTGTTTGACCATTATTTAAGGCAATCATGAACTGGAACCTCCTTTTGGGTACAGAAAAAGGCAGGCCACAGTTGTGACTTGCCTTCCCTGTAAAATGACATTTTGTTGCTTACTTATTGAACCAGCTGCTAACGGTGTCGAAGAGGCTCTTAAAGAAGTTGCCTAACGCGTCACCGATTTTTTGCAGTGTGTTGCGGTTTTCTTGGGTGTTTAATTTGTCGAAAATTCCTTGGGCATTAGTCTTAATGTTGCTGGCAATTTTGGAAGCTTGTTCCTTGAAACTGTCAGAATTAAGGGCGCCAGAATCACGAATAGTGACCAATAAATTAATGATTTGTTGCTTTTGATTGTTGGTGATGACATTTTGAATGCCGTTGTTGGTTAATTGATTGTTGACGATGGTCGTAATATCACCGACAGAAATGTTGCTGCCTTTTTCGGCCATTTCTTTTTTGGCATTGGCCACGGCGTTGTTTAATTGGGCGTCGCTGTAACCATCTTTATTTTTGTTGGCGTCGCTAATGCCGCTTAAAGTCGACATTTCTTCTTGAGCAGCGGAAACTTGCTTCTGATTCAGGGCGTTGCCGTTTTCAGCATAAGCGGCGTAAACACCGGCTAAGGCGCCAGAACCGTCAATTGGGGTCGCCGAAGTAACATAAATGTTAGCATCAGTGACGCCAGCAGTTAACGCGGCGTTTTTATATTGGTCGGCAGTAATCGTGGTGATATTATTGCTACCATTATAATTGAGAATTTCCACGTTGATGCCTGATCCGGAAGCCGTTTTTTGAATCAGGGCGCTGGACCAAACGCCGGAACTCGTCGTGAAAGTCGAGCCTGATGGATTTAAATATTTGACTAAAGTACTGCCATCGACAGTAATTGTTTTGTAGCTAGCGCCATTTAATTTGGCAGTTAAAGTGCTGATTGTTCCTTGCTTCTGGCTGTCAGTTAGCGACGTGCCCAGGGTCAGAACGGGCTGATCCCAAGTCGTGTCGGCCTTGACCGTTTGGGTTGATAATTTACTGAGCCCCACCAGCCCAAGTAAAATTGCTGTTAAAGTGATGATTTTCTTCGTTAACGTCCGCATAATAAATACCTCATTTGTTATAATCGGGAATCGCTCCCGTGTTGCTTGTTCCATGAACAATCTCTATTATAACAAACTTGTTACAAACGAACCCTGCAAAAGCCACAGCTTAACCTCTGCTTAAGAAAAATCGGGCTTTGGACTGAGGAAGCTTGAATAATACCTTAAAGCTTAAACCTTAGTGAAAGTGGTGAAACAGAATCGCGTTTGACTCTGTTCCGGGCTGCTTGTTGTGGAACGTTGCCGACACTGATCTGAGCCAATTAAAGACCAAATTGTCTCAGATACAGGTCTTATTGTAAGTGCTAAAGCACCAACAATAATTTGGCGACTGACAACAAGGTCCCTCCACGCCGTCTGGAGTTGAAGTGGAGCACTTCATTATTGATAGATGTTAAGGCACTGTTGTGGGATAAAGTACTTTAATCTGAATTGTATTTAAGGTTGAGTAGTGTACAAAATCCTGATAGCATGGGAAATCTTGAGAAAGGAACAGTCAATTGTCGATTTACGAGACGCTGCAATTGATGATCAGTTTTGGGATGTTAATCCTAGCGATTATCACAATTACAGATTATCGCAAAAAATAGGGCAAACAAAAAACCGCTTCAACTTTTTGGACAGTTAGCGGTTTTTATAAAATAGCCGGCCACCGTAATTAACGGTTCCATGTGGAGCGACTGTTACCGCACAGTCGCTTCTTTCTATGTCTTTAATATAACAGGGTTTGGCAAGTAAAGCCAACAAATCAGGTTAGGCTTGGACGGTTGTTTTGCCAGCATAGCGCGTCTCATTACCAAACTGCATGAGTATCTTTTGCTGTAAGTCGGTTGTGGCGAAGCTGATTTCATCGTAGGGATGCACCGACAATTCATAGGCGACCATGTGTGAGAAGTAAACAAAATGCAGCATATTGAAATATTCGGGCGTGGGGTTGTTCTTAATAATTTTGCGCACAAAGAAATTTAAAATATGGTCACCAAATTTAACATAGCCGGGGATTTTGATGGTCACAATTTTCGAATCAGCGGGAACTAAACCAGATAAGGTGTAAATCGTCGTATCGGCAGGGATTGCGGTTAATTTCGGCGCTTGCATGGTGATAATTGCTTTAGTCATAGTAAGTCTCCTTCAAATTGTTCCGTTATCTAGCATAACTGTACTACAATTGCTGTGATTATTCCTGTAATTAATCGGGATTGGTTCAAGACGTTCCCCTGTTTAGACAGCAGGGGCCCAGCGATTTGAGTCGATTAGTTCAGAAGTAAATTGGCGTTAAGTATTCCCCAATTTAGAGAGGTGGTGGCTGGCGATTTAGAAGGCGTGGAACGCTGTGGCCATCGATTTGAACCAATTAAAAACCAAATTGTTTCAAATTCGAGGCTTATTCTAAGTGCTAAAGCACCAAGAATAATTTCACAGCTGACGCCAATCGCCCAGCCACCACCTGAGGAAACTAACAAAACGGATCACCACTACTTGGCCGAACCAGATTGTGATGATACAAAGTTGGCGTGACAAGCTCTATTGAATAATAGAGTTGTCACACCGTTTATTACTACTGATTAAACTAAGTTACTGAATCCCACTATCATTGTCTAAACACTAACAAAGATGAAGCAAACCAACTCAGCCCCAGACGGAATGGAGGGCGTGGTTGTCAGCCGCCAAATTTGTCTTGCCGCTTTAGCGGTTAGACAAAGGCTTGTATTTGAGATTGTTGCGCAGCAATAAGCTCAAATCAATGCCGGCAGCGTTCCACAACCAGCAAGCCCGGAATGCAGTCAGACTCAATTTTGTTTTAACGCCATCACTGGTTTTGTTTTTGAACTTTGGTCTTTAGTCTGGTATATCAACCATCATCGCGTCATTGACAAAGGTGTTACAATATAAATAACAGGTTAATTTGAAAGTAACAGGTCGACTTTCGAAAGGATTGATGAGCATGAAGTTTTCACATCGGCTAAGTGATGCGGTGCATGTTTTGGCGTTTGTCATGATTTATCAAGGCGGGGATTTGTCGAGTGGCATGATTGCCGAAAGTATTGAAGCCAATCCCAGCATGGTTCGCCGCTTAATGGCACGTTTAAGTAAGGCGGGGTTGTTGGTAAGCCGCGCTGGCTCGGTGGATCCGAAATTAGGCCGGCCAGCAAATGAGATTACTTTACTGGACATTTATCGTAGTATTGAAGATAATCAAAGGTTCCTACATATTGATGAGAAGACCAATCCCGAGTGCATTGTGGGTGGCAATATTCAGGCGACTTTAACCGAAGTTTATGACGAGGTTCAGCGCGCTGCCGAAGCTAAAATGGCGACGGTAACCCTGGCCGATATCACAGGCGATATTCTGGCACGACACGCCCAGAGATAAGTATTGGGGGAATTAAAATGATTGAATTTAAGCAGGTGACCAAAGAATATGGTCAAGAAGATGCCCTGAAACATTTGAGCTTAACCATCGGGGATGGTGAACTATTTGTTTTGGTCGGCCCTTCTGGTAGTGGGAAAACAACTTTATTGAAGATGATCAATCGGCTGGTAGTGCCCACATCAGGACAAGTTTTGATTGATCAGGAAGATGTGGCTCAGGTCGACTTGGAAGATTTGCGGCGGCACACGGGCTATGTCTTGCAAACTGGGGCCTTGTTTCCCAATATGACCGTCGAACAAAATGCCGGCATCCAGCTAGAAGCACTAGGCTGGCCGGCAGAAAAGCGACATGCACGAATTGCTGAGTTGCTGAAACGAATGGATTTAGATCCAGCTTTATTTTTAAAAAGAATGCCCAGCGAATTATCTGGTGGTGAGGCCCAGCGAGTCGGCATTGTGCGGGCCTTAGCGGCTAAACCAAAATTAGTTTTAATGGATGAACCCTTTAGTGCCTTAGATCCCTTATCCAAGCGGCAGTTGCAGGCGTTGATTCTCCAATTACATCAGGAATTAGCGACGACCTTCGTTTTTGTGACTCATGATATGCGCGAGGCAATTCATTTGGCCGACCGTTTAGCAGTGATTCATGATGGCGAGTTGCAACAATTAGGTACGCCAGCGGAAATTTTAGCGGCGCCAGCCAATGATTTTGTGCGCGATTTCTTTGATGATGTTCAGCAGACGCAATTCTTACAGCGAGTTCTGGCAGCAGGCTTTGGTCAGAAGGTGCCAACTACTGAAATGCAGAATTTGCCCGCTTTCAAGAATAGTGACACGATTTATCAGTGGGCGCAATTGTTACAGAAGCAGCCCCAACAAAATATTCAGGTGGCCGGCTGTTTGCTGACACCACTTGATTTGGTCAATTACATGGCCAGTTTGAATCAAGGAGGTGAGCAAGGTGCTTAAATCAGTTTGGCAATATTTACTTGCAAATCAAAATGATATTATTCATTCTTTAGGCCAGCATATTGAAATTTCTCTGTTGGCGGCAATTATTACGATTTTAATTGCGGTGCCGTTAGCGATTGCCCTTATGAATCATCGGCGCGCTGGCGAATTTGTGTTGCAAGTGGCCAGTGTGATCCAGACGATTCCTAGTTTGGCCATTTTAGGACTATTGATTCCGTTAGTTGGTATTGGTACGGTGCCGGCGATTATCGCCTTAGTTTTATACGCCATCATGCCAATTTTTCAGAACACGTACGCTGGCTTGACCAATATCGATCCCGTATTAATGGAAGCGGCTGATGCGCTAGGCATTTCCAAGCGTTATAAACTATTTCGCATTCAAATTCCTTTGGCAATGCCGATGATTCTCTCCGGAATTCGGATTGCCGTGGTCATGATTATTGGGACCGCCACTTTAGCAGCTTTGATTGGTGGCGGCGGTTTAGGGACGTACATCCTGTTAGGGATTCAGAGTAACAATAATGCGGCCTTGTTAGTCGGTGCAATTTTGGCAGCCATCTTAGCGCTAGTGGCCAGTTGGCTAATCAAGTTACTCTCCCACGTTTCCTTTAAAAAATTAGGACTTGGTGTCGCGGTTTTGACCGTGGTGATTGCTGGCGGTTATGGCGTTCGCGCGCTGACGGCACCAAAGACCGAAACGATTACCATTGCTGGCAAAATGGGCGGCGAGCCGGAATTATTGATCAATATGTATGGCGACTTAATTGAAGCAGATAATCCTAATATTAAAGTGAATTTGAAGCGCAATTTTGGCGGCACGAGTTTCTTATTCAAGGCGCTACAGAGCAAACAAGTTGATATTTATCCGGAATTTACAGGCACGATTATTCAATCGTTGGTCAAAGACGCGGGTGGCGTTAGTCATAATTCGGTCACTGCTTATCAAACTGCCAAAAAAGATTTAGCGGCGCAATTTCAAATGACTTTGTTGCCACCAATGAAGTATCAGAATGGTTATGGCTTAACGGTGCAACGGGCTACGGCTGAGAAGTATCATTTAAGCAAAATTTCTGATTTGGTTGCTCATCCCGAATTAGCGGCTGGCTTTGATCCTGATTTTTATCAGCAAGCCGATGGTTATCCCGGTTTGCAGAAAAAATATGGGTTGAAATTCAATTCGGTGCGGACCATGGAGCCGTCACTGCGTTATCAAGCATTGGCCAATGGCAAGTTGCAGGTGACTGATGGTTACACCACGGATCCAGAAATTAAGGAGTATGATCTGGTGTTGTTGCAGGACGATTTGAATTTCTTCCCGCCTTATCAAGGCGCACCCTTGATGCTGACCAGTTTCGCCAAAAGTCATCCTGGAATTGTTAAGAGCTTGAACAAGCTGTCGAACCAAATTACCACTAGCGAAATGCAGAACCTGAATTACCAAGTGACAGTTCAGCATAAAAAAGCAGCTGTTGTTGCTCGGAAGTTCTTGGTTGATAAAGGATTGTTGAAGAAATAACGGTTTAAGACTTCCTTGATTAGAGTGGTGGTTGCTGCGCGATTGAATCTATAATTGGTTTTAGGCAGAGTAGCAGACAACTCCGTTGCGGCCGGCGGGTTGTGGAACGTTGCCGGCGTTGATTTGAGCTTATTGCTGCGCAACAATCTCAAATACAAGCCTTCTTCTAACCGCTGAAGCGGCAAGAAGAATTTGGCGACTGACAACCCGGCGGCCTCCACTGCGTTTTGAGCTAATGTGGTTCACTTTATATTTGGGCGATATCAAGGCAATCTAGTGAAACTAAGTGTCAATCGCCCAGCAATCACCTGAATAAACCAACAGAATGAAGCACCACTGTTTTGAAAAACAAGTTGTGAAAATTAACAGGTCTGTTTGATAAATTTTCTGGAATAAACCAGAAACTGTTAGGCAGGACTGTTCGTACTACTATTCATTTGCAATACTAATTTGAATTAAGTAGATTAGACACACTATCATTGCCTTAACAATTAACAAAGTTGAAGTGAACCACCTCAACTCCAGACGGAATGAAGGGATCGGGTTGTCAGCCGCGAAATTATTGTTGGTGCTTTAGCACTTACAATAAGCCTCGAATTGAAGACTTTTGAAAAAAGGCTTCAATCGATGGCCGCCGCGTTCCACAACCCGCAGCCCGGAATGCAGTCAAACGCCATTCTGTTTTATCGTCCTCATCAGGTTTTTAATAATTTTGAATTTTAGAAAGTGTGATTAATATGAAATATTTAGTTACTGGTGCCACTGGTCATTTAGGCCGTGATGTGGTGCGCGATTTAATTGCTCAAGTTGGCGCTGCCCAAGTCGTCGCCGGAGTTCACACCCCAGCAAAGGCTGAATTTTTGCGGAAACAAGGCGTTGAATTGGCTGCCATCGATTATTTGAATGTGGCCACAATGACCACCGCTTTGCAGGGCGTCGACGTTTTAGTGTATATCCCCAGCAAAACTTATGATATCGTGCAGCGGGTGACCGAGTTGGAAAACACGTTGACCGCCATGAAAAAAGCGCAAGTATCGCAAATCGTTTTTGTCAGCTTCTATGCTGATCAGGAGAACAATCCTTTCGTGATGTCACCATATTATGGCTATGCGCCACGCCGTTTAGCAGCGTCAGGCTTGCAATTCGCTGTTTTGAAAAACGCCTTGTACGCCGATCCATTAGTGCCATATTTACCTGAGTTGATTCAGCGCCACGCTTTAATTTATCCCGTTGGTGATCAGGCAATGTCATTCATCACCCAGCAGGATAGTGCACTGGCGATTGCCACAGTCGCAGCTCATCAGTCTTTGCGCGACCAAGGTCAGGTGTATACGTTGACTCAGCAACAGGCTTGGCAAATGCCGGCCCTAGGTCAGCTAATGAGCAAAGTGACTGGCCAACAAATCGGTTATCAACCAGTGAGTGTGACCGAGTTTGGTCAGATTTATGCCGCTGAGGGTGATGGTCAGGAGCTCGCTTCCATGTATCAGGCTGGCGCCATGGGCTTACTAGATCAAGTAACAACTGATTTTGAACAAATTACTGGCCAAGCGCCAGAATCAATGGCTGATTTTTTGACCAAAAGTGTCCATAACGCAACTACAAAATAGAACGTGAAAGTGTCATTCTAAAAGTTTGCTCATTGATGAGTTCATGTTATACTGAAGATATTAAAAGAAGTGATTGCGCGGTTGGCAATCACTCCTCATGGAACCGTTAAAATGGTGGCCAGTTGTTTAATCTAAAAACCGCTTAACTCGCCAAAGTTAGGAGCGGTTTTTTTGTTTCATCTATTTTTTTAGGTCGTTGTTCGCAGTCAGCAAGGCAATGACAAACATGCCAAAAGCTAACATTAGCTCCAATGGAACATCAAAAAAGGACTCGTCAACCTGATTGAAAAATCAGATTGCGAGTTCTTTTTTTTGTGGTTATTGTTGCTCTAATTGCTGCACTTGAGCGCTTAAATCTACGCCGGGGTCGACTTGGTTGTTGTTCAAGAAAGTATGAGTGTAAGCTTGGCGATACTGATTAGGCGTCAGGTGGTTTTTCTTTTTAAAGAGGCGCTCGAAGTATTTCACGTCGCTGAAGAAAGCTGACTCACTAATAGCTTTAACTGATTCCTTGGTCGATAACAAAAGTAACTTAGCATAATCCAGTCGCAATTGATTGGTGTACGCCATGATGGTCAAGCCAGTTTCACGTTTAAAAATCCGATTAAGATAATCAGGGTTCATGAAAAACTGAGCCGCAATTTCCGGCAAACTTTGATGTTGAGCCAAATTGATCCGCAGCCATTCTTTAATCTCATTAAGTGAAGTTTGATGCGTCGTGGCTTGGGCATTCTGATTGCGTACCGCATCAGCTAAAGTCAGAATTAAGAGTGATGTTTGATAATCGCTTGTTAGCGGGCGAATGGCAGCGTTATGGGCAAAGTCCAATAACTGTTGCGCCGCTATAACGGTCTGCGAGAATTCATTTAAATGATAAAAGCGGGGCAAACTGATCTGATTTGCTGACTTCTGTTCAGTAACATTAATTTGATAATTGCCGTGTTGAATAAAGTGACACCAAATGAAGCTACTTTTCTCAACGGTCGGTTGAGCGCCAGTGATGGTTTCAAAAGGAAAAACAGTTAGAATATCACCAGGACCAACATGAAAAGTCTGCTCAGCAATTTGTAGATGGACTTGGCCACTCAGCCCAATAATTAATTCGGTATCTTGTTGATGAGTCATTTGATGATGCCGCCAGCCTAATTCGGCAGTAAACTGGCCACTTTGTAAATAATGAACCGGTGTGTTTAACGAGAACTGTAAATTTTCCATAACTACTCCTAAGTCGAAAAAATCCACCTTTTCTTTAGTATACCAAAAAGTTTATCGGCCGATTCGTTTGCCCGGTCAATTTTTAGCCCCATTGTTGCTCGATAATTGTCCGACACCTGATGTGCTATTAAAAACAACGCTTATTTTGGTCAGGCGCTGGTGTTGGCTTAATGACCAAACCATGTTAAACTGAAGATACAAAAGAAGTGCCTGCGCGGCTAGCAGACACTCCCCATGGAACCGATAAAACGGTGGCCAAGTTATTTATCAAAAACCGCTAACTCGGCAAAGTTATTGGCGGTTTTTTATTTGGTCTATTTTTTAGAATCGCTGTTGGCTGACAATAGCGCAATGATAAGCATACCAAAGGCGATCATCAGCTCCACTCTTCAAGAATAGCCACCGCTTAACTTTCCATGTATCCTCAGGCTAGCATATTGTTCAGTTATCTTCAATCTGAAAATTGAACACCACTACTTAGCCACCACTTACAAAATCTGCCTAACAATCTCTCTGGTAAAAAACGAAGATTGTTAGGCAGATTTGTGTTTTATCCGGATGATTCAATTGTTTAATGATGTGATAATTATTTGTCCTGCAGGCTATGTGGTTTGCCCTCTTGCGCTAAGACACGTTGAACGGCGGGACGTTGGCGCATTTGCTGGTCGAATTTTTCGAGACCAGCTAGGTTCTTGAAGCCGAATTCCAAGCGACGTAGCCAATTGGTCATCACAAATAAATAGGCGTCTGGCGCGGAGAATTGGTTGTTGACTAAATAATTGGCGTTTAGCAAAATCTGATTCAGATACTGCAACCTTGGCGCTACTCGGCTGTAGACAAGTTCTTTGGAATCCTTGGTATTTGGCAACCAGTTGCCCTTCCGAAAAGGTGAGATAAAGTTCTTGTGGAGCTCGGTGGCAATGTAGTTTAAGTACATGCGTTGCTGCCAATAATCATCAGAATCATAAATGGCAATCAAATTCTTGGTGGGTTCCGTCACACATAAATATTCCAGAATAACGGCACATTCTGTGATTAGGCGGCCATCGTTGGTTTCTAGCGTTGGCACATATGACTTGGCGTTGATTTGGTTATAATCGCCACCAGCCCAAGTTTTCGTATCCAAATTGACTTTTTCCAACTGATAATCTTGGCCAATTTCTTCTAACAAGATATGTGGTGCCAGTGAACTAGCTCCTGAAGCGTAAAAGAGTTTCACTGCAATAGCCTCCTTCGGTCATCGGTTAGAGCTGATATTTTTTAAGAAACCAAGCTACTTTTTTCTGGTAGGCGGCGGGATCGATTGGGAACGATTCGGCGTGATTAGCCTGCGGAACTAACCAAAGTTCCTTAGGTGCAGTAGTGGCCCGATAATTATCGAGACACATGGCAGTTGGCACATAAGTATCAGCTTCGCCGTGAATGAAGAAGATTGGTCGGGTATTCTTTTCCAAGGCGGCGATTGAGTCAACGTCGTCAATGTTAAAACCGAGGACGAAATGATTGATCAAATTGACGATCGGCAACACAGGAAACTTAGGCAAATGAAACTCGACTTTCGCACGGTATGCTAATTGCGCTGGCAGCGAGCTGTAGCCGCAATCTTCGATGATGCCTTTGACTTGTGGCGGTAAGTCTTCACCGCTCATCATCATGACGATGGCGCCACCCATGCTAACGCCAAAGAGGATGATTTCACAGTCGTCGCCTAAATAATCAACTAGATCCAGACACCAATCACGATAATCTAGCCGATCTAAGCCGCCAAAATTAACCCAATTGCCCGAACTTTCACCATGGCCACGATTATCAGGCATTAACACGTTATAACCTAAATCTTGGTACATTTTGGCAAAAGCGGCCATGGTTGGGGCACTGCCGTGATAACCGTGGGCAATGACGACTACCTTTTTGGTCGGTTCGGGATGGGGAATGTAAACAGCATGAATGCGATTTTTAGGATCATTGTCGTAAAGCCACCAATTCTCAGTGGGTTGATCATCCAGCCATTCATGGGCACGTTGATAAAGTTCATGATAGTGATTATTATCAGTTTGGGCCGTGGGATGTTCATCAAGGCGGCCGAAACCATAGCGGTAAAGTTCAGAAGTCACCACGCCCATGCCAATAAAAGCGGCACTAGGAATGCCAATTTGAGCTACTTTTTTCCAATTCATTTTGTTCACCTCACTGAAAGTATTCTCACTTTCATGGTAACTGAAGCGTCTGAAGGCGGGCAAATATTTGGCTCAACTTTAATTCAAGAATTTCTGGCGAAAAGTGTCTAAATCAGTCGGACTCAAATGCAAAGCTTCTTGCCAATAATTAGCAATTCCGCCATAACCAATGGCGACAGTCTGCAAGGCGCCTTGAATATATAAGGCCTCGCCCGTTTTGGTATTCATTTTGGCGACGGCGGCTTGGACGGCATCGTTGTTAAGTGCTGTTTGGCCGTCAGGAAAGTCGTACAGATCATTGGTCAACAAGTAGTCTTGAATAATCGTGTCGGTTGGAACGCCCAGTGCCATTAAAATTAGGGCCGCGGTCATGCCAGTACGGTCTTTACCAGCCGCACAGTGGAAAACAGTGGCGGCATCAGTTGCCTGGCCTAAAAGTACAGTGAATGTTTTGGCAAAAGCAGCTTGGCTATGAGGATTTAAAATCACGTTTTGATATATTTGCGCAACGGGATCAGTTAACTTGGGCTGGCGATGACTACCCTTAAGCAGACGCTGAATGCCGTGATAATTAATAATACGATCGAAATTAGTCGTCGGATAAACGGGATTGAGCACAACTTGAACGTTGGGCCATGCTTGGTCAGGATAGGCGCTTTGTTCTGAAGGTGCGCGAAGGTCAATATCCCAGTCAATGTTGAGATCACTGAGTAGGACGCAATCATCAGAGGTTAGGCCGCCAAGGGAAGCCGCGCGATAAATCTTTTGCCAAGCCACGGTCTGTCCGGAAGTTGTTTGATAGCCACCGAGATCACGAAAATTAACCGTGCCAGTCAGCGGAATGACGCGTTGCGGAGTCGTGTGCGAATGATTTTGTTGATTGTTTGTCATGAAATCACCTTCGTTGGTTGTTTTGATGGATATGTAATCGTATTTGCGGCCGTAACTTTAGAATTGTCAGCAATCATCAACTGAGATCATGGCTACAGTAGAATTTATTCGGAGACAAATGGAAAAGCTGTCTAGTTGACGACTGAATATAATGTCTTTGGTTAGCAATCTGGCTGTCTTGTGACGTAAATTTAGGGTGAGAGTTGAAAACAGAATTGAGTCTGACTCTGTTCCGGGCTGCTTGGCGTGGAACGCGGCCGACGTTGATCTGAGCCAATTACAAACCAAATTGTCTCAGATACAAGTCTTATTGTAAGTGCTAAAGCACCAACAATAATTTGGCGGCTGACGCCAAGATCCCTCCACGCCGTCTGGAGTTGAGTTGGCACACTTTATTCTTGTTAGTGTTCAAGGCAATATTGTGGGATTGCGTTTAGCATTCAAATTGGGTCACATTTTCAATTTAAATCCCTTACGCCAAAAGCCGGCACCTATCACAACTTGCTGAAACGTGTTCGAGGTGCCAGACTGCTAGGTGTAATTTAATTATTCACTCGATCTGGTTGCACCAGCTCAAGCAAATAATTGAAATTACACTACACAGTCTACCCGGCACCTGTCACAACTTGGTTGAAACGTGTTCGAGGTGCCAAATGGCTATGGCTAATTTAAATATCTGCTCGATCGGTTAGCACCGCTCAATCAGATATTTGAAATTACCCTACGCCAAAAGCCCGGCACCTCTCACACTCTGTAACTAGTAGTTTAGTTATTTGTCGTATATAATTGAGGTTAGGAATTGAAAGGCAGGATATCAATGGCGATTACCCCGTTATTTAGCGTTATAATGCCGATTTATAATTTAGAGAAGTATATTGATCGGGCTGTTAAAAGTATTTTAAATCAATCTTATCGTCAATTGCAGATCATCATTATTGATGATGGTTCGACTGATCAGACGCCGCAGCATTTGGCTCATTGGGCTGAGGTTGATTCGCGTGTTGAAGTTCATCGTCAAGAGAATCAAGGTATTTCGGCCGCTCGAAATTTCGGGATGACCTTTGTTAAGGGTGATTTTCTGACGTTTCTTGATGGGGATGATTGGGTCGAGCATCGCTATATCGAATATATGGCGACGGCTTTTCGGCAGTATCAGCCAGATATGGTAATTTGCGGTTACGCCATCGATCCACCGCATCGAAGCGCCGCCACGAAAGAAGAATCTGGTATTTTAACACGTAAGGAAGCAATTGGTCGGATTTTAAAATTGGGCGGTAGCGTTCGCGGTTACACGTGGAATAAGGGCTATTTGATTGACGTGATTCGCACCAATAATCTCCAGTTTGACATTCATATTGGTTTAATGGAAGATCAGCTATTTAATGTTCAATATGCCAATCTTTGCGAACGGTTCTATTTCGACACGCAGCCGTTATATCATTACGTGCAGCGTTCTGACAGTATTATTCATGGTTTCGATTTGCAAAAAGTACCGGACAATTTTGTTGCTAATTATCGGATTTTTCAAGAATTAAATCGCGCTAAAAGTAAGACTGTGTCATCTATGACCTCACAAAAAAAGACAGCTCAACAATTAGCCCGTCGCAAAGCACGGCGACAACGACGGCGGGCGTTGCAAGCTGCCAATGAATTAACTTCGAAAATTACGGATTTAGACGATCGCGTACGTGATATTTAATCACCGGGGCATTGTCAACATCTTGTTGATGGGCATCTTTCTCAAAATAAACCGCAAATGAGTTTTCTTGAGTGGCGTCTTCAACAATAATCAACGGCGATTGTAAAACGTTACGTTCCTTAAAGATTTCGGCACTCCGTTGAGCAGCTGCAAAGTCATGAGCATTAGCAATGGAATCACCAGGGTTAAAAAAGACATCTTCAGACATATTAATCAGCTCCTTTACTTAAATTATAGCGGTTAAACTGCTAAACAACTAAAAATAACACTTAATTTCGCGGTTTTTCCGGGAATAGGAGAAAGTGGTAGTACGATGGAAATTAACGTTAATCATACAACAATTTATTACGTGCAGAGTGGTCAAGGCCAACCACTAATTTTGTTACATGGCAATGGTGAAAGTCATCAAATTTTTGACAAATTGGTGCCAACTTTAAGTGCCTATTATCAAGTTTTCGCCTTGGATAATCGTGGCCAAGGGAAAAGCGCGCCGGTCCATGAATTACATTATCAGGATATGGCCAATGACGTGGTTGATTTTATTCACCAATTAGGTTTGGAAAAGCCACTGCTGTACGGTTTTAGTGACGGTGGTATTATTGGTTTACTGATTGCCAGCCAGCATCCGGATTTATTAGGCAGATTAATGGTCAGTGGGGCCAATCTCAATCCCAACGGCTTACATAGCGCCGAGCGTTTCTACTATTGGAATTTGCATCTTTGGTCACGACGGCCGGAATTGCGGATTCTCAATACCGAGCCGAACATTACGCAGACTGATCTACAGCGGATTACCGTGCCAACTTTAGTGATGGCTGGTGAGAAAGATTCCGTGAAAATCAGTCATACCCGTTATATTTCTGATCAAATTCCCAATTGCCAGTTAATGATTTTGCCAAAAGAATCGCATGGCAGCTACGTGGTCAATAGTTTCAAATTGCTGCCGATCATTCGTAAGTTTGCTGAAGAATAAATGAAATATAAAAAAGCAGTTCTAAAAGTTACCTCACTTCAAAACTGAGTGAACTTTTGGTCCTGCTTTTTTTTCGCGAAAAATTAAGATCTTGGTTGCAAAATTCTGACCCGCAGTCTGATAGCTGCCGTTTTTAAAATCGACGCCACCTAAATGATGATAAAAACCTAGCGCTTGGCGATTAGTCGCTAAACAGGTTACGGTCAAGGGCAATAACTGTTGTTGGCGCAATTGTTGAAGCTTGGCTTGCCAGAGTAAGCGGCCGACCCCGTGTTTTTGCTGGCGTGGGTCCAAGTAAATCGCATAAATTTCACCTGGTGCAGTTGGTTGCAGCGCTGCTGTATGTTGCGCCCCGCCGGTAATGAAGCCAACGATTTCTTGGCTGGCGTCGATGGCGACTAGCGCTCCAGCTTGTTGATAAATTTGTTGCCATAATTGCAGTCGCTGGTCATATGAATGCTGCTCGATCACGCTGGCTGGTAACAGGTTTTGATAAGTTTGGTGCCAACTTGCCACATGAATCCGGGCGACAGCAGCGGCATCACTTTGTACCATTGGTCTAATTTGCATCATTATCTCCTTAGTTGAGAACGGCAGGGGCCCAGCGATTTTATGGGCGTGGAACGCTGTGGCCATCGATTTGAGCTTATTGCTAGCGCAACAATCTCAAATACGAGGCTTATTCTAAGCAATAAATTGCTAAGAATAATTTCACAGCTGACGCCAATCGCTGGGCCCCTGCCTAGATTGAATAGTTGAATTGCTCACCGCTGATTTGAATAATCGCTGGTAACAACTTATTAAGTCTAACTGACGATCTTTCAAAACAAATGAGATGTGGTTAGTCAAGATTGCTAAGATCACTTTAAGCTGTCAGCTCAATTTAAATCAAGCAGATTTAACCCGCTACAGTTGCCTTAACATCTAGCCAAAGTGAAGTGAACCACTTCAACTCCAGACGGAATGGAGGGCGTGGTTGTCAGCCGCCAAATTATTGTTGGTGCTTTAGCACTTACAATAAGACCTGTATTGAAGACTTTTGAAAAAAGGCTTCAATCAGCGTCGGCCGCGTTCCACAACCAGCAAGCCCGCAATGCAGTCAGACGCAATTCTGTTTTATCGCCTTCACTAAGGGCTTTGAACCTTTCTGAGAGCAACGCGCCATTAATTGCCATAAACAATTTGTTGAACTTTTTGGGCAATGGTAGCGACTTCGGAAAAGTCCATGTAACCAACGCCCTTCGTCATAATAGCCAGCAAGTAACGCTGACCATTTGGCAAGGTGACAATTGCCGCGTCGTTATTATAATCTTCATACCAGCCAACTTTGTCTTGGACAGTAGCTTCTGGAGTTAGGCTAGCAACTGCTGCGGGGATGCCGTCACGATAAACTTGGCTGGCCATATCGTCGAGGAGTTTTTCACGGTAGATTGATTGGGTAAAAGGTGCAGTGCCGGATTGTAACTTTTTCAAAAGGGCGATTAAATCGTTGGTGCTTGTTGCTGCCGGATCATCATCATTACTGAAAACTGCGCCCCAGCCTAATTGTTGATAATAGGCGTTCAAAGTGTCAGCACCATAATCGGCCAGTTGTGACTCAGAATAATCGTTGGCACTATCAACAATCATTTCGGTGAAGCCTGTCTCATCGTCATCGGTCCAAGTGCGGTTGCCGGTGGCGATTTGGTCGAAGAGATAGGCACTAATGAAAAGTTTGTAGGTGCTGGCCGCCACGCGACGATCGGCACCATTGACATTGGCCGCCAATTTACCTTCAGCGTAAATTGACGCGTCGTTGGCATTAGCAGCGTCAGAACCGGCCAATGGCGCCAGATTATAAAAGCTAACGGCAACATTGCCATCAGCGCCAACTTGATCGAGGTACTTTTGCAGACTGGTTTGAATCGCCTGTTGTTTCATAGTCACAGTCAATTTAGGGTTGTTGGTAATTGTTTTTAGCGCAGCTGTATCTTGATGAACAGTATTCGCGTCAGTACTAGTCTTGGCTTGCGGTGTCCGGATTAAATTACCAATGGTTTGACCATGAATGACACCAGTTTGAATACCCACCATCAGAAAAATAATTAATAATGTTAGAACACTACTCAGAGTCATTAACCATTTTTTAGATAATAACCGCTTCACTTGCTACGCCTCCGCTATTTTGTCGACTACTTGTCTAGACATGATAATGCTCATCTTAGCATATTTATACTCAAATTCATGATAATTATTGAAAATGTCTAAGAAACGTCACAATTCAATTTTTACACGATTAGTTAACCGTGAAACTTGAGCTTATTTATTCGTTTACTGACGATTAATTAGTATAATGACAACCAAGGAGGCGGTATCGTGTCTATTTATGATTATGAAGTTCAGTTGGCGAATGGTGAGACTTATTCTTTAGCTAAATATCGCGGTCAAGCCATCGTCATTGTTAACACCGCAACGAAATGTGGTTACTCGCCACAATTTGCGGATCTTCAAAAGCTTTATGCGACTTATGCTAAGCAGGGATTGATGGTCTTAGGCTTTCCGTCCAATCAATTCAAACAAGAATTAAAAGATAGCGCTGATGCCGAGCAAGCTTGTCGAACGACATACGGCGTCACGTTCCCAATGCATGAAATTGGCAATGTCAACGGCAGCAAGGCGCAACCGTTATTTGATTATTTGACGCATGACACGGCTGCTGAAATCACGGGTCGGATCAAATGGAACTTCACGAAGTTTCTGGTAGATCGTCAAGGCAATGTTGTCGAACGGTTTGATACTAAGGTGAAGCCCGAAGCAATGGTGCCAGCAATTGAGCGAGTACTGAATGAGGATTAATTAAGGCTTGGTAAAATGGTCTTCGATTTGAATCTATAATCGGTTTTAGGCAGAATAACGGACAACTCCGTTACGGCCGGCGGGTTGTGGAACGCTGCCGACGCTGATTGAAGCCTTTCTAATGAAAGTCTCCAATACAGGCCTTCTTCTAAATGGCTAGCGCCATCAAGAAGAATTTGGCGGCTGACAACCCGTCGGCCTTCACTGCGTTTTGAGCTAGGCCGTGCCATTTTAGATTTGTTTGATTGTTAGACAATTCAGGTAAGTGTAGGTACCAGTTATTCCACAATTCTCCGTGTAAATTACAAGGATTGTTAACCACTACAGAAAAATATTGTAAACAAATAACCCAATTGGCAAGTTTTCTGGAATAAAACTAGAAATCGTTAATCGGGTTATTTGTTTGCTCTTTTAATTATTATCACAAATTGAAGTGAGTTCTGAATCCCGCCAACACTGCCTTAAACACTAAAAACTGTGCAGTGCACTAACTCAACTCCAGACGGAATGGAGGGCGTGGTTGTCAGCCGCCAAATTATACTTAGCGATTTATCGCTTAGTATAAGGCTCGTATTTGAGATTGTTGCGGAGCAATAAGCTCAAATCGATGCCGGCCGCGTTCCACAACCAGCAAGCCCGGAATGCAGTCAGACGCAATTCCGCTTCAACACCTTCACTAGGTTTTACTGTTTTAAAACATCGATTCTAAATAATCAACACTATGTGCGATACACATAGTGAGTCGTCATAATGATTAAGCAAATTTGAAGATTAGTACGTCCAATCAGCTTTTTGCCAGCTGATTCAGCTATAATATAAGTAAATAGTTGCACGAAGGAGTCGCACATGGCAGCATACATTGAAGTCATTAATGAAGTTAAACAATATCAAATGGGCGCCAGCCTGATTGTCGCCAATGATCATCTTAATTTTGCAATTAATCAAGGTGAGTTGGTGGTTATTTTGGGTCCCAGTGGTGCGGGCAAGTCGACTGTTTTGAACATTCTTGGCGGCATGGATCAACCATCTGCTGGGCAAATTATTGTTGACGGCACTGACATTGCCCAATTTAATGAGCGACAATTAACGGCATATCGACGTACTGATGTGGGCTTTGTGTTTCAATTCTACAATTTGATTCCTAATCTGACCGCTTTAGAAAATGTCGAATTAGCGACGGCGGTGGCGCCAAACGCCCTGGATCCTGAACAGATTCTTCGGCAAGTGGGGCTACAGGATCGCTTAGATAATTTCCCGGCTCAATTATCTGGTGGCGAACAGCAGCGTGTGGCTATTGCCCGAGCTTTAGCGAAAAATCCCAAGTTATTATTGGCTGATGAACCAACCGGCGCTTTAGATTATCAAACGGGCAAACAGGTTTTACAGTTGCTCCAAGATGCCAGTCATCAGCAAGGTCAGACTGTCGTGATCATTACGCACAACGCGGCGTTAGCGCCAATGGCCGATCAAGTGATTTATATTAATGATGCTAAAGTTCGCAAGATTGTCCGTAACGAACAGCCGACGCCAATTGCTGAGATTGAATGGTGATGGCCATGAAACAGAAATTACAATTCAAACGATTGCAACGCCAAATTCAGAATAATTTAGGCCGTTTTTTGGCAATCGTCTTAATTATTTTATTAGGCGTTTTATTATTTGTGGGCATCAAATCCAGTGGCCCCGATTTATATCAACACGCCGAAGTCTACTTGCAGCGCCAACAAGCAAGTGATGTCCAACTGATCAGCACAACTGGCTTCAGTACCACCGACGTGAAAAAATTACAAGATCAGCCACAATTACAAGTCGAAGCTGGCCAGAATCTAACGGCTCTAACGACTAAAAATAATCAAACGGTGGCCTTACTTTCGTTGCCTAAGACATTAAATCAGTTGCAAGTGACCCAAGGACGCTTACCGAAAACTGCTCAAGAAGTGGTTCTTGACGCCGAAGCTAAGCGAGCTGGTTATCGCCTAGGACAAACGTATCAACTGCAAAAAACGACTGGCCTGGCGCGGACAACTTTCAAAATTGTTGGCTTTGTGGCGTCACCACTGTATTTAAATAAAACTTCGCGGGGAACGACCACGATTGGCGATGGCACAATTAATCATTTTGCCTATGTGACCACGGCCAATTTCACGAGCAAAGTTGCCACGCGAGTCTACTTGCGTTTTCCCAAATTAGCTAGCTTAAATCCTTTCCAATCTAATTATCAAACTAAGGTTAAGCAGCGGTTAAATCAATTAGCCCCGCTATTTAAAAAATTACAGACGCAACGAACAACAGATTTAGCAGCGTCTGGTCTCGCCAAAATTGCCTTACAACAAGCGCAATTGGCAGCAGCAAAAGCCCAATTGCAACAATTACCAGCAGCTCAAGCAGCCAGCCAATTAGCTACGCTTGACCAACAAGCGCAACAATTAGCACAGGCGACCAAGCAAGTTAAGCAACAAGCCAAAACGACTTATTATCAGACGACGCGTCATGATGATAGCGGCTTTAGTACGTACGGTGAACTGGCGGAACGCATTATGGCGATTGCTAATGTCTTTCCAATGTTCTTCTTCTTGATTGCAATTTTGGTGACTTTCACAACGATGACGCGCATGGTCGAAGAGGATCGCAACCAAATTGGGGCGTTGAAGGCGCTGGGCTATACCAAAGGAGAAATCAGCCAAAGTTATTGGTGGTATGCGATTATTGCCGCTTTATTAGGCACGGTTTTAGGTGGTGTGCTTGGCAGTCAGACGTTACCGCGGATTGTTTTCAAAATGATGCAGAATCAATTCAGCATTCCTGCAACGAATTTGGTTTGGGATTGGCCGACCTTCGCAATTGCGGCTGGCTTAGCTTTGTTCTCAACTTTAGGAGCGGTTTTATTTAGCATTCAGCGCGAATTACGCGCCGTTCCAGCAACACTGCTATTGCCACGAGCGCCGAAAGCTGGCAAGAAAATTCTGTTAGAGCGTATAACACCCTTGTGGCGTCGGCTCAGCTTTAATCAAAAAGTCAGTTATCGAAATTTGTTCCGCTATAAAGCGCGGATGTGGATGGGCATTTTAGGAATTGCTGGTGGTACTGGCTTGATTCTGACCGGTTTTGGTATTCGTGATTCGATTGACCACTCTGGTCAAAGCCAGTTCAGTCAAGTGCTGACTTATCAGGCTGCCTTCACTTTTAAAGATGCTGCTCAAACAAGTCAAGTGGCGCAAATTCTTGCGGCTGATACCAAAGTGAAACAGCGTGTGCCAGTTACGGCCGAAATGGTCAAACTAGCACATCAAACTAAGCGAGTGAACGAAGTGACGCTGTACGCAGTGAAAAATCAGCAGGCTTTGGCACCGTTCATTCATTTGTCGACGCCGCTAAATGATCATGGCGCCGTTCTGAGCGAGAAAGCCGCTGAATTGTTAGGCGTTCAAGCAGGGTCCACTTTGAAATTAACGACTGATAACCAACAGCCAGTTACTGTGAAGGTCACTGGCATTACCACCAATTATGCTGGGCACTTTATTTATTTGACGAATCATTATTATCAACAACAGTTCAAGACACCGCCAGTTGCAAAGACTTGGCTAGTGAAGACCCAGCAACTCACAGTTAATCAAGAAAATGCGCTGGCCAAAAAAGTACTGGCCACTAAGCAAGTCGTTAACACCAATTTCTTGTCCACGCAAAAGCGGGCCGTGGATCAACAAACGCAAATGTTGCAATTGATTGTGGTAATTTTTATTGTGTTGTCGGGATTGTTGACCTTTATTGTTTTATATAATTTGACCAATATTAATGTTTCAGAGCGCATTCGTGAGCTGTCAACGATTAAGGTCCTCGGCTTTTTTGACCGGGAAGTGACCTTGTACGTCGCGCGGGAGAATGTGCTGTTAACAATCATGGGTATTGTGATCGGTCTGGGTTTTGGTAATTTACTGACGCGCTTTATTTTGCGTCAGGCGGAAACTGAACAAGTGATTTTCCCATTGGCGATTAGTTTGACCGGTTATTTAACGGCAATGGGGATGACCGTGGTCTTTACGCTGATCGTCATGTTGGTCACGCATCGACATTTACGGAAAGTTGACATGATCAGTGCGCTGAAGGCCAACGATTAGTTTAATAATGAAATTGTGGGAGTAGCGTTTTGATTCGATTAATTAGTTTCTGAACTTCGGTTGAAGTGGCAATCTTAGGATTAAGCAGATAAAATTCTCGGCGAAAATCTGGGGATAATTGTTGATAAGGCAGCAGTGTGTCCACAATTGAGCGTTTGGAAACAATTGCCTTGCCAATTCGGAGATTAACTAATTTCGCAATTAAATTGTCGTCGTTAACCTTGAGTAAATGGGTTGGACGTAGATGGTGCTCATTAAAATAACGTTCAGTATATTCGCGTTGGGTTGAACCGGCACCAGCAATCAGCCACTCTTGACTTTCAAGATCGCCAGCAAGGACTAATTCGTCAGAGGCAAAAGCCATCTGTTCAACTTGTTGCGCCGCAAATGGTTTTTCTAGAATACCAAAGGCGATTTCGTGCTTCATAATTTCTTCTAAGATATCTTCAGAGTCGGCAGTAATTATCTCAAAATCAAACTCATCAAAATAGCTTTGAAGATTCTCCATTAGTTTCGGTAGCACAAATAAAGAAGTTGTCGGTGAAACACCAATGACACAGCGAATCCGCTTGCTGTGGTGGCTACGTACGAGGTGGTTCAGTGAGTTCTCCCAATTTTGTAAGATAATTTGTGAGTCACGATAGAAACGATTGGCATTATCAGTAGGGACGAGCCCCTTATTACCATTACGAATAAATAGTTGCACGCCAAGGCTTTCTTCAAGCTTTTTGATTTGAATCGAAACATTAGGCTGGGTCACGTAAAGATCCTTGGCCGCCTTAGTGATTGAACGGGTTTCGTATACTTTTTGAAAGACAGTTAAATCTTGAAACATCAGTCTAACACCTCATTATAAAAATCATTTATGTATGCATATAGTAAAATAATATCACGAATTTATTGTGAAATAAAATATTTGAAAATTAATCAAAATATCGGGATACAACAATGATACTTATGCTGCGATGTTGACTAATTTGACAATTATGCCGTTTATTTGAAAATTATTCACAATTAATTTTAGTCTTAATTCACATGCTGTCGAGAAAACATTAATATTATTTATGCTAAGCTAAAACCGAGATATCTTCAGCTGAACAACTCATTGGTCTTATTTTTGATTAACTATTGTTTTAGGGAGAAAGGGATGGCGAGATGAAACATCTTGATCGCGTTTTGGGTTTTGCATTATTAGCAGTTCTCTTAATTGTCGCACCATTTATTTTACCAAGTAACATGCATTATATTCGTTTAATTTTTGGATTAGCTTTGGGTTACATTTTATCAAGATCATATACTGGTTTTGCCGGTAGTGTTAATCGGGCTTACAACACTGGCTCGACTAAATTAATGCGAACTTTAATGTTTATGTTTTTTATTACTTCGGTGGCCGTAGCCGGTTTCTTAGTATTGGAACCAGATATTGCCAAGTATGGATTATGGATCAATCCAATTAATTTGGGTTTGATTTTAGGCGGGTTATTATTCGGTTTTGGCATGGCTTTTTCATCTTGTTGTGCCTCTGGGGTTATGACAGACTTGGCCACTGATTTGCCACGAGCCGGCATTACGTTGATTTTCTTCACAATTGGAGTATTTATGGGCTTTCCATTGCAAGCGACGCAATCTTGGGTTACAAAATCTTGGTTTACATCAGCTACTGGTGCAAAATTTGCGCAGGGTGTGTTTATTCCAGATTGGTTTAAAGGCGGTATTTTAAACGGTTACTTGGGAGCGGTGATCGTGACTGGTATTTTCTGTGCCTTGGTCACATACTTGGCTTTCCGTTATGAGAAAAAACGTCATAACAGTGGCACATACACTGGCGTACTTTCGGAACGCGCTCAAGACATGCCTAAGCAAACTGATGTGGCAAAATTCGAATTACACAGTGGCGATACGTATGATGCACTTTTCGTACGACCATGGACGTTAAAGCAAGGCGCAATTGGCTTGACAATGATGTTTGTCTTAATGATGGCAATTACTAAATCCGGTTGGGGCGCATCAACGCCTTATGGTTTCTGGTTTGGTAAAGTATTGCATACTTTTGGCGTCTCGGGTGCTAGCTTAGCGGCGTTTACGCATCAAGAAGCGGCGGTCTTCACTGGCAGCTGGCTAAGCAATCCAATGACTGTTCAAGATTTCGGTATTTTCTTAGGTGCAGCCATTTTTATTTTAACTTCTGGTTTGTTTAAAGAAACGATGCATGCAGTGCCAAGTTTGACAGTAAAAAGTACTGCCTTGTATGCACTGGGTGGCTTTACGATGGGCTTTGGCACGCGACTAGCGAATGGCTGCAATGTTGGTGCATTATATAGCCCAATTGCCGAATTCTCACTGTCAGGTTGGATTTTCTTAATTGTTTTAGTTCTTGGCGGAATTATTGGTAATCGACTTTCTAAAGTTCTTTATGCTTAGAGCGCGATTGAAATTGACGGAAAAATCGTGATTGTTTTCAAAAATGTGAACTAGCTTAATCTAAACCGTTTCCTAGCATAGTAACGGCAGCGTTCCACGACAAGCAGCCCGAAATGCAGTCAGACACAATTCTGTTTGATCACCTTAACTAATATTTTTAAAGTTATTAGTACATGTTATGGAAAGAGTTAAATCATGATGAGTTTTTACTGAAACGTGTTCGGAGCAGCAGTTGTCTATGCCTAACTTAAATATTTCAATGATCGGTTGGCACCGCTCATCAAAATATTTGAAGTTACGCTACGCCAACTACCGCTACTCCTCACACTCTATTGAAACGTGTTCGGGTCTGCAGCTTGCTATGGATAACTTAAATATTTCGATGATCGGTTAGCACCGCTCATCAAAATATTCGAAGTTATCCTACGCCAGCTACCCGCAGCCCCTCACACTCTGAACTAGGAGGTTAATTTTATGTCTAAGAAGATTGTTATTGTTGGTGGTGTTGCTGGAGGTGCTTCTGCAGCAGCACGGGCACGGCGGTTAGATGAAACTGCGAAGATTACCATGTTTGAGCGCGGACCACATGTGTCCTTTTCTAACTGTTCTTTACCCTATTATTTAGGTGGGTTAATTGACGACGCAGATGATTTGGTGATGATGTCACCAGAACAATTTGAGAAGCAATACAACATTGATGCCCAGGTCAACTCAGAAGTAGTCGCTGTTGATCCAGCGGCTAAGATTGTGTCTGTTAAGCAAACACAAACTGGTGAAATGAAACAAGTTAATTATGACGAACTGGTATTGTCACCAGGTGCGAAGCCGGTAGCTCCTGCCTGCATCAAGGGAATTAATCGCGACAATGTTTTCACTGTGCGCAATGTGGTTGATATTAAGAAAATTCATACGTTTCTTGAAGTCAATCATGCGACTGATGTGGCAATTGTTGGTGGTGGTTTTATTGGCCTTGAAATGTGTGAGAACTTAGCTCATACCGGACGTCATATTTCATTGATCGAGGCCGCTGATCATGTTATGGGGACGATTGATGAGGATTTTGCCCAATTAGTTCATAAAGAACTTTATGATCACGGCGTTGATGTGATTGTTAAAGAAGGTTTGGCAGAAATTACTGCTGATAAAGCGATTCTAGGATCTGGTCGTGAAGTGCCTGCTCAGGCGGTGATTGTCGCTATTGGTGTGGCTCCGGAGACAGAATTAGCAACTAAAATTGGCTGTAAGCTCGGTTTAACTGGTGGCATCGCTGTTGATCAACATTATCAGACGTCAATTCCTAATATTTATGCGGTGGGCGATGCCATTGAAATAACCCATATGTTAACGCGCAAGAAAACACGCTTGGCTTTGGCTTTCCCAGCGCAGATGGAAGCACGAGATGCCGTTGATCATATGTATGGTCGACCGATTCAAAATCAAGGCGTGATTGGTTCAGCCGCGATTCATATTTTCGATTTAAATGTGGCTTCAACGGGTTTAACTGAACACCAATGTCAAAAAGAGGGGATTGATTTCCGCTCAGCAATGGTAATTCCTAAGAGTCGCGTTGGTTTAATGCCTGATGCAACACCACTTTATTTGAAACTAGTCTTTGCTTATCCGAGTGGTGAAGTGTTAGGGGCTCAGGCGTTAGGAAAGTCCGATGTCGACAAGCAAATTGATATTGTGGCCACGATGATCACGATGCATGGTAAAATCTCTGATTTAACGCATCTAGAAGTTTGTTACTCACCTTGGTTTAGCACCGCTAAAAACGCGGTTAATATGGCTGCTTTAGTTGCTGAAAACATTTTAAATGGTGAGTATGAACAAGTACCGTTGACAGAAGTTCGTAAGTTGGTTGAGAAGAAGGCTTTCATTATTGACGCTCGTGAACCAGATGAATATGCGGCAGGCCATATCATTAATGCCGTCAATATTCCGCTAAGTGAATTCCGCCAGCGTTTAGATGAAATTCCTACTGACCAGCCGGTTTATATTCACTGCCTGTCCAGCCAACGTAGCTATAACATGGTGCGCGCATTAGGCAATCTGGGCTATCACAATGTTTATAATATTGTCGGTTCATTCTTAGGTTTATGTGAATACGAATATTTCCAAGATCAAGTCACTGAACGGCAACCAATTGTCACCAATTATCGTTTTGATTTACTATAACAATTAAAGTCAAAAAAGGAGGGGCTAAGTGGTGGCTAAAAAACGACGATTAACAATCTTAGTTTGGCTGATTTTACTGATTGTTTGGGAACTGGTCACACGATTGCACTTAGTCTCAGCAATTTTGTTTCCCGCACCTGAAGAAGTTTGGCGGACCTTCGTTGGTATTTTGCGTCAAGGGTATAATGGGATTCCTTTTTGGCAGCACTTAGGGATTACTTTATTGCGTTTATTTAGTGCCATCATTTTGGCAATTGTGACGGCAGTACCTTTGGGATTGGCCTCAGGAATGTCAGCGACAGTTAATGGTCTGGTTGATTCGCTGATTCAATTTTATCGACCGATTCCGCCATTGGCTTACTATACGTTATTAATTCTCTGGTTTGGAATTGGCGAATCTTCGAAAATCATTTTGCTGTATTTAGCCGCTTTCGCTCCGATTTATTTGGCTGGGGTTGAAGGGGTTCATAATCTAAACCAGGATTATCAACTCAGTGCCCAGTCTCTTGGCGCTTCGAAAAGTCAAATCTTTCGCTGGGTGATTTTTCCTGGGTCCTTACCAAGTTTGTTCACAGGTATTCGCACGGCAGTAGGTGTTTCTTTCTCAACATTGGTTGCCGCCGAAATGGTGGCGTCAACGTCGGGAATCGGCTGGATGGTCATTGACGCTTCCAAATATTTAAAAAGTAGTGTGATGTTCTTAGGTATCCTAATTTTAGGTGGCTTAGGTCTGTTGCTGGATTGGGGTTTGCGTCGTCTAGAAAATGCGGTTGTTTTCTGGAAGGGACATCAATGATGAGAAAACTGAGACGCTTTATCCAGTTATTAGGATTACTCATTGTGGGCATTTTTTTAGGCGGCTGTCAGTCAAAGGCCACGACAGAAGTACCTAATGAAATCCGCATCGGTGTTTTAAATACACCTAATGACGTCGCCGTGGCGCGGCAATTAGGTTATTTTCAGGCGGCCTTTCCTAAACAAAGAGTTAAATTCATTACCTTTGATTCTGGCGTTGATGCTAATAAGGCATTGCTGGCTGGCGGGGTTGATTTTGCGACGATGGGTGATACTAATGGTGTGGTCGCCTTGGCGGCTGGCATACCGGTGCAACTTTGTTGGATCAACGAAATTTGTGGCGCTAATGAGGCCCTAGTTGTGCGTAAAAATTGTGGTATTAAGTCGATTCATGATTTAATTGGTAAGAAAATTGCCACGCCCTTTGCTTCGACGGCACATTACAGTTTAATGGTTGCCCTAGAACAAGCTGGAATTCGTGATCAGGTCACCTTGCTTGATTTAGATACCCAGAATATCGTCGCAGCTTGGCAACGTGGCAATATTGATGCAGCGTATACTTGGCAGCCAACTTTATCGCAGCTATTACCTGAGTCTGACGTTTTAGTAGACAGTGCCGCCTTAGCAAAAACTGGTAATTCCACGGGGAACATTACCTTGGTTCGGCAGGAATTTGCCCAACAACAACCACAACTTACTCAGCGATTTATTGAAGTTCTCAATCGTGCCCATCAACTGCGTCAAACTGATTATGCGAAAACCGTGCGCGCTGCGGCTAAGCAAACAGGCATTAGTGTGGCTGAAGCTAAGTTGCAAATGAACGGAACAAGTTGGCCGGGCTTATCGGCCGAGTTTTCGCCAAAATATTTGGGTACTCAAGTCACAGTTGGCCAGTTCGTTAAAGAAATGCAGCAAACGGGTGTTTTTATGGCGCGACAACAAACAATCAGTCAGGCACCAACTTTAAAGCAATTTGATCAGTTTATTTGGAAAGGTGGCTTGTCCTAATGTCAGCTTTAGTCACTGCGACTCAACTTAGTTTACGTTATGCCACTACAGCTGATCCGATTGTAGCAGCGACGGATTTTACGATTGAGCAACAAGAAATTTTAGCGCTAGTTGGGCCATCTGGTTGTGGCAAAAGTACTATTTTAAAGGCGATTGCCGGTTTTATTCCGCATACAGGTGAATTACAAATGGCCACCCGTGAAATTACCGCACCGGGGAGTGACCGTGGTGTAGTTTTTCAGAATGCTTCCCTTTATCCATGGCTAAATGTGGCTCAAAATGTTGCCTTTGGTTTGCGGGCAGCTAGTCAACCAGTTGCAAAAATTGACCAACGCGTGCAGCAACTGTTGCAATTGATCGATTTACAGGCTCAAGCGCAGCGACCAATTTTTGCACTATCTGGTGGTATGCGCCAGCGTGTAGCCATTGCCCGCGCACTAGCACCACAACCGCCATTGTTATTGTTAGATGAACCTTTTGGTGCTCTGGACGCTTTTACTCGCCAGAAAATGCAGCAACTAATTCTAGATATTTGGCGGCGCGAACAAGTTAGCATGTTGTTGATCACGCACGACCTAACTGAGGCTCTGCGCTGTGGTTCTCGGATTGCTGTGATGAGCAAGCAAGCACATAAAATTGTTAAAATCTATGACAATCCCTGCCAAGGAATGACTGCAGATGAATTGGCCAGCCCCTTGATTGAACCCGCAGCAATGCAATTGCGACATGAGATTTTGCAGGTAATTAATGAAACTGCTGCAGAATAAATTTTCGCTAATAATAAAAAACTCGTTGACACTGATTAAAATCGGCAGTGTTAACGAGTTTTTTTGAGTAGATGTGATAGCAAAATTAGCGTTTAATAACTTTTATTGGCGGTGCTTCTTATGAATATAAGTAACAATTAATTCGACGGCAATCACTACCAATGCAATCACAGCAATAATTGCCAGCGCGATACTTTGCGTAACGATGGTTTCAGGGTAACCTGAGCCATCAGTGCGGCGAATTAAGACAACAACTGCTAAAATTAACAAAATTAAGGCGCCAAGACCATTGAGCCACCAAAATGTTTTTCGTTTCAAAACGATTCCTCCATCTAAGTCTGTTAGGAAGCAATTAATTTTTGCCAGTAGTGGTAGCCGACTGTCGCAGCGATACCAAGACCGCTGAGCAAATAAATAACCTGCAAGCTAAAAGGTATTTTTAGAATATTCGACGTTGCCAGAAGAATCATTAACAGACTGACGCAACTATCAAGTTTTAGCAGCCAGCTAGATAGTTGTGGTTGACGTTGATGCTGCCACAATAGTCCCAGTAAGATGACAATCAATAAATCTGAACAGATTAACATCATGGCCGAGGTGGCCACAGTTAGCCGACCAATAATCAGCATTGCCAAGACTGGCCCCAAAAGGAACGCTGATTTGCGGCCAACGACTTTGCCGGGCTTTTCGCTAACTAAATCTAATAATGAGTCAGTTGAAACTTGATAAAGTTGGGCCAAACTTCGCATCATCAAAGGGTCAGGTAAATTCCGCCCCGTTTCCCAAGTGGAGACAGTTTGCCGTGAAACATATAAAGTATCAGCAACTTGCTGCTGGGTTAAATGTTGCAGTTGGCGCGCGTTTTTTAAATTATTGGCTAATGAAAATTCTGACATGATCGAATTCCTCTCTAAAATAGTTAAATGGTGTGAAAATAGCTAGCAAGGATAACTAGCATTGTTGATCTATCAAGGAAAATTAGTAATGAGATCGGCACACTAATGACTAATGTTGATCGTATAATCTGGCACTGCGTCTTTTTTTCAAAAATTAAGTAGAACAATATACATGTCAATATGACATATATAGTTTACACCACTAGCTAAACACGTTATGCTTTTTGACAAGGAGGTTAGATATTAATTGAAAAATAAACGCTTAAAGTTAGCCAGAGTTGCCGCTGATTTAAGCCAAGCAGAATTGGCTGAGCAGGTTGGCGTCACTCGTCAGACAATTGGTCTAATTGAAGCGGGTCGCTATAATCCTACTTTAAAACTCTGTATTGCGATTTGCCAAGCACTAGATAAAACATTGAACGATTTATTCTGGGGGGAATAGTTATGAAGATTAAGGATGAACGGATTGTGAGTGCTAGCCGCCGCATTCTAAATGAAACGTATCTGTTAGTTATGACGTTTGCGTTGGTATCGCTATTCAGTAAGTATTATTTCTTGAAGTTACCAATGAGTAGTTATGTGACTGAGTTAGTGATGATTGGTGGCAGTGTGCTATATATTATTGTGCGGCAGTTGACGCTGGGTTTAGAAATTATCCATTCGACTCACCAAGCCAAACTGTGGTGGAGCTTGGCCGCTGTTGGTTTAAGTATTCTCGCCACAATCATTGCCGGTTTTCAAAATTATCAACAGTATCACGCTAAATATCAAGGTGTGTTCGACAAGCATTTTCTAATGGCACTAGTCTTCCTGTTTGCTGCTAATTTGCTGCTCACTGGTGTCATCATTGCCACGTTATACTGGCTCAATCGTCGTGGGCAGGCATCTTTTGAACGGCGGATCAATCGTTAAACACGCAATCCAATCAAATAACATGAATCAGTAAGTCCGACTAAATAAATAGTCGGATTTTTTCTTGCCGTTTTTTCATTCTCAAACGTTATCTATAGTGTAAGCAATTCACGCCGGCGAATCAGCTTAACAAAATAAAATTCAATGGAGGTTTTGAAGATGGCAACAAGTTGGCAAGCGACCACGATCGCTTTAGAAATGAAAGGTGAACATTATGAAGACGGCGTCATGTTCCGTCGTTTTAACAAAATCGTTGCAGCACCATCGGCAGCGCAACTAAAGACCTTGGGCACGGCCCTGGCTAAATTAGGTGTGGCCGATCAGTTAGGCGATGCTGAAGTAACTGTCAAGCAATTGGTGAGCTTTGATGATCAAGAGGAAGGTGAATAAAGATGAAACAATTACAACTACAATATCAAACATCACAACAGAAGAAACGGACATTGACTGTCAATAACGTTAATCAGGAACTTGAGCCGGCAGTTGTCCGTGAACAAATGGCGGCAATTTCTGCCAGTCAACTGTTCAAGCAAGGGGATGAAGAGCTTTACCATGAACCATTGGCGGCTAATTACGTTGAACGAATTGTGACCCCAATTTTCTCAGTAAAAACTGATGTTGATGAAAAATAATTTATTTTTTCTTAAGGCGGTAAACCATTGATATATCAAGCTAAATTGGCAGTTGTCTAGACCAGGTGACAGCGTTGTCATCTTAATTTGGTGCGTGTGTTACACTTCTGTAACATTAAAGCGTTATGATAGGGGGTATTCAAGAATGAGCTTTAGTCTATACTCGGTTTTGGAAAAAAGGGGAATACTACATTATGACGCAGAATAAAACAATGGCTTCACTTATGATCGGTATGGGTGTTCTGGCAACGGCTGCCTTGGCAACCCAAAAGACCGACGAAACTCAAGCAGCAACTCGGAAAGTAGGTTACGCCGAGGGGGCGACTACTGTTTGGACCAGTCCAGAAGCTGGACAAAAGGTTAAACGGTATTTATTACCTAATCAATCCGTTGAATTTGTTGCGAGCAAGAAAGTTTATAGCCAAACTTGGTTACAAACAACTGACGGTGGTTGGGTACCAGAAATGTACCTTGCTGCTGAAAGCACAACAACTACTAATACAAATGCAGCAACAACTAATAATGCTGCTAACACAACAGCAACTGCTCCAGTAGCAACAACACCAACGACACCAATTGGTACTTTAACAGCAACTTATCAATCAGGTGCAACTACAGTTTGGCAAAGTGTTGGCTTCTCTAATGTCAAAGGTTATTTGGCTACTGGTCAAACAGCTCAATATGTTGCCACTCAACAAGCTAACGGCGTAACTTGGTATCAATTACAAAATGGCGGTTGGGTATGTGGTAGTTTCGTTGCTAATGGCGACCAATCTGCCCAAGCACAACAACCAGCTGCTTCAACAGAAACAGCTCAAACAACTGAGAATACGCAAGATACAACTGCTACAGCACCAGCTACGGAAACACCAGCAGTTACGACACCTGCACCAGCTGCACCTGCTGAAAGCACAACAACTGAACAACCAGCTACTGATACGACAACTAATGCTGATACTGCTGCTACTAATAATGCTAATAGCAACACGACAGTAAACACAAACAATAATCAAACAACTAACACAAATCAAAACAATAACACCACAACTAATAACAACAGTAACCAAACACAAACAGTCACAAAACCTGTTACACCAGCACCAACAACACCAAGCACAAATAACAACTCAGCTGCTAAGGCATCACGTGCAGAAATTGTTAATTATGCCAAGAACTTTATTGGTGTCCCATATGTTTGGGGTGGTACTACACCAGCCGGTTTCGACTGCTCTGGTTTAGTTCAGTACGTTTACGGTCATTTTGGTATTAATTTACCACGGGTTACTTACCAACAAGAATACAGCGGTACTGTTAAGTCCGTTGCATCAGCACAACCTGGTGACTTATTATTCTTCGGTGACCGTGGTAATACGTATCACGTTGCTATCTCACTTGGTGGCGGTAGCTACTTACACGCACCAACGCCTGGCCAGAATGTTACAATTGGCTCAACTCAATGGTTTGCACCTTCATTCGCAATGAGCGTTCCTGGTGTTTACTAGAAAATAATATTTGCAGAATAATGAGATCTCATCTTTGGATGGGGTCTTTTTTGTTTTTCCAGCGAGAGTAAGACTTGCTGAATAAGATTGACGTTCTGGTTTAGCCACTGATGTTACAGATAATCTAAAAAATGTTAACATTGATCGTTGCTTAACAATTCCATACCTGATACGATATGGGCATCAGGAGAAATATGCTCCAGATAAATAAGAATTAAGGTCGTACAGTTAAGTGTTAATTTTCTGTATGTGGATTAAAAGAAAGAGATTTAATTTATACCCTTCTCCTGAAATAATTTTTAGGAGGTATCAATTGAATAAAGATGTAATAAATACTCGCGATTTATATAATCTATGGGAGGTTCAGTGGTGTCTTAGCAAGGGAGATCTTTTAGCGCCTTGGTTACGGACCAAAATTCCTATTCATAGGAAGTCTGAAGTGATCAAGGACTTTTATGCATTGATCAACTACGAGGTCGATAATCCTGAAGGAATAAAGGCGCTTGTTATTGCACCAAATGAAGTGTTTTTCTCGACAAAAAGCACACGTGAATTAATGCAACTGCGGATTAATTCTCATATTATTGATGTGTTCTTTGATCGACAATTACGTGATTTCTTAGAAGTTCCAAATAATCGTGAGTTATCTTCTTGTTTTGGCAACTCTGTCATGATGCATTTATCAGGTGTCTCAAGTTCAAAATGTGCCGATTGGGTTGCGCTGCACCATATTGCTGAAATTATTCCGGTGATTGATGGTTCAGAACGCTATTTTGTTTTCTGCCAGCAATTTGCTTTACGTTTACCGGTGCAATCTAATTTCAGTCAGCGTTTAGTTGATGTCACTAAAATGAGCAGTCGTTCGATTTTTGCACTGCATTGTATTGGTGAGCAACTCAATTTGAAACTGACGATCAAACGTTCAAATCCGAGTATTTTACAGCGTGCTGACACTCAGTATGCATACCTGCAAGCATCTGTGACTGAGGCAGAAATCATCCGCTTTCGGCAAGCCATTGAGCGTGTTATTGTGGCACAAGTTTGTACACACCCTGAGTTAACTGAATCAATGGCAGTTTTTGATAATAGTATTGATTTTTTTCAGAAATCGATGCAACGGCAACATAAATTAAATTAATTTATGTTCGGAACAGTCCCTATAATTAGCTTTAAGTGCTAGACACTGAAGTTAATTATAGGGACTGTTTGTTATCTAAATCAGGAATGGTGCTCCGAGATGCATACCTTGAATCAACTTGTTAGCTTGTAGTTACCGCAAGCGCTTGTGGAAAATCTTAAGGGAGTTTTCCACATGAAAATTGAACAGATTGCCGCAACTACCGCTAATAAACGGACGATCACGGCAGGACTTACTGCCGCTTTGGATCAGCAAGGTTTGATCCATGGTGCGATTAAACGGGCCGGTGTTTGGCGCCATCATCAGGATTACGATGATTTTTTGCAGGAAGCGTATTTGGTTTATGCCCAGGCTTATCAACAATACCCTGGTGATCCAGCGCAGGAGGCCCAATTTTTACCCTATGTTTTCCAGCAGATTTGTTGGCGAATGACTGATTTATTGCGTTATCAACAACGGCGCCAAATGGCCGACTTGCCTACAAAATTGCCCGGGAAGTTGCCTGACTTTAGCGAACATTCAGTGGTGCTGATGCTACTGCAGCAAATGACGCAACAAAGTTCGGCAGTTGATCAATTAATTATTCGTGAACACTTTATTTTAGGTCGACCTTTGAGTGCTCTGGCAACCAAATATCAGCTTAGTCCGCGGACTTTACGAGCAAGGCGTTATTATTTACGGCAACGACTGGCGAAACAGTTGGCCACTCGTCAGTAAGTTAAACATGATATAATCAAGTCAAAACAATCAACAAGTGGGGTTGGAAAATGATATTACCACGAATTTATGCGTTGTTAATTGGCTATGGTTTCGGCAATTTTATTACGGCTTATGCGGTGAGCTACTGGCGCACGGGAAAAAGTCCGCGCGAATTAGGCTCAGGTAATCCCGGTACCGCTAATATTGGCGCCGTTTTAGGTAAGAAATTCGGAATCTTAGTGTTGTGTGGCGACTTACTGAAAACGCTGGTCGCAATTCTAATAGCTGTTTGGCTGTTTCCTGATTTAGGTCGACTCGCCATCATGTACGCCGGTATTGGCGTCACGTTGGGGCATAACTTCCCAGTTTGGCTTAAATTTCAGGGTGGTAAAGGTGTTGCCGTCTCAGCTTTGCTGTTAGTTTCTTATGATTTAAAATGGGGCCTGATTTGTTTGCTGATTGCCCTAGCAGTCCTGCTGATCACCAAAGATTTAGCTTTACCGGGAATTACGATTCTTTTGAGTTTTACCGTTGTCAACGCCGTTTTGTACGGTCTGGAACCAGCCATCGGATTTGGTTTTCTAACCGTGTTATCAATCATTCGCTTCTGGCACGACCTCGTTAATTTGGCCCACGGAAAGTCTAAGAAAATTGATTTACTGCAACGCTTCAAGAAAAAGCCAGAAGTAGTCAGTGAGAACGCAACTAATGCCACAAAGAAAGATTCGCAGAAATAGTTGACATATATCTAGTTATTCTTAATGTGGCATAGTTGTGATCGAGTTTTTAACTGCAGGAATTATAATTCAGTTGACTTGTCTTGCTAGTGTCCAACTAGCACCAACAATTGAGCGTTAAGCAACCTTGCTCCAGACGGAATGGAGGGCATGGTTGTCAGCCGCCAAATTTCAGAGTGTGACAAAAAACGTGTTCGGGGCGACAAATGGCTATGCCTAATTTGATGATTTGCTCGGTCACTTGCAGTGCCCAATCAAATTATCGAAATTATGCTACGCCAAAAGAACGTCGCCCCTCACACTCTGGTCTTAAACGTGTTCGAGGCGGTAAATGGCTATGGCTAATTCAAATAATCACTCGATCTGCTAAAGCAGCTCAAGCAATTATTTGAAATTAGCCTACGCCAAAAACCCACCGCCCCTCACACTCTGGTCTTGACTTTCCCTATTTTCTCCAGTAACATTGGCATTAAATTCAATAGTTCTCGCATAACTCAGTAGTGGTGTTGTTTTGCATTCAGGAAGCCGATGGTTGCTGGAAATCGGTTGCGGCAAGGTCATGAATTACATTGTGCTTTACGTACGAGGGTCGTTCTCTTTACGAACGAGAGTGCTTGTTTTGGCAAGTAACTGGGTGGTACCGCGGTAAATTATCGTCCCTGATCAACATTGTGTTGGTCAGGGATTTTTTTATTGGCGTATTGGCGAGAGCGCATTAATTTAGTTAATCAAGATTATTAAGAGAAAATGGAGTGGGTAAAGATGGAACGTAATGAAATTTTAGCTGATTTACAGTGGCGTGGCGCGGTTAATCAGGTGACTGATTTAGAAGGCTTGGAAAAGTTAACTGCTGAAAAAGTGGTTTCTTTATATTGTGGGGTTGATCCAACTGGGGATTCGCTGCACATTGGTCATTTAATTCCGTTCATGATTCTGAAACGATTCCAAAACGCTGGGCATCATCCCTACATTGTGATTGGTGGTGGGACCGGTTCAATTGGCGATCCTTCTGGTCGTAAAACTGAACGTGTACTGCAAACAATGGATCAAGTGAAGAAGAATGAAGCAGCCATTACGAAACAAATGATTCATTTGTTTGGCAAAGATAACTTCTCAATTGTTAATAACTACGATTGGTTATCAAAAATTAGTTTATTAGATTTCTTGCGGATTTACGGCAAGGAATTCCCAATTAACGTGATGCTCAATAAAGAAGTTGTTTCGTCACGTTTAGCAACTGGGATTTCTTTTACTGAATTTACTTACCAAATCTTGCAATCGGTTGATTTCTTGACGCTGTACAAAGAACATGACGTTCAATTACAAATTGGTGGCGCCGATCAATGGGGTAATATTACGGCCGGGACTGATTTGATCCACAAATTGGAAAGTCAAGAAGCCAAAGTTTATGGGTTAACCATTCCTTTGATGTTAAAGGCTGATGGTACCAAGTTTGGTAAAACTGCTGGTGGCGCTGTTTGGCTTGATCCTGAAAAGACTACGCCTTACGAATTTTATCAGTTCTGGTTAAACCAAGATGACCGCGATGTAGTGAAATACTTGAAGTACTTCACGTTCTTGTCTCACGAAGAAATTGATGAATTGGCTAAAGCTGTGGCCACAGAACCAGAAAAACGTTTGGCACAACGGCGCTTGGCTGAAGAAGTCACTACTTTTGTTCATGGGGAAGAGGCTTGCGCTGAAGCGGAACATATTTCTCAAGCCTTTTTCGCAGGGGACTTGTTAAGCTTGTCGGCTAAAGAAGTTGAGCAATGTTTCCACGGAATGCCTGGGGTCACAGTTGCGCACGATACTTGGAATTTGGTGCAATTCTTGACTGATGTAACCAAGATTGAACCTTCACGGCGCCAAGCTCGGGAAGACATTAATAATGGCGCCATTTACGTCAATGGTTTCCGTCAGCAAGATGTTGACTTTGTAGTTAATCCTGACGGCGCTTTTGAAGGTAAGTTCATTATTATTCGTAAAGGTAAAAAGAAGTATACTTTGGTGCGGATCGAAAAATAGTTGTTAAATCTTAAAACGAATTAAGTAAAATAATCGCGAAACCGTGTTTTGGAAAGTCAGTATTAGCTGATTTTTGCAAACACGGTTTCTTTTTTTAATGGTTTTACTAGGCCAAGTTTGTTTCGATGTAGTAACTTGTTTGACTTTTTTTACTGAAAAATTTGGAAATGATGATCAAAAGTCCGTTTTTAGGAGAAAATTTGTCGCTTTTTGTCAAAAATTACATGTGAAGGAAATATATTACCAACCTTTTATTAGCATTTCTGGCACTTCGTTTGTGCAAAAGTGATAGCAAAGCTTGATATGACAAGCCTTATGATATATTACAATTTTGCTAGCAAAAAATTAGTAATTGTCACATCATGTTTTTTTCGCTGTAACTTTACTGTAAAAAATTACTGCTATACTCAGTTCTAGTATTAAGTCATGGGAGTGTACATTTTGAAAAAAATCAAAAAGACTTTATTTCTTAGCGCCACGGTAATGCTTTTAGCAGGTCCTGCCTTGGCCCAGACCGGTTCCGTTTATGCAGATACAGTATCAGATGCCAAATCAGCAATTTCATCAAACCAAAGTGCTGGCGAAAAATTAGTTAGCCAATTAAACGATATGCAAGATAAAGTAGTTGCTTTACAGAAAAAAGTAACTGCCAAGAATCAAGAAATTGCTAACGTTCAAAAGGACATTACTAGTTCGCAAGCTCGGTTAGATGAATTAGTTGGCGAAATCAAAACAGCGACAGTTGAATTAAACAACCGGAAGACTGTTTTGCGGGAACAATTAGTTCAATTACAAAAAGAATCAACCAATAGTGTTTCTGGCAACGTTTATATTGACTTTGTTTTAAGTAGCGACAACTTCACTGAATTATTATCACGGTCAGTAGCTGTTGGTAAATTAAACAAAGCTAATAAGGATGCCATGGATGCCGTTCAACAAGCCAAGGACAAATTGGCCGGTTTGAAGGACGAACAATCAGCAAAGCAAGATCAATTAGTTGCTGACAAAGATAAATTAGTTGGCGAAAAAGCTGCTTTAACAGCTGCTCAGAAAGATGCTGACAGTGCTTCGCAAGACTTACAAAAGAAGATCGAAGATAACCAAGCCACTTTAGCAACCTTACAAGTTAACTTGAACACTGCTTTAACAGCCCAACAAAAAGCTGCTAACGAAGCTGCTCAAAAACAAGCTGCTGCTGAAGCTGCCGCAGCTCAAGCAAGTGCTGCTAAATCTGCTGCAAGTTCTTCAACTGCTAGCTCAAGTAGTAGTGCAAGTACCCAATCAACAACTAACAATGTCGTGAACAACGTCAATGCCGGCACTTCAACTGGTAATAGCGGGAGTAGTTCTAGCAATGGTGGTAATAGCTCACATAACGGCAACGCCTACGCTTATGGCCAATGTACTTGGTATGCTTACGAACGTTCTGGCTGGGCTGGCAGTTACTGGGGTAATGGTGCCGACTGGGGTAACAGCGCTCGCGCTGCCGGTTACACTGTTAATAACACACCACAAGCTGGTGCCTTAGTTAGCTTCGCTGGTGGTCAAAACATTGGTGGCTGGACAGCTGATCCTACTTACGGTCACGTTGCTTATGTTGAATCTGTCGGTAACGGCACAATCACCATTAGCCAAGGGGGAATGGGCTTCTCTAATCCTGGTGGTCCTAACTATCAAACTCTTAGCAACGTTGGTGCCTACACTTATATCCACCCAGCAAACTAATCATTTGAAAATAATTAAGCAACGCTGATTTTAAATCTCGTTGTGTATGCAATAGCCATGGTGACTCTATTTGAGTGATCATGGCTATTTGTGTTTTCCCTGACTATTTTGATACAGAAATTGGTGGAAATCGCGATAATGTTTAAGTCTTCCCCAATTATGGCAGGTGGTCGCTGGGCGATTTAAGTAGTGGGGGAACGCTGTGGTCATCGATTTGAAGCTAAACTAGTTTCAGACAAGGTAGCTGACAACTCCGTTGCGGCCGGCGGGTTGTGGAACGCGGCCGGGATTGATTTGAGCTTATTGCTAACGCAACAATCTCAAATACAACCCTTATCCTAAGCGCTAAAGCGCCAAGGATAATTTGGCGGCTGACAACCCGGCGGCCTCCACTGCGTTTTGAGTTAATTTAGCCCACTTTAGGTTTAGTTGATATCAAGGCAATACTAGTAAAGTTGGACGCCAATCGCCCAACAACCACCTGTGGAAACTAACTGAATTCAGCACCACTATTTAGAAAACGGATTGGCGTAAACTAAATAAGTCTGTTTGACAATTTTTCTGGAAGTAGACCAGAGAAATGTCGAATAGACTTTTTTGGTACCACTATTCAAATATGATAACAATTCAAATCAAGTTAAGCTGTCCCACTACAATTGCCTTGAACACTAACAAAGTTGAAGTGCACTACCTAAACTTCAGACGGAATGGAGGGCGTGGTTGTCAGCTGCCAAATTTGTCTTGCCGCTTTAGCGGTTAGACAAAGGCTCGTATTTGAAACAATTTGGTCTTCAATTGGTTCAAATCGATGCCGGCCGCGTTCCACAACCAGCAAGCCCGCAATGGAGTCAAAACCAGTTTTGTTTCAACACCTTCACTTGGGTTCAAAGTTTTCCGATTGGTCTGCAATTACTTCGAGCAGTACTGCAAGATTTAAAATCAAATTGAACAATTTTTTAATGCTGATTAGACTGATTGATTATCAGTGAACTTAATTTAAAAAATACAAAATGTAAGCGATTGTTTTTGTCATCAAAATAATTGCGAACATATCTCAATTAGATTGCAAACAACCTATTTTCACTGAAATTGATTAAAATAAACCTTGATTTAATGCGGTATTTATGCAGGATAACAATTTGCTAATAATGTCATCTCTTCTTTGTCGTTCTGTAATCTGGCTGTAATGATGTTCATGCTATACTTATCACGCATTAAGTCATGGGAGTGTAAAATTTGAAAAAACTAACGAAACGATTATTTGTCAGTATGGCTGCATTGGTGATTGCTAGCCCATTATTTGCCGGAGCTAAAACAGTTTCTGCAGATTCACTTAACGATACTAAGGCATCAATTTCTAGCCAACAATCTGCTGGCGATAAATTGGTTGCTGAATTAGATCAGATTCAGGGTAAGGTTTGGTCTTTACAAAATAAAGTGACGGCTAAGAACCAAGAAATTGCTGACGTTCAAGATAATATTACCAGCTCGCAAAAACGATTAGGCGAATTAACTGGCGAGATTAAAACGACCACAGCTGAATTGACTAATCGCAAGGCTGTTTTACGCGAACAATTGGTTGAATTACAAAAGCAATCAACTAATAGTGTATCAGGCAATATTTACCTTGATTTCGTTTTAAGTGGTGACAATTTTACAGAACTCATTTCTCGTTCATTTGCTGTTAACCGGTTAAACAAGGCTAACGAAGAAGCAATGTCAGCTGTTCAGGATGCTAAGCAAGAATTAGCTAGCTTAAAAGATGAACAAACAACTAAGCAAAACCAACTTGTTGCTGACAAGGACAAATTAGTTAGCGAAAAGACTGCTTTGGATGCTGCTAAAGCTGATGCTGATGCTGCCGCCCAAACATTACAAACTAAGATTTCCGAAAACCAAGATGTTTTAAGTACTTTAAAAGTTAAATTAAATACGCAAACTGAAGCTGGGGCTAAAGCACAAGCACAAGCTACTGCAGTGGCTGCACCAGTTAAACAAGCTGCTGCTACACCACTTGATAACAGTGTGAAAGCACCAGTGGTTAATACTCATTCAGGTAGTAACCCATATGCTTATGGCGAATGTACTTGGTATGCATACCAACGTACAGGCTGGGCTGGCGGTCATTGGGGCAATGGTGGCCAATGGGGCGCTAGTGCTGCCGCTGCTGGCTACACCGTTAACAACACACCAGAAGTTGGTGCAATCGTTGTTTTTGCTGGTGGTCAAAATGTTGGCGGTTGGATCGCTGCTCCTGGCTATGGTCACGTTGGCGTTGTTGAAGCCGTTACTGGTGGTTCAATTACAATTAGCCAAGGCGGAAATGGTTTCTCTAACCCAGCTGGTCCTAACTTACAAAGTTTAGGTAGCGTTGGCTCATACACTTATATTCACCCAGCACGTTAATTTAAAAATTCTCATGATGAAGCACGATTGCCATTACTGGCAATCGTGTTTTTTAGTTGTTGCGTCCTTAAATGGCTGCACAAATATTTAGTTAATGTTACAAAGCAAAATTTCGAGAATCAACTTGACTAGTTTTGCCACAAGTGTTGATTTGATAGGCTTTATTGAATCATTAATTCAATGATAGACTGATTATAACTAATTATGAAATAATCTTAGTGATTTCTAATTGATATTAGAAAATCGCGACAAAGCCAGCGCTTACAAGCTTTGCTGGCGGTACCTTTTTCTTATTGCACAAAATGATAAAAATACTGTAATAATGGTCACAGGTTCTTGTTGTTGCTGTAATCTTTCTGTAATCAAGAATTGTTATACTAGGTTTCGTAATAAATCATGGGAGTGTAAATCTTGAAAAAACTTACAAAACAATTATTCGTTGGCGCCGCTGTTGTTATTATGGCAAGCCCTGTATTTGCGGGTGTTCACCAAGTTTCTGCCGATACAATTTCTGACGCAAAGAGCGCGATTTCCGATAATAAAAGTAGTGCTAGCAAGTTATTAGCACAATTGAACGAGCAACAAAATCAAGTTGCTAAATTAAGCAACGATGTTTCCAATAAGATCGTAGCTATTAATGATACGCAATCAAACATTGATGATACTCAAGCTAAAATTTCAAATATTGATGGCGAAATTGTTACTGCTAAGAAAGAATTAGCTAACCGTAAATCAGTTTTACGCGAACAATTGATTGAATTACAAAAACAATCAACTAACAGTGTATCTGGTAATGTTTACGTCGATTTCGTTTTAAGCAGTGATAATTTCACTGATTTAGTTTCACGGTCAATGGCCGTTAACAAGATCAACGGTGCCAACAAAGAAGCAATGGCTGCCGTCACTGAATCTAAAGAAAAATTAGCTGATTTAAAAGCGGACCAAGTTAATAAGAAAGATCAATTAGTCGCTGATCAGGCCAAATTAGTCGCTGACAAAGCAAGTCTTGACAGCAAGAAAGCTGCTGCTGAAACTGCTCAAAAAGAATTACAAGATAAAGTTGACGCTAACAAAGCTGAATTAGAAACTTTACAAGCACAATTAGATAGTGCTACTAGTCGGGCTGCTGCCGCTGCTTTAGCCGCTGAAACTGCTGCTAAGCAAACAACAACTACTCAAGCTGCCAATACAGCAAGTAGTAGTTCTGTATCAAGCCAAAGTAACAATGCAAGTGCTTCTTCAAGTCAAGCAAATACTTCATCTGCTGCTAACAACAATAGTAGCAGTAGCACAACTGTTACCGGTACTGGTCGCGGTGTTGCTATTGCTAATAATGCCGCTAAGTATATTGGCACACCATATGTTTATGGTGGGTCAACACCCGCTGGTTTTGACTGCTCAGGTTTGATCTGGTATTCAGCTAAGCAAGCTGGAATTTCTTTACCACGGACTTCTCAAGCTATGAGTACACTTGGTTCTTCAGTTTCATTAAGTAGCTTACAAGCTGGCGACTTAGTATTCTGGGGTGGCGTTGGTAGTGCTTATCATGTTGGTATTTATGTCGGTGGCGGTCGTTACATTCACGCCCCACAACCTGGCCAAAATGTCACTTACCAATCAATCAGTGCTTGGAGCCCTTCATTCGCTCGTCGAATCTAATTAAGATAATTAAAACCAACTTCAATCTTGAAGTTGGTTTTTTATTTGTCATAATAGGGATCAAAAAAAGGGCAGCATTCAATTTGAATGCTGCCCCTTTCTTTCTATAATGAATTTAAACAGCAGTCACGAAAATATAACTAGCTGCCTTAAAGCTAATCGGAATTTCACGATCATCGCTGGTCTTGATTACGATGGGTCCTTCGAATGGTTCGTGGCGCAGAATCGTAATTTCAGTACCAAGGGCTAAGTTCAAGCCTTCAAAGTACATCAGGAACTCATGGTTATCGATGACCCGTTTCACTTGGACCGTTTCACCATCAGGCGTATCGACGAGTACCAGATCACTTTGATCGGTCATTGGCGCATTGCCGGGAATTAAACCACCATGTGGGCAACGTTTGGGATCATCAAGGAAAGTATTCAGCCGCGAGATCAGCATGCCGTCAGTGGTGTGTTCCAGCACATCAGCAGCTTCGTGGACTTCGCCGATATTGTAATTAAGTTTGTCGTGGAGAAAGACTTCCCAAATACGATGCCGCCGGACTAAAGTTGTGGCAATCTCGCGGCCTTTTTCAGTCAGTGAAATTTCATTATAAGGTGTGTGACTCACCAATTCCTCTTTCGCCAAACTAGTGAGCATTTCTGTGACTGAGGGCGCACTGACCTGTAAAATGTCAGCAATATTCTTATTGGTAATTTTCCGCCGATCATGACTAAGTTCATAGATGGCTTTGAGATAATTTTCCTGACTTGGTGACATTGCGCCAACCTCCATAAGTTTACTAATTGGCAAAACAAACATTCTAACTTATATTATAGCCTATCTTTCCCGATTTAAGTAGGTCGATAATTGGTTTGTTTCCTATTTATAAATTATAAATCGAATTACTTTTATACGCATAAAAGTAATGAACCGTCAAAGCTGGTGTTAGGTGGAATAGTTGAAGTTGTGCTAGAAGTCCAACGTTGAGGACAATTCTACAATTGCTGCCTTGAATGCTGGCAAAAATAAAGTGACACACTTCAACTCCAGACGGAGTGGAGGGATCTTGGCGTCAGCCGCCAAATTGTTCTTAGCGGTTTACCGCTTAGTACAAGACTTGTATCTGAGACAATTTGGTTTCTAATTGGCTCAGATCAACGTCGGCCGCGTTCCACGCCAAGCAGCCCGGAACAGAGTCAGACGCCATTCTGTTTTACGACTATGTTAAAGCTGCAATTGCTAACTATTTAGTAGCTAGTTAGCAGTGCCAAATTCATCGACTGAACATTGGTAGATTACGTTAAAACGACCGGTTTAGAATTAAAGCCTGAAGTATGCTAAGATAGCGTTAACTGGAAAGACTTGGTCTAACAAGTTCCTTAGATTAAATTTAATTTTTTCTTATCTTTCCTATTGACAGTTACCCAATAGTCTTGTAAAGTAGCGGCATTGGCTTAGTTTTGTGGGTGTCGGGTTGACCTGAATCTTTCGATAAAAGATGACGTGACGTGGCACTTGATAAGATAGGGCTTTTTTTAATGGCAAAGGGTTAAGTAACAGTTTCACTGACCTTTTACATTTTACTTGGAGGAGAGTTACATGCGTTTAAATGCGAAAAAGCGAAGTAAGATGTCGCTGGCCGGCTTACTGATTACGATCGGTATTGTCTACGGCGATATCGGGACTTCACCGTTATACGTTATGAAGACGATTATTAGCGATAACGGTGGCTTAAATACCGCTTCTCGAGAAATGATCATTGGTAGTATTTCACTGATTTTCTGGACAGTGATGTTATTAACCACAATTAAATATGTCTTGATTGCTTTACGGGCAACGAACCATGGTGAAGGTGGGATTTTCTCACTTTATGCCTTAGTCCGACGCCGTAAAAAGTGGCTGATTTACCCAGCATTAATTGGCGGTGCGGCTTTGCTCGCTGATGGGATGTTGACCCCAGCAGTAACAGTAACTACCGCGATTGAAGGGCTGAAGGGGATTAATTTCCATGGCCTGGAAATGGTGAATACCCAGCAGCAAGTCATTGTCATCACGATTGTGATTCTCTCGTTCCTTTTTCTGATTCAGCGCTTTGGGACGAGTGTGATCGGCCGGGCGTTTGGTCCCGTCATGTTTATCTGGTTTATGTTCTTGGGTGTGGTTGGCTTCATTCATATGGCCGGCGACTTCTCAATTCTAAAATCATTGAATCCTTATTACGCCATTGATTTGCTGTTCTTCAGTAAAGATAATCACGTTGGCGTTTTTATCCTCGGTAGTGTCTTCTTGGCGACAACTGGTGCTGAAGCCTTGTATTCAGACGTTGGTCATGTTGGCCGAGTTAATATTTTAGGCAGTTGGCCCTTTGTTTTCACGAGCTTGATGTTGAATTACCTGGGGCAAGGCGTTTGGGTAATGCAGAATGCCAATAACGCCAAATATTTACAAGATGCGACTTTTAATCCATTCTTCGAAATGCTGCCTGGTGAATGGCGGTTAGTCGGGATTGTTTTAGCAACATTAGCCGCAATTATTGCTTCCCAAGCGTTGATTACTGGTTCTTACACTTTGGTTTCCGAAGCTGTTCGTTTGAAGTTCTTCCCAAGAATGAAAATTATTTATCCAACTGAGAAACATGGTCAGATTTATATTCCTTTAGTTAACAAGATTCTTTGGTTGGCCTGCATTGCCATTATTTTCTACTTCCAAACTTCTTCACACATGGAAGCAGCTTATGGCTTGGCCATTACAGTCACGATGTTAATGACCACCTTGCTTTTGTACCAATATCTTTGCCAGATTCATGTCAAAAAGATTTTTGCCCTGGCAATGGTTATTTTCTTCGGTGTAATTGAAGGCATGTTCTTAATTTCTTCGTTAGTCAAGTTTGTTCATGGTGGCTATGTCACTGCGATTATCGCCGGCTTGATCTTGTTCACGATGTATATTTGGTACAATGGTAACCGAGTTCGTGATCACGAAGAATTCCGGTCCGCTTATGTGAGCTTAGATGATTACAAAGACCAATTGAGCCGTTTGAGCAATGACGATTCGTTGCCAATTTATAGTGATAATGTTGTTTATATGGCAAAAGTTAAGCCTGGCAATCGGATTAAACGGGAAATGATGTATTCGATTCTCGATAAACGGCCAAAACGGGCCAAGGCTTACTGGTTTGTAACAGTCAATGTGACTGATGAACCATACACAGCCGAATACACGGTAGATACTTTAGGTACCCGTAATGTAATCAACGTCCAGCTTTATCTGGGTTTCCGGCGGGAACAGCGGGTCAACGTTTATCTGCGGGCCATTGTTCATGAAATGATTGAGCGTGGTCAAATCGATCCGCAACCAAAGAAATACACGACAATTGTTGGGCGTGATGTCGGTGACTTTAGTTTCGTCATTGTCCAAGATGTTATCTCACCACAAACACATATTAAATCTTACGAACGCACAATGATCCAATTGCGGGTTGGGTTGCAGAATATTACGAGTAACCCTGCTTCTTGGTTTGGCCTTGAGTTCTCTGACGTTGTCGTCGAGAAAGTGCCGTTGATTTTAGGTCAGGCACATAAACCTAATTTGACTTATATGTCGAAACGGGCGGTCCAAGAACAAATCGAGGAACATAAAGCAGCTGATGAGGCGAAACCAACCAAACATCAGATGCCAAAAATGAACGAAAAGCCTTACGAACAATAGTCTTGTTGGTTTAGTATTGCTAGTGCCAAGACTTCCCCAATTGAAGTGGTGGTGGCTGGGCGATTTAGAGGGCGTGGAACGCTGTGGCCGTCGATTTGAGCTTATTGCTAGCGCAACAATCTCAAATACGAGGCTTATTCTAAGCGATAAATCGCCAAGAATAATTTCACAGCTGACGCCAATCGCCTAGCCACCACCTGTATTAACTAACAGAACTGAGCACCACTAATTGAAAAAACAAATTGGTGTAAACTAATGAGTCTGTTTGACAACTTTTCTGGATAAAACCAGAAACTGTCAGATAGACTTTTTTGGTATTATTTTTTATGTGTGATGACAATTTGAACCATTCAGTGGAACTATTCCACTATGATTGACTTAATCACTAACAACGATAAAGGGTGCCAACTCAACTCCAGACGGAATGGAGGGATCTTGTCGTCAGCCGCCAAATTATTGTTGGTGCTTTAGCACTTACAATAAGACCTGTATTGATGACAATTTGGTTTGTAATTGGCATCAATCAGTGTCGGCCGCGTTCCACGACAAGCAGCCCGTAATGGCGTCAGACCAAATTCTGTTTATACACCTTTGCTGCTTTTTAATGGTTTTGGTCCTTGTTCTTTAATTGTCTCAAATCAATGCCGGCCGCGTTCCACAACCAGCAAGCCCGGAATGCAGTCAAAACCAATTCTGTTTCAACGCTTTTCTTGATTTTTTACGAGCCCGTACTTAGAAGCAATCAGAATAGACTAATTGTGTTATAATGCTTGTCATAACAATGAATGAAGGAGTCTTGGCAATGGCACATGAACTAACACAAGCACAATTAGCAGCTTTCCGTGACGAATTTGCCCACGACCAGCATGTTAAACCAATTCAGCATGCGGCGATGCGCAACGGTGTTTTGGAAGCAAGCTACAATCCTGAAGCGGCAGCAAAATTAAATCATACTTTTTCAGTGGAAGTTCCCACTGGTAAAGTTAGCAATCAGAAGCAAAGTGGTCGCTGCTGGTTGTTCTCCTTGTTGAATACGTTACGCCATCAATTTGCAATCGATAATAAAGTGAAGGACTTTGAATTGTCACAGTCTTATCTTTATTTCTGGGATAAAATTGAACGGGCAAATATTTATTATGACAATATTATTCGTACGGCGGATCGGCCAACTGATGATCGGGAAGTGGCTTTTTATTTAAGCATGCCTGGTGATGATGGTGGTCAGTGGGCGATGGCGGCTAGTTTAGTGGCGAAATATGGTGTTGTGCCCAAAGAAGTCATGCCCGAAACCTTCAATACTGAAGCAACGGCTGGTTTCGCTGAAGCATTGAACTTGAAGTTACGGCGCGATGCTTTAACTTTACGCGAGTTAAAAAATAATGGTGCCACTACTGGCGAAATAACGGCCCGGCGTCAGAAATTATTGCAAGAAGTTTATCGGATGACGGCGATTGCTGTTGGCGAGCCACCCGTACAATTTGATTTGGAATATCGTGATGATGACAAAAATTATCATTTGGATCAGGACTTAACACCAACAACTTTCTTTGAGAAGTATTTCAAGATGAATCTCAATGATTATGTGGTTTTGACCAATGCTCCTGACAAGGCCTACAATCAAGCTTACCGGTTAGCTTCTGAAGAAAATGTGGTTGGTGGCTTGCCAATTATTTTCACGAATATGCCTATGGCTAGTTTGCGGCGGGCGGCGATTGCCCAATTAAAAGCTGGCGAGACAGTTTGGTTTGGTAATGATGTTGGTAAACAAGTGAATCGCAAGGAAGGTTTGTTAGATTCGCAGCTATATCAAAAAGACGCTTTATTTGGTGTCGATTTGAGTTTGAACAAAGCCGATCGATTCCGATTAGGTGAGGCGGAAGTGACCCACGCCATGACGTTAACTGGCGTTGATCTGATTGATGACCAACCAACTAAATGGAAAGTTGAGAACAGTTGGGGCGTTAAGAATGGCGCCGATGGTTATTTCGTCATGAGCGACGACTGGTTTGAAGATTACAGCTATGAGGTTGTGGTTCAACGCAAATATTTAACTGATGAAGAAATTGCCGCTGCTGATAGCGAGCCAGTACTGTTGCCGGCTTGGGATAGTTTGATGTAAGCGTAAGAACTTAAAAAACGAGCCATCCATTTTGAATGACTCGTTTACTATTTAAGCCACTTGCCGGATTTGAACCGGCGACCCCCACCTTACCATGGTGGTGCTCTACCTGCTGAGCTAAAGTGGCACTGTTTTATCGCACAAGATATAGGTTACCGAAAAATTGCAGGCTTGTCAATCGTTTTATGGCCAGTATTGGTGTGCAAACGTTATTGTCGCCGCACTGTCATCATTTGCTCGAGCGAACAAGCTTTACCCAACATTCAAATGCTATTTTTGGTAAGATGACGGTAGATTGAGTAATGGATTCGAAGGGGAAGCCAATGGATAAATTAACTGAGGCGCAGCAGGATTGGGATGATTTTGCCGCCGATTATTATGCTGGCGAGCAGGCTAGCCAAGTGCCATATGTCTCAGCGGTGATCACGTATTTGCAACAGCAGGATTTATTACCGCATCAGCAACAGTCACTGCTGGATTTAGGCGGTGGTACCGGCCGGTTTGCAGTGCCTTTAGTTAGGCTGGGTGTGAAGGTGGCGGTTGCTGATTTTTCAGCCGCCATGTTAGCGATTCTGCAGCAGCGCCGGTTAGAATTAGCGCAGCCAGAACTTTTAACATTTCAGCAAACTAGTTGGCAAGCGCTGGTTAAAAGTGGTCGAAAATACCCAGTTGTTTTTATGAGCATGCTACCAGATGTTGCACCATCAGATTTAGCAAAAATAGCCCAATTGGCCACGGAACGATTCCTGATTTTCAGGCTGGTCAGTGTGGAAGATGACTTTTTCACGCCTTTATTAAATGAGTTAGCCTTGCCGCCGGAGCGCCCGGAAGCTAATCGCGCACTGATGGCCGCCTATCAGCAACAAAATTTGCCAGATTTCGCCCCTTGGCTGGCCCATGATTTCAATTTTGCAACAACCGAAGTTTTGAGTACGGCCGAAGCGAATGATTATTTAACCACCTATCCAGAAATGACGGCTGAAAAAATGGCGCTGGCGCATCAACGGTTACAAGCAGCGTTAGTCAAGCAAAAACTGACTGTGACTGAGCGCTATTGCTTTCGATTGTTAACGACTCAGCGAATTTTAAAAGAATGATTCATTACAAATTTGTGCGGCAAATCAAAAGCAAAAAGAAACACGCTGGCTTTGAAGTCAACGTGTTTTTTTTCGGTAAATTTTTAATTCTGTTGCCAGGCTTTTTGCAATAAGGCCAGCACTAAGGCTGTTGCTAGAGTGAGCCCCATGACTTCTAATAGTAAGAAAAATGAAATTGCAGTTACGCCCCAGCCGGTCAAGGCCAGAATAATGCTTAAAACAATATTGGTAGTCGTTGCCGCAATGACCGCGTTACTTGGTTTACTTTGCCAGAAGAATTTCTTGGTGCGGGTCATGAAGATAGTCAACATCGCACTGAAAATCAAATAGCAATACAGGGCTGTGCTGACTTGGCCCATGGGCAGACCTTGATTATGCAGCCAGAATAAGATACCAAAACCAACAGCAGTCCAACCAACAGCTAGAATACTCGCTGATTTGCTCAGCTGAGCCAGCCGCCATTTTTCTGGTTGATACGTAATTGTAGTGTTGTCGGTACCTAAGACTAAGGTGACTAGATCATTTAAGATGGCGACTAAGACCATTGCGTTCAGGGTTAAGGGAATATAGCCGAGAAATAGGTAACCAAATACTAGCAGCATAGTTAATTCAGCGGTCCGCGCCAACTTGGTGATCGTCCAAGTCATCATCCGTTGATAAACGCGGTGACCACTATCAAGAATTTCAATGACTGGCTGAAGACCTGCAGTTAAAAGCACCATACTTGCTGAACGTTTGGCCAAATCAACGGCATTTTCCACAGCAATACCTACATCGGCTTGTTTCAAGGCTGGCGCATCATTAACGCCGTCACCGGTCATACCAATAATATCGCCTTGTTTTTGGAATTCTTTGACAATCGCTAACTTGTCTTCAGGAACTACGTCAGCAATTCCGGAAATTTCTTGAAGGTTAGCCAAACTTGCTAAACCGTTAAAAGAAATCACTTTGCCAGCAAGACCAACATTTGGTGCAAGGGCGGCGGCTGTCTGCTGATTATCACCGGTTAACATGATAACTTTAACACCGCGGCGCTGAATTTCTTGAATGGCGGCGGCACTATCGGCGCGTGGTGGATCTTGCAGTAGGAACAGGCCGGCAAATTCATCATTAATTAGCATTGCTACTGAACGGCCCTGACGTAAATCAATTTGTGCCGGTAATTTGATTGGCGTTTTGGCGAGTGCGCTAAGCCGTTTAAATGAGCCTAACTTAACATCAAGTGTTTGTTGGTCAACATTCAAATGACTTTCAGAATAACCAACGCTTGCATCAAAAGGGACGAATTTAACGGTTGGCAGCGCAACTTGGTGCTGCTTTTGACCATATTGAATAATGGCCCGGTCGACCACGCTTTGATGACGCTGGTCGGTGGCGCTTAAAGCAGCTTGTAAAAGAACTCGATCAGCATAATTTGAAAAGTTGTGGAACGCCAGCACCGTTGATTTATTAGTGGTAATCGTTCCGGTTTTATCAACCAATAATAAATTTAAATTAGCAGCTTCCTGAATGCCGACTAGATCGCTGACCAGAATTTGTTGCTTGCTCAGGACATTTGCTTCGACAGAGTTAGCCACGGCGAAGCTAGAGGGCATCGCAATCGGAATGGTGGCAATAAATAGCATGGCTAGAAATGGCAACATTTCAATGATGTTTTCGCCGCGAATTAAGGAAGCAATGATTAAAATCACCGCTAATATTGAGTCTAGGATCGCCAAGCAACTAATAATTTTGCCAAGGAGAATTTGCAGATGACCTTGCCGACGAGAATGATTAATCAAGCTAATCGTCTTGCCAGAACGGCTATGCTGACCAGTTGCCGTCACTGTAGCTAATCCGTCGCCGTTAAGAACGGTGGTGCCAGCAAAAGCAGTTTCGCCAGGCTGATGGGTTACAGCCTTAGCTTCCCCAGTAATTGAACTTTCGTCGATTTCTAAGTTTTGGTTGAGTAACTGGACGTCAGCGGGGATGATGTCGCCGCGCTTAAGACTGATTAGGTCGCCAATGACTAATTCTGGTGCGGGTAATTTTTGCCATTGGTGATCGCGTTTAACAGCAACTGTTGGCGTTAATTGGTGTGATAGGGAATGCAACACTGTGCTAGCGCGCCGTTCTTGAATGGCGCCATCAACAGCAGCAAATAATAATAGTAATAGGATAAAACTTGCTTGAATTTGCTTGCCGAGGATTAATTCGAGGATTAAGGCAGCTTCGAGAATCCAAGCTGATGGTTCCCAAAGGCGACGAATAATCGCGTGGCGAAAGTTAAATGCCGGCTCCGCGACCTCATTAGGGCCGTCCTTTTGAAATTGTTTGGTGACTGCAGTTGTCGTTAGGCCGTCTGGTTCTTTGGATTCAACTGATTGATGCATGATTAAATTTCCTCCTTAAAATAAAAGACGTCTACCAACTAGGTTAGATAAAAATAACCTAGTCAGTAGACGTCATCAAATTGCCGAGCAATTATTGCGGCGAACGTCATCGCCAATTCACTTTAACCCGATTGTACGACAAAATAGTTGCTGATGCAATCAGGCTAAACTACCAGCAATTTTTCAAAGCGGCATGATTAGAACAAGGATAAATAATGAGGTGGAAATTATTAATTATTACTATGATCATTTAAAATCAAGAGCGTTGATTTTGAAACTGCTCTGATTAACGTCAGACTAATTTGTGATTTGAACATGTTATATATAATCTGAATAATTTACGGCTATTGCAATTGGAAATGAAGGCTGATTTACACACTTTATTGAAAGGGATTGCTTGCTGCAACAATCTTTTCAGCGAAAAATCATTCATTTGGATGTTATATAAAATTAGTCTGATTACAATACACAAAATTTAGACAATAGTTATTATCTGTATAGTAAAACCGTATTGTTATTATAAATTAAAGATGCTACAATGTGGTTTAGCTTATTGAATATTAATATTCAATCTAAATCATGAATACATAATAAGGAGATCAAAATCATGAAGAAGAGTAGCACTTTATTAACCACTTTGGCTGCGGGGTTATTGGCTTTGGGGCTTGTTGGCAAGGTTGGTGTGGCACAGGCTTCAACTGCGACGCCTAATCCAACGAGTGCTGATACCAAAGATGACACTCAGTTAACAGCAAGTACGGATACATCGGTAACGATTAAGGCTGGCACAATTAGTTTGTATAGCATGCCTGATAGTATAGATTTTGGGTCAACTGATATCAAAAAGATTGCTTCTGATGGTTTTACTTCCGAGGATACGATATTAGCCGGAAAAGTCGAGGATTATCGAGGCACCGGAACGGCGGCTGGTAGTAATACCTGGACGCTGCAAGCAAAAATAGGTCAGTGGAAGGACAGTACAGGTACCGCTAATGACTTAATGAATGCGGCAGCTACAATTTCGGTTGTTGGTGATGGCAATAATAAAATTGATAAATTAAGCACAGATTTAATAAGTTATACTTCTGGTCATGAAGGCATCACAGATATTACTCCAGCTGTTTCAATGAAGATTGATCAAGGTGCATTTGTAAATCCAGATAAGTATACTAATCAAATTGACTGGCAACTTTCAACAACTGTTATTGGTGATTAATATTCAATGAAAAAAATTAAATTTATCGAGAAACTACTAATGGTATTAGGTTTACTACTCATTGGTAGTTTCTTTTTCAAACCAACAGTTATCCAAGCAAGTGGTCTAGCATTTCAAGTTGTACCTATCACTCCAGCAAATCAGCGGCCGCAAGCAAAAGGCTATTTTGATTTTATTGCGAGTGCTGGTTCAGAAACAATCTTAAAAATTAAATTAAAGAATGTCACAAATAAGTCGGTTCAAGTCAATATTAATCCTGCATCAATGCAGACAAGTAACAATGGTGTACTTGATTACTCGATGAGTCAAAAAAAGGACCAAACTTTGGCCTATGATGTTGCCAAGTTAATTAAAGGTGATAAAAGTATTGTTATTCCGGCTAATAGTTCCGTTATCTACACTGCAAAATTGGAAATGCCCGCTCAAAAATATAACGGTATTATTGCAGGTGGCCTTGTTTTAACATCACCTAGTGCACCAGTTAAAACACAAAAAGGTCAGATTGGCATTACCAATCGATTTAGCTATGCGGTACCAGTAATTGCTCGCAATGAGAATAAAACCTGGCTCCCCATGCTGCAATTGACGACTAGCAAAATTCTGCAAGTTGATTATCGCAATCAACTACAGATTCGTGTGAATAATCCCAGTCCGACTTTTGTTAATCAATTGCGGATTGAGCAAGTAGCAACGAATTTAGCCACTAAAAAAGTTTATCGGAAGACGACCTCTAATCTGCAAATGGCGCCGAACTCGCACTTTTATTATCGGTTAGCTTTGCCAGAGAAAGTTCCAGCAGGTACTTATCAAGTAAAAACGACCGCATATTATGTCAAGAATCAGCAAGGTGATTATCTTGCCGGTAATCAACAACATTACCAATATCGCCAACAAGCAACGAATCAAGTGGTACTCACGAAGCAGCAAGCTCGCAAGTTGAACCGAGAGATTACTAAGGCGAAAAGTGGCGGTTATCGTTGGCTGATTTATGCGATTATCGCTGGCGTCACCTTATTGATTCTGATTATCATCGGTCTTTTAATTTATATTTGGCATAGTAAAAAACGTCACCCCAAGTAATTCTCTAAAGTAGGTGAATAAATGAGACGTTCAATCAACTTAATATCATTCGTAAAATCAGCGCTGATCGTGTTAACCACGTTGATGATGCTGAATATTGGCGGTGTCAGGACGTCTTTTTTTGGTAGTGACCATGTTTTAGCGGCCACGAATGATTACGAAGCCAATTTATTAACTGACTATAATATTCCACCGACCATCATCCAAGTCATTCTTGACAATAGTCTACAAAGCGATGGTCAGACACCAGCAGCCGCCGGGAAGACACCGAGTAATTTTACAATTGGTGATGTGGAGAAATTAACGACAATTAGCTTGGCAGAAAGAGCGAAACAGGCTAATGGTAGTTATACGTCAACCACCTCAAGCATTGTATCTGATTGGGTCAAATCATTATTGAGCAATAACGATAGTGCTAATGGATACAGTATTGCTGATGGTGCGTTTAAAGCTAATGATGATCAAGCGGGTTTAGTAACAGGGGCCAGTGGGTCGCTGACGACCAAAACAATAATAATCGATGGTGCGGGCCGTCATTTTGGTTTTAATTTCTTAATGCAGATTATTGCTAGTGCCAGGGCTGCCAAAATTGTGGATTTAACTGGTGTCACTTCAGAGATTACTGATTCAAATACAGCACAATTTCTGCTGTCACTGCTACAAACAAATCGCCTAACAGCGCTGACTGAATTAAAACTTGGCAGTAATAATTTAACCAATTTGAGTGCCTACCCATTAGCGAATACTTTGTTTAGTACGACCACGGACCAAAAGATTACTAAACTAGATCTATCAAATAACAGCATGACTGAATTAAGTTGGAATAACTCTTTGGGCGACATGCTAGCCACGGTTAACACACTAGATTTATCTGGTAATAATGTTCAGCAAGTTTTCGGTGATTTGCTTAACGCCTTACGTAGTGTTGCCGGTAATGGTGGATCTGCAGACATGAGTGACAGTGAGTTAAGTAATGATGGTAACACGATCCGAAATTTAATTGATTTAATGAACAGTAGTCCTAGTACGATCACTTTAAGTAATAACGGTGTCAATACACTGATTGATCAGGCACTTAAACTAAACGATCCCCCTAATACTAAGTTGGTCGAGAATTTAGCACCACAATTAGATGAAGATTCGATTAAGCAGTTACTTGATCAAGGCTTGGTTAGTAAAGAAGCGGCTAATATTATCGCTCGAACTCATGATGACTTAGATCCTGATTTGTTAGCACGGCTAAAAGAAGCGGCTGGCGGCAGTTTTGATGATGTCACGAGTCAGTTAAATGTTTCCACCGCGCTGACTTTTGCACCTTTGGACTTGGACGTCGGTCAAACCAATAGTACTGACGTGTTAACTGTAAGTTACTCTTTACCTACTAATACGCAATTAACAGCGGCAATTTCCCAATGGACAACGACTGCCAATGATAGTTTTTCAGGGCAATTGACGCTCGTGTTTCCTAAGCAGCAATTATCGCTGACCAATGATGCGACTATTTTAACTGCTAATACGACTGGCAAAACTCAGACTGCTTCCTTAGCGACGAAATCAGTAACATTGGCTATTAATGATGTTGAGCGCGCCAACATCACCGCCGGCGCCACTTATCACAACGTCATCACTTGGCAAATCAGTAACACTGTCACTAATCCTCAATAAATCGCACGGAAGAATTTACGGTTGATTTCGTGAATAAACCGCTAACAATCCCAGCGTATTCATGGTAAAATCAAAAGTATAGACATTCGTAATTATTATTTGGAGGCAAATCATGTCAGTTATTGTATTTGATTTCGGTGGTACTAGTGTAAAATATGGCGTTTGGGATAAAAATAAATTAAGTCAGCATGGTTCTTTTGTCACACCTAAGACTTGGCCAGAAATGCAGGCCAATTTAAAATCGACTTATGAAGCATTAAAGCCAACTGCTGGTGACGTTCAAGGCGTGGCCTTCTCATTACCTGGTGTGGTCGATAATGAAAAAGGTGAAATCCGCGGTAAAAGCGCGATTCCTTACATTCATCATTTCCCAATTAAAGCTGCATTTTCAGAAATGTTCGATGGTTTACCAATCGCCATGGAAAACGATGCTAACAGCGCCGCTCTGGCTGAGTTATGGCAAGGCAGTGCCCGTGACGTGGACAGCGCTTTGGTGATTGCGTTAGGCACTGGCGTTGGCGGTTCAGTAATTATGAATCATCAATTAGTTCGTGGCAAAAACTTGGTCGGTGGCGAATTTGGTTTCATGAAAGTTGGCCCCGAATTAACTTGGAGTACCGTGGGAACCGTTGTCCGAATGGCTGCTCGCTATAATGAGCAAAGTCAAAAGGAACCTGTCAGTGGCAAAGAGGTTTTCGATTTGGCCGCGGCTGGGGATGAGTTAGCTCAAGCTGAGTTGGACAAGTTCTATCATTACAATGCGATTGCGCTATTTAACCTGATCAGTAGCTTCAATCCTGAACGGATTATTTTAGCTGGTGGCGTTTCTGCTCGGAAAGATTTGCCAGTCATTTTGACAAAACAGGTCAGCAATCTGTTGAAGTGGGCTGATTTACCTGAACCAGTGGTTGATATCCAAGTTAGCCGCTTCTCGAATGACGCTAACTTGATTGGCGCCGTCAAGAATTTCGCCGATTGGAATCCAGAAATTGAATTAAACTAATTTTCTTAAAAAACAGCATATCAATTGAAAAAAGGCTAATTCTCAGAAGAGGATTGGCCTTTTTTGATAACGATCACAACCAGAAATAGCGGACAATCAGCGTCTTAAACCAGACGTGACAAAAATGTTCGCTTAGCGTTAGGTAAAAATAATGCACTTTGAAGTTGGGCTTGCTATAATCGATTTACATTAAAGATTACTGAATTCGTGGTTGTTGTTTCTTATTTAGGAGGAACTTACATGAGTACGCAAACAAGTCGGCGACTAATTAATACGACGACGGCGCTGTCAATGGCAGGTATCATTGCCTTAACGATTTATTGGTGGCAGCTCGGCCTATTTCAAAATCAACAAGTTTTGCATAGTTACATTCAACAACGTCAAATCGCAGGCCCATTTTTATTTATTTTGATTCAAATTATCCAAGTGGTGATTCCCATCATTCCTGGCGGGATCAGCACCGTGGTCGGGGTCTTGCTTTTCGGACCATTGCAAGGATTTATTTACAATTACGTTGGGATTGCCTTAGGATCCTTCGCTGCCTTTTTCTTGGCGCGGCGTTATGGTCAAGATTTCATTCTGCACGTGGTACCGAAGAAGGCTTACGATCGTTATATTGGTAAAACCAAGAATCAAAAAGCCTTTAATTGGTTCTTCGCACTAGCAATTTTCATGCCAGTGGCACCAGATGATATTTTGGTAATGCTGGCTGGCTTGACCAATATGTCTTGGAAAAAGTTTTCAATGATTATTATCTTCTTGAAACCATTTACGATTGCCGCCTATAGCTATGCCCTGTTATACGGCGGTCAGTGGTTAGTGCATTTGCTGAAATAATTGTTGGGTTGATTGTATCTGGCATACAAAGTGTCAAGACTCCTTCAATTGAACTGGTTTTAAGCAGAATGGTGGACAACTCCGTTGCGGCCGGCGGGTTGTGGAACGCTGCCGACATTGATTTGAGCTTATTGCTGCGCAACAATCTCAAATACAAGTCTTCTTCTAACTGCTAAAGCAGCAAGAAGAATTTGGCTGCTTCTCGCAAGCTCCTACGCAAAGAAAGTGCACTTGGCTGGCAACCCGGCGGCCTTCACTGCGTTTTGAGCTAGTTTGGACTACTTAATATTTGACTGATAACAAGGCAGCACTAGTGGAGCTTGCCGTCGATCGCCAGTTCATCTGATGAAACTAACAAAACTGAGTACCAAACCAGATTGTGGTAATACAAAAATACGGTGTGACAATCTCTACTGAAAAAGAGAGTTGTCACACCGCTTTTTTGTTACTATTCGACTATTACTACTGATTGAAATGAGTTGATGCATCTCACCACTATTACTGTGTTAAGTGCTAATAACAATGAAGTGCACTAACTCAACTCCAGACGGAATGGAGGGCGTGGTTGTCAGCCGCCAAATTTGTCTTGTCGCTTCAGCGGTTAGACAAAGGCTCGTATTTGAAACAATTGTGGTTTTCAATTGGTTCAAATCGATGCCGGCAGCGTTCCACAACCAGCAAGCCCGCAATGGAGTCAGAACTTGTTCTGTTTCAGCATCTTCACGATATTTTTGGTTTGGCTTGCAATAAACTTAATCTGCTTCATTAAATGGCGATTGAATGGCCAGCACCTCGCGCAACCATTCATGAACAAGCGTCTGCCAATGAGCTACGTGAGGGTCAACGTGAGTATTCATGCGGGCAGTCCGCAGATCTGCCAAGGCCATACCATGAGGGCCTTGATGGAAAAGATGATATTCAACGGAAACGCCTAATTTTTGTAAAGCCGCGACGTAAGTGATGGAATTGTCGGCGGGGACAGCACCATCAGTGGCCGTATTCCAAACGAAAGTTGGACAGTGCTGAGCTGTTAGCCAATTCATGGCTTGATAATCATCAGGATTATTCGTAATTGGTGGCAGTTCAGCAGCAGTGTGCGGCCAGCCGGCGGTTAAATCAGTGACGGGATAGCCGAGAATCAAGGCTTGGCTAGCTAACTGTAAGTTTTCTAAATGGTAACGTTGGATGAAATCAGTTTTGTAAGGTAAATCTGCTAACAGGCTAGCCAACAATCCACCGATGGAGAAGCCCATTAAGGCAATTTTCTGGTCGTCGAGGTAATATTCCGCAGCATGGGTGTGTAACCAGTCTAAACCAGTGGCCAGATCAATGATGGGCTGGGGCATTAATGGTGGCTGTTGATCAGTAAGGAAATGATAGTCCATGAAAAAGGCATTAAAGCCTTGATTATAGAAGGAAAGGCAAACATTGGTGGCAATATCCGGTTCAATATGCGTTAAGCTACCACCAGGAATGAACAAAATTGCTGGCCATTTTTGCTCAGGTAAATAGGGGCCAGGTTCGTGAATGAAGCCGGTCAATTGGATTGGTTGACCATCTTGATGTGGTGCCAATGGTAAGGCGATTTCCTTTTTTAACAAATCAAACACTCCTTTAGTCATTATTTTTCATTAATATAGTAGAATACAGGAAGCAGCTGTTAATAAAATGCGTGCTAATAGTTACTATTTCTGAATAAATATTGAGGTTTAAAGTATGAATTTAACAACAAAACGTCTTTTATTACGACGCTTCAATGAAACTGATTTGGATTTTATTGAAACCTTAGGAACAACGCCACTTTATCATCAAACAGCCGGCTTTGCAAAGATTCAAAACGAAGAGCAAGGCAAGCAGATATTGCATGTTTATCAGAAACGTTCGGAGAGCTATTTGATCGTTGAGCAGCGTACTCAGCAGAAGCTTGGCTTAGTTGAACTTAGCGAGCGTACCGTTGATCCTAAAAGTGATTTATATGCGACCCGCGAGTTGGGTTTCTTGCTGTTGCAATCAGCTTGGGGCAAAGGTTACATGACTGAAGCAGTGACCGCTTTGCTAGATGATGCTTTCCCCAGACTGCAATTGCGCGAGGTTTGGGCCGGTCACTATGAAAATAATCAGCGATCAGCTAATTTTTTGCAGAAAATTGGTTTTCAGTATCGTTATGAAGTTACATTGCCCTTTTATTTTTTTGAGCAAACTGTTGAAAAATATTATTTATTGACAGCATCAGATTGGCAGCGTTTCCGCAGTGAATAGCGCTGCAATAACTAGTTTGTCTATGATATACTAGCTTGTGAGAGAAAAGTTATGGAGTGATTGGATGACAGTTAACGATCCTTTTCAGCAGCGGATGCAAGTTCTTAATGAAAGCTCTGAATTAAAAGTTCTACGTAGTGCGAATAGCGAAGAGCCTTTACATGATCAACAAATTCAACAATACATTGTTTACACGGATTTTCATCATGATCAACGTATGGCGAAAACCAACTCAATCTTTGTTTATACACCATGGATGAATACTGATTCTCAGGGTCGGCCGCGGACAGATTTTCAGAATCAACTGTTGTTTGATTACGATGGCTGGCAAAAGCAAATTCATATTGCGGTGCTTGAAACCTTAGGCGCAGCTTCAAAATTAGCTTTTTTTGATTATCAAAATCACGGGTTAGCCAAACTATCGTTACAATCACTAATCAAATTAGCGCAGCGGTTGTCAGTTAAAACGATTGACGCTTCGTTATCATCTTTTGATGGTGGCGATGATGGCCAACGCGTGATCAAGTTGTTCGAAGAATGTGGCTTCACCGCCAATAATCAGGATCTGACTAAGGGAATTGCTACCTTTGTTTATCAGCTTGAGGACTGAGGTTTTGGTTGCTTGAGTTGAAACGTGTGAGGGTCGGTAAATGGCTAGGTATAATTTAAATATTTGCATGATCGGTTGCACCGCTCCTGCAAATATTTGAAATTATACTACGCCAAAAACCCACCGCCCCTCACACTCTGGTAAATTGTCCTTGCTTTTTATGAAAAAGATGGTAGATTTAAGGTAATAATAAACACGTTGAGAGAATTTTTTGATTACGGTCAGAGAGACAATGGTTGGTGTGAATTGTCAGGTAATCTTTTCCGATTCTCTAGTGGGCGGCGATATAAACCGCACGGCATGGTCGTTAATCAGTTGAGTGCAAGCATTAGCTTGAAGTTGGGTGGTACCGCGAAGTAACCAGTTCGTCCCTTTTAGGGATTGGACTGGTTTTTTATATGTCAAAAAAGGAGTGCTATTTTATGTTAGATTTGAAATTAATTCGTCAACGTCCTGATTGGATCAAGGAGAAGTTAGCTTCACGGAAGGTAACTGCTGAACAAATTGATGAACTGTTAGCTTTTGATGCTGAACGTCGGGAAAAGATTGTTGCTGTTGAAGATTTGAAGGCTCATCGGAATGAGGTTTCTGATCAAATTGCTGAAGTTAAGCGAGCTAAAGGCGATGCCAGTGAACAAATCAAAGCCATGCGTGAAGTCGGTAGTCAAATCAAGGCCATGGACCAAGAAGTGGCTGATTTAGATGAAAAAGTTGAACATATTTTAGTACGGTTACCTAATATTCCTGCTGACAATGTGCCAGTTGGACCTAATGAAGACTACAATCAAGAATTACGTAAATGGTCGACACCGCGGAAATTCGACTTTGAACCGAAAGCACACTGGGAAATTGGGGAAAACCTTGGTATCTTAGATTTCGAACGTGGTGCTAAAGTAGCAGGGACTCGTTTTGTCTACTATAAAGGCTTAGGGGCTAAGTTGGAGCGGGCTTTGTACAACTTCATGCTTGATGAACATGCTAAGGAAGGCTATGAAGAAGTCTTACCACCATACTTGGTCAACAATAATGCCATGTTTGGCACCGGCCAATTCCCTAAGTTTACCGAAGATGTTTACACGATTGTTAATGAAGGGGAACCATTGACGCTGATTCCAACTGCCGAAGTGCCTTTAACTAACTACTATAGTCATGAAATTTTAGACGAGTCGCAATTACCTGTTTACCTGACCGCATTGACACCATGCTTCCGTTCAGAGGCTGGTAGTGCGGGCCGTGATACGCGTGGCTTAATTCGACTTCATCAATTCAATAAGGTCGAAATGGTTAAGTACGTGAAGCCAGAAGATTCTTATAAAGAACTTGATAAATTGACTGATAATGCTGAAGATATTTTGCGTAAGTTGAATTTGCCTTATCACGTCGTTGCGTTATCATCTGGGGATGCCAGCTTCTCATCAGCCGAGACTTTTGACTTGGAAGTTTGGATTCCAGCACAGAATACCTACCGAGAAATTTCTAGTTGCTCGAACTGTACCGATTTCCAGGCGCGTCGTGCCCAAATTCGCTACCGTGATGCCAATGGTAAAGTGCAGTACCTGCATACACTAAATGGCTCTGGCTTAGCAGTTGGTCGGACGGTGGCAGCTATTTTGGAAAACTACCAAAATGAAGATGGCTCCGTTACGATTCCTGAAGTATTGGTACCATATATGAATGGTGTAACTGTTATTCCCGCACCACAAAAATAATGTTTTGACCATAAAAGATTGATTCGTCTTGCGAATCGATCTTTTTGTTTGGCCAATAATGGTGCACAATTATCGTTATTTCACAGTTTTTTCAAAAAGTTTTTAGTGATTTTCGGCAGCATTTTTCCAGATTACCAAGTGATTGTTCGCTAAAATATAGGTTACGTCAAATAATGGCTTGCGAAATGGTCGCGATTTGATTTTAAAGCCTTACCTTTTTGAGAGATAGTACCTGTTTGTTCAGGAAAATCGAGTTTGAATTGGTTGTTGACGAAACGGCCTGAAGTTGATAAGATAGTTTGTGTTGCAAAACGAGCTGATAACTTGCTTATCAAGTTGAAAAATGTTTTGAAAAAAGTTGTTGACATTGATTAAACGCTTTGATATGATAGTTAAGTTGCTGTTGCAACAATGGTAGATCTTTGAAAACTGAACAAAGTTTCGAAAATGTGCAGGGCTCATAACAACTTCGGTTGTTGTGATCAAGTA
>NZ_RHOU01000011.1 GCF_003946645.1 Lapidilactobacillus wuchangensis
TGCCGGCGTTGATTTGAGCTTATTGCTGCGCAACAATCTCAAATACAAGCCTTCTTCTAACCGCTGAAGCGGCAAGAAGAATTTGGCGGCTGACAACCCGGCGGCCTCCACTACGTTTTGAGCTAAGTTAGATCATTTCAAATTTGATAGATTTAAAGGCAATTCTAGTGAAGTTGGCTACCAATCGCCCAGCAACTACTTACGTAAACTAACAGAATTGAACACCACTATTTAGAAAAACAGATTGATATAAAATAATAAGTCTGCCTGACAAGCTTTCTGGTTGGAATTAAACTAGAAATTGTCAGACAGACTTTTTGTAATACGGTTCAATTATGACAGCAATTTGAATCAAGTTGATTAGTCCCACTCGGATTGCCTTAAGCACTAACAAGGATGAAGTGAACTAAATTAACTCCAGACGGAATGGAGGGATCGGGTTGTCAGCCGCGAAATTATTGTTAGAGTGTGATGAGCAGCGGGCTTTCGGCGTAGAGTAACTGTAAATAATTGATTGAGCTGGTGCAACCAGATCGAGCAATTATTTCAGTTAATCATAGCCGTTTGCTGCTTTGAACACGTTTGGTGCTTTAGCACTTACGATAAGACCTGTATTGGAGACTTTTGAAAAAAGGCTTCAATCAGCGTCGGCCGCGTTCCACAACCAGCAAGCCCGTAATGGAGTCAGATGCTACTCAGTTTCAGCATCTTCACTAGGTTCTAATGGTTTTGAACCTTGGGCATTATCTAAAATTCAACCAAGTAGTGAGTTTGGTAATGTTTGGTCTCACCATCATGCAAGCTTAAATCGCCATAAGCAGGATCAAAGATGGCATTAGGCGTGATTTGTGATTCCAAAGCCACACCCACATACGGCTGGCCAGTTTTATCGATATAAGGCTGATCGGCGCCAAAACCATTGGCAGTGAAACAAACGATGGCGTTTCGTTGACTGAACATCTTGACGCGAATATTTTCGTCAGGATTTGCCAAAATCGCAATTGGTTCGTTATCAGCATGTTGATCAATTAGGAAGACATCGTCCAAACCTTTTTCAGGGATAGCTTGTAGGCCGTCGATGGCGGTACCTAAAGTTTTCGTTGTTTGGAAATCATAAGGTGTTTGGGCGTTGGCCAGCGTTTTGCCAGTTGGAATTTTCGCATCGCCTAGTTCTAGACGTTGGCTACTACGCAGGAACAACTCCAGATTCTTAATGTTCTGATCAGCCTGATTCAAATTGAAGTAAGCATGGTTAGTTGGATTGAAGACAGTCTCGCCATGACTAACAACTTTATAATCTAAATAAATCCGATTGTCATCAGTCAATGTGTAAGTAATGGTCACGTCCAAATCGCCAGGGAAACCATCAGCTTGGCTGGTTACAGTGTGGTTGAAAATAATTTGATTGGCAGCAATTTTGCCGGCCCAATTAATTTCGTTGAAACCATGAACACCACCATGCAAGGTATTGCCGCTCTCATTAGTCGGCACGTTGTATTCGTGCTCGCCAATTTTGAATTTACCGGCGCCAATTCGACCAGCTGTCCGCCCAATCGACATGTTCAAATAAGGATTAGTCGTGATGTAGTCATTGATCTTCGGAAAATTCAAAATTAAGTTTTGTGAGCCGTTGGCAGTTGGCACCCGTAATTCGTACCAGTTAGCACCATAGGACAAGCAAGATAAAGTCACCTGATTAGCGTTGGTTAGAGAATATTTATAGATGTTTTCGCCGTTTAAAGTATCGAAAACTTCTTGATTAGTTTGCATAGTTGCAAAGCTCCTTTCAAATAATACTCTAGTTCAGAATACGCCATTTCTGAAGCCAACGTCAACGCTTTCATAAGAAAAATATTTTTATTAGCCGATTTGTTTAAGTGACCGGATCAGCTTTGTTTTGACAAAAAAATATCACGACCAGCACACCGAAAACGTGTGATGGTCGTGATAGCTGCGAAGAAAATTTAGCACTGCTTAAATACTACTGAATTTAAAAATTATTGGGATTGTTGCAATTAACGAATCACATCAATAATTTCTGCTGGGCGGGAGAAGTAAAAGTCCATGTCGCCAAATTGGCCGTGATTATGAGCACCCCAGCCAGCTACACCAAATTGAGCGCCAGCACCTTTAGCTGATTGCAAATCATAAATCGTGTCGCCGACATAAAGGGTTTCGTCAGCGGGGATCTCGGAAATTTCAATCATTTTTAGCAGTGGCTCTGGATCTGGCTTGTGTTTTTGTGTGTCTGATGAAGTGACAATGTTACGGAAGAATGGCGTCAAACCCCGTGGTGTGAAATCAGCGGCCAATTCGTCATTCGTTTTAGAAGTAACGACGCCCATTTCCACATCATATTTTTGTAATTCTTTCAGCGTGTTAATAATCCCAGGGAAAACCGTGACTGAGTCCTTATATTTATCGAACGCTTGGTACCACGCACTTAAAACATCAGGAATTTCCGCGTCGGAAAAACCTAATTGTTTCAGGCCTACGATGCCGGGGATGCCATAAATCGCCACGACTTGGTCATAAGTGAAATCCAAGTGCCGTTGGTCGTTAGCCACATCTAATAAGGCGTTCATATAAGCTTTTTCAGTGTCAATTAAGGTGCCGTCAATATCAAAGACCACATTTTTAATCATCAATGGTTCCTCCTTGAATATGTCTGCTTCCATTGTAACATAAAGGCTTTTTCAACTCGGAAAAAATGTGATGACGGTTTGTCTTCTAAATTGTGCGGTGATTTCAGCCGCTCCCTAGTTGAAAACGGCAGGGGCCCAGCGATTTTATGGGCGTGGAACATGGTGGGCGTTGATTTGAGCTTATTGCTAACGCAACAATCTCAAATACAAGCCTTATTCTAACCGCTAAAGCGGCAAGAATAATTTCACCATTGACGCTAATCGCTGGGCCCCTGCCTGAGTTAAATAGCTGAATTGAGCACCACCGTTTGGAACGTCAGAGCGTGACAACTAGCCAAGTTCGATTGACAATTTCTCAAGATAAATTATGGAACATCATTGGGGTTATTTTGAAGATTATTCCAATATGATAACAGATTAAACTTAACCGCTCTGAGCTCACAAACATTGCCATAATTTCCAAGATTAATGAAATGTGCCACGCCAAGCAGCCCGGAATGGAGTCAAAACCAGTTCGGTTTCAAAGCCCACACGCTTAATTTCAATAAGTAACGTGAGATCAATTTTGTCTGTGGTTATTGACAACCTTGACTTTTCAGCGTCAGGTCGTTATGATGATGACAATATCTGCCGAAAGGTCTAGGAAGTAGTAACAACCAAGAGGTTCGCTCAGGAAATGGCGTTTAACTGGAATCGCCGTCGAACTTTGGTTGTGAATGGAGCCTAGGGTAGTCAGCGGCGCAAGTCCTGGCGGTGCGTGAAGCCTTAATTCACTCGAGCTGATCCTTAGATTCTGTAAGGGTAATTTAGGTGGCACCGCGATAAACTCGTCCTATTGCATTTTGCAATTAGGGCGTTTTTTTATTACCTAATTTCGGATTATTAAAAAATGGAGGTTAGTATCATGGCAAAGAAAGTTATTTTAACTGCAGACCGACCAACTGGTAAATTACATATTGGTCATTATTTAGGCTCATTGAAAAACCGGGTCGCTTTACAAAACTCTGGTGATTATCAAACTTATGTGATGATTGCCGATGTGCAGGCGTTGACTGATAATGCCCGCGACCCAGAAAAAATTCGCCGCAGCTTGATTGAAGTAGCTTTGGATTATTTGGCAGTCGGCATTGATCCAGCCAAATCAACAATTTTAGTGCAATCACAAATTCCCGCACTGAATGAATTGACAATGTACTATTTGGATCTGGTCAACGTTTCGCGGTTGGAACGAAATCCAACCGTTAAAGCCGAAATCAAACAAAAAGCTTTTGGTCAATCGATTCCGGCGGGCTTTTTAGTTTATCCTGTTAGTCAGACTGCTGACATTACGGCCTTTAAGGCGGATACTGTGCCAGTTGGCGACGATCAAGAGCCAATGATGGAACAGGCTCGGGAAATTGTCCGTACTTTTAATAGTACTTACAAGACTGATATTTTGGTTGAACCTGAAGGCTATTTTCCACCAAAGGGCCAAGGTCGTTTACCTGGCTTAGATGGCAACGCCAAAATGAGTAAGTCATTAGGCAACGGCATTTATTTAGCTGATACTGCTGATGAATTACGGCAAAAAGTCATGTCAATGTACACCGACCCTGATCATATTCATGTGGCTGATCCCGGCAAAGTTGAAGGCAACATGGTCTTTACGTACTTGGATGCCTTTGATACTGATAAAGCCAAGGTCGCTGAATTAAAAGCTGAGTATCAACACGGTGGTTTAGGCGATGTCAAAATCAAACGTTACCTAAATGAAGTCATGGAAGGTGTCTTCGGCCCAATTCGGGAACGTCGCGAAGAATATGCCAAGGATATTCCAGCCGTTTATGAGATGTTGCATCAAGGCAGCATGAAAGCCAATGAAGTTGCCGAACAAACGTTACAAGAAGTCCGCGACGCTATTGGCATCAATTACTTCAAATAATTAAACTAAGAATCCAAATTCAATAGAAATCGATGATTAAATGACAAAAGATTTAGCAAGCTTAATGAAAAAAGAATTGATCGGCGTTGAACCGTCATCAATTTTGCAATTTGATAAAGATGTTTCCCAAATCCCGGACATTATTAAATTAACTTTAGGGGAGCCCGACTTCAACACGCCTGACCATGTGAAGCAGGCTGGTGAAGCAAGTATTGCCGCTAACCACAGCCACTATACACAATCGCCTGGTTTACCGGCCTTGCGTGCAGCTGCGGCCCATTTTTTAGCGAAAAAATATGGTACTGACTATGATCCGGAAACTCAAATTTTAACTACAGTTGGCGCGACTGGTGCGATTTATTCATCGTTGACGGCAATCCTGAATCCTGGCGATGAGGTCATTATTCCCATTCCCATCTTTCCATTGTATATTCCCATTGTGAAATTAAACGGCGCGACGCCGGTCTTTATTGACACTAGTAAAGACGGCTTTAAATTAACGCCTGAAAAATTGGCTAGCACTTTGGCCGCTCATCGTGACAAAGTAAAGGCGATTGTTTTCAATTATCCAACTAATCCTACTGGCGTCACTTATCGCCAAGCTGAATTGGAGAAATTCGTCGCGATTTTAAAACAATATGATATTTTTGTGATCAGTGACGAGATTTATAGTGAGCTGACTTTTGATCAACCTCATGTTTCTTTAGGTAAATTATTGCCTGACCAAACTTTATTGATTAATGGCGTTTCTAAATCCCACGCCATGACTGGTTGGCGGATTGGGTTTATTGCTGGACCAGCCGCTGTGATTAGTAAAATCAATATGGTCCATCAATTTACTGTGACCGCCGCGACAACCATGTCCCAAGAAGCTGCCTTAGAGGCGATGCAGAACGGCCTTGATGATGGTCAAGGTATGAAGCAAGAATACCAGAAGCGTCGTGATTATTTGGTTGCTGAATTGAATCGGTTAGGGATGGCAACAGCCATGCCTGAAGGTGCCTTTTATGCCTTTGCGAAAATTCCAGAACGTTTTGGCAATGATAGTTTTGCTTTCTGTCGTAAATTAGCTCAAGAAGCGCAAGTCGCCTTGATCCCTGGGGCCGCTTTTCCTGCTGGTGAAGGCTATGTTCGCATTAGTTACGCTGCCAGCATGGCGAAATTGGAACAAGCTTGCCAACGCTTGGCTAAATTCTTGGCGGCGAACTAGCCGTGTCGGGATTTGTCAGACTGAACCGGATTAAGTTGATTGACAAGTCTTATAGTGTTGAGTGATTATTCTTCAAAATAATTGAAGTTACTCTACGCCAACTACCCGCAGCTCCTCACACTGTGATTGAAACGTGTTCGGGCTGGTAGACTGCTATGCCTAACTTAAATATCTGCTCAATCGGCTTGGGTCGCTTAATCAGATATTTGAAGTTACGCTACGCAGTCTGACCACCGGCCCTCACACTGTGATTGAAACGTGTTCGGGGTGACAAATGGCTATGGCTAATTTAAATATCTGCCCAATCGGCTAACGCCGCTTAACCAGATATTTGAAATTACCCTACGCCAAAAAAGCGTCACCCCTCACACTTTGCTGAAACGTGTTCGGGATGGTAAATGGCTAGGTACAATTTAAATATTTACACGATCGGTTGCACCGCTCATGCAAATATTTGAAATTGTACTACGCCAAAACACCACCAGCCCTCACACTCTAATTTTTTAGGAGGTTTTTATGAAAATTCAAATGTATTCAGTCCGGCCTGATGAGCAGGCGGCGATTAATGCTTGGGCTGAGCAAAATCAGGCAACAATTACCACTAGTAATCAACCATTAAATAGTCAAACAGTTAACTTGGCTAATGGCAGTGATGCAGTGGTTGTGGCCCAACATGGTGTTTTAGAAGCGGATGTTTATTCACAGTTAGCCACTTTCAATATTCATATTTTGGCATTAAGAATCACTGGCTATGATATTGTCGATTTTGCTAGTGCTAAGAAGTATGGTATCCAGGTGACTAATGTGCCAGCTTATTCACCGCGTAGTGTTGCTGAAGAAGCGTTGACGCACACGATGGTTTTGTTGCGGCATTTAAAAGCCACCCAATTGCGAATGAGCCATCACGATTATAGCTGGGGTGGGTTGGAAGCCTACGAAATTCATAATCTAACTGTCGGCGTTTTAGGCGCTGGTAAAATTGGTGGTACCGTAGCTCGAATTTTCAAAGCGCTAGGTGCGAAAGTAATTGCTCATGATTTGGTGGAACGGCCAGAATTGGCTGATACTTTGACTTACGTGAGTCTTGATGAGTTATTGAGCCAAAGTGATGTGTTGACGATTCACACGAACTTGACTGATTTAACGACGCACATCATCGATGCTGCCGCTTTAGAAAAAATGAAATCGTCAGCATTATTAATTAATTGTGCCCGCGGTCCCATCGTTGATTTAGCTGCCTTGTTACATGCCCTTGATACCAATGAAATTGCTGGTGCTGGCTTGGACACGGTTGAAGGCGAAGCGGGTGTTTTCGGGGATGACTTATCTCATGCTAATCAAGATTTAAGTATTTTCGACAATTTATTGCGGCGCGAAAATGTTTCCTTATCACCACACATTGGTTTTTACACCGATCAAGCAGTTAAAAATATGGTTGAAATTGCTTTGAACGATGCCAATTTATTATTCCATGGTGAAAAGAGCCCTCATTTGTTGCCAGAAAAATAATTTTGTTTTTCGAAAAAGTAATTTTTGGGTGACTTAATCCGAGTTGATTTTAGGCAGAATAGCGGAAAACTCCGTTGCGGCGGTTGAGTTGTGGAACGTTGCCGGCATTGATTTGAGCTTATTGCTGCGCAACAATCTCAAATACAAGCCTTCTTCTAACCGCTAAAGCGGCAAGAAGAATTTGGTGACTGACAACCCGGCGGCCTCCACTGCGTTTTGAGCTAGGGTGGTCCACTTTAGATTTGGTTAATATCAAGGCAATACTAGTGGAGTTAGGCGCTAATCGCTCAGCAGTCAGCTGATAAAACTAACTGAATTACACAACACTATTTAGAAAAAGACAGAAGTAAACTAATACAGCCTGTTTGACAAACTTTCTGGAATTAAATCAGAAAGAGTCAGACAGGCTTTTTGTAATATAACTGTTCAGTTGTGACAACAATTAAAATCGAGTTCATCCGTCCTGCCGCAATTGACTTCACCACTAACCAAGCTGCAGTGAACCACTTCAACTCCCGACGGCGTGGAGGGATCTTGTCGTCAGCCGCCAAATTATTGTTAGTGCTTTCAGCACTTACAATAAGGCTTGCATTTGAGATTTTGTGCAACAAAAGCTCAAATCAACGCCGGCCGCGTTCCACGACAAGCAGCCCGGAATAGAGTCAGACTCAATTTTGTTTATTCATCTTCACAGCGTTTTGACTCTTTTGAACTTTGCTTTCAATTGGTTCAAATTGATGTCGGCCGCGTTCCACAACCAGCAAGCCCGGAATGCAGTCAGACCTAGTTCTGTTTTACGTGGGGCTACCGCTTTTGAACTTTTTATTATGAGAACACAATAAAATCCCCACTTCTGGGCAGGAAGTGGGGATTACTCATTTTAAAGGGGAGGAATAAAATGAAGAAAATTAGCAATTATTTGGGTTTTAGGGTTTTAATTTTGGGTTGAACCTAGGCTAGTAAGTTCCTAGACTCCGTTGGCCGGTGCCACAACGAAGATTTTCATAATATTCATTTGCATCACCTCTTGCTTTCTATGTGGTTAACTATAAGCTCTGACTATGAAAAACTAATGCAGAAAATTTGCCAGTTAAGTAAATAAAGTGTGACAAAAAATTGAAGTTAGCTATTATCAACGCCGCGGCTAAATCTAATATTTGAAAAAAGACCAGGATTTTTTGATTGTTTTCTAGTGAGCCGCTTTCTTTTACTCAGTAACATGCTAAAATATGTTACAAGCTCTACGAAATATTGGCAGAATTTCCAGCAATTTAGAAGGAGTCCAAAATGAAAAATTCAGCAAATTCAAAACGCAACTGGATCATCGGCATTATTGTCGGGCTAGTTGTTGTCATCGGCCTTAGTTCGATTGGTACTTATAATAGTCTTGCCCGTAGTTCTCAGGCAGTTGATTCACAGTGGGCCCAAGTTGAGACCGTTTTGCAACGGCGTTATGATCTGATTCCCAATTTAGTGAGTGCGGTTAAAGGCAGCATGAAGCACGAAACCAAGGTTTTTGGTGAAATTAGTGCGGCTCGTAAGGCTTATGGTAGTGCAACGACTGCTAATGAGAAAATGAAGGCCAATGCGCAATTGGATCAATCAGTGGGCACTTTAGTGAATGTGATTGGTGAGAATTATCCTGATTTGAAATCTAATGAGAATGTTCAAACCTTAATGACTCAGTTGGAAGGTTCTGAAAACCGGATTTCTGTTGAACGGCGGCGTTACAATCAGGCCGTTGAAAAATACAATACTTCCGTGGTTACTTTTCCTAAAAATATCTTCGCAAATATGATGGGAATGGGTAAGAAGGATTACTTTAAGGCAGATACGAATGCTAGCAAGACGCCTTCAGTTAATTTAGATGAATAGGCTAAGACTGCAACGTCATTCGCTGCTACTTAGCTGGCTGACTGGGTTGCTGTTACTAGGGGTAATGGTGTTTTTCCAAGCAACACAACCGGTGGCTGCGGCCATTCCTAATCGACCGACGGCTAATTTCTATGATCAAATAAATGTTCTTGATCAGCAAACGAAGCAATTAGTTAGTCAGAAGAATATCAGTTATGATCAGACAAAACAACGCCCACAAATCATGTTAGCGGTGATTAAAAGCACTGATGGCGATAGCATTGATAGTTATGCGCCCGACTTGTTTTCTAATTGGGGGCTAGGTCAACGGCAGCGCGATAATGGGGTGTTGATTCTTTATGCGTTAAATAATGGTCAACGTAACGTTCGGATTGAAGTTGGTTATGGCTTGGAATCGGATTTGACTGATGCTTTATCAGGCCGAATTTTACAGCAGGCTAAAGCTGATTTGAAGTCGAGTGATCCGACGCGAATCAACCGTGGGCTGCGAAAGGTTTTTAATAGCGTTGCCACGGTTATTGACAAGAAGTATGATTTCAAAGCGGACAAAAACACCTTATCAAATGAAGAGTATCAGCAGATTAAAGGAAAAGATGACAGTAGTTGGTCTGACAATATAGGGGCCATTATTGTGATCGTTATCCTAGTGCTGCTCTTTATGGGTGGTGGCAGTGGTCGCGGCGGCGGTCGTCGTTGGTGGCTCTGGGCACTACTGGGTAGTAGTTCAAATCGTAATAATCATTGGGGCGGCGGCTCTGGTGGTTTTGGCGGTGGCGATTCCGGTGGCTTTGGTGGCTTCTCTGGCGGCGGTGGTTCATCCGGCGGTGGCGGCGCCTCAATCTGACGGGATGTGTTAGTTATTGTAATTGTGTTCGGAGCGGCAAATGGCTATGGCTAATTTAAATATCTGCTCAATCGGCTGGGGCCGCTTAATCAGATATTTGAAATTAGCCTACGCCAAAAGTACGCCACTCCTCACAACTTGTTTTAATCGTGTTCGAGGTGCTAAATGGCTATGGCTAATTTAATTATTTGCTCGATCGACAAGGTCGCTCAATCAAATAATTGAAATTAGCCTACGCCAAAAGAGCAGCACCTCTCACAACTTGTTTTAATCGTGTTCGGGGCAGCAGTTGGCTAGGCCTAACTTAATTATTTGCTCGATCTGGTTGGCACCAGCTCAATCAAATAATTGAAGTTACGCTACGCCAACTACCCGCTGCCCCTCACAACTTGTTTTTAGGAGGATTTATCTTGCACGATTTAACCAAAGGGAAACCAATTGTTCAGATCATTTATTTCACGATTCCTTTGCTGATTGGGAATATTTTTCAGCAGGTTTATACTTTGTCAGATACGATTATTGTGGGACGAACAATTGGTGTGCAGGCGTTGGCAGCAGTTGGTGCTACTGGTAGCTTATCGTTTCTGATTATTGGGATTGCTCAAGGGGCGACGAATGGGTTCGCTATTATTGCAGCACGAAGGTATGGCGCGGGTGACTATCGCGGGATTAAACGCAGCTTTGCCACCGGGATCATCATTAGTCTGGCTTTATCACTGATTTTGTCGGCGATTAGTATGACTTTTTGTGGCGAGATTTTACGGTTGATGCAGACACCATCTGACATTATTCAAGATGCTTACACTTTCTTGATTATTCAGTTTGGCGGGATTTTCGCGATTGTTGCCTATAATCTGTTTGCCAATATGATTCGCGCCATGGGCGATAGTCGCACGCCGCTAGTCTTCCTGATTATTGCCTGTGTGATCAATATTGGTCTTGAATTGTTATTTATTGTTGTTTTCAAATGGGGAATTGCTGGGGCATCCTTTGCAACTTTATTAGCCCAATTTATTTCAGCTTGTTTATGTTTGATTTTTATTTATCGCCATTTTCCGTTATTACAAGTTTCAAAAAGTGATTTTAAAATTTCTAAGGCCGAAATTTCCGAACATCTCAAAATGGGATTGCCAATGGGTTTCCAGTCGTCAATTATTGCCTTAGGTCAAGTTATCTTACAATTGATGCTGAACACTTTAGGTTCAACTTCAGTGGCGGCTTACACGGCAGCAGCGCGAATTGATGGTCTGGCGACGATGCCAGCGATGTCCTTTGGGATTACTATGGCGACCTTTGCTGCCCAAAATTTGGGGGCCCGCGAATTTGCCCGCATTCGAACTGGTGTGAAACAAACATTGGCTGTTTCTTTAACTTTTTCCACGGTTACAGGGATTTTAATTATTATTTTTGGTCACAGTTTGGTTAATCTCTTTGTCGGCAATGGTCAGCCGTTGGTTACAAATACAGCTCAAACTTACTTCTATTTCAACAGTAGTTTATATTGGCTTTTATCGATTTTGTTCGTCGTACGTTATACCTTGCAAGGACTAGGTCAAAGTTTGGTGCCAACCTTAGCGGGAATTATGGAATTAATCATGCGGGCATTTGCTGGCTTGGTTTTGATCAATGCCTTTGGATTTGCCGGCGCTAGTATGGCTAATCCATTAGCTTGGTTGGGCTCACTGTTAGTGCTGATCAGTTCTTACGTGCGGACCATGCGTCATTTGCGGACGTTAGAAGCAAATCCTGAAAGCGAACTGCGAGTGTGAGCAGTGAGCAAGGCTAATTGCTTAAAGTTAGTATCAAAATCGTTGCATTAGCTTAGTCTTAAAAATAAGATTGAAATCTTAGTTCACATCTTAAATAAAAACACGATTCAGAAATCATTTGATTTCTGAGTCGTGTTTTTTTAACTGGAATTTTATCTCCGGCTTATTCATCACAGAGGGTGCGGTCGATTAAAGCATGGTCAACGTGGGTGTCACCCCAATCGCAAATCGCATCAAGCAGTGGAATCACCGATTTACCTTTGGCGGTTAATTGATATTCAACGTGTGGTTCGGCAGTTTGAAAGTCAAAGCGGCTGATCAACTCATCTTCTTCTAATTGGTGCAACTGATTAGCCAAAGTTTTGTGAGAAACATTTTTGATATAGCGATGCAATTTTCCAAATCTACTAGTGCCAGCCTCAGCCAACTCATAGAGAATCATAATTTTCCACTTTCCTTGGATCATCTGCATCGTTGCATCAAACTCATTTAAATATTTTGCCAAAATGGTTGCTCCTTAGTTTTCCACAGGTAGTCACCTGAATGTGCGTACTTGTGGCCAATAATACCTGCTATTATACTTTAAAATATTGAAAAAATCTTAAGACGTAATGAGGTCAGATATCATGAAAAAATTAGTTGTCATTACTGGCGCCAGTTCAGGATTTGGTGCTGAAATCGCCAAAATATTTAATGCCGATGGTTTCCCACTTTTGTTATTGGGACGGCGAACTGAAAAATTAGCGAAAGTTGCTGCAGGGATGGATAATGTCTTGATCGATTCCGTTGACGTCACTGATTATCAAGCATTTGCCACGGCGATTCGTAAGGCAGAAGCCAAGTATGGTCAGACGGACTTATTGGTCAACAATGCTGGGGTAATGTTGTTGGGCAACGTGCAAAATCAAAGTCCTAAAGAATGGCAAACGATGCTCGACACCAATGTCATGGGTGTGCTTAATGGTACGCAAATTGTATTGAACGATATGCGTGAACGTGAACACGGTACAATTTTGAATATGTCATCGATTGCTGGTAAGAAGACTTTTGTCAATCATGCTGCTTATGTTGCATCTAAGTTTGGGGTTCATGGTTTGTCTGAAACAATTCGTGAAGAGAATGCTCCGAAAAATGTTCGGATCATGATGGTGGCGCCAGGTGCTGCTGAAACGGAATTGTTAACCCATGTTACTAGTGAATCAGCACTAACTGATTATGAAGCTTGGAAACAAACCATGGGCGGCATTACTTTGAATCCCAAGCATGTGGCGGAAACAATCAAGTTTATGTACGACATGCCCCAGGAAGTTAATATCAGAGAAGTCGATATTGCGGCTACTCGTCAAGATTCATAGTAGCTTAGTTGAAGTTGGCGCATCACTTAGATAGATTAACTTTGCCGCAAAATATGGCACAAAATACCAATTCTGCCACGACATTCAAAAAGGCGGGCACTCAAAAACGAGTGCTCGTCTTTTTTACATTAATACTTATTTTGTCCTATTCTCATTTTTGCGTTCAAGGTAAATAAAAAAGCCTACCGACTTGCAACAAGCTGAAGTCAGGTTAGGCTAAAATCAAATAATAATTATTTTATTAATTAATCAGAATAATGGCTGTTTTGTTGCGGAAAGATCGCTCAAAAATTTAGGCATTTTCATTATCATTTTGAGCAAAAAAGCCAATACTAAATTCGCCAGGCACAAAATGAATTTCAGTATATTCAAACAATTTACCTAAATCATTAAAAACCAGATTTTCTAAAATGCCGACGCAATTATTGTCACCTAATTTTAATTCCCGATAATCTTCATCAGCGGCAACTGCTACAGAGAATCGCCGTTTAGCCGCAGCAATTTTTAAACCGTTGGTGGTTAAGTATTCGTAAATCGAATGTTGGACGATTGTTTCCGTCAATGGTGGAATCTGATTGGCTCTGAAATAGCTGTAGTCCATGGTTAACGGTAAATCATCAATGATCCGCACGCGCACAACTTCGTAAAGCACCTCATCAACTTCAAAAGGGGTACGCGCTGCTAATTCGGCATCAACCAGCATCTTTTTAAATCGGACCACTTTAGTCGCCGAAGCCCGCTGATTGTTGTCATTAAGTGCCTGTAAACCTGCAAAACTGCCACCGCCAACTGACCAGTGGAATTTATTAAAATTCTCTAGAATGACAACCCCACGGCCTTTAACGCTATAAACATAGCCATGTTTGCCTAACAAAGTGATTGCCCGTCTAATGGTATTGCGGCTCGTTTGAAACTCTTGCGTTAAAACACTTTCGGTTGGCAGGGTATCTTTATAGGTACCCTCCTTGATCCGTTGTTCTAATTCTCTAAAAATTGCATGAAATTTAGTCGCCGCCATATTTATCTCCCAATGTGTTTGTCTCTATTTATTCTACTTAATAAAGTTTTTCGTCACAATGCTAATGACGACTTTAAAAGTAAAATTTTATCATAAAAAAAGTCAGATAACCTCCGCTTCTGTCAATTCGTGAAAAATGAACTGTCCAGCTAAGTTTGCACCAGTACTAGAAAAATGTAAATGGTCGCCACTGTCGAATTTCGGATCAAGCTGTTCTGGCTGGTCGGTTTGGGCAACAAATTTAGCCAAATCAACGGCAAAGGGTAAGCTCATAATAAACTGGTTAGTTGCCAGCCGAATCGCCTCTTTTTTCGGCGACCAAGTTGCAACCTCAAAATTCTTGGAATTAGCAAAAGGCGGAATCGTTAATGGAATAAATTTAATTTGGCGCCGGTCACAAATTTGTTTAATGCGGTGTAATCCGGCGATAATTTGGTCGCTTGTTGGTAACTCTGAACTGGCGCTGCCGGCCCCAGCTTCGACTAAATCACTTAGGCCAACCAGACTGATCACGAGTTGTGGTTGGTCATAAAGAACGTCAGTGATAAATCGTTTCACACCTGCCGGCCCCAGACGCTTTTCCCACTGGCTAGTGATGTTGCCTGACCGTAAAAAACGGTTGCCAAAAATACCAGTATTAATCGCCGTCACTCTTTCGGGCCACTTTTTGTAGAAAAGTTGCGCCAAGGCGGCCGATAAATAACATTGACTGATCAAGGAGTCGCCAAAGAAAGTGATAGTCTTCATCGGCGTCTCGACCTGACTGCGAATGGCGTCGATGCCATAATAATAAGCTTGCTCGTTGAAGCCAGCTGCTGGGGCTAAGAGACGCATTAAAGCTGGTGCCGAAGTCGAACCTAAGGCGTTAATGCGCTGCCGGCGATTTGTTGCCCGCAATTTCAAATAGAAGGTTTCACCAGCTTGTAATGCAAATTCACTGGCATCAGTCCAAATTGATTGTTCAGCGGGAACTTGAAATTGGGCTTGACGATTCCAGGTGAGCGGGGTAGCTTCAGCAAAGTCAGCTTGGTGACTGGCCCAAACGCCGCTGACAATCAAAGGCTCATCATCAAAGCGGTTATTTAATTCAACCTGCAAACCGTTTCCAGAAACATTGTGGTAATAAGATGTAATTTGTTCCTCAGGAATATCAAAATGATGTTGTTGATAATTTGAAAAAATCTGTTTCCAGACAATTTCTGTTGCCATATAGAAAACTCCCATCAAGATTATTGATTAATTGAAACTGGCTGCTCCGATAAAACACGCTTACGATTCAAAAGATAACCACAAATAAAAGTACTTAGAAAACCACTTAGCAAGGTGATTAGCATGATCAAGCCATGGATGCCCCAATATTGCACCGGAATAATGACTAGTGACAATGGTCCAGCAGGGCCGGCAGAAATGGCGTACTCTTGGCTCCAAGCCACTAGCAGACCAGCTAGACCAGCACTGCCCATGACGCAAATAAATGGATAACGATTGGGAATCGTGACACCAAACATTGATGGTTCTGTGACGCCCAGTAGTGAAGAAATTGTTGCTGATAATGCCAAACTGCGCTTTTTGCCGTGCTTTGTTAATAAAACCATTGCTAAATCAGCGCCGGCTTCAGCCATGCAAATCGTGGCAATAATGGCAATCATCTGGCTTTGCTGAGTGGCAGCGATTTGCTGAATGTTGAAGGCAATCAAAGCATAATGCAGGCCGGACACCACTAGTGGTTCCCATAATAAACCAAAGATTAAGCCGGCGATTAGTGGTTGGTATTTGAAGAGAGCGGTTAATGGATCAGTAATCCAGCTAGCCAGTTGATTGGTCACCGGCCCGATAACTAGGAAAGTAAAAAAGGCGGTCACAAAAATAGCCAGTGGTGCCACCACAATCGATTGAAGAATATTCGGCAAATAACGTTTCAATAATTTCTCCAATTGAACTAATAACAAGGCGGCTAATAAAGGCGGTAAGACAGAATTTTGATAACCAATTTGTTGGATTTTTAAACCAAAGATATCCCAATAAACTGGCTTAATTTTACCACTAAAAACCCCGCTCATCTCACTACTTGGCAACAATTGACTGTTGATTAAAACCAAGCCCAGAACGATGCCTAAGGCGGGATTACCACCGAAGCGTTTAGTAGCTGACCAACAGACCAACACCGGAATATAAGTGAAGGCCGTGTTGGCGACCATGATAATCATTTCAGTGAGCCCTTTAAATTGTGGAAATTGTTGAATTAAAGTGGTCGCACCAAAAATACCTGGTGCAGTCAGGACATTGCCAATTCCCAGCAGGACACCAGCACCAACAATTACTGGCAAGATTGGGATGAAAATATCCGCAAAAACAGTTAAACCTTGTTGTAACCAATTTTTGTGAGCAGTTTGGACAATTTTAGAACTTACTTTTGCCAGTTTATTTTGGTCAAGTTGTTGTTCAAGCGCCGAGTAGAGAGAATCGATTTTTGTGGGGCCAATAATAATTTGAAATTGACCTTGTTGTTTCATGATCCCCATGACTTCTGGTAGTTCTTTCAATTGGATTTCGTCGACCAAGCTAGGATCCAGTAATGAAAAGCGTAAGCGCGTGACACAATGGGTAACTAATTTGATATTTTTCTGACCACCAAGTTTCTCAATCATATTTGTTGCAGTTTTCTTCAGATTCGTGCTCATAGATGATTCCCCCAAAACAATCCATCAAGCAGTAATGACTAAAAACCAAGTTTATTTCACTTGCGCAGCAGTGACTATTTGTTTAGACAAGTTACTACTGTAAGCCTACCACAAAGCCTTTCATTTTGAAGTTTTAACGACTCGTTAACTAGCACTTTTCTTAACGATGATTAATTAAACGAATAAAATTATCAGCTTTTTGTTAATGGAATTGTTTAAAATTGGGTTCTTTGCACGAATGGGTGTTGGTGAGAGTGTTGTTTTGAAATGATACGGGCACTGATCGAAGCTATGATATAGGTCTAAAACTGAATTGAGTCTGACTCCATTCCGGGCTGCTTGGCGTGGAACGCGGCCGACGTTGATTTGAGCTTATTGCTGCGCAACAATCTCAAATACAAGTCTTATTGTAAGTGCTAAAGCACCAACAATAATTTGGCGGCTGACGCCAAGATCCCTCCATTCCGTCCAGAGTTGAGTTGGTGCACTTTATCTTTGTTAATACTTCAAGGCAGTATTTGTAAGAGTATGATGATCACACGACTGATGTCACCGCTAATTTGGCGAATGATAACCCAGTATTCTTCATCACGTGTAGAGTTTGTTGAGTCAAATTTAACCTTGGCAGCTATCAAAGCAGCACAAACGTCACTCGCCCAGCAAACACCTGTGGAAACGGACAGAATTGAGCACCACTGTTTAGAAAAACAGACTGTGGGAAATAACAAAGCCCGTTTGACAAGTTTTCTGGAATTAAACCAGAAACTGTCAAACAGGCTTTTTCGTATTACTATTCAGTTGCGACCCCAATTTGAATTAAGTTGATTAGACCCACTATCATTGTCTTAATCACTAACAAAGCTGGAGCGGACCACCTCAACTCCAGACGGAATGGAGGGCGTGGTTTTCAGCCGCCAAATTCTTCTTAGCGATTTATCGCTTAGAAGAAGGCTCGCATTTGAAACAATTTGGTCTCCAATTGGTTCAAATCGATGCCGGCCGCGTTCCACAACCAGCAAGCCCGCAATGGAGTCAGACTCAATGGCGTTTTAGCGTCTTCACCATGGGTTTTGATTCTTGCTTTGTAATTGGCTCAGATCAGTGTCGGCCGCGTTCCACGCCAAGCAGCCCGCAATGCAGTCAGACTCAATTCTGTTTAAACCACAGAACTTCTCTCGTGCTCAACTAAGAAGCGTCTAACTGAGCTCCCTATGGCAAATCGTTGCCGGCAGCTAAGTATAGTTCATACCATTCTGAACGAGTCAGTTGAACTTGGTCAGCTTCGCAGATTTGTTTCAAACGATCAGCGTTGGTCGTACCAGCAATCACTTGGACGCTAGTTGGCAAACGTAAGATCCAAGCCGCTGCCACAGCGTTAACATTGCTGTTATATTTGTCAGCCATTTTCTTCAGAACGGCATTCAGTTTAGGAAACTTCGGATTATTAATAAAGACGCCTTCGAAGAAACCATATTGATAAGGACTCCAAGCTTGAATTGTCATGTTGTTCAAACGAGAGTATTCATATAGGCCACCATCATGATTGATACTGCGATTGTCAGCCATATTAGTATGGAAGCCGAAATCAATCATGCCGGTGTGCATTAGGCCTAATTGGAGTTGGTTGATGACCAATGGTTGGGCCACAGCTTGTTGAAGTAATTCAACTTGCATTGGATTAAAATTGCTGACCCCGAACTCGCGAACCTTGCCAGCTTTTTGTAATTCGAAGAAAGCTTCAGCAATTTCGTCAGGTTCCATTAAGGCATCTGGTCGGTGCAACAGTAAGAAGTCAACATGATCTAAGCCCATTCGCTCCAAACTGCCGTTGAGACCGTCAATAATATGCTTTTTAGAAAAGTCATATTGATGTTGGCCGATACCAACTTTGGTTTGAATTAAAATGTTATCGCGGTTAATACTGGAAGCAGCTAAGGCATCACCAAAGCGCGTCTCGGCATCACCACCACCGTAAATATCAGCATTATCAAAAAAGTTGATGCCTTGATCAACGGCTGTTTCTAATAAGTTAACTGTTTCATCAATGGTTTTGTCAGGAATGCGCATTAAACCGAGGGCGATTTCTGAGGCATTAATGTTTTCGAGTCCGATACTAACTTGACGCATAATGAATCCTCCTATGCACGGCCAGGCAACAATAAGGTTGCGGTCGTAATAATTTGTGGTTCAATTGCTTGTTGAAATTGATTAAACCAGAAGCCGGATTGAAGTTCAAGGGGTTGCTTAAGTGCGTAGACCGTTAATTGATACTGATGTGTCCGATCAGGTGGTTGTGGCCCCACATAATGTTGATAAATTGTAGGGTCACTTTGATGAATCAGCCCACCAGCATTACTATTACGACCTTGGACAAAATTAAATTGAGGATGCTGACTGCTGTCTTCGGGAATCTCAGTGACATCTGGGGCAAAATTTGCCGCCAGCCAATGGATCCAAACGAAACCACTAACAGGCACAGCATCATAATCTAATAAGCTAAGTGCCAAACTTTTAGTTTCTGCAGGCACCTCACGAATACTAATCGGCGGCGAGATAATCGGATAGCCCTGATACTGTTCGTTAAGTGACGCATATTTACTATAACGATCGGCTAGAAAGCCGCTCGCCGTTAACGGTACTTTAATTTGCAATCAATCGTCTCCCTTGGCTACATTTATGAGTGCGGCTTGCGTTATACTAGTAGTAAGTAACATTATAAAAATAAAGTAGAGGCTAAATAAATGATAGTGACTTTACCTTTAAATACTAAAGTTCAAGCTTTGTTACAGCACGAACGTGAACGGATTGCACCACAAAAACTCGAATTAGAAGTGGCGGGACCAGATTCCTTAGTCCTTGATCCCACGGCCTCAAAAATTATTCGTGATCCCCAAAATAATCTACATCTAATGATTCCGAATCCACGCTTTGCTAATTTTATTGTAGCTCATGAATTGCTTCATTTACAACAAGAAGGCCGTCAAAGTATTAAAATTAGTTCAGCTCATCAAGACCACTCTGAGATTGATCAAGTCTTGCTGACCTTGGGCCGAATTATGTTAGAATCATTGGTTCATGTGCCTATGCGAGATTATTTAGTTGCGGCTGATGCCTTAGATCAGCCAACTCAATTAGCTATGCGTCAATATTATACCCATAATTTATTGCGTGATGCGCCGGGCACCGGGGAAACGACCACAATGATGGCGAACAGTTTGCAATTGTTTGACGCGCGGATTTTTCTAACGGCGGCACAAGTCGCTGACACTAGCTGGGCGACTGATTATCCCCAAGCCTGGGCCATTGCTGATCAATTATGGCAAATTGCCACGAGCAAGGAATTGCGGACTAATCGAGATTTACGCGGCACCTTGTTGAAATTACTGAAGCTGTTTGCTGAACAGCAAGCAGGTTTGCCAGTTGAGTTTAGTCGCGACTTATTAGTCACGCCCGTTTTGTCACCTCGAGAATTAAAGCTGCGCGTTGAACAATTATTCCAATTGTGGCATGACCCGGCTAAACAATCTGATTATTTAGTGATTAGTAAAAAAGATGATCAAGCTACTTGGCGTCTGTCGTTATCACCTAAGCAGCAAGCTAAGGAAGCAATGTTGCAACGTTATCAACTATCAGTTGCTGAATTTTGTCAGCAATATCACTTTGATTATGCGGGACGCGATGAGCCGATTTTTGCTGCTGAGGAGGTCAAATAATGGCGACCGTTGCTGATTTAGCGACTGCGATTAAGCAAGCGCAGAATTTAGTGTTTTTAACTGGTGCTGGCGTTTCGACTCATTCAGGTATTCCTGATTATCGCTCTAAAACAGGCCTGTATGCCGATCAGGCTGATCCTGAGTATCTTCTGAGCCATGAAAATCTTGAGGCACACCCAGCTGATTTTTACGATTTTGTGATGCAGCGGATGTATTATCCTCAGGCCAATCCCAATGAAATTCATCAGGAAATTGCCCGGCTCTGTAATCAGAAGGGGCAATTAATTACCCAAAACGTTGATGGCTTGGACATAAAAGCTGGCAATCAGCACGTCATCGAGTTTCATGGTGATCTATACGATTTGTATTGCCAGAAATGTGGGCAAAGTGTGAGCTATCAAGAATATGCCCAAGATTATCACCATCAACTTGATCAAGGAATTATCCGACCGCGGATTGTTTTGTACAACGAGCCAATTAATACGGCTAAACTGACTGCCTCAGTGGCGACTGTTAATCAGGCCGATTTGATCATGATTGTTGGCACTAGTTTTCGGGTCTATCCTTTTGCCCAATTACTGCAGTATCGTGGTGCGGCGGTGCCAGTTTTCGTCATTAATCAAGAACAAATTGCGGCCCCAGACAGTGTGCAAATGATCCAGGGGGATGCTTTGAAAATTTTCCAAGAATTAACGGAGGCTTTACAATCATGCTAGAACCAGAACGACAAGAAATTGATGAAATCGATCAACAATTAGTGGATTTATTAGTCCGGCGCTTAGCGGTTTCAGAAAAAATCGCCACGACCAAACTGGCGCACAATCTGCCTTTATTGGATCAGCAACGAGAAAAACTGGTTTATCAACGAGTTGCCGATCAAACGCCCGTTGATAAACGGCCATATTTAAAGACGCTATTCACTGACATTATGCTGGTTTCCAAGCAGTATCAGGCCAAACTAATGAAAGCTTGGCAAGATGACCATGCAACAACTGATAAATAATGATTGGTCACAGAAAAACCACCACGCTAAAAAACAGCGCGGTGGTTTTCTGAAAATTCGCGAAGGCCCTTGCAACTCGTAATAATTTCTTTATACTTATAAAAGATTATTAATCGTGTTCGGGATAGCAAACAACCGCTATTCCTCACAACTTATTTTAAGGGGCTTAGCAAGATGGATGATTTAGAACCGAAAAAGAAATTTATTAGTTGGCCAGTTATTGCGTTGATGGACTTTGTGACGGTAATTGGTTTCGACGATATTATTTATAACTTCCGTAACCAGGGTTTGGGTACGGTAACGACTTGGATTTTAATGCTATTTTTATTCGTGATTCCTTACGAAATGATGGTTGGTCACTTGGGCTCTGTTTTCAGTAAAGAGGGTGGCGGTTTATCCTCTTGGGTCCGTGGTACTTGGGGCGACACTTGGGGTTATATTGCCGCTTGGATTTATTGGGTCGTTGGGTTGCCATACGTTGTTGACGTTGCCAATTCGATGGTGATTTCTTTCGGCTGGTTGGTCAATGGGAATCCTTCCATGCAAGATCATATGAGTAATAGTATGTTTGCTTTATTGACGGCTGTTATTTTCACGCTCTTTATTTTCATTCAACACCATTTACGCAATTCGTTGCAGTGGCTGGGCATTATTGGTGGTGGCGCCATGTTCATCATGACCATCTTGTATGTCATCATGACTTTTGCTTATTTAGGCAAAGGGAATATGCCGCACACCGAACCATTTACCATTAAGTCAATGATTCCGAAGTTTAACTTTACGTATTTCACGACGATTGGTTTATTCATTTTTGCCATGAACGGGTCTGAGTATGTTGCTCCTTATGTTACTGAGATGAAGGACGGCAAGCGGGACTTTCCTAAGGCGATGTGGATGTTAGCCATTATGACTGGTTTCTTAACAGTTCTCGGTTCATTCTCGCTAGGTGTTTTCTTCAACGCTCATCATTTGCCCAATGATTTGAAAATGAACGGTTCTTATTACGCCTTTCAATACATGGGCGAGGAATTTGGCATGGGCCGTTTCTTCCTTTATGCTTTTGCCGTTACCCAAGCGATTTATATGATGGCACAATTAGCGGTGCTGATTGATGCTGGTACCCGGATGTTCTTGTCAGATACGGCTAAGAAATACTTGCCACGACAACTGACCAAGCTTGACAATCGTGGCTTGCCAATCAATGGTTACTGGTTAACGACCGGAATTTGTATGGTGATCATGGTGCTTAGTGCCACTTTGCCGAACATGAACTCGATTTTTAATCAGCTCTTGAATCTTAATGGGATTGTTTCGCCATTTGCGACTTGCTTCTTGTTCACTTCATTTATTTGGGTGCGGTTGAAGCAGGATAAGTATCCTTCAGAATTTGTTTATATTAAAAATCGTAAACTTGCCTTAACTGTAGGTTGGTGGTGCTTGATTTTAACCTTTGGCGCTGCTTGCTTGTCAGTCTTCCAAGTTGATGAACCAGTGGGCTCAGCTGCATACTGGCATGTGATTGCGTTAAATATTATTGAACCAATTATTATGGTCGGTATTGGCGCAATCTTGCCATTGATTGCTCGGGCACAACGACGCTCTGGAAAATATGCTGATTAGAACTGTTTCGAAAGTTAGTTTACTAGACATCGAATAGTGCCGTCTTCCCTAAACTGGAAGGCGGTTGCTGGGTGATTTTAATTTTAACTAGTTTTTAGGCAGAGTAGTGGACAACTCCGTTGCGGCCGGCGGGTTGTGGAACGCTGCGGGCATTGATTTAAGCTTTTGCTGCGCAAAATCTTAAATACAAGCCTTATCCTAAGCGCTAAAGCGCCAAGGATAATTTCGCGGCTGACAACCCGGCGGCCTCCACTGCGTTTTGAGCTAGGCCGAACCACTTGAGATTTAATAGATAGCAAGGCAGCACTGGCAAAGCTAGACGCCAATCGCCCAGCAACCACCTTGATGAAACTAACAGAATTGAGCACCACTAATTTGAAAAACAATTAGCGCAAAATAATAAGTCTGTTTGACAATCTGGATAAACCCAGAAACTGTCAGACAGACTTTTTTGACATTACTATTCAGTTGTTGCAACAATTTGAATTAAGTTGATTAATCCCACTGCAACTGCCTATATCACTCGCAAAACTGAAGTGTTCTACCTCAACTCCAGACGGAATGGAGGGATCTTGGTGTCAGCCGCCAAATTATTGTTGGTGCTTTAGCACTTACAATAAGACCTGTATTGAAGACTTTTGAAAAAAGGCTTCAATCAGTGTCGGCCGCGTTCCACGCCAAGCAGCCCGGAATGGAGTCAGACCTTGTTCTGTTTTAACATCTTATCCAAGTTTTAGAAGCTCAAATTAGTTGTATGGTGAACAGACTCAGAATAAATCCAATTGCTCGCCACCAGGTCGTTGGTAATTTAGACCAAGCAATTGACTGAACTGCAACGCATTATCGGCGGCGTCTGCATTGGCATTATTGTTGAAGATCACGTAATTAGTGGTGACATTTGTGGCAACTGACCGTACTTCGGCCGCCAATTGTTCTAGCTCAACAGCTGAATAACGATATAAAGTGCGCCCTTCTTTACTACCAGCGCCTTTTTTGGCCCAGTTCTCGGCATTACGACCGTGAAAACGCCAGAAACTGACTGGTGGTGTCGTTACAATCGGCAAGCGCGGCACGCTTTCTAGGCCAATATTGGGTTCGTCAATAATGCCCAAAGTTAACTGCAGTTGTTGGAGGCGCTGGCTGATTTGCTGTGTATATTGGGGCTCATACCAACTACGATGACGAAATTCGAGAAAAATCGGTAATTTGGGCAGGCTTTTTCGCGCTAGGGTTAAATAGTTAAGATGAGTCTCAGTTAAATCGAAAGCAGGGGGGAATTGCATGAGCACGCCCGCTAATTGATGAGTTGCCACAATTGGTACGATTGTTTGGCGAAAGTCCCGGAATAAATCGCTGAAGGTTGTTGCCGGCTGCAATTCTTGCTGCCAAGTTAAGGCGCTGGGCACTTTAACAATGAATTTAAAATTGCTCGGCACTTGCTGCTGCCAATTGGCAACGACGCTAGCTTCCTTAAGCGCGTAGAAAAAAGTATCTAATTCAACTACGGGAAAAATATGACTGTAATCAGTCAGACTCGGTGTTTTAATTGTCGGCAGTAAGTTTGGATGGCGACTCCAGGTAGTTAAACCAATTTGAATATTCAACATGTAGACACCTCAAGATAACATTGGAATAGGGCCATTATACCTTATTTGCTGATCAGTAGACCACCACAGGGGACACAGCTTTCGGCAGGTTGCACAATTGCGAAAACGCTTTTTTGTGCGGGTTGGGCTGGTTGTAGTAATCGTTTTCTTTTATGATGTATTTGTACTCCAAAAGGAAAGGTGTTTTTCGAAATGGTTAAAGTAGACCTAGATCACATTTACAAACAATATGCAAATGCAGAAGAAAATGACTTCGCAGTATCAGATTTTGACTTACACATTGATGACCATGAATTTATCGTATTTGTCGGCCCTTCAGGCTGTGGTAAATCAACCACATTACGGATGATTGCCGGTTTGGAAGATATTACTAAAGGCGATTTAAAGATCGGCGGCAAGATCATGAACGATGTTGCTCCTAAAGACCGTGACATCGCCATGGTATTCCAGAACTACGCTTTGTATCCACATATGACTGTTTTTGATAACATGGCTTTCGGTTTGAAATTACGTAAATACGAAAAAGATGATATCAAGAAGCGTGTTGAAGAAGCTGCTAAAATCTTAGGCTTGGAAGATTACTTGGATCGTAAACCAGCTGCTTTATCTGGTGGTCAACGTCAGCGTGTTGCCTTAGGCCGTGCGATTGTCCGTGATGCTCCTATCTTCTTAATGGATGAACCTTTATCTAACTTGGATGCCAAGTTACGTGTAACGATGCGTTCTGAAATTGCTAAATTACACCAACGTTTGAACACAACTACTATCTATGTAACCCATGACCAGACAGAAGCCATGACTATGGCCGACCGGATCGTTGTTATGTCAATGGGCCAAGTTCAACAAATTGGTACTCCTCAAGAAGTTTACGATACACCTAAGAATAAATTCGTTGCCGGATTTATTGGTTCACCTGCAATGAACTTCTTTGAAGTTCATTACGAAAATGGTGTCTTAACTGATGCTAACAAGGACATCAACATTGTTGTCCCTGAAGGCCGAGCTAAGATTCTTAACGAAGACGGTTATGATGGCAAGGACTTAACTTTAGGCGTTCGTCCTGAAGATATCCATACTGAACAAGCCTTCATCGAAACATTCCCTAAGGCAGCTGCTAAGGGCAAGATCGTCGTTTCTGAATTGCTTGGTGCCGAATCATTACTCTACTTGACAACTGGTTCTAGTGAATATGTTGCTAAGGTTGATGCGCGTGACTTCCATCATCCTGGTGAAGAAGTTCAATTAGCCTTTGACTTGAACAAGGCTCACTTCTTCGACAAAGACACAACAGATTCAATCGTTGAAAAAGCTAAGGCTGAAAATCGTGCCGACGCTAACGCATAAGCTTACTACTTCTCCTAAAGAAGGAAAATAAGGCTCATCTGAGCCTTATTTTTTTGTATCAAAAATATTGAGATTACTGACGATTTAAAGAGTGTGGAACGTCGTGACAAGAACGGGTTTGGGGCAGAATGGTGGACAACTCCGTTGCGGCCGGCGGGATGCGGAACGGTGTGGGCATTGATTGAAGCTTATTGCTATGCAACAATCTTCAATACAAGCCTTATCGTAAGTGCTAAAGCACCAACGATAATTTCACGCCTGGCACCCCGACGGCCTCCACTGCGTTTTGAGCTAGTCTAGTTCACTATAGATTTGGTTGATATCAAGGCAGCACAGGTAAAGCTAGCTGCTAATGACCCAGCAACCGTCTGATGAAACTAACAAAATTGGTCACCACTATTTATAAAAACAAAGGCTGTAACTAATAAAGCCTGTTTAGTTATGCAACAATTTGAATTTGGTTGATTAGTCCTCACTATAATTGTGTTAAGTACAAACAAAGTTGAAGTGCTCCATACCAACTCCAGACGGAATGGAGGGCGTGGTTGTCAGCCGCCAAATTATTGTTAGTGCTTTAGTACCTACAATAAGACCTGTATCTGAGACAATTTGTTTTTCAATTGGCTCAGATCAGCGTCGGCCGCGTTCCACAACCAGCAAGCCCGCAATGGAGTCGGCTCAATTTTGTTTCACCACCTACACAAGGTTTTCTGATTTCGGTAATAATCAATTTTGACCTGGTCTCACAACCCGTTTTCATTATGCTATAATATTCTCTGAATATGCTTTGCATGTTAAATTTACGCTTAAATGTCGTTGGAGGTTTTTCTTGTGGCAAAACCAACCTATTATATTACAACACCAATTTATTATCCTTCTGGTAAATTAACGATCGGCAATTGTTACACAACAATTGCTGCAGACAGTTTGGCTCGCTACAAACGTTTGCAAGGTTTTGACGTCTTCTTCTTAACGGGGACTGACGAACACGGTCTTAAAATTGAACAAAAAGCTGAGGCTCAAGGCATTACGCCCCAAGCTTATGTTGATAAGATGGCAGCTGGCATTCAGAATCTTTGGAAAATGCTAGAAATTACTAACAATAAATTTATTCGGACGACTGACGAATATCACGTTAAAGCTGTTCAAAAAATCGTTGAACGTCTAATTAAGCAAGGTGACGTTTATTTAGGTAAGTACACTGGCTGGTATTCTGTTTCCGACGAAGAATACTTTACTGAATCACAGTTGGCTGAAGTTTATCGTGATGAGAATGGCAAAGTGATCGGTGGTAAAGCACCATCTGGCCATGATGTGCAATTGGTCAGCGAAGAATCTTATTTCTTCAAAATGAGTAAATATGCTGATCGGCTGTTGAAGTTCTATGATGATAATCCAACTTTCATCCAGCCTGAATCACGTAAAAATGAAATGATCAATAATTTCATTAAACCAGGCTTGGAAGATTTGGCAATGTCACGGACCACCTTCAACTGGGGTGTGCCTATTCCCGAAAATCCTAAGCATGTCGTTTATGTTTGGGTCGATGCCTTGCTGAACTATATTACGGCTTTAGGTTACGGTAGTGATGACGACAGTCTCTTCAAGAAGTATTGGCCTGCTAATGTCCAATTTGTTGGTAAGGAAATTGTTCGTTTCCATACGATTTATTGGCCAATTATTTTGATGGCTTTAGATTTACCATTGCCTAAGCAAGTTTATGGTCATGGCTGGCTCTTAATGAAGAACGGTAAAATGTCGAAGTCGAAAGGCAATGTTGTTTACCCAGAAATGTTAGTCCAACGTTACGGCCTTGACCCATTACGTTATTACCTAATGCGCGCTTTTCCATTTGGTCACGACGGTATTTTCACACCGGAAGATTATGTGGATCGAATTAATTTCGACTTGGCTAATGATTTGGGCAATTTGCTGAATCGGACCGTTGCGATGATCAACAAGTACGAGGGTGGCGTTGTGCCAACCACTTTGGATGAACATGTTGCAGCTGATCGTGAGTTAGCAGAAACGGCTGATCAAGTAATTGCTGACTATCAAGCGGCGATGACCCATTATCAATTCCCAACGGCCTTGGAGAAAATTTGGCAATTAGTCAGTCGCGCTAATAAATATATTGACGAAACTGAACCATGGAATTTGGCGAAAGATCCTGCTAAAAAGGCTGAATTGGCTAACGTTATGGGTCACTTAGCTGAAAGTTTACGGATCATTGCTATTTTGATTCAGCCAATTATGCCCCATGCACCAAAGAAAATTTTTGCTCAACTTGGCTTGCGTGAAGATGAGTTACAAGTAGCCACACCTAAATTCGGTGAATTCCCGGCTGATCGTCAGGTTGTGAAGAAGGGCGAACCAATCTTCCCACGGCTTGATCGTGATGAGGAAGTGGCTTACATCAAACAAGAAATGGCGAAAGAACAAAAACCAGCGGCACCAGCTCCAGAAACTAAAGCAAAGCCAGAAATCAACTTTAACCAATTTGATGAAGTTGAAATCCGCGTGGCTGAGATTCTCTCAGTGGCTAAGGTAGAAAAAGCTGATAAGTTGTTGAAGTTCGAAGTTGATTTAGGTCATGACGAACACCGACAAATTCTTTCTGGCATTGCTGAGTTTTATCCTGAATATCAAGAATTAGTTCATCATAAAGTTTTAGCAGTGACGAATTTACAACCACGTAAAATTCGTGGTGAAGTTTCTAATGGGATGTTATTGTCCTCAGAAGATGAGCAAGGTAAAGTTCGTTTGGCCTTAGTTGGCGATGAACATCCTAATGGCTCGTTGATTGGTTAGGAGTTATTTTTGGTTAAAATTTTTGATTCTCATACGCATTTAAACGATACGCCTTTTGCTGGTCAAGAGGCGCTTTTCGTTGAACGAGCCGCCGCACTTGGTGTAGTTAAAATGGCCATTGTTGGTTCCAATCCAACTTTGAATGAAGGCGCCTTGAAATTGGCTCGTGACTTTCCCAATTTGTATGCCGTGATCGGTTGGCATCCTGAAGATGCGAAAAACTTTGATGCGGCCGCTGAAGCGACTTTACGGCAACAGTTGCGTGAGCCGAAAGTTGTCGCCGTTGGTGAAATCGGCTTGGATTATCATTGGGATAGTTCGCCGCGTGATGTCCAGCGACAAGTTTTCGCCAAGCAATTGCAAATTGCTAAGGCCTTCGATTTGCCGGTGTCGATTCATAGTCGTGATGCCTTAGAGGACACTTATGAAATCTTGCAGGCGGCGCAAATGCCAGCTGGTCGGATTATTTTGCACAGTTTTAATGCCACACCGGATTGGGCGCCGAAGTTCTTAGATCTGGGTGCTTATCTATCGTTTAGTGGTGTGATTACTTTCAAAAAAGCGGCCTATTTGCGGGAGACTGTTAAACAAGCGCCTTTAGATAAGTTATTGGTGGAAACAGACGCGCCTTACTTAGCGCCAATGCCTTATCGCGGCCGGCAAAACGAACCGGGCTACACTTACTATACGGTTCGCCAGATTGCCACAACATTAGGTTTGCCAGTTGCTACAATTGCTGCCCAAACTTATCGCAATACGCTGAAAGTCTTTGGCTTGGAGGCCGATAAATGATTAATGAAATTATTGTGGTCGAAGGTCGCGACGATACTCGGCGTTTACGGGAAGTTTTCGGTCCGGTCGATACGATTGAGACGCAAGGTTCAGCTGTTTCTGAAGAAACATTGGCTCGCATTGAAGCCGCCGCGGAAGAACGGCCAATTATTGTTTTGACTGATCCTGATTTTAACGGTCAGAAAATTCGCCAAAAAGTTTTGGAAGTGGTGCCAGATGCCAAACAAGTTTTCTTACCACGCAGCTTAGCTAAACCCCATGGTAAGGGTAGCTTAGGCGTTGAACACGCTTCAGCTAAAGCTTTACGAGATTGCTTGGCTAATGTTTTAACAACTGACCCTGATTTTGTTAGCGATTTGACTCAGCATGATTTGATTGCGGCGGGCTTAATTGCTGGCCCTGATGCCAAAGACCGGCGCGAACAATTAGGCGACTTGCTGCATATTGGCTACGCGAATGGCAAACAACTATTACCCAGATTGACCATGTTGCGAATCAGTCGGGCTGATTTTGAAGCGGCGCTGAAACAAATTAAAATGCATGAAGCAGATTAGCTAGGCAATTGTTTGATTGTACCGTTGCTTGAAACGTGTTCGGGGTGCCAGACTGCTAGGCCTAACTTAATTATTTGCTCGATCTGGTTGGCACCAGCTCAATCAAATAATTGAAGTTATGCTACGCAGTCTACCCGGCACCCCTCACACTCTATTTTTAGGAGGTATCTGATGGCTAATGAACAGCCACAACGTTTAGATATTGCTGATCCGATTCGGACCCAAGCGATTCTGCACCAGTTTGGTTTTAAATTTAAAAAGAGTTTGGGTCAGAACTTTCTGACCAATCGGAAAGTTTTAGGTGCCATTGTGGCTGCTGCTGACTTAGAAGCCACGGACACTGTCATCGAAATTGGTCCCGGAATTGGCTCGTTAACTGAGCAATTAGCACGGCGGGTGAAACAAGTGATTGCGGTTGAAATCGATCAACGATTGTTACCGATTTTGGCGGAAACCTTGGCGCCATATGACAATATTCAGGTGGTCAATCAGGATATTCTGAAAACCAGTTTAGCGGAATTATTGGCACCTTATCAGCCCTTGACCGGCAACATTAAAGTGGTGGCTAACTTGCCTTATTACATCACCACGCCGATTATGTTCCAATTGATCAACGGCGAAATTCAACCGGATCGATTAGTGTTAATGATTCAAAAAGAAGTGGCACAACGCATTATTGCGCATCCTGGACATAAAGATTATGGGGCGCTAAGCATTGGTGTTCAGACGAAAATGGCTGCCGAAATTGCGGAGATCGTTCCAAAAACAGCCTTTATTCCTCAGCCCAATGTGGATTCAGCGGTGCTAACCTTAACCCGCTATCAAACTTCGCCATATCAAATTGCCGATCAGGCCATGTTTGATCAAGTGGTTCAGTCTTGCTTCCAACAACGGCGTAAGAATTTGTTGAATAACTTGTTACATCTTTGTGGTAAAAATCATCGCGACGAATTGACGGCGATTTTAGCCGATATGGGCTTAGCACCTAATATTCGCGGCGAGCAATTGTCCATTGAGCAGTTCATCAGCTTAACAGAAGCTGTTAGTAAATTCATACATTAAAGTCCAAAAACAGGGAACAATAAGGGAACACGTTGGCTTAATCCGAACGTTTTTTTGTTGTATCATAAAAACATTGCATAATTATAAATTTTGTGATAGAATGTCAACAAGGAGTGAGGCCAATGCCAATGTCACTAGCAACAATCAAACACCAGCTGGACGATCATATTGGTCAACATTTGACTGTCGTCGCCCAAGTTGGACGTAAAAAGATTACAAGGCGTCACGGTACTTTGAAAGAAACTTATCCGGCTGTTTTCGTCGTTGATTTAAATCAAGAAGAAAACGCCTTTGAACGAGTTTCATATAGCTACACCGATTTATTAACCAAATCCATTGCAATTGAATTCGATGCTGCCAACTAAGACGGCCGAATGCATTACATTTTAAGAAAACCTGGCAGTTTTAATAACTGTCAGGTTTTTTATTTTCCCGGTAAACTCGTTGCAACAGCACACTGGCCGGAGATTTGCAGTATTGCTTGGCAAAGGTTAGTCAATTCAAGCAGGAATTATTGCTATGTCGGCCAGACACAGATTACTTTTTAATAATAAACGAACAATTTTTGATAAATATTACTAATTGTCTAGAATTATCTAGTGAAAATCGGTATAATTGATGTAATAATTCGAGGAGTGAGTGGGTATATGAAAATAAGGCGTAGTGATCGATTAATTGATATGACCAGTTATTTACTGGATCATCCCCGAGAATTAATCTCGTTACCTTTTTTTGTGAAACGGTATGATTCAGCTAAATCATCAATCAGTGAAGACTTGGCAATTATTAAACGGACTTTTGCGGCCCGCGGGTTAGGCGTGATTCAAACCTTGCCTGGTGCAGCTGGTGGTGTGCAATATTTGCCTGGGGTCAACGAGGAGATCGCCGGCGATTTCTTAAAGTTGATGGCCTTAAAGTTAGCTGAAAAGGAACGGTTATTACCCGGCGGTTATTTATATTTATCCGATTTGCTGGGCAACCCACTTTATTTAAAAATGATTGGTCGTCTGATTGCTGCCCAATATGTTGATCAGCAAGTTGACGCCGTTATGACCGTGGCAACTAAGGGAATTCCGATTGCTCAGAGTGTGGCGACTTGTTTGGGTGTGCCTTTCGTCATTGTTCGTCGCGATGCTAAAATCACTGAAGGTGCTACCGTCAGCGTTAACTATGTCTCAGCATCCTCCTCACGAATCGAAAAAATGGAACTTTCAAAGCGTAGTTTAGCCGAAGGTGCCCACGTGGTAATCGTCGATGATTTTATGAAGGGCGGCGGCACCATTCACGGGATGCACGATTTGTTGAAAGAATTTAGTGCTAGCCTAGTCGGCATTACTGTTTTTGCTGAAGCATCTTTTGATGGTCAGCGGGTTGAAAGTGATTATACGTCATTGTTGAATGTCGTTGCTGTTGATACGCAAAACAGTGAGATCAAAGTTGAATTAGGTAACTACCTTGATAAATTAAGTGATTAAAATTAGTTTAGATAGAGCTAGACTTTCCCAATTTGGGTGGTGGTTGCTGGGCGATTTTGAGGGCGTGGAACGCTGTGGCCGTCGATTTGAATCTGAACTGGTTTTGGACAAAGTAGCAGACAACTCCGTTGCGGCCGGCGGGTTGTGGAACGTTGCCGGCGTTGATTTGAGCTTATTGCTGCGCAACAATCTCAAATACAAGCCTTCTTCTAACCGCTAAAGCGGCAAGAAGAATTTGGCGACTGACAACCCGGCGGCCTCCACTACGTTTTGAGCTAATGTGGTCCACTTTAGATTTGATTGATATCAAGACAATACTAGTGAAACTAGTTGCCAATCGCTCAGCACCCACCTGATGAAACTAATAGAACTCAGCACCACTATTAGAAAAACAGATTGAAGTAAACTAACAGGCCTGTTTGACAAGCTTTCTGGAATTAAACCAGAAAATTGTCAAGCAGGCCTATTTCGATACTACTATTTAGTTACAATAGCAATTTGAAATTTGGTTTTCAAATGGTTCAAATCGATGTCGGCCGCGTTCCACAACCAGAAAGCCCGGAATGCAGTCAGAACCACTTCTGTTTCAAAACTTTAACTAAGTGTTAGTAGCTGAATCATCTCGACTCGGCCGTGAATTAATATTGAGAATTAAGGAGAGTTAAGTTATGATAAACTTGATATCCTTAAATTTAAATTGGTAGTGTGAAGGGAAGCTTATTATGACAGGGCGTTATACTGTAATTCTAGCAGCTGGTCAGGGTACCAGAATGAAGTCGAAATTATATAAGGTACTCCATAAAGTTTGCGGCCGTTCAATGGTCGATCATGTGTTAACACAAGTAGAACTCACTGAACCTGAACAAGTAGTCACCGTCGTTGGCCATGGTGCTGAAGCTGTGGAAGATTTACTAGGTGATCGGAGCAAGTATGCTTTTCAAGAAGAGCAATTAGGAACTGGTCACGCCGTTTTACAAGCTGAGGCCCAACTTGGCGATAAGGAAGGCATGACGTTGATTGTTAACGGCGACACACCGCTGTTGACGGCTAAAACGTTTGAAAAATTATTTGCCTATCATCAAGCTAAAGGCGCTAAAGCGACTATTTTAACAGCTCGGGCGGATGATCCTACCGGCTATGGTCGTATTATTCGCAATGATCTCGGTATTGTTGAAAAAATTGTTGAACAAAAAGATGCTAGTCGTGAAGAAGCCGCCGTGCATGAAATTAACACCGGTGTTTTCTGCTTTGATAATCAAGCGTTGTTTAAAGCGTTACATCAAGTTACCAATCATAATGCCCAAGGCGAATATTATTTAACTGATGTGATTCAGATTTTGAAAAACCAAGGCGAAATTGTGGCTGCCTATCAAACACCTGATTTTACTGAATCATTGGGTGTTAACGACCGCGTTGCTTTATCAAATGCGACGCGCATTATGCAACAACGAATCAACGAAGCGCACATGCGTAATGGTGTGACCATGATTAATCCTGAAACGACTTATATTGATGTGGATGTTAAAATCGGCAATGATACAGTGATCGAAGGTCAGGTTAATTTAAAGGGCCAGACGACAATTGGTTCTGATTGTTACATCGGTTCAAATTCAGAAATTGTGGACAGTAAAATTAGCGACCACGTTCATGTCACTAGTTCAACGATTGAGGAAGCTGAAATGGCTAGTGGTTCTAATATTGGTCCTAACAGCCATTTGCGTCCCAAGGCTAAAATCGGCCATGACGTTCACATTGGCAATTTCTGCGAAGTTAAAAATGCGACTATTGGTGATCGGACCAAAGTGGGCCATTTAACTTATGTTGGTGATGCGACTTTAGGTACCGACATTAATGTTGGTTGTGGTGTGGTATTCGTCAACTATGATGGTGTTCATAAGTTCCATACGAATGTTGGCAGTCATAGTTTCATTGGCAGTAATTCAAATATTGTGGCCCCAGTTGAAATGGCTGATCATAGCTTCGTTGCTGCTGGCTCAACGATTACTGATGATGTGCCGAAGCATGCGATGGCTATTGCTCGAGCACGTCAAACAAATAAAAATGACTATTGGGACAAATTACCGCTTGCCCAAGACCCGGAATGGCATTAGAATTAAGGTAGTGCGTATTCTTAGGAGGAAACAATGACAACTGAATCAAAGCTCAAGATTTTTGCTTTAAATTCCAACAAACCCTTAGCTGAGAAGATTGCCGCTGCTGTTGGGGTGCCTTTAGGTAAGTCCTCAGTAACGCGTTTCTCTGATGGGGAAATTCAAATTAACATCGATGAAAGTATTCGTGGCGCTGATGTCTTTTTAATTCAATCGACTTCAGCTCCTGTCAATGATAATTTGATGGAATTGTTGATTATGATTGATGCCTTACGACGAGCTTCTGCGAAGAACATTAATGTGGTGATCCCATATTATGGTTATGCTCGTCAAGATCGTAAGACCCGCGCACGGGAACCAATTACGGCGAAATTAGTCGCTAATATGTTACAACGTGCTGGTGCTGATCGGATTTTGGCATTAGACTTACATGCACCTCAAATTCAAGGATTCTTTGATATTCCGGTCGACCATTTAGTTGGTTCACCATTATTAGCGGATTATTTCTTGCGGAATCATTTGAATGAAGATGCCGTTGTTGTTTCACCTGACCATGGTGGTGTTGGTCGTGCTCGTAAACTTGCTGAATTTTTGAAAACACCAATTGCGATTATTGATAAGCGGCGGCCACGTGCTAATGTTGCCGAAATTATGAATATTATTGGTCACGTTGAAGGCAAGCGGGCAATTATCATTGATGATATGATCGATACTGCAGGAACCATTACTTTGGCAGCCCAAGCATTAGTTGATGCTGGCGCCACTGAAGTCTATGCTTCTTGTACTCACCCAGTTCTTTCTGGCCCTGCAATTGAACGAATCACTAATTCCCCAATTAAGAAGTTAGTGGTCACCGATTCAATTAATCTTCCTCAAGACAAAATCATTGATAAAATGATTCAAGTTTCAGTTGGCCCATTAATTGGTGATGCCATTAGCCGAATCTACAATGACGAACCAGTGAGTCCTTTGTTTGTAACTCGTTACCAACAAAAGTAACGTTTAATCATAAAAATTTACTTGTAACAACTAACAAAGCCTGTTTGACAAGTTCTCTGGATAAAGCCAGAAACTGTCAAGCAGGCTTGTTTTGGTCGCTCCCTAGTTAGTGACGGCAGGGGCCGAGCGATTTAGAGGGTGTGGAACACTGTGGCCGTTGATTTGAAACTGAACTGGTTTTGGGCAAAGTAGCGGACAACTCCGTTACGGTCGGCGGGTTGTGGAACGGTGTGGGCATCGATTGAAGCTTATTGCTACGCAACAATCTCCAATGCGAGCCTTATCCTAAGCGATAAATCGCCAAGGATAATTTCACGCCTGACACCCCGGCGACCTCCACTACGTTTTGAGTTAAGTTAGGCCACTTTAGACTTTCTTGATATTAAGTCAGTATTTATAAAGTTGGCTGTCTATCGCTCGGCTTTTGACAGATGTAATTACCGAAATAAATCGTTACTTTTGGAAAACTAAATTATTGTAAATTAATAACCCGATTGACAAATCTCTGGAAAACCAGGAACTGCCAATCAGGTTATTTTTGCGTCGCTATTTAAGTGTAATTACAATTTGAATCGGATAGAGTTCTTCCACTAACACTAAATTAATAATCAACAAAGAGTGAAGTGTACCGCATTAACTCCAGACGGCGTGGAGGGATCTTGGCGTCAGCCGCGAAATTATCGTTGGTGCTTTAGCACTTACGATAAGCCTCGAATTGAAGACTTTTGAAAAAAGGCTTCAATCGATGGCCGCCGCGTTCCACGCCAAGCAGCCCGGAACAGAGTCAGACACCATTCTGTTTCAACACCTTCACCAGGTCTTATTGCTTTTGCACCTTCATGCGATGCCGATTTAAATCATTCACTACTTCGACGAATCAGTTTTGCCAGGATGTTGTGCCAATTTTTCAGGCGCTGTTTCTTGACTCGCTAATAAGTCACGAATTTCTTTCAAATATTGTTCTTCTTGGTTGACTTCGATGGCTTCTTCATCAGCCTTGGTCTTGCCAAGTTCGCGCAGTTTATTGAAGGATTTAACAATTAGGAAGATGACGAACATCATGATCAGGAATTGAATTAAATCATTCAAGAAAGTACCAATCGTGAAACGAGCGGCACCGATTTTAAAACTAATTGATGAGAGGTCCACAGAATTGGTAAACATCCCAATTAATGGACCGAGAATATTCTTAGTCAAGGAGGCAACCAAACCGTTGAAAGCTCCACCAATTAAAACACCAATGGCCATATCAACGACATTACCTTGCGAGACAAATTCACGAAATTCTTTAAACATTTTGCCACCTCTTTAAAATGATTTTGTGGGACGATAATTAAATGATTCAATATTTTGCTAGAATACACAAGTTTTTAGTCTTCGTGAGGATCAACCAAATAATCATTACGTAAGTATTTCTGGAACTTCTCGTACAATGGTTCGAACAGCTGTAAGTCACCTGATGGTTTCACCATTTCTCGAGGGAAGAAGAAACGTTCATCGCCGGTACTTTTGCCAGTGATGGCCGCAACGATGGGGCTGACGGTTGATAATTCTTCCAAGGTACCGTCTTTTTCAATAATTTCAATTTGAGTTTTCGGTTCTTTAGAAGAAGGATCGTAAGCATCATAGGGCAAATCGTAGCTGTCATTGATGGCCGTGTAATAATCGGGATTGAAACCAGCTTCTTCAATGATTTGTTTCAGTTCGGGAATTAAAGCCCGAGTTTCTGGTGTGAACCGCACAGATTTAAGTGGTCGGCGGTCTAAGAAACGCGAAACCAAGTCCCGCAAAATATCATCAGGATGATCACGCCACAAAGTAAAGTAAGTAGTTAACACACCATCATCTAAGTGAAGATAGTCCTTCAAGGTGAAGTCATTTTCTAAGAAGGGAATCAGTAAGGTTGGCTTCTGATCGCCAGTTAATTGGCCATGTTCATATAAATATTTGGCGCGATGAAGTAATTTGTTGAGAATGACTTCCATCGCTCGACTAACAGGATGAAAATAAACTTGTTGATACATTTGGAAACGACAAACGATGTAATCTTCCACGGCGTGCATCCCGTTGGCTTCAAAAGCAATCCCATTCCGGTAAGGTCGCATGACTCGCAAAATTCGAGTTAAATCGAACATGCCATACTTAGTACCGGTATGATAAGCGTCACGCAGCAAGTAATCCATCCGATCAGCGTCGATTTGGCTACTGATCATTTGTACAACTTGAGGATTGGGGTAAGTTTTACCAATGACGCTGGCTACCTCTTCCGGAAATTCGGGACTGACGCGCCGCAAAACTTGATTGACCTCAGTCTCAGGTGAAGTCAGAATTTCGCGGGTGATTGCCTCGTGATCAGTGTTGAAAATGTGTTCAAAAGTGTGGGAATAAGGGCCATGGCCAATGTCGTGTAATAAAGCGGCACACATTGCCACCAGCCGTTCATGATCATCCCACAATTCTGTACTACCATTAGTTGAAGGATAGTTGCGTTCAAAGTTATCGCAAATTTGTCGGGTGATCTCGTAGACACCAACAGAATGGGTGAAGCGAGAATGTTCGGCACCGTGGAAAGTATAAGAAGACGCGCCTAGTTGCTTGATCCGGCGTAGACGTTGAAATTCCGAAGTATTGATTAAATCTAAAATAACTTGATAAGTGACATGAATATAGTTATGAACGGGATCACGAAGCACTTTATCACGTGGTAACATACTGATTTCTGACATCGGCAAACTCGTCTCCTTAAAGAATTGATTGATTATAACTGGCTAAATTCTGCCAGGCTTGTTGCTGTTGTTGTTTAAAATTCGGCTGCTGACAAAATTGCTGCCAAGCAGTGGTGGATAATTCATGCCCAGCTTGCCGTAAAGTTTGGCTCAGCTGTTGTTGAGCGAGGTCGACAGTCAGGGCTGCTGGCAAGAAATCCGCCAAATTAGCCATTACCTGAGGATCAATCTCTGGGAAATCTGGCGGCTGCCCCTGACTTGCCCGATAGAATTGAGCCATCAGTTCACTGCGCTTTTGTTGGGTGCCGGTGACACTCAAGTAGAGCATAATTGCCGTGGCACCACGACTACGGCGCTGAGCAATACCGGCAATTTTACGCCCGGCAATACTTAAATCGTAGGTGCCAGGACAATAAGATTGGCTAATTTCACCAGTTTGAATGGGTAAAGTCGGCCAACATGATTGCACCAATTCGCTCATCAGCTGATAACCCTCAGTAATCGTCAGCTTAATCGTTGCCGGCAAACATAGCGAAACATTTAAAACACCAGCATCACTTACGACCCCTAGGCCACCAGAATTGCGATAAAAATAATGCCAACCTTGTTGCTGCAGCAAATTCAGGCCAGCAGTTATTTGCGGCAAGCGTTGGTCACGTAAGCCTAAAATAACTGTTTGGGGCAAAGTCCAATAATGGAGCAATGGCCGTTGAGTTTGATTGACGAACTGTAACAATAGTTGGGTCTCGGCAAAAGGTAACCAGCGATCGGCAACTGAATAATCTGTCTGATAAAAATCAAGCAACTGAGGCAATTCGTTTAACATTATTCCACCACATTATTGAAAATTTATTGGACTATGTATAGTATAGCTTAATCGAGCAAAACTGCGCAAAAAAATAGTTTTTTTTAGCAATCAATGCTATTGATGATGCGATTAAACAGAATTGAGTTTGACTGCATTCCGGTCTTGCTGGCTATGGAACGCGATTTGATACAGATTGAAAACTAAGACAACAACCAGTGAAGATGTGGAAACAGAATTAGTTCTGACTCCATTGCGGGCTCTTTGGTTGTGGAACGCTGCCGGCATCGATTTGAACCAAGTGAAAACCAAAGTTCAAAAGAGTCAAAACCCTGTCAAGATGAATAAACAAAATTGCGTCTGACTCTGTTCCGGGCTGCTTGTCGTGGAACGCGGCCGACACTGATTGATGCCAATTAAAAACCAAATTGTCATCAATACAGGTCTTATTGTAAGTGCTAAAAGCACTAACAATAATTTGGCGGCTGACGACAAGATCCCTCCACGCCGTCTGGAGTTGAACCGCTGCACTTTATCTTTGCTAGTGCTTGAGGCACTAATAGTGGGAATAATCGACTAACTTCAAACTGTTATCACAAACAAATAGTTGGATTGTCAAACAGACTTATTAGTTTACTTCAATCTGATTTTCTAAATAGTGATGATCAGTTCTACTAGTTTCATCAGGTGGGTGCTGAGCGATTGGCAACTAGTTTTACTAGTATTGTCTTGATATCAATCAAATCTAAAGTGGACCACATTAGCTCAAAACGTAGTGGAGGCCGCCGGGGTGTCAGTCGCCAGATTCTTCTTGCCGCTTTAGCGGTTAGAAGAAGGCTTGTATTTGAGATTGTTGCGCAGCAATAAGCTCAAATCAACGCCGGCAACGTTCCACAACCCGCTGGCCGCAACGTAGTTGTCTGCTATTCAGCTCAAAACCAGTTTGAATCTAATGCAAAGTCCACAATATTTTCAAGCCCTCAAAATCGCCCAGCAACCGCCACTCTAGCTGGGGAAGTCTTAGCGCAATTCAAGAATCTTTATACTAGTGCAGTTCGATGTCATTTTGATTGCTCAACCGCTACGGTTACTGACTAAGACACAAATTATCAATATTGTGAAATGATGGCTGTCCAATTTAGCGGTGGATTTTAACTTGCAAGTTATTTCTGGCGCCCTTAAAATGAGGCAAGTAGCTTCAATAATTAGTTGCCGTAAAATTAATAAGGGGATGATTGCTTGGCGACGCATACACCAGTACACGTACAACTTACCACGCGCATTGACCAAGATGGGACTGTTGAAACACGGCAGTTCAAGGAAACTGGTGAAATTGTGCAAAAGGGCGAGATTGTTTATTTGCGTTATCAAGAACATCAAGCCGATCAATCCGTGGTGCCAGTCACATTTAAAATTCAGACCGATCAGTTGTTACTGACACGCGGTCCGGTAGAATTACGCTCACAATTACAATTTCAAACGCAACAAACCACAGTTGGCCAGTACCAAACGCCATATGGCAATTTAGTAATGACAACGCAAACTAACGACTATCAAGTTCAGCTAGATTTGCCTAATCTAACGGGGAGTGTGGCGGTTGATTATCAGCTTTTCAGTGGCGACAACTTGCTGGGAAAATATGAATTACGATTGATTTTCAATAAATAGACGAGTATTATTAAGGATAGACTGCTGAAAGGATGTGTCCCCAATGGAATTAGACGTTTTTGCGGGCCAAAAAAAATCCGAATTATCGATGATCGAAGTCGCTCACGCTATTTTAGAGGTGCGCGGTGAAGCAATGCCATTTGCTGATCTCGTAAACGAATTACAAAGTTATTTAGGTGCCAGTGATACGGAAATCCGGAGTCGCTTAGGCCAATTTTATACGGATTTAAATATGGATGGTAGCTTTATTTCTTTAGGTGAGAACGTTTGGGGTCTCCGGGAATGGTATTCATATGAATCCATTGACGAAGAAGTCAACCATCCTGAAGATGATGAAGAACGTCCGCGCAAGAAGCGCCGTCGTAAGGTTAATGCCTTCTTAGCTGATGTCTCTGATGATGATGACGTCATTGATTACAATGATGATGATCCTGAAGATGACGATGATAATGATGACGACGAAGACGATGCTGAGTCAAATGATGACGATGAAGATGATGAAACAACGACCAAATCGAATGACTTCAAGAACAATCTGAATCAACTTGATGAACCAAGTGATGATGACGACGATGATAATGAGTTAGACGATGGTATTGAAGGTCAATTATCTGAATTTAATGATGATGAGTTAGTTGATAATACGGATGCCGACTTCAGTTCTGATGATGATGATGAAGATCAGGATGATGACGAAGACGACGATGATGATAGTGACGATAAAGACAAGGATAGCCAAGATTAATTTAGAAAATCTGCAAAATTTCCTTGACGTTGCCCTGATTTTTCGGTAGGATATTTTTTGGGCACCTTAGTTTTTATTAAAACGACGATTATGCTGCAAGCTCCCTATTCTTGGAATAGGGGGCTTGTTTTAGTTTTGAAGAGTGCGTTGGCAAGGGGAGGTACTGCTTGCCATAGCACGTTTCAAGATCATTGTTTTAATAATCGTTTCAGGCCAACCTCGTGGAGAAAAATAGAAGGAGTGTCAAAATGACCAAATATATTTTTGTGACTGGTGGAGTTGTTTCATCTTTAGGTAAAGGAATCGTTGCTGCCTCTTTAGGCCGACTTTTGAAAAATCGGGGCTTGAAGGTTACCATGCAGAAGTTCGACCCTTACATCAATATCGACCCCGGCACAATGAATCCGTACCAACATGGTGAAGTTTTTGTTACCAATGATGGCGCCGAGACTGATCTAGATTTAGGTCATTATGAACGCTTCATCGATAATGATCTTAACAAATACTCAAACGTTACAACTGGTAAAATTTATTCTGAAGTCCTTCATAAAGAGCGTAAAGGCGATTATAACGGTGCAACTGTCCAAGTTATTCCTCATATTACTAACATGATTAAGGATCGCATTATGCGGGCGGCGAATACCACTGATTCTGATGTGATCATTACTGAAGTTGGTGGGACCGTTGGTGATATTGAATCATTGCCATACTTGGAAGCTTTGCGCCAAATGAAATCACAAGTCGGCGCTGAAAATGTTATTTATATTCATACGACTTTGATTCCTTATTTGCGGGCAGCTGGCGAAATGAAAACGAAGCCAACACAGCACAGTGTTAAGGAATTACGTGGTTTAGGTATCCAACCTAATATTTTAGTCGTGCGGACAGAAAAACCAATTTCTCAAGATATGCGTGATAAAATCGCGTTATTCTGTGATGTTGATCCAGAAGCGGTCATTGAATCACGGGATGTTTCAACTTTATATTCAATTCCGTTGAATTTACAAAAGCAACACATGGATCAGATTGTCTGTGACTATTTGCATTTAGACACGCCAACTGCTGACATGACTGAATGGCAGAAATTGGAAAATCGGGTTCAACATTTGAACCACAAAACTAAAATTACTTTGGTTGGGAAATATGTTGAACTGCAAGATGCCTATATTTCTATTACCGAAGCATTGAAGCATGCTGGTTACATGTACGATTCAGATATTGAATTAGTCAAAGTTCAAGCTGAAGATGTGACTGAAGATAATATTGCTGAATTAATGGGCGATACTCAAGGTATTCTTGTACCTGGTGGTTTCGGTAATCGTGGTCTTGAAGGTAAAATTACCGCCATTAAATATGCCCGCGAACACAACATTCCTTTCTTAGGCATTTGTTTAGGGATGCAAATGGCTTGCGTGGAATTTGCCCGGAATGTTTTAAACTATCAAGATGCTGATAGTACTGAAGTTAATCCCGAAACAAAACACCGCATTATTGATTTGATGGCGGATCAAGCTGATGTCGAGAATATCGGTGGTACCTTACGTTTAGGTTTGTACCCATGCAAATTGAAGAAGGGTTCCGTTGCTGCAGCAGCATATGGTAATCAAAGCGTCATTCAAGAACGTCATCGTCACCGTTATGAATTTAATAATCAATATCGTGAAGAAATGGAAGCTCATGGAATGGTCTTCTCAGGTGTGTCACCTGATAACCGTTTGGTTGAAGTAATCGAATTACCTAAGCAGAAATTCTTCGTGGCCGCACAATACCATCCTGAATTCTTATCACGGCCAATGCGGCCAGAAGGTTTGTTCAAGGCCTTCGTCAAAGCTGCTTCAGATTTACCAGAACATCCATGGTAATGTAGTGCAGTTGATTTGAATTGAAATTTGTTTTGGGCAGAGTTGTGAACAACTCCGTTACGGCTGGCGGGTTGTGGAACGCGGCCGGGATTGATTTGAGCTTACCGCTGACGCAACAATCTCAAATACAACCCTTATCCTAAGCGCTAAAGCGCCAAGGATAATTTGGCGGCTGACAACTCGGCGGCCTCCACTGCGTTTTGAGTTAGGCTTGTCCACCTTAGATTTGCTTGATATCAAGGCGAAGCTAGTGAAGATAGACGCCAATCGCCCAGCAACTGCCTTGATGAAACTAACAAAACTCAGCACCACTAATCAGAAAAGCAGATTGAAATAAACTACTAGGCCTGTTTGACAAGCTTTCCGGATAAAACCAGAAACTGTCAGATGGGCTTTTTGAATACCGCTGTTCAGTTATGATAAGAATCAAAATCAAGTTGATTAGTCCCAACACAATTGTCTCAAGCACTAACAAAGTTGTAGTACACAACCTCATCTCCGGACGGCGTGGAGGGATCTTGTCGTCAGCCGCCAAATTATTGTTGGTGCTTTAGCACTTACAATAAGACTTGTATCTGAGACTTTGTGTAACAATCAGATCAACGTCGGCCGCGTTCCACGACAAGCAGCCCGGAACAGAGTCAGACGCAATTTTGTTTATTCATCTTCACAGGGTTTTGCCGATTTCAAACTTCGTTTTGCAATTGGCATCAATCGACGCCGGCAGCGTTCCACAACCAGCAAGCCCGGAATGGAGTCAGACTCAATTCTGCTTCAAACTATCGTCAGGTTTTGAGCCAGTCGTGTGGTGGAATCAGCAATTATCAAGGTGAAAATATTTATTTACAGAAAGTTTAAGTATTTGGCAACTGTGTCAAGTCTTGATTTCAGGCGTTACGGCGTTATATCAAAGTGATTACAGACCAAGTGATTGCCCTTGTATTTTCAGCAAAAATTCTTTATCATATGTAATGATGACTCGTTGGAATTTATCAACGCATCTGAAGTGATTTTGACTTCAATACTCGTGAACGTTTCTATGAAATAAATTTAAAACTGACTTTTTTACTTAAATAATAATAAAAATATTTTACTAATTGACTGATTAAAGACGATAAGGAACCTGCCACATGAAAAAAATGATTATTCACGGGGGAAAGAAACTTTCCGGTGAAGTTGCAATTGATGGTGCTAAAAACAGTACAGTTGCCATTATTCCTGCTGCAATTCTCTCGGAATCCAAGGTGAAATTGGATAGTGTTCCCCATATTCAAGATGTCGACAATCTACGGGCGATTTTGGCTGACATGAATGTTTCTTCGACCCTGGATGGTTGCTGTTTAGAAATTGATCCCACTCACATTATTTCCAAACCATTGCCAAATGGTAAAATCAAGAGTTTACGTGCTTCTTATTACTTTATGGGAGCGTTGCTAGGCCGCTTTGGTCGCGCTATTGTTGGCTTACCTGGTGGTGATGATATTGGTCCTCGGCCAATTGATCAGCATATTAAGGGCTTTGAGGCATTAGGCGCGACTGTTAGCAATGAACATGGGGCAATGTTCATTCAAGCGCCAGATGAAGGCTTGCACGGTGCTAAAATTTATTTCGATATGGCTTCCGTTGGTGCAACAGTCAACGTTATTTTGGCTGCTGTTCGTGCAACCGGGACTACAATTATCGAAAACGTGGCTAAAGAGCCTGAAATTATTGATTTAGCGACCTTCTTAAACAACATGGGCGCTCGGATTCGTGGCGCCGGAACGGACACGATTCGAATCGAAGGCGTGCCACATTTGTATGCCCAGAATTCTCATACCATTATTCCTGACCGGATTGAGGCAGGCACTTATTTGTCGTTGGCTGCGGCCGTCGGTAATGGCATCACCGTCAAGAATATTATCAGCGAGCACTTGGATTCCTTCTTAGCAAAAATGGAAGAAATCGGCGTCCAATTTGATATTGTTGAGGATAGTATTTACGTTTATCCCACTGGTGATCTGAAAATGGTCACCATTAAAACCATGCCATATCCGGGCTTTGCTACTGACTTGCAGCAACCAATCACGCCACTGCTTTTGAAGGCACAAGGGGAAGGCATGATTGTTGACACCCTTTATCCACGGCGGGTTCGTCACGTCCCTGAATTGGTGAGAATGGGTGCTAATATTTCTGTTGAAAATGATGTGATTTTGTTGCATCACACTGACAAACTTCAGGGAACTGATGTGAATGCTGATGAAATTCGTGCTGGTGCTGCTTTAATGATTGCCGGATTAATGGCTGAAGGCACCACGACGATTCATAAAGTTGAAAATATCCTGCGTGGTTACGGTGATGTTGTTCAAAAGCTCCGTCAACTAGGCGCTGATGTTTCAATTGTCGATGAAGAAGCTGTTACAACTGATGAAGACACCGACTCAGTTGCAGTTTTAGAGAAAAAAGCATTGTAATAGCGTTAGGTTCATGCTAATATTATTTATTGTCAGGTTATCTACGTAAATTGGACTCTAGTGTAGCAAATACATTAGGGAAAAGGAGTAAGAAATTATGAAAAACGGTATTCATCCAGATTATCACAAAGTAGTTTTCATGGACTCAGCAACAGGCTTCAAGTTTGTTTCTGGTTCAACTAAAAACTCTAAAGAAACAATCGAATTTGAAGGCGAGACTTTGCCATTAGTTCGTGTTGAAATTTCTTCTGATTCACATCCATTCTACACTGGTAAGCAAAAGTTTACTCAGGCCGATGGTCGTGTCGATCGTTTCAACAAGAAGTATGGTTTGAACAAGTAAGCCAAACTTTCATTTGTTTAAAACTAGGTTCTTGGTATTTTACCGAGAGCCTAGTTTTTTTATTGGGCTTTTTTAATGACGATTTAAGCAAAATATGCTGTAGTTACTTGAAAAAAAACTTAATTTAGAGTATTTTTATAGTTTCAAGACTGTCATTTCTAAATCAATTATTGCGAGGTGAATTTACTGCGTGATCATTGTGAGCCACTTGGCAGTGACTATTACTTGATGATCACAGGTTTTAAGTATTGCAACGATGATATTAAAAACATCAGGCTAAGCTTGCTGTGAACTTCCTGGTTGAAATGTGTTCGGGGCTGCAGCTGGCTATGCCTAACTTAATTATTTCAATGATCGGTTACACCGCTCATCAAAATAATTGAAGTTATGCTACGCCAGCTACCCGCAGAACCTCACACTCTGCTAAAACGTGTTCGGGGTGCCAGACTGCTATGCCTAATTTGATTATTTGCTCGATCTTGTTACACCAGCTCAATCAAATAATCGAAATTACGCTACGCAGTCTACCCGGCACCCCTCACACTCTGCCTATTGGCTATTGTTGGCTAAAAGGGTAAAATAGAGCTAATGTCAGGATTTGGACAGTTTGCTGTGCCTATGTTTAGGATGATTTTTAGGAGGTCAACAATTTATGAAACTTTACCTCATGTATGGTGGACGTACAGTTGAACATGATGTCACTGTGATGAGTACTCGTTCTGCTTTAGGGGCGATTGATTATCAGAAGTATCAAGTCATTCCAGTTTATATTACGCATCAAGCAGAATTTATTAAGGGCGCGCCATTAACTGCGCCAGTTGCTGATGAAATTAACTTGAAACTTGAAGTTGCTGATCATGCTGAATGGCAAGCAGCACCAGCCTTATCTTTAGGCACAAAATTTGATTTTGATGAAATTACTAATGAGAATGATGCCGTTGTTTTCCCAATGATTCATGGTACTTTCGGAGAAGATGGCACGATTCAAGGTTTGCTTGAAGTGTTGAATGTACCATATGTTGGTTCAGAAATTCGGGCTTCAGCTGTGGCTATGGACAAAATTATGTCCAAAATTATTTTCGATGAATTTGGGATTCCGCAAGTGCCATATGTCCCAGTTTTGGCTAACCACTTTGAAAAGGCCGCTGATAAACAAGCAATTGTTGATCAAGTAGCTGAAAAGCTTGGTTTTCCTGTTTACGTTAAGCCAGCAAATGCCGGTTCAAGTATTGGCGTTAGCAAGTGTTTAAATAAGGCCGAGTTAACTGCTGATATTGAGGCCGCTTTTAAGTATGATGATCGGGTTATCGTGGAATTTGCCGTGCATAAGGCTCGAGAATTGGCTGTTGGTATTTTAGGTAATAATCATCCTAAAGCATCGATTGCTGGTGAAATTGGTAAGAAACAAGATTTCTACGATTATGAATCTAAATTTGTTGATGGTTCAACTAAATTAATTATTCCGGCTGCTATTAACGGCGTACAATTAGCTGCTGTTCAAAAATATGCGGTCACGGCTTTTAATGCCGTTGGTGGTGCTGGTTTAACGCGGGCTGATTTCTTCTTGGCTGAAGATGGTCAAGTTTATATGAACGAAATTCAAACAATGCCTGGTTTTACTGAATTTTCGATGTATCCTTATTTGTGGCAAGCTAGTGGTGTTAGCTATCCAGAATTAATTGATCAGTTAATTCAATTAGGCTTAGAACGTTATCAAGTCAAACATCAGATTGCTGCGAATTTGTAATATTTAGTTATCGCTGATTTGAAATATGGGTATTTAATTGTGAGGTTCCTAGTTTAAATGAAAATGACATTATCTGAAATTGCGCAGGCAATTGGTGCAGTAATTCCAGAACAACAAGCAACACAATATCAAGAGACAGTCGTGACAAGCATTGCCATTGATAGTCGCAAGGCCCAGGCCAATAGTTTATTTGCGCCGCTGAAGGACCAACGCGACGGCCATGACTTTGTCGAGAATGCGAAAGCTGCTGGGGCAGTAGCCACTTTTTGGCAAACAGGTCATCCTAATCAACCAAGTGATATTATTGTGATTGAAGTTGACGATGTGTTGACGGCAATGCAATGTTTGGCGAAATATTACTTAATGAAGGTCAATCCTAAAGTCGTGGCAATTACTGGTAGCAATGGTAAAACCACGACTAAGGATATGACGGCGGCCATTTTAGCCACCCAACACAATGTGACCAAAACAATCGCGAATTTCAACAATGAGATTGGCGTGCCACTAACGATTCTAGCCATGGAAACCAATACTGAAGTTTTAGTCGTGGAAATGGGTATGGACCGTCCTGGTCAATTAACTTTCTTAAGTAATCTAGTTGAGCCTGACGTGGCCGTGATTACCATGATTGGCGAAGCCCATATTGAATTCTTTGGGACCCGCGATAAAATTGCCGATGCGAAAATGGAAATTACGAGCGGATTAAAAGAAGATGGGCTGCTGATTATTAATGGTGATGAACCATTGTTAACTTCGCGGGCGGCTGACTTTGGACCCCGGACTTTCGGGTTAGCCCACAGTAACTACCTTTATCCAGAAAAGGTTGAATTAACCAAGGATCATAGCGAGTTTCAGGTGAATCGTTGGCCAGATGTGACTTTTACGGTGCCGATGTTAGGCGAGTTCAATGTGATGAATGCCATGGCTGCTTTATTGGTCGGTCGGCATTATCATGTCCATCCAGAGAAAATGGCCCAAGCCTTGGCTCATTTTCAACCAACCGAAAATCGCACTCAATGGCTTAAAGGCGATGCCGGCGAAATGATTCTCAGTGATGTCTACAATGCTAATCCAACCGCTACTAAAGAAGTGTTACGCAGTTTCGTTAAGGTACCCACTGACGGCCGGCATATCATCGTCTTAGGTGATATGTTGGAATTAGGTGAGCGCGCACCTGAATTGCATGCTGATTTAGCAAGTGAGATCAATCCCCAACAAATTCAAGAAGTTTATTTGTACGGTGATTTGATTGCCTCATTGCAGGAACGCTTGGCGAAAGTTTATCCCGCTGCCCAATTACACTACTATCCGCAAGGGCAGCAACCTGAATTAATTGCTGCGTTGAAAGATAATGTTCATTTTGGCGATACTGTTTTACTGAAAGCTAGTAATGGCATGAAGTTAAATCAAGTATTAGCTGCTTTGCAATAGTTCGATTTTAAAACGGTGCTAACGGTGCAAAGTCTTCCTCAATTTGAAAGGTGGTTGCTGGGCGATTGAATGGGCGTGGAACGCTGTGGCCGTCGATTTGAAACGGAACTAGTTTCGGGCAGAACGGCGGACAACTCCGTTGCGGCCGGCGGGTTGTGGAACGTTGCCGGCGTTGATTTGAGCTTATTGCTATGCAACAATCTCAAATACAAGCCTTCTTCTAACCGCTAAAGCGGCAAGAAGAATTTGACGACTGACAACCCGGCGGCCTCCACTGCGTTTTGAGCTAGGCAAGTCCACTTTAGATTTGCTTGATATCAAGGCAATACAAGTGGGCATAGAAGGCAGCCAGCTGATGAAACTAGCAGAACTGATCACCACTAATGAAAAATCAGATTGAAGTAAACTAATAAGTCTGTTTGACAATCTTTCTGGAATTAAGGCCAGAAACTGTCAAATAGGCTTTTTGAATACTACTGTTTAATTGCGATAACAATTTGAGTTTAGTTGATTAGTCCTGCTGGAATTGCCTAAAGATCTAATCAAATTGAAGTACATTACATTAACTCCAGACGGAATGGAGGGCGTGGTTGTCAGCCGCCAAATTTGTCTTATTGCTTTAGCAATTAGACAAAGGCTCGTATTTGAAACAATTTGGTCTTTAATTGGTTCAAATCGATGCCGGCCGCGTTCCACAACCAGCAAGCCCGCAATGAAGTCAGACTCAATTCCGTCTCAACACCATCACCGGGTTTTGGACGTAAGCAGTTGAGTTAGCGACCAGTTCGGGGACCGTCTAAAATGAAAATGATTATTTGAAATAAACCGCCTTAATAAAAAAATAATCCATTTTCGAAAATTTGATGCGACAATCTTGCGTACGTTTTCAGAAAATGCATTGAAGTATTTTACTTGTGGTTTTCACGGTAAAATGTTAGTATATTAAGAACGCTCTATAAGTAGCGTTGAAGAAAAAAGTGATTGCAAACAGATATGTAAGTAGATTCATTTGTTGAGAAATTGTCTGCTGTGTTGTGATTGTTTTTTTCAATACAGAGGAGGACCTTTCTTGAAATTTTCAGAATTAAATCTTGAACCCGCATTACTCAAAAGTGTTGAGCGTGCTGGTTTTGACGAAGCAACACCAATCCAAGCCCAAACTATTCCATTAGTTTTGGCTGGCGATGATGTCTTAGGCCAAGCTCAAACAGGTACTGGTAAAACCGCCGCTTTTGGTTTACCAATTGCCCAAAAAGTTGACTTAGACGAACCAGATATCCAAGCATTAGTTATTTCACCAACTCGTGAATTAGCAATGCAAACCCAAGAAGAAATTCAACGGTTGGGTGGTATCAAGCGGATCAAAGCACAAGTTGTTTATGGTGGCTCAGATATTGGCCGTCAGATCCGTAATTTAAAGAACCATCCCCAAGTGTTGGTTGGGACACCAGGTCGTTTATTAGACCATATTAACCGCCGTACTGTTAAACTTGATCACATTAAAACTGTTGTGCTTGATGAAGCCGACGAAATGTTAGACATGGGTTTTGTCGAAGATATTGAAAGTATCTTGACTCACGTGCCTAACGAACATCAAACGTTATTGTTCTCAGCAACAATGCCTAAGCAAATTATGAGTATTGCTGAACGGTTCATGAAGGACCCACAAATTGTTAAAATCAAGTCAAAAGAATTAACTGCTGATTTGATTGATCAATTTTATGTTCGGGCTAAGGAATTTGAACGTTTCGATATTATGACTCGTTTGTTCGATGTTCAAAATCCTAAATTAGCTTTGATCTTCGGTCGGACCAAACGTCGTGTTGACGAATTAACTAAGGGCTTGCAAGCTCGTGGTTATAACGCTGAAGGTATTCATGGTGATTTAACTCAGCAAAAACGGATGAGCGTCTTACGTCAATTTAAGAATGGCGAATTACAATTCTTAGTGGCGACTGATGTTGCGGCTCGTGGCCTTGATATTAGTGGTGTGACTCATGTTTATAACTACGATATTCCTCAAGATCCTGACAGCTATGTTCATCGAATCGGTCGGACGGGCCGTGCCGGTGCTACCGGTGTCGCGGTAACCTTTATCGCTCCTAATGAAACGAGTTACTTACGTGGGATTGAAGACTTAACTCGGGTGCGCATCACACCGTTGAAGCCACCTACGGCTAAAGAAGCGCTTCATGGTCAAGTTCAAGCAGCTTTGAAAGAAGTTGCTAACATTGCTGAAAATCAGGACTTAGCACGTTTTGAAGGCGCTGCTAGTGATTTACTTGAGAAGTATTCACCAGAAGAATTGGCAGCAATTCTGTTACGTTCAATGGTAACTGACCCAAGTTCTGTTCCCGTTCATATTGCCCCAGAACGACCATTACCAAGTCGCAAGACTTCACGTAATAGTCGTGGTGGTAATGGCCACGGCGGTCATCGTAATGGCGGTGGCTATCGTGGTAACCGTGGCGGCAATGGTCGCGGCGATCATCGTGAAGGTGGTTATCGTCATGATCGCGATCGTGACCACGGTCGTCGTGATGGTGGTAACAGTGGCCGTAGTAGTCGCAGCAATAGTCGTGGTAACAACAACCATGGCAATCGCGGCCATGAAGGTTCTGGCAAGCGTCAATTTACGATTCGTAAGAATAACGACTAATCGCAACTGAACGATTTGCTTGTTTAAAATTAAAAGTAAGATTTAGAAGTTTAACTGACTTGGTGATTACTAAGCTGGTTGAACTTCTTTTTTTGTGGTCATTCGTCATCGAGTTATCTTTTTTGGGGATATAGGCAAAAGCTATTCTGTAAAATAAGCTAAAAACAGAATGGCGTTTGACTCTGTTCCGGGCTGCTTGGCGTGGAACGCGGCCGGCGTTGATTTGAGCTTATTGCCTTGCAACAATCTCAAATACAAGCCTTGTTCTAAGTGGCCCAGCCACTAAGAACAATTTGGCGGCTGACGCCAAGATCCCTCCACGCCGTCTGGAGTTGAGTTGGTTCACTTCATTGTTGTTAGTGATTAAGGCCACCTATTTTAGAGTTGCTCAACTTTGTCAGAATGATGTTAAGTTTGAACAGAAAACCAAAATAGTTTGATTGAATGTCTCAATCCTTGAAGTACATTGAATTCTTCAGCCTCAGAAAACTTGTCAATCAAACCATTAATTCTCAGCAATCTGGTTTTCCAAACAGTGGTAATCAGGGCTGATAGTTTATTTCAGTGGTGGCTGGGCGATTGGCGTCAGATGTGAAATTATTGTTGGTGCTTTAGCACTTACAATAAGCCTCGAATTTGAGATTTTCGTAGAAAAGCTCAAATCGACGGCTACGTCGTTCCACGCCCGCTTAATCGCCCAGCCACCACCACGTCCTAATTGGGTAAGTATTGGCACTGTTTTGTCTCACAACGTTTTAATCGCTGGGTCCCTGCCCATGCTGACTAGGGAGCAATCTATAAATTTACTCGGGTCACAATTAATAATTTCATTGGTTTTTAAAACTTCAAATTCATAAATGAATTTTATTCACCTTTAAATAGCCTGTGTTTACTTAAATTAATGATAAGGCCATGCTATAATAAAAAACGACTTCAACGTTAAGCGTCCTCGATTGGTTCGCTTGGCGTAATTAGTCGCTCTTAGTCGCAGAAGAGTGTAAACTAAGAGTAAATCAGCGTAAGGGGAGTCAGTCATGATTTATGGTGTGGGAATTGATTTAACTGAAATCGCCCGAATTCGGCAGGCAGTGGCACATAATCCACGGTTTGTTGATAAGGTACTAACGCCGGCAGAAATTGCTGCCTATCAGCAATTAACTGGTCCGCGGCAATGGGAATTTTTAGCTGGTCGTTTCTCAGCCAAAGAATCTTATAGTAAGGCTTATGGGACTGGCTTAGGTCGCGTCGGCTTGTTAGACGTGACGGTTTTAAATGACGAGTTAGGTAAACCGGTGGTGACGGCGCATCCTTATCCGGGACGAGCGTTGGTGTCGATTTCCCACACTGCAACCTTAGTGATGACTGAAGTTATTTTAGAAGAAAAGGAAAAGGGTAGAGACTAATGCAAACATCATATTTACGACCAACTTATGTAGAAATTGATCAGGAAGCAATTTATCAAAATGTTCATCAGGAAAAAGAACGTTTGCCACAAGGGACAGATTTATTTGCGGTAGTTAAGGCTGACGCTTATGGTCACGGTTTGTTGCCAGTTGCCCGAGTTTGCCGCAAAGCTGGCGCTACCGGCTTCTGTGTCGCAACCCTTGATGAGGCTTTGGTATTGCGGGACGCTCAAATCGTGGAACCAATTTTAGTTCTGGGGATTACTAGCTTCCAAGAAGCCGCAATTGCTGCTAGTCAAAATATTTCGTTAACTGTTGCTGATGAACATTGGTTACAAGAAGCTGTTAAAGTATTGGATCAAACCCCAAGCCTGCCACCATTGGCCGTTCATTTAGCCGTTGATTCTGGCATGGGCCGGATCGGTTTTACTGAGCCAGAAGCGTTACGAATGACGGCCGAATATTTACAAACAAAGCAAGCAGAATTTGATTTTGAGGGTATCTTTACTCATTTTGCTACGGCTGATCAAGCTGATGAAACTTATTTCAAGAAGCAAGTCGCTAAGTTCAAAGCCATGGTTGCTATCCTGCCAGAACGGCCACATTATGTTCACGTTGCTAATTCAGCAACTAGCTTGTGGCATGCTGACCTGGTTTCGAATATGATTCGTTTCGGAGTAGCCATTTATGGCTTGAATCCTTCAGGAACAGCTTTGAAACAGCCTTATCCATTGAAACCAGCTTTGTCATTATACAGCGAGTTAGTTTATGTTAAACAAATTCATGCTGGCGACGGGGTCAGTTATGGCGCGACGTATATTGCTAAAAAAGATGAATGGATCGGCACCTTACCAATTGGTTATGCTGATGGCTGGTTACGCCGGATGAGTGGCATGACCGTGTTAATTAATGGTCAGCGTTGCCCAATTGTTGGTCGTGTTTGTATGGATCAAATGATGGTCTTACTACCAAAAGAATTGCCAGTCGGCACTAAGGTAACACTGATTGGTAAAGATGGTGATGATGAAATTACCATGCAAGAAGTCGCAGATTATGCCCACACGATTCATTATGAAATTGCTTGTGGTTTGAAGAATCGAATTCCACGACACTATCTACCATGTCACGCCTAAAATGTTATATAATTAATTTAATGGTAAAAGCCGCCAGACAATTGTTTGGTGGCTTTTATTAATTTCTAAGTTGAGCTGACTCAACTGATTGGAGGTGAGGCAATGGAACAAACAATTAAGCGCGGCGATATTTTTTTCGCTGATTTATCGCCAGTGATTGGTTCTGAACAGGGCGGTATGCGGCCGGTGTTGATCGTCCAAAATGATGTGGGCAATCACTATAGTCCCACCGTGGTCGTGGCAGCCATTACTGCCAAAATTACCAAGCCAAAAATGCCAACTCATGTGGGCATTACCCACGATAACGACGGCATCGAACGCGACTCGGTGATTTTGTTGGAACAAGTGCGAACGATTGATAAACAGCGACTTAAGGAGAAAGTCTCGCACCTAACCGATGATAAAATGGCAGCCGTTGATCGTGCGTTAGCCATTAGTGTCGGTTTGGCTGAAAATTAGTGATTACATAGATAGATTAATAATTGTTCAATTGAAAAGGATGTTAATTGTGGTTAAACGATTACTTAGCGCCAACTCTTCTGAAATTCTGGCAATGTCAGCGACCGAATTAAAGGCGGCCATTCAAGCCAACGAAGGCCGCACGATTCTGTCAGAAAATGTCGTGGTTCATGAACCATTGGCTGAAACAATCACTAACGCCGAAGTTGCTAGTGCGTTTGGGGCCGACTTGATTTTGTTAAATCATTTTGATGTGCAACATCCCTTTGTTTTAGGATTAAATGATGGTGAAAATAGTTTGGCCAATGTTCATGATGATCCCGAAACGATTCATAAGTTGAAACATTTAATTGGCCGACCCGTTGGCATCAATTTAGAGCCGATTGACGAGCAAGCACCGATGCTATCCGATAAGTTAGCCATCGATTCAGGACGGCAGGCGAATGCGGCCACCGTTAAAAAAGCTGCTGAGCTAGGCGTTGATTTTATTTGTTTGACGGGCAATCCTGGGACGGGTGTTGATAATGCGGCAATTATTGCCACCTTACGAGAAGTTCGGGCTAATTTCACCGGTTTGATTATTGCTGGGAAAATGCACAGTGCTGGTGTCAATGAACCAATTATTGATCAGCAAGTATTGGCAGCTTTAATTACTGCCGGCGCTGACATTATCCTGGTGCCAGCGGTGGGCACAGTCCCAGGATTTACGGCGATTACGTTAACTGCAATCGTTGAACAAGCTCATGCCAGCGGCGCTTTAGTGATGTCGACTATTGGTACCAGTCAAGAAAGTGCCAGCACCAGTGTGATTGAACAGATCGCCCTGCAGAATAAAATTTGTGGTGTTGATATTCAACATATTGGTGATGCCGGTGCAGCCGGCATGGCGCCAGTCGAAAATATTCTGGCCATGAGCAAAACTATTCGCGGTCAACGCCATACGCTCAAACAAATGGCCCGTTCGATCAATCGGTAGTTAATCAAAGATTAAAATCTGTTAAGCGTCAAAAACTGAATTGCTTTTGACTCCAGTGTGGGCGCTGGTCGTGGAACGCAGTAGGCAATTTGAATCTAAACTAGTTTTAGGCAGAATAGCGGACAACTCCGTTGCAGCCGGCGGGTTGTGGAACGCTGCCGACATTGATTTGAGCTTATTGCTATCGCAACAATCTCAAATACAAGTCTTCTTCTAACTGCTAAAGCAGTAAGAAGAATTTGGCGGCTGACAACCCGGCGGCCTCCACTGCGTTTTGAGCTAGTGTGGTCCATTCAATTTTTTGTCGAATAACGAGGCAGTACCAGCAAAATCCGTACGAACTGTCCAGTAGCCACTCAATGAAACTAACGGCATTGATCATCACTATTTAGACAAAACAGATTGTAGGAACTAACAAAGCCTGATTAACAATTTCTCTAGGTAAACGAGAAATTATTAATCAGGCTGTTTTTGTCCGCTATTCAAATATAACAATAATTGAAATCTAAATATTCTGGCCAACTATGATTGCATTGATAGCTAGCAAAAGTAAAGTGCACTATCCTAACTCCAGACGGAATGGAGAGCGTGGTTGTCAGCCAATCGGTTTTTATTTGCGTAGGAACTTGCGAGAGGCAGCCAAATTTGTCTTATTGCTTTAGCAATTAGACAAAGGCTCGTATTTGAAACAATTGTGGTTTTCAATTGGTTCGAATCGATGCCGGCCGCGTTCCGCAGCCAGCAAGCCAGCAATGGAGTCGGACGCAATTCTGTTTAGCGTTTTAATTTTTACAAGTTGAAGAAGTACGATTTAAAAATTAAAAATAAATTTAGTTGTAAATGCAACATCAAGACAAAATGGTGGTAAAATAGTGCTATCGCAATTACAATTGCTGATAAATTTTATTTAATAAATTAGTTAGAGTCGTTAATTCAGTGGGATTTAATTCTGTTAAGGCATGGTGAATATAATCTGCCTCGATTTGCGCAATCAGGGGATAAGTGGCTTGCCCCTTGGTAGTTGGCAAGAGATGTTTGAGCTTCTTGTTTTTAGGGTCGATCTCTTTGACAATATAGTCGTCATCCTCGAGCCGTTTTAAAGCGCGACTCAGTGTGGTTTTGTCAACGCGGACTAATTTAACAAGGTCAGTTTGCGAAATACCGGCGTTTTCAACAATCCGAATCAAATAAAGGAAAAGATTATTGTCTAATCCTAAATCTTTGACTTGTTGATTCACGCTGGTGGTCGATTGTCGAGCAATTGCACCAATTAGGCGATATAGTTGCGTATCAGCTGTTACCATTGAAATCGCGCCTCCCGAATTATCTGAATTAACTACATTATAACTGATTATTTATTGTGGGGTAGTTTTATGTGGCAAATTAAGAAAACTGCGGCGTTAAGCAGTCTTGAATTATTAGCGATTTTGAAATTAAGAATTGATACTTTCGTGGTGGAACAGCAGCGAATTTATCCGGAAGTCGATCAAAATGATCAACAGGCCTACCATTTATTTACTACTGATCCGATTGATGGCACCATCATTGCTTATGCCCGGGTATTTATTGATCAGGATGACCAGTTGACTTTCGGGCGGGTGCTGGTGAATCCTCGTTATCGCGGTCACGGCTGGGGCAATAAATTAGTTGCTGAAATTTTGGCTTTTTGTCAGGAGCACTGGCCACAACGGGCGATTATGATTGAAGCTCAGGTGCCAGTCAAAAGCTTGTACGAGCATTTCGGTTTCGTTAGTCAAGGACAACCGTTTATCTTTAATCATACGCCTCATGTGGAGATGCGCTATCAAGCGTCGTAATTTTATTAGTGCATCAAAAAAACAGGGTCGTCAGGACACGATGAGGTGTGCCGACGATCCTGTTTATTTAACTACGACTTAATTAAAGAGCGTTCTTCTCGTTACGAATGGTTTCGCCGGATTGCAGATCGTCAATTTCCACGACCCGATATTCCTTGCGTTCCAAACGTTCAACAATGTCAGCCAAAGTCTTCCGCTTCAAGCCGGCAGGTAAGGTGATTAAAGTCCGCCGTACGAAAGTTCCCTTCTTGGCATCCAAAGTTAAAATACCGGCGATGGAACTGTACTTCGAAATAATCTTCGACATTTCCAGCAAGTCGCCTTGTTGGCCAGTGGACATAATCGTCAAGACATAACTACCGATATCCAAGTTCCAAGCTTCTGACAGCATCCCTAGTAATTTCGCATGAGTTAAGATACCATAGAAGTTATGATTTTCATCTAAAACCGCAATATAAGGTAAGTCTTTGATATTAAAGAAGACTTTGAAGAATGGGGAATCAAGATCAATTGTCTTGGTAGCATTTTTCAGTAAAAAGGTCACGGGCAGATTCATATCGCCGCCTTGTGACTTGTGGCGATAAATATGCATTTTGTAAATGTTACCACGGAAAATCCGACCGCTTTCGTCAAGGATCGGGACACAACGGTAGCCGGAATCCTCAAGAATTTTTAAGGCCTCAGCTAAGGTCGCGTTTTCTTTAACCGTCGTTAATTTATCTTTCTTCAAGACTAAACTTTTAATTAACATGGTGGTCCTCCTTAAAAAGACTTTCTTATCGTTGTTATCATACCATAAATAGCGAAACTTTAAAATATATTAGAGAATTATTACATCTTTAGATGAAAACAAACTGTGAGGTAAATTAGAAAATGCGTAATGAAATGATGTCCCACCCAGTCGTCCATGAAAAAGTCCAAAAATTCCTGCGCCAACAACCACTGAATATTTCGCCAGCACTTGCCCAAATTGAAGCCTGGGCCAATGAACGTCGGGTGCCAATTATTCCTCGGGAAACCGCCGCTTATCTGTATCAACTTGTTTCCTTGCAAGCCCCACAGCGAATTCTTGAGGTCGGCACGGCCATTGGCTTTTCCTCAGCACTCTTTGTTGAGGCTGATCCGAAAAACGTTCAGGTCACCACGATTGACCGTTTTGATACGATGTACAATCACGCTAAGGATAATTGGCAACGATTAGGTTATCAAGACCAAATTGAGCTGATCGAAGGTGATGCAGCTGATATTCTGCCGACCTTACAAAGCGACTATGAAATGATTTTCTTGGATGCCGCCAAAGCCCAGTATATTAAGTTCTTACCTGACGCCTTGCGCTTGTTAGCTCCAAATGGCGTGCTGCTAATTGATGATGTCCTCCAAGGCGGGACCATCTTTGATGATATCGCCACCATTCGTCATCGCAATAAGGGCATTCATCGTCGCTTAAATGAATTATTGACCACAGTTTACCAGAACCCCGACTTAAATGTAAGTTTGTTGCCGCTAGGGGATGGCGTGCTGCAGATTACTTGGCGGGAGCATTAAGAATCAAGAGAACGGCTGATGATGAATGACCTGGTTGATAGTCACTAGTTTGGTTTAAATTTTTGAGATAACTATTGAAACTAAAAAAGCTTGAATTGAGTCAAAATAACTCAATTCAAGTTTTTTATTATCAAATCGCTAAAAGACTAACACAGGTGTCCCAATTGGTACTAAATCATAAACCTTAGCCATTGTTTCTGGTGGGGTGTTGATACAGCCATGAGAGCCGTGTTCTTTGTACCAGTCGCCACCATATTTCGGTTGCCATGGCGAATCATGGATCCCAACACCAGTGGTATCGATTGGCATCCAGTAAGAAACTTTCGAAGCGTAATCGGAACCGTCATCATTTTTACCTTTTAAGGTTGAATTACGTTCCTTGGCCCAAACAGACCAAACACCACTTGGCGTAGCTTGCTTAGGCTTACCAGTGACAATATCGGTGCTGATCTTTTCTTCACCGTTGATGTAAACCCACATGTGTTGGTTCTCTTTATCAACTTCAACATAAGTATTGCCAATGTCGGTACCATCTTTAGAATAACCACTGCCTTGAATGGTTGGTGTGCGCGTAAAGTCTTTACCAGCTAAAATTGCGGCGGTTAACTTAGGTAGCTCACTAGAGACGTTGATGCTCCAGCCGTAAATACCAGCAGGAACAGTGACAGTGCCACGTTTAGTCGATTTGAATTCACGAGAACGGTTATAAGTGGCATATTGACTATTAAGTCCACTGAGATAATTGGTTAGGGCAGTTTGATCAACCACGACTTGACCATCTTGATAAGAGATCCAGCTAGTAATCATTTCAGGCGTGATTGTTAGTGTCTTACCAGCAAGGGTGTAAGTGCCGGTTGTTTTAGCAACCTCGTTTAAAGACTTCACTTCAGTCTTTAATTTACTATTATCTTGCGTCACGGTTGGTTTGACGTAAGCTTGATCAACTTGAACTTTGCGTTGGCCATTAACAATGGCTTTTTCAACAGCTGCTTTAACAGCCGCTTGATCAAGTTGGGTCCCTTGAACTTCAGGTTTGATTTTAAAGCTGGCCGATTCTTGGACAACTTTAGCATTGCTAGTTGCGGTGCGGCCTTGATTAGCCTGGTCAACTGTTTCCTTGACGAAAGCATCTAATGCCGCCTGGTCAACTTTAACTGCTGCTACATCACTGGTTGTTTCAGCGCTGACCTTGTTGGAAAATGACCAGCTATTCTGATTAGCCAATATTTTCTTCAAGTAGCCGCCAGAGTTACGCGACAAGCCTAATTCTTTACCAGTAATTGTCGCTAACGATTTTTGATTGTCGTACAGTTGGTACTTCGCATTAACCAATTTCTTGGTTAACTTGCTTTGTGCTTGTTGGTAGGTTAGTTTGCCAATATTCACATTCTCAACTTGAGTGTTGGGTAAGTAGTGGCTTTGATAGAAGACACCACGGTAAATGTAGACTGCACCAAGAATCAAGACAGCACAGGCGCCACTTATTGTTAAAATCAATTTGCTACGTTTCTTCATTTTGTATCCACCTACTTGTTGTTCATATCTGCCAGAAGTCAACCTTAGTATAACAGTAAAAAGGAGGTTCACAAAGCAAATTGTCTTTCCTTTAGTAAGTCATAAGAATTAACTGAGGGGAATGATTGGTTAAATTTTAAAATTGTTTAGTCAAATCTTGGATGGTATGTTGTGGGGCTGGAAAAGAACGCGGAATTCAGTCAGACCCTGTTCGAGCTTCTATCCCACTTTGGGTGATGATGTTGAAATGTGCTCGGAGCGACAGACTGCTAGGCCTAATTTAATTATTTGCTCGATCGGTTGTACCGCTCCAGCAAATAATTGAAATCATGCTACGCAGTCTAACCGTCGCTCCTCATAACTTGTTGAAATGTGTTCGGGGTGCCAAATGGCTATGGCCAATTTAAATAATCACTCGATCGGCGGTGCCGCTCAAGCAATTATTTGAAATTGACCTACGCCAAAAGCCCGGCACCCCTCACACTCTGAAATAAAAAAGAACTGAAACAAAACGCGTACGTTTTATTTCAGCCCATGAATTTAATTATTTAAACTAAGATTTGGCGCGATGATTATTGACGAGTTTCAATATCATTTTGTGCAAAAGCGTTAGTCAAAACTTCCTTCAATTGTTTAGCAGAAGCTTGCATTGATTCTGATTCATGATCAGTCAAAGGAATTTCCAAGATGTTTTGGATACCGTCACGGTTGATAACGGCAGGACTACCAATATAAATGTCGTTCAAGCCATATTGACCATCCATGTAAACAGATAATGGTAAAACAGCATTTTCATCATCTAAGATAGCACGAGTGATCCGAGCTAAGGCAGTAGCGATACCGTAGAAAGTAGCGCCCTTCAAGTTGATGATTGTGTAAGCAGCGTCACGAACGTTTTCGAACATTTCAACTAACTTGCTTTCGTCGACTTCTGGATGTTGTTTAACCCATTCAGCAATCTTGATACCACCGATGTTAGCGTGTGACCATACAGCAAATTCTGTATCGCCATGTTCGCCCATGATGTAAGCGTGGACCGAACGAGCATCAACGTTAACCAATTCAGCAACTGATTGACGAAGACGAGCAGTATCCAATGAAGTACCTGAACCAACAACCCGGTTCTTAGGGAAGCCAGAAAGTTTCCAAGTAGCATAAGTTAAGATATCAACTGGGTTAGCAGCAACTAAGAAGATACCATCGAAGCCAGATTCAACGATTGGGTCAACGATTGACTTCAAAATCTTCAAGTTCTTGTTAACTAAGTCTAAACGAGTTTCGCCAGGTTTTTGTGGAGCACCGGCAGTGATTACAACAACATCAGCATCTTTAGCGTCTGAATATTCAGCAGAGTAAATTTGCTTTGGTGAAGTAAATGGTAGTGCGTTAGAAAGGTCAATCGCATCACCCTTGGTCTTGTTTTTAGCAATATCAACAATTCCGATTTCTTGAGCGATTCCTTGTAATACTAATGCATATGCATAACTAGAACCTACGGCACCATCGCCGACCAATAAAACTTTTTGGCGTTCTTTTACTTTAGCGTTTGACATTATATTCATCCTTCCTTGATCTAAACATATTTACTTTGTTAGTATAACACATTAATTACCGTTTAACAGTAATTTTACTAGCAATTATGAAAAAATAGTAAGTGAAGCAATCAGCGTTGGAGTAATGCTCTTTCGAATACATGAAAGAAAAATAAAGCGCTTTAGTAAGCGATTTCAGTAAAAAATATTTTTCTAACTAGTACACTTTTTACGCCCTGTTTCATTGTGGACAACACAAATTTAACGGCAATTGAGGCGATTTCGCCGAAAAATCAAGGATGTCCAACTATGAGTGTATCAGGTCTCGTGAAAAATTACCTGAATGAAGTCTGAATGAGCCAATTCTGCAAAAAAAGTGCTGCTATGCTATAATTTTGGGTGCTAACCTGGGGTTTGTTTGAACGCCAGCTTTTTGCGTTTCAACAAGTTGCTAAACTTATGAGGTTTGAAATATCGGGCTGTTTTTTAAATCAGCACTTTTATATAGGATAGAAGGAATTTATGATGAGAATGATTGTTGGTTTGGGTAATCCCGGTGCTAAATATGAACACACCAAACATAACGTTGGTTTTGATACCTTGGCGCACGTGGCGAAGGTTTTGAACGTCGAGTTAACTAAGAGTGAATTCAATGCGTTAACTGGTACCACTAAAATTAATGGCGAGAAAATTTTATTAGTCAAACCACTAACTTTTATGAACGATTCTGGTCGGGCAGTGGGGCCATTAGCGAGTTATTATCAATTTGCACCAGAAGAAATTGCCGTGATTCAGGATGACTTGGATATGCCTTTAGGCAAATTACGGTTACGGACTCATGGTGCATCTGGTGGTCATAATGGGATTAAGAGTATTATTAGTGCTTTGGGTACAGAAAAATTCAATCGCGTCAAAATTGGCATTCAACACCCACAGCGCGCAAAAGTGGTCGATTGGGTTTTAACACCTTTTAGCAAAGATGATCGGCCAGTGATGGAACAAAGCATGGACCGAGCAGCAGCAGCCTTGCAAGAGTGGGCTGAAGAAAAAGCCGATTTTGAAGCATTGATGAATCAATATAATGGCTAATGGATTGAGCCTATGACATCAGGATAAAAAAGAAACAGCGTCTGACTCTGTTCTGGGCTGCTTGGCGTGGAACGCAACAATCTCAATACAAGCCTTGTCCTAAGTAGTACAGCCACTAAGAACAATTTGGCTGCTTCTCGCAAGTTCCTACGCAAATAAAACCCGATTGGCTGATGCCAAGATTCCTCCACGCCGTCTGGAGTTGAGGTGGGTTACTTCATCTTTGCTGGTATGCAATACAGTGATTGTAAAGCAACAGCTAGTATTTGCTTGATGTCACTGCCTGAATTTTGGTGTCGATAACTATTTCTTGTTATGTGCCTTAATTCAGACGTTAGATTGAGCACCACTAATTAGGAAACCGGAAATTACCATTCAGACGATTTTAGATGACTGTTTAGTTAACTGCTCAATTCGAATCAAAACAAACTTGCCTCGCTACAATTGCCTCAATAGCTAATGAGGTGAAGTGTTCAAGTTTAGCTCCAGACGGAATGGAGGGCGTGGTTGTCAGCCGCCAAATTTGTCTTATTGCTTTAGCAATTAGACAAAGGCTCGTATTTGAACCAATTGAGGTTTTCAATTGGTTCAAACCGATGTCGGCCGCGTTCCACAACCAGCAAGCCCGGAATGCAGTCAGACACAATTCTGTTTGATTCATCCATATCACAACATTAGTTAGTTTGACATTAGTAATGAATTTGATTTTATTGAAACGTGTTCGAGGCTGCAAATGGCTATGGTTAATTTAAATATCTGCTCGATCGGTTGCACCGCTCAATCAGATATTTGAAATTACCCTACGCCAAAAAACCGCAGCCCCTCACACTCTACCTAAGGAGGGTTGAGATGGATTTAATTGATTTAGTAAGTGATCAGTTGCAGTTATCAGCACAATTGGCTGATTGGTCTGCGCCCAAGTGGCGATTAGTAACTGGTTTAAGTGGGTCAGCGGCAGCTGTTTATTTGGCAGGGATGGTTCGTCAATTGCAGCAGCCAATTATTTATGTAACTGATAACGGCTATCATGCTAGTCAGTTTGTCGATGACTTAACTGACTTATTAGGTGATGATTTAGTTTACTATTTTCCCGTTGAAGAAGTGATTGCCGCGCAAGGAGCGACTAGTTCTCCAGAGTTTCAAAGTTTACGGATTGAAGCCTTAAGTTTCCTATTAAGTCAGCAACCGGGGATTGTCGTCACTTCTGTTGCAGGGTTACGCTACCAGCTGGCGCCAGTGGCTGACTTTGCGGCAGCTAAGTTACTAATTTCTGCTGATCAGACTTACGATTTAAGTAAGATTCCTAATCAGCTGGTGGAAATGGGTTATCGCCGCGAAAAGTTAGTCGCTAATCATGGCGAGTTTGCCGTTCGTGGGGACATCGTGGACATTTATCCGTTAAATTTTGCTGACCCAATTCGGGCGGAATTTTTTGGTGATGAATTAGATAGTCTGCGAACTTTTGATCCCGGTCAACAGCGTAGTCTGAAAAACTTGAATCAAGCAGTTATTTTACCAGCCACAGAAAAAACAGTTTCTTTGGCGCAACGGCAACATGCTGGTGATTTAATCACGGCGGCATTAACGAAGCAGTTGGCCACATTGCCTCAGAAAACCAAAGCTGATCAAGCGGCACGTCAAACCTTGACTGATTATTTCGAACCGGCAATTACTGCCTTAACAGATCAGGTTTTGCCGGAAAACGCGGGGCTATTAGTTGACTTCTTATATGAAACAACCACGACTTTAGCCAACTATTTACGTGATGATGGCATCTTAGTCTTTGAGGATTTCAGTCGCTTATTAGAGAAGTCTGACGAACTTGATCAAGAATTGGCAGGCTGGCAGGCTGATCAGATGACGGTGAATCATTTACTGCCAGAACAACAATTTCGACCTGATTTTCGGGATTTAAACCGGCAATTTAAACAGCGCCAATTGCATTTGGCCCTCTTTCAAAAGGGACTCGGTAATTTGCGCTTCGATAAAATTATTAATGTTGATTCGCGCACAGTGCAACAATTCTTCAGTCAGATGCCGCTGATTAAAACAGAATTAGACCGTTGGCATAAGCAACAACGCACAGTCGTTGTGTTGATTGCTGAGGCAGGTCGGCGACAACATTTACAAAATGTTTTTCGCGATTTTGAAGTTCAAGTATCATTGGCTGATCATGACCAGGTTGTGCCGGAACAATTACAATTAGTACCTGGAAATTTACGTAACGGTTTCGAACTACCAAGTGCTAATTTGGTCGTTTTGACTGAGCATGAATTGTTTAATCGGGTCAAGAAGAAAGCCGCACCAAGGCGACAAACAATGGCAAATGCTGAACGTTTGCGCAGTTATAATGAGCTGAAGCCTGGCGATTATGTCGTCCATATTAATCACGGGATTGGTCGATTTGAGGGCATGCAAACCATGACCGTTGATGGCGTTCATCGTGATTATTTAACGATTGCCTATCAAGACGATGCCAAGCTGTTTATTCCTGTTGATCAACTGAATTTAATTAGTAAGTATGTTTCTGCCGAAGGTAAAACGCCACGAATTAATCGTCTCGGTGGTAGTGAATGGCAGAAGACTAAGCAAAAAGTTTCTAGTCGGATTGAAGATATTGCTGATGACTTAATTGCTTTGTACGCCAAACGTCAAGCTGAAAAAGGATTTGCTTTTGGGCCTGATGATGATTTGCAGCGCCAATTTGAATCTGAGTTTTCTTATGCCGAAACGCCTGATCAATTGCGAAGTACAGCTGAGGTGAAACATGACATGGAACGTTCCCAACCAATGGATCGTTTATTGGTTGGGGATGTTGGCTTTGGCAAAACGGAAGTGGCTTTGCGAGCAGCTTTTAAAGCAGTGATGAATAACAAGCAGGTTGCTTTCCTAGTGCCCACGACAATTTTGGCGCAGCAACATTTTGACACAATGCAAGATCGATTCGCCGATTTTCCAATTAACGTTGGGATGATGTCACGGTTTCAAACAGCAGCTGAAAATCGGCAAACAATTAAGGATTTAAAGGCTGGCAAATTGGACATTGTCGTTGGGACTCATCGAATTTTGTCGAAGGACGTGACGTTTGCTGATTTAGGGTTGTTGATTGTTGATGAAGAGCAGCGCTTTGGTGTTAAACATAAGGAACGCTTGAAACAAATGCGCGCTTCAGTTGATGTGTTAACTTTAACGGCCACACCAATCCCACGAACTTTACACATGTCAATGATTGGCGTTCGTGATTTATCAGTGATTGAAACACCACCAACTAACCGTTATCCAATTCAAACTTATGTCTTGGAGCAGAACGCTGGGGCTGTTCGTGAGGCCATTCAGCGTGAAATTGAACGTGGTGGTCAAGTCTTCTATTTGCATAATCGCGTGGATGATATTGAACGAACAGTCGACCAATTGCAGGCACTGATTCCAGAAGCAACAATTGCCTATGCCCATGGTCAAATGACTGAGAATCAGTTGGAAAATGTCATTTTTAATTTTGTGAATGGTGATTACGACATTTTAGTAACGACAACGATTATTGAAACAGGGGTCGATATGCCTAATGCCAATACTTTAATTGTTGAAAACGCTGATCGTTACGGCCTTTCCCAGTTGTATCAATTACGGGGTCGGGTTGGACGTTCCAGTCGAATTGCCTATGCTTATTTCATGTATCAGCCTAATAAAGTCTTAACTGAGGTCAGTGAGAAACGACTGCAGGCAATCAAGGACTTCACTGAATTAGGTTCTGGTTTTAAAATTGCCATGCGTGATTTGTCGATTCGTGGTGCCGGTAACTTATTAGGTAAGCAACAACATGGCTTTATTAACTCAGTCGGTTTTGATTTGTATTCGCAAATGCTTAACGAAGCTGTCCAGAAGCGGCAACATAAAGCTGCGGCCACCGTCACTGATACGGAATTGAATTTGAATGTTGAAGCGTATTTGCCTGATGATTATGTTGATGACAGTCGGCAAAAAATCGAATTGTATAAGCGAATTCGTCAAGTTGAATCGGAAGATGATTTGTTAGAAATTCAAAGTGATTTGATTGATCGGTTTGGTGAGTACCCCGAACCCGTTGCGAATTTACTATTGATCGGTCATTTGAAGATGTTGGCTGATCAGTTATTACTACGCCAAATTCGTCAGAAAAAGCAGCAAATCATTATTCGTTTTAGTACTGAAGCGACCGAACAACTTAGCGGTGAAGATTTATTCGCGGCTTTATCAGTGCTGAGCTACCACGCAGATGTTAAAATGACTGATGAGCAAGATTATCAAGTTAGTTTGACTTTGCCTAAACAAATGCCAGCAGTTACTGATTGGTTACAAGATTTAATCAAGTTTCTTCAAGCATTGCAACAAACGAAAAAAGTTGTTAAAAAGTGAGATATTTGCTGGTAGTGATTTAAGTCGCGCCTTAGTTAGTGACGGCAGGGGCCCAGCGATTTAGAGGGCATGGAACGCTGTGGCCGTCGATTTGAGCTTATTGCTTTGCAACAATCTCAAATACGAGGCTTTGACTAGCTGCTAAAGCAGCAAGACAAATTTCACAGCTGACGCCAATCGCTGGGCCTCTGCCTGAGTTAAGTAGTTTAATCGCACACCACTGGCAGAAAATCAGATTGGTATGATTAATAGCTTGATTGACAAGCTTTATGGATTTAGGAGACACAAGCATAGCTGACCAATTTGGTTATTAATGTCTTGCTGTTTGAACGGTGCATCAGCCTTACTAAGTTGATTTGTCCCACTATATTTCCTTAAGCATTAAACAATAATGAAATGAGCCACCTCAGCTCCAGACGGAATGGAGGGCGTGGTTGTCAGCAGCCAAATTTGTCTTACCGCTTTAGCGGTTAGACAAAGGCTCGTATTTGAGATTGTTGAGTAGCAATAAGCTCAAATCAATCCCGGCCGCGTTCCACAACCAGCAAGCCCGGAATGGAGTCAGACTCAATTCTGTTTGATTGTCTTCGATAGAGTTCTTGAATTACTAATATACATTTTAGAAAAAATAATAAGACTGGTACCAATTTTAAAAATCGGGCCAGCAAAAAGGAGTCCAATATGCGTTTAGATAAATATTTAAAAGTTTCTCGGCTGATCAAACGGCGGACAGTCGCCAAAGAAATTGCCGATAAAGGTCGAATTTCGATCAATGGTAAAGTCGCTAAATCATCCAGTGATGTTAGTGTCGGCGATGAATTAACCATCTTGTTTGGTAACAAAACGCTAGTTGTTAAGATTACGCGGATTGTTGAAACTACTAAAAAGGCCGAGGCCGAAGAAATGTATCAAGTTGTTAGCGACACGGCGCGTTAAGTGGTAGAACGCTAGGTTAGGAAATGAATTTGTTTAAGTCGGTCCTTAGTTGTTAGCGGCAGGGGCACAGCAATTTTATGGGCGTGGAACATGGTGGGCATTGACGCCAATCGCTGTTCCCCTGCCTAGATTAAACTTGCAGAATAAAGCACCACTATTTAGCCAAACCAGATTGTGGTGATACAAAGTCGGTGTGACAATCTCTACTGAGATAATAGCGTTATCACACCGATTTTTGTTGCCATTTAACTATTATTACTGATTAAACTGAGTTACTTAATTCCGCTAACACTGTCTTAATGACTAACACCTTCACTTGTTTTTAATTTTGTTTGATAACAAATGAATGGTAGTAAACCAGTCAATCTGCTAAATTTTTTTAAAAAGCCAATGGTCGATCAAAAAATATTGTGGGAATTATGCTATACTTCATGTTATGAACAAACGATTTTGCGGGGGTGAATCGAATGCAAGCGCCAAAACAACCAAAGACAAAAGTAACCAGTTTAAATAATGATTTTGTCATTGAATCGCAACAACAAGCAGTTCTTGCCAAGCAAAAGCGGCGGATACGTTTGGTTCATCGACGGCGGATTTTAGCAATTTTAGCTATTTTTGTCGCCTGTGTGGTTTTCTTCGGGGTGCAAATTATGCATGCTCAAAGTACCAATCGTCAATTGCAGGCACAAGTTGCGCAACAAAAGAAGGCGTTGCAAAGCGTTCAGTCGACTAAGCAAAATTTGAAAGTTCAAGTAGACCAGTTACACGATGATGACTATTTAAATAAGTTGATTCGTTATAAGTATGATTATTCGAAGAATGGCGAAATTATTTTCTCCTTGCCTGAGAATGGTGGTATTACAAAGGACGCAAATCCAAAAAACTAGTTTTATTTGAAATTGTTCGGTGGTATACTAAGATATCGAAAAGAAGCACATCCAAGGAGGATTTACGGGTATATGGCAGTTGAAATTGGGTCGAAAGTTACCGGCAAAGTAACTGGAATCACCAACTTCGGAGCATTTGTTGATTTAGGTTCTGGGCAAAGTGGTTTGGTCCACATCAGTGAAATTTCTAATCAGTATGTCAAGGACATTCATGATGTTTTGAGTGTCGGCGATGTGGTCACTGTTAAAGTTGTTTCAGTTCAGGCTAATAAAATTGGTTTGTCGATTAAACAGGCAAGCGAGCAAAGTGCTGCCCCTGCAAATCATTCCCACGCACCACATCATGAACAGCAACATCATCGTGAACGTCGTGAGAATGAAAGCAGCAATAATAATTGGAAGCGTGGCAATGGTGGCGGTCGACCAAGTAACAATAATCACCAGGGTCATTCAAATCATCAAGACTTTGATAGTTTGCTTTCCGGATTTTTAAAAGATAGTGAAGATCGGTTAACAGCCATTAAGCGTAATACTGAAGGTAAACGTGGCGGTCGTGGTGGTCGTCGTAGTTAATTATGATAAGCGAATGGGCAATTGAGATAATTGTCGCCATTTAACTGATAAGTGGGTCATCATCCAAGTGCGGATGATGGCCCATTTGCTATTTATTTCAATCGTCATAATTAGGGGGTGCTCAGGATCACAGTTGAAAAGACTTTTCTAACTAGTTGGCAGCAATTGCCCGTTAAGCTCACGGCCAAGACCAAAATTCTAGTGGCCTTCTCTGGTGGTGCGGATTCAACCGCTTTAGTGGCCTTGCTGCAATCATTACCCGTTGCGCTGCGGCCGGAAATCACCTTAGGCTATTTCAATCATCAATTGCGTCGTGATAGCGCCGATGAAGAAAAACTTGTCCGCCAACTAGCTAAGCAGTGGCAATTACCATTAAAAGTTGGCACTTGGGCTGCAGGTAGTAAGCCAACTGAAGCGGCGGCGCGTCAGGCGCGTTATCAATTTTTAGCAACGGTGATGCAACAAACGCAAAATCAATTTCTAGTTACAGCCCATCATGGCGATGATTTATTAGAAACAATTATTCTACGTTTGATTCGCAGTGGTGCCACGACGGAATTGCCAGGGTTAAAGCCAGTGACAAATTGGCGGCAATGGCAAATTTTACGACCGCTGTTACCACTGGCGAAGAACAGCTTATTGGCCTATGTTCAACAGCAACGATTACCATTCTGTGAGGACTATACGAATCACCAAGATTTAACGCTACGCAATCGTCTGCGTCATCAAGTCGTGCCCCAGTTAAAGCAAGAAAATCAGCAAGTACTGGCGCACAGTCAACGGTTTGCTGATGAGTTAACGGCACTACAAGAAATAGCCCAGCGCCAATTTCTCGCTTTACAAGCCGACTTACAGGTAAAATGGGATCAGGCTGAATTACAAGGGCAACTTAATTCAGAACTCCAGCAATTATCAGCAGCTGCGCAACAACTTTTTTGGCAAGCTTTGTGGCAACAGTATTTTCCAGAATTACCAACGCTCAAGGTGACCCAATTACAGTCTTTAGTCCAACTGACTAGGACCACTGCTGGTGAACAACAGCTTGATTTGCTAGGCGGCTGGCAATTTGTGCGTCATTACCAGCAGTTTGCTTTTCGCCAGCGGCTTAATACACCGAATGCACCGCTGCAAGCCGCTAGTGAACCGGTCGCGCTGAGCTTGAATCAGTGGCAAAGTTATCAGCATTGGCAAATCGGTGTTTTTTCAGCATTGCCGGATAATGTTGCTGATTATCAGGTGACTGAATTACAATTGGCAACTTGGCCGCGGCAATTATTATTACGACCGGCGGCATTAACTGATCGCCTGACGTTGGCGAATGGTCAACACCAGACATTACGGCGGCGATTGATCAATCAGAAAGTCCCTCAGGAACGGCGATTATCATTATTTGTTCTCGAAGCGGATAAAAAAGTTGTTTGGATTGCGAATATCTACAATTATAAATTGTCGAACCTGGGAGAAACTGCTAAAATCATTTATGTATTAACCAAATACACGGCTAGTTGAAGATAAGCTAATCATTAAGGAGAGCAAAATGCGCGAGAATATTGAGAAGACCATTGTTTCCACGGAAGAAATTCAAAAAACTGTTGCTCGTCTAGGTCAAGAAATTCAAGTTGATTATCAAGGCAAAGTGCCGATCTTTATTTGTATTCTTAAAGGCGCCGTGCTGTTCATGACTGACTTGATTCGGGCTTATGATGCACCAGCAGAGATTGAGTTTATGGATGTTTCTAGTTATGGGGATGCCTTTGAATCAAGTGGCGAAGTGCGCATCTTGAAAGATTTGGATATTCCAGTTAAGGGCCGCGATTTGATTATTGTTGAAGATATCATTGATACTGGTCGGACTTTAGAAGCCCTGATTAAGTTGTTACAAACTCGAGAAGCAGCTTCGATTAAGATTTGTTCATTCTTAAATAAACCGGCGCGGCGCGTGATCAATGTGCATGTGGATTATACCGGCGTGATGGTACCAGATGAATTCTTAGTTGGCTACGGTCTTGACTATAAAAATCAGTATCGTAATTTACCATTTGTAGGCGTTTTAAAGCCTGAAGTTTACGAGCAAAATTAAGCATTAAATTTAAGTAATAGATATTAGTCAAAAATGGTCAAATATGATATGATTACACCATTCGATTATCTTGATGAATCGATTATTTCAGGAGGTTGTCAATGAAAAATAACCGTAACCGGCTTTTAAATAGCGGTTTATTCTACATTATTATCTTCGTGGCTTTAGTTGGTGGGATTAGTTTCTTCTTTAACCGAGGAAACAGTGGTACCACCCAGAATGTTAGTACCACAACATTCGTTAAACAATTAAAGTCTAACAAGATAAAGGAATTTAGTGTCCAACCTGCAAATGGGGTCTACCAAATTCGTGGGGAATACACTAAGCCGTTAACTAAGAAAGCTGCAAACAATGGTCTCTTTGCAATTCAGGGACAAACCACCACTACTAAAGTTGATGGTTTTACGACGTCACTTTTGCCTAATGATAGTTCGTTAGCACAAATTACCAAGCTGGCTCAAAGTGAAGGCGTCACAATGCACACGCAAGAAGAATCTCAATCTGGGGTTTGGATCAGTGTGTTAACAATGTTGATTCCAACAATTCTGATTTTCGTCTTGTTCTACTTCATGATGAATCAGGCTGGTCAAGGCGGCGGCAATGGCCGTGGCGTTATGAGCTTTGGCAAGACTAAAGCTAAGCCTGAGGATCCAAAGAAGAATCCAGTTCGTTTCTCTGACGTTGCTGGTGCTGAAGAAGAAAAGCAAGAATTAGTTGAAGTCGTTGAATTCTTGAAGAATCCTAAGAAGTACAACTCGTTAGGTGCTCGGATTCCAAAAGGTGTTTTACTTGAGGGCCCTCCTGGTACTGGTAAAACTTTACTAGCTCGTGCCGTTGCCGGTGAAGCTGGCGTGCCATTCTTCTCAATTTCTGGTTCTGATTTCGTGGAAATGTTCGTCGGTGTTGGTGCTTCTCGGGTGCGTGATTTGTTTGATAACGCTAAGAAAAATGCACCAGCCATCATCTTTATTGATGAAATCGATGCCGTTGGTCGCCAACGTGGCGCTGGCATGGGTGGCGGTCATGATGAACGGGAACAAACTTTGAACCAATTATTGGTTGAAATGGATGGTTTTACTGGTAATGAAGGCGTGATTGTCATTGCCGCTACTAACCGTTCTGATGTGCTTGATCCAGCCTTACTTCGTCCTGGTCGTTTCGACCGAAAGATCTTAGTTGGTCGGCCTGATGTTAAGGGTCGGGAAGCAATCTTGAAAGTTCATGCTAAGAACAAGCCATTGGCCGATGATGTTGATTTGAAGGCAGTCGCCCAACAAACACCTGGTTTCGTTGGTGCTGACTTGGAAAACTTACTGAACGAAGCGGCTTTAGTTGCTGCTCGGCGTAACAAAACTAAGATCGATGCTTCTGATGTGGATGAAGCAGAAGATCGGGTCATCGCTGGACCTGCTAAGAAAGATCGGGTCATTAGTGATCGTGAACGGAAGATGGTTGCTTATCACGAAGCCGGTCATGCTTTGGTCGGGGTTGTCTTAAGCGATTCGCGGGTCGTTCGGAAAGTGACAATTGTTCCTCGTGGCCGCGCTGGCGGTTATGCCATCATGTTGCCACGTGATGATCAATTCTTGATGACTAAGAAGGAATTGAACGAACAAATCACTGGTTTACTTGGTGGCCGGACAGCCGAAGAGTTAATCTTTGGTACTCAGTCAACTGGGGCTTCTAATGACTTTGAACAAGCAACTGATATCGCCCGGAGTATGGTAACTCAATATGGGATGACTGATGTTTTAGGCACAGTTACACTGGAACGTGAAGGTCAACCATTCGTTGGTGCTCAATACGGCCAAGGTGCCCCATATTCTGAGAAGACTGCGGCAGCGATTGACGATACTGTTCGCGAGATCATTACTGCTGATCATGCCAAAGCACGAGAAATTTTGGAACAACATCAAGTTCAACATAAGTTGATTGCTGAAGCCTTGCTGAAGTACGAAACTCTTGATGAAAAAGAAATTCTCAGCTTGTTCAATGATGGCAAGATGCCTGAAGGCGACAGTTCACTTTACCCAAGCGAACATGCCACAACCTTTGAGGAATCCAAGCGGGCTTTGGAACGTAAGGATGCCCAATCACAGGCAAAGAGTGTTGATCCTGATGCACCTCATGATTCTGAACAACGTGCTGATGCCAATGCGGAAGCCGAGGATCATGCTGAAGCAACTGGTGAAGCACCTGCAGATACACCAAAAGAACCAGTTTCAAATGATGATCATCATGATGATGACGATCACTCTAACCAAGATTAATAGCATTTCAAAAGAATGATTATTAAGACTCAGGGAAAGCAGTTCATGCTGCTGACCCTGAGTTTTTTTATTGGAGTTGTTGGTTAAAACCATTAAAGCAGGGTGAAGGTGTAAAAACGGAACTGGTTCTGACTGCATTGCGGGCTTGCTGGTTGTGGAACGCGGCCGGCGTTGATTTGAACCAATAGAAGACCAAAGTTCAAAACCAATAAAAACCTGCTGCAGGTGGTAAGTCAGAGCTAGTTCTGACTGCATTGCGGGCTGCTTGTCGTGGAACGCTGCCGACGCTGATCGAAGCCTTTTTTCAAAAGTCTTCGATGCAGGTCTTATCGTAAGTGCTAAAGCACCAACGATAATTTGGCGGCTGACGACAAGATCCCTCCATTCCGTCTGGAGTTGATTTGGTTCACTTCAGCTTTGTTAGTTGTTAAGACAATTGCAGCGGGATTAATCAACTTGATTCAAATTGCTATCACAACTAAACAGTAATAAGCAAAAATCTATTTGACAGTTTTGGGACATTATGTAGAACGCTTGTTAAGTCGGATTATTAATTTGCAACAATCTGTTTTCCTAAGTCATGGTTCTCAAATCTTTTATTTTCATCAGGTTGTTGCTGGGCGATTGGTAACTAACTTTACGGTATTGTCTGAACATCAATTAAATCTAAAGTGGACTAATTAGCTCAAAACGCAGTGGAGGCCGCCGGGTTGTCAGCCGCCAAATTCTTCTTACTGCTTTAGCAGTTAGAAGAAGACCTGAATTGAAGATTGTTGCGCAGCAATAAGCTTCAATCAGCGTCGGCAGCGTTCCACAACCCGCCGGCCGTAACGGAGTTGTCTGCTATTCTGCTCAAAACTCGTTCTGCTTGAAATCGCCAGCCACAGTGTAACGTGTCGAAATAATTGTTCAGCAGCCACCAACGTCAATTGGAAAAAACTTTGGCACAAATTTATTTGCACTTTTGATATCAACAAAATACTCAGTCAGTTAACTGGTGGTTTTGCGAAGACTGGTATTTTTTCTTACTTTAAGCTAGTATTATTTAGTTAGTATCTTCAAAATGAGTTCAAAGCAGGCAAGGAGAATTAAAGTGACAGATTATTTAATCAAAGCAATTACCAGCGATGGCGCTTTTCGTATGTTGGCAGTTGACGCCAGTCAGCTGGTTCAAGAGGCTCAGCAGCGTCATGATACTTGGCCTGCAGCGACGGCAGCTTTGGGCCGAACTTTAATTGGCACATTGTTGTTGAGCAGTGCGGTTTTAAAGGATCCAGAGAAGTTAACGGTTCGTTTAGTTGGTGATGGGCCCGTTGGTGCGATTATCGCTGACGGTAATGCCAATGGCACTGTTAAAGGTTATCTGGCCAGTCCTCACGTTGACTTGCCACTCAATCCCTTAGGCAAAATCGATGTTCGGCGAGCCGTTGGGACTAAGGGCATGCTGAGTGTGACCAAGGATTTGGACATGAAGCAACCATTTACTGGTCAAGTACCGCTGACCTCTGGTGAAATTGCTGAGGATTTTACTTATTATTTGGCTAAGTCCGAGCAGATCCCGTCATCAATGGGATTGTCAGTTTTTGTCAATCAAAATAAAACGGTTGAAGTTGCCGGTGGTTTCCTCATTCAAGCGTTGCCAAGTGCAACCTCGGCACAATTAACTCAGCTAGAGCAACGTTTACAACAGTTGCCCCGGGTATCCGACTTATTGTTACAAGGGCAAACGCCGGAACAATTGTTGCAACAAATTTTTGGCCTTGAACAAATCAAGGTCTTAGATAAAATGCCAGTTGCCTTTAAATGTGATTGCAGTAAAGAACGGTTCCGCAAAGCTTTAGCAACCTTAGCTCGCAGTGATTTGAACAAAATGATTACTGAGGACCACGGCGCTGAAGCTGTTTGCAAGTTCTGCGGCCAACGTTATCAATTTACTGAAGCTGAGTTGCGTGATATAGTCGCCCAGCAATAAATTAGGATAGTAGCTAGTTAACTGCAGGTCTGAGGGCAATTTTGCTCAGACTAATTCAGCAATTAAACAGATGGCTGGTTGCATTGTTGGCAATTTATTTGCTAAGATTAGGCGAATTAAGAATGAGGAGCGGTGTTTATGGCGTGGCAAATTGGTGACGTGACCATTCCCAATCAAGTTGTGGTAGCGCCAATGGCTGGTATTACCAATTCAGCCTTTCGTCTAGTGGCGAAGGAATTTGGTGCCGGCTTGGTTGTTTGCGAGATGATCAGTGACAAGGGGATTATGTACCACAATCAGAAAACCCTAGATATGTTGTTTGTTGACCCCAAGGAACACCCAATCAGCATTCAAATTTTTGGTGGCACGAAAGAAACTTTGGTGAATGCGGCTAAATTTATTGATCAACATACCCAGGCTGATATTATCGATATTAATATGGGCTGCCCGGTTAACAAAGTTGTTAAGACTGATGCCGGGGCGAAATGGTTACTTGATCCCAATAAAGTGTATGAAATGGTGGCCGCGGTGGTGGCTGCTGTGAATAAGCCAGTTACTGTGAAAATGCGGACCGGCTGGGATGAAAAACACATTTATGCCGTCGAGAATGCCATGGCCGTTCAACGAGCTGGCGCAGCTGCTTTGGCGATGCACGGTCGGACACGGAAACAAATGTATACTGGTCAGGCTGATTGGAATATTTTGAAAGAAGTCCGGCAACATATTACGATACCATTTATGGGCAACGGTGATGTGCGCACGCCACAAGATGCAAAACGGATGTTGACTGAAGTGGGCGCTGATGCAGTGATGATTGGTCGGGCAGTTTTAGGCAACCCTTGGATTTTGAAGTCGATCAATCATTATTTGACAACAGGTGAAGAGTTGCCTGAGCCGACGCCGCGGGAGAAGATTCAAACGGCGGAGGAACAACTGTCACGCTTAGTTGCACTTAAGGGTGAGAAAGTGGCGGTTCCAGAATTTCGCCAGCAGGTGGCTTATTACTTAAAGGGTGTTCCCCGAGCTGCTAAGACCAAGGCCGCGATTAATCAAGTTTTTACTGAGGCCGAGGTCAATCAGCTTTTAGATGATTTTGTGGCGAAGTCTGAAGCACGGCAGTAACAAGTGAATTAGTTTTTGAATTTTAGAAAAGGTGAGGGAATAGACGTGGCAAACAATAATGTCAAGAATCCAGAAAAAGAAATGAATGATCAGTTGATCGTTCGCCGGGAAAAGATGCAGACTTTGCGTGATGAGGGGATTGATCCTTTTGGGACTCGTTTTTCACGGTCACATTTAGCAAAGCAATTGCATGACACTTATGGTGAAACACCAAAAGAGAGCTTGGAAGCTGATCAACCAGTTGTGACGATTGCTGGGCGGATGATTTCAAAACGTGGTAAGGGTAAAGTTGGTTTTGCTGATTTACGTGATCGTAGTGGTAAAATCCAAATTTATGTTCGTAAAGATGTTGTCGGCGATGAAAACTACCAAATTTTCAAAAAATCAGATTTAGGTGACTTCTTAGGAATCAAAGGTGAAGTCATGAAGACTGATACTGGTGAATTGACGATTAAGGCCTTGCACGTCACTTTCCTCACGAAAGCATTGCGGCCATTACCAGACAAGTACCATGGTCTAAGTAATGTCGAACAGATTTATCGGCAACGTTATTTGGACTTGATTGCCAATGAGGATAGTTTCGACCGCTTTATTAAGCGCAGCAAAATCATTAAGGCTGTCCGGGAATACTTGGATAACCATGAATTCACCGAAGTTGAAACTTCCTCATTGCATGTCGTACCTGGTGGCGCCTCAGCTAAGCCATTTATTACTCATCATAATGCCTTAGACATTAATCTATATTTGCGAATTGCCTTAGAATTACAATTGAAGCGTTTGATTGTTGGTGGGATGGAACGCGTTTACGAAATTGGTCGGGTTTATCGTAACGAAGGGATTGATACGCGCCATAATCCTGAATTTACGATGTTGGAAACTTATGCCGCTTATTTCGATTTTAAAGACGTGATGGACGAAACTGAGGGGATTTTCCGCTTTGCTGCCCAGAAGGCGTTAGGCACTGGTAAATTTACGTATCAGGGCCAAGCAGTTAACTTGGATCAACCATTTGATCGGATTCATATGGTTGATGCCATTAAGAAGGAAACTGGTGTCGATTTCTGGCCGAAAATGAGTCTCGATGAGGCACGTAAGCTAGCTGACGAACATCATGTTCATTATGAAGAATATTGGCAAGTTGGCCACATTATCAATGAGTTCTTTGAACAGTTTGTTGAGTCAACGTTACAAGCGCCAACTTTTGTTTATGGTCATCCAATCGAAATTTCCCCATTAGCTAAGAAAAACGTTGATGATCCTCGCTTTACAGATCGGTTTGAGCTTTATATCTTGGGTACAGAATATGCCAACGCTTTTTCTGAATTAAATGACCCCATCGATCAACGGGCACGTTTCGAAGCGCAGGAAGCTGAACATGAAGCTGGCAATGATGAAGCCCATGGTGTCGACTATGACTTTATTGAAGCATTGGAATATGGGATGCCACCTACGGGCGGTTTAGGCATTGGGATTGATCGGCTAGTCATGTTATTGACTGATGCACCGTCAATTCGTGACGTCTTATTATTCCCAACCATGCGTCCCGATGAAAATAAGTAAAATAATTTGAAAAAGATTTACTGTCATTTGACGGTAAATCTTTTTTATTGTTCGAAAAATGTTTCGCCTTTACCTAGCTGTAACAAGTTTCATGGTAGATTGTACGGTTAAATCTTAACCTTATGAGTAATAATGATGATTTTCGTTAGTAAAATCCGGTTTTAAATTGGTTATTGACGAAACGGCCTGAAGTTGATAAGATAGTTTGTGTTGCAAAACGAGCTGATAACTTGCTTATCACGTTGAAAAATGTTTTGAAAAAAGTTGTTGACATTGATTAAGCGCTTTGATATGATAGTTAAGTTGCTGTTGCAACAATGGTAGATCTTTGAAAACTGAACAAAGTTTCGAAAATGTGCAGGGCTCATAACAATTTCGGTTGTTGTGATCAAGTA
>NZ_RHOU01000012.1 GCF_003946645.1 Lapidilactobacillus wuchangensis
TTAAATACAAGCCTTATTCTAACCGCTAAAGCGGCAAGAATAATTTCATGGCTGACGCCAATTGCGCCGCCACCACCTGATAAAACTAACTAAATTGATTTCCACTGTTTGGCCGAACCAGATTGTGGTGACATAAAGTCGGTGTGACAAGCCCTATTGAGAATAGAGGTGTCGCACCCTTTTTTGCCACTGTTTAACTATTTTTACTGATTGAATTAAGTTAATGAATCCCACTAACACTGCCTTAAACTCTAATAAAGATGAAATACACCACCTCAACTCCAGACGGAATGGAGGGATCTTGGCGTCAGCCGCCAAATTATCGTTAGTGCTTTAGCACTTACGATAAGGCTTGTATTTGAGATTGTTGCGAAGCAATAAGCTCAAATCAATGCCGGCCGCGTTCCACGCCAAGCAGCCCGCAATGCAGTCAGACTCAATTCTGTTTCAAGGTCTGCCCAGGTTTTAATAGTTTTGAACTTTCTTTTCAAAAACTTGATGGCCATCAATTTATTAAAGTACCAATCTCGCTAAACTATAGTCATTAAATGAAACGAAAGGCCACGGGGTGACACACATGAAATTTCAAATGTATATCCAGAAACACACCAAACAAATTACTTGGCTAACCGGCATTTTAATTGTTGCGGGGTTAGCACTACAATATTTAGCACATTGGCAATTAGGCGCAAATATTTTATTGGCGATTGCCAGCGTCATTGCGATTATTCCAATTGCCATTCACGCTTATCAGGCTTTGAAGGTTAAAGTTGTCAGCATTGAGTTGCTGGTCACCATTGCCGTGATCGGCGCCTTCATTATTGGCGAATATAATGAATCAGCAATTGTGACGTTCTTGTTCTTATTTGGGAATTTCTTGGAACAGAAAACGTTGGACAAGACCCGCGCTTCAATTAAAACGCTCACTGAAATGACGCCAACAACCGCTTTGGTTTTACAGGACGATGGTACCACGGAAACTGTTGATGTTGATGACGTGGAAAAAGGTGATCGCGTCTTGGTTAAAACTGGGGCCGCGATTCCTGTTGATGGAGTGGTCGTCGATGGCAGTGGTTACGCTGATGAGGCGGCCGTTACTGGTGAGTCACGGGCGGTTAAGAAAACAACTCATGACCAAGTTTTTTCGGGCACGATGTTAAGCGACGGTTATTTACAAGTTGAAGCAACTAAAGTCGGTGACGACACCACTTTTGCCAAAATTATTGAGCTCGTTGAAGACGCTCAAGATACCAAGTCGCATGCCGAAAAATTCATTGATCGTTTCGCGAAATACTACACGCCAGCGGTGCTCTTGATTGCTTTGGCAGTCTTCATCATTAGTCGTGATTTCAAATTAGCGATTACTGTACTGGTGCTTGGTTGCCCTGGTGCTTTGGTGATTGGCGCGCCAGTTTCTAACGTTGCCGGGATTGGCAATGGTGCTAAGCGCGGCATTCTCATCAAGGGTGGCGAGGCGATGGATACTTTCGCCCATGTTGATACGTTTGTTTTCGATAAAACCGGCACTTTAACGCAAGGCAAAACGGCTGTTTCCGAGATCAAAAATTACGCCACAGATCCTCAACAAGTGTTGGCGTTGACGGCGCGAATGGAAACATTATCAGATCATCCTTTAGGACGGGCCGTGTTAGCTTACGCCGACCAACAAAATGTGGACTACCAATCATTGGCGGTCAGCGATAATCAGACTTTGAAAGGCCAAGGCTTAGTTGCCCAGATCAATGGCCAACAAGTCTTGGTGGGCAATCAGAAATTGATGACCACTTATGATTTAAGCCTATCAGCAGCGCAACAAGCTGATTTACAAGCATTACAAGCTACTGGCAGCTCGACAATGATCGTGGCTGTGGCTGGTCAAATTGCGGCGTTGGTGGGCGTTGCTGACCAAATTCGGCCTGAAGTTAAGGCGCAATTAGCTAAGTTAAAAGCGGCCGGTGCCAAGCATTTAGTCATGTTGACTGGTGATAATCAAGTGACGGCTGATTACGTCGCCCAAGAATTAGGTATCGATGAAGTTCACGCTGAATTATTACCTGATCAAAAAGTTGAATTTGTTAAACAGTTCCAAGCTAATGGTCAGAAGGTGGCCTTCGTCGGTGATGGCATTAACGACAGTCCTTCGCTAGCAACGGCGGATATTGGGATTGCCATGGGTAGCGGAACTGATGTGGCGATTGAAACGTCCGATGTGGTTTTAATGCAATCTAATTTCACTTCGTTGGTGCACGCTTATCGCCTAGCTAAGAAGACGGTTTTGAATACCAAAGAAAATGTGGTCATTGCCATTGCTGTGGTCGCCTTCCTGTTACTTGGTTTAGTCGCTGGTTTCATTTACATGGCCAGTGGGATGTTTGTCCATGAAGCCAGCATTTTAGTTGTGATTTTCAATGCTATGCGGCTGATTCAATTCGGTGGTTCACCGGCCAAAAGTAATCCTGATGCGCAACAACAAACGGCGGCTCAAATAAATTAATTAAAAAAGTTAGCTAAACTTGACCACGGTCAATTTTTTAGCAGCTAGTTGCTCGTATACTAAATTTATCAGATATGAAAGGGAGTTACGTTTATGAATAAGAAAGTTATTTTACAACTGGATGCCTTAACTTGCCCCTCTTGCTTGACTAAAATCGAAGGTGCCCTTAAAGCACAACCAGGCGTCGGCGCCATTAAAGTCTTGTTTAACGCTGGCAAAGTGAAAGCTGAAATTGATGATTCTCAGACAAATGCTGATGCTTTAAGCGATGTGGTCACCAAATTAGGTTATGAAGTTCAAGGCGTCAAAGTAAAAGATCTTTAATTAAACCAGTTGTTTTTCAAGAATAAATTGTCAATCCACAATAAATACGCAAAATTATCCCAGTAATTTTAAATAAATTCAATTCCAAGGAGGAATTATTATGAACTTTAATCCCGAAATCGATGCTAAATACCAAGCCGAATTAGAACAGGCTGATCTTGATCACCACAAGCCAACTGCCGGTGCGATGACTGGTCATATCGTTGCCAATCTTTGGTACTTCGACGTGAAGTTGCACCAAGCTCTTTGGTTCGTCAAAGGTGCCTCAGCGTTGCAATTACAGGATTTTTATGAAACTTTGATTCAAGAAAATCGGCAGCAGTTAGACGATCTTGGCGCCATTTTGTTAGATGAAAACGAATTGCCACCAGCAACAGTGGCTGAATATACGAAATACACCAAAATGACTGAAGATGCGCGCCTGAAGTATGTAGACGCTGCTGATTTGGTTAATGAAACAGCTCATGATTACACCACAGCAAATATGTTTATTGATCGGGCTATTATTTTAGCCCAACGCGAGAATCGTCCGGCATTGGCAAGCTTCTTGATCAACTTGCGTGGTAACAATAATCGTCGCACGCGCCAGTTACAAGCGTTGCTTGGCAAAACAGCTTGGGAAGATTTAGTCGAAGTTGATGAAGATGACGAAGATTAAACCAAGCCACCACTAATTAGTCGAAACGCGGCGTAGTTGTGCGGGCGTGATAATTCGTGAATTCTAATTTTCATTTTTAACCCTATGCTTATTCGGCGATTGCCCAATTGCGACGAGCAGATTTACGATTAGCACCAAGTACGCCGCTAATAATTTTGAAATTCAATCACTGATGTTTTAATTGTTGCGCGCATGATTTAAACCTTCGCCAAGATGGCAGCCAGTTGTTGCAACTAAATGATTATTCCCCCGTAGTGATTTAGTGAGTGGCAACGAAAGCCCAAATTAAAGCGAATGTTAGTAGCACTTCATCTTTTCGTCACAATTAAATCTTTGTAAGGCCATTTTTAGATCATCAGTTTTTCATAGGCAGCGGTTATAGTTATCAATATAGAAAGTTACTTATTGCAAGCTAGTTAGTGCAAGTCACTAAGCTTTCTAACCCAAAATCCTAAAACCCAAATTGCTAATTTTCTTCATTTTACTCCTCCCCTTTAAAATGAAACGAAACCCACTTCCTGCCCAGAAGTGGGTTTTTGTTTTGGCGTGGAAATTGAACTTTCCTCATGTTGAGGAAACAATCAGTCAGTGCTTATGGCTAGTTTGCCAACTAAAATATAAAAAAATCTTGTATATTGGGTTGCTTTTCCTGGGTGGTTCGCGATACGCTATAAACAGCAGTTTTTTAAGGAGAGTCGGACGTTTTGCGGAAGGATCCAATTCAGTTAAAGTGGTTATTTTTAGGGTCGTTGATTACCAATACTGGGATTAGTTTTATTTGGCCATTGACCACAATTTATATGCATGAGTATTTGCACGAAACACTAACTGTGGCTGGTTTAGTTTTATTGATCAACTCGGTGGCCACAATTATTGGGAATTATTTAGGCGGTTGGTTGTTTGATCATTGGAAACCCTATGAGACGATTGTTGCTGGGATCGTGATTGCCACTGCTTCAGCTGGGGCTTTGATTTTTTGGCATGGCTGGCCAATTTACGCGATTTTACTAGTTATCCTTGGGCTGGGTAATGGGATTGTCGTCACTTGTATTAATTCGATTGCCACGTTAGTTCGGAGTAAACAGCCGAGCTACGTTTTTAATGTGCTGTATTTTACCAGCAACTTGGGCTTGGTCTTTGGTTCCTTAGTGGTCGGTTTTATTTTGCCACTGGGTATTCAGTACGTTTTCTTAACGGCGTTTATTTTGTTTGTGCTGTTCTTAGCTGTGGCGTTATTGACGTTCCGCAATTTGAATCAAGCCAAACAAGCCATTCGGCGCAGCAAGGTCACCGACACTGGCGACGGTCGCACTCGAGAAAAATTACCGATTTATTTGTTATTATTGATGTTGTTTGTGGCTTGGATTGGCTACGAACAGTGGCAAAGCAACATTTCAGCTTACATGCTGCATTTGGGGATGACGGTCCGTTCTTATAGTTTCTTATGGACTGTCAACGCCGTTTTGATTGTGACATTACAGCCGTTACTGACTCACTTCGATGATTATTTGCTAAAACATTTGCGCGGTCGTTTATACACTGGTTTCTTTATGTTTACTGGTTCGTTCGCAATTTTGCTGACGGCGAAGCATTATGCTTTCTTTATTTTGGCCATGGCTGTTTTAACAGTCGGTGAAGTCATCGCCTTTCCAGCCGTTTCGACATTCGTCAACGAACGCGCTTCTTACCAAGAAAAAGGTAAGTACCAAGGTTTGGTAACAATGGCCGCTTCGGCAGGCCGAGCAGTGGGGCCGTTAATCGGCGCTTTGATTATTGAGTCGATGTCTTACACCGTACTCTTTATTTTCTGTGCCGCCATCGTGATTCTGGCAACATTGGCCTTCATTCTTATCGGCCGTGGCAAGCGCCAGTCCTCAATTAATGAAAAGTAATTTAAATCAATTAGCATTTTAAAACCGTCAATTAATTGACGGTTTTTTTGTTGCTTCAAAATTGCGGTTGATTAAAGGTGAACTGGTTTTGGGCAGATTAGCGAACAACTCCGTTGCGGCCGGCGGGTTGTGGAACGCTGCCGGGATTGATTTAAGCTTATTGCGTTGCAACAATCTCAAATACAACCCTTATCCTAAGCGCTAAAGCGCCAAGGATAATTTGGCGGCTGACAACCCGGCGGCCTCCACTGCGTTTTGAGTTAATCTTAGCCACTTTAAAATTTAGCTGATATCAAGGCAATACTAGCAAAGTTAGATGCCAATGGCTCAGCAATCACCTAATTAAATTAATACAAATGAGCACCACTATTTGGCCGAACCAGATTGTGGTGTTACAAAATCGGTGTGATAATCTCTATTGAAAAGCAGAGTTGTCACATCGACTTTTTTGTTACTGTTCAACAATTACTACTGCTTGAATTGAGGTAATAAATCCCACTAACACTGCCTTAACTACTTCCAAAGATGAAATACACTAACTCAACTTCAGACGAAATGGAGGGATCTTGGCGTCAGCCGCCAAATTATTGTTGGTGCTTTAGCACTTACAATAAGACCTGTATTGAAGACTTTTGAAAAAAGGCTTCAATCAGTGTCGGCCGCGTTCCACGCCAAGCAGCCCGCAATGCAGTCAGACGCCATTCTGTTTATACACCTTCATCAAGTTTTAATAGTTTTAAACATTCATCCGTAATTAACTTACCTAAAAGACAACAATTAGGACAAATAAATCACTTCAAACGAATAAAACCTGACTAGTCATGGTACACTGAGAACAATTATTGGCTTGGGGATGATTTTTGATGCAAAAAAAATTAAAAGAACGATTAGATGTGTTTAGTGATGCGGTCATTGCGATTTTGATCACGGTGATGGTGTTAGAGTTGCCGATTTCAATGCGCCATGGCACGGTTTTGTATTTACAATTATTTAAATCGATTGGGATTTACTCCGTTAGTTTTTGTTTCATTGCTAATTTATGGTATCAACACGCAATTGCTTTTAACGAGGCTGAGAAAGTACCTAATTCAATCGTTGTGTTGGATTTGGTCTTCCTATTTTTCCTATCGTTGATTCCAACTTTTACTCGCCTGATGACTTCGGCGACTACTAACTATAACGTCATGCTTTATAGTGGCTTGTGTTTAATTATCTCGATGATTTTCCGGACGATGACGCGCTGGATCATTCATGATAAATACACCGAGAAGAGCGATATGCAGGTGATTTACAATGTTATTTATGGATCGGGTGTTTGGGATTCAGGCGTCCTTTATTTGGTGTTGATTCCGGTTGGTTATTTCTGGCCCCATGTGGTGCTGGTCCTTCTAATCGTATTATCGGTTCAATCTTTCATCAAACATGGCCAAGAACATACTGATTTCAGTGAATTGGAGAAAATGGCCACCACTGAAAAACACGGATTTGCTAGTCTTTCCGCAGAACAACAGCGTGATTTCTACCGGTTAGTTCACGAATATTTTCGGCAAGCACGTTGGGGCCGTCATGATCAACAAAAGCAAACGGCCGCTTGGAACTACTTTGCTAAGTCGGCACAGGATAAATTTGGGGTTTCTGATGAGACTTTGCGTCATTGGCTCCAGAGTTCCCGAGAAATTCGGGGCCAACGCGGCTATGGTCAATCCGCCGATCAGCGATGAATTAGTCGCAATTATTTTTGAATCTCAAGATTAGTCATATAAAAAATGCTGATTAGCAAGCCGATCATTCTTAATGAAAGATCGGCTTTTTTTGTGGTTACTTGAATGGATCAGTCAAATTATCAATGGCCGCAGTTAATGATGGGGTTAGTTTTTAGCGTCAATCGTCATTATTTTCGGATACGTGATGATTAGGGCGACCCAAGTAAGCAAATAATTAACAGTCAGTTCGATTAGTTTTGCGTTTGCTTAATGAATGACCGGTTAATTGAGCGACTAGCTGCAAAGCCAATCAAAACGGCGTTAGTAGATAACTTGTAAGCGATTAAATTGTTCAATTGCTAACGGTTGAACGAACTTTTTGTTAGTAAAAACCTGCTATATCAACATCGCTGAAAAAAATAAGTGCTTATTGTTGGCGTCGTAACTAGACATATGCTATTCTATTTTTGTTGATAGGGGTTACATTTTGTCACTGAGCCTATTTAGTTGAACCGTTGATCAAAAAATGATCAGTGATCTTAGAGCCCATTATTTTATTGATGTCATTTGTCGCTGGTGGATAACACCTAGTCAATCTTATTGGTTAGTGCTAACAGTTTCTGGGGGGAAGCTGGTGGCCTTATTATTGATATTACACAGGAACGTTAATCGGTTAGTTGGGTAGTCGCCTTTTTGTACGTGGAAAACGCGGAGACAGCGCCGATAATTTTTTTACCAAGAATCCTGATTAATCAAATTTTAAAACCTGTCTATTCAGAGCTAAAGGCGGGTAATCATCAGGTTAGTTAAAGCAAATGGTAATGACTTCTTGTGTCGATGGTTAAGCAAGATGCTGCGGTAGGCCGTAGCAGGGGGGAATCATGAAAAAATATTTACGGATTTACAACGACTTGTTGACTGATATTAAGTCGAAGAAGTTGCAAGAGGGAGATTTGCTACCAAGCGATCAGAAATTAGTCATGCGTTACGCTGTTTCTCGGGAAACGGTTCGTAAGGCGGTGCGCTTGCTATCAAATGAAGGTTATATTCAAACCATTCGTGGCAAGGGAAGTTTGATTTTGAATACGGAACGGCTTAACTTCCCAATTTCTTCAATTGAAAGTTACCGTGAAGTGGCTGAAGCTAATGGTTTGGACGCCGAAAATAATCTGATTGCGATTCAAGACCATGTGGTTGTACCAGAAAAATTATTATACGGTTCGCCAGGAATTCACGCGCAAATGATTTTACGCAAACGCGTGATTGACGATGTGCCGGTCACCTTGGATTATGATTATGTCAATGAACAGGTGATACCTGAAGTGCCAGCAGTCGCGGCGCAATATTCTTTATTCAGTTATTTCGAGCAGAACCTCAATCTGAAAATTGATTATGCCGTGAAGCACATTACGATCGAACCAGCCGGCGATGATGATTGCACCTACTTAGGTATTAATCAAAGTGTACCAATGGTAGTGGTGCGCAGTGAGACGCATTTGGCTGATAATCGGATTCTTGGCTACACCGAATCACGGCATCGCGCTGATAAGTTCAGTAGTGTTGAGTTTGCGCGGCGGCCACAATAATCATTTTTAATCAGGAATAAATTCGTTAACAGCAGGAATTATTTTCGTAAGTTAGTTGTGATTGACTGGCAACGAACTTACGACGCTATTATTAAGCAAATCGATTGAACGTCGATGGCATTCATTCGGGGAGGAATGACAATGTTTCATTTTAAAAAGCACGAACACACGGACAATATTTGCGCACCAGTGGCTGGCACTGTGATTGACTTGAGTAAAGTCTCTGATCCAGTCTTTGCTCAAAAAATGATGGGTGATGGCTTCGCGATTACGCCAGATACGCATAATGACCAAGTTGTCGCACCAATTGATGGGGTGATCACGGTTGCTCAGGGACATGCGCTGGGAATTCGTCGCGATGACGGTTTGGAATTCTTGGTCCATGTGGGCATTGATACCGTTAATTTGAAAGGGGCGCCCTTTGCTGTTCGTTTCAAGCAAGGCAAACGGGTTCACGCTGGGGAAAGTTTAGTGACGGTTGACTGGCAAATGATCAGTGATAATAACTTGGATGATACAGTGATGATTCTGATCACCAATTCGAAGACTGATCTAGCTAAATTAACGATTAACTATGGTGAGATTGCTCAAGGCGCTGTTGTCGGGAGTGCAACAGCGAAATAAAACGAGGGGGAGCGGATTATTATGGCGAAGACAGATTATAGTGCACTGGCGAAACAAATTATTGAATTGGTCGGGGGACCAAGCAATATTAATAAAGTTATTCACTGTATTTCACGATTGCGGTTTTATTTAAAGGATGAAAAAAAAGCCCAGACTGATAAAATTACTAGTCTTTCTGGGGTAGCTGGGGCGTTATATAACTCTGGGTTAGGTCAATATCAAGTCGTCATTGGGCCAGCAGTAGCTGATGTTTATGATGAAGTGATTAAACAATTAGGTAGCGGCTTTGCTGATGATAAAGCGACTGCCGAAGCTGTTGAAGAGACAGCAGAAGAAGCAGCGGCTAATCGGCCCAAGACATTATGGGGCTGGATCACGCGTGGCTTCCAATTGTTGATCGGTACGATTACTGGTTCAATGATTCCAATCATTGGTTTGTTAGCTGCTTCTGGTATTTTGAAAGGGTTCTTGACCCTCTTCACTTTCAACTTGCATTGGATCGATACGAAGTCAACAACCTTCATTATTATTAATGCCATGGGCGACTCGGCCTTTTACTTCTTACCAATTTTGGTTGGGTATACGGCGGCGAAACAGTTGCGTTCAGAACCAATTACAGTAGCAGCAATTGCTGGGGTTTTAGTTCATCCCACGATTGCCGCCTTATGGGCAGCGCCAACTAAAGGAATGGCAACAATCATGGGGATTCCGCTAAATGCGACATTCTTCGGCTTGCCAATCCACATACCTCAATATACGTACTCAATCTTCCCAATTATTTTCGCTGCTTGGTTAGCGCGACCAGTGGGAAATTGGTTGAAGAAAGTGTTACCGCTTAGTTTACGGGCTATTTTCCAACCGTTGTTCACATTGTTCATTGTTACCAGTGCGGTCTTAGTTTTAATGGGCCCAGTTATTTCACTGATTTCTGGCGCGTTGGCAACTGGGATTAACTTCTTAGTTACAGCGAATGAAGCAATCGCCGGTTTAGTTGTTGGGGCGTTATATCAAACCTTAGTTATCTTTGGCTTACACTGGATGATTGTGCCAATTATTTCCAACGATATTGCCATGACCGGTCATTCCGTCTTGAATGGCTTGGTTAACTTTACCATGATTGCCCAAGGTGCTGGTGCCTTAGCTGTTTGGGTCAAATCAAAACGTGCTGACATTAAAGGCTTGGCTTTGGCGGGGGCGTTGTCAAGTTTTGCTGGGGTCACTGAACCGGCGATGTATGGGATCAACTTGAAATATGGTCATGTCTTCTGGACAGCAAGTATTGGGAGTACTGTTGGCTGTTTCATTGCTGGTTTGTTCCATATTGATATGTTTGGTTTCACCGGTTCACTCATTGGTTTCCCATCGTTCTTCTCAAAAACCAATCCCAATAATATTTGGGTCTACCTCGTTGCTGCAGTTGTGACTTTAGTTGTTTCTTTCCTTAGCGTATACTTCTGGGGCTTTACTGATGCAGATCTTGATAAGGGCAAGAATGCGCAGAAGAAAAATGTCTTTAAAGGTGCAGTTAACTAGATAAGGAGTTTATGATGACTACAGATTGGCAGATTGTTTATCAAAATATTCCCCATGGCCCTAAATCGTACGGTCAAGAATCAATTTTAACGTTAGGGAACGGTTATCTCGGCTGGCGGGGGGCGCCAGTAACCACCCAATTTAGTGATGATCATTATCCCGGCTTGTATGTCGCTGGTGTTTTCAACCAAACGACCACTGTGGTCAATCACCGCGATATTGTTAACGAAGATATGGTGAATCTTCCTAATCCGCAATTGTTGAGGATTTTCGTTGATAATCAAGAAGTAACAGTACCTTATGACCAACGCAAAGCTTGTTTAAATATGGATCAAGGGACGCTGGTCGAACATTTCGAGTATCCGCTAGCAGCTGGGCGGCTGAAGTTGGATACGGTGAAAGTTTGCGATCCCGTTAATTACCATCAATTAGCTTTGAAGGTAAATATCCAACTTGATTTTGCCGCGCAAGTAAAAGTCCAACTGATCGTTGACGGTAAAATTAAAAATCAAAATGTGCAACGCTATCGGGAATTTAATAGCCAAGAGTTTGCCATTGTTAAAGCAGCCGATCATTTCATTCATGCCGAAACATTGGCCTCTAAAATTACACTAGCTGTTGGGGCAGTAACAACTAGTGACCAAGCTACTTTTACCACCACTTATCCGGATCATCAAGTGGTCGACCAAGCGCAAGTTGACTTGGCCGCCCAAGAGAATTTCACGATTGAACGCGTGATGGCTGTGGCCACCAGCTATGAGAGCAGTAATCCGATCCCGTTGGTTAAAAAAGCGTTGACTCATAGTAGCTTTACCAAAATTCAAACGTCAGGTTTGACTCATTGGCAGGCCTTCTGGCAAGATGCGGACGTGCAAATTGAAAGTGATGATCCCGACTTGCAGCGGTTAGTGCGCATGAATATTTTCCACTTGCACCAAGCGGCACAGAAACTTGCGAACAAAGATTTAGACGCTTCAGTTGGTTCCCGCGCGTTAACTGGGGAGGGTTATCGCGGGCATATTTTCTGGGATGAGTTATTTCTAGTGCCTTACTATGCCACAGTGGAGCCAGACACAGCGAAGGATATTTTACAGTATCGGCTCAAGCGTCTGACCGCTGCTAAAAAGAATGCCCGGGCGCAGTATGAACACGGCGCGATGTATCCTTGGCAATCAGCCATGTACGGCGATGAACAGTCGCAAAGTATTCATTTAAATCCGTTGACCCATCGTTGGTATCAAGACAACTCACGCTTACAACGCCACGTTTCGCTGGCGGTGGTCTATAATATTTGGTCCTATACGCGGATTACCGGTGACTATAGCCTGCTTCGTGAAGGCGGTCTGAAAGTGTTGCTGGAGACCACCAAGTTCTGGTTGAGTAAGGTGACTTATGATGGCGAACGTTATCATTTGTCCGGCGTGATGGGTCCCGACGAATTCCACGAGGCTTATCCTCAAGCAAGTGTTGACGGCCTATCTGACAATGCTTATACCAATATTATGCTAGTTTGGTCGCTGAACTGGTTACTGGACCTGCGTAAGAATGATGACGTTGATTTCGCCGGTGTTTGTGCTGAAGTTGATTTTGATGAGCTGCTAGTCCAAAAGGCTAGTGATGTGGCTAGTAATTTGGCCTTATTCGTTGATGATGCTGGGGTAATTGAACAATATCAACATTACTTCAACTTAAAGGATCTGGACTTAGATAATTATCGCCAAAAATATGGTGATATTCATCGGATCGATCGCATTTTGAAATCTGAAGATAAATCGTCGAATGATTATCAAGTTAACAAGCAGGCTGATGCATTAATGGCCGTTTATAATTTAGGTGAAAAAATGATGCAGCAATTGGTGGCTCAATTAGGCTATCAATTACCGAAAAATTGGCTTCGGGAAAACCGTGATTACTATTTAGCTCGGACCGTGCATGGCTCGACGGTTTCACGGCCAGTGTTTGCCGCGATTGATGTGCTTTTAGGCGAGCTGGATCATGCTGTGGATTATTTGATCACTGCCATTAAGTCTGACTTCGATGATATCCAAGGCGGCACCACTGCCGAGGGGATTCATACTGGCGTTATGGGCGGCACCCTATCAGTGATTGAGCATGCTTTCGCGGGGGTGAAGTTCTATGACCGGCATGTGCTGGTCGAACCTAAGATTCCTCATAATTGGAGTTATCTCTCCTTTGCGCAACGGTTCCATGGCACGTTAATTCGCTTTACGTTCCGCAATAATACCTTGTGTGTTGAGGCAGATCAGGACATTTGTATTATTGTTCAGGCGAATAAAATCCATTTAAGTGCCAATCGTGCAGTCAACATCGTCTTAAATCCGCGCTTTTAGAAGTTATTTATCAAAGGTTGCCCACTAGAAAATTGAGTAACAACTGAAATAGCGGTGATTTAATTGCTTAAATAAAAATCGCCTCATAATCATGAGTTGGATTATGAGGCGATTTTGTTTCAGAAGACGCGAAGCTTTTTTTCAAGAAAACTTGGCAAAAAAACAGCAACTACCCAGTGGCAATCGCTATCTTTTTACTAGATAATTCGTTAAAATCTGGGTGTTCTGATTTGAAAATAAAATGAATTCAGCAAATTTAAGGAGGATCATGATGGAACAAGATCAACAAGTTACCCCAACTTATCAAGCAAATTTCATGAGTGAGGCCACAGCAGAAGCGTTAGGCAACGTTCAAAATGGCGCCGGCGGTCCCTTTGGTGCAGTGGTTGTGCGCGATGGCCATATTCTAGCGGCAGCACATAATCAAGTTCTTGAAAACCACGACTCCACCGCCCACGGTGAAATTGTGGCGATTCGCCAAGCCTGTGCCCAATTAGGCAGTCATGATTTAAGCGGCTGCATCCTGTATACCAATGCCTATCCTTGCCCAATGTGCCTAAGTGCAATCGTTTGGGCCAATATCAAAACAGTTTATTACGGCAACACTGCTGAAGATGCTGCGGCGATTGGTTTCCGTGATGCCGATCTCTATCACTATATTGAAAATGGCTGCCAAGATGCGCAAGTGCTGGATTTGGAACAGCACGATCATGAGATGACGATTCAACCTTTCCATGAATTTGCTGCGAAGAAAGACAAGCAGCTTTATTAACAGAGCAGTGGTCTGAAACAGAATTAGTTCAGATCAAGAGTGGCGGTAAGTCTTCCCCAATTGAGGACGGCAGGGGCCCAGCAATTTTATGGGCGTGGAACATGGTGGGCGTTGATTTGAGCTTATTGCTTCGCAACAATCTCAAATACAAGCCTTATTCTAACCGCTGAAGCGGCAAGAATAATTTCATGGCTGACGCCAATTGCGCCGCCACCACCTGATAAAACTAACTAAAATGATCACCACTATTTAGCCGAACCAGATTGTGGTGAGACAAAAACGGTGTGACAATCTCTACTGAAAAATAGAGTTGTCACACCGCTTTTTTTGTTACTGTTCAGCTATTACCACTGATTTAAATGGGTTAATGAATCCTGCTATCACTGGCTTAAGCACTAATAATTATTAAATGTACCACCTTAATTCCAGACGGAATGGAGGGCGTGGTTGTCAGCCGCCAAATTTGTCTTATTGCTTTAGCAATTAGACAAAGGCTCGTATTTGAAACAATTGCGGTTTTCAATTGGTTCAAATCGATGCCGGCCGCGTTCCACAACCAGCAAGCCCGGAATGCAGTCAGAACCAGATCTGTTTTTACATCTTCATCTGATTTTAATGGTTTTGGTATTTAATCAGTTCAAAGCGTTCGCACTACAAAGCCATTTTTAGCAGCTAAATCAGCCAAGTTTTGGTGGCAAGTGAACATGATTAATTGATGCTGCTGACTCTGGGATTTTAAGAAACGAAAGGCATTCGCAGCACGGGTGTCATCATATTCGCGCAGAATATCGTCGAGCAGCAAAGGCAAACTACTTTGCCCCGCCTTATTAGTCAACAGGTTAGTAATTGCCAGCCGCAACGCTAAGTAAGCCTGATCAGCGGTGCCGCTGCTTAAATAATCGGCCTCGTGATAACTGCCTTGGTCACGTACTTCTAAGGCGAAACTCTTAGGAATTAATAACTCTTGATAACGCTGGTTAGTCAAAGTCGCTAAATATTGGCCGGCCTTTTCTTTTAAGGAAGGTGCGAAATATTTGCGCCGTTCATCGATGACTTGTTGCAGCGTTGTTTGGGCCAGCGTTAAGGATTGATAACGCGTCTGTAAAAGATTAACGGTTTCTATTAGATCGTGAATATCATGGTCGATTTCGTCAACTGAGCGGCCAAAACCTTGGAGTTGATGTTGTAATTGATACCATTGATCATCAAGATCAGTGGGAAATTGTTTGAGCTGGGTTTGTAATTGGTGGCGCTGCTCAGTAGTTAAACGCGCCGCAGTTGTTGCTTGCTGCAAACTAGCAGCCAACTCAGCTGAACTGGCTTTAATGCCGGTTACTTGACGTTGACTGGCAACGGTGGCCTGAGTGGTCTGATAAAGTTGGCCCACGCGCGTCAAAGTAGCTAATTCTTGCTGGGCTTGGGTGAGATTGGTAACTTCCGTATGGCCTAATTGTTGGTAGTAAGCTAATAGGGCCGCTTGGGTCGTTTGTTGCCGCTTTTGTAGGTCGTGCCACTGTTGCTGCTGAACTTGATCTTTTTGCTGTAACTGATAGTTCACTTGATAGGTGGTAAAATCAGCTACTTGTTTGGCGTGTAACTGTTGAATCAGTTGTTGTTGGCAATTAGCCAATTGCAAAGACAATTGATTTTTAAGCTCGGTTAAAGCAGCCGTCGCTAAAGTTAATTCGGGCAATTGCAGGTCGGTGTTGGCAAGTTGCGTTTGCCATTGTTCGAGATTAGTGTTCCAACGATCCCAAGCCGTGGCCAAACGCGGTTGCGCCGCCTGAATTTGATGAACAACTTGTTGCAGCTGCTGTTCAGTGACTTTTAACTGATTTAATTGTGGCGCTAAATCGGCAGCTTGTTGCTGTAAAACTAAGGCCTGGGCCTGCAATTCTTGCAAGGCAGCCTTTTGTTCGGAAAAGTCATCAGCGTCTGACACTAACGAATTTGGGGTGCTGCGGCGCAAGAGACTAATGACTGCCAGCAACAGCCCACCACCTGCGAGGACGTAGCCGAAGACAATTTTGACAATCACTAAAATTAAACCAATCCCCAATAATAACAAGCCGCCACCTAATAGTAGTTTCTGTTGTTGATTATTTTTGTGGGCCTGTTGGGCGGTGCGACTATTGGCCGCGGTGTGCTGTTGACTGCGATCAAGGCGATCTTGATGAATTTGTTGCTGCTGGAGATTTTGTTGTTGAGCGGTGGTGAGCTGTTCAGCTTGGGCCCGCAATTGGTCGGCCGGCGCTAACTGTTCAGTCAGTTGTTTCTGCTGCTGAGTTAGCTCACGCCAAGCCGCTTGTTGCTGTAAGGCTTGGGCCGCCGCAGGATCTAATTCTTGCTGGAAGAAATTCTGCAATTGCTGAATTTTTTCAGTTTGTTGTTGCAGTTTGGCTGTTGCTGCGTAATCGGCCTCACTAATTGGCAAGCTCAAATTTTGACCGTTAACTTTAGTTAAAACGGCGGCAGCTTGATTGGCGGCAACCGCGTCTTGAACGAGCTGTTGTAATTTCGGTAAAATCGTTGGCACTTGTTCTGGTTGAAAACTTAAAGCATGCAAGGCTTGAATTTGTTGCTCGTTAGCTTGAATCGCTTGTAATAATTGTTGTCGTTGTTGGCTTTGCTGTGCTTGTTGGTCTTGTTGCAATTTCGTTTGAAGCTGATCGCGTTGTTGGCGTTGCTGACTAAGTTCTTGCAATTGTGCCACTTGTTCTGTTTGGGCAGTCTGCCGGGCAACCGTGGCTTGGCGCGCCAACTGCAATTGCTCCAATTGGTCTTTGGCCGCGACTAATTGGCCTTTATTACCAGACTTTGACCTTAAATCGGTGCTGGCCGCCGCTAACCGCGCTAGCACCTCATTAGCGGAAACAGTTTCGTCGCCACTTTGGGTCAAGTTTTTAACTAATTTCTCAGTTAAATCATCTTGCCCTTGACCATTATTGAAAATCCCCGGCTGCCCAATGAAGCCAGTTTTGAGAAAGCCGGCTAAATTCAGATCGAGCAGCCATTCACCGACTTCCATTTTCGGTGGTAGAGGTACGGCTTCATCAGTATTCAAATCAATTATTTCGGTGGTATCTTTGCTGAAAGTTTTACCAAAATGTTTCTCAATTTGATAGCGGTGATTTTTAGCCGTTAAAATAAGACTCCCCGCCATTTCGCGACCGCTCCAAGGTTGATATTTACTGCGAATTGTTAACTGGCCCTTACGATCGCGGCCTTGGTCACCATACAGCATCAGCAACATGAAACTGAGCAGGGTTGTTTTACCCTGTTCATTATCGCCGTAAATCAGTTGGGCGGACGGGTCTAATTTAAGTTCGAATTGATGAAACATTCCAAAGTCAATCAGATTAAGTTGTTCAATGCGCATTGGTCAAGTCCTCCTGAAATGCCCGCAAACCTAAATCAAGGGCTAATTGCGCCTGGGCTTTTTCTTGATCATTATGAGCTTGGTCAATTTTTGCCAGCACCTTTTTGGTAAAATTACCGGCTAAAGTATCAAGTTGGGCCAATTGCTGATAATCAATTGCCAAATGAGTTTCGTTACGCAAACGTAGGTCGAAAACAGACAGTTGCGCTGTTAAACCAGCTTCGGTGATTAAGGCTGTGGTCGGTAAAGCACCAGTTAAATGAATTTTGTAAAGATGGCGCTGATAATCGGGGCCATATTTTTCAGCGAGCATCGTTTCGATTTTCGCGGCTGCTTCGCTGTTACTATTTAAACCAGTTAAATCAACACTTAATTCTTCGTATTGGCGCTGGGCCAAGGGCTGAAAAGTAACCGTCGGCGTAGTTTGACCGGGAATAAAATCGAGCACCAGCACACCTTTGGGACCTTGTTCGTCAAAGCCGTGGCCCTCTGGCGTCCCGGCGTAAGCATAAGCCGTGGCACCAACTTGGTTTTGAATGCGTTTATGAATGTGGCCTAGTGCTAACCAATTTAGGCCTGAATTGGCAATCTGTTCAGCTGTTAACGGATCATAAGGCGAGCTTTCTGGTGTGAAGGCATCGCCATGGAGCACACCGATTTGCCAATGATTGGTTTGTGGAGTGACTGGTTTTAACAGCGATATTTTGGCGTAAGGAGCTGTGAAGCCAGCACCCCAAATCGTGATTTGCCAATCAGGAAAATCGAGTTTTGACCAGGTACCAGTAAAGAGATGAACATTGGCAGGCCATTTTTGCGGCTCATCCCAACAAGAACCGGCGTAGGCAAAATCGTGATTACCAGTCGCAATTACCACTTTAATCGGGGCGATTTTGCGAAAAGCATCTTGGACATCCTGCACTAAAGCGGCGTCAGGATTAGGGGTATCAAATAAATCACCAGGGATCAACAGCAGCTGAGCATCAATTTTTTGACAATAAGCGAGGGCGTTGAGAAACGTCTGCCATAAATCTTGCTGGCGCTGTTGTTGGCGGTGGCGATCAGTGAGTCCGGCGTAAGCAAAGCCGAGATGGACGTCACTCATTTGCACAATTTTCGTCATGATTAGAAAAACTCCTTGTTAGCTAAAATAATTCGAAATAGAACGGTTGTTCCCATAATGATATGTTAGCGTTAACGCCGGTTGTCGTCAATCTTTGTCAGAAAAACAATGATTAATGCTAGGCAAATTGGTTGCATTCGGGTGGCAGTTAATTAGAATTAAAGACGCTAAGAAAAGATTGTCCACAATTAATTTCGAGGAGGAAGCGCCATGACTAAAAATGAAACGACTGCTGATTTGCAACAACGATTAACTGCAGAGGAATATCAGGTCACTCAGGAAGCGGCCACAGAAGCGCCATTTACTGGTAAATATGATCAATTTTTTGAACCAGGAATTTATGTGGATGTTGTGAGTGGTCAGCCATTATTTAGTTCGACGGATAAATATGATTCTGGTTGTGGTTGGCCAGCTTTCACCCAACCAATTGCGGCAAAAAATGTCGTTGAACATACCGATCATTCTTTCGGAATGGTTCGGCAGGAAGTCTTAAGTCAGGACGCCCATTCTCATTTAGGCCATGTTTTCCCAGATGGGCCAACTGATCGCGGCGGTTTGCGCTACTGCATCAATTCCGCGGCCTTGAAATTCATTCCCGTTAGTCAATTAGACGCGGCTGGCTATGGTGAATTTAAGCAGTTATTCAATTAAAAGAAGCGTAATCCATTACTTTGATTGTGATGTTAGTTAAATCTGATTAAGTCGCTCCTTAGTTGAGTGCGGCAGGGGCCCAAACTAGTTCAGGAATAAATTAACGTTAAGTCTTCCTCAATTTGAGGAGGTGGTGGCGGCGCAATTTTGTGGGCGTGGAACGCCATGGGCATTGATTTAAGCTTTTGCTGCGCAAAATCTTAAATACAAGCCTTATACTAAGTGCTAAAGCACTAAGTATAATTTCATGGCTGACGCCAATTGCGCCGCCACCACCTGAGTAAACTAACAAAACTGAGCACCACTATTTGGCTGGACCAGATTGTGGTAAAACAAAAGCGGTGTGACAATCTCTACTGAAATAGATTTGTCACACTGTTTTGCTATTGGTCAACTATTATTACTATTTGAATTGAGTTCATGAATCTCGCTAACACTGCTTTAAGCACTAACGAGGATGAAGTGAGCTAATTCAACTCCAGACGGAATGGAGGGCGTGGTTGTCAGCCAATCGGGTTTTATTTGCGTACGAGCTTGCGAGAAGCAGCCAAATTTGTCTTATTGCTTTAGCAATTAGACAAAGGCTCGTATTTGAAACAATTTGGTTCTTAGTTGGTTCAAATCGATGCCGGCCGCGTTCCACAACCAGCAAGCCCGGAATGTAGTCAAAACCGATTCCGTTTTAACACCTTCACCAGGTTTTAAAGCTATCAAATTTATTTAACGCATTTTTGAAAAAATTCGGTATTGTTACTACTATCGAAGCTTGTACCGAATTCAGATGTGCTAAACTTAACTCAAGTTTAGTTAAAAGAGGAGCTTAGTAAAATGTTGATTCGCCCAGAACAACCCCAAGATTATCAACAAGTTGAACAGTTAGTCCAGACGGCTTTTGCTAGCGCGGAATATTCTGATGGGCAGGAACAAACACTGGTGGCCAATTTGCGTCATAATAGTCAGGCCTTTATTCCTGCGTTATCGCTAGTTGCTGAAATTGATCAACAACTAGTTGGTTATATTTTATTTACTAAAGCTCAGGTTGGTGCGCAAACTGTTTTGGCCTTGGCGCCACTAGCAGTTCTGCCTGAGTATCAGCAGCAGGGTATTGGTAAGCAGCTTATTCAGCGCGGGCATCAAATAGCTCGGCAGTTGGGCTATAATTATGTGTTGGTTTTAGGTCATGAACATTATTATCCGAAGTTTGGCTATCAACCGGCGGCTAGTTTGGGCGTTACGGTGTCCGCTGATTTTCCACCAGCGAACTTTTTTGCTTGCCGTTTGTTGGCCTTGGCAGTGCCATTGCAAGGGACGGTTACTTATGCACCAGAATTTGGTTTGTAGGCCACTAATGACGCTGCTCATCCTGTCCTGAAGACTTCTGCATTGCTGCTAGTGGTCAAGCTAATATTGGCGACTAAGTAGTTTGATTTGAATCATGATAAATAATCGTACAGCAACAAAGCCTGATTAACGGTCTCTATTTTCCAGAGATTGTTAATCAGGCTTTGTTAGTTACTGCAACTTATTTTTCTAAACAGTGGTGCTCAAATCAACGCCCACCATGTTCCACGCCTACAAAATCGCTGGGCCCCTGCCGCTCTCGACTAGGGAGCGTTCCAGACCCAAAATGCAGTCAAAACTAGTATCGTTTTTGCTGATTATTCGCGAACGATTAGCACCGAGATATCAGCGTGTTTGGCCATATAGGCCGCTTGGCTACCGTAATGTTTAGCCAATCCTTTTTTAGCTTCGGCACCAACGATTAGTAAATCAGGCTGGTACTTAGGAATCAAAGTTTTAACAATGGTCTCACCAGGATCGCCTTCAGCAATTACGGCGCGAACATCAGTAATGCCAGCTTGCTTAGCTAGTTGAACATATTCATTAATATGTTGTTCAAGTTCTTCGCGCTCGCCATGAACGTAATCTTTGTTAAGCACTTGGTAGACATTCATTTCGCCAGATTCAAGAATTGACGTAATGATCAAAGCCGCCTGGTCGGTTTTAGCACGATGTAACGCATATTGAAAGGCAGCTAACGCATCGCGTGAATCATCGACACCAACTAAGATTTTTTTATAATCACTAGCCATTATTTTGCCTCCTGTGCATGATGTTCCTTAGCAAGTTCAGTTTGATGTTCAGCTAAACGTTTATTTCCGTGATAAAGATCAATCAAGCACCAAACTAATAACGCAATAATCAAGACGATTGAAACGTAAGCGCCCATGTGAGCTTTGAAAACAGCGTCGGCGCTAGGTTTGTCACCTAAGAAGTCAGTGAATGATTTCGGTAAATTCAATAAGTTCAAGAAAGTTAAACCAATAACTGAAATCCAACCACAAATTTTAACCCAAAGTGAGTTTTTGAAACGATGGCCCATTTCAGCTTTACTATCAGTCAACATTAATAATGGCAACATTGAGAATGGTAAGGCGAAAGCTAGGAAGACCTGGGAATTATTCATCAGGTTATTTAAGGCTTCATGCTGATCAACTTGGTTTAATTTACCAGTCATCATGACACAGATCAAAACAGGAATCACTGAAATCAAACGAGTGACTAAACGCCGGGCCCACAATGGCATTTTCATGTGGACGAAACCTTCCATGATAACTTGGCCAGTTAAGGTCCCAGTAATGGTTGAGTTTTGACCAGAAGCCAATAATGCAACGGCGAAAAGAATTGACAAGATACCTGACTTGGCAACGGTAATTAACACACCGTTACTTAAAGTTGAAGTGTCTGATAAAGCTTCAAACAAACCGAAGAATGAAGGGTCTTTAACGGCGCCTGACTTGAAGACCGCCACACCCATGATCAAGAGTAATGAGTTAACGATGAAGGCGAAACCTAACTGAATGTTTGAGTCCCATTGACTGAAACGAACAGCAGTTGCCACGTCTTCTTCGTCATCATGATCGATTTTACGAGTTTGAGAAATTGCAGAGTGTAAGTAGAGGTTATGAGGCATAACCGTTGCCCCAATAATCCCTAAAGCACCACTTAATGGTGTCATCCCACCAACTTCAGGGTGAGTAGCAATTGATCCAGCAGAAGGAATCGTGCCTCTGATAATGCCACCCCAATCAGGGTTAGACAAAGCAACTTGATAAACGAACACTAATAAAATAACTAGAATCAAACAAACAACGATCGCTTCGATTTTACGGAAGCCGATTTTCGTTAATAATAATAAGACCAAAACATCTAAAACGGTTAAGAAAACAGCGATAACTAACGGAATGTGGAACAGTAAGTACAAGGCGATGGCAGCCCCGATAACTTCAGCAATATCAGTGGCCATGATTGCAAATTCGGTCATGATCCAAAGAATAATGCCTAAAGTTTTACTAGTTCTAGCCCGAATTGCTTGAGCCAAATCCATCCGGCTGACAATCCCCAGTTTAGCTGCCATATTTTGAAGTAACATCGCAATTAAACTCGAGATTAAAATAATCGACATTAACAGATAGCCGAAATTTTGACCACCAGTAATACTTGTTGACCAGTTACCTGGATCCATATAGCCAACTGCTACTAGTGCGCCCGGTCCGGAATAAGCGAATAATGTTCGCCAGAAGCCCTTGCCCTTAGGTACTTCCACGGTGCCGTTAATTTCCTCCAATGAGGGCCCATTCGCATACTCAATTAGTTTATGCTTGTGGGCATTATTTGGTGCTTCTTTCATAAGATCCTCCCTTTCTGTTGCTCGCGTGACACAATTGCGATGCAACTGCCATGATTGGCGTGGTGGTGCTTAAAATAGTGATATGCCAAAACAAGTATACAACAAATGTAGCCCAGGTGAATAAAAAAATTAGGCTAATCTAAAACTTTTATTTCTAAAAACTAAACAAAAACTATCATCAATTTCGATAGGTGCGCGCTTGTTATCGCTTGCAAGTTAAGGCCATAAAATTAAATAAAAAATATGATGCAGCCTCTGATTGGGCTTACAGGTTAAATTAATTAGTCGTTTCAGTATTTGGCATTGATGACTAGTAGCAATTTAAGAACTAGCAAAATCGCTAAACAATAAAAAAACCAGTGATCAGGGCTTTAAACTTGCCTGAAAACTGGTTTTGTCGTTGGTCAATTAACCAACTGACCGGTAATTATTAAGGATAACTTGGCTATTAATTGATTTCGTTCGCGTTAATCACGTTGGAAGGGGCCTTTAGGTTCGATTAATTCCAAATGAGCGCCATCAGGATCGCGGAAATAAACCACGCCTGTGCCTAAGCCGGACTTTAAGCCGTCTGCTTCAGTGAAGTACATTGGTTCACCTTCAGGTTCAATGCCTAGTTCATGCAAACGGGCAACGGCGGCCTTGATGTCATCAACTTCAAAGCACATATGCATCGCGCTGACCTGTTCATTTGAATAGGAAGCCGTGGTTGATTTAGGCTCGTCATATTCCAAGATATCAATATTAATGTTGTCCAAATGGACATTGGCATATTTAATTAAGGTATCAGTTAAGCCCTGCACAGCCGCCATGCGCTTGCCACCAATTTCATCAACATTGGCGGCTTTAACGCCAAAGAGTGCTTCATAGAACGGCAACGCCTTATCTAAATTTTTCACTGTAATTCCCACATGATTAACAACTGAAAATCCTTTAGTCATGATTTCGACCTCACTTTATGTTTTAGTTTATTTTTAAAAATGATGATGATTAATTCTGCAATTAAAAATCAAATTGATCGGGGTTAGGACCCACGCGGAAGTTCTGATTGAGCGCGTCGATTTGGGCCATTTCAGCAGCAGTTAGACTAAAATCAAAGACCGCCGCGTTGCTGGCCATGCGTTCTGGATGAACGGATTTCACGACGAGCAGAACTTCGCGTTGAATATCCCAGCGGAGAATTACTTGAGCCACTGACTTTTGATGCTTAGCTGCAATTGCTTGCAAAGTTGGTTCCTTGAGAATTTGGCCTTGCATTAATGGTGACCAAGCCTGAATCTTAATGTCTTTGGTCGCCGCGTATTCACGTAAAGCGGCTTGGTTCAGACGGGGATGAGATTCAACTTGGTTCAAAACAGGCGTCACCTCAGCAAATTCAGCTAATTCTTCTAAATGATGAATGTCAAAGTTGCTGACGCCAATGGCTTTGATTTTACCGGCGTGGTATAAATCTTGCAGTGCTAGATAAGCGTCTTTAAAAGCATGATCGCCAGGCCAATGGATCAAATATAAATCCAAATAATCTAAGCCAAGTTTCGTTAAACTGTCATTAAAGGCGGTAATCGTCTGATCATAGGTCAAATGATTGTTCCACAATTTCGACGTGATGAATAAATCCTCGCGCTTTAAACCAGTTGCAGCCAGTCCTTGACGAATTCCTGCGCCGGTGCCAGTTTCGTTGCCATAAATTTGGGCGGTATCAATTAACCGATACCCTGCTTTGATACCAGCAGATACTACCGCAGCAGTGTCAGCGTCAGGAATTTGAAAGACGCCTAAACCCAGGCCGGGGATTTTGGTACCGTTATTTAAAGTGATGCGATCATTTAATGAAGTAATCAATGTAAGTGCCTCCTTATTGGTCCGTCAGTTGCCATAAATAGTTCACCATGGTTGTTGCTTTCAAAAGCATGTTATCAATATAATCGATTTCATTCTCGACGGCTAGTACCCACTTTTTTGTGAGATAGGCACTAAAAAGTAGGAATTGTGAGCTGGCAAGTGACGGGGCTCGAAAAGTTTTTTGGCGTTAAAAAAAGCGTTGGTCAATTTTGATAAATTGACCAACGCTGCTGCTGAATGATTTCTATTGAGTAGTGACTGCGCTGATTTAGTTTTCGTCTTCTAAAAGCACAATATCTTGGCCTTCTTGCTCAAGGGTATGAGCATGCATCGTGCCCCAAGCGCAGAGCTCGTGGAGAATTGTGCTTAATGATCGGCCGTAATCGCTTAGTGAATAAACAACCTTAGGCGGCACTTGATTGTAGACGTGCCGATCAACAATGTTGGCCTGCACCAGTTCCTTCAATTCTTGCGTCAGCATTTTTTGACTAATATTAGGGATTAGCCGCTGCAGTTCACTAGGCCGCTTATCGCCATGACGTAAATTACATAAAATAATCGGCTTCCACTTGCCACCAATCGTATCCATGGTCACTTCGACCCCAATATTATAAATCTTTTGTGCCATCGCCACTCGCCCCATTCCTGATTTATCCCATACCATCCTTTTAGTAAGACACTTACTGAAAGGGTGGTATGGGATAATGATACGCTGTGTGAGAAAGTTTGGCTAGGCATAAATTTAAGTCTCGCATCAGTTGCCTGCGGACCAACTAAATGACTGTACTCAAACTATTCGGTTGAATCAAATAATGGCGTGTGAATAAAAAATACTAAGTCAGGATGTAAATAAAAATTCAGCTTGAGCACTTCGAAATTTGCTTGTTATTTTAATGGATTCAGTTTCCATTTGTTTTATAAATAAATTATGAGAATTATTTTTATAAAATGAAAAAGCGTGTTTACAATCGTCATGTGAATGCTATAATATTCTCATAATAAATTTTGTGATGAAATGCTCCAAACTTAAGAGATTTTATAATTATCAACTAAAACCTTAATTGCTAATAATATTCCTGTGGCGGTGCCCCAAGTTAAATTTTAACTTGACGAAAATTTATATCAGTGTAGCCGATTAATCATATATTCTTCACGATTAGGGCCGGCAATGCGAAAAACTAATATTAGCAACAACCTCATTAAAGGCTAATTATTTCACTCCTAAACAGAATTCGAGGTCATCAAAATGGTCAAAATTTTTCAAGACAGTATTTTAAACCGCTTCGCTAAACATTCTCAGGTTGCGCTGGCGATGGTGTCATTTATTTTAAAGGCTGGGGCATTGATTTTAACTGCCCAATATTTCGGTAATTTATTGGGCGCTATTTCCAGTCAGAGTTGGTCAAAATTTGCTTATAATGCATTAGGCTTGTTTCTTAGTTATGCGGCGTTAACGGCGGTGAGCATTGTCTGTGCCATGCTAAAAAATAAAATTATTTTTGACATTAATACTGCTACCAAAATGAAATACATTGATTCAGCGTTGGACTCCAAAACCGCCACCCAAGAAATTGACCAACATGTTTCTTACTTAACAGGCGATATGAAATTGTTTGAGGAGAATGGTATCAGTAATGAATTAACCATTGTTGAAGATTTTTTCCAATTTATCTTAGCCTTTGCTTATGGCCTGAGCCTTGATTGGCTGACTACCAGCATCTTTCTATTAGGTGCCTTTGCCCCAATTATTGTAGGGAATACCCAAACTAAAAAACTTGGGGAGGCTTCTGAGAAGTTTTCTGACACAAACAAGAACTATCTATCAATTGTGCGCAACACATTACTTGGCAAGGATACACTGTGGATCTATCAAGCGCTGACTGGGTCCAAAAAGCGGGTCAAAGAATCATTAGGCGCCATGGAAACATCCGTTCAAAAAATGAACAATCGAATTCAAATCACCAATGAGCTTTCTATTTTAGCTTTTATTGTTTTTGGGGTGATTTTGCCTATTTCTGTTGGTGGTTACCGTGTAATCAGCGGGCACTTATCACTCGCTTTATTCTTCGTTATTTTTCAATTGAATGGCTCAATTTCTAATCCACTGGTTGAAATGATCTCCTGCTTCAATGGCATCAAGACTGTAGATAAAATTAAACAGAACTTGCTTGGCTTAAAGGCGCCGGAACAATCAGTTATTGATGACGATCAACCAGTTGATGTCGCCGAATTCTCACTGCGGCGTGTTTCAATTGCGGCTGGCGACAAAATTTTGATGAAGAATCTTAATTTGGATGTTAATAGTGGCGATAAAGTCCTGATTCAGGCGCCTTCTGGTTATGGTAAAACCACATTGCTGGATGTATTGTGGGGTAAAAATAAAATTCACGGTGGCGAATACTTAATCAATCATCAAGACGTTGATGACATGCAGAATCAAATGCTTGGATTTTCGTTGGTGCGGCAGAAACCACTGATTTTTGACGATACCATTTATTTCAATATTACTTTGGGTCATGAATATACGGATGCAGAATTTGATGAGGCCTTACGTAAGGCCTGCTTAACAGAATTGGTCGCTGAAAAATCGCGAGATTATGTTGTCGGCGAGAATGGCGAGCATTTGTCAGGCGGACAACTGCAACGGATCGAAATCGCGCGGGCCATTATTAGACAACGTCCAGTAATTCTTGCTGATGAACCAACCAGTGCGTTGGATGCGGTATTATCACAACAAATCCAAGAAAGCTTGGCGACGTCTTCAAGTATTTTGATCGAAGTGGCTCATAAGCTATCAGATGATGAAACAAAATTATTTACCAAGGTCGTTAATTTAGAAGAAGACTGAGTAGTAATTTAAAAGTACGACAGCAGCGGAAGCTAGATTATAGTTGCCTTGATTTTATTGATGAGATAATTGGTGCCCTTGAATGTTGATAACATTATTTTGGAGTTGATGGCATGTTAATTTTTAAATTTGGGAAAAAGTCGAAACTGATTAATTATTTATTTTGGACCGCTTTAGATAGTCTGCAAAGTGTGTTCATGGCGTTTATTCTCGGGCGGTTTATTGCTGCGGCGACCAAGGCAAACATGACGCTTTTTTTGCAGAACAGTGTCATTGCAATTGTAGGTTTTTTGATTTTCTGTGGCATTAGTTTGTTACAAGTCAACGCTGAGACGCGTTATGTTGCTGCGGCTAACTTGGAAATCAAGCAGATTATGATTAAAGAAATATTATCGACGGCGCCACAGACCAAGGCGATTTCCGACAATATTTCGTTCATGACCAATGATTTAAAGTTGTTAGAAACCAATGGCATTAAGGCCGAGATGGATATGGTCACGAACCTATTAACCTTTATTTTCGCGTTGGTGGCTTCCTTGACTTATGATATTTGGACAACATTGGCTTTCTTCGTCGGCTCATTAGTACCGCTGCTAATTTCCAATTTCACCCAAGGTCGAATTAGTCAACGAGGAAAAGAATGGTCCCAGGCTAACGCCAGTTTTACCAATCGTTTAAAAGATATTTTAACTGGCAAACGGACGATTCGAACTTATCAAGCTGAAGCAACACTGGGTAAGAAGTTGGTAGGACTAGGGAGTCATTTAGAAAATAGTTTGCGGCGCATGAATTTAACGATTGGCGTGGCTAATTCGTTAGCTTATACAGTAGCGATGTTGACGGCAATGACCATTCCTTTTGGTGTCGGTGTTTATCGAATTATTTTAGGTGCGTTGACTTTGGCTAGTTTCATTTCGGTGATGCAATTATCCAATAGTATTGCTAATCCCTTAATGGCCATTGTTGGTGCCAATAATCAGCGCCAAACAATCACTGAAATTCAACAACGGGTATTAACCGCCAAGCAAAATCAAGTTGCCCATGCGAAAAATCAGTCAGGTTTAGACCAAGGGCAAACTATCGGCGAGTTCTCCGATTTGCAGTTACATAATTTTGCGGTCACTGTTGATCAAAGAGAATTATTTAAGCAGTTAAATTTAAAGATCTCGGCTGGTGAGAAGGTCCTGATCACGGCGCCTTCGGGATTTGGCAAGTCGACGTTGTTGGCAGTTTTGCAAGACGAATTGGTTCCGAGTGCAGGTAATTATGCGTTTAATGGACAACCAATTACGCAGTTTTCACCGACAACTGTTGAAGAACAATTTGCTTGGATCAGTCAACAGCCTTTTGCTTTTGACGACACGATTCAATTTAATCTGACTTTAGGACGGCATTTTAGTCAACAGCAAATTCAACAGGCGTTGCAAAACGCTGGATTGCCACAATTCAGTACTGATGAAGGGTTAAACTATCAAGTGGGTGAAAATGGACAGAATCTTTCCGGAGGCGAATTGCAACGTTTGGAAATTGCCCGGGCCCAGCTTTATGATCGACCAATTATCCTCGCTGATGAAGCAACCTCCTCGTTGGACCAGCAAACAGCTGAACAAGTTCATCAATTATTTATTACTAGTCAGAAAACCTTGATTGAAGTCGCGCATCAGGTTCCTGAGGACCAACTAAAAGACTATGATCAAGTTATTCGTCTTGATCAAGTGACTATGCATGGATAGGGAATACCGCGTGAAAATGGGCGAAAAATAAAACGCGTGGCTTGGGACATATCACCCAAACTAGGAATTTTTATTTTAGGTGGTTCATTAATCCAAAAAAGAGTTAGGAGTGAATTCTCCTAGCTCTTTTTTATAACATATAATTTTAACGTCTATTTAGTCTTCAGTCGTGATAATCTTCGCCATAAATATAGCGATGTAATTTGAAATATTGTTCGCCTAATTTACGCTCGTTTTGATTGTCTTTAGGCTGGTAATATTGACGGCCAGCCAGACCCTGGGGCATGTAATTTTGTTGGGCAATCTGGTGCGGGCTGGCGAAAGGATTGTCGATCAAGCCACCACCGGTGATTTCTTCAGAGTGCTTGTAATGCATGTCCCGTAATCCTCGCGGCATCGGGTGCTCGTTGGGATGCTCAGTGTCAGCATCTAACTTGGGCCAAGTTTCATCGAAGGAACCTGACTTAGGCGAGATGCACATCAGCATCGTGGCGAACATCAGCGGATATTTGGCTTTGGGCATGCCGACTTTTTCCGCTTGATTGGCGGCGACCACAATCTGAGTCACTTGCTCGGGGTTTGCCAGGCCAATGTAAGTATAGGGAATTTCCCGTAAGCGCCGGACCACCGAGGGCAAATCGTTATTCTTCAGTAAAATAGCCAAGTAGTAAAGCGCCGCATCAGTGTCGGAACCGGCCATTGAATCGGAGTAGGCCGATAAATAGTCATAATGTTTCGTAGCTTTGCGGTCGTAACTGAAATGTTGCTGCTGGGCGAAATTCTGAACCGCCGCCACCGTAATTTTATCAGCGTCGATGGCGTGAATGGTTTCCAGAATATTCAAGGCCACCCGCAAGTCGCCATCGGCAGAAATAGCAATCAATTCCAGCGCCTTGGCCTCGACTTGATCAGCATTTAAATGATAAACATCCGTAACCGCCCGTTGCAAGGTGGTTTGAATATCATTCTCGTCCAGTGCTTGGAATTCAAAAATTTGGCAGCGTGAGCGAATTGCTGGCACAATCGACATAATTGGGTTTTCGGTGGTGGAACCGATCAGCATTACGTGACCATTTTCTAAATAGGGCAGTAAGAAGTCCTGCAGTGTCTTGGTCATGCGGTGAATTTCGTCGACCAATAACACGAAAGATTGGTTCGGGTAGAGGGCAATTGCTTGGGTGAGCTGAGCCTTGTTGTCGGTTGAGGCATTAAAAGCCACGAAAGGATAATGATTTTGCCGAGCAATAATTTGGGCCAAACTGGTTTTACCCGTGCCTGGTGGTCCCCAAAGAATCAACGGAATATTAACATGGCGATCAATGATTTGACGTAATGGTTGACCAGGCGTCAATAATTCCTGTTGCCCAACCATTTGGGCCAATTCTTGGGGTCGCATTTGATCAGCCAACGGTGTTTTAAATGCCAAGATCAGGTTCCTTTCTGAAATTGCCTTGATTTTTTGACCAGCTTATTCATAGTTAAACTACTGGTATTATCATAACACGAGCGCTTCAAGTCGAGAAAATTTCGGGTTTGGCAGTCAGGCTGAAAGTTTAAGAGTTAAGAAAATTCGTAGTGCTTGGCAAAGACCGTTTTTAATAGGTACTAGCAACCTGTTTAGTAATGATCCAGTGCCCATTTTGTTTGGCGAAATACATTTTCATTTCCAAAGGCCAAGTATTGACACTACCACCCCAAATCTTAGCTTGAACTTGATTTTGGCCAATTAAACTAGCCTTGTCGCCATCAATTCTAATCTCCTTAATAGCAACTTCTTGGGATGAGAAATAACGCATCGCTTCACTTTGAATTTGGTCGAGCCATTCAAGTTTTGGTTGAACGTAATTTGTCATGTGGGTCAACGTCATGCTAGGCGCCAAAATTTCATTTAATTGTTTGATATCTCGATTAACCATGGCTATATTTTCTGCTCGGTATAATTGAATAATTGCTTCTTTGTCCGTCATCATTTCACACGCTTTCTTAATTGATAAGCACGATGATACCCGTGATTATGGTCGAAAGCTATTTTAATTTTGTGGCTAATTGATAAGTCTCACTTATGCAAAACGCTATTTCAATATTGAAGACACAAAAAAACCAGCAACCACGGCGTTTTATCGCTGCGTGATCACTGGTTAATATCGATTAATGGGTGGTCAACTTTAAACGGCTCGATATTGTCATTGGCGGTTACTATGGCATATTTGGTCTTGATGGGCTAGCAATGAGAATTATTAAGAATGAATTTATTAGCGGATTTAAAATATGGAAAGCCATTTTAAGCATCCATCAAGAGACTGATAGCCATTTTTATTTTTAATATTGTAGCAAAAATACGGAACAAAAGTACGGCTTCTTTTGCTCAATCTAATAGATTGGGAACTCAATGTTGAGTTTTCCGTTTATTTACATTAATATTCGGAAACTGAACGTATTTTGTTCCACGCTCTTTTTAGAAATAAAATAATTCTTCAAATTTTTTATCAAGGGCTACACATAAAACTAGCGCTAACTTAGCGGTTGGATTGAATTTTCCTGTTTCAATCGAACCGATCGTATTACGTGACACTCCCACTAAATCGGCTAGTTCCTGCTGTGATAACTGATTTTCTTTTCGAACTACGCGTAAATTATTCTTTAATACCAATTTTTCTGAGTCCATGCTCTAACTTCCATATCTATAATGTCGTTACCACATACCAAAATAATGGGCCAATACAGGCAACAATGCTTCTGATCAATATGATTAAGGAAAATACTTGTTTGTCATTTTTATGTCGGGAAAAAGTTCCTACAGCAAGTAAAATAAATGACAAAATATCGTCAATTGGTAAATTACGATAAACCTAAATATTGTTAGAATCACTGCTAAAAGAGAGAGTGCCAGTATGCCTTTTTCCTACTACGATCGTTTAAGTAATTCCACTCCTCATTTTTTCTTCAGCATAGGACTTCTCAAGTAGTTCATTTGTTCCTTAAATTACTTTCCCAATCCTCGCAATATAATTGCCGCCAATATGGCTACTAATGCCGTAAATGATAAAATTACAGACCAACGATTTTTACGAACTTTCTCAACTTGAAATTTTCGATAGGACATAACGGTGACTACCAAGACAAAGGCCATCATAATAGTCTTTGTATCGGTAAACTCAAATTTCCAAAAAAGTAGTGTAACGGCATTGATTCCCAAACAAACTCCGAAGAGTGCCAACAAAACTAAATATGAATCTACGATATTTTGTAATTGTAACTGTTTCTGACGTTCATCGCCATTAATATTATCGTGACGATTCTTAGCTAAAATCTCTTCTTTATTCATTAGTATATTCTCCTCAATGATGACAAGTTTACTTTACATAGATAATATACTACTTGCCAAGTAAACTTGTCAATTGGTTGTAAAAAAGGACCGGGCAAAAACCCAAGTCTCTTTTTGCGTAATAATGATTTTCTAGCACATAATCATATGGCCGTTATTAATTTATATTGTTATTTTTGAATACGATATCGTTGTCATCTATCTGCTACTATCCTAATTGAAGACACAAAAAAACCAGCAACCACGGCGTTTTATCGCTGCGTGATCACTGGTTAATATCGATTAATGGGTGGTCAGGGGATCGAACCCTGGACCCACGGATTAAGAGTCCGTTGCTCTGCCAGCTGAGCTAACCACCCAAATATCTGACGACTTAACTATATTAGCATATGGAATATGGTCTCGCAACCCTTCCTTGGCTTTTTTTGGCCAAAATTCTTAAAAAAGTTTATTTTTTAGTGCAAAAATCAGTTACTTACTATAATAAAGAGCTAAAATAAGCGCTATCCAAAAATTCCACCTCTTTATTCGTAGTTAATTATGTAGGTACTACAAAAATTGGGTTCATGTTTAAATCATAAAGCCCGAGTTGTCGAATCTGGTGGCAAGACTTCCTCAATTTGGGTTGGTGGTGGCTGGGCGATTGAGAGGGCGTGGAACGACGTGGCCGTCGATTTGAGCTTTTCTACGAAAATCTCAAATTCGAGGCTTATTGTAAGTGCTAAAGCACCAACAATAATTTCACATCTGACGCCAATCACCCAGCCACCACCAGGATAAACTAATAGAACTGATCACCACTATTGAGAAAAACAGATTGATGTGAACTAGTAGGTTAGTTGACAATTTTTGTGGATCCGAAAAAATCAGCGTGTTAGAGAATTAGAGATCAATTATCAATTAAACATTTTTGGTCTTACTATTCAAATTTAATATCTATCTAACAGAGTTGAGTTGTCCCACAATGATTGCCTTAACTACTAACAATATTGAAATACACAAGCTTAACTCCAGACGGAATGGAGGGCGTGGTTGTCAGCAGCCAAATTCTCGTTGGTGCTTTAGCACTTACGAGAAGGCTTGTATTTGAGATTGTTGCGTAGCAATAAGCTCAAATCAATGCCGGCAGCGTTCCACAACCAGCAAGCCCGCAATGGAGTCTGTAGCCAGTTCTGTTTTGATCACCCCACCTGATTTTTAGAATGGCATATTCATATTTTGAGCGTGTAATTAAAGACAAGAAATGCATTAAAAATGGGTATTCCTGTGTAAAAGAGAGGAACCTTTGTGCTTTTTTCTGAAAGTTAGTATAATAGATTGGGAACGCTCTAAGGAGGAACCATAAATATGGCGAAAAAAATCTTAGTTGTTGATGATGAAAAACCTATTTCGGATATCGTTAAGTTCTCTCTCACTAAAGAGGGCTACGATGTGTACGTCGCTTATGATGGCGAAGAAGCATTAAAAAAAGTTGAAGAAGTTAATCCTGATTTAATCCTATTAGATTTAATGTTACCAAAAGTTGATGGCTTGGAAGTGGCCCGTGAAGTTCGCAAGACGCACGACATGCCAATTATCATGGTCACTGCCAAAGATTCTGAAATCGATAAAGTCATCGGTTTGGAATTAGGGGCTGATGATTATGTTACGAAGCCATTTTCTAATCGTGAATTAGTGGCCCGAGTCAAAGCTAACTTGCGGCGGCAAGCAACTGCTTCTGCTGACAGTGAGGAAGATGATCACCATGAAATTGATGTGGGTGATTTGACCATTTTCCCTGAGGCTTATGATGTGGCCAAACGTGGCGAAAAGATTGAGCTGACCCATCGCGAATTTGAATTGTTACATTATCTGGCCAAGCATCTGGGCCAAGTCATGACCCGTGAACATTTATTGCAGACTGTTTGGGGTTATGATTATTTCGGTGACGTGCGGACGGTCGATGTGACTGTTCGCCGGTTGCGGGAGAAAATCGAAGATAATCCTAGTCATCCTGACTGGATCATGACCCGACGCGGGGTTGGTTATTATTTGAAAAATCCTGATAACGATTAAGAAATGTAAAATGATTTTTGTTCGTGTTGACTATTGTGAATACGCGTGAGAAAGTGAGACATAAGTTATCTTCGCGTTTGACCAGCAGCTGTTGGTCAAAGCGTAACTTCTGTCTCCTTTTATTTAGGTCGAACTTTAAACGACCAGCAAGCAAGAGAAATTAAGGAAGTGAACTGAGTGTGGGCAAGATCCCATTGATTTTGCAACATTCGCGACCGTTATGAACGAGAAAATTCGTCCTTTTCAATCCATTCATTTTAAAATAGCATTGGTTTTCGTCTTGCTACTATTAACCACGATCGAAATTATCGGGGCTTATTTCGTCAAGCAATTGGAACAGCAGAATATTAAAACTTTCGAGGATTCTGTGGTGATCCAACCTTATGTCAGCAGTCAGTTGGCCAATGAATTAAATAACACTAGCACTGACGTCGCCAATCGTAATATTAAGAATATTGTCGCCGAGGTTGATAATTCTTCAATTTCCGAAGTGCAAGTTGTTGATAATAAAGGCATCATTCGCGGGACGAGTAATGCTAACGATCAGGGCAATGTGGGCCAACGCACACCTGATGCCGAGATTAAAAACGTCATTTATTCCAATCATAAGCAAACGCAGATTAGTTCTGATGATCGTGGTGGCAGTTTTTATACCTCGATCACGCCGATCACCAATCCTAGTACTGATGCCAATCAAGTGGTCGGGGCGATTTACGTTAAAGCCAGTATGGACGATGTTTATTCCAATATTAATTCCATTACCCTGATTTTCCTGACGGCTTCATTAGTTGCTGGGTTATTAGGCATGGTCATTGCTATATTTATTGCCCGGGCAATAACGCAACCAATTGACGAAATGAAAAAGCAAGCCATTCGGATGGCCGACGGTGATTATTCCGGGCAAGTGCGGATTTATGGGCAAGATGAATTGGGTCAATTAGCGCTAGCCGTCAATAACTTGTCAGTCCGGGTCGAAGAGGCTCAAGAAGTTTCTGACTCGGAACGGCGGCGTTTGGATTCAGTGTTAAGTCATATGACCGACGGCGTAATTGCCACTGATCGCCGGGGCAATGTGACGATTATTAATGAAACGGCTCAAAGTTTCTTAAATCTAAGCAGTGATGACGCGATTGGTGTGTCGATTTTGACTATTCTGGGGATCGAGGATGAATATTCACTGCGCGATTTGTTAGAAACACGCCACGAAATGACGATTGAACCAGATAAGATCACGCAGAAGCATAACGCCGATCAACCGGAAAAGGTGGTTACCAGTGAAACGCAAGATTTAATTCTCCACGCTGATTTTTCCTTGATTCAACGAGAGACAGGTTTCATTAGCGGCTTGGTTTGTGTGCTGCATGATATTACTGAACAGGAAAAGAACGATGCCGAACGGCGGGAATTCGTTTCGAATGTGTCTCATGAATTGCGAACGCCGTTGACGAGCGTGCGCAGTTATATTGAAGCTTTGACTGATGGGGCTTGGCAAGATCCTAAGTTAGCACCACAGTTTTTAAGCGTGACTCAGGAAGAAACCGACCGGATGATTCGGATGATCAACGAATTACTGGCGTTGTCGCGCTTGGATCAAGGTACAGCCAAGATGGAATTGGAGTATGTCAATTTAAATGAATTCTTCAATTACATTTTGAATCGCTTCGACATGATGATCAAAACCGAGAACGAACGTAACGACAAAAACAACCCGATGCTACCACACGAAGACAAGCGTTATAGTATCAAACGCGAATTCGTTAAACGTGATCTCTGGGTTGAATTAGACACAGATAAAATGATGCAGGTGATCGACAACATCATGAATAACGCCATTAAGTATTCACCAGATGGTGGCGTGATCACCGCCCGACTAATGGAGAATCACCAAAATGTGGTCATCAGTATTAGTGACCAAGGTTTGGGGATTCCTCGTAAAGATATTAATAAGATTTTCGATCGCTTTTATCGAGTGGACAAAGCGCGGTCGCGGAAACAAGGTGGGACTGGTTTGGGCTTAGCAATTTCCAAGGAAGTTGTTGAGGCCCATCATGGCCACATTTGGGTCGACAGTGCTGAAGGTCGTGGCTCGACGTTCTACATTTCCTTGCCATACCAAACTTATGAGAATGGAGATGAGTGGGATGCGGAGGACTAACCTCTTAGTGCGCGTGATTCTAATTCTGGCAGTCGTCGTTAGTTTGATTCTTAGTTTCCTGATCTGGACCAATAATCAGCGTTATGAACGACGTACGGATACGGAAACCGGCACCACAACTGACAGTATTACGGCGGCCAATCAACAGAACTTAAGCCAAGTCTATTTACCAACGGCGGTTGTTAAAGTTGATAATAAGAAGAATCAAACTTTTGTCTATAACCATAAGGAAAATCTAGCTTTAGAAGTGCGCCAAGTCGTCCAAAAGTGGGACTTTCATTCTTTCCGGCGCAGTACGACCAGCTATCATGATTTGATGGATCAAAGTGGCACCTTACAAATGGTTTATGCTGACCAAATGTCACTGAAGCTTTTTGGCTCGGTCATCAAGCAGGATCGGTTGAAAGACGTGGCCAGTGATGTGGCTTTTACACGCGTTATTTTTAGTACCTCGAATAATTTGGACCATATTTATTTCTTGGATGATATTAGTCAGAAGGTTTGGCAAAGTCGGGTTAGCAATACGCAAATCGCCACGATTCGTAATTTGGTGGCCAAGGCTGATATGAACATAGCGGTGAGCCAAGTCCAATTACAGGAACGACCACAGATTTTCTTCCAGAATGAAGTGACCTTGCGACCGTATAGTTATTTAATCAATCGCCGCAATGAGAACACTTATATTTCGGCATTAATGAGTAATGACAAAAATACCAACGTGGAATCACGGGAGTCAGGCGGCCAAACCACTTATTATGGCGGCAGTTATCATAACCAGTTGACCGTCGACCATCGCAGTGACCAGTTAACTTTCTCTAATAACAGTCAAACAGATGTCCCAAATAACTTGAAGAGTTTATTGGAGAGCAGTTTTACAGCATTAACTGATATTGGCAATCCTTTAACAGACATTCGTTATTACAGTGTTGATCAAACCAATAACGTTGTGGCTTTTCGCAGCTTTGTTGAAGGTTTTCCAATTTTCCAGCAAAGTGATTTTGGTTCAGTTAAAGTGAAATTCTCGAATACTGGTAGTCAAACGGCTTTTTCAAGTCGCATTTTACAAGTGCCAGTGCCTGCCAAAGCTAATAAAGTAACGTTGCCAGCTACGGAAACGGTGATGAGTAAATTAGTGGCGGCCAATTATTCCCGCAAGTCGATTCAAGATTTGGTGATCGGCTATCGTTGGGTCAGTGATACTACAGATGCTGATATCGTTGATTTAATGCCAACGTATTATGTCAAAATCAACAATCGTTGGCGTGATTATCAAGATTGGTTGCAGGATCAAAGTGGAACGGAGGCGCAATAAATGGATTTCCGGAGAATTGAAATGATTTTCTTGATTGTCTTTTTAGCGTTGGATGTGTTCTTGCTAGCCTCATATACCCAGAAAGGCAGCAACGCCACTTATAACACCACGCCAACAGTGACCAACGAGCAGGCGATCATTAAGGACATGAAGGACGACCATATCACCGTGCCGAAATTATCTAATGACAAAGGTGAGGGTTATTATTTGGCTAGCCAAACTGAAGACGTTTTAGCTAAAAACACCAAAGAGTTAAGCAGTCAATCAACTTCATATAACTATGACACGCACAAATTAACCAGTCAGTTTAACGTGCCAATTGGTTATGGCAAGAATAATGTTGTCACAGTTCTTAAGGGCTTCGTGGAAAACGAACATAACGTGCTCCACGGTCAAGAATATGTTTATCAGTCAGGCATGTCGGACGCGAAGAGTACCATTGTTTTTGCCCAGAAAACCAAACAGGGCGTGATTATTGATCCCCAAGGTACTCTGACTTTTAAAATTAGTAACGGCAGCGTTACGGGTTACACGCAAACTTATTTGCCGAACGTAACGGTGTTGCGCGAGAAGCAAACGACCATCAGTGCCCGCGATGCCATTGAGTTGTTATATACTTCTAGTGAAATTTCTCAGAATTCCAAGATTGTTTGGTATAAGCTTGGTTATTCTGAATTAATCGATGTTCGTGGCAGTATTATTTACGTGCCGGTCTGGAATGTGATGATTCAACATAAAGGCACGAAAAACGAGACTTTGAAGAAGGTTAACGCCTTAACAAAGACGATTATTAAAGGCACGACCACCACTGATTCAAGTAGTAGTTCGGCTAGTAGCTCGAGTACCACTGTTGATGCTGATGATTAATTACTGCAGATTTGCATTAATAAGTTCAAATAATTAATGTAGATGATCAAACAGAATTAGTTCGGACTGCATTCCGGGCTGCTTGTCGTGGAACGCGGCCGACGCTGATCTGAGCCAATTACAAATCAAATTGTCTCAGATACAGGTCTTATTATAAGTGCTAAAGCACTAACAATAATTTGGCTGCTTCTCGCAAGCTCCTACGCAAATGAAACCCGATTGGCTGACGACAAGATCCCTCCATTCCGTCTGGAGCTAAGTTTGGGCACTTTATTTTTGCGACTTGATAAAGTCAGTTGTAGTGGGCTAACTCAACTAATTTAAACAGATCTGAAGTGCAAAATCGCTGAGGCTGATTGCCAATCTTTTCTTGCTTATAATTTCTTAAATCCATAAAAATTGTCAATCAGTCTATGGCTTCACAACAATCTGGTTTTCTAAACAGTGGTGCTGAGTTAAACTGCCTCATCAGGCAGGGGCCCAGCGATTGGCGTCAGCTGTGAAATTTGTCTTGCTGCTTTAGCAGCTAGTCAAAGCCTCGTATTTGAAACAATTGGGGTTTTAATTTGGTTCAAATCGACGGCCACAGCGTTCCACGCCCTTTAAATCGCTGGGCCCCTGCCGTTACTCAGCTAAGAAACGACTAAAATCAGGACAGATTGATCTAAGCAACTATTTTCAGAACTAGTTCGCAAATTAACCGCAGCGATTCGACTGTGCTAAAATAAGTTAAATGATTTTGATTAGGAATTTGAAAGGAAGCTTTATTGATGACGCAACCAGATACAACTGAAGGGCTACGCGTCAGTGTCTTGGCTAGCAGTAGTTCAGGCAATGTCACCTACCTTGAAACGCCGCAACATAAGGTCTTAGTGGATGCTGGACTTTCTGGCAAAAAGATTGCCGCTTTAATGGCAAGTATTGGTCGCGATTTGAACGATGTTGATGCGGTTTTTGTCACTCACGAACATAGCGATCATATTCATGGGGTGGGTGTCTTAGCGCGGCGTTATCACCTTGATGTTTATGCAAACGAAGGTACTTGGCAGGCAATGAGTCCCAAAATTGGTAAAATTGCCCCAGAACAAAAACATATTTTTGAAATGGGCAAAACTTTGAGTTTGGGTGACTTAGATGTAGAAAGTTTCGGCGTTTCTCATGATGCTGCTGAGCCGCAGTTTTATCAATTTCATCATGATGATCATGCTTTTGCAATTCTGACTGATACTGGTTATGTTTCTGATCGGGTTGCCGGCACGATTGCTGATGCCGATGGTTATTTAATGGAATGTAATCACGACTTGATGATGCTGCGTGATGGTCCTTATCCCTGGTCGTTAAAACAACGAATTCTGGGTGATCAAGGCCATTTATCCAATGATGACGGTGCTTTGGCGTTGATGAGTGTTCTTGGTCGGCGGACGAAGAAAATCTATCTCGGCCATTTAAGTCAAGAGAATAATGCGAAGAAGTTGGCGCACCAAACGGTTAGTGACTTCCTAGCTGATCATGATTTTGGTGTCGGTGATGCCTTTAAAATTATGGATACTGATCCAGCGGTTGCTGATCCACTAACGATTGTTTAGGGCAATGTCTAAAAAAAGACACAATTAGTTTATGGTTTGTCAAGAGCAATTTCATAAATAATTCAAATTTGCTCAGTAAGATAAAGTCAGATAAATGAGTTATCAACTAATCAACTCGTTAGAAATGATTTTAAGGAGATAGATAAAGATGAGTAAGCGTAGAATGAGACGTGGCATCACCTGGTGGCAAATTGCCGTTATCGCTGTTGTTTCGGCGGTAATTGGCGGTGGCGTAGCTTTTGCTGGTTTTTCAATGCTTAGTCGCAATAGCAGCGATACGGCCACCGATTCCTCAGGTACGTCGGGTACCACGAAAGTTAGCAATGTTTCTGTCAAAACAAATAGTTCCATGACCAAAGCCTTCAATAAAGTTGAAGGGGCCGTTGTTTCTGTCATTAACGAACAACGCCAAAGTCAAAATAGTGGTAGCGATATTTTCTCAGATCTATTTGGTAGCAGTGGTAACAGTAAGAGCAGTGGTTCTTCTGATTCAAGTTCCGGCTCAGGCACGAGTTCATCTGAATTAGAGACGGTCAGTGAAGGTTCTGGCTTGATTTATGCCAAGCAAGATGGCACTGCTTATATCGTCACTAACAATCATGTGGTTTCTGGTTCTGATGCCTTGCAAGTTATTTTAGCTGATGGGACGAAAGTTTCTGCTAAAATCGTCGGCGCTGATGCGACTTCTGATTTAGCTGTTTTATCAATTAGCTCAGCTAAAGTCACAACAGTTGCCAGCTTCGGTGATTCATCAAAAATCACGCCAGCTGAACCAGTAATTGCTATTGGCTCACCACTTGGTAGTGAATATGCAACGTCAGTAACTGAAGGGATTGTTTCAGCGAAAAATCGGACGATTGATGTGACTGATGACACCACCGGCCAAACAACTGGTCAAGCCACAGTTATTCAAACAGATGCGGCAATCAACCCAGGGAACTCTGGTGGCCCACTAGTAAATAGTTCTGGCCAAGTTATTGGGATCAACTCATTGAAGTATGCCCAAAGCACTGATGGCACTTCCGTTGAAGGGATGGGCTTTGCTTATCCAAGTAACGAAGTCGCTCAAATCATTGATCAATTAGTTAAAAATGGTAAAGTTGTCCGGCCAGCGCTTGGCGTCGGTGTCGTTGATTTAACGAACATTTCCGCTGATCAACAAAAATCAACTTTGAAATTACCAACGACTGTGACTAGTGGTGTGGTGATTGCTTCTGTTGAATCTGGTGGCCCTGCAGCTAAAGCCGGTTTGAAGAAGTATGATACTGTTGTTGGCATTGACAGTAAAAAAGTCACTAGCATTGCCGAGATCCACACCGCAATTTACGCCCACTCAATTGGCGATACCGTTACAGTGAAGTACTATCGTGATGGTAAGTTACAAGAAACCAAGGTTACGCTGACCAAGGAAGCTAGCAGTACGACTAGCAGCTCGAACAGTTCTAGCAGTAACTAGGTTTAGGTAGAATTTCGGTAGAATGGTGCCGAGACTTCCCCAGTAACCACCTGTGTAAACTAACAGAATTGAGCACCACTATTTAGAAAAACAGATCGTTATAAACTTAATGAGCTCGTTTGACAACCATTCTGGATGAAACCAGAGGAATGTCAAACGAGCTCTTTTGATACTACTATTCAAGTATGATAACAATTCAAATCAAGTTGATTAGTCCCGCTATAACTTCCTTAAGTACTAACAAAGTTGAAGTGCACCACCTCAATTCCAGACGAAATGGAGGGCGTGGTTGTCAGCCGCCAAATTTGTCTTATTGCTTCAGCAATTAGACAAAGGCTCGTATTGATGACAATTTGGTTTGTAATTGGCATCAATCGATGCCGGCAGCGTTCCACAACCAGCAAGCCCGCAATGGAGTCAGAACCTGTTCTGCTGAAACACTAGTTTTTATAAGTAGTCCACTAGTGGACCGACTTGTGCACAACTCGTTTGTAACATTATGACAAGCATAACGGTTATGCACAGTTCAGGTGTGAATTGTCAGTAAGTAACATCAGTGGTCAAATCTAACGTTAGCAGTAGAAAAAACAGTTAAATCTCATTGTTTCACGTAATTGTTCGGCAATAATGTCGCTATAACGGATATTTTGGCGCTACGTTCGGATTATTTACCAGTAAAAAACTTGTCAAGAGAAAGTTTTATCGACATTAGTTATCCACAGCGTGTGGATAAAGGTGTGGATATCCTATAATACCGCGGAAAATCAAGTGCTTTTAAGTTATCCACATTGTTATCGACAGGTGTGGATAACTTTGGCAGTTAGAAAAAAGGTTAAATAAAAAGCTGATAGCATCACTGTTCCACGCGAATAATAATTCACAGCGAACAATAAAAAGACGTGGAAAACTAATTTAAAAAATTTTTACCTTGACAAATTAAAATGGAATATTTGGTATCAAGGGTTGATTTTGACACAAGATTCTGCGGCGAACATGTGTACAAGTGGAAAACTTTGTGGATAACTTGGGGAAAACATGTTTCAGCTGTGGATAGTTATTTTGGGGCTGTGACTAACTGCTAATAACGCTGGTAAAACGGCGATTATTATAAAATACGCAAATGAACCAGGTATTTTTTAGTCACAGCGGTTATTAATCGACTGATTGGGATTAAGTAAGAACATTGCTGATTGCTAGTGAATGTCGGGTGTTGGCAGTTAGCGAAAAATTTTAGCGTGCAAAAAAAGCGCTGATCAAAATGATCAGCGCTAGTTTAATATTTTTAATTGATTAAGCTCGATGTTTAATCGTGGCGGTGTTGAAGTCGATGCGTTTACTCATGTAGTAAATCAGGATGGCACCAACTAATAGAGAAGCAAATTCGCCGGCGGCCACAGAACCGTATGTTAACCAGAATGGCGCCTTTGTTAAGACGACTAATTCCCAAGCAATCAGGAACATCATGACCGTGCCAATCACGACGACGCTGCCTAGCTTGGCCATTAAATTAGGCAATTTCTTGCTGACAAAATAGATAATGGTCAGCGAAATCAAGGTTTGTAAGGAACCCCAAACGATATCAACCACGCCTAAAGTACTAGTTAGGTTGGCCAAGATGCAGCCTAATGTTACACCCCAGATATAACGTTTGTTGAAAACAACCAAGCAATTCAGCATTTCGGAAAGCCGCAACTGTACGGCACCGTAGCCGAGCCCAAACATTTGACTTAAATAAGTCAAAGCCACATATAATGCTGCAATGATCGCCGAAATGACGAGGTCATGCAGATGATTCTGTTCTTTTGTCATGTAAATCCTCCTTTATAACCCATGACGGTTATTAATAACTGTGACCAAAGGAAATACCCATTTTGGGATTAGAAGTGCCACAGTGGTACAAAAAATGTCCGACTCCCATGATAACGGAGATGGCAGGGCTTTACAATAGCCAAAGCGGGCTAATTGTTCGACTTTTGTCACAAAGCCGGTGATTGGTGGTTAAGAGATTGGGAAAAAGCGGCCAATCTTCGGCTTGCCTGTGCTAAGATTAAAGAAGAAAAAATAGCGGAGTTGAGTACAGTGCGGGACTTACAGCCGAAACGAATTGTCGTCAAAGTGGGGACAAGTTCGCTGGTATTAGCAAATGGTAAATTAAATTTACGGGCGATCGGTCGCTTAGCTTATGTGTTAACCGATTTATGTAATCACGATTATCAAGTTATTTTAGTGTCTAGTGGCGCCATGGGTGCTGGCCGCGATATGTTACATATTAAGGAACGACCCACAGAAATTCCCGAACAACAAGCCCTGGCCGCCATTGGTCAAAGTCGCTTGATCGGGATTTATACGCGGGAGTTTGCCGAGTATCAACAAATTGTCGCCCAAGTTTTATTGACGCGGGATGTGATTATTTTTCCGGAAAGTCACTGCAACGTAGTCAATACCTTGAATGCGATGCTGGCTAAAAATATTATTCCGATTATTAATGAGAACGATACAGTGTCCATTGACGAATTGGATCATAAAACTAGCTTTAGTGATAACGACGAACTTTCGGCAATTGTGGCGGAAATTACCCAGGCGGATTTGCTGATTATGTTGTCGGACATTGATGGGCTGTTTACCGCGAATCCCCATAAGCATCCTGAGGCCCAGCTGATTAGTCAGGTACCGGTGATTGACGAGCAAATTCTCAGTTACGCTAGCGGCCGTGACAGTAGCTTTGGCACTGGCGGGATGACGACCAAGATTAACGCAGCCCAACGGATTTTGAAGAATCATCAGCAAATGGTTCTGGCCAATGGCGTCAATCCGGAAATTATTTATGACATTTTAGATGGTCAAGAAATTGGTACGTTATTTAGCGAAGGAAAATAAATAGGTGAAGATATGACAACTTTAGAAAAAATCGGTCAGCAAGCGCAAGCGGCCGCCACGGAGTTAGCGCTATTAAAGACAACTGAAAAAAATGCCGCCTTACAAGCGATGGCCAGTGAATTGTTGGCCGAGGAAACAGCGATTTTAGCGGCTAATGAATTGGATTTGTCGGCCGCGCAAGCTAATGGTGTGCGGCCAGCAATGCTAGATCGCTTGAAATTGGACCACGAACGGTTAGCAGGAATGGCCAATGGCTTGCAGCAAGTGATGCAATTACCTGATCCAATTGGTCAGGCAATTTCTGGCTGGCAAACGGAGAATGGTTTGCAAATTGAGAACGTTCGCGTGCCCCTAGGCGTAATTGGCATGATTTATGAGGCTCGGCCCAATGTGACCGTTGATGCGGCTGGCTTAACTTTGAAATCAGGCAACGCGGTCATTTTACGGGGCGGTAAAGAAGCCATTAAAACGAATATTGCTTTGGTAACGGCCTTGCAAACTGGCTTGAAAAAAGCCGGTGTGACTAGCAATGCCGTTCAATTAATTGCTGATACCAGTCATGAAACGGCGCAACAATTGATGCAGTTAACTGACTATGTTGATGTGTTGATTCCGCGTGGCAGTAGTAAGTTCATTAATTTTGTCGTTCATAACGCTACCGTGCCTGTAATTGAAACTGGCGCTGGCAATTGTCACATTTATGTTGACCAAAGTGCCGATTTAAATATGGCCCGGGAAATAATTATCAATGCCAAAACACAGCGACCTTCAGTTTGTAACGCCATGGAAAAGCTCGTCGTCAATGAAAAAGTGGCCGCGGAATTCTTGCCAATGATTCAGGCAGCTTTGGCGCCTTATCACGTGGAGTTGCGCGGTGATGCGGCAGCTTGTGCGATTTTACCAGAGATTGTGCCGGCAACTGCCGAAGACTGGGGCACAGAATATGACGACTATATTATGGCAATTAAGGTTGTGCCTGACTTAGACGCGGCAATCGCTCATATCAATCGGTATAACACCCACCATTCCGAAGCCATTATTACCAAAGATTATGCGGCGTCCCAAGAATTTCAACGGCGAATCAATGCGGCAGTGGTTTATACCAACGCTTCAACGCGCTTCACTGATGGCTTCGAATTCGGTTTTGGAGCGGAAATTGGTATTTCCACGCAGAAATTACATGCTCGCGGACCAATGGGCCTTGAAGCCTTGACCTCAAACCAATACCACGTTTATGGCAACGGCCAAATTCGCCAGTAAGTCACGTTATTAGTTTTAAATTGAAAGGAATTTCTGAATGACCATTAAGATTATCGGTGTCGGTAAATTAAAAGAAAAATATTTCCGCGCGGCGATTGCGGAGTACGCCAAACGCTTAAGCCGCTTTACGAAATTCGAAATTGTCGAAGTGCCCGACGAAAAAGCACCTGAGAAATTATCTCAGGCACAAATGGACCAAGTGATGGCTGTCGAAGGCGAACGTATTCTTGCTAAAATCAAGCCAAAAGAATACGTGATTGCTTTAGCGATTAAGGGTAAAGAACGCCCTTCTGAAGTTTTCGCTAAAGAATTGGCCGACTTAAGTACCTATGGGCACAGCGACATTACTTTTGTGATTGGTGGTTCTTTGGGATTGAGTCCTGAAGTCTTGCAACGCGCCGATGATCAGCTAAGTTTCGGTCGGCTAACGATGCCCCACCAATTAATGCGGGTCGTGTTGAGCGAACAGATTTATCGGGCGTTTATGATTAATGAGGGCTCTCCGTATCACAAATGATGCGGTTTTTAGTGAATTAACCGCTGCGTTATGCGTTAAGCAAGTCCGTATCACAAGTGATGCGGTTTTTCGATATTTGTTTCAGTTAATGAGGTTGAAAACAATGAAAAGCATTTTATTTGGTAATGGTCTAAATATAAAATTTGGTGGGAATGCATATGAAAACGGGAAAATACTTCGACGAGGATTTAGTACCTTACGACAAGATAAAAAAATACATGCGCTCTGTCCTCCAGAAACACTAGATTTTTTTAATGAAATGTATAAGAGTGTTCCAAATGTTATAAATGGGTCATATGATGTTGTTTCAGATGATTGCATGGATGAGCTAGATCATTTTAAGAGTAATTATGGTCAAAAAAAGATTGATGACATTGGTCAAATAGGAATGGAGGATTATTTCTTGGTTCTTCATTTAATATTTAAATTTAATAGGAAATATAATACTTCGAAAGATGGCGAAGATTTTTTTAGTGAGAAAAAAGAGAGAGATGCCGCTGAATGCTTTCGAGATCTCTGTCTAGTGGGTATTTATAATTTTGGTAAGATAAACAAACTTAATCAGCGGTATTCAAAGGAATTTATTGCATATATTAATGAATTTGATAATGTTTTTACTACTAATTATGACTTAAATTTGGATGCTATATATGATGGAACCGTACAACATATACATGGACAATTTGATGTTCTGGATCAATTATATGATCCAGATAGTTTTAGAAATTCATTAAGTGATAACCAATTTGAAACGAACAATCTACAGAATGTTCCAAAATATAATTATTTGCATTCAACCGCTTTAATGAATTACTCAGGAATTAATAAATTTGAGTATATGATGAATGAGCATCGATTAAATAATCTTTCTGTAGAAAACATTTTGGCATTATCTGCAAATATGGGTAGTAATTCGGAAATTAAATTGGCTCTTGAAGCAAAAAAAAGAATGGAAGCGGATTCGAATCTGCGATTTCAGGAATACGATGCATACGAAAGTTTTAAACAAATATCAGGAAGTCTTAGTATAATTGGTCTGTCATCCACGAATGATAATCATATCTTTAATCAAATTGATGAGTTAAAAACCACATATTATTATTACTCAGATAATGATAAGATTTTGGCTCAGGATAACATGCCTCAGAATACAGATTATGAAAAGGTTTCAAAGTTATGGAAGAAATTGAGGTGTTGATGGATACGGTGTAAAGTCTTTTCAGCCTTTAGCAGGATTTCCTTACCAATATTTTTAGATAATTAATGATGAATAAGTTTATCGGCTTGAACAGTTTCTAAGACGCCAAATTAATTAATTTAGCCTTTTTTGCGCGGATGCTGTATCAAATTGCAGTGGATAATCCAACTGATGCTGACCTGACTCAACAATTTATTGCCTCACCAGTGATGGCGATGTTAGATTTAACGCAATATGCGGTTTGACGACATTTTCGCGGCGCTGCAGAAGGGCATTGATAATGGCGAAGTCCGGGCGCTGGATCCTAGTGTGATCTTAGTAATGGGCACTAGTACTTTATTTAATTATGAAAGGATGGTCCGATTACACCAGGTCGATCCAGTGACCACACCGTTGAGCGCTGTGATTGACATGATTCTGGCCGGTTGCGTGAAACCGGTCGGTGATGAGTAAGAAAATCACCGTGAAATACAATTATTGTTAAACTAACCGAGGAGAATTATCTATGAAATCAAAAGTTATTGTAATCAGTGGTCTAACCGCTGGTGGTAAAACAACACTTGTTCAGGCCCTTCATCAAGAATTGGCCAACAGTTATGTGATTTCTTTTGATGATTATAATATTGATGCGATACCTTCTGCACCAGCGATTACTGAACCATTAGCCGATCACGTGTTGCAATATGATATTTCGGTACTAATCAAAGCCTGTTGCGAAATGGATGGCCAATATGAGACGCTATTATTAGACTTTCCCTTTGGCAATCGTCATCCCGATTTGGCACCGTTAATTGATCTGACGGTATATAATCAAGTGCCGTTGGATATTCGTTTGGCCCGCCAATTGCGGCGTGATTCTGAGTCGGAAATGTTGGCGATTGTAACTGCTTATTTGAGTACAGCACGACCATTATTTATTGCGAATGAGCAATTTGTGCTGGCAACGGCTGATCTTGTTTTAGACGGGATGCGCCCACTTAATGAACGCGTAACCTTGATTATAAAGCAGTTGAAGCAAAAATCGTGTGACGATTCGCTGGAAAATTAAACCACCGCTAACGAGACGAAGTATGTTCGTTAGCGGTGGTTTTTTATATTGGCGCAGATTAATCTTTAGTAGTTGACTCGAGTTGTGTCCGAATCCGACTTAATGAGACTGGCGTGATGCCGAGATAGCTGGCGATTTCATGGAGCGGAATTCGCGTTAGTATTTCGGGGTTATCGGCAATCAGTGCTTGGTAGCGGCCCGTCGCGGTAGTTTGAAGTTGGGTGTAGATGCGCCGCCGATACGTGATGAATCGTTGACACAACCACTGATTCAAATTAGTTTCGAATTCGGGATAAGTTTGTCGGAAGTTATCGAAATCTTTTTTATTCAAAATTAAGAGAGAACTTGTTTCTAATGTTTCAATTGAAGAATCACTGGGCTGATTCAGATAGAAACTTTCAAAAGAAGTGACCGGCTGATTTTCGAAGAAAAATTGTAAAGTTACCTCGCGTTCAGGTGTGGTGTGCCACATCCGCAAACTGCCATGAACAATTAAATTTAGGTGCGTTGCAACGAGGAACGTTTATGAAGACTAGGTTGTGGCGGTTTAAGTGGCAGAACTTTGCCCAGGTGGAAAAGAAAACGATGGCAGAAAGAACGCGGCTTTTAACTAACTTTCGCTTGAAATAAGTCTTTTTTCCAGGCAATAAGTAATCGTTCCTGGCGGGCAATCTTTGATTTCGCCCCAAACTTGGTAGCCGAGTTTTTCGTAGAATCCTCGGGCTTGAAACTGCCAGGTTTCCAAGCGAATGCCAGTTAAATGTTGGTCAGTGGCGAATGTTTCGACGGCTTGCATTAATTGGCGACCGACGCCTTGTTTTTGAAAGGCGGCATCGACTTGCAGTAATTCTAAGAAGTACCAATCATATTGCACTAGCCCCGTAGCGCCGCCGATTTGTTGCTGGTCAGCGTAAGCTAAAAAATTATGGGCGACAATTCCGGAGCCGTGTGCTTTTAGCCACGGCGATTTTTCGGCGTTATTCTGAATTAAATTGGCAATAATGGCTTGTTTGCCTGCTTCGGCATTATTTTCTTGAATCCTAATCATGATGAGTGAACTTCCTTTTCGCAAGAATGAGGTCGATGGAGAAATTATACCATTTACGGGTGCTTGTCTTAAAAGTAGCCCAGCAATAAATGGTATAATGATGTTATCTTGGGGAGTTGCAGGCGAACCCCAGCTTAAATTGCCGGTGAACGGAAAGGATTTATCATGCGGATCAATTTGTTGCAGCACACGTCAAATGAAGGCCCAGGGATGATTGCTGATTGGGCGGCGACTAAAGGTCATGAGCTATATATTTATCATCCAGATCAATTTGGCCAGTTGCCAACTGCTGCTGAAACCGAGATGTTAGTGATTTTAGGTGGACCAATGAGTCCTAACGATGATTTGCCTTGGATTCGGCAGGAAGAACAATTAATTCAACAGTTGTTGGCGAACAAAACGCCGATTTTTGGTGTTTGTTTTGGCGCTCAGTTAATTACGAAAGTCCTTGGTTATTCCGTGGAAAAAGCTCCCGCCAAAGAGGTCGGTTGGGCACCAATTTATCGCCAAAGTGAACTGATTGCCGGCATACCGGAGCAGTTAACAGTCTTGCATTGGCACGAAGAGATGTTTGCCATTCCGGCTGGTGCTGAACGGCTCTTTGCCAGTGACCGGGTGCAAAATCAAGGCTTTGTTTTGCCACAGCCACAGCGGGTGGTCGGTCTGCAATGCCATTTGGAACCAGCGGCGATCAATGTGCGCGAGATGGTCATCAACGACGGAGCTTATTTGGCCGGATCGGCGTTAGGTCAGAGTGCCCAGGCAGTATTGGCGCGACCGGTTCCTCCAGAAAACCGGGCGGCGTTGTTTGCCATCTTGGATTATTTGGCGCATTAAATCATATTTTTAATTTAACTAAGCAACAGACTCATTATGATGAGCTTGTTGCTTTTTTGGCCTATAATGAAAGCAGTTACTGATTTGTTAAAAATTTCAGGAGGTTTTATCGATGACAAATTATAAGTGGGGCATTATTGGGCCCGGGCGGATTGCGGTTAACTTTTGTGAGCAATTTCCGGCAGGTCAGACGCTGTATGGTGTCGCCAGTGCCCATAGTCAAGAAAAAGCGGCAGCATTGGCGAGCCAGTTTAAGATTCCTCATGTTTATTCAAGTCATGAGGAATTATTAGCTGACCCCGCAATTGAGGTGGTTTATATTGCCACCACCAATAATGTTCACTACGATAATATTAAGGCAGCGTTACTGGCGGGCAAGCATGTCTTAGCTGAAAAGCCGATTACCTTGAACGCGAGTCAATTGGTTGAATTAAATACTTTGGCCCAGAGTAAGCATTTGATTCTAATGGAAGCTCAAACAATTTATCATATGCCCCTGTATCCTAAACTATTAGAATTTGTGGCCCAGCATCCAGCTCAGGTTGGTCGGCTCAAATCACTACAAGCAGCCTTGGGGATGTTTGTGGATCCTAATGAAACGGCCGGCCGCTTACTAAATCCAGAGTTGGCTGGTGGAGCGTTACTTGATTTAGGTATTTACACTTTAAGTTTTGCGCGGCGCTTCATGACGGCGACACCTAAATTGGAAAAAACCGTAATGGTGCCGACAGCAACTGGTGTCGATGATACTAGTGTGACGTTGCTTTCAAATAGTCATCAGGAATTGGGCTCGTTTTCATTAAGCTTGTCAGCACGTCAGCCAGAAGTGGGCTACGCTGTTTATGAGCATGGCTACTTTATGGTGGAACATTTCTTGCGGCCGGAGCGCGCTATTTTCGTGGACGGCGCTACGGGCAAACAGCAAGTCATTACTGCTGGCGCCAATCAGCAGGCGATGGGCTATGAAGCGAGTGATATGGCGACGGCGATTGAAACTGGCGCTAATCCAACGGCGGCATGGACGCAGGAGACCATGGCGATAATGACTGCGATGCGCGAGCAGTGGGGCTTGGTTTATCCGAATGAAAAGTAACGTTAGATTAAAATGAATACGCCGAATTAGCAAAATAAATTGTGGTCAATTAATAACCCGCTTGACAAGCTTGCTGGAAAAATACCAGTGATTGTCAAGCGGGTTATTTTTGTGCGCGATGCCATTAGTTAATCGATTTTTCGCTGTGGATTCAGAATGCCCATGGGATCAAATAAGTGTTTAATTTGATGTTGTAATTCATCAACCGTTTCGCCTAATTCAGCATTATTCCATTGATTTTTCAGCATGCCCACCGCGTGTTCACCAGAAATTGTGCCGCCTAGTTCCAGGGTTTTGCGGAAAGTTCGACGTAGCGCTTCAAGGACAACTTCGGGCACCTCAGCACTACCAGACCAGACGAAAATCGGATGAATATTGCCATCGCCAGCATGGCCGCCCTTATAAATCGTAATGTTTAATTCACGTTCAAGCGTCTGCAAATAGTCCATCAGAGTGGCTAGTTGTGAGATTGGCACCGCCATATCTTCCGACAAATGATTTTTACCAACTAAGGCTACCACCGCTGGCAAAAGATCGCGGCGAGCTTGCATCAGGGCTGCTTGTTCTTGCGGGTCAGTTGACTGTTGGAAATTATGACCGTGATGTTGCGTCACAATTTTTTCAAGTAGCGCCTGTTCTTCGGGATGGCTATTATCTAAGCGGAAAACTAGCATCGATTCCCCAGGCTGGGCGTAGTGCGTGTGCTCGTATTGATCGATGACCGTCATTGTTTCCGCGTCAACCGCCTCTAAAGTTGTGGGATACAGCCCGGAAAGGCGAATCGCTTGGACGGCAGCCGCCAATTCGCCCAGACTAGGGAAAAAGGCCCGGCCGACAGTTGGTGTGCCTAAAGGAATCGGTAATAGTTTAACGGTGATTTCATAAATGATGCCTAAAGTGCCCTCAGAACCGACGAAAAGTTGAGTCAGGTCATAGCCGAAAGCTTGCTTAAGTGTGCGGCCGCCAACTTTGACGAGCCGACCATCAGCCAGCACAACTTTCAGGCCCAACACATTGTCTTTCGTTGCGCCAAAGCGGACAGTACTCATGCCGCCAGCGTTCGTAGCGGCGTTACCACCAACTGAAGAAATCAGACGCGATCCCGGATCGGGGCCGTAGAACAGCCCTTGTTTACGAGCCGCCTGATCCAGATCATTATTGATTACTCCCGGTTGCACCACGGCCAAGAGATCAGCTTGATCGATTTCCAGAATTTGGTCCATTTCTCGGGTGGAGAGAATAATGGCGCCAGCAATTCCGTCGGCGCTGATCACAGTATTTGTAAAGGCACTTTGCGGCACCACTGGTAAATGGAAACGCCGCGCCGTTCGCAAAACACCTTGAATATCCGCCACACTTTTAACACTGACAAAAGCGCGAGCTAGCGCACTATCTTTCACCACAGTCTCAGCACTGAATGATTGCCGCTGCAATGTTTCTGAATCAGTTTCAACCGTGCCATCGCGGACTTGTTGTCGCAAATAATCATTGATTTCTTGATCGGAATAAGCTGCTAATACAGTCATATCGAAGCCTCCTTTGATTTCAAGGTCTACTAACTGAGTTCTCTGTAAATGAACCCAGTTTTTCACCATAATCGTTAAGTTACCGCCGATAATACCGTAGTTAAATTGGGAAAACAAAAGAATGAGATTGATTTTGACGAAATTGCGGTAAATTCTTGGCTAGACAGGGTAGCTAATTCCTAAGGTGAAGCTCACTGAGTTGGTAACTGGGCAGCGGCGTTACTAAATTGTTTTTCAAAATAAAAACACCTCTGACAAGTGAATATAATGTCGGGGTGCTTTGCTGAGATTTAAGAATTTATAAATTTGGCTAATTAAAAGAATTAACCGAACAAGTTATGATGAGTGCCAATTGCCAGCAAATAAACCGCTTCGTCTGCTTGACCATAAATCAACAGATGGTCGCCGATATGGCCATCGAAGTGTAATTCCAAAATATGAATCGTTAATTGTTTATTTGCAAGTTGCTGTTTAATCTGTTGCTCATGTTTAGGAAGAATCAGCGTATATTCATAGAAATAAGCTGGTATTGGTTCATTATTAATTAAACAATCAAGCGCATATTGCCAAGCCGATCAGTGATCTTGAGTAAATGAGACTGGCCGATTGAAGATGGGTCGTCAGCGAGGATCTTTTTTATATTGCTTTTTGAATTGTGAGGTTAGTTTGATTTCAATCGTCATTTAATAGTTGCTCAAGTTCTTGACGATTATGAGCAGTTGGCAGTTGCCGCTGCTGTTCCAAATCATCGATGGCTTCAGTGAGACTGGCAAGGACTTCTGCGTTCGGAGCACCAAAGCCCTTGGGCAAGCCCTCATTAGCTAGCGTGCTAACGCTAGCACGTAAATAGTCAGATAAAGTCAAGCCAGTGTCCTTAAGCTGAGCTAGAGCTTTCAATTTGATGTTATTATCAATTCGCACTTCAATTCGCGCATTGTGTTTTTCAGTTAATTTTTTTGCCATATCACTCACCTGCATTGTACTACAAATGCCTCACAAAAAAGTAAAAACTTACTCGCATAATCTCAAAATTCACTTAATATTAAATACGCGTTCTTGCCGATATTTTTTTAATTTCGGTGGTTTGGCAAGTTTAGTTTGAATAATTAAGGGTGAGACAGCTAACTTTAAATCCTTCTGCGTTAAAATAAAATTAGTGACGGTTTTAATAATTAACAAGTGGAGGATATCATCGATGATCAGCCAAGCTCAACAACATCAAAAAATTCAGACTTATTTTCAAATGTGGCTTAATCGTGATTGGTCTAGATTGGCCGATCTTTTTACGTCGAATTGTGTTTACGAAGAATGTTATGGGCCGGTTTATCGTAACTTTGCCGAGATTCAACAATGGATTAACCACCAAAAGCAGAAACAAGTGGTGACAGCCTGGCCAATTCATGAATTTATTGATGCTGGTCCGACCGTCATTGTGACTTGGACTTTTGCTGCGAGGGAACAGACGAGTTATTTATTTGATGGCGTGTCAATTATTCATTTTGCTGCTGACGGTCGGTTTGATCAGGTGCGCGAATTTGAAGCCAAACATGAGCGCCGGTATCCTTATGAAAATGCTGAAACCAAGAAGTATTGAAAATGAGTGAGATTAAATTTGCTCAATTGGTTTAATTAAAAAGAAATACCTGTCTAACCCGCCAATTGCGCTTTTCCAGCCCGCATGCTACACTGACTTTAAATTGAATATTTCAATTATCCACTAGGGGTGCTTTATGCTGAGATAGACTGCGGTCTGATCCCTTTGAACCTGATTTAGTTAAGACTAACGTAGGGAAGTGGCAACGACGGCTTATTTGCGGCGTTTCACCTTTTCTATCTACTTGTGGAGATAAAAGGGCGGAACGCCTTTTTATTGCGCTAATTTGCGTGCAGTAGGTAAGAATGATGACAAAAAGGATTGAGGTAAATGGCAAGTTGTGCGACCAATGGCATTGATATTACTGGGGTACGGGCGAGTTTGTACCCAATGCGTGCCGATTTTGCAAAGCAGATTTTAGAAAGTGTTGCGGTGACAGATACCAGTGCTGTTTGGCAGCAGACTGATTTATTTAGCACGGTTTATCGTGGGGAATCGGCCAGTGTGGTTGATGCAGCCGCTGGTTTATTTGTAAACGCCTATGACACCACTACTCATTTAGTGGGCGAGTTTACTTTCTCCAAAGGCTGTCCCGGCGACATCGCTGGCGACAGTTATTTGACTGGTCAGCAGTTGCGACCAAACGCGGCTGTGATCAAAGAAAAAGGTGATTTTCTCGTTCACTGTAAATATTCGTTCTATACTTTTGGCCGCGATGATTATATGACCGAGATCGAGCACATCGTTACGATGGCTGCAGATGCAGGCCTACAACCGGAACATGCCCATTACTGTACTTTTTTAACAGGCACGGCGGCGCAATTATTTAATTATTTTGCGGAAATTTTAGCCTATGCCCACGACCACATGTCACATTATGTCGTTGAAGCAACGGTTTCGGTAAATAGCCCATCATTGGAGGAGAACTAACATGACGAAGAAATTGGCAAAATGGTCCTTAAAAGACGTGATCATGGTTGGTATCACGGCGATTATTTTTGGCGTGATTTATTTAGGTGCGGTTCATCTTGGTGTTTATTTAGGCGTGTTGCTGACGCCATTTGGCTTGGCGGTTTTGGCCAATGAATTTATTTTTGGGATTTGGTTCATGGCTGCAGCCTTTGCTGGTTATGTGATTCAACGGCCAGGGGCGGCGCTAATTACTGAAATGATTGCGGCGTTGCTGGAAGTTTTCATGGGGAATTTCTATGGTCCGATTGTTTTTGTCAGTGGTTTCGTGCAAGGTATTGGGACTGAGGCTGGTTTTATGAGCAACGGTTATCGTCGTGCTGGTTGGCCACAATTGATTATTGGGGCGGTTGCCGCGACAGTAACTAGCTTTATCTGGGGCATCGTTCGCTCCAGCTTTTCCGGTTTACAGTGGCAATTATTGCTCAGCATTTTCGTGATTCGGTTATTATCAGCGCTACTTTTCTCAGCAGTTTTGGTTAAAATCGTCTGTGATCGCTTGGCAAAAATGGGCGTGCTTAACAGCTATCCCATCGGCACCGCGCAACAATGAGTTTACAGGCACAACTGACTTTTGCTGTGGAACAACGGTTAATCACGGTTGATTTGCAACTTAATCCTGGTGAGGCGCGTGGCTTGTATGGCCCTTCAGGCATTGGCAAAAGTACGCTGCTGGGGCTGCTAGCTGGTCAGAGCACGACTGGCATCAAACAGGGACAAGTGCTTTACCAGGGTCAGGCCATTGCTGACTTACCGGCTAATCAGCGGGTGGCGCAAGTTAGCTTGATGTTTCAGAACCCTGATTTGCAATTTTGTACCCAAACGCCGCGCACGGAATTGTCTTTCTGTTTGGAGAATCAAGCTGTGGCACCGACAGCAATGGCGGCTAAGGTTGGCTGGGCTTTAGATTTTTGTGGCATTGCCAAATTAGCCGACCAACCACTGGTCACCTTATCTGGTGGCGAGAAACAACTGGTGGCCTTGGCTTGTTGTGTCGTCTTAGAAAGCCGCTATTTATTGCTGGATGAGCCTTTTGCCAATCTTGACCAACAAACAAGTCAACGCTTGGTCAGCAAATTAAAACAGTTGCAACGCGAGCGGCAAGTGGGCATTTTATTGATTGACCATCAAATAGAAAATACCAGTAATTGGGTTGACCAGTGGTATGCATTCAGTGAAAACCAGGTCGCGTTAACCACCCGCAGCCACCTGGAACAACAAGAAGAATTGCTGCAGCAAACATTAATGCCGGTTGTTAAACGGTCGTTGGTAGCAGCTGCGCCAGTGTTGACCATGCAACAATTTAGCTTACCAGTTGGTGATCATCGCTTGCTCTTCCCTGATGTGACTTTAGCGATGGGGCAAATGATTGGCATCACTGGCCGTAGTGGTCTAGGTAAATCAACTTTTCTGAAGTCGTTAATGGGCTTAGCACCGCATCAAGGCCAGTTACTAATTAATGGCCAGCGCGTCAAAAAATGTCGGCGTCGGTTATTCAAACAATTAAGTTGGGTAATGCAGAACCCCCAGGATCAATTTATTGCGGTGACAGTGGCGCAGGAGTTAGCCAATCGGCAGCATGCGAATCAAGGAGTCGCCCCAATTTTGCAGCAGTTAGGCTTAACCGACAAAGCTGATGTTTCCCCATTTCTATTGAGTCAGGGTCAGCAGCGGCGGTTGGCAGTGGCTAGTTTTTTAGAACGGCCGTTAACCGTATTATTAGTTGATGAACCCACTTATGGTCAGGACCGCGCCAATGCTTGGCAATTAATGACCATGTTGCGCCAGAAGGCTGACCAACAAACGCTGGTGTTAGTGGTCAGTCATGATCAGCAGTTATTGCGGCAATTTTGCGATGAGGTTTGGGACTTGAATCAAGCGGTGGAGGTGGCTGATGCGACAGTTAAATCCAACGGTTAAATTTAGTGCGATTTTGTTAGCCGGCCTAATCGTGTCTTTTCAGAATAATTTATTATTAAACTTGGTGTTATTAGGTTTGTTTGCGCTGATCACGGCCGTTTATTTACCAATCTTAAAATGGCTGCGATTGTGGCTTTGGCTGAGTTTAGCAGCCGTCGGTGTTTTCTTTAGCGGCTATTTCTTCCTGCAGGAGAAAACCGGCGGCGGACAGTGGGCCGGTTGGCAGTTATCCGCGCAAACAATTTACGGACTACAGCTGGCTACGCGGATTTATTGTTTCGGCTTTTTAGGCGCGAGTTTCGCAGCGACGACAACTTTGACTGCCTTTATTGAATCCTTACAACAGCAATTACACTTGCCGACGCAATTCGCTTATGGCATTATGGCAGCTTTCCATGTGGCGCCGCTGATTCCCCAAGAATATCGGCAAACGCAACTAAGCTTGTGGTCGCGCGGCTTATCAGCACCGTGGTTAAGCACCAGGTTAATGACGCCATTGCTAGTTAAATCGGTGCGCTGGTCCGAAGTTTTAGCTACGGCCATGATTTCCCGGGGCTTTACTGCCGAAGCACCACGAACCCATTTTAAAAAATATCAGGTGCAGTGGTTTGACTGGCTGTTTTTCAGTGGCCTGATTATTTTAACCATCATTTTGAGTATTTTTTAGCCACAAAAAAACAACTTCTCTGCTTGATTGTTGCGTGATTGAATCGGCAACAGTCAGACAAATGAAGTTGTTTTTTTATTGCTTAATTGGAAGTGTTTCGCTTAGTGCGAGTCACTTTTTCTTGATGTTTCCGCCAATAATGTAAACCAAATGTTGCGCCGAACGCAACTAACACAAAAATGCTGAAAAAGGTATTGGATATTTCAAAACCAATCGCTGGCACACTGAGACCTAATTTAATCGCGATAAAGGCAATCAAGACATAGGCCATGTAGAGCAATTCCGGGATTTTGGCAATTAAGACGATCATCATTTGGGCGACAAAGCGCATTGCTAAAATGCCAATCAGGCCACCCAATAACACGATGACGGGATTATCATCAATTGCTAAGGCGGTTAAAATCGAATCAATTGAGAAAACCATGTCTAATAAAACGATTGCCGCCACTGTGCCCCAAAAAGAGCGCGGTTTGGTATTTTCAGCAGTTTCGTTAGTCGCCTTAGGTCGATGCTGTTCGTAAAAGAAATGCAGCGACATATACAGCAAATAGGCGGCACCAATCGCTTTGACCAACCAGAATTTAATCAGGAAACTACCTAAACCGATCGCAATGAAACGGAAAATGTAAGAACCAACTAGGCCCCACATTAAGGCGTCTTTTTCTTTCTTGGGATCTTTCAAGGTAGCTGTTTGCGCAGCTAAAACCACGGCGTTATCAACTGATAACAAACATTCCATAATTGCTAGAGTAGCAACCGTTACTAATCCGGCACCAGTGAATAACGCTGCATGCCAATCGGCCCCACTGAAAAACGGTCCATATAATTTAACTAATGTTTCGACTTTAGAAACCTTCTTTCATACTAGTTTCATTATAGCCGATATTAGTCTGAAACATGATTGAAAATTTGAGATTTTTTATGGTGTTTAATTCGCTCGGTTGCTGATTCGTGGCCTTTTCAATTCAGTTACTATTATGCGCGGTGCCAAGCAGCGTAACCAATTGTTGGGAAGAGGCCCACGAGCCGTTCGATTTGGTCCTGATCGAATTTAAATTCGATTGCTGGCAGTAAAGTGTTGATCACGTCGGGAGCTTGGTCACTAATTTCGGTGACGCCGACTAAATGGCCTTGCTGGTCATGAATTTGAATGCTTCTGGCGAGGGGTTCGCGGTCAACTTGGTAGTACCAATAATCGGCCAAATTGTTTTCAGTAATTTGGTAGTCTTTTTCTTGTGCTTCGGCAACAGAGACACCGGCCTGAGCAATTCGTGGCGAAGTAAAGACTACCGTGGGAATAACAGGAAATTGAATTGGTTCGGTGGTGGCGCCGGAGAATAACTTGGTCAGATATTTCGATTCGAAGGTGGCACTTGGCGTGACTTTGGGCTGATCACTAGCAATCACATCACCAACAGCGTAGATCGATGGCACATTAGTTTGTAAATGATCATTAACGGCGATGCCTTGCTGGTCGTAATGAACGCCAACTTGTTCGAGGCCGAGGTGATCCACATTAGGAATCCGCCCAGTAGCATCGAGAATCCAATCAGTCAGCAACTGCTCGTTTTGGCCGTAAGTGACTTGGTATTGTTGGCCAACTTTGGTGAAACTTTGGACGTGCGCATTGCGAATGAATTTAACACCGCGTTTTTCTAAATCGGCTAAAATTAATTCAACAAAAGGTTGATGGAATTTCCGCAACGCTTGGTCAGCGTGCATTAAAATCGTTACCTCAGCACCAGCGGCGTTAGCCATGGTGGCAAATTCGAGGCTAATATAGCCAGAACCAACAATTGTCAGGTGCTTAGGCAACTGCGCCAAATTCATGAAGTCGGTACTATCATGGGCCAATTCAGTTCCGGAAATGTCCAGACGATGTGGTTTTAAGCCAGTAGCAATGACGATTTTTTCAGCAGAAATTTCTTGATCGCCGTTGACAATTACGGTGTGAGCATCCTTAAATTGGGCGTGCCCTTTGATAATCGTGACACCAGCATCAGTCATACGTTTGCTTAATGCTGCCGGTAAGGGCTGAATGATTTCTTGTTTATGCGCAATATTTTCGGGCCAGTTAATTTGCAGTTGACCGGCAAGAATTTTATTTAAGCGCTCGGATTCACGAGTTACTTTAACTGCCTCATCAAGGGCGATTTTAGCATTACAGCCGCGATTGGGACAAGTACCACCAATCAGACCACTTTCAATGACAGCCACTGATACTCCAGTGGCGGCTAACGGAGCTGCCCCATCGAAAGTACCATGACCGGCACCAAGGTAGAGCACTTCATAATCATACTTTTCTGACATCAAAAATCCCTCCATTGCGTATTTGTTATCCTAAAACTAAACTATTTTAGAAAGCGGTGCAATTGATTTGATTGGGCGGATGTTAGTAGGGGCTGTCGGTGGCAATTGAGAATTGTTAAAATGATACTGCACAATGCTAATTCAGTACTGAGGAGCTTAATTAATGACAACTTTAACGGAAATTATTACGGCCATCAAAGCAGATCCTGAAAACGCGGCTTATACTAAACAGGGTTGGGAACCATTGATTCATATTTTACCTAGTGCCACGATTTTAATTATTAGTCAGGCGCCAGGACGAATCGCTCAACAAACTGCCACGTATTTTAATGATGCTAGTGGTGATCGGTTGCGGTCGTGGCTGGGTGTGACGCGCGAGCAATTTTATCACAGTGATCGCATCGCGGTGATGCCACTAGATTTTTATTATCCGGGCAAGGGCAAAAGTGGTGATTTACCGCCGCGCAAAGGTTTCGCCGATAAATGGCATCAACCGTTATTAGCCTTGATGCCCAATGTTCAGTTGACGATATTAGTCGGGCAGTATGCGATTCGGGCTTATTTAGGTAAAACGCGCCGTAAAACTTTAACGGCAACCGTGCAAAATTATGCCGATTATTTACCAGATTACTTTCCGATTGTCCATCCTTCACCATTAAATTATGGCTGGCAGAACCGTAATCCTTGGTTTCAAGAAAGTGTGGTACCAGAATTACAGGCCCGCGTGCAGCAAGCGTTACATTAGCGAGTAATCAATGAATAAGTGTCATAATATTCGTTAATAATGCGTTGTTCAAATTCCTTGAGATCACCTGAAACCAATTGAGTGGAATCGACAGTCATTATTTGTAATTGTAAAGAAATTCCAGCGCGTAAGTAGCTTTCTCCTTGTTCTAGCGTGATCTGACCAGTCTGAACGGCCGCTAGGATGCCGCGCACATTAAGCCGATTTTGAAACAAGAGATACTCGGCGGAAACCGTCGAATTTAATAACTTTTTACTTTGTGCTTGCTGGTAGTACACACTTAGATCGGCGAAGTATTGTTGATCAGCTTGGGTGTACTGACGATAAAGTTGCGGATATTTAAGCTTTAATTCCTGCTCGAAGCGTTCAGTAGTAGCGCCCATTAATAATAGTGAGTTTAGAATAGTTACTAGTAAATTGTCTGAGGTAGCAAGATTAGGAACGGGATTCTTTTCAATAAAAAGTAAATGCCGTTGCACCACAGCAGTCACAATTTCGGTTTTATTCTTAAAATCCAAATAAAGTTTAGCCCGGCTGATACCAGCTTTTTTAGCTAGTTCGACCATGGAAAAGTCGGTAAAGCCTTGAATTAAGATAATGTGGTTGAACTTAATAATTAATTGATCTTTTGATTTCATAAATAAATAACCTCCAAAAACAGTATAACATTTTCTTTGACATTTTAGACAAATGATAGTATTATTTGTCTAAATTAATTGAAAGAAGTTATTTTAAAATGAAAAAAATTGTGGTTACTGGTGGAACTGGCTTTGTTGCTGGGTGGGTCATTGTTGAATTTTTAAATGCTGGTTATCAGGTTAGTACCAGTGTTCGTTCGCTAAAGAAGGGTGAACGCTTAAAGAAAGAAATTGCTTCGGCCGTTAATGCTGCGGAGTTGGCCAATCTCAGTTTTTTCGAGGCTGATTTAACCAGTGATCAGAACTGGGTTGAGAATATTAAGGGCGCTGCTGGCGTGATTCATGTGGCTTCACCATTAGGTCACGGGACTGAATCTGTTGAAGAATTAGTTAATGTTGCTAAGAATGGGACGCTAACTGTTTTGCGTGCAGCTAAGTTAGCCGGCGTTAAGCGCGTTGTCATGACCAGTTCGCAAGCGGCCTCAACACCTGCAACTGGGAGCACTGCGGTTTTAGATGAGCAATTCTGGACGGATATTAATAATCCTGATCTGGATGCTTATCGTATTTCTAAAGTTGCTTCGGAAAAGGCCGCTTGGCAGTTTGCCCGAGAAAATCAACTGGACCTAACGACAATTTTACCCGGCGCCATTTTTGGCCCAGCTTTGAGCGCGCATGCTATTAGTTCTAATGGTATTATCTTGCAGTTAGTTAAGGGGATGCCATTCATTCCTCATGTGCCGTTGGAAATCTCCGATGTTCGCGACTTAGCTCACTTGCACCGCTTGGCTTTTGAGCAACCAGTGGCAATTGGCAAGCGTTATTTGGCCGCTTCCCAGACTTTGACGATGGCGGAGGTTGAACGTCTTTTCCAGACGCATTTTCCAGAACAACAGATTAAAGTTCGTTTGCTACCAAATTGGGCAATGAAAATTGTCGCAAAATTTCAGCCTGATATGCGCTCATTGGTACCGATGTTGGATCGTCAGTATCGCCACACAACAGCGGCAGCAGAAAATGATTTAGGTTGGACGCAACATCAACCAGAGGAGACGGTTTTAGCGGCGGCTAATAAGTTGATTGAATTAGGCTTAGTCACAAATTCGAAATAATAGGGCTTAACATTAACAATAATAAAAAGAGAGTCGACCTTGGTAAGGCGCGTCATAACCATTAGCTTTCTTGGCTAGTGGTTATCGGACACGCTTTGGCGGTTAGCTCTCTTTTTTTAGTTGATTTAAAGTAGCGATTATTAATCGGCGATAGTATGGGCTTGCTGTTCGCCGTGACCATGAATAGCGGCCACATATTCTTGAATGAAATCAGCTAATTTCACTTTGCCAGCAACAGTTTCTCGAGCAGTTAAATCGGCATAAAGCTGTTCAGGTTGGCGCTGATAACGACTAGTCTGGACTAAGGAAGTGGCGATTTCCTGAGGGACGCCGTGGTTGGTTAGGTTTTGTAAATATTGGGCATCACTAATTTGAATCCATTTTAGGTGCGGCATTTTTAGAGCCGCCTGCAATTTGGTGATGAATTGTTCGCCGGTGAAGGTATCGCTAAAAGCATATTTAACCGTAATGCCTGTTGGTGTTTGCAACAACAGCGGCACGATAATAGCAGCAATATCGCTTGGTGCCACGTATTTTTGCGGTAAAGTAGCGGGCTGATTTGAATAGATGACCTGATTCTGTTTAATTGTCGGTAAATTAGCTAGTAAATTTGCATAGAATCCCGTCGGTCGAACAAAAGCCAAATTAACATCAGGTAGTTGTCGTAATTCGTGTTCAATTAAATGATAGGCGTGTAAAGAACCAGCAATTTCGCCAGCGTCGGCGCCAATACTACTTAAATCGACCACATTTTTTACCTGGGTGGTGCGTAAAGCGCGAACCCAAATGTTGGCCTGAGCCACGGCACTGGTGTAAGGATCGTTGCCGGGATGGCCAGCGAGCATTAAGTAAACCACATCTTGACCTGCAAAAGTTGCGGCGAGAAATTGTTCATCTTGCATATCACCAATTGCCGCTTGAGCCCCCATTGCTTGAATGGCGGCCGCTCGTTGGGCATTAGTTGTAATCACCGTGACCTCAGCACCAGCTTGTACTAATTCAGGAATGACTAAACGATTAATGTGACCTAAGGAACCTAATAAAGTAATTTTCATAAATATCACAGCTTCCTTCTGGGGTTAAAAAAGATAAGTTTATCTTTTAACGGTTACTATCATAAAAGATAGATTTATCTTTGTCAAGATTGAAACGGATAAAATTATCTTTTATAATATGAGCTATGAAGAAAAAAGACATGAGTAAACAAACTAAAATTCAAGATGCCGTGGCCGCAATTATTCTGACGTCTGGACCAGCGGCCGTTTCCACTACCAAGGTTGCTAAGCAAGTAGGAATTGCCCAGTCCAATGTTTATTTGTACTTTAAAAATAAACAGGAATTGATTGACAGTGTTTATCAGCGTGAGATTGCGCAAATTATGGGTACCACGAATTTGCAATTATTGACTGATCAAACGATTCCGATACCAAAGCGGATTCAATATTATATCCAACAAGTTTATGATTATTCTTTGGCTCATCCCGATAGTTTGACATTACTACAGCAGATTAAATCTTTAAAAGGTCAAGATTTAGAATTGTTACCAGGCGTTAATGATCCCAATAATGTGGTGGTGCAACTTTTGACCAGTGCCATCCAAGCAGGTGTAATCAAAAATTTGCCAGTAAGTCTGCATATGAGTTTAGTTTTCTCAATCATTCATACCCATACAAGTAATTTAAATGCTGGTCGTTATTTGGCGTCAGCTTATAGCTTTGCCGATATTTATCAATTGATTTGGGATGGCATGAAGAAATAATTCGGCATAACCGGTTTGCCAATTGCCGGTTGCAATTAGGGTGGTCAGCTAGTAGAATGGCTAAATTGTCACAAATTCAAGTAGAGGAGTTGATTTGCAGTGAATAATTATGTTTGGTTCATTGCTTGTGTCACTGTAAGTCGGTTAGGACGTTTTTCCGCAGAGTAAAATTTAAGGAGAAATATTGTGAAAAACGTCCAGAAAAAAGTACCAACAATTGGCTTAATTATTGCTTTGGTGGGCTTTCCCCAAATTAGTGAGTCAATTTTTACCCCAGTGTTACCAGCTTTAAGTCAGGCTTTCAAAATTAGTGCCCAAACCAGTCAATTAACCATGAGTAGTTATTTCATTGGTTTTGCCTGTGGCGTTCTATTTTGGGGCCGTTTGTCGGATCGAATTGGTCGACGGCCGGCGATGAGCTGGGGGATTTTTGTTTATTTATTAGGTAATCTTGGCTTATTGCTAGTCAATCAATTTTCGTTATTAATGGCGGCACGTTTGCTACAGGCTTTCGGCGCCGCTGCCGGTTCAGTGGTGACCCAGACGATTATGCGGGAGTCTTTCAGCGGTGTGCGTGGTGAAAAAGTCTTCGCCCAAGTCAGTGCCGCCATGGCGCTATCGCCGGCGTTAGGACCGTTGATCGGTGGTGCGTTACAAACCTACTTCGGCAATTACCGCAGTGTTTTCGCGGCCTTGATCATGATGGCGGTATTGTTGTTGCTGGCAGTTGGTTGGCGATTACCAGAAACGCGCAGTGAACAACTACAACAGCAGCCGACGATAGCTTGGACCAAAGTTGCGCAACGAATGCTGACAAGTCCACAAGTGTGGGTTTATTGTTTAATTATTAGTGGCATTAATGGCGTGTTATTCAGTTATTACGCTGAGGCCCCATTTATTTTTATCGACCATTTCGGCATGTCGGCGGTTCAATATGGCTGGCTGGGGATGGTCGTGGCGGCTGCTAGTATTGTTGGCGCAACTATCGCCAATCATCTTGCTGGTAAATTAGCGCCTAGTAAAGTTGCCGGTAGCGGCTTATTACTGGCGTTAATTGGTGCAAGCATGATGGCTTTAGTTGCTAATTTGGTTGTTCCTTTATTGATCGCGATTTTTATCGTCTTTTGTGGGCTTAACATCACTTTGCCAATTGCCCTGAATCAGGCGTTGGTTGGCTTTGAAGATGTCATTGGCACAGCCAGTGGTTTGCTGAGTTTTGTGTATTATTTGGTGATCAGTGCCCTGACCTTCTTAATGAGCGCCATGCACGACGGCACTGTCGCGGCATTGCCACATTATGTAGTGCTATTGGTCGTCGCGATGTTGTTTGGTCAGTTGATTGGTCATGTGTTAGTGAGTCGGAAAAACTAGTTTCGGGCAAAACGGCGCCTGACTCTGTTCCGGGCTGCTTGGCGTGGAACGCTGTGGCCGTCGCTTTGAAACTGAATTAGTTTTGGGCAGAAGAGAGCACAACTCCGTTGCGGCCGGCGGAGTGTGGAACGCTGCCGGGATTGATTTGAGCTTATTGCTAACGCAACAATCTCAAATACAACCCTTATCCTAAGCGCTAAAGCGCCAAGGATAATTTGGCGGCTGACACTCCGGCGGCCTCCACTGCGTTTTGAACTAGTCTGGTCCACTGTAGATTTGGTTGATATCAAGACAATACTAGTGGAACTAGTTGCCAATCGCTCAGCAAGTATCTGATGAAACTAACAGAACCAAGCATCACTAATTAGATAAGCAAATTAAAGTAAACTAATGAGCCTGTTTGACGAGCTTTCTGGAATTAAACCGGAAACTGTCAGACAGACTTTTTTGGTATTACGATTTAGTTTGACAAGAATTTAAATCAAGTTGATTAATCCCACTAGAATTGCCTCAAGTACTAACAAAACTGAAGTGGTCTATATCAACTCCAGACGGAATGGAGGGCGTGGTTGCCAGCCGCCAAATTATTCTTGGTGCTTTAGCACTTAGAATAAGGCTCGAATTGAAGATAATTTGGTTTGTAATTAGCTTCAATCGATGCCGGCCGCGTTCCGCAACCAGCAAGCCCGAAATGCAGTCAGACACAATTCCGTTTAACAACTATATCGGGCTTTTAAGATTTTTGATCCTAGTTGGGCGATATATTCTCAAGGTAATTAAAAAAATAATCTAAGTATCCGCTTACCCTAATATGAACCATTGAAAAAGGCGCTGGTCTGCTCTTATAATGGAGTAATTGTGACGTTTCAGTCAATTAACCGGAGGAAATCATGAACGAAGATCAGCAACCTGATTTGCCCAAAGAATATCATCTTTCGCAACATCATCACATGTCCATTCCCTGGAAGAATTTCGTTTCCAGTAAAAATATTCCTGCTAAAAAAGCCAGTTTGCCAGAACGGGCGTCAATTGTTGGCCGGATCGGGATCATTATGCTTTCTTGTGGGACCGGGGCTTGGCGGGTACGCGAGGCCATGAATACCGTCGCTCGCAGTCTGAACTTAACTTGTTCTGCCGATATTGGCCTGATTTCATTGCAATTTACTTGCTTTAGCGATGAACATAGTTACTCACAAGTGTTATCGTTACCCAACACTGGGGTCAATACTGATAAATTAAATATCCTTGAAGAATTAGTCAAAACTTTTGATGCTGAATTATCTGGGCGGACGATTACCGAAATTCATGAGGCTATTGATGAAATCCAACGCCGGCCCAAGCAATACTCACCATTGATTTTAGGTTTAGCAGCAGCGTTAGCTTGTAGTGGATTTATTTTCTTGCTCGGCGGAGGCATTCCCGAGATGATTTGTTCATTTCTCGGCGCGGGCCTTGGTAATTATACGCGCGCTAAAATGGGCCAACACTCAATTACCACGGTAGCAAGTATCGCGGTCAGTGTGGCCGTGGCTGGTTTAACGTATATGCTAAGTTTCAAGGTGTTTGAATTTTATTTTCAAATTCTGGCGCAGCATGAAGCCGGCTATATCGGCGCGATGCTGTTCGTGATTCCTGGCTTTCCATTTATTACGAGCATGCTGGATATTACTAAGTTGGATATGCGTTCGGGATTAGAACGGCTGGCCTATGCGATTATGGTGACCTTGATTGCGACTTTAGTAGGCTGGCTAGTGGCGCTGATTTTTAATTTTCGACCCGCTAATTTTATTCCACTGGGTTTATCGCCGTTGGTTTTAATGTTATTGCGGTTACCAGCTAGTTTTTGCGGGGTATATGGGTTCTCAATCATGTTTAATAGCTCCCAGAAAATGGCGCTGATTGCTGGTTGCATTGGCGCAGTGGCCAACACTTTGCGGTTGGAACTTGTTGAACTCACGGCAATGCCACCAGCTGCGGCTGCCTTTCTTGGGGCCTTAGTTGCTGGGCTGATTGCTTCGGCAGTCAACCATTACAATGGCTATCCGCGGATTTCTCTGACCGTGCCGGCAATCGTGATTATGGTGCCCGGACTTTATATTTATCGGGCGATGTATAATATTGGCATTAATCAAATCGGCACCGGGTCACTATGGCTAACGAAAGCTATTTTAATTATTATGTTTTTGCCGTTAGGACTATTTATTGCTCGAGCCTTGATGGATAAAGATTGGCGTCATTTCGACTAATGATATGACGACTATAAAAAACGCTGAAATGCAATTTGATTTCAGCGCTTTTTTTAATGACACTAATGGCACGATGCTAGCTCCGAATTGAATCAGTCTTTGTTTAGAAATTAGTAAGCATTTTCACGGCAAAATTCGGTCAAGTTTGCTATGCTTATTTTAACTTAGTCCTTAATTGGATTATAATGAATTTATTTATGAAGACTTGAATTTGGAGGAATTATGATGCGAAAATATTTGGCTGAATTTTTCGGCACATTTATGTTGGTTTTCTTAGGCACTGGGGCAGTTACCTTAGCTAAAGGTAACGTCTTAACGATTGGCTTGGCCTTTGGGTTAGCAATTACCATTTCGGCTTATGCCTTTGGTGGTATTTCTGGTGGCCATTTCAATCCAGCTGTGACAACTGCAATGTTGGTCAACGGCCGGATCAAGGGTAAAGATGCTGCTTGGTACATTGTTTCACAGCTGGTTGGTGCAACTGTTGCCGCCGCAATTATGAAGCTCTTTGTTGGTGGCCTTGGCTTACCAACAAATCAATTAGGTCAAACTGATTTTCCAAAAATTTCCATGGGCTTGGCCTTTCTTGTCGAAGTAATCGCCACCTTCTTGTTCCTGATCGTTATTTTAAACGTCACGAGCAAGGATCATGGCAACGATGCCTTTGCTGGCTTGACTATTGGGGTCACTTTAAGCCTCTTGGTGATTGTTGCTTTGAATTTAACTGGGGCTTCATTGAACCCAGCTCGTTCATTCGGCCCAGCTTTATTTGCTGGTGGTAGCGCCTTGTCACACTTGTGGTTATACATTGTGGCGCCTGAAGTTGGTGCTGTTTTGGCTGCCTTTGTCGGTCGTTACATGGGTAGCGAAAAGTAATAACGAATTAATTTTGCATTAGGCCAGCTAACAGCCGGGCTTAGTCAATGAATTTTAGTGAAAAATCCCGCCTAATTCGCGCTGAATTGGGTTCGGGATTTTTTTGTTGGCAGTCTTTTGGGGACAAAAGCGTCAGTTGCGTCCTGATTCTGCTAAAATTAAAGTCAGGGAATCACAGGAGGCAATTGTATGAAACAAATTGTTGCTGGCATTGTCGCACACGTTGATGCTGGGAAAACCACCTTGTCAGAAGCGTTGCTCTACCAAACTGGTAAGTTGCGCCAGTTGGGGCGGGTCGATAATGGCGACGCGTTCTTGGACACAGATAAATTAGAAAAACAACGAGGCATTACGATTTTCGCCCATCAAGCCCAATTACAATATCAGGATTTACAGTTGACGTTACTAGATACGCCGGGGCATGTGGATTTCGCCAGTCAAACGGAACAAGTTTTAAGTGCGCTGGATTATGCCATCTTGGTTGTGTCGGCGGCTGATGGCATTCAGGGCTACACGCGAACTTTGTGGCGTTTATTGGCACATTATCAAGTGCCGACGTTTATTTTCGTTAACAAAATGGATGCACCAGCAGCTGATCAAAATCGAATTTTGACGGCATTACAAACGACTTTTTCAGAAGGTTGTTTGTCGTTTGCCGATGATCAGTCAGCAGATTTTCAGGAAGCTGTGGCGCTACAAGATGAAACGGTGCTGGAACAATATTTCGCTAGTGGTGAATTGGCGCCTGCGACGATTCAAGCAATGATTCACCAGCGGCAGATTTTCCCGTGTTATTTTGGCTCGGCCTTGAAATTAACTGGGGTCAATTCGTTGTTAGCCGGCTTAGCTCGCTGGACAACGGCAATGACTAGTTCAACACCAGAATTCGGCGCCCGCGTGTTTAAAATTTCTCACGATGATCGTGGCGAACGCCTGACTTGGGTGCGGATCACCGGTGGCACCTTAGCCAACAAAGCGAGTTTATTGCCCGAACAGAAGGTCAACCAAATTCGCCAGTATGATGGTGCTAAATTTACCTTGGCCCAAACATTGCCAGTGGGCGCTGTTGGTGCCTTGACCGGCTTGACGGCAACTTTTCCCGGGCAGGGCTTAGGTGATTTAGCAAATTTACCAGCGCCATTATTACAACCGGTTTTAAATTATGCCTTAAATCCTCAAGGTCAGGATTTGCATGCTTGTTTAGTTGCGTTACAACAATTAGCTGATGAAGATCCTCAACTGCACGTGACTTGGTCGAAGCAGTTGCAGGAGATTCGCATTCAAGTGATGGGTGCCGTGCAATTGGAAGTTTTACAACAGTTGCTCAGTGAGCGTTACGGTTTGCCAGTTAGTTTTGATGAAGGTCAAATTCTTTATAAAGAAACCATCACTCAAGCAGTTGAAGGTGTCGGTCATTTTGAACCCTTGCGGCATTACGCCGAGGTCCACTTGTTGATGACGCCAGCACCACGAGGTAGTGGCCTGACTTTTGCTACGGATTGTAGCCTGGATGTTTTAGGACGCAATTGGCAACATCAGGTTACCGCCAATTTAGCGGCTAAGGAACATTTAGGCGTTTTAATTGGGGCACCATTAACTGATGTTAAGCTCACACTAGTGGCCGGCCGCGCCAGCAATGTGCATTCAGTGGGCGGCGATTTCCGGGAAGCGACTTGGCGGGCAGTTCGTCAAGGTTTAATGATGCTTAAACAGCAGCAGGCTTGTCAGTTGCTGGAACCTTGGTATCAATTTCGCCTGACTGTGGGTGCTGATCAAGTTGGCCGCGCCATGAATGACTTACAACGGATGCACGGTACGTTCGACCAGCCCACAGTTAACCAAAGTGAAACTGGTCAAACTGTTTTAACTGGTCAAGCGCCAGTGGCTGAAATGCGCGATTATGCCCAGACCGTCCACGCTTATACTCACGGTCAAGGGCAATTAGATTGTGTTGTCGCGGGTTATCGGCCGTGCCAAGATGCGGCCGCCGTTATCGCTGCTCGAAATTATGCGCCAGTGGCTGATTTGGAAAACACACCGGATTCGGTTTTCTGCGCGCATGGTGCCGGCTACCCAGTTGCCTGGGATCAAGTGCCAGCTGCCGCGCATTTACCTTACGTTTACTCAGCCGCGGCGTTGAAAAAGCTGACGGCCGAAGTGGAATAACGGACAACTCCGTTACGGCCGGCCCAGCGATTATATGGGTGTCAAGACTTACCCAATTGGGTGAGGTGGTGGCGGCGCAATTTGAGGGGCGTGGAACGCCATGGGCATTGATCTGAGCTTATTGCTACGCAACAATCTCAGATACAAGCCTTATTCTAACCGCTAAAGCGGCAAGAATAATTTCATGGCTGACGCCAATTGCGCCGCCACCACCTGATTAAACTAACAAAACTGATTACCACTATTTAGCCGGACCAGATTGTGGTAAGACAAAAGCGGTGTGACAATCTCTAATCAGAAGGAGGTTGTCACACCGTTTTTTGATTACTGTTCAACTACTATTACTGATTAAATTGAGTCACTGAATCCTGCTATCACTGCCTTAAACACTAATAAAGATAAAGTGCACCAGATCAACTCCAGACGGAATGGAGGGATCTTGTCGTCAGCCGCCAAATTATCGTTAGTGCTTTAGCACTTACGATAAGGCTTGCATTTGAGATTGTTGCGCAGCAATAAGCTCAAATCAACGCCGGCCGCGTTCCACGACAAGCAGCCCGGAATGCAGTCAGACTCAATTCTGTCTCAACGCCATCATCAGGTTTTACCGGTTTTGAATTTTAGCCTTCAATTGGTTCAAATCGATGCCGGCCGCGTTCCACAACCAGCAAGCCCACAATGGAGTCAGAACCAATTCTGTTTCAACACTTTTCCTAGGGGTGACGGTTTTGAACTTGGACTGTTAATCTGTTCCACTAGTCTCAGCAGTTTTGTGCTAGCCGGTATTCAGGAGTACAATCGAACTTAAATAAAGAATTTCTGAGGAAGTGCCGTTGTTATGAAGATTGAAGAAGGTTACATGCCTTTTCATGGCTTTAAAACGTATTATCGCATTGTCGGTGAACCCAGCGCTGACAAAGCACCACTGTTGCTTATCCATGGCGGCCCGGGTTCGTCGCACAATTATTTTGAATTAATGGATGATTATGCCAAAACTGGCCGACAGTTGATCATGTACGATCAGGTCGGTTGTGGCAAGTCTTCTTTGCCGGAAGATCCCGCTGTTTATGTCAAAGAAACTTGGGCTGAAGAATTGATTGCGTTGCGGCAATATTTACATTTGGACCAGCTCCATATGTTGGGTCAATCTTGGGGCGGCATGCTCGAGATGTTTTATTTAACGAGCTATGATCCGCAAGGCATTAAGAGCGTGATGATCGATGGCTCACCAGCGTCAATTAAACTTTGGACGAAGGAACAGCATCGGTTAATTTCGTATTTGAGTTACGAAGATCGGCAAGCAATTGCTGAAGCAGAACGGACCGGTGACTTTACTGGTCCCAAATATTTGGCGGCCAATGACCGTTATATGGAACGTTATTGTTGGGATGATCCTGACGAAAATTCGCCTGAGCCTTTACGGCGGCCAACCAATGGTAAACGCGCTAGTTTAATTGCTGAAGGTCCCAATGAATTTACTGAAAATGGCACGATCAGCGATTTCGAAGTAACTGATCAGTTGCACAAAATTAAAGTACCTGTTCTAGTAACTAACGGGACTGACGATTTGTGCACGCCATTGATTGCTAAATCGGTTTATGACCATATTCCCGGTGCCAAATGGCATTTGTTCGCCAACAGTCGTCACTTGGCTTTGCTTGACCAACATGATGAATTTATTAGCGTGCTTGACCACTGGCTAGCAGCAAACGATTAAACCGGCCTGCTGTGCTGGTTGCTGTGTAGTCGTTAAAACTGAATATTAAGTAAGACAAAATACCGCACAATTCGCAAGAATTGTGCGGTATTTTTTGGCGTTAAGAGGCGTAAAGCTTCTTTCGTTTAGAGTTCGCTAATAATGGGACTGTGATTACAGTTGCAACGGCAGGGTCGACGATTTTGGCAACGATGGATAATTAACAGCGGAATATTATTTTAGTCTATAAGCAACTTCCTAAATAGTAAGTAATAATTTACTTTAAAACTACAACTGCTAAACTAAAGTTAGTAATCATTAAATGTTAATCAGTACAATTAGTATTTACAGTGATTACTAGATGATTTTCAGAAGACTATAAGTGATTGATGAATTTCCACGGGAGGCCAATAAGTTGCAGCAACAAATGAAAATGAATAGACAATTAATATTTATCGGGGTGACCATTTTAGGTGGTTTATGGCTACTGCTTAGTTTAACAACAACCGTCGTTCAGGCTGCTGCTGATTCGGAACCGGCGAATGCGGTTGGTGCTGCTATTGTTGGTAATCCTAGTGGTACGCCAGTAGCTGCTGATACGCCCATTAGCTATCAAGCTTATTTAACGGCGACAAATGGCCAAGGCTTGGCGACCTCGCAAAGCACTGATTATAACAATGGTGGTGCGCTTATTGATACGACCGCCACTAATCTAACCGCTCATTTTACAATCACGAATACCAGTGACCAAGCTCAGGTACCCTATGTTTTTTTCTCATTGCCCAAAATCTATGAAGGCACCACAGCCACGACCAAAGTTCGGGCAGCGGCTAATCTGTCAACGGCCACCTTTACGGATCAGCTCGCTAGTAGTATGACGGTGACTTACTCACCGAATAATGGCCCTATGCAGGATTATGCGTCGCTAATGCGTGATCATCCCGACTTTAAATGGTCAGATTTAGGCACTTTCGGTGTTACAGGCAGTATCCCAGCAAATTCAAGTTATACAATTTCGATTCCTTTAACCGCCGAACAGACTGATATTAATAAAATTACTGGCGTGGCTTTCCTAGGCTATTCTGGATTTAATTTTGCCAAAAATACGGGCTCAGCAAAAACATTTCCATTTAGATTTGCGAAGTCGTTAGGCGTGGTTTCTGGTCAATATTTAGCTGTTACTGCTCAGAAATTAGGTGAGAAATACCAAGCGGTACCAGCCGATATTCAAGCGTTGCTACCGAATGCTGGTCGTGAAGTTTCCTATCATAACTTTTTCAGCACGGCTGATCCTGGTAATGCGCAACTTTATTCTGGCGGGAAGATTGTCATTAATTTAACGCAGACTAAAATTGCCGAAACTGTTGCAAGCCATGGCTATTCGGTCTTATTGAACGCCGATCATACGCCACAAACTCATTATGATTATCTATCTGATGGTAGTCAGAATCCGGATGTCACCAATATTCTGGACGGCTACAGTGCGGCAATCAATCAATTTGCACCGTATGTGTATATTACCTTGCGCCATGTTTTAACAGTTAAAGATAGCACGCTGCAGGTGGGCAGTGATTGGACTGCCGCTAATAATTTTGTCACGGGTCTTGATGATGCTGATCAACCACTGACGGTTAATCAGGTGACAACGACTGTTAATGACCCCAATCATATTTTGAAAAATAATGTTGCCGTTAAAGCTGGCAGTTTCTCGGTAACGTATGCTTATCAGGTCGCACCGACTTCTTACCAAGCCGACCAACCTTACGTGATCACCAATACGGCTACTGTCACGGTTCAACCCAAGCCTAAAACTGATCCTAGTCAACAGCCATCGGGTTCGGATCAATCAAGTAGTCAGTCAAGCAGTCAGTCGAGCAGTCAATCGAGTAGTCAATCAAATAGTCAATTACCGACCCCAGTAACGAAGATGGACCAACTAAAACCGATAACAAAAATAACGAAAAAAACAGCAACAAGATCTTCAAAGCAGCATAAAGAAACTTTGCCACAGGCCGGTGAGCAGACATCTGTTTGGCCTGCCTTTATCGGGTTCGTCCTTTTAGGATTGCTCAGCTGGAAACGCCGGAAAATGTCGAAATAAATTTTGCAACATGTTTTCTGAAGGCTAATTATTAGCTAGATATTGAAGTTGTGATTATCACTTTTTACTGTAACGATGTTAAATATTGTTGATGGTTAAATAGGTTTTCAAAGCTAACTGACACTGCTAATGACAAAATACCGAACAATTCTTAATGAATTGTTCGGTATTTTACGTTATTACCCTGATGAATTATTTTAAAAGTAGCAGTTGAGGAAAACTATGCAGCAGAAACAGTTTTACGCGGTTGTTGCGCTAGTTGGGCAGCGATTACGAGGGCGATTAGCAGCAGCGAGAGGCAAACTAGAAAACCAGCTTCAATGCCTAAGTGGCCGTTGCCGTGAGTTTGTTGATTAACAATTGCGACCACGGCAATAATCATCGCGGTCCCAAAAGAAGCGGCAATTTGGCGAATCGTATTAAAAGTGGCCACGCCATCAGGAACAATTTCATAAGGCAGCGGTCCCAGGGCATGAGTTTGCAAAGGAATCAGCATTGTAACCAAACCCAGTTGGCGCACAGCCTGAAAAGTCGCCAAAACAACCGGCGAACTTTTAGTACCGATGATTGCCTGACAAATCGTGCCGAGACAATCGATGATCAGCCCTGTATAAACTAGCCGCTTAACCGGAATCCGATCGTACAGACGACCACTTAAGCGCGACAAGGTACCAGTCACTAAAGCACCAGGCAGAATAACCAAGCCAGAAACGAGGGCACTGCGATGTTGAATTGTTTGAACCAACAGCGGCAGCAAAATCGTGTTGCCGTACATTGTTGCTACAATTAAAGTATTGATCGCCGTGGCAATCACGAATTGCCGGTGTTGGAAAACTTGAAAGTTGATCAGTGGATGGGCAGCTCGAATTTGATTACGACAGAAAATCACGGTTAAAAATAGCCCAGCCAAAATAAAACCACCAACTTGCCAACTGAAGAACGCATTAACGGAAATATTGGATAAGCCCATCAACAAGAACCACAAGCCGAAACTAATGGTGATCAGGCCCGGCAAATCGAATGGCGTTGCTTCATTTTGCTGAATATTGGGCAGAATAATGATTGAAGCGACTAAAGTAATGATGATGAAAGGAATAATGATAATAAATAAGTAGCGCCAAGATAAATAATCGAGAATCACGCCGGAAACGGTCGGCCCAATAATTGGTGAGAAGTTAAACGCCAGACCAATAATGCCCATGATGGCCCCTTTGCGCTCCGGTTCAGCATAACGAATGGCCAAAACATTGACTAAAGGCATCATCATACCAGAACCAACGGCTTGAATCATTCGAGCAATGATCACCATCACAAATTGATTACAAACTGCCCCCAGAACCGTACCAATTAGGAAAATCGTTGTAAAAAATAAATAAAGTTGTCGGAAAGAGAAGCGTTTAATTAAATAAGAACTTACTGGAATCATTAAGGCGTTGACTAACATGTAGCCATTAGTGACCCATTGGACTTGGGTTTCGCTGACTTGAAAAACACGCATTAACTGTGGCAGGCCAGTGTTCATCAAGGTCGAACAGAGAATACCAAAGAAGGTACCAAATACCATCACCATTAATGATCGTGAAATTCTTTTATCAGTCATTGCCGTCGCCTCATTCGTTTAGTTATTAAAAGTAACTATTCCAGATTAGCATTGTGACTATTTTTGTCAAATCGTTAACTGGTGGGAAAGACGTGAGCGCTTGTGCTGAATACGAGCGATATGAACTGTATTCAAGTTCAAAACCATTAAAAGCTGGTGAAGACGATGAAACAGAATTGGTTCTGACTCCATTGCGGGCTTGCTGGTTGTGGAACGCTGCCGGCATCGATTTGAGCTTATTGCTGCGCAACAATCTCAAATACGAGCCTTTGTCTAATTGCTAAAGCAATAAGACAAATTTGGCGGCTGACAACCACGCCCTCCATTCCGTC
>NZ_RHOU01000013.1 GCF_003946645.1 Lapidilactobacillus wuchangensis
CCAGCGATTGGCGTCAATGGTGAAATTATTCTTGCCGCTTTAGCGGTTAGAATAAGGCTTGTATTTGAGATTGTTGCATTAGCAATAAGCTCAAATCAACGCCCACCATGTTCCACGCCCTCTAAATCGCTGGGCCCCTGCCGTTTTCAATTGGGAAGACTTGCCAACCTTGTCTTGAATTAATAAGACCAAATCAGGACATTAAAGCCGTTAGTGCTGCTTCAAACCGCGGCGTCCAAATCTCCCGATAACCAAAGCGAGTTGGATGAGCGTCATCCATCATTGCCATTGGTTGTGCGGCAGTGGCCTGTTTGACTTGCTCGTCGGCCCAAAGATCCAAAATCTGAAAGTGCCATTTTGCTTGGAGCCGATAAAGCTGTTGAATCAAAGCAGCATAATCAGTTTCCTGAGGGTCACGCAGGCAAGTGTAGCAGAGAATTGGGCAATGATAGCGTGCGGTTACCTCGGCGCAGATTTCTTCAAGAGCGCCAGTTGTAGTTGTGGTATCAAAGCTGCCGCTATCAAAAGCGTCAGTGATTTGGCCCACCGCTTTGCCTTGACGGTCGTCATTAGTTGAGAGCTGGCAAACGAAAGCATCAAGGCTCGTGACGTTTTTAAAGTCGCTGTGTAATCGTTCAATGTAGGAATCACTCGCCGGGCCAGCTAAAGTGGTGCCACTAATGGCCGATTCTGCCGGGATGATGCCTACTTCGGCGGTTAAAAAATCGACGAAGGATTCATTTAATGAGCCAGCCCCAATCGTAATTGAAGAGCCTAAAAAACCAATTTTTTTACCGGTAAGCTGAGTTGCTGCATGCCGTGGAGTTTGGGCAACGCTGTATTTAGCAGCATTACCAGGTAAGTTAGCAATTTCCAAAATAATCAAGGCCACCTTAACAAAATTTTATTCGTGAACTAATTTAATGAAATTGCACCGAGACCAGGATTGACTGTAAATTCAGTGACTTGATCTTGCTCAAGTAGTTCATCAGTTAATCGGGCGGCAAAAAGCTGCAGACTATTGTATGGTTGGAAATAAACGGTTTTCGTGGTCAGGTCCATCACGACGCGGTATTGAGTGTAATCCATTTCACCATTTGTTTGGAGCTTGGCGCCTTTGGGAATCGTCACGTTATCAAGAATCCGGAATAAATTCGTGACGTTGGCATCAGTATCAGTGCTTGCTTGAATCGTGTTGCGTAAATAAGCAGCGCGCACAAATCGCTCTGGTGAAGAATAGCCACCAGGCAAACCGAAAGTGCCTGAACCGGGGCCAAATGATTGCAGCTCAACATCGCCTAATTGACGGTGGTTGACACTGTGAGGATCCAAGCCTAAATAATTTCGTAAATTCGTTAAATGCCAAGGAAATTCAGGACTGTTGGCCATGACACCGACTTGATTGTCAATAATATGCAGGCCGTCAGCTTCAGGTTCGACCACAATACAAGCACCAGTGGCATCAGTCATGATGAAATGAAGTGGTGAGGTCACTTTCAGCAATTTGCTAGGTAAGTCGACTAAAGTGATTTCTTGGCTAGCTGACTTAACTTCAGCAACACTGCTTAAATTACCCAGTACCCACATAATAAATTCGTGCGCGGCTAATTGGCCTTTTTTGTCAGGCACAACTTCAGCGTAAGCAGCTTCGCCGGCAAAATACAGTTCGGCTACGGCTAAGCCATGTTCATTCACACCGTCGGCAAATAAATAATCGTCGAGCTTGCGGCCAATGCCAATGAAGCCATATTTAAAGGTATAAGTTTCGCCTAGTTGTGATTGCCATTGATAATGACGAGGAATTGCGATGGGATGACCGTTTAATTCAAATCCGAAATCCATGGTCCGGCCCAGAAAGACATGGTCGTTTTTGGCTAAGTAACTAATACTTGTACACATAAAATTGTCCTCGTTTCTTTGTCTGTCTAAAAACAGCTAAATATGGTTGCAATAATAGCATTTTTAAAATTGAAAAACAACGCGCAAGAGTTAGTTACTTGAAAACTTGTTTAAACAAAAACCTGTCTAGGTTTTAGCAGACTTACTGGCAGAAAAATTGCTTGTTGGCCGAAAACTTCATAAAATAACGGTGTTCAAAGATAAAGACTAGTGATTGAACCCTTATCAATTCACACTTTTAAGCGTTCAGATCGGACCTTTGGGGAAAGGTCGGCTAGTTGGGGAGAGGGAGTTCTCAATGTTGAAAACGACACAGAATAAACAGCAACGATTTAAGGTGAGCCTGGCTTTAGTCAGTGCGGTGGTTTTAGGTTGGGGCAGTCTTAGCGGTTCATTAACGACAGCTAAGGCAGCAACCGATGCCGATACAGCCTCAGCAACCATGCTACTACCAAGTAACACTGTAACGCCGGCGACGACACCGGCAGCTAGTAATGAGGCTAGTGCTGATCAGCAGGCGGATTCGGCTGTGACGAACAGCACCGCTTCAGAAGCAGCGACTTCAAAAGTATCAACTTCGGAAGCAGCCAATTCGGTGAGTACCACAACACCGGCAGCAGCTAATCCGACAACGAATAAATCAACGCCAGCAACTGTGGCGGCTGATGATACGCCGGTGCAATTTGCCGACGCTAATTTAGCGGCAGTGGTGGCGAAAGCATTTGGCGTGACGCCTGACGCGCTGACGCCTAATGTGGTCAAGAACTATACTGGATTAGTGAACATTTATCAACCCACACCAATACCAATCACTTCATTAAAGGGTTTGGAAGTTCTGCAGAATCTTGCCAGTAAAAATGCCATTTTTTTGACCGTGAAAATTAGTGTGCCGGCCCAAGCTGGTAGCAGTTATGATTTTTCACCATTGGCGAAGATCAATTTCGATCAGTTGTCATTGAGCACACCTAATTGGGGCTTGATGACGGATGCGTCATTGCAAGAGTTAATGAGTGTTACCGATGCCAGTCGCCTTTCTTACATTGAATTGGACGGTGGCAATGGTCAGGATGGCACTTATCAACAAAATCCGAATGGTTTGACGAATCGGCAATTGGCTTTATTAGGGCCTTGGTTGGTGACGATTGCTAATAACGGTCACGCCACACCAGTTAACGAGATTGGCTTGGCTGATAATTGCTTAACTGATTTCAGCCCGTTAAAAGGCATTACTCAACCCGTTTCGATTTTTGCTGTTGGCCAAGTCTATCGAAATTTAAATAAAATCAACGCCGTGATGCAGCAGCCACTAGTTTTCACCGCGAATGAATTAGTTGGTCCTGATGGTGTTCAAATTGACCACACGCCTAATTATTCGTTTAATACGAATGCCAGCCATACCTTGGCGACCATTAATTATTTAGGCAACGGTCAATACCAAATACCGGAAGCTTATCCGTTTACGAATCAAATGAGTGGCTATCTAACGTATGGCCAACAAGGCTATTTGCGCAATCCAGCCGGTGCGGGAACGGCATTTATTCAAATAACTTATCCTAATAAAGTCCAGTTTACTTACGATGGCATGATTTATCGGGCCGTTAATTGGTTGGCTCATCCTGAGGTCACCGTTAATTTCGTGAATAGCGCGACTGGTGAAGCGATTCAGGCGCCGCTACAATTAGGCACCGATATGAAGATTGGTGATAAGTTCGATTTGACTACGGCGGCGAAAATCAGTGACTTTACCTTGGATACTGAAAAAAGTGGCTCGTTAACGGGGACTTATCAGCAAGATCCTCAAACAGTTGATCTCTATTACACCAGAGAAACTGATGAAAAGACGAAACCAGAAACGAAGCCAACACCACCAAAAAAACCAACCACCAGTAATAACTCGACTACGACCAAAAAGCCGAGCACATCTGGTATTACGAATAAAGTGGTCCGGAAACAAACGGTGGTCACGACTAAACCGACGACAATGAGCACGCCACAAACCAAAGTCGTTGCCAACAAATCGTTACCACAAACTAGCGAGATTCATTCTGGCAAGCAATGGGCCGCAACCGTTTTAGGCGTGGCAATCATTACCGCTTTAATTGCCATTAGTGCCGTTAGAATTGTGCGCAAGCAGCGTTAATCAACGTGCGGCAGAGGTACCATTTCAACTCATTTTTATCGAAACAAAAAAAAGAGCGCGTCAGCAGCATCATTGAGATGTTAGTTGATGGGCTCTTTTTTGCAGCGTGGAGAAATAAAAATTTCGTGGGAAATTGGGCTGATTTTAAACATAAGGCGTTAAGGCAGTCAGCATTTGATCGACTTCAGTCAAGGTGTTTTCAGGGCCAAAGGAAATTCGCAGGTAGCGCTCGGCCTCGCTTGTTGTTAGGCCCAGTGCTGTTAGTGTCGGGTCAGGACGAGGATCTTTAATACTGCAGGCACTGACTGTTGAGAGACAAATACCTTGCTGGCCTAAACGTGTCGCCACTTCTTGACCAGTTAATTTGGGTAGCAGCAGCCCACAAATTCCCGGGTAATCAGTATTGTCACCAATTCGCCGACAACTAGGCGCCAAAGACTGGTAAAAATGTTGGCGCAGTTTTTGTAATTGCACCAGCGATGCGGGCATGGCTGCTAGACTTTCTGTGAGGGCGGTTAACATGCTGATAATTCCTGGTGTATCCAACGTGCCCGGTAAGAATCCCTGCTGCTGGAAAACATTTTGATATTCAGGCGTCGCGGGATAATCCGGTGCCAAATAAAGGAAGCCGCAGCTTTTAGGACCGTTAAATTTATGAGCACTAGCGCTAAAACCAGCTAGTTGGTGCAAGTTCAGCGGTATTTTAGCGATTCCTTGGACGGCATCAACAAATAGTGGTCGCTGCTTGGTTGCCGCAACGGCTTGCAGGCCATCGATGTCCTGCGTCACGCCAGTAATTGGATTAACTGCTTGAATGACAATTAAACCAGTCGCTGGCGTGATGGCCGCGGCCAAAGTAGCGGCAGTGATGTGACCGTGTTGATCAACTGGCAACTTGCGGATTTGGTAATTGTCGCGAGTCGCTAATTCATTGAGTACTTGATAGACCGAAGCATGCTCCAGGGGACTGACCAGAATTTCCGGCTTGTTCGTACCTCGAGCCAGGGCTTTGATGCCGACTTCGTTAGCTTCAGTACCACCGCTCGTGAAAATAATTCCCTCAGGATTAAGCTGAAAGGTACTGGCCAATTGTTGGCGAGCCTCTTGAATCAATTGGCCCGCGGCGTTGCCCGCCTGGTGGAGACTTTCACTGTTCGCAAAAAAATGAGCGGCCACTTCTTGATACGTTTGCAGTGCGTTCAGGCTCATTTTAGTGGTAGCAGCATGATCGAAATAAATCATTCAGATTCCTCCTTTCGAGTTGATTGAAGCAGAACTGATTTGGGGCAAAATAGTGGACAACTCCGTTGCGGCCGGCGGGGTGTGGAACGTTGCCGACGCTGATTTAAGCTTATTGCTGACGCAACAATCTCAAATACAGGTCTTCTTCTAACCGCTAAAGCGGCAAGAAGAATTTGGCGACTGACACCCCGGCGGCCTCCACTACGTTTTGAGCTAGTTTATTCCACTTTAGTTATGGCTGATATCAAGACAAAATAGTAAAGCTAGACGTTCTAAGTTCTTTCGCTAATTTAAAGACTGTGACTCAGGCGCTTTTTGGTCACTATCGAATATAGCAAGTAAAGTTTGAGTTGAGCCCATCCCACTTGCATTGCCGCAAATGCTAACAATAATTGTTTGCACCAACTCATTTCCAGACGGAATGGAGGGCGTGGTTGTCAGCCGCCAAATTATACTTAGCGATTTATCGCTTAGTATAAGGCTCGTATTTGAAACAATTTGGTCTGTAATTGGTTCAAATCGATGCCGGCCGCGTTCCACAACCAGCAAGCCCGGAATGCAGTCAGACACCGTTCTGTTTTAACCAGGGGCACTAGTTTTTAACTAAGCAGCAACATGCGGTCTAGGGCTTTTTTGGCACCACTGGCGATTTCTGGGGCGACGGTGATCACATTACCTGGTTGCCCCGCAGCTAGTTGATCCATGGTCCAGGCCAAATGAGGCAAATCGATGCGATTCATCAGAATGCAGGAGCAAGAAAAGGGATTGAGGAACATTAGCTGCTTGTCGGGGTATTGATGAATCAAGCGACCAACCAAATTGTTGTCGGTGCCAATCGCAATGCGGGCGCCAGCTGGGGCTTGTTTGACATAGTTGATAATTGCGGCCGTGGAACCTTCTTCATCAGCCGCCGCAACGACTTCGTGAGCACACTCAGGATGAACAATAATTTTGATGTCGGGATACTTTTCACGGAGGGCGTTAATCTGCTCAACTTTAAATTGTTGATGCACAGAGCAATAGCCGTCCCAAAGAATGACGCGCAAAGCTTGGTGATTTTCAGCTTGCAATTGATTCTCACGAGCCAGCCATAAGCCAATGTTTTCCGGGGTTAAGCCTAAATCAAGGGCAGTATTGCGGCCTAAATGTTGATCTGGCAAGAATAATAGTCGTTTAGCCCGATGTAATGCCCAACTAACGATGTTTTTAGCGTTGCTGGAGGTGACGACTACGCCGCCATGGTCGCCAACAAACGATTTAATCGCGGCGGTTGAATTGACGTAAGTGATTGGTAAAATATCGTCGCCAAATTCGGCAGTCAATTTGGCCCAGGCTTGGGTCAGCTGGAAGGAATTGGCCATGTCAGCCATGGAACAACCAGCCATTGGGTCAGGTAAAACCACACTTTGTTGATCACTGGTGAGAATGTCCGCCGTTTCGGCCATAAAATGTACACCGCAAAAAATAATTTTTTTAGCTTGATGGGTATTGGCCGCAATTTGAGCCAGCTTCAATGAATCACCACGGGCGTCGGCAAATTGCATGACCTCATCTTTTTGATAATGGTGGGCGACTAACAGTAAATCGTCGCCAAAATCTTTTTTGATCCGGGTAATTCGAGCAATTTGATCAGCCGCTGGTTCGTCGTAATAACGATTAAAAGCGACTTTATCTTTTAAACTAGTGAGAATCATGCTTTCGTCACTCCTTCAAGATTGAAACTGAGATCTAACGGTTGCACGTTGTTGGTTAAAACGCCCATGGAAATAAAATTCACGCCACAATGACGATACGTTGCTAAGTTGTCCCAAGTAATGCCGCCGGAAGCTTCAGTTTGAGTCGTTGCGGGCACCAATTTTTGCCACGCTTTAATCGTCGTTGGCGTTTGATTATCGAACATGATCACACGCGCCTGTTGCTCGATGGCCGCTAATAATTGTGCCTTCGTTTCCACTTCGACTTCAATTTGCATTAGGGGACCAGCGCTGGCTTGCGCTTTTTTCAACGCGGCCATGACGCCACCAGCTGCAGCAAGATGATTGTCCTTGAGCATCATGCCTTGGTCCAGGCCAAAACGATGATTGGCACCGCCACCGCAATGAACGGCGTACTTGTCGAACAATCGCAAGCCGGGGACGGTTTTGCGAGTGTCGGTGATTTTAATGGTCGGGTCGGCCAGCAGGGTTACTGCTCGCTGAGTGGCGCTAGCAATCCCGGACATCCGTTGCAGCAAATTTAAAATCAGCCGTTCACCAGCCAAAATTGTCGCCGCATCGCCTTGAACGCGGCCGTAGATTTCACCAACTTTGATCGCTTGACCGTCAGGGACAACCGCTTCATAGTGCGCAGTGCCTAATAAATCATAAACAATTTGGGGAATTTGTTGTCCGCAAAGAATGCCAGTGGTTTTAGCGAGGAAATGGCCTGTCACGGTTTGACCGGCAAAAAGCTGGGCACTGGCGTCACCAAAACCAAGGTCTTCTTGGAGAAAGCTAGTCAAAGCCGTGCGTAGTAATAATGGGTTCATGATTAGGACTCCTTTACAAGATAATTAGCACCAAGGTTTTGTGGCTCCGCTAAAGCTGCTTTGGCGATTAATTCGGCACAGAGGCCCAAATTAACAATCGTCAATTGCGCGTCGGTTAATTGCGCGGGCACTAATTCGGCCAAATGATATTGCGCTAACCAGTTAATGAAGGCTTGTAATTTTGCGGGTTGGCGCACAATTCCGATGTTGGCCCAGGCTTGCTGCTGTAGTTCGGCTAAACTTGGCAGGTTCACTGCCATCGGTCTTGATTGTTCGCTGGTCAGGGCGTCGGTAGTTGTTAAATTAGTTGCAGTTAATGGCGTCGTTTGGGTAATGGTTTCGCCAGCCTTGGCAGCACTGACAAGGCAGTCGAGCAAGGAGTTGCTGGCTAAGCGGTTGGCGCCATGAACGCCGTTACAAGCAACTTCACCAATGGCAAATAGTCCGGGCAGCGAGGTTTGACCATTTAAATCCGCTCGCAAACCGCCCATCATAAAGTGGGCCCCTGGTTGCACAGGAATGCGATTAGTTTCGCGGAAGGGGATGTGATGGTGGTCTAAATTAGCAGTCACACCAATAAAATGTTGTTCAAAATTTGGCACGTCACTAATATCTAGGAATAATTGATGACCAGCAGCTTGCCATTTGGTTAACTGGCGGGCGACCACATCGCGCGGCGCCAAGTCGTGATGGGGGACCGTCGCCATAATGCGTTGGTTATTTTCATCGACTAGACGCGCTCCGGCACCGCGAATGGCTTCGGTGATCAGGCCATAGCATTGGTGGTCAATCATCAACAACGTGGGATGAAATTGCACGTAAGCCATATCAGCCAGCGCCACTTTGGCCCGCATCGCCAAGGCAAAACCATCGCCAGTGACGGTGTCATCATTGGTTGTGTATGGATAAAGATTGCCTAAGCCACCAGTGGCAAGAATGACGGCATCACCATTGATTATGGTGGTGGTTGCTTGCCCAGTTTTACGCACCAAAACACCACGACAACGGTGGTGCTCGACGACCAGTTGCAGCACATTTGTTTGCGTCAACCAAGTGACGTTGTTCAATTGCTGTTGGACGAAGCTAGTTAAAGCAGCGCCAGTTTGATCGCCATCAGCATGTAAAATCCGATGATAACTATGAGCGCCCTCTAGCCCGAAATCTAACTGGCCCTGCTCGTCATGATCGAATTGCATTCCTTGACGAATCAACTGGGCCAACAACTCAGGACCAGCCGTCACTAATTGCTCAACAGCCGCAATCGAATTATGATATTGTCCCGCTGCCAAAGTGTCCTGGGCATGTTGGCGTGGCGAATCACCAGGGTCCAAGGCCGCCGCAATGCCACCTTGAGCCAACATCGAGTCGCTCTCAGCTCGCTCACCCTTGGTAATAATGGTGACCTCGCAATCATTTTGTAAACGGGCCGCCAAATAACAACCGGCCAGTCCAGCACCGATAATCAAAACTTTCTTCATTTTGTCTCACTTCTTCTTAGCATCGCCATTTGTTTAAGGAGCAATGCAAAATATTTAGTTAACTTTATTAAAGTAAAAAGTACTTAAACATATCTAGACATCGTTGCCTTATTAACAGACCTGTCTAGACAAAAAAGTAAAAAGTACTTTTATATTCAAGCAATACCATAACGCAATCAATTTGTGAATACAAGTTACGCGCATAGCATAAAGTCAGTAAGTTTCACGGAGAAATGTTGCAGTGACAATCGAAGTTGTGCCAAGAATTCCCCAATTGGAGAAGGTGGGTGGGTGCTGGGCGATTTAGAGGGCGTGGAACGCTGTGGCCGTCGATTTGAACCAATTACAAACCAAATTGTTTCAAATTCGAGGCTTATTCTAAGCGATAAATCGCTAAGAATAATTTCACAGCTGACGCCAATCGCCCAGCACCCACCTGATAAAACTAACAGAACTCAGCACTACTATTTAGCCGGACCAGATTGTGGTGCTACAAAAAAATGGTGGGACAATCTCTACTGAAAAATAGAGTTGTCCCACCGATTTTTGTGCTGTTCAACTATTATTACTGATTGAATTGAGTTACTGAATCCCACTACCACTTAAGAACTAACAAATGTGAACTGCACTAACTCAACTCCAGACGGAATGGAGGGATCTTGGCGTCAGCCGCCAAATTGTTCTTAGTGGCTGGGCCACTTAGAACAAGGCTTGCATTTGAGATTGTTGCGGAGCAATAAGCTCAAATCAACGCCGGCAGCGTTCCACGCCAAGCAGCCCGCAATGGAGTCAGAACCAGTTCTTTTCAAAACTTCATTATATTTTTTAATGCTTTAAGGTTAGCAATCAATTCTGTGGTTTCAAGCGATAGAGCCGCGCTGGACGACCGACGCGCAATTGACTAGTGGTGCCAGCCTCAAGAAATAAATGCTGATGGGTTTTTTTAAAATTGGAATTATCAATTGCGTTCAAAGTAGTCTTGCGGAAGATAGCGTAAATAGTGCGCGCCTCACGTAGCGTAAAACTGGCGCCGAGAATCATCAAAATGTTGGGCTGATAGTCCAATTTATTCAAGATTCGTTGACAAGCCACGGTTAAAATCCATTGATGATCAAAAGCCAGTTGCTCAGCAGACTTGGTGGCAGGTAATTTTTGATAATATTGGTCAGCAGTAGCGTTGGTGGTTTGAAAATGGAGTTGTTGATTACTAAGCTGATAGGTTTTCTTCAAAAAACCAAAAGTGAACCAACGGGCATCGGTGGCGCCATAGCCAGCCTGTAAAGGGCTCATTTCCGGAAGAAAAGTCATGTAGGCCAGTGATAAGGCGCGCTCATCAGTTGTCCGTCGTCGGTCAGTAAAAGTGGCCAATTGTTCGGTGTGAAATTCGGTGAGTGTTAGGCCAATTTTTTCTTTAATTAGTCGTAATGTGGCCTCATCAGCACTTTCGTTGGCGCGCATGAAAGTTTCGGGCAAGGCCCAACTGTCTTTGAAAGGAGCATGAGCACGTTTGACCAACAAAACTTGAATTTGTTGAGTCGCACGGTCAAAGCTCCAAATAATATTTGTGATAGTAATTAGCGGTCGTTCTAAAATGTTTGCCATAAGATCACTCCAGTAAGTCTTATTGTTATTCTAACAAAAATTTTCGTGATAAGTGAACGCACCGTTTTTTAGCGAATAAACTTAAAAATAAAAGTGGTTGGCTGGCTTATTTGTCTTCGATTTGTGAAGGGGAAACGCCGTAGTATTTCTTAAATAACTTGCTGAAATGATAGGCGTCTTCATAGCCGACTGCCGAAGCGATTTCTTTAACTGTAGTGTCTTCATTTTTAAGCAGGGCGTGGGCGTTCTTCAGCCGAATTTGAATGAGGTAATTGATGGGACTCATGTCAGTTGCTTCCTTGAAAATCCGCGATAAATAAGCGGGGCTGACATAATTGTCCTGGGCTAGTTCCTCCAAAGTAATATCTTCGGCGTAATGATTCTCCAAAAAATAGATGACATTCTCCACCAAATGATTCTGCTTTTTCTCAGTTTTGGAGAGGAATGGCTTGATGTAGTTGTCCTGACGAATTGTTAAACCGCGCAAAATCGAAACGAGAATTTCGATGATGATGCCCTTACTGATCAACTGGTAGCCATCATCTTGCTGATCCAGCTCGCCAACTAATTGCCACGCTTTATCAATGATTTTATATTGATATTCGCCAATCTCCAATTGGGATTTTTTAGTCGGCAAAAAGTTCCGTGGCAAACCGTGCAACGAAATATTCTTGATGCCAATGTGCAATTGGTGCGAATAAGTGCCAACTTTCTGACATTCACCGTGGCGAACTTGGGGATTAAACAGTAAAATCTCACCAGCATGAATTTCGGTCCAATGATTATCGACGAAATAATGGGATTGGCCCTCCAGCAAAATACTGATTTCTAGAAAATCATGGCTGTGAATTTCGTGAGCAGATTGGACTTTATTCCAAGTGTCAAACATATAAAGAACGTCGGGATTAAAGGTGCGGGCATCAGCATAACTCATAATAAATAATTGAACTCCTTAAATGTTAGAAATGAGTAATTTGAATTAGAAAAAGGTTTTGGGCAGAATTGTGGTTGACTCCATTGCGGGCTTTTTGGTTGCGGAACGCGGCCGGGATTGATTTAAGCTTATTGCTCCGCAACAATCTTAAATACAACCCTTTGTCTAACTGCTAAAGCAGCAAGACAAATTTGGCGGCTGGCAACCACGCCCTCCATTCCGTCTGGAGTCGAGGTGGAGCACTTCATCCTTGTTAGTCATTAAGGCGATATTAGCGAGATTCATTGGTTCAATTAAAGCAGTCATAATAATCAAATAATAAAAGAGGCAGTCTGATAACTTGATTATCAGTAGAGATTGTCACGTTGCTTTTGTATCATCATAATCTGGTCCAGCTAAATAGTGGTGCTCAGATTTATCAGTTTAATCCAGGCAGGGGACCAGCGATTGGCGTCAGCTGTGAAATTTGTCTTGCTGCTTTAGCAGCTAGTCAAAGCCTCGTATTGGAGACAATTCGGTTTTTGAATTGGCTTCAATCGACGGCCACAGCGTTCCACGCCCATAAAATCGCTGGGCCCCTGCCGTTCTCAACTAAGGAGCGCCAGGCACTAATCCAATGTCAAATTAAGCACTATTTTCAGAAAAACTAACCAATTCTGTATTCCTTTTCATTACTGCTAAAATCATGACTAAAGCGATTTCGGTAATGTTAAGATAATACATTCATTTTACGAGTAATTACCATTTAAATCTAGTTCAAAACCCCCATAATAGACACTTGAAGATTGGAGGCTTCTTACAAATGAACAACTTTCAGTGGATTTGGCAGTATGTCAAAGCTAATCGTAAAAAATTAGTGATTGCAACATTTTTCTTTCTAATTAGTACCGCTTTGATTCTGGTCAATCCATATTTGATGGGGCAAATTGTCGATAAGGTCATTGACAATCATCAAGGACGCTTACTAGTGCCATTGTTGTTGATCATGATTATTGTGACGTTGGTCCGGACGGTGACGCGTTATATTTATCAGATATTATTCGAACAAACCGGCCAAAATACGTTATTTGATCTGCGCGAAGACATGTATCGTAAGCTGCAAGAGTTGGACTTTGATTTCTTTAATCACACCCGGGTCGGGGATATTATGACGCGGATGACTGGGGATACCGATGCGATTCGCCACTTTGTTTCTTGGGTTAGTTACCAAGTCTTGGAGTGTGTCTTTTACTTTGTAGTTTCGATTGTGGTCATGAGCATGATCAATTGGAAATTGACCTTGGCTTTAGTTGCAGTGACCCCACTTATTTATATTTTGACGCAGAAAATGGCGTCAGCGCAACATCCAGTGTTTTTTGAAATTCGGCAAAGTTTTGCTCGTCTGAATTCCATGGTGGAAGAGAACATCAGTGGTAACCGGGTTGTTAAAGCTTTTGTTCGCGAAGATTTCGAAATTCAGAAATTCAACAAATTCAACGAAGATTACAAACAACGCAATATGGATGCCGCTAATGTTTCAAAACGCTTCTTGCCTTGGCAGGATGGTGTGGCAAATAGCTTGTCAGTCATTGCCCTCGTTTTTGGTGGCTACTTAGTGATCAAGGGCGAAATGACTTTAGGTGATTTGGTGGTCTTCAATGGTTATCTTTGGATGCTGAATCAACCAATGCGGATGAGTGGTTGGTTGATCAACGACGTCGAACGTTTCTTGGCTTCTTGTGTCAAGATTCGCCAAATGTTATCCGCTAAACCAAAAATTGAAGTGCGCAATGCCCAAGATCAGTTACGGGTTAAGGGTAAAGTTATTTTCGATCATGTCAATTTCCATTTCGAAGATGATCCGGAACATGCCGTTTTAACGGATATTAATTTCACGGCTGAACCAGGGCAAACTGTCGGCATTATTGGTGAGACTGGCTCGGGTAAAACAACTTTGGTTAACTTGATCGGCCGTTTCTACGACCCAACCAGTGGCAAAGTGCTGATTGACGACAAAAATGCGCGTGATTACCCAATTCGGCAATTACGGGACAATATTTCGATGGTTATGCAGGATGTGTTCCTGTTTTCTAACACAATTGCCGACAACATTTCATTCGGCCGGCCTAATTTGGATCAGCAATACGTTCAATCAATGGCGCGGATTGCTGATGCCGATAGTTTTATCGTGAAAATGCCAGATGGCTATGACACGGTCGTTGGTGAACGGGGTGTTGGCTTGTCTGGTGGTCAGAAACAACGGATTTCGTTGGCTCGTGCTTTGGCGAAAGATCCTTCAATTCTGATTTTGGACGATACGACTTCGGCCGTTGATATGGAAACCGAAACGAAGATTCAACAAGAGTTAGCTAAAATGACGACTAAAAAAACAACCTTTATTATTGCCAACCGAATTTCATCAGTCCGTGAAGCTGATTTGATCATGTTAATGGAGAAAGGCCACGTCGTTGAACATGGCACCCACGATCAATTAATGGCCCAACACGGCAAATACTACGATGTCTTCCAGAAGCAATTAGGTTTAGAAAAGGGGGAGCAAATTGGCCCGCAATCAGTCTAATCAGGATGAAGAATTAACCAAACAGTTTAATTGGCACGACTATCAACGTTTGGCTCAATATCTCAAGCCTTACATGAAACGAATTTATTTAATTTTAATCGTGATTATTTTGGCGAACGTCGCCGGGATGTTAGGCCCGTACTTCACCAAAATTACGATTGATACCATTATTCCGCAGAAGAATTATCGCGATCTTTGGATCATGGGCGGCCTTTTCACGCTCTCGCTATTCTTCATCGGTTGGTGTTTACGTTATCGGATTTACGCCATTACCGAATTAGGTCAAGATGTGCTGAAGGATATGCGTTTGGATATTTTCCAGCATCTGCAGAAATTATCCTTCTCCTATTTTGACAGTCGCCCGCATGGCAAAATTTTAATTCGGGTAGTTAACTACATCAACACCTTGAGTGACTTGCTGAGTAACGGCTTAGTCAACTTGATTTCTGATATTTTCAACGTGATTATTACCCTGATCTTCATGTTTGCGATTAACGCCAAGTTAACGTGGTACAGTTTGATTTTAATTCCAGTCTTAGTTTTAATGGTCTGGTTCATTCAAGATCGGCAACGGAAGGCTTATCAAATTCTCAGTAATAAGCAATCCAACTTGAATGCCTATATTCATGAAAGCATTTCTGGGATCAAGGTCACCCAATCCTTCGCTCGCGAAAAGGAAAACTTCCGGATTTTCGATGAAGATAACGAAGCTTACCGGGGCTCTTGGATGCACGCCGTTAAAATTCAGTTCTTGCTGTGGCCTGGGGTTCAAAATATTGCCGTCTTGACGATGTGCTTGATTTACTTTGTCGGGATTCGTCAAATTGGCGTTCAAGTTAGTACTGGTACCTTGATTGCCTTCATTGGTTATATTAATAACTTCTGGAACCCAGTCATTAATATTGGTAACTTCTACAACTCACTGATCACAGCGACAGCTTACTTGGAACGGATTTTTGAAACCATGGATGAAGTGCCAAAGATTCAAGATCATGACGGCGCTAAACCATTGCCACAAATCGAAGGTAACGTGACTTTCGATCACGTGAACTTCCGTTATGAGCCAGGTAAGAATATTTTGAAGGACGTTTCTTTCCGTGTTGACCAAGGACAATCAGTGGCTTTAGTTGGCCCAACTGGTGCTGGTAAAACAACCATCATTAATTTACTCAGTCGTTTCTACGATGTTAACGAAGGTAAAGTTTTGATCGATGGCCATGACGTTCGCGATGTTACTCTAGCCTCGTTACGGAAGCAAATGGGTGTGATGTTGCAGGATACGTTCATTTTCTCCGGGACGATTATGGATAACATTCGTTACGGCAAGCTAGACGCCACCGATGAAGAAGTGGTCGCCGCCGCTAAAATTGTCCGCGCTGATGATTTCATCAGTGAATTAAAGGATGGTTATCAGACGACGGTTGAAGAACGTGGGAGTACGTTATCAGCTGGTCAACGGCAATTAGTTGCCTTTGCCCGGGTGCTGTTAGCTGATCCGCGAATCCTGATTCTTGATGAAGCTACGTCAAGTATTGATACCAAGACTGAAGAATTATTGCAGTCAGGCTTGCTGGCCTTACTTGAAGGCCGAACCTCATTCATCATCGCCCATCGTCTCTCCACCATTAAAAATTGCGACCAAATTTTCTACGTCGACAATGGTAAAATTATGGAACACGGCACTCATGACGAATTGATGCATGAACACGGCTTGTACTACCAGTTGTATCAATCACAATATGAAATGCTGAAATTGGAACCATTAGCTGAATAATTGTTATTTAAAGCCAACTCATAAAGCTGAGCTGGCTTTTTTAATGGGATTTTATTAAATAAAAATTGTTGGGTTCTAGGCGGAATTGTGTCTGACTTTGTTCCGGGCTGCTTGGCGTGGAATGCCATGACGTTGATTTAAGCGCTTAGTCGCTCCTTAGTTGAGTGCGGCAGGGGCCCAGCGATTTTATGGGCGTGGAACATGGTGGACATCGATCTGAGCTTATTGCTTTCAGCAACAATCTCAGATACGAGTCTTATTCTAACCGCTAAAGCGGCAAGAATAATTTCACCATTGACGCCAATCGCTGGTCCCCTGCCTGGATTAAACTAACAAAACTGATCACCACTAGCTGGCCGAACCAGATTGTGGTGAAACAAAGTAGGCGTGACAATCGCGACTGAGAAGAGGGTTGTCACACCATTTTTGTGCTACTCAACTATTATTACAGATTGAATTGGATTTCTGAGCCCCGCTAACACTGCCTTAACCACTATCAATTGTGAAGTACACTAACTCAACTCCAGACGGAATGGAGGGCGTGGTTGTCAGCCGCCAAATTTGTCTTGCCGCTTTAGTGGTTAGACAAAGGCTCGTATTTGAAACAATTTGGTCTTCAATTGATTCAAATCGATGCCGGCAGCGTTCCACAACCAGCAAGCCCGCAATGGAGTCAGAACAAGTTCCGTTTCTATGTCACTTTCATGTTTTAATAGTTTTTAATTTTAGTAGTGACTTTTCATGAGAAAATTATGTGATTGTGGCATTTTCCTACTTTCGTCTGATGACAGCGCATCCATAAAGTGTGGTATGGTAGAAGCTAAGAGGTGGTTAACATGAGAATTGGAATTCCCAAAGAGATCAAGAACAACGAAAATCGCGTTGGCCTGACGCCTGCTGGTGTCCAGCAATTGCGCCAAGCAAATCAAGAAGTAGTCGTTGAATCAAATGCTGGGCAGAATGCCGGGTATGCTGACGCCGATTACCAAGCAGCCGGTGCTGAAATTGTTGATGCGACGGCGGCTTGGACTAGTGACATGGTCATCAAAGTTAAGGAACCTCTGCCTGAAGAGTATCATTTCTTCCGACCTGGTTTGATTTTGTACACTTATTTACATCTAGCACCAAATCCACAATTAACGCAGGCTTTGTTGGAAAATAAAGTAACTGCCGTGGGTTATGAAACCATGCGTGCAGCTGATGGTAGTTTGCCAGCCTTGAATCCAATGAGCGAAGTGGCTGGCCGAATGGCAGTTCTAATTGGCGCACAATTCTTACAAGAACAATATGGCGGCAAAGGGGTGCTGCTTAGCGGTGTGCCCGGAATTCGTAAGAGTCGCGTCACGGTCATTGGCGGGGGCACGGTTGGTTTAAACGCCGCCAAAACAGCCCTTGGTTTAGGCGCGCAAGTCACGTTGCTCGATATTAATCCGAAAGTTTTGGCCAATATTGATAATTTATTCGATGGCCATATTCAGACCTTATTCTCTAATCCAGTTAATATTGCTAAATCGGTTAAACACGCCGATGTTGTCATTGGCGCCGTGTTAATTCCTGGCGCCAAAGCACCGAAGTTAGTCAGCGAGGCGATGGTCAAGTCAATGGAACCTGGCTCAGTGCTAGTCGATATTCCCATTGACCAAGGTGGTATTTTTGCCACCAGCGATCATGCCAGTACTTTCGCTGATCCGGTTTACTTGCATCATGGTGTGGTTCATTATGCGGTGGCCAATATTCCCGGCGCGGTACCAAAAACGGCGACTGATGCTTTAACTAGTGTGACGACGCCTTATGCAGTTACTATTGCAAAGGCAGGAATTGTTGCTGCGGCGCAAGCTAATCCAACAATTCTGTCTGGCCTGAATACTTATGCCGGCCAAGTTACGGCTGAAGCAGTAGCCAATAGCTTACAATTGCCGTATGCTGATCCCATTAAATTATTCTAATTTGAATCGCCAGTTTGTCTTCATTTTTGAAGGCAAGCTTTTTTATTTTCTGTGGGAATAAAGGCTAATCATAATCAACGGTAAAATCTGGTCAGTGTGCTACAATCAAGCTAAATAAACTGATTTTAGTCAGGAAAGCGAGCTGTTGAAGATGGTATTGATCATTATTTTAGTTGTGGTCTTGTTACTGGTGTTGTGGGGCATTGGCATTCAACGGAAAATTGTGCGTTTCGGCAATGATACGGAAGAGAAGTTAAGTCAAATCGACGTCCAACTACAACGTCGTGGCGATTTGATTCCTAATTTGGTGTCAACGGTCAAGGGTTACGCCAAGCATGAACGTGAGACGCTGCAGAATGTGGTGGCGGCGCGTAATGCCAATGTTGATCATGGTCAGCAGGATTTGGCTAAGTTGGAACAGGCGGCTGATGATGTTAACAACGCTAACCAAGCTGCCCAAGCGCAAAAAGATGTGGCGGCGCGTTTCCAACAGAATAGTTTGATTCCCATGGATCGGTTAATGATGTTGACTGAAAATTACCCTGATTTGAAAGCCAATCAAAACTTCTCGCAATTACAAGAAGAATTGACCAACACAGAAAATCAGGTGGCTGCTAGTCGACAACTGTACAATAATTCGGCGAAGGCTTTCAACAATGTGATTCAAATGTTCCCTAACTCAATTATTGCCGGCATGTTGCACGCTGAGAAGAAGCCATTCTTAACAGTGCCTGAAGCGAGTAAGGCCGTTCCAAAAGTTGAATTTTAACAGAAGGTTGGTCGAGCGTAATGTCGTTATTACAAGAAATTGACCAAAATAAAAAGCGCACGGTCGAGTTAATGATCGCCGCTTTAGTTTTATTAGTGGGTATTGGCGCTGCTCTGGGTTATCTATTTGCTGGGAATACTTGGTGGCAAGTGGCCTTGTGGTTCCTGATCGGCGCCAGTGCTTATTTGATTTTTAATTATTTTTATTCGGCGAAATTTTTAATGAATATTAGTCATGCCAATGAGTTACAGCCTGGTGAAAATCCGCAATTGGAGAATATTGTCAGCGAGGTTGCTCAATTGGCTGAAATTCCCATGCCGAAGATTTATTTGATTCAAGATGAGACTCAGAATGCTTTTGCCACGGGACGTGATCCGGCTCATGGCCAAATCGCGGTGACAACAGGACTGCTGGATCATATGAATCGCGCGATGATTAAAGGCGTGATTGCCCATGAGGCCAGTCATATTCGTAATTATGATGTGCGCGTCTCGACGATTGCCACTGGTATTACAGCGGTGATCAGTGGGACTGGTGTGGGTCTGCTGCGCGCTGGTCAATTGATGCTTTATACCGGTTCTGGCCGTCGTCGTGATGATGACGATGATGGTAAAAATGCCGCCGTTTTGGCGTTGGCCTTGATGTTGGCCGGTTTAGTGATCATGATTGTCGGTGTTCCCATGGCCCGTGCTTTGCAATTCGCCGTTAGTCGGCAACGTGAGTCATTGGCTGATGTTTCAGCGGCTGAATTGACTCGCAATCCCCAAGGCTTAATTGATGCTCTCGAGGAATTAAAGCAAGATGATGTGCCCATGAAGCACGTTAATCGCGCCGCCGCGGCGCTGTATATCAGTGCGCCAGTTACTGGCAAGGATCATCAAGTTGGCTTTTTCGACAAACTTTGGCTGAGTCATCCACCACTAGATGAACGAATTGCCCGCCTGCAGAAATTACTAGATTAGGCTCATTACTTTAATAAGTACGCATAAAAAGACATTTCACGTTTGAAATGTCTTTTTTTATACCAGAAATATTCTTCTCTATGCATTATAAGAAAGATACTGAGTGACATTCCTGGATATTAGCAGGTATCAAAATTCTCTTCTGCTTGACAGTTTGATTTAAAGATTCTATGAGTAATGAAACACTCTCTTTTCCAAGTTCTTGTTCACTCTGAGAAAGAAATGTGTATTCTGGCGCATAGTTTTCGATTTTATTTGAGTCAAAACCAAATAATGAAATATCTTGTGGAATTTTTAGGCCAAGATCATCGATGGCTTTTTTAGTTAGCATACCAAGGTAACTATCTAAAACAACTAGACATGTGGGCTTCTTCTTCAAAATATAGCGTTTGATATTTGCAACGTCAGAATTACTCCCAGTCGAGATATCTGGATTTAAATAATAACTATCCACTACTCGTGCAATGTTGGAATCCGTAAGACTTATCGAGTCATTTGCATAAGCTTCTCTAAATGCATTGATTCTTTTTTCTAGAGATGAATTAGTAATGCTTCGATATGTAATTATCCCAATATTGTGTTGTCGATGTTGTAAGAGATAATTTGCTGATTTTAATGCGCCGTCGTAATGATCGGTACTAACAAATAAACTGTCAATTCCAGCCAACTCTTTGTCTAAAACGACAATGGGAAATCCAGATAATATCTTTTTGATTAACAGTGGGTTATAAAATTTCTTTTGAACAGGTTCGATAAGTAACCCATCAACAGGAAAATCAAGAAGTTCCTGCGTACAAGCCTTTTCCAACGTTTGACTTTCGTGAGAAATTTTTAGCAATAAATAATACCCTTGCTTTGTACACTCTGCCTCAATTGAACTGAGCAAGTTTTCGCCGAAGCTGGGCAATAAACCTGGAATAATTAGTCCGATAGTTTTATTTGCCGCAACTTCTTTTTCAATATGAAGGACAAAAGTGCCAACTCCCGATTTCCTTTCAACGAGATTATCGTCAACTAATAACTTGATGGCTTTTTGAATTGTAATTCGACTGACGTTGAATTCAACGATAAGATTTTTTTCAATCGGGATCATTGTACCAATTGGATAGATACCCTGATTAATTCGTCTTTTTAATTCTAAATAAATTTGCATGTACAAGGGTTCGTGATTGTTGTAAGGCATAATATCCTCTTTTCAAATGTTATAAAAAACATATCATATGATATAAATAATCGATAATTGTCTTTGAAAGCATTTACATTGCCTATATATATGATATTATTCAATTGTAATACAAAGAGCAATCTAAGTCCAAAAGGAGTGTATTTAATGTAATGCATACATTATAAGTCATTTGAGTAATAAGGGGAATTATATTTTAATTTTGGTCAGGCATAAATCTGAGGAGGATTATTATGAAATTGGGTATAACTAAAAGAATTCTTGCAATTACTTCTATTTCAATAGCATCAGTATTATTACTAGCGGGTTGTGGTAATAAAAGTGCGTCAGATAAAAAAGATAAGACAACGACTGTCAAAATTGCATGGCGTTATACAGGTAAAAACGACAGTATGGAACGTTTATACACTGATAAATGGATTGCAGATTTTGAAAAGAAAAACCCTGGGATTAAAGTAAAGCTTGATCCTATCAAAGCTACAGAAGGTGATTACTTCTCTAAACTTGACTTAGCAATGAAATCTTCCGAAACAACACCTGATATTGTTAATGAGGATTCCTTTATCTTGCCATCAGACGCTAAGGCCGGTTACCTTGAACCACTTGATAGTTATTTAAACGATTGGGATGAATGGAGTAACTTCACTGAGGCCTTAAAGTCAGGTGGGCAAGGATCAGATGGTAAGCAATATGGCATTCCTGGAACGACAGATTCACGGGGTATTTGGACTAATTTAGCAGTCATTAAAAAGGCCGGATATTCAGAGGACTGGGCACCAAAGAATTGGCAGGATATTATTGATGCAGCCGTTAAGATTAAAAAGACTCAACCTGATGTAATTCCATTTGCTGCAAGTGTATCGGCTACCAATGGTGGCGAATCTGTAGCAATGCAAACATTTGAACAATTGCTTTACGGAACGGGCGAATCACTTTACAACGAAAAAACGAAAAAATGGAATGTTGATTCAAAAGGAATTGAATCATCTCTAGAATTTATTGATACGATCATGAATAAGAAAAAAGTTGGACCTTCATTATCTGTGGCAATGAGTGCAAACTTTGGTTCAGTGATTTATCAAGATAAACTGCCAAATAATCAAGCAGGTCTCGGTATGGACGGTAACTGGAATACAGGTAACTGGGTCAAAGGCGGTGCTGCACCACTTGACAATGTTGAAAAAGTTCTTAACTTTAATTTGATGCCAACACAAGATGGTAAAAAGCCTGGTTATGTAACGATGTCAGGTGGTTGGACTTGGGCAATGCCGAAGAATTCTAAAAATCATAAGGCTGCTTTTAAAGTGTTAAAAGCAATGAATACAAAAGAAATGTGCTTAAAACGTGCCTTGTATGAAGGAACACTGACGGTGCGTAATGATGTCGCTAAGGATTCAGAATACCTTAAGAAGCCATTTATTAAGACAGCAACGACTGCGTTACAGAATGCTTATTTCCGACCTAAGAGTGACTTGTATCCGAAAGTTTCTATTGCAATTCAGCAAATGGTAGAAGCTGTTGCTACTGCAAGTAAAACTCCAAAAGAAGCGTCTGCTAAATATACAACTGATGTTCAAGGCATTGTTGGTAAAGAAAATACAGAAACTCAAAAATAGTGGATGCCCAGAAGGTCGAAGGTAACTTCGACCTTTAATTTTAGGAGAGTGAGTAATATGAATAGTAGCGAAACAATTGGACGCATTCCTAATCGTTCAAAAAAGCGAAATCAAATTAAAAGAACGTTTGGACTATTAGCTCCAGGTGTTTTACTTTTACTGGTTTTCTTCATCACACCTATGGTTTTAACTGTCATTTTTTCCTTTACTAATTTATCTTTAACCGGTGATGCAGCAGCAAATTTAAAGTTTGTTGGTTTTCAGAATTTTGTGACAATGTTCAAAGATCCTGAATTAGCTAATTCAATATGGAAGACCATTATCTTTGTTGTTTTCTCCGCAGTTATTGGTCAATGCTTCTTTGGCTTCCTAATTGCACTGTTAATGCGGGGAAAAAATAAAACTTTTAGACGAGTTGTTGGCTTGATTATTATCGCGGCTTGGGTAACACCAGAAGTTGTTGTTTCATTTTGTTGGGTAGCGTTTTTAAGTGATGGTGGTACTTTAAATAAAATACTGGTTTCACTTCTTAATATAAAACCGATTGCGTGGCTTTATTCGTTTCCAATGATTAGTGTTGTTATTGCTAATATTTGGCGAGGTACTGCGTTCTCAATGATGGTCTTTCAGACTGCTTTAGATGATATTCCTGCCGAAATTGAAGAGGCTGCAGTAATTGATGGCGCCAGTAGATGGCAAATTACGACTAGAATTACAATTCCAATGGTGCGTGGAACAATCGCAACTAATATTATGTTAGTAACTCTGCAAACTTTGGGCGTGTTCACCTTGATTTATACAATGACTGGTGGTGGCCCTGGTAATGCAACCTCTACCTTACCTGTATTTATGTATAAGCAAGCTTTTGTCAGCTATCAATTGGGATACGGTACAGCGATTTCACTTGTCCTTTTAGTTATTGGTGCCGTGGCAAGTTTGTTATACATGAAAGTATTGAAAGTAAAAGTATAGGGGAGTATAACTATGAGACAAAAAAATTCAATTAAAATTGCACAGTATATAGTTTTAGGAATTATCGCAGTTTTATTTTTAGTTCCCTTGTTATGGATGCTCTTTTCGTCTGTTGATCCACATGCTATTCAATCCATTCAGATGCCGTCAAGATTAACATTGGATAATTTTAAAGCAGTTATATCTGATAAATCAATTCTGCGTTCTTTTGGTATTGGGTTGTTAATGTCGGGATTTCAAGCAATTTTTGTGGTTTTGATTTGTGTGCTTGCTGCTTATCCACTTTCACGATATCGACTACCATTTAAACGCCCATTTATGTTGACTATTCTTTTCCTTACTTCATTACCAATGACTGCCGTAATTGTTCCTGTTTATCAGATGTTTCTATATTTGAAATTTCAAAATTCATTAATAGCAACTACAATTTTTTTAATTTCAACTAGTCTTCCATATGGCATTTGGATGATGAAGAATTTCATGGATTCAGTGCCAATAGATTTAGAAGAATCTGCTTGGATGGATGGTGCAACAGTTGGACAAGGAATTAGAAAAGTTGTTACGCCATTGATGCTTCCGGGAATTTTTACGGTTGGTATCTTCACATTTACTGGTAGTTGGGGTAATTTCTTTGTACCATTTATTTTAATAAGTTCACCGGAAAAGCTTCCAGCTTCTGTTACTATTTTTCAATTCTTTGGCAATAATGGTTTGGTAAATTACGGTCACTTAGCGGCATTCTCAGTTTTATATACTTTACCCGTAGTCGTACTATATGCCTTTTCACAAGCTTATATGTCAAAAGGATTCAGTTTTGGCGGTGCCCTAAAGTAGAGGGGGAAAATAAATGTATAATAGTCAAAAAATTCAACAACAATTACACTATTTACAACAACACGTGTACGCAAATTTACAACCAATCGAACCACTTTGGTTTTGGCAGGATGATCGCGAAGATCATAGAAGGGTTCCTAGTAATGCCAATTGGCAAAGAATAAGTTTGAACGATGCGTGGCAAGGTCGAGATTCGTATTATTGGTTGAAATTCACGATATCAATTCCTGCATTGAAACCAAATCAAAGATTTGTTTTACATTTAGATTTAGGGAGAACTGGCGGCGGTAATAATTCAGGTTTTGAAAGTCTAATGTTTGTCAATGATGAACCGTTTCAAGCGATTGATTCAAATCATCAAGATGCTTTTTTTAATGATAAATTCAAAAGCCAAAAACTAGAGATAAAAATAATGTTATGGTCAGGACTCGAAGGCGGAGGACCACAACAAATTCAGCACTATAATCTTAAAAAAGTCAGTAATGGTATTTTAAACGATACAGTTAGAGACTGTTATGCTTATTTAAAGCTTATAGCCCAAACAATTGAAGAACTAGATGACGACGAACCACTTAAGTATGATTATATAAAATTGATCGATGCCGCCTTTGCACAATTCTTCTGGGAAGACATCTCAAATTCACAATTGACGCAGGATTGCCAATTTGTTTTGGAAAGCATTAAGACGTTTATCAAGACGCACCCTCATCAGAAAAAGGATTTCCAAATATCGGCGGTTGGTCACACTCACATTGATGTTGCTTGGTTATGGCGTTTAAGACATACACGTGAGAAAACTGTTCGTTCTTTTACAACAGTATTGCAGTTAATGAAGATGTACCCAGATTATAAATTCTTTCATAGTACGCCACAGGTCTACGAATTTGTTAAAGAAGATTATCCAGATATTTATGCTCAGATTAAACAAAGGGTCAAGGAGGGGCGTTGGGAAGCCGATGGTGGTACATGGCTTGAACCTGACACCAATATTCCTTCTGGAGAGGCATTAACAAGACAGTTTCTCTATGGAACGCAATTTTTCGAGAACGAATTCAATTCAAAACAAACAGTGTTATGGCTTCCAGATGTGTTTGGCTACTCATGGTCATTGCCACAAATTATGCGCGGATTTAATATTAAAAATTTTATGACAACCAAGATTAGTTGGAACGATACAAATCGTATGCCACATGATACTTTTATTTGGGAAGGAATTGATGGCAGTAAAGTTTTAACTCATTTTATTACAACAACAGATGATCAAAGTAATTATCGTGATCCATCAAAATGGATGTATACGTATAATGGAGAAATTACACCACATACAGTCTTAGGAACATATCATGTTTATGCTGATAAAATTTATAATAACGATTTATTACTCGCTTATGGTCATGGCGATGGTGGCGGCGGCTCCACTAAAGAAATGATTGAAAATATTGAAATTATTAATCAATTACCTGGGTTACCAAGAGTCAGTAATACCAGAGTAGACGATTACTTTACGAGATTGAGAAACAACATTAAAAATAGTCACTTGACATTGGCAAATTGGAATGGTGAACTCTATCTTGAATTCCATCGTGGCACTTATACGTCGCAAGCACGTGTTAAGCAACAGAATCGACAGTTAGAGTTTGCACTTAGAAATCTAGAAATTCTTTATACACAAGCAATGATTCAACAAGATGTTGTTTATCCAATGACACAGATTAATGGCTTGTGGACAATGGTTTTACGTAATCAATTTCATGATATCCTTCCTGGATCAGCAATTAGTGAAGTATATGATGATAATAAAATTGAGTACCAGAACGGATTTGATCAGATTGCTGAATTAAATCGAAAGTTGCAGGCTATACCATCTGGTGACAATAAGCGGAATTCATATCATATCCGTAATACTAATGCTTGGACGGTTACTAATTTCGTTACAATAGACGAACCTGAGCAGGGGCATTTTGTTGACGAAAAGCAAAACATATTACCAATGCAAAGATTAAATGATCAAGCGATTGTAGAGGTAACGGTACCTGCATTAAGTGCAATCAATGTTTACTTTATTGCTGATGACGAAAGCGACAATGTTTCCGCACCAGTAAAAGTAACAGGTTCTTTGCAAAACGATGACTATCGAATCTCGTGGAATCCACAAGGACAAATAACTGAAATCTATGATTTGCGTTATCAACGGCAGGCTTTAGTTCTAGGAGAACCGAGTAACCAATTGACTGTGTATGAGGATCGACCACTTGAATACGATAACTGGAATATTGATAAGGATTATGTTGAGAAAGCAATTCAATTAAAAGCAGACTCAATTGAACTTGGCAGTCAAGGCCCCTTGCAGAAATCAGTGGTTTTCAAATATCATTTTGGTGATTCTTTAATCGCACAGGAAGTGGTTTTGCGTGATGATCGAAGAATAGATTTTAAAACACATTTAGACTGGCATGAACATCAGCAATTATTACGAACTAATTTTAAAGTAAATGTAATTGCGAATGAGGCAAGCTATGATATTCAATATGGTAATGTTAAGCGTTCAACAGCTGATAATACTAGTTGGGATTCGGCTAAGTTTGAAACAGTTGGTCATAAGTGGGCCGACCTATCACAGCGCGATTATGGTGTGGCCTTACTAAATGATGCGAAGTATGGCTACAGCATCAAGAAAAATAATTTATCACTGTCGCTTTTAAAATCTGGCATTTATCCAGATACTAATGCTGATCAAGGTAAATTCGATTTTACGTATAGTATTCTTCCGCACAAGGGTGACTTTGTTGAAGGTATGGTTGAGCCGAGCGCAACAGAATTGAATAATCCGTTAATCTTAGAAAAAGGTTTAGGTAAAATTGCAGAACCGCTATTTAAGTTTAACTGTGACGTTCCAGTTATTGTTGATGCTATTAAGTTAAGTGAAAATAAAAAATCTATCATTTTAAGATTCCATGAATATTCAGGACAAGATACTAAAGTAATGGTAAAACCAACTTTTAAATTTAATCTTGCCAAGAAAGCGAAACTGAATGAGGACTTGGAACAAGAGTTAATTTCTGATAAGGACGACGATTACTCTATTCAGTTAACTCCGTATCAAGTTATGACAGTTGCGTTTATCATTGATGATTAACACATATTGAAATATTTGATATGCGATATAAAAAGACATTTCACTTTTGAAATGTCTTTTTATCTGCCTGCCCAATAACCCCCCCTCAGACCTAGGACTGATTATTCGTGAAAGCGGTTGCTATCCGCTTGCGAATGCAGTATAAAGAAGCTACCAACATGACATCTGACGCGATAATGTCATCTTAAATTAATTGACGAACCAAAAATAACGGGCAATTGGCGGTGAGTGGTATGAAGACAAAAGTAAAATTTAATAAGGTTATGGGGATGATTGGGTTGGCAGTGACTGGCTGCGCACTGTTTGTCCTTGGTGGGCGCGAGTACCAGCAAGCACGGCCAACACAGACGCCGGGGATGATCGCCGTTCAAGCAATGTCCCAGGAAGGTTTGATCAACGATAAAGTTGCTTGGCAGCGCGTGGTCAAGGAAACCAATCATGGTCGTGATTTAACGACGGTAACTGAGATTAGTCAGGCTTTAAGTCAAGCCAATTCACATTCTCGAGCGGTTAATAGTCCCCAAGCAATCGAGGATATCAATTATCCTTCAACGACTAAATTTGCCAATTATACCATGGTTAATGTGCCGAGTTTTTGGTCAGTCAGTGAGAAAGAACGGAAAACTTATATTCGACTTTTGCAGAAAAAAGTTCAAATAGCCGGTCAAGGCAGTGGCCCAGTGGTGCTAAATTTCGCCAATAATAGTGGCGGCGATGTGATTCCGATGATTGCTGGCCTATCAGCCTTGCTGCCTAATGGTGATCTATGGGCGCAGGTGGATAAACATGGGCACAAATCAATGGTAACGTTGGCGGAGGAACGGATCAAACAACCTCTCGTGACGCAAGCTTATCATTATGCGGCCACACCGAAGCTTTTGCATAAAAAGGTTTGGGTGATTATGAATAAGCGGACGTATAGCGCTGGAGAAATGGCCATTATTGCCTTGAAGCAGAATCCCAACTGTCAGATTATTGGGACGGATTCTGGTGGCTTGACTAGTGCCAATCAAATCGTCGGTTTGGCGAAGGATAATTGGGCAGCCATTATTACTAGTGCCAGTCTTTATAGTCCGGCGGCGATCCACGGCCAACATCATTTCAATAATGTACCGCTAATACCGGATACTTGGACAATTCAGGTACCCATTACTAATTTCACCCGCTATAATCAACAACAACCCCTGGATCGCGGCTTCCTGCAAGAATTACAAACAGCTATTGCCAGCTGAGAGCAATCTTTTTTTAATGAATCTAGCTGAAATCATAACTGCAACCAATTTGTTTTTTGAATTGGCTGCATTATTTTTTAAAAGGATTTGAAGTTAAGCAGACGACGATTTGCGGCCAGTTAATTGATGGTTAATGCAAAGTGGCGTCATTTCATCTATAATTTGTGCAATAAGGACTATGTAAATTAGGCTGAATTATTTTAGCGAAAGCGCTATATTTATAACAGTGCCTTTTTTGTGAAGAAGGTTAGGTTTTCACCACAATTAGGGGGTTACTGCGGTGCAGTTATTGAATCAGGAAGTTGACGTACACGAGATTTTTAATCGAGTGATTAAATATTTTAGTCAGAAACATGAAATTCCCGATGCTTATTTTCGGGTGGTAATCAAGGCCAAAGAGCCCGCCTTATCGATTAGGTGGCATCAAGAACAGCGCAGTGTCACGATTACATTGCCAAATTTGGTCTATTTAGGGCGTTGTCTCAGTCATTTGTGGGATTTAGATTTAGCACATAATGATTATTTTGAAGAAAAAATTATTTTTCCAGAAGTGGCTTTCTCGCTAGACCTTTCGCGCAATGCGGTGATGAAGGTGAATACGGTCAAACAATTCATCATGTACATGGCCGTCATGGGCTACACCCACTTGTATTTGTACATGGAAGACACGTTTCTCGTTAGTAGTGAGCCCTATCATGGCTATTTGCGGGGGAGTTACAGTCGGACTGATTTGAAAGAAATTGTCGATTACGCGGCCATTTTTCAAATCGAAGTGGTGCCTTGTATTCAGACCTTGGCTCATTTGGACCAGCTGTTGAAATGGTCTAGCTATGAAAGCGTGCGTGAAGATCAAAGTACGCTGCTGGTTGATGAACCTAAAACTTATTTGACGATTGAGCAGTGGCTGCGGGAGTTGCGGGCAATTTTTACAACGCGGCGGATTCATGTGGGACTTGATGAGGCCAGTGGTGTTGGTCGTGGTCGTTATTTGCAGCATCATGCCTATCAATCACAAGATGAGTTGATGACGCGCCACATTATTAAAGTGGTGGCGATTTGTAAAAAGTTAGATTTGGAGCCGGAAATTTGGAGCGACTTTTTATATCATGCTTTAGATAAGCGGCATTTGCCAGGTTACTATCCTGTTAATGCCGAGCTGGATCAGCAACTGGCGGCGAAATTGCCAAAAGATATTGCTTATTGTTATTGGGATTATGGTGAGCGCAACGAGGCCAATTATCGCACGCGGTTGCAAAAGCATCAGCTACTAGGACCCCATATTCATTTTGCTAGTGCCGCGCATATTTTCGGAAATATTGTGCCGAATTATGGCAAGTCCTGGCAAAGTGCCGCACCGGGATTGGCTGCTTGTCAACAGGAGCAGGTCGAACAAGTGATGTTGACGACTTGGGGTGACGATGGTCAGGAGACCAATCATTTGCTGGCCTTGCCAATGATGCAAATGTTTGCCGAACGTTGTTACCATGAAGAGGTTGATTTGTCGCTAGGGGCCAAACGGTTTTCCGATTGTATCCAGGCTGGAATTTTCCTGAAGTTATGGCATTTGAATCATTTAAATGAGTTGCCTGGTGTGGAACCGGATAATTATTGGATGGCGAATCCTAGTAAACTGATTTTATGGCAAGATCCACTATTGGGTTTATTTGATAAGGATCTTGAGCTGTATCAGAAGGAATATAAGCTGGACCTGACGAAATACTATGCTGATCAAGCGCAATTATTCCGCACCAATGAGCGCTATTCGACGACTTGGTGTCAGGTGATTGAATTTTATCATTGCTTGGCGCAAGTGCTCGCCGACAAAAGCAATCTAGGCCTGCAATTACGTCAAGCCTACTTAAAACGCGATCAGGCGAAGCTAACTGAATTGCAAACGGCGACGATTCCACGATTGATTAATGCTGTCGTTCAGTTACAGCAACGGCATTATCAACTATGGCAGCAATTGTATCGTGCTAATGGTTGGGAGACGTTGGAGAGTCGTTATGCCACATTATTAAGTCGTTTGCGGACGACAATTAATCAGATCGAACAGTATCAACAAGGCGATCAAGAAAGCTTATTGGCTTTGCGCGAACCCCGGCGCGTTTTCGAACCTGGGACACCGCTAGTTAAATTGAGCGTACCTAATTATCGGCGGATTGCTTTTACTGGTTATAATTGAGGCGACTTTTTTAATGAGTTGATTTGATAAAGCATTACCTAACTTGATTTTTGAGAAGGGTAAGGCTTTTTTTGTCGGTCAATTTTTAAAAATAAGGACCATGTTGACATCAATTTGACTGCTCAACACGCGTAATTGTGATATGGATATCAATTAATGATGTCATATGATGATGAGATAGTTAATTACAAATGATACAGTAAAAAAAGATACAATTAGTTGATTTATCAGGCTTGATTCTAAAATAATAAAACTTTCAATAACGGTTAGAAAACCTCATATTTTTATAAAATAAAGTTGTTTGCATTAGTTTTGTGATTTATAATGGAAAACATTCACATAAAAGCGATGAATTGGGACATTGCTGCCTGGTTGATTAGTTATTGGGGGATTTAAAATTGCAGCGTTTGAAAATAAATGATAAACGATGGTGTTATTTAGTATTAGTTTTAATGACGGTTTTAAGTCAGATTATTTACACACCAGCATTGTCGGTAGATGCAGCTACCGCAAGTACTGGACAAGAGGTGACAGTTGCGGGACTTTCAGGTCAGGATGCTGTTGATGAGGCGGGGACACCAATCACGGACGCCACTGACTGGACAACCTATGATCAAAAGACGATCAGATATAATTGGTCGATTAATGATGATGTTGCAGTTAAGAGCGGTGATTATGCGACCTTCACTTTACCCGCAGGAACTGTTCTTGAAGATAACATCACTGACAAGGTCATCACTTCAGCTGCCGTTGATGGGACTGGTAGTGTTGCTGTCGGGTATGTTAACGGCGTAAAAGGTGGTACCAGTGGCACAATTACCTTCAATGATTATTTTAAAGAACATCCGATTTCCCGCTCAGGCACTTTGGAATTCTTAGTTTCTGGGACGAAGCAAGGCTTACAGGCTAATGGGCTCTTGCTGAAAAACGGTTGGGGAATTAGTCCTAATAGTCAGGGCTTTAGTACCCAAATGTATTGGCAACTTTCATTGGGCCCTGACCCTGATGAAAAAACACATACGATTATTAGCTCATTAAATAATGTGGTCTTAGTGGATAACATTGAAGCAAACAATCAAACTTTGGACTCCCCAATAACTGTTAAGTACACGACAGGAAGTCATCAAGAAGGGCCAACTCTAGGGAAAGATTACACTTTGACAATGGATACCGCCAATTCCTTCACGCTGAAGTGGATCGGCCCGTTATCTGATAAAGTTGATGTCAACTATACCACCAAAATTAATGATGCAAATTATTTAGCAACTGGCCAGGCTGCTTATTTTAAAAACAACGCCACCTTAACCGGTCAAAAAGATGTTACCGCCGAAAATCCTAACGGCGAGCCGATTGATCCAGAATCTCATCATGATAATACCGAACTTCATTTTACCCGGAAACTTGGTGGTGTTAGCGGTTCGGCAACTGGTGATGATGTTGTGACGGTTCCTTTTAATAAGGTGTGGCATGACGGTGAGAACCAGGACGGCATTCGGCCAAGCGCGATTAGCGTCCAACTTTATAAAAATGGGGTTGCTGTAAACGCGGAACGTCAAACCATTAGGGCTAGTGATGGTTGGCAAGGAACTTTTTCGGATCTGCCAAAAAATGAAAATGGTCAGCCAATCAATTATACGGTTGGTGAAGTGGCCGTTCCGGCTGATTATCAGAGCAGTGTGGTAGGAACAACAATTACGAATACACATATTCCGGCAGTGACTTCAATTAAAGGCCATAAAGTGTGGGACGATCAGGATAATCAAGATGGCATACGGCCAGAGAGTATTACCGTAGATTTATACGCGCACACTGCCAATGATCCGACTGAACGAAATGTAGACAAACGTCAAGTATTAACTTCTGGGGATGGCAGTTATGAATTCGATAACTTACCAGAAAAATCGGCCGGTCAAAAAATTATCTATCAAGTTAAAGAAGCAAGCATACCTGAAGGATATAGCAGTCAGGTTAGCAGCGATAACACGTTGATTACCAACACCCATACGCCCAGTCAGACGTCATTAGTAGTTCGAAAAATCTGGCAGGATGATAACAATCAAGATGGGTTACGCCCAACGAATGTCTTGATTCAGTTGATGGCTGATGGCCGTGCGACGGGGACGTCAATTGAACTCAATCAAGCTAATAAATGGCAAGCCAATTTTGAGCGCCTAGCGAAATATCAGGCAGGTAAAGAAGTAACGTATTCAGTCGTTGAAACAACGCAAACTGCCGGTTATCAGCAGCCAAGTTATACGAAGACTTCAAATGGTTACGACGTTACTAATCGTCACGAATCTGCACAAACAACAGTTAAGGGCCGGAAAATCTGGAACGATCAGAATGATCAAGACGGTTTACGCCTGAAACAGGCCGAGATAACGATAAATCTGTATGCTCACACTGAAAGTGATCCAACGGAGCAATTTGTGGATAGCAAGAAAGTTTCCACATCTGGGGATGGCAGTTATGAATTCAATAATTTGCCAGAAAACTCCGCCGGCGAAAAGTTGATTTATACTGTTAAAGAAACGGATGTGCCCACAGGTTACACAAGCAGTGTTGTTGGCACCACGATTACGAATACCCATGTTCCTGAAGTGACCTCAATCAAGGGTCAAAAGATTTGGCAAGATAATGATGACCAAGATGGCTTACGACCCGCTAAAATTACCGTTAATTTATTAGCAGATGGTAAAGTGATCGATAGTCGAGAGGTGACTAAAGATCATGAACAGTACGAGTTTAGCAACCTACCAGTGAAATCCTCAGGGGAAAATATTGTCTATAAAGTAGCGGAAGCAACTATTCCAGCTGGCTACACAAGTGTCGTCAGTGCGGATAACAGTACAATTACGAATAGTCATACACCTGCAACGACTTCAATTAAAGGTCAGAAGATCTGGCATGATGGGCATGACCAAGATGGCCTGCGCCTAAAGCAAAAAACGATAACAGTAAATCTGTATGCTCATACAGATAGCAATCCAACGGAGCAATTTGTGAATAGCAAGAAAGTTTCCACATCTGGAGATGGCAGTTATGAATTCAATAATTTGCCAGAAAACTCAGCCGGCGAAAAGTTGATTTATACTGTTAAAGAAACGGATGTGCCCACAGGTTACACAAGCAGTGTTGTCGGCACCACGATTACGAATACTCATGTTCCTGAAGTGACCGCAATCAAGGGTCAAAAGATTTGGCAAGATAATCATAACCAAGATGGCTTACGACCCGATAATGTTGTCTTAAACTTAGTTGTTAATGGTGAAACTACAAATAAGTCAGTTACCTTGAATAATGAAAGCAACTGGCAATATCGATTTGGCAATTTGGCTAAATATCAGAATGGCGTTTTAGTTAAATATTCGGTAGTTGAATTGACGGAAACTAACGGGTACGATCCCAAGTATTCAGAAACAGAGACTGGCTGGGATGTGACCAATAGTCATACGCCAGCAACAACTTCAATCACGGGTCAAAAGATTTGGCAAGATAATCATAACCAAGATGGCTTACGACCCGATAAAATTACTGTTAATTTACTGGCGGATGGCAAAGTGATCGATCGTCAAGAAGTGACTAACGATCATGAACAGTACGAGTTTAGCAATTTACCAGTGCTAGCAGCTGGTAAAAAAATTCAGTACACAGTTGCTGAGGCTAGCATTCCGAATGGTTATACCAGTGTCGTGAGTCCTGATGGGACGACAATCACCAACACACATCAGCCACTGACGCGGACAATTACCGGTCAGAAAGTTTGGCAGGATAACAATAATCAGGCGGGAACACGGCCAAAGAGTATTACGATCAATCTGTTAGCTAACGGTCAATTTCTGAAGCGGCTGACAATTACTGCTCAGCAAAATTGGCAGTATTCTTTCACTGACTTACCAGTTAATCAGGCTGGACAAGCGATTGACTATCAAATTACTGAAAATCAAGTGCCTGGCTATCACAGTCAGGTTAATGGCTTTGAGATCGTTAATACGTTGTTACCAACAACGCCGGTTACACCTGAGCAACCGCAAGCGACTACGCCCACAACAAAACCAACAGTCAAGCCTACAGTCAAAACTATTGAACCACAGCGTCATTCTGCAACAAAGTCAGTTAAACAACCGACTAAGGCAATCAAACATTTACCGCAATTAAATGAACAGACTGACTATGTCGGGATGATACTCGGTATTTTATTGATTGTTCTGGGCAGCTGCACCTTATTACGCCGTGTTGAATGGGATTGATCAGTGATAACTGATTCGTTCAATCAGATGTTTCTCGGAAGCATTAGTTTACTATTTTTATAATAGTAACTAGTGCTTTTTTGTTTGCTAATCATGGAAATACTATCAGAATGATTAAGTCAGGCTATATTTTGTAGATAAACTACTATGGTTTTTAAATAGGATTACGTTTCTGTAAGCGCTATACTGTAACTTGGTAAATTGTCAGGATTCTTAAAAGCAATCTGAATAATTAACGAGTGAGGAGTAGTGAAATGATTGATTGGCAAGGTTTAACAACAACACAATTACAGGCGGTTCAGCGAGTCTTAAGTGATCGGCCCTATTTTAATCAAGATATTCTGGTCAAGTGTCACCAACAAGGTCGAGGTATTCAAATTAGTCGGGACCAAGCGGTTGGGACCGTGACATTTGGCAATTTGTCAGACTTGATGCATGGTGTATCAGTTTTTTATGGCTTGGCACAGCACCAAGCTACCTTCTCAATTCAAGAACAACCGCATTTTGAAATGATGGCGGCAATGTTGGACGTGGCACGCAATGGTGTGGCAACAATCCCAATGTTGAAAACTTACTTACGGCGAATTGCTAGTATGGGTTACACCGAATTATGGCTGTATTTGGAAGATCTTTTTGAAGTGCCAGAAGAGCCTTATTTTGGTCGGCAACGGGGTCGCTATTCGCAAGATGAGCTGCATGAAATTGCCTTGTATGGTGATTCTTTAGGCGTTAAGGTCGTGCCAGCTATTCAGACGTTGGCTCATGTCCGCAATGTGCTGAAGTGGGATGCTTTTCATGATATTAAAGATACTGATGATACGCTGTTAGTAAATGATCCGGCGACGCGCAAATTCTTGAAGCATCTTTTACAGGCGGCTAGTGCGCCATTTACGACGAATAAAATTCACGTCGGGATGGATGAAGCTTACCAATTAGGTCGCGGTCTTTATATTGATAAAAATGGTCATTACACTGATCAGCAAGAATTAATTCAAGACCAATTGAAATTAGTGGTCCAGCTTAGTGAGGAGTTGGGCTTGCATCCTTATATGTGGAGCGACATGTGGTTTACGATTGCGTCGCCTAAGCATGAGATGTATGATCCTGAGGTGCATTTCAGCCCTGAATTTAAAGCACAGTTGCCAAAAGTCGGCCAAGTTTATTGGGACTATTACCATCAGGATGAGCAAACTTATTTGGATCGCTTTGCCCAACATTTTGAACTCAGCGATGACGTGGTCTTTGCTGGTGGTATTTGGACTTGGGGCTCATTGATGCCCAACCAAAGCAAGATGTTGGCCACTGTTGATGCTGGCCTAAAAGCGGCTCAGAAATCTGGTGTTAAGCAGGTTGTGGCAACGATGTGGTTTGATGACGGTGCCGAAACACCAATCAGCACTTCTTGGTATGGCTTGCAGGCCTTTGCTAGTTATCAATATCATGATCACGTTAGCCGCAAAGTTATTGACCGTGATTTTGAATTAACCCAAGATGAGTCGGCTGATTTTTATTTACAGTTGGATAAATTCGATAATTTCGTTAAGGGTGCTAATGTGGATTGCGATAATGTCAGCAAGATCGTCCTTTATGAGGACCCATTATTACAGCGCTACGAACAGAATTTAGCCGCCATTGATGTTGAAAAGAATTGGCAGGATTTGGCTGCAGATTTGGGTGATCTCCGGTTACAAGCAGACGATCAACTGATGGTGCAGTATTATCAAAGATTAGCACAGATTTTAATTGTTAAGAACCGGGCCTTACACGCAGTTGCCTTATTGAGAAATAAACAAGCTGGTGTGGCTGACGGCGATCGCGCAATTGGCCAGTTACAATTATTTGTAAAAATGTTGACTGAGTTTAATCAATTATCACGACAATTATGGCACCAACAACGGCGCGGAAATGGTTACGAAATAATTGATATTCGCCTTGGCGGACAATTGTCTCGTTGTGAGACGGCGATTTGGCGCATCCAAGAATGGGAAGCTGGTCGTGATGATTTGGCAGAGTTGCAGGAACCATTATTACCAATGGACAAACATAATGGTGGTCCAGTTGGTCATGGTTTGTACAAAGAAATTGTCAGTGCCTGCGAGATTTCGTTTTAAATCTGAATCTTCCCCACAATGAAGGTAGCTGCTGGTTGATTTAGGTCGCTCCTTAGTTGAAAGCGGCAGGGGCCCAGCGATTTAGAGGGCGTGGAACATGGTGGGCATCGATTTGAGCTTATTGCTAACGCAACAATCTCAAATGCGAGCCTTATTCTAAGCAATAAATTGCTAAGAATAATTTCACCATTGACGCCAATCGCTGGTCCCCTGCTTGGATTAAACTAACAAAAATGATCACCACTATTTGGCCAAACCAGATGGTGGTGATACAAAAATCGATGTGACAATCTCTAATGAGAAGGAGGTTGTCGCATCGTTTTTTGGTTGCTGTTCAACTATTGCTACCGATTGAAATGAGTTGATGAATCCGGCTACCACTGACTCAAGCACTAACAAATGTGAGGTGCACTAATTCAACTCCAGACGGAATGGAGGGCGTGGTTGTCAGCCGCCAAATTTGTCTTGCCGCTTCAGCGGTTAGACAAAGGCTCGTATTTGAAACAATTTGGCCTTTAATTGGTTCAAATCGATGCCGGCCGCGTTCCATAACCAGCAAGCCCGCAATGCAGTCAAAACAAGTTCTGTTTAACATCTTGATGAGGTTTTGCTCTTTGGTTGGCACTTGACTGCAGTATTTCTTAATTGTGATGTAAAGTCCAGAATAGTTTGTTCAATCTGCCGAAATTAGTGCAGCAATTATTGACACTCTTACCACACTAACAATAGCTTAGTCTAATAGATGATCCGCGGAAAGTGGTTACAAACCTTGTCTAGACAAGGTTTTACAAAAAATCGGCAATTTCTTAAATTTATAGATAAATACCTTAAGTTTGTAGATTGTTGCTCTTGACGAAAGCGGTTACTATTAAGAATGTAAAGTAAGAGAGGAGGGAAAATGATGAAACAAGAAGTTGCCGCTTCAGCAAGTGTGGTCATACCTAAACGCAAGAAGAAAAATTTTTTCCAACGTCTATGGGCAAATCGGGTATTCTTTCTAATGGTTGCGCCAGGCACTATCTTTTTAATTATTTTCTTCTATATACCAGTATTGGCAAACGTAGTTGCGTTTCAGAATTTTCAATATACTGATCAGGGGTTCGTTTATAGTGTGTTACATAGTCCTTGGGTTGGTTTTGATAATTTCAAATTCTTCTTCCAATCAGCCGATTTCTGGATTGTGTTACGGAACACCGTTGGGTACAATTTAACGTTCTTATTATTGAATTTCTTCTTCGCCATTTTCTTTGGTGTCGTTATGAGTCAAATGCGGAAGGCACGATTGCTGAAAACATATCAGACCATGATGTTATTCCCTTACTTCCTGTCATGGGCGATTCTTTCTTACTTCGTCTATGCGTTCTTAAGCAGTGATAAGGGGATTATCAATCACATGATTACTGCCATGGGTGGTAGTTCGATTGACTTCTACAATGCGCCTTGGGTTTGGCCATTCATTATTATCTTCTTAGGTGTTTGGAAAGGTATTGGTTACAACAGTATCTTGTACTTTGCCACTGCCATGGGGATTGACCCGTCATACTATGACGCTGCAATGATTGATGGCGCTAGCAAATGGCAACAGATCAAGAATGTTACCTTGCCACATATTCTACCAATTGCAACTTTAATGTTAATTTTGAACATTGGTGGTATTTTCCGAAGCGATTTTGGTTTGTTCTACTTGGTTCCACGTAATTCCGGTTCGCTAATTGACATTACGCAAACGTTCGATACCTATATTTATCGGGCCTTAACGACAACCAATGATATTGGGATGTCAACAGCCGCTGGTTTGATGCAGTCAGTAGTCGGAGCACTTTTGATCTTCATTACTAACTGGATTGTTCGGCGGAAACAACCAGAATCAGCATTATTCTAAGGGGGTCTCACCAATGCGACAAAAGAAACATATTACAGCCGTCGAAATTCGCAAGTTTAGTGCTGGGACTGACCTGTTCTTCAATATCTTTATTGGTATCTTTGCCTTAAGTTGTATCATTCCTTTCTTCTTCATTATCATTCTTTCGTTGACGAAGGAATCAGATATGACAACTTATGGTTATCAGTTCTGGCCAAAGCATTTCGTGCTTACGAGTTATGTTTATTTAGGTAAAATGGGTAAACAAGTTTTACAATCTTTAGGTGTCACAGTCTTTGTAACCATTGTTGGTACGGTGATGAACAGTTTGTTCAGTTCCACTTATGCCTATGCAATTTCTCGGCGTGACTTTGCTTACGCCCGGTTCTTTACAATCTTTGCCTTGATTTCAATGTTGTTTGTTCCCGGCATGGTTCCAACATACTTGGTTGTGACGCAGATGTTAGGGTTACAGAATAATATCTGGGCTTTGATTTTACCAATGAGTTTTGGGGTTTATAACGTCTTGATCATGAGGTCCTTCTTCAAGACGTCGATACCAGAAGCAATTATTGAGTCAGCACGAATTGATGGTGCCAGTGAAATGCGGATCTTCCGCAGCATCGTTGTGCCACTAGCAATTCCTGGGATTGCCACAATTAGTTTATTCACTTCCTTGGGCTATTGGAATGATTGGATGAACGCCTTACTGTATATCAATGTTGATAACTTAGTACCGTTGCAATATTTGCTGGTCAAGATTCAGAACAACATTCAAGTCATGACCTCACAAATGCAAGCCGGTGCATCAGCAGCGATGGTGCAAAATATTCCAACAGAAGGTATGCGGTTCGCCGTGGTTGTTGTAGCAACATTACCGATTGCGCTCACCTATCCATTCTTCCAGAAGTACTTTGTTAAGGGTATGACTATTGGTGGCGTTAAGGGTTAATTTTGGATTTAATTTATTTTAAATTAAAAAATGTTTTTAGGGAGGAATAGTAATGAAAAAATGGATCAGAAATCTGACATTTGTCGGAATGGCGGCCATGAGTATGTTAGCTTTAGCGGCCTGTGGTTCAAAGAGTAATAGTTCTAGCTCAGCAAAAACAACGGTCTCAATGACCATGCCTGGTGATAAGCCAAAGAATTACACGGAAATCATCAACAAGGCCAACAAGGAAATTCATAAGACATACAAAGATATTGATTTGAAGATGAATTTCATTGGCTGGGGCGATTATGAAAAGAAATATAACGTTATGATCACTTCTGGTGAAAGTTACGATATTGCTTTCGCTCAAAGCTACTCAGCAAACGCTGCTAAAGGTGCTTATGCCGATTTAACTGATTTGGTTAAGAAAGATGCTAAAAAGGCATATGACGCTGTTGATCCTGCATACTGGAAAGGTGTTACTGTTAACAACAAGATTTATGGTTTCCCAGTTAACGCTAACGTCTTTGCACAAAACGCTTTAGTTTTCAATAAACAATTCCTAGACAAAAATAATATTGATGTTAACGCTGTAAATTCATACGCTAGCATGGAACCAGCTTTGGAGAAATTCCACAAAGCTAACCCTGGCGTTGCCGGCTTTGCAATTGGCCAAGGTTTCAAAGCTTCACCTAAGTCAATGGACTTCCCTGTAGGTAACGGCTATCCATTTGCAATTGATTCAACTGGTAAGAGCGACAAAATAGTCAACGTTTATGATACTGAAGAAATGCGCGACATCTTGAAGACTTTACACAGCTACTACTTGAAGGGTTATATTCCTAAGGATGCTGCAACTTCAAGCACTCAATATAACTTACAAGACAACACTTGGTTCACTCGTCAAGAAACAGTAGGACCTTACGATTATGGCAATACTGCTCTTGAAAATGCTGCTGGTGGCAAGAAGATGACTGTTCAACCAATCACTGATCCATTCAAGTCTTCAGCTCAAGCACAAGTTGCTGTTTGGTCAATTTCTAAGACTTCTAAGCACAAGAAGGAAGCTGTCCAAGTTCTTAACTTATTGAACACTGACAAGACTTTATTGAACAACATTGTTTGGGGTGTTCAAGGCGATCAATGGAACTTCACTGACAAAGCCAAGGGTAAGATCAAGACTACTAAGAACTACAAACCTAACTACTTTATCGGTGCTTGGATGATGGGTAACAACAACATCCTTTACACTCAAGACTCAGTAACACCAGAAATGATTCAAAAACGTGATGACAGCATCAAAGCTGCTAAACAATCTGCAGCACTTGGCTTCAACCCTGATACTTCATCAGTTAAGACTGAAATGACAAACATCTCTAACGTCATGAGTAAATATCTTGATATTTTGAACACTGGTACTGCTGATCCTGTTCCAACAATCGAAAAGATGGATAAAGAATTAAAGACTGCTGGTTATGACAAAGTTCAGAAAGAATTACAGAAACAATATGATGCTTTCTTAGCTAAGAAATAGTTAATTAGGACGGTAAAAGTGGGACTAAAAATAGTGTCACTGGATACCAAAAAACGGGCAATTCTTTGCAGAATTGTCCGTTTTTACATATTTACCACTTAATCATGATTGGCTGATGTGCATTGACTTGTTTAAGTCGTTAAGTCGCTCCCTAGTGAGGAACGGCAGGGGCCCAGCGATTTGGAGGGCGTGTGACATAAGTCTATGTCTAAAACAGAACAGGTTCTGACTCCATTACGGGCTTGCTGGTTGTGGAACGCGGCCGGCATCGATTTGAACCAATTGAAAAACCGCAATTGTTTCAAATACGAGCCTTTGTCTAACCGCTAAAGCGGCAAGACAAATTTGGCTGCTTCTCGCAAGCTCCTACGCAAATAAAACCCGATTGGCTGACAACCACGCCCTCCATTCCGTCTGGAATTGAAGTAGTCCATTTCACCATTGTTAGTGCTTAAGGCAAATGCCGTGGGATAGCTTAACCAAGTTAGATGGCGATTAGTTCTCACTAATTCAGTGATACTGCATTAAAACATTTCATTAGCAGGAGCTTTAGTTTTGAAATCTCAGGATGTTCCATTAGTCGTGTGATCATTGTAATCTTACAAATACTGCCTTGAAATGTTAACAAAGATTAAGCTCACTAACTAAAATCCAGACGGAATGGAGGGATCTTGGCGTCAGCCGCCAAATTATTGTTAGTGCTTTAGCGCTTACAATAAGGCTTGTATTTGAGCTTGTTGCGGAGCAATAAGGTTAAATCAATGCCGGCAGCGTTCCACGCCAAGCAGCCCGCAATGGAGTCAGAACCAATTCCGTTTATCAATCCTTTTTGCACTTATAACGCGATAAGCAGCGTGAGATTGGTAATTTAGCTGGTATCAAGTTAAAATAATGTAGACTAGTCAGGCAAGCATTCCTATAGTTGAGGAAGCAATGCCAGTGATTTGGTGGCTGTGGGTCTGTTGTTCAGTAAGGCCTGAATATATATAGCAAATAATGCACCAATAATTAAGGAGTGAGTAGCATGATTGGACGCGCCACACAAAGCGTTTTTACAAAAGTATATGTTGTCTTTCTAATGACAATTTTTTTCTGGGTTTATACCTTGGCGGGCTTAGTTGTGTTAGGAATCGGGCCAGCTTTACGGGCGGTAACGGAAATGTTTATGGATAATCAATGGCAGTATCGCGAATATCATTTCAAGGCTGGTTGGCGTCAATTCAAAACTGATTTTTGGCGGGTTAATCTCCATGCGTGGACTTTCTTAGGAATTATTGCGATTCTGGTTTATAACTTGTATTTGAGTACGCAGTTGAAGTTCTCTTGGATTTTGATCATTCAATTCCTAATTATTTTCGCGATTGCTTTGACGTTCAGCATGGGCATCTTCACGTTGCTGTTGCGTTCACGTTATGATGTCAGTTTTAAAAACGCGGTGAAATTAGCGGCAGCGCAATTCTTTGATAACTTCCCCCATTTACTTTTGTTCTTGGTGGCAACCATTGCCGTGATTGCAGCAGCAGCGAAGTGGCCGGGCCTGATTTTATTCTTGGCGCCAGGAACTTATATTGTGGTAGCTGATTGGTTCTCACGCAAATGGTACACTAAAATCGATCAACTTCTTTAGGGGTAAAGGAGTAGTGGGCGAATGAAATCTAGTTTTTTGTGGTTGATTCGGGTTTATACAGCAATTCTAACAGTGACTGTCGTCTTCGCGACGACAGTCTTTGTGTGGTCTAGTATTCATAGTTATAATGCGCAAGTTAGTCAGGCAGAGACCACTGTTGTGAGCCAACTGTCGAACACGGCCACGCGAAATTTACAATTGACCAAGCAATTTGCCTCGCAATTGGTCAGTGATCCTAATTCGACGACGAATATTGACCATTATTTTTCGATGTCGTTAATGGATTATAGTGATTACACAACTGATCAAAGTATTGAGTCCGGTAAATATTTCTTCTGGCCTAGTGAAAGTCGGATTTTTATGATTCAACATCCAGAAGTTAAGCAATTGACTTTGTGGATGGCTAATCAGAAGAAGGTTTTCGTTGCCACTCAGGAAAAGTCGGGCGGTGAGTTGGTCTCTGCTAAGAGTCCACTGGTCCAAGATGATTTGGCGGTTAAGTGGCCGTTACTGAATCAATACTCGCTGCACACTGATGGCGTGATCGGCTTGACCTTTAAACGAAGTGAATTAAATAGGCAGTTAAGTCAACTGGCTACCTTGCGACCCATGCAAATTATGATGCGGACTGATTCCAATGCGCCGGCATTTTATTTTGCTGGTAGTGATGTGACCAAGGCGGAACAAAAGCGGACGCAAAAAGCGGCTGATAATGAACAATTGTCAACACTGTCTGGTTATCAGGTGACCCGCAAAGAAATTTCCGACTATTCAATTATTATGGTTACCAATCGTCGTCGGGCGCAGCATTTGATTTTCCAACAAATTTTACCGTCCATGATTCTGGGTCTGGTGTTATTGTTAGGCTTAAGTGGTGGCTTGCATTTGGTTTTCCGCCGCTATCAAACGCAATTGGGTATGATTGTTGATACTGTGAATACGTTCAGTCAAGGTGATCTGGATGAGCGAATTCCGCTAGTGACTGAAAACAATGACCTCCAGGTGTTGACCAAGGGCATTAATGACATGCTTGAGGAGATTCACAACCATGTTTACACCATTTATCAACTACAAATTGCTAACCAAACCGCAAATATTCGCGCCCTCCAAGCGCAAATTAATCCTCATTTCCTCTCAAATACGCTAGAATATATTCGAATGGCTGCTTTGGATGCGAATCAACCAGAGTTAGCTAATGTTGTTTATAATTTTGCGGCACTTTTGCGCAACAATACGGACTTTTCGCCACGAAGTACTTTGAAAGAGGAATTGTCATTTGTTGAGAAGTATGTTTTCTTGTATCAAGTGCGTTTTCCTGATCGCTTGGCTTATCAAATTAAAATTGCACCAGAAGTCTATGAAGTCAGTCTGCCGAAGTTTACCTTGCAGCCTTTAGTCGAGAACTATTTTGTGCATGGGGTGGATTTCTCTCGGGTTGATAATGCGTTGAGTATTAAAGCTTGGCGTGAAGCAGACCAAATTCATATTTTGGTGAAAAATAATGGTTATCCGCTGACGGCCGAACAAGTTGCCAAGGTCAACCAAGAGATGCAAGATCCGAATAATGCCGAGAAACGAACTTCGATCGGTCTCCAAAATGTTTATTTACGAATGAAAGACTATTTCGGGGACTCATTCAAAATGGCCATTAGCAGTGATGGCGTGTCTGGCGTTCAGCTAGTATTGCAGTTTGACGGTAGCGGGGGGACGAACAAAGATGTTACAGGTAATGATCGTTGATGATGAATACATGTTATTGCGAGGATATCGCAAAATTATTGATTGGGGCCACTATGGACTAGAATTAGCTGTTACTGAGCAAAATCCGACGAAGGCGCTGGAGATCCTGCGCCAACAGTCAATCGATATTTTAATATCTGACATGAATATGCCGGAAATGGACGGTCCTAGTTTTGTTGCGGCGGCGAAAAACATTCGGCCTAATATGGAATTGATTGTAATTTCTGGCTATGATAATTTCGATTATGTTAAGGCTGGTTTGCAGCAGCATGCGGTTAATTATTTGCGGAAGCCAGTCGACACTGATGAATTAATTGAGAATTTGCAGCACGCGATTGACCATATTGCCCAGCAGAAGCAGCAAAACAAGAATGATTTGTTGGCACGGCAGGCTAAGACTCGGGCCGTGGTCAATGAAACTGATGACACAGATCGGGCAGAACTAATGACTGATCTTGGCGTCAGCTTTTTGGAGAAAAATCAGATGGTTCGTCTGATTGGGGTGTTAAACCCGTTGCCACCTTCAGAATTGAGTAACTATTTGGCAGCGTTACAAAGTGTGCGTGGCTTCTTTCTTGATGGCAAGGATTACATTATTCTATTTCAAGGCAGCAATGTGGCTTTGAATTATTTCGTGAATCACGCGCCCCATCACGTTAACGACAAGCATCGGCCGATGTTAATTGGGGCACCAATTCCCACGCCAGCACATCTTTCGACTGAGTATGCCAAGCTTAAAACCGAAATTGCGCGACAGTACTTTTTCGAAAGTGCATCTGGTTTGCGCGTCATGGTCACGGCGGATAAAACGGAAGCGGCGCCAGCTTTGCCCGGCTATTCTGATATTAAAACGGCCATCGCTGGTTTAGATGAGGCCGACTTTAAAACTTGGTTTCTAGGCCAAATTCAAATTCTACAACAGGCGAATGCGACTGATTTATTGGTGCGGCAGTTAGCGCTGATCGTCTTACTAGTTTTAAATGAACGGCGCTCCATTACTGACGTGAAATCTCAAGCGATTACGGACATTAATCAAGCGACGGTGGTTTCTCAAATCGTGCAGGTCATCATGACCGTTTTCCGGCAGACCATCAGTGATCAACGGCATTTCTCAGCGAACGTCATGGAAACTTGTCGTATCGTCGAGAAAAAGTATCGTGAAGCTTTGTCATTGAGCATTGTTGCCGACGAATTGCACTTGAATGCCGTTTATTTGGGGCAACTATTTAAACAAGACACTGGGCGCAGTTTCTCTCAGTATTTGAATGATTATCGCATCAATGTGGCGGTGGATATGTTGCGCAATCCTAGCCTTGATGTGAACTATATCGCCACTGAAGTCGGTTATCAGAATCAGAGTTACTTCTACCGAATTTTCAAGCAACAAACTGGGATGACCCCCTTGGAATATCGTGAAGGTGTTGGCCTGGCAGTTGAGGGCTGATAATAAAAAAGTAACTAGCGGGATTGACGTTGCTAAGTCAATGGTTATCGTCTTCAGTTAATGGTGTTATGAATTATGATTTAAAAAATTGAATTGTTATAAATTAGTAGCTTGATTGACCAATTTTCTGGGTGAAACCAGTGATTGACAATCAGGCTTTTTATATTGTGGTTATATTCTGATGCGTTGGTGCATGAGATTGGCCGGATCAAGTACTGTCCATAGTGCTCAAAAGTCTCTTTATCGTTGTAATTGCCGTAGCACAATAGTCGTCAACTTGTTGGCTGTCAAATTTAGGATAGAATGTATACGCTACTAGTGAAGCCTAGAACAATGTGCCAAAAAAACGTTAGATTGATTATAAAAAGTAATATAATAAATGAATTTTATAATCGTCAAAATTGAATTTATGATAAGCAGGTAACAATGCTTGAAAACGCATTATTGATATGATATGGTACTTATTGATAAATAACAAAAGCGTTCAAATGGGGAACGGAAGTTAATTTGTGCATAATTAATTTGGGGAAATTAATTATTTTACAGATCGTTTTTTTGTACACAAAATTTTACTATTTGTTTTTTGTGTGTACAAAAAATCGTTTAAACAGGCAGTCTTGACTAGTTTCAAAAAAAGTTGAGTAGCCAGTTATCACAAATTAATCCAATCAACCCAGTGCTGAATTGCTAGACTAGGTTGGTTGGATTTTTTCTGTTCACAAGATTTGAAGGGGGGATGGTTATGCGTCATAAAAAGCTACTAAGAAAAATCATTAATAGTTTATTGGCGCTAACCATTCTGCTTAGCTGTATCAGTGGTTTACAGCTGAATTTTGTTAATGCTGTAGCAGATGACGGGTTCCCGGTTGCCCCTCCTGCTGGTTCTGAAGGTTTAACTATGAAAGATTATTTTGAGCTAAGTAAAGCTAGTGTTCCCAATGCGCCGGTAACTTCTAGGTTTAGTACTGCTTATCCACAGGCAGTAGTAATTACCAAAGGTCCACCTAAAAAGGATCCATGGCAGTTGGGAGGAATTTGGTCGAAGCAAAAAATCGACTTGAATGCCGGATTTACCTACAAAACGGCTCATTTTTTTGGAAATAAAAATCTACCTAATGGTGGATCAACTTATAACGATAGTGATGCTGATGGCATGACCTTTACCTTACAAAATGATCCACTTGGGTCGAGTGCCTTTGGATCTCCTGCTGGTGGTTTAGGTGCATATCCATGGTCAACCAACGGACAAGGGAAGATGATTAAGAATTATATCCGTAACGCACTTTCGATTGAAATGGATAGCTATTTCAATAATAGCGGTGTTGCAGATGATCAATTCGATATAAATATGCCATACAACCCTAACGGCCACATTGCGGTTGTTCGTCCAGGAGATACACCTTTAAAAAGTACTAAATCGGCTGAAGTCGGACATTTGCAATTTAATATTTTACCAGAATTACTATCAAATTCGGCCGTTTCGGGAGGGAAAGAAGGCTATTGGAAGAATTTCACGGTTAGCTGGACTCCAGAAGTACGCTACACCAATGGTAAACGAATTCTTGGTGGTGAGTTGTTCTATTCACTAGAAGGTAATCCTAATCATACAATTACGGCTAATACTTTTAAGATTGATAATGTCCTTGATTATTTTAGTTCAGATCATGTTTTGTATGGGTACACTGGTGCTACTGGACCATCAATGACCTTCCAAGCGGCCGCAATCATGAAATTACCACAAAATGCCAAGCCAGTAGAACTACACTTTCAAGATAGTAACGGTGTGGCGCTGCAAGACCCAGTAATACTGAATGGTGAAATTGACGAGGCTTGGAATGGTGCTGATTATCGCCCCGAATGGATCAAAAAAGATGGTGTTTGGTATCAATATAATCAGATTTATACGGCCAATACACCTGATCAAAAAGATCAAGGCACGTTTTCAGCAACGAACGGCTACGTTGTCACTTATCAATATATTAAACGAGATCCGCCAGAAAAGTATGCGTTGATCAAACAAGTTCGTAATCTGACAACCAATACTGATTATGACAGTGAAACAAAAGGTAAGGCTGGTGATACAGTCTCGTATCAGCTTGACTATACTAACTTAACCGGTATTTCTTCAGGAATCATTCACGATGATTTGGATTCAGATTTAACTTATCAACGCGGTTCTTTGGAAATAGCCAATGATGATACTGGTTGGAAATATGAAACGGTTGACGATGCCGATTTTATTAATGGCAATCAGATTCGTTTCCCCTACGATATTAGCAGTGGTCAGCGTTTTAGTGTCAGACTTCAAGCTAAAGTTGTGACCTCACCAAGTAGTCAAGAGTCAATTCCTAATCAAGCAACGGTTAGCGATAATGGCAGTAATAAAACTGTGACATCTAATCAGGTCTTGATTAATTTGCCGACAACTAATTTGCTAACAATCAAGAAGATTGATGCTAAAGATGAGCAAAAAACGTTAGCTGGTGCGAAATTCGAAATTACTGATAATGCATCTGGTTCTGTCACGCAAGAATTATCAGTGACTGGTGCTGATGGTTTAACGACTTTTGAACCTAGTGATGCTGGTGAACGGGTTTTGAATTTACAAGAAATTCAGGCACCTAATGGCTACAGTTTGAATGATAGCAAGTATCAAATTCGCTGGAATCAAGCTGCCGGAATTTTAGGGATTCGTCAGGAGGACCAGTCGAGTTGGGAAGATACAACCACGGACGGTCTGTTGAAAGTAGTCGCTGGTCAATTAGTATTTGCTAACCAGAAACCAGGAAAAATAACCGTTCGTGATTATGATCGAGCAACAGGTCAAATATTGACAACAGCAACTTATGAAGGTCCCTTAGGAAAACGCTTATCGGAGCTTAACCCCGGATCAAATTTACCAGGTAGTTACCCGGAACGATATATTTGGGGGGTAACGATGGATGAGTCTCTTCCGCCAGTTGAAACGTTAGATACTTATGATCCACAAACGCCACCTGATCCGATTTTTACTGATCAGCCACAAACTATGACCTATGTTTTTGATCAGAAGATGTTTGAGTTGAACCCTGATGAAACAATTGAGTTTGGGGAATTTTCTACTAATCAACTTGACCGAAATTATTTAATCGGTGAGATGAGTAATTTGACTAAGCAAACATTACCATTTGGTTTGAACGTCACTGATCGTATTGGTCTTGATTCTTGGCAGCTAAGCGTGCGTGAAGAAAAGCAATTTGAAAATGAGCTTGATGGTAGCAAATTAGCTGATGCTGAATTGTGGTTTAAGAATATGAGTATTCACAGCCAAAATTCTCGTAGTATAACAAGCCTTGCTGACTACCAGTTTGAACTTAAAGATGATTTTAGTTTGGTTGCTGGTGCAGAAGATTTATCGATTTTAACAGCGACGGCAATTTCGGACAGTGAGCCAGTCACAAAGGCTAATTCGTTGCTTACTCGTAATTGGCGAATTGATTTTGGTGACCAAAGTAACGGTGGTATTAGTGTCGGACTGAAAGTACCAAGAAAAACTGTTCGGCTGAAAGGCCGTTACCAAACCAAATTAACCTGGACCGCATCAATGTTGCCATAATTAATGAAGGGTCGGAAAGTCATGAAACAATGGAATAAATTCAAAATAATGATTTTGCTACTCTTAGGATTAGCAATTGGCTTCGCACCGCGATTTGCCGTTGCTGCAGCTGATAATGAGGATCAGAATGATTATGAAGTGCAGCCGATTTTGCCAGATAATCAAGTAAACATGTCAGCTAATTTCTTTGATTTGGAAATGCAGCCCGAGCAAGAACAGACGATTCAGTTACGAATTCAGAATTTTACGAGTAAGACGATTAAAGTTGAAAGTGATATTCGCAATGCCTACACGCAAAACGGTGGTGGGATTGATTTTGCACCAACAGGTACTAAATTAGACAATACCTTAAAAGTACCATTAACTGATTTAGCAACCTTAACTGAACAAGATAAAGTTATTAATCTTGGGCCTAAAGAGGCCAAAGTAGTGACAACCACCATTAAAATGCCTAAACAACTTCATCAAGGGATGATTTACGGTGATTGGCATTTCATTCAACGAGTTAAGAAGGATGCTAAGCAAGCAACTGCGGTTAAGGCTAATTATGCGTATTCGATTGGGATTGCTTTAAGAGGTCGCCAATACGACGAAACAACTGCCAGCATGCGCTATGTTAAAACTGCACCATTTCTGTACAACAAGCATCCGGCCATGGGGATCGAATTACAAAATCCTGCACCAATGGCTTTTCGCAAAGCTAGTGTATCTGCGGAGATTATTCGTCAAGGCGAGCGAGATTCGGGTCGAACTTTTCAAGCCAATAATTTCATGGTAGCACCTAATTCAACACTGAAATTACCGATTTCTTGGAATTATGATGCGATGAAACCAGGAGTTTACAAGATTAAAGTGAAGTTTACCGGTCAGAATTATGCCAATCGTTTCCCAATGACTTGGACATTTACGAAACAGTTTAAAGTAGCTGAGAAAGAAGCCAGTGATCTGAACCAGAAGGCTGCCAAGAAACCTAAGAATAAGTGGGTTGTACCAATGATTGGAGTGGGATTATTATGGACGATTGCTCTGGGCGGCTTGATTTGGTTATTAGCAGTTCGACCACATTAAAGAAATTTCGGTTGTTCATCATTGCCGTGCTAGGATTATTGCTGGTTTGTTTTGCACATTCTGGCACAGCGGTAGCTGCAACGACCAATTTTATGATTCGGCCTGAACTGCCGAGTGACAATTTGGTACAACCTGGTCAAGGTTATTTCTCAGTTAAATTAGCGCCCAAGCAGTCACGCGATTTGGTGGTTAAGGTTTATAACCCTAGTGCTGAAGAACTAACTTTAACAGTTCGTTTGTTGAATGCGATGACGACCGATCAAGGACAGATTGCCTACGTAAATGCTGGTCAGATCAATCAACAAGATTTAAAGGTACCAGGTTCACAATTAGTCGAGTATCCACGGACGTTAGTATTAGCACCGCATCAGACTCGCGATTTAAGACTGAAAGTGGCTGCTCAAGATCAATTGTTTCGGGGAACAAAGGCAATGGCCTTGAGGATAACCAGTCAAGGTGATTCGCAAGCGGCCGTCAATAATCAGATTGAATATTTGTTAGGTGTTTTGTTGACGGGACGACAAGTTAAGCAATTACAGCAAATTCAAATAAAACAATCAACGCAACAAGTCCGTTTAAGACAGCCACGTCTTCAACTAGTCTTACGTAATCCAGATCCAGTATTGCTAAAGTCAGTGCAAACTGAACTTACACTACAACATCAGCAATTGCGTTTTTTGACATTTAAACAAACAAAAGAAAAGTTAAAAATCGCGCCCAATAGTCGCTTTAAATTAGCATTTGATTTTCCTGGTCAAAAATTAACGCCTGGTATATACCGCATGAAATTTGTCATTAAGAATAGTCGCTATCGTCAACAGACGCAGCGTTATTTAAAGATTGATCGTCATGGTAAGGTTCAAATGCTGACGTCCAGTGAATACCAGCACCTTCAACAACAATGGCATTGGCTTTTAGCAATCATGACACTAATAATTGTTGGGTTCATTAATCTATTCATTTATCGAAAAACACGAAAAAGAAAACAGAAGGGAAGTCTTACGAATGAAACGTTTGATTAATCGCTTTGGCTATCCACGGATGAAGTGGATCATGATTATTACCACGATTATTTTAACGGTCGCATTTGGATTAACAATTTTTATGACTGTTAAAACATTCCAGAATTTAAATTCTTGGGTCACATTTACCATGAATTAATTCACAGCTCGGTTTCAACTTATTGGGTTTATTACTGCAAAACCTCATGCAGAATAAAAAAACGCGCCTAGCGCACAAAAATTGGGAGGAAATATCCATGAAATTTACAAAAATTACAGGTATGTTATTAGCTAGTGCAACAATTATCGGCTCATTAGCCTTTGGTGCGCCTGCAGTTCAGGCAGCAACAGTTGAAGGCAATGCTGAAGTCAACGGGGGACAAGCATTACCACAAAACGGTCAAACCACTGCCGGAATTTCATTTGGTCAAACTGATCCAACTGGGAACACTGGTTACTTGCGGTTACAACAAGTACCTAATATTTTAGACTTTGGTAACCACGAATTATTCGATGCTGCTCACCCAATCTTTAACGCATCCGGTGAAAACGTTGGTGTTAAAGATAATGATCGTTACCCAAGTTATTTAGGTGGTTCAACCAACTTAACTGCAATCTTAAACTCAAGTGATGCTAAGTTAGCAGATGTTACTGGTAAGACTTGGGCAACAGTTGTTGATAAGCAGGATTCACGGACTGCTGCCGAATCTGCTTTAGACACAACTGGCAAGACTAACGAAGAAGCTGGTAGCTGGGAATTATCAGTCAAAGCTGATGGTCCTTTAGCTTTACTTAATGATGCTGGTAAACCAACAGCAACAACTACTGAGGCAGTTCTTTCAATGGCTAATACAGCTTATGGTCGTACCCATGAAGTTTACGGTTTGACGAACGAGACCCAAGATGATGGCTATGTTGTTGGCTCTGATGATAAGGACGTGGCTGCAATCACTAAAACAATTGCAATGAATCTAAGCGCTACTGATTCAAAACATGTCGTTGCAAGTGCAGATAAAACTGAAGGTGCTGGTGCCAACGTTTTTGGTTGGAACAAGAATGATATTCGTTTAGTAATGCCAAGTACATTTGCTGCACAAAATGGTACTTACGAAACAACATTAACTTGGACTTTGGCTACAGGTTTAAACTAAGCTATTAAAGCACAGGCGTCATCGTTTGCTCAGAGTGAGGTACTGAGAAGACAAGTTGAGTTTGAGATAGAATTTGAAATTAAAAAGGTTCAACATTCCCTTGAGGAGTGTTGGACCTTTTATTGTACCGAAAATTCGTAATGGCGTGTTGTGGACTAGTTCGAGAAAGTAATTGCTACCGAAGAGAACCTGTTAAGTGAAATCCTAATGACCTAATCGTTAAGATTTAGTTGTCTGTTTGGTCTCAACGCCAAAGAAATGGACGGCAGCGGCAGCACAAAGAATTGCGAGGAAGAAAATAATAAAGATGACGGGAATTGCCACTTTGATTTCCAGCAAGAAGCCAACTAATAGTGGGCCGACAATTCCGCCAACACGACCAATTCCTGCAGCCATGCCGGTGCCAGTACCGCGAACGATGGCGGGGTATTGTTCGGGCGAGTAGGCGTACAACGCGCCCCAAGCGCCGAGATTGAAGAATGATAAGGCCATGCCAGAAATAATTAACATGGCAAGCGAGTGGGACCAACCGAAGACAATTGCTGCGATGGCAGTGCCACAGAGGAAGAGAACTAACGTTGGTTTTCGACCCCATTTTTCAATCAGCCAGGCAGCCACGAAATATCCCGGAAGTTGGGCTAGTGTCATGACCAAGACGTAGCCGAAACTTTGGACAATGGTATAGCCGCGAATCACGAGCACACTTGGTAACCACAGAAACATGCCATAGTAAGAGAACACAACCAAGAACCAAACCAGCCACAACATAATCGTGGCTTGGCGATGATCAGTGCTGAAAAGTTCGGCCAAGCGCGCCTTAAAGCTTAATTTCTTCGGGCTAGTTTTGACGGGTTCGACGGCGTGGCGTTTTAGCGAGGACCGTAAAAATAAGGCGTAAATGGCCGCCAGTGAAGTGGCAACGACGGCCACTTGCCAGCCATAACGGGGAATCAATAAATATGAAATCAGCGCGGCAACTAACCAACCGCCAGCCCAGAAACTTTCTAACAGCACCACTGTTCGGCCACGAACAGCCTCAGGTGCGTTTTCCGAAACAATTGTGGAGGCGACTGGCAATTCACCGCCAAGGCCAAAGCCAACAATAAAGCGGAAAACTAAGAAGGGGATGTAACTGGAAACTAGCGCTGAAAGACCGTTAAAAATTGAAAAAATCAGCAAACTGATGATCAGAATATTTTGACGGCTGTAACGATCGGCCAAAGTCCCGAGAACAATCGCGCCCACCGCCATACCTAACGAACCAATACTGCCAATTAAACCTGATTGGGCACTGGTCAGCTGCCATTCTTTGGCGACAGCGGTAATGACGAAAGAGAGCATACCCACGTCCATCGCGTCAAACAGCCAGGCGAATCCAGTGGAAATCAATAATTTATGGTAACTTGAAGTAGTTTTCTGCAAAATAATCGCTCCAAATATAATGGTGTCAAGACAGACAATAAACATTATTATATCTGGTTAAATAGCACATAGCAAGCTAAAAATAAATAGGTGTCAAGACATAGAGGCTAATATAAATAACCAGCTTGTTTCAGGGCATTTTTAATTTCGGCCAATTGCTTTTGACTAGCCGCAGAAATTGTATGCGTGTGGACGCCATTGGTTAATTCAGAGAGCAGATGGCCTTGTTGTTGGCTCAGCTTTTCTTCAAAAAGCGCAATATCCTGGTTAGTATCAATATTGAGCTCGCCTTTTAAGAAACCATAAAGGGGATGTTCAATTTCCACATCCTTGATCAGGCCACCATGGGCAATAATTAAGGCCATTTCAGCGTGAGCGTCATTAGGAAAGTGGCGACAAACAACCTTCATCGTTTGCGCTGGGGTCTTAAGATATTTGTAACCCTGAGGTGAGGGGACAATTGCCTCGCCAGCAGCACGCAGTAGTGCAATATCGCCAACAATGGTTTGGCGACTAACTTGGAATTTCTGGGCCAAAACAGAGGCGGTGATCGGTGCATCGGCATTTTGCAAAGTGCTTTGAATTGCTAAACGGCGCGGATTGTTAACCATAATGGTCAGACTCCTTCAATAGAATAACTAAATATGATGTTAAAAGTTAAACGTGCTCATGACGTTTAATGACATGACTGACGCTTCATTATTAATAATTCTAACAATTCTACTGAAAAAGACAAATCACAACTAAGACCTAATTGGACTCACAACAATCAATGCCAACTGTCGGAATTGACCCACACAATTTAGAACATGATCGAGGTAACTAACAAAGCCTACCTGGCAGTTTTTTCTGGATAGAACCAGAGATTGTCAGGTAGGCTTTTAATGAGCGTGATGTAATTTCCCTTATAATTCAACTTGAGTCCATTACAATCACGATTACAGTGGTGTGAAACAAAACGGCGTCTGACTCTGTTCCGGGCTGCTTGGCGTGGAACGCGGCCGACACTGATTGAAGCCTTTTTTCAAAAGTCTTCAATACAGGTCTTATCGTAAGTGCTAAAGCACCAACGATAATTTGGCGGCTGACGCCAAGATCCCTCCACGCCGTCTGGAGTTAAGTTTGTACACGTTATGAGGGGTAGCATTCAGAGCAGCAGTTGTGGGATTGCCGTCTGTACTCGCCGGATGTTATCGCCTAAATCAATGCGTTTAATCTGTTACAGAGTAGAGACTTAAATGGGATGGGTAGGTGGATACCACGTCCATAACTCATAACCGGAGCAGAGTCAGACTCAATTCTGTTTCAAAATCTTAACTTAAAGCAATATTCCTAGGCAGTGGTTTACATTTTGCCTGAAAGTAATAAGGCGATTTGTGAAACGACGGTGTCCATGAAATACATGCCGAAGAAAACGACAATTGCCACGATGAAGATTTTCCAAGACAATTTGCGGAGTGCGCCTAAATCGTTAGCAACAGAAATACCTGCGAAGGCTAGCACGGTAGTTGTTAAAGATAAGAAATCCACGGCACTGATTACTTTTACGAAGAAGGGGCTGATTAAGCAGAAGGCTAATGAAACAATCGACACCCAGCCTAACATTGGAAATTCTTGAAGAATTTTCCAAGGGGTCTTTTTCATAGCGAAACTGATCAATACGCCGATTAAGGAGAAGGCCCATAAAGCGCCTAAACCGATTAAAGTGTCGTGAGTGATTGGGGTGCTATGGGGATTTTTCACCAATTTAATGGCTTGAACAAATAGGGTGAAGGCCACGGACAGTGCTAAAACGCTAGCGGCTTGAATGGTATTTTTAACAGTAGTAGTCATTAATCAGCGACCTCCTTGTTGGCATCTAAACGGCGAGTAAATGTATTGTAGATCTTGCGTTGCAACGGCACTGCCAAGAAATACATGATATAAGTACCGATGAAACTGGTTAATAATTGACTAGCAGCGGCATAGGAAATGATCGTGTCGCTGTTTTGGGGATGAAGAGCAGCTAAGGCGCTGGAAGCAGCGGTCATCATGCTGGCAGAACCAACACCAGAACTCATGGCAATTGCGCGATAATCGAAGCCAAGCGCTAATAATAATGGCGCTAAAATACTGAAAACAATCGAGCCAAAAATCGTCCCAATTAAGTAAATGCCTAACACACCGCGACCTTCAGGAGAATCCAAAGTATATTTCTCAGTGATGTAGGCAAGTTCGCCTTCACGTCCCAAACCAAGTGTAGCCCCAATTGCTTCGCGACGCATGCCGAGCAATAAAGCGACTGGTAAGCCGAACAGAATTGTACCTAAGTTACCTAATTCGTGAATCAAGAAGACCCAACCGATCGAGAGAATTTCGTTGATTTTTGGTGCCACGTTGGCACCGTAACGCGCCATTAACGGCAACATAATGAAAATCATGTATTTCCCGGCAAATTTAACAATTTCTGGCGAATATAATTTTTTAATTGGTGCTAGGGGAATCAGCGATAAGAGAATACCGATTAAAACGGCGAAAACTAAAGGTAGGATCGAAATTTTGATGGCACCGAGCATGATGACTTGCATACCGATTAATTCGGCAATTAAATCAATAAACAAAACTAAGCCAATTAAGGCGATGATTTTTTTCATTGTTCAACCTCCATTTTGGCCAAAGCGGCCGTGTATTCTGAATATGAGCGTTTAAAGAAGTTAATTTCTGCTTGTTGCTGGGAAATAGCTAACATGCTGTCGAAGATAAATTCAGGCAAAATCTCCAGCACGAATTCTGGATCAATCAGTCGAAAATCTGGGCCATGAATTGTCCCGGTAAAACCACCATGACTGATTTGAATAGCGGGCATCATGAAACCTAAATCACCAATATCACCAGCAGCGGCAATCGCACCACGATCCGTGATGATCGCTTCAATTTTGTCATTAGCGTCATAAACCGGCTTAACGATAGCGTTCATGTCGCGATTTTGGATGAAAGGTAGGTAACCGACTTCAGTTTCCACAGCCACTTCACCACCAAGGGCCAAAGCGGCACCTTGAGCGGCATGATCGAGACGCTGCATAATCGTGGTGGCATAATCAGCATTTAAATAACGAATGTCAGTCCCTAACTTAAGTTGGTCAGGAATCACATTAATACTCATATCGCTGTCAATAATCACCGGATTAAAGCGAATCAATTCCGTGTCCTTGACTTGCTGGCGCATTAAACCCACGGCACTGTTGAACAAAGTAGACATGCTATAAGCATTAACGCCAGAGAAGGGGTCAAAACCAGCATGAGCAGCCCGGCCTTTGAAGGTATAGTATTTGAAGTTAAAACCGGCCAAGTCGCAGTTTAACTCGATGGTCCGTTTAGTGAATTCTTCGCCAATGGCATGAATGCAAACGACGAAATCAATGTCGTTGAAGACGCCTAACTTCATAGCTTCTGGTTTACCGCCGAAATAACTGACAGCGCCTTTTGCCCGCAGCTGTTGGCGATAAGGCAGGTCAACATATTCCTCAGCGGGAACAAAAATAAAACTCAGATTGGTGGCAAATTGCGCCAACTGCTTGCCGTTAACCAGCTCGTTGATCAGACTCAAAGCAACAGTGGTCTGAGTGAAGTGGCCACAAGCATGGGCGGCACCACTTTGCGGGTCGGCATCTTGATGATGCGGTTGATAAACAGCGTCTAGTTCAGCGACAAAGGCTAAAGTTTTACTTTTGCCCTGGTTAAAAGTGATTTTCAAACCAGTTTTCGCAAAATGCTGAATCTCTAGCGTCGGATCTAATCTTTGAATCTCGCGTTCCACCAGCTTGGAAGTGGCAACTTCTTTGTAACCAAGCTCAGGATGGGTAAAAATTGTCTGGGCGATTGCTTGGGCCCGTGAATAGTACTCATGAAAATGACTCAAATGATAACATCCTTTCGCAGTAGATTTAATTGATAATCGCTAGTTTAACAACTGACTAGTGGCTGCTCAAGAGGTGCTACGAACTATTTTTATAGAAAATTTTTGAAAGTTCGGTTTTTTTAAAACTGAATTGCTGGAATAAGAATGGTGCCAAGACCTTCCTAATTTGGGAAGGTGGTTGCTGGGCGATTTAGAGGGCGTGGAACGCTGTGGCCATCGATTTGAGCTTATTGCTAGCGCAACAATCTCAAATACGAGGCTTATTCTAAGCGATAAATCGCTAAGAATAATTTCACAGCTGACGCCAATCGCCCAGCAACCACCTGTGTAAACTAACAGAATTGATTACCGCTATTTAGAAAAACAGATTGCAATAAATTAATAGACCTGTTTGACAAGCTTTCTGTGATGAAACCAGAAATTCTGTCGAACAGGTTTTTTGGCATTACTATTCAGTTGCGATAACAATTCAAATCAAGTTGAGCTGTTCCACTACAATTGCCTTAACCACTAACAAAGCTGAAGTGCATCACTTCAACTCCAGACGGAATGGAGGGATCTTGTCGTCAGCCGCCAAATTATTGTTAGTGCTTTAGCACTTACAATAAGAC
>NZ_RHOU01000014.1 GCF_003946645.1 Lapidilactobacillus wuchangensis
AGCCTTTGTCTAACCGCTGAAGCGGCAAGACAAATTTGGCGGCTGACAACCACGCCCTCCATTCCGTCTGGAGTTGAGGTAGTTTACTTCAGCTTTGTTAGTGGTTAAGACAATTGTAGTGGGATAGATCAACTCGATTCAAATTGTTGTCACAACTGAACAGTATTAAAAAAGCCTGTTCAACATTTCTCTGGTTTTATCCAGAGATCTTATCAAACAGGCCTATTAGTTTACATCAATCTGTTTTTCTAAATAGTGGTGCTCAATTCTGTTAGTTTCCACAGGTGGTTGCTGGGCGATTGGCATCCAACTTCACTAGTATTGCCTTGATATCGACTAAATCTAAAGAGGAACATACTAGCTCAAAACGTAGTGGAGGCCGCCGGGTTGTCAGTCGCCAAATTCTTCTTGCCGCTTTAGCGGTTAGAAGAAGGCTTGTATTTGAGATTGTTGCGCAGCAATAAGCTCAAATCAACGCCGGCAACGTTCCACAACCCGCCGGCCGCAACGGAGTTGTTCGCTATTCTGCCTAAAACTCGTTCAGATTCAAGTCGATTACCACAGCGTTCCAAGTCCACAAAATCGCCCAGCAACCACCACTTCAATTAAGGAAATACTTAGCACAATCTCTCCTTTGAATAAGGTGGGGCTATACAGTCACTATAACTTCAGTATTATATTATAATTTTTTATTGTTAGACAAATTTATTATTAGTTATGGTATTTACATTGCCCACCAAGGTGCTAAAATAAAGATAACTAAAAGAAGCTTCAAAGCAGTTGAGTTGGTGTAATTGTCATGGGGGACAATTAGGAGATCGGTTCGCAAACGTTGCTGAACCGGCCTTTGCCAAGTAAACTCACCTGTACAAATTAGTGGGGGCACTATTTCATGAAAAAATTAAATCAGTTTCATTTTCCACGCCTAGCAAAGAGTTTAGGCTTATTAGCTGTTAGTCTAATCACGTTAAGTGTCGCCAGTGGTCAGCTGAATCAGGCTCACGCAGCAACCACAGTTCCGGCAATTACTGGTGATCCAAATGGCACCACTGAAAGGGCCATTAGCAAGTCAGTTGTGGCTACGGCGCAATTGTCAGCAACAAATGCCCAGGGAACTTCCGAATCACAAAGTTCATTAAATAATGGTGCTGGCGCAATTGTTAATTCTGATATCACTAGTTTAAATGCTGTTTACACAATCAAAAATACTAGTGATGTGGCTCAGAATGTTAATGCCACTATTTTCCTCCTGCCGAAGGACTTCGAAGCTGCGAATGCAAGCGCTACTAGTCAAATTACAGTTGCCGATAGTGCTACGCGGGATGACTTTGAAAGTAATTTACCAACTGGGCTGCAAGTGAGCTATGCCGTTAATAATTGGAATTACAAATCATTCACTAAAGACGGATGGGGCCAAACCTTATTAAGTGTTTATCCTAATTTTAAGTGGTCCGATTTACATCGATTTCGACTAGACGGGACTTTACCTGCTCACAGTAGCCATACTTGGACGATTCCATTAACAGTAGTTAAATCAGACTTGTATAATCTCAGTGGTGTTGAGCAGGTTGGGGTGACCAATCAACTTGGCCTAACTTCTGGCGATGGTAATGTTGCTTTCCGTTTTGCGACACCACTACCAAGTGTTACTGGTCAATACATGGCTGTTTTAGTTGATCAATTGGGGATTAAGTATCATCAAGTACCTGCTGAAATTCAAGATTTAATGCCTGATGCAACCACTAGTGAAATCAGCTACCATAATTTCTATACTTTAGCTGGTGGCTCTAGTGATTATAACTATACTGGTGGCACGGTGGCAGTTAATTTGCCAGCAACCAATATTGCTGACTTAGTTAAAGATAAGGGCTATTCAATGCTGTTGAACAAGGATGGCACGCCCCAGAGCCAGTATTCATATCACAGTTACAGCGCCACTACTAGTGCAACCGTAACTGGCAATACGCCAAGTACTAGCGCTGTTGCTTCGACTGGCCGTCAGTTGGCACCGGAAGTTTATATTACTTTGCGTAAAATTGTGACTGCTCAAGATAGTACCTTAACTGTTGGCAACGATTGGAATAAAGCAGCTAATTTCGTTAGTGCCTTAGATAATCAAGATAAACCGTTGACTGTTGACCAGGTTACCACGACCGTCACTGATCCTGAGGGCATTGTCCAAAATGGTCGGGTCACCAAGGCCGGTACTTTCAAGGTAACCTATGCTTATCAGGTTGCCGCTAATTATTATGACAAAAACGAACCTTACGTTGTTTCCGATACCGCGACGGTAACCGTTAATCCTGATCCGAACCAAGGTCAGACTACACCAACGACACCTGACAAGGGGACCACAACGCCTGATAAGGGCACCACAACACCAGTGGTCGAGAAGACGCCAGTAACAACCACTAAACAAGGAACTGCTGATCAAACTTTGCTGGCCAAAACAGGCTCAGTTCAAGATGTTGTGCGGACCGTTAAGCAGACGACTTTACCACAAACGCATTTTGCTAAAGTGACTGGCAACAATAACGCCAGTGCTAAAAAAGTTGTGGCCTTACCACAAACTGGTGAGAACGCCCAGAGTTGGTTAGCGCTATTAGGCCTAGGCATGCTAATCGGCGGTGCTTTCGTAGCCTTCCTGAAGCGGAAATTTCAGCGCGCCTAATATCAATTGCTGACCGTATTTAAAAAAATTAATCGTGACTCGGCCAAGTAATTGGTCAGGTCAGTAAAATTGTCAATAGCGAACAATTCGTCAGAATTGCTCGCTATTTTGTCGTTAAGCGGCACTTGGGACGATTGGCAAGCATGCTATAATAAATGAGTTGAGCAAAATTTATGGCTAAATTGGCGTATTTAAAGTTAAGTAGTTTAATCCCAAAGCGTCATTGTCATTGAGCAGTTAAGTTTCAAAAAGTAGAAAGTTGGTTGAAATGGTTAACCTAGCGGCACAAAAAATTCTTGAGGATAAATTTGGTTTTGAAACATTTCGCCAAGGGCAGGCGACAGTGATTGATCAGATCATGGCTGGCGAAAATACGCTGGCAGTCATGCCAACAGGCGGTGGGAAATCGCTGTGTTATCAGATCCCAGCACTATTGTTACCTGGTGTGACAGTGGTTGTTTCGCCATTAATTTCGTTAATGAAGGACCAAGTTGATGCTTTGCATGAAAATGGGATTTCAGCAACGTTTATTAATAGCACCCTTGATTATCCAACCATTCAGGAACGCTTGCAGTTAGCAGCTAGCGGCCAGGTTAAACTGTTGTATTTGGCACCTGAGCGCTTGGACACACCGGCATTTCGCCAACAGTTAGGTCGACTTCAAATTAGTTTAGTGGCCGTTGATGAGGCTCACTGTATTTCGCAATGGGGCCATGATTTCCGTCCTAGTTATTTAAATCTGGCGGCCGCACTCGAAGATTTGCCAAGCCAGCCGCCAATTATTGCCTTAACGGCGACGGCAACTACGCAAGTTGCGGCTGATATTTGTCAGCGCTTGCGGATTGCCCCGGATCATGAGGTGAAAACTGGTTTTGCTCGGGATAATTTAGCTTTTCAAGTGATTCGGGACCAAGATAAGGATCGGTTCTTACTCGATTATTTGAAATTAAATCCCGATCAGTCGGGGATTATTTATGCCAGCACTCGTAAGGAAGTTGAGCGGCTGACTAATTTTCTGAAAAAGCATAAAATCACCGTTGATTGCTATCATGGCGGTTTGTCTGATCAGGCACGGCGGGATGCGCAGGAAGATTTCTTGTACGATCGCATTCAGGTAATGGTGGCGACGAATGCTTTTGGCATGGGTATTGATAAAAGCAACGTCCGCTTTGTGATTCATGCGCAAATTCCTGGCAGTTTGGAAGCTTATTATCAAGAGGCCGGTCGTGCTGGCCGTGACGGTTTGCCCAGTGATGCGATTTTGCTGTTTCGGTCCCAGGATATTCAGATTCAGCACTTCTTTATTGATCAGTCCGACATGGATGAAGCCTATAAAAAAACCGAGTACCAAAAACTTCAAGAAATAACCCAGTATGCCAATACGCCTATGTGTTTGCAGCAATTTATTTTAAGATATTTCGGTGATCACAGTGATGAAAAATGTGGTCGCTGCAGTAATTGTTTGGACCAGCGGGAATTGCAGGATATTACTGTTGATGCGCAAAAGGTGCTTTCTTGTGTGGTCCGTTTGCATAGTAGCTTTGGTAAATCGATTGTGGCCCAGGTACTGACTGGCGCCAATACGCAACGGATTCGCCAGTTGAATTTGCAGGACTTGTCGACGTATGGTCTAATGCGAGGCAGTGCTCAGAAAAATGTTAGTGGGTTGATTGATTACTTAACTGCCGCTGGTTTTCTGAAAGCGACTGCTGGTCAGTATCCAGTTTTACAATTAACCCAAACTGGGGCCGATGTTTTGCGTGGCAAAACTAAAGTGGCGCGCAAACAAGCGGTTAAAGCGCAAAAATCCTTACCGGAAAATGATGAGTTGTTCCAGAAATTACGCGCATTGCGCTTGGAATTGGCAACCGCGCAGCAAGTGCCACCTTTTGTTATTTTCTCTGATAAAGCTTTGCATGAAATGTCCGCCGAACGTCCCGAAACTGACAGTGAATTTCTGGCGGTCAAAGGTGTGGGCCAGAATAAACTGGCCAAATATGGCGAGCAATTTATGGCCATAATCAAGGAAGACTTGGCAGCTATTGCCGATTGAAGCTGGGTCCAAACCTTAAGACCTAGTGAAGGTGTTGAAACAGAACAGGATCTGACTGCATTTCGGGCTGCTTGTCGTGGAACGCTGCCGGCGTTGATTTGTGCTTATTGCTGCGCAACGATCCCAAATACAAGCCTTTGTCTAATTGCTAAAGCAATAAGACAAATTTGGCGGCTGACAACCACGCCCTCCATTCCGTCTGGAATTAAGGTGGTACATTTAATAATTATTAGTGCTTAAGCCAGTGATAGCAGGATTCATTAACCCATTTAAATCAGTGGTAATAGTTGAACAGTAACAAAAAAAGCGGTGTGACAACTCTATTCATCAATAGAGATTGTCACACCGTTTTTGTCTCAACACAATCTGGTTCGGCTAAATAGTGGTGATCATTTTAGTTAGTTTTATCAGGTGGTGGCGGCGCAATTGGCGTCAGCCATGAAATTATTCTTGCCGCTTTAGCGGTTAGAATAAGGCTTGTATTTAAGATTTTGTGTAACAAAAGCTTAAATCAATGCCCATGGCGTTCCACGCCCCTCAAATTGCGCCGCCTCCACCTCACCAATTGGGAAAGGCTTTCCGCAAACCATGTTTCACACCAACAAAATCGCTGGTCCCTGTCATTTTCAACTAGGACCGACTTAAAAGATTTTAGGAAAAGCCAATGCTCTTCACAGTTTGAAGCTGATGTGATATCATCAACATAAAGAAGCGACTGCGCGGTTGCAGTCGCCTCGCATGGTAACCGTTAATACGGTGGCTGTTGTTTTCTTAAACCGCTCACAACTTGCCGGTGGTCAGCGGTTTTTTATTTTGCCTATTTTCTTAGATCATTGTTGATTGATATTAGGGCGATGACAAACATGCCAAAGGCCAACATCAGTTCCAATGTATCTTTAACAGACACAGGCTAGTCCTTTCATCAGAGTGAATGCTGCGCTGATTTCCCATACGCATCAACTCCTAATTGTTAGATTAGCCACCGCTAAACTTCCCATGTAGTCACAGTCTAACACATTGCTCAACTAATTTCATTTTGATTAAAATCGTACTAAGAATTCAAAAATGGCGAGTTGTTAATTGGTTTTATTTAATTGCAATGGACTGATTATTTTAAAATTTGGGCTTGACGTTTATTATTTACTGCCGTACACTGAAAACAATTAATTAACGGAAGGTAGGAAGTTCACATGACTGATTCTTTGATTACTTTAAATGGACGTTGGCAAAGCCGGTAATCAAGTCGTCATCTGGTTCAGATGCGACTTGAGCTCTTCAGAGTGCTCATCGCATCTGTGCCGGTTAACTTTCTGCATTAGCAGGTCCGCCGCGGATGTAAATTCCGCCGGCGGACCTTTTTATTTTGGGGTATCCAGGTGGACTGGGTACCCTTTTTGAGTGCAATGGTGTGGTAAGAGGTTTGGAAATTGATCAAGTCGCTCCCTAGTCAGGGAGGTGGTTGCTGGGCGATTTAGAGGGCGTGGAACGCTGTGGCCGTCGATTTGAACCAATTACAAACCAAAATGTTTCAAATTCGAGGCTTATTCTAAGCGGTAAACCGCTAAGAATAATTTCACGGCTGACGCCAATCGCCCAGCAACCATCTTTGTAAACTAATCGAACTGTGGACCACTATTCATCTGTTACTACAAGACTAATCGGCAACGATTGCCTTAACATCTAGTAATGATGAAATGCGCTAATTCAACTCCAGACGACGTGGAGGGATCTTGGCGTCAGCCGCCAAATTATTGTTAGTGCTTTAGCACTTACAATAAGATCTGGATTGATGACAATTTGGTTTTTAATTGGCATCAATCAGTGTCGGCCGCGTTCCACGCCAAGCAGCCCGGAACGGAGTCAAACGCCATTCTGTTTTAAAACCAAAATCAGATTTAATTATCTTTAGAAAAAGAAGGAATTTTTATGAAACGATTATATGGGTTAATTGGGATTTTAGTGTTATTTCTGGGATTCGCCTTTGTCCATGGGCGCCAGCAAGATCACGCGCAGCAACAAGCCGTGCCTACAGTGGGCATTCTTCAATTATTATCGCATCCGGCTCTGGACGCGATTCATAAGGGCATTATTCACGGTTTGGCTGAGGAAGGCTATCACGTGGGCAAGAATGTTAAAATTGATTTTCAAAATGCCCAAAATGATCAGAGCAATCTGAAAACCATGAGTGCCCGGTTTGTTAACGAAAATGCAGCGGCGATGATTGGCATTGCCACGCCATCAGCCCAAGCACTAGCCAATGCTTCCAGCAAAATTCCTGTGGTTTTAGGCGCCATCACTGATCCCAAGGGCGCTAAATTGGTTAAGGATAATCAACGGCCCGGCAACAATGTGACTGGCGTTTCGGACCAGGCACCTTTAGCGGCGCAACTAGATTTGATGCGTAAAATCATGCCCGATTTGAAAACGGTGGGGATTATTTATACCTCATCAGACGACTCCGCTACAGCCCAATATCATCAGTTTGTCACGATTTGTAAAAAGGCCAGGATCACTTTAAAAGCTTATTCAATCGCTAACACTAACGACTTAAATCAAGTCGCTCAGCAAATGGTCAACGAAGTGCAGGCCATTTATGTGCCGACGGACAATACGGTAGCCAGCGCCATGCAGACTTTGGTGGCCACGGCTAACGCTAAGAAGGTCCCTGTTTTTCCAGCAGTGGACACGATGGTCAAGGCAGGCGGCTTAGCAACTTTGAGCATCAACCAATATCGCTTAGGTGTTGAGACCGGCAAAATGACGGCGGCCATTCTGAAAGGCAAGAATCCAGCCACGACGCCGATCCATTTCGAGCGAACTGGCGAAATGACCGTTAATTTAACCGCTGCTAAAAAATTAGGCATCACCTTACCAGCTTCCGTTTTAAAAGAAGCTCAGGCACATGGGGAGGTATTCAAATGAATATGATGGTTTCAGCAATTGGTCAAGGTCTGTTATGGGCAGTTCTTGGCGTGGGCCTGTTTTTAACGTTTCGTATTTTAGATTTCGCTGATATGACTGTGGAAGGCACTTTTCCTTTAGGCGCTGCAATATGTGCTGCTGCCATTAACGCGGGCTTGTCGCCGCTGACGGCTACCTTGCTAGCTTTTGTTGTCGGGAGTTTGGCCGGTTTAATTACTGGCTTGTTGTACACCAAGGGCCACATTCCGATTTTGCTGGCGGGAATTCTGATGATGACTGCTTGCTATTCAATTAATTTGCGAATCATGGGTCGAGCCAACGTGTCCTTAATGGGCAAGCCCACCTTGTTTAAAAATACTTTTCTGCAAAGTTTGCCCCAATATTTCGACAGTGTTTTCGTGGGGACAGCGGTGATGGTCGTGGTTACCGCCATCGTGATTTATTTCCTGCAGACGAGTTTGGGTCAAGGCTTTATTGCCACCGGTGATAACCAGACGATGGCCCGCTCACTGGGGATCAATACCGACAACATGAAAATGATGGGCTTAATGATTTCCAACGGCCTGATTGCTTTTGGTGGTGCGCTGGTCGCTCAGAATAATGGCTACGCTGACGTGAACATGGGTATCGGCATCATTGTGATTGCCTTGGCCTCAATTATCATCGGCGAGGTGGCGTTCGGCGATTTAACCTTGAATCAACGATTAGTGGCGGTAACCCTAGGCAGTATTTTGTATCGCTTCGTGTTGCTGATCGTCTTGAAATTAGGCTTCAATGCCAACGATTTGAATTTATTATCAGCGATTGTTTTGGCGCTATGTATGATGTTGCCAGTTTTCAAACAGTCGTTCAACTTGAAGCACGTGCTGAAACGGGGGTTGGATACTAATGACTGAACCATTATTACAATTGAAAAATGTGGTCGTGAAAGTCAATCGCCACACGCCAGAAGAGTTACAAATTCTGAACCATTTAAATTTGACGATCAATCAAGGCGACTTCATTACGGTGTTGGGTTCTAATGGCGCCGGGAAATCCACGTTGTTCAACGCAATTGGTGGCGATTTGGCGATTGATGGTGGCCAAATTAAATTACGCGGTCAAGAAATCAGCCGCGAATCCGTTGAAAAACGGACGCGTTTCCTCAGTCGCGTTTTCCAAGATCCGAAATTAGGAACGGCACCACGAATGACGGTTGCCGAAAATCTGTTGTTGGCGGAAAAACGGGGCCAACATCGCGGCTTGTTGCCACGGCAGTTAAAACGGCAATTGCCACGTTATCGCGAGTTGACGGCGGCGATGCATAATGGCTTGGACGAGCGCTTAAATACCGCCACTGGTAATTTGTCAGGTGGTCAGCGCCAAGCTTTGAGTTTCTTAATGGCGACTTTGGAGCGGCCAGAATTGTTACTGCTGGATGAACACACCGCGGCCTTGGACCCGAAAACCAGTGATGCGTTAATGACATTGACTAATCAGCGTGTTCAAGAGGAAAAGTTAACCTGTTTGATGATCACTCATCATTTGGAAGATGCCCTGACTTACGGCAATCGGCTAATTGTGCTGCATCACGGGCAAGTCACTTATGATGTCAGTGGTGCTGAGAAACAAGCGTTGACGACGGAACGGCTGTATGAGTTTTTTAAGGAAATTGAATAGTGGCATTCAGTCAGACGTTCAAAACATCAAAATCCAGTGAAATGGTTAAAACGGAATTGAGTCTGACTGCATTTCGGGCTTGCTGGTTGTGGGACGCTGCCGGCATCGATTTGAGCTTATTGCTGCGCAACAATCTCAAATGCGAGCCTTATACTAAGCGATAAATCGCTAAGTATAATTTGGCGGCTGACAACCACGCCCTCCATTCCGTCTGGAGTTGATTTTGCACACTGTCATCTAAGATGGATGTTGAGGCAATTATAGTGGAACAGATCAGCCTGATCTGAGCAATTAAATCATGCGCATAGATGACTGCTTAACAGTATCAGGCATTAGCTAGAATGTTCATTAAGCAAGAGTGTTTTTAGTCCACAAGAACTGTTAGTGTCAGCATAATAATTTGTCGCAATTGATATTTTTTGCCTTAAATTTCAATTTTGCTAGGTTCTCAAAGCGGTCGACAATCACTGAATTTGATTATTAAAAGAAGCTTTTTTTAAAAGTACAATCTAGACACACGAGCAATATTTAAATTTGTCGTGTGTCTAAAGTGTCTTTTGTAGAAATCATTATTTTTCCAATCTCTCGATTAATAAATTGTCGTTAGCAGTGATCGCAATTGGATGATTTTCTGGTTAAAATGGCCCACTAAAATAACGAATCAGTAATGGGTTATAATGAATGCATTAACTTCTGGAGGTACTTTTGATGAAGTACGAGTGGCGTAAACAAGCGAAAGAATTGTATTTGCCCAAGCAACAACCACGAATTGTGACGGTACCAGCGCAACGGTTTATTAGTTTACATGGCGTGGGTAATCCTAATGGCCCCGAATTTCAGCAACGGGTTACGACGTTGTATCCCTTGGCCTATGGCATTAAAAGCGCCTATCGAAAATGGGCGCAGACGCAATCAGTCGAGTTTGATGATTACACTGTTTTTCCCTTGGAAGGCGTCTGGTCACTCACCGAAAAAGGGCAGCAACTAGATCATCTTGATAAAAATGAATTTAGCTATGACATTATGATTCAAATTCCAGAATTTGTGCCCGTGGACTTGTTGCAGCCAACGATTGACCAAGTTAATGCTAAGAAACAATTAGCTTTAGGCAATCAAGTTGAGATCAAGCAGTATCCTGAAATGTTAGCTGCCCAAATTCTACATGTGGGTGCTTACGATGATGAACCAACCAGCTTTGCCAAAATCGATGCGTTAGTCGCAGCGACCGATCATCAGCGGCACTCTAAAATTCATCGTGAGATTTATTTGTCCGATGCTCGCCGTGTAGCACCAGATAAGTTGAAGACGGTTTTGCGTTATCAGATTAAATAATGATGTACCAGTATTTAAAGAAATAAAATTCAGCAAACGAACAGCCTGCTTGACAGAACTTTCTGGAAAACCAGAAAATGTCAAACAGGCTGTTTTGAACTTTACTATTCAGATATAATCACGTCTAACTTAGCCAAGGTATCCCACTATAGTTGCCTTCATCACTGACAGTAGTGAAATAATCTAGCTCAAATCCAGACGGAATGGAGGGATCTTGTCGTCAGGTGTGAAATTATTGTTGGTGCTTTAGCACTTACAATAAGGCTTGTATTTAAGATTTTTCGGAGAAAAAGCTTAAATCAATGCCCACGCCGTCCCACGACAAGCAGCCCGCAATGCAGTCAGACGCAATCCTGTTTTAACACTATCACCGGGTTTGTTTGCTTTAGTCTTTCACCGGATAAACCACATGGAATCGTTCCAGCACCATCTGAGCAGTGTCGGGATCAAAGACCTTACCTGCTTCATCAGCGTATTCCTTGATGAAGAACTCGACATGAACTTGCCGCCAGTAATCGTAACTTCGATCGCCTTCGCCTTCATGATAAGCGTGGTCAGCGCCGACTTCGCGAAATGGTTTGATTTCAACGCTGTCTGTAAAAGTCACACAAATTGGTTCATCTTTGCTGTTGAGAATCACATCATAGGAACCAGCTTGTGGTAAAGCTTCGTCAGGTTCGTACAAGTCATAAGCGCTGGTCGTGGCTGTTTTGGTGCCGGTTAGCACCAAGTTAGCTAACGTATCAGGATCAGCGCCGAATTGATAAGCGCTTTGCAGTGGGGTATCTGCTGGTAAATGTAGTGCCTGTTTAGCTTGCTCGAAAAATTGTTCGGGTGTCATTGTTGTACCTCCAAAAGAGTTTATGGCTTCAATTATACGCCATTTTCACGGCAATAAAAAAAGAGCTCACAAGGAACTCTCCTGAATAGCGTTAATAAACGAAATCTAAAATCAACATCCCAACCACACCTAAAATAGCCAAACCAGCCACATTAAAGCCGAAAAATCCGGGGATGAAATGTTTGCCGGATTTGCTGCTCCAGTTGGTGTACTCTTTGTAAACCAGCAAGTTGCACATCGACCCGACCATTGTTCCCAGCCCACCAATATTGGAGCCTAGGAAAAGCGCCGCCGCGTAAGTCGTAAATTTACCAATTAAAACAGTTGTTGGCACGTTGGAAATGAGTTGGCTAGAAACCAAACTAGTTAAATAAACTGAATGTTCGCTGCCCATGAAACTGGAAATCAAGTTGGAAACTTGGGGAACTTGACGAATCGCACTAATAATAATGAAGAAGCCAGTAAAGGTCAGAACAATAGCGTAATCGACATTACCAACAATTTTTGGTTCCAAGCCGAAAGCTAACATCATGGCAGCAACCGCACCAACCCAGGCGGGAATCACGTTTAGCACGCCGGCAAAAATCAAACCGGCCACCAAACAAGTGATAATTGTGGGCCGCGGCATAATATGGATGTCCAAAACAGGTACCGTGGGCACGGGCTTTTTTTTAACAAATAGACTAAGTAGGAATAATAGAATCAAGCTGGCAATTAGCAGCGGAATCGACCAAGAGAAGAAGACTGAGGTGGGCACCGCGTAATGATTCATCATGAAAATATTGTGGGTATTGCCAAAAGGGGTAAAGGCGCTGCCGAAGTTGGCTGCCATGCCGATTAAAGTGACGGGCAAAACTTCGGGCAGGTCGTATTTAGTGGCAATGCTCAAATAAAGGGGAATCAAAGTGAGCACGGTGACGTCGTTAGTTAGAAACATGCCAGCAACGACAGCTAGCGCCAGAAACATCCAAGTTAATTGGCGGGTGTCATTGGCGCGGCTTGTCAGGCGATAAGCGCAAAAATCAAGAATATGTAGGTACTGAAAAATTTGGATCACAGTCATCATCCCGAGGATGGACCAGAGCGTTGAAAAACTAATGTCGGCTAAGTGCGGTCTGGCGAAGAACAAGCTGATGACCATTAGGATCGTGGTGATTTGCAAGACACGATCTTTAGTAATGGTTTTGATTACGGACATGCTTACACGCTCCAAAAAAATTCAACACTTCTTCTATTTTGCGCTTAATTCCACCAGCACGCAATATCGCTTATGTAAAAATAATGTAAAACCTAATTGAGGACTGAATTTTTGAATTGAAAAACCAGTTGTTAGCTAATCAAGACTTGTTGAAATTGATAGTGCTGATTAGAAAAAAGATGATTTTTTTGTTGAGTAGTAGACCGTTGTTGATGGCGCGCTGCCTTTTATACCGTAGTTGTGTGTTGTAAGTGGCAATTAAATAAGCCCTGCAACAAGGGAATGCTCGATGCTTGTAGAAAACATCTTATCGAGAGGGACTATGAATGGTTTTCTAGCCTAGCTTAGTTTTTTGTAACAGAAACAATATTATTTACATAGCATTATCTTTTTTAAACTGGAGAGCTTTCGAAAACTGACATCAATTTTGCTGCCACTCTTAAAATAGGCAAGTCGTTGGCCGGTATTCAGGGATTTAATTTGCTTAGGATTGACAATAACACTTTTATGGCATCTGAATAATGAAGGGAATTTCGCCTCAATTTGATTAAGATTCCCAGAGAATGTTGCTGATTCGTTGATAGAACGTACTTCTAATTCTCCTGGTCGACCAGGGATGGTTTGGATGTATTCCACTTCTGTAAGGGGGATTGAGAAAACTTGCTGACCAATAGTGTAGCTAAAGATGGCTTGCGAATGTAATTGCCGATTATTTTGGCGCTGCTGCATGGTGACAATATCGCTATGAATGCGTGTGAGAATGCCTTCATTGCTAGCAGATTTATTAATCAGATCCAGTGGTGCAATTCGATGCGTAATTATTCGCATGGCGGCTTCTGAGTGACTTGTTACAAAGACGATTTCAGCATAGGGAGACTTGGATCTGACCCAGTCAGCAACAGTAATACCATCATTTTTATTGCCAATAATTTCGATATCCAAAAAGAAAATAGCCGTGTTGAGAGTGTTTAATTCAATCGCATTTAATAGTGCATCCGGCTTTTTTTCGGCGACAATTCCTGCTACAGAAATGTCTTCAATCATTATGGTGTTGCTAACGCTTTGCTTGAGAAATGCTAAGTAGCGCTCGTCATCCTCCAAGATATAGACATTAAGCATAATCATTTGCCTCAATATATAGAGAGATCTCTAAATTCAGATTATTTAAATGTTTACGAAGGTGCAAATTATGATGTGAGGTAATTAGGTCATTGATAATCGTCATACCTTGCCCATGCCTCTTTCCTTTGGTCGTATAACTATTCTGATTAAGGTGTTCGAGACGGAATTGATTGGTGACTTGATTGATGATGGTGATTTCGACATTGTTCTGATTATCAGCTGAGATAAGTGTTACGAATTCTTTTTGCTGATCAGCAATTGTGGCCTCTAACGCGTTATCAAGTAAAATACCGACAATTCGAATGATTGGCAGTACATCGCTCAGCCCGGCAAGAATTTGCTCACCTTCAGTTTGAATCACCAGATTAATTCCTTGATTCTGAGCTGCTGTCCACTTTAGATAGAGTAAATTCTGGAGCGGCGGATAAGCAATTGCTGACATGGAGCCTTGATCAGGCTGCTGTTGAGTAAGGACAGTTTGTGCTTCTGAAATCAAGTTCTTAGTTGCCGAGTCATCACGCTGCCCTGAGTCATTTAAGGATAGTTGAATTGTGGCGAGGACGTTCTTATAGTCATGGATAATTTGTCGAGTATGAACCTGCTGAACATCAAGATTATTATAATATTCTTGTCGGGCTTTTTCGGATTCTTTAAGCCATTTAAGTTCAGATTGATTTTTGTACGCTTTTAGAATAAATATGAGTGAGAATGCACTGATAATGATTGAAATCAAAAAGATACTAAAAATAAATAGTTCAGTCGCCGGGCTTAATTTAATAATTGTAAAAATGAATTCGACTAGATAAAGCGATAAACAAATAAATCCAGTATAAAATAAACTCGCTTTCTGGAGAGCTGAATTGCTATTAAACGATTGATAGAGTTTTTGAATTAAGTCACTTCTCTTAAAAAAGATCCAATATATCAGTATTGCTGAACAAAGAATAACGATTATGCGCGTTAAAATAAAGACTGTCAGTATGGTGCTAGAATGCCAGTGTTCTCCAAATTCGAGTATAATTGCGCCAATGTTAACAATAATCAAGTTATATTCCATCATTAGAAATACCCAAAAAGTGTCAGAAATATGGTGGGAATGTGCTAAATAAAGCGCAAATGTGATGCCAAAAAGTATTTCACCAATTGTTGAGAATAACAGTGATAACAAACTACCCAGAATTGACCAGAAAAGAATATAGCCAATTTTAACTTGATGAAAAAAAGAACGGAAAGTGCCGTAATCCAAACTAAATAAAGAGGAATTGTTAAGGCGAAATATAACCAGTTAGACATTGGTCCCATTGTTGCTTCTCCATGCTCTCTAAATTAAACTCGTTAACTTAATATAACAATATATTTTTCGTAAATGCAACGACGTTTATAGCAAGAAAGACGACGTTGATATAGAGATTTTACTTATGGTTGCATAATGTGATATAACAAATATGTGAACAGTTTACAGGCGTGGAGATAGTTGACAGAATGTTGAAAAAATACCAAGAAAAATTCATTTATTTACTGTTTGGCTTAATCGCATTACTGCCACTGATTATTCTGGCTCAGTTACCGGTACTCACTGGCGCATTTAATACAAAACTTTTTGATAATTGGTTAATACTGATTGGCACCAGCATCACCTCAATCTTGCTCCTAAGTTTATGGTTTCGTAAGTTAAGCAATCATCCAATCGTTGCGTTTACTCATTTCAAGAAGAGATTGATAGTTGCCATACTATGGTGTTTATTTTCACTGGTGATTGCGTTTATATTTCAAAATGTCTTCAGAGGTTCCCACCTAATTGATGATGTGGATCATGACCAGATATTAAAGCTATTAAAAGGGCCTTTGAAAGTGCCGATGATTATTCAGGTCAGTTTTATCGCGCCAATTTGCGAGGAAATTAGTTTTCGCGGGATTATGCAAACTTATCTTGAAAAACTATTTGGCTTCAAAATAGCCATGATGCTGACGTCGCTTATTTTTGCGCTTTTACATGGGAGTAGTCTTCAACAAATTCCGATTTTTATTTTTTCGTTGGGATTGATCTATATGGATCATCGATTTGCTGATTTGACGACCAGTATGATGACCCATTGTCTCTATAATTCTGTGGTCACATTTTTAAATCTTATTGCCTGAAAGTAACTCAAGTGTTATTCGGCAACGGAAATAATGACTTAAATCAATTAGAGTGCGTGTTATACCTGATATAGTGCCCATTCTTTACATAAGAGGTCGAATAAATGGATAAACTTCAGGACAAGACGAAGTCGTTAGCGTTTCAGATTGGCGTAGGTATCATATTGCCAACGTTATTTTTGGTTATTTGTGGCGCGACTAGTAACCAAATAATTTTAACAATTGATTTTAGTCTAGTTGTGGGTTATTTAATCTATTCCTGCGCAACCATTTTAAAAATGAAGATCTTGCAGATTAATTTGCGCGCCGTCATTTTAGGAATTGCTGGCGCGGGCTTAGCGGTGCTAATTCAGGTGGCGATAGCTTATCTTACTGGACTTAAAGGCGGAAGTTCCCAAGTATTACGTCTTAATCCACTGATTATTGCGCCGATAGTTTGCTTAACTGGGCCGTTATGGGAAGAACTGATTTTCAGATACACACTGAATGTCGGCTATTTCCACAATAAATTTTGGGGGATTTTGGTTTCTACGGTGTTGTTTGCGTTATTGCACGGATCTATGCGCTGGGGCGACCTACTTGTTTATTTTTCCGTGGGACTGATTTTTAGTTTTGTTAACGGGAAAACGCCTAATATTTTATCTTCAGTAATTGCCCATAGCTTGATGAATACCCTTGTCTTTATTAACTTAATTTTCTTGTAGCAGAGTGATTTCCAACTCATATCAGGAGGCGATAAATAACTTATTAGCAATGATTCTTGATGATAAATTAACAACGTTCGATAATAAAAAAATTGAATTTGGAGGTTACAATAATGGCTAAGCTTGGTATTTTCAATGAATACGGTCCAGAATATCTTGTAACTTTTTCGCAACCACGGACAGATTTAACATCTATTCTCACAGGACTGAAAGGCAATCCTGCTTTCACTCAATTGACGGAAGTTGGCACTGGTAAGGGGTTGCGCTTTCGCTCGAAACAAAGTGTTAGTGATATTGAAGCTGCTCTGGCAACTGAAGCTCAACTGCAGGCTAGTGATTATGAACTTGTTACGGGGCAATTTTTTGGCATGTCACTTGATTGATTTAGGTATACCCACAGTAATAGCATTTTTTTGAATTAACGCCTATGATACTAACCAGGATTTTCGGTTAGTATTTTTTGATAGATTTATCATGACTTTGGAAGATTTTTTTGAAATAAATGGCCGCGCTTGTCCTTAATAATATTAGATAAAAGACGCATGCAAGCGTACCTGCGCGTTTTATCAGACTTAATCACACAAATAGCAACCGCAACAGATAGTGGGCAACATTTCAGAATCTAAAGCAATTATTTTAGGATGCTTTAAATAAAACTATCGCTAGGCACGATATGCTGTAGTAGGAATGACGGGTTGGTGTTTTTGAATTGACAAGCAAACAAATTAAGATTGCTTTTTGAAGCGAATAATCAAAGTACTTCGGAATTTGGGCTATGTGGCAAGAGACTTTAATTGTATAGAAACTTCTTTAATACGTGCAGTAGAAAAACCGCCATTGTTGCTATAATGAGAATTATAGAGCAAGGGGTGCAATATTATGGTCGAATTGAGTGCTTACGCGCATTTTGGGATTGAAGCTGTTAATTTAGTTTTACTGATGATTGCCATTGGCATATGTACTGGTAATCGAAGCCGAGAATTTTATCTTATTTTTGGCTTGTTAATCATACCGCTGACCTTCTTATCGTTGACTGATTTTTTGCTAGCAGGTATCGCAATTACCGGAATTTTTGGGCTACTTCGTTTTGCTAAATGGCGTCTAAATAAAGGATTAATGATCAATGATATCCTGGGATTTTTGATTGCCCTTTCAATTTATTTGGTTGTGACTATTTTTGCTTCATCTGTAACGATCATATTACTTCGGCCAACTTTTAATACACTGATTACTAATGGTGCAGTTATTGTATTGCTCAATTCATTGATAAGCACATTACTGTTTGCTGGACTGTTATTTTTTGTTAAAAAGAAATTTTTATCACTAACGATAGCGGAAGATGAACAGCGAATATATATTCTACAAATAGCGGTTTTTATCGGTCTTGCCTATGCTTTTGGTGAGATAATGCGACTTCAGCATGTGCTGGGAATCTATATATTTATCATGATTGGCTTTTTGGTCGCTCAAACAATTCTTAGCGTTTATTTCACTTACATGATGGTTAAGAAGAACCATGAGCGAATAGAACTTCAGCATCTACAGCAGCAAATTGAGATCATGAATGCTTATACAGAAGAAGTTGATCGAAATTATCAGGAAATGCGTCAGTTTCGACATGATTATCGCAATTTGCTATTAGCACTTAAATTAGATCCAAGTTCTTCTGTAGCCAATCAAAAATACTTGGATCAAATTTTAAGCTATTCAGAAGGTATGGCTCGGAAAAGCGTGATGCGTTTTTCTGATTTAAGTAATCTTGAAATGATGCCTTTGAAATCGTTAATAATCACCAAACTATCTCAAGCTGAACAGTCGGGATTGAAAGTTAGATTTGAATGCTTAGATCAGATTACTTTAATTAATTTAGCAGAAGTAAAATTAATTAGAGTTGTCGGCATTTTACTTGATAATGCCATTGAGGCAGCTGTGAATTCCCAGGATAAATTGTTGAGAATACTATTTATACGCAATAAAAATAATTTAGAAATTTCAATCGAGAACTCGTTTAATGGTACCATTCCTGCACTATCAATCATTCACCAAGTTGGTTTCAGTAGTAAAGGAAAAGGGCGTGGTTTAGGTCTTACCAATGTTGATGAAATGATTAAAAATGAAACGAATACAGAATTAATTCAATATGTAGCTGAGCAGCTGTTTGTCGCATCGCTGCTAATTAAGGATGTGTGAGAAGATGGCCTTACCAGTTTTTATTTGTGATGATGAAACACGGTTCTTAACGTATTATCAGCAAATTATTAAAAATGCGATTATGATCAATGAATATGATCTGGAACTCATTTTGGCAACGACAGACCCGCAGGATATATTACGCTACCTAGATAAAAATAAAATAACCGATTCGTTGTTTTTCTTGGATATCGATCTTGAAAATAAAGAAAACGGCATTGACCTAGCTCGCCAAATAAGAGATCAAAATGAATTTGCACAAATCGTCTTTTTGACATCTCATCCAGAATTGGCCTTGGAAACATTGAAGCGTCAAATTGCCCCATTAAATTACCTCATCAAGGATGATAAAAGTGAAAAAATTCAGATAGAGCATATTTTGGAACAACAGAATGCAACAATGACCATTAATCGTCGTTCAAATTGTCGCTATTTAACATTTACCCTGGGCTTTCGAAAAATGAAAATCGATATCAGTGGTATTTATTTTATCGAAACGTCCGTTGTGCCACATAAGTTAGTTCTATACGGTGAGGGAATGATGTTTGAGTTCTATGGACGAATTAATGATTTTGAACGAGATTATCCCGAGTTGTTACGAGTGCATAAATCGTTTTTAATTAATCCTAACCAGATTATCAACATTGACTTTCGCAAGCGCGTCATCAATTTTCCAGATGAGTATAGCTGTACCTTTCCAATAATCAAAACTAAGTTGTTAAAAAGTATGATGTGACCTCAAATTAAAATTACCCGATCAATTATTTAGCAGCTGCTAAATAATTCTTTTGTTTTAGCAAGCGATTTTAGGATGTGTTTTTGTCATTTGATGATTTTTTGAAGAATCGTTTTCAATCATAGATATACTAAAGATACCGACAATAAACAGGTTTAATCTTAGTTAGGTTAATTGAATTGACTGAATAATGGGGGTGCAACGGTGAAACGACGTAAATGGATTTTCGTAGGGCTATTTGTTGTAGTTGCGGGCATTGTCAGCATGATTGCCCACTTTAATTGGCAAAGCACGACCCAAACCCAAGGTTATCAGGCAATTCAATTAATAGAGAAATACGAAATAATTCGTGATTCAGTATCTTGGCAAAAATTATTAAAAACGTCGGACAATGGCAAGAATTTAACTGATGTTAATCAATTAAACGTTTATTTACAGGCAATCAATAAGCATAGTAGTGCTGTTGAAATTGATAAAAATGCTCAGTCAAGCACCAGTATTAGAAATTTGCCAACTGCGGAGGTTACGCGCGGTTTTACGATTATTAATGTTCCGAGTGCATTTGTGCTCGATAGTGATGATCAGTTTGCGAACGAGTATCTGACTGAACTTGACCATTTAATTCATCAATCTTCGAATAATTTGGTAATCAATCTGATCAACAATACTGGTGGCTTTTTTGAGCCAATGACTTTAGGCGTTAGTAGTTTGGTGCCAGATGGCATCATTTTTAGGGAAATTGATAAAAATAAGAAAAGTTATCCCTTGAAATTAGTCAATGGCCAATTAACTGGCGGTATTAAGTCCACTCGTACGAAACTGATGGCAAAGAGTCAACTAAAAACGACTAAAATTTCTACTAAACGTAAAATTGCAGTTCTGATTAATGGTCGAACTGGTAGTGCCGCTGAATTAACTGCCCTAGCTTTAAAAAACAATCCTCAGGTTAAGTTCTTCGGGACAAACACTGCTGGGTTCACATCTTTGAATTTAGGCAAAATCCTACCCGATAAAAACCAACAGAAAGCTTGGTGGTTAAATTTAACGGTGGGATATGTCAAAGCGGTAGATGGGAAATTATATGATAATCAATCAGTTAGTCCTGATTATCAAGTCAGTATTGCCGATCTTTCTTTGAATCAGCCCAATTTAGCAATGGAAAGCAACGATGAGCTATTTAAAATGTTGGCAGCATGGTTTGAAGCTTAATGGTCAGCTGTTTTTTCGAAATTTTATTGCCGAGCAGTTGTGAATTAGTTTTGATCACAGTTGGAGATGAATTGTAATGGTTGAACAAAATCAACGTCAAGCGCTTTTAGCCATGTTCAGCAAGGTTCTATCTGTCATGTTACTAGTTCTAACAGTGGTTCTTTTAACTGGTTGTAAGGCGGCCGAGACAACAAGTCATTCGCCAGACTCTCAAGCCGAGGTGGCAAACAGCATTGGTGCTCCGCAGGCAATCAAAAAAATGGACGCTCACGGAATTATCGAGAATAAAGCACAGTGGCAGGAGCTTATTCGAAAAACTGATTATGGTGCCAAAATTAAGACAGTTCGTGAACTCAATCAGATGTTATATGTCGGCAATCCCCATTCCAATGCAGTTAAATCAGTTCAGGAAATAGAAAATATTCAATTCCCGACGATTACTAAAGTATCAGGGATAAAAGTTGTTAATGTGCCGGCTTTCTATTCAATACATGCGGATAAAAGAAAAAAGTACCAACAGGATTTACAGCAAACAGTCGATCAGGTCAGTGAACAACCAGTAATTGTGCTTAATTTTGCCAATAATATCGGTGGGATTGACATTGACATGATTGGTGGGTTAGCCGCGTTAATACCCAATGGCAGTCTTTGGCAAGAAATTGATAATCAGGGAAAATCTTGGTCGGTGAAACTAACGAATGATCAGATTACTGGTGGTGTTCTTGATCTTAAGGAATCAGTTGTACCTGTTAACAAACGGCTGGACAAAAAAGTATTAGTCATTATGGATAAACGAACTGCAAGTGCAGCAGAAGTCGCAATTATTGCTCTAAAACGTAATCCATTAGTTAAAATAATTGGTCGCGAATCCACGGGACGAACTAGTATCAATAAATCGCAATTTATTGGCCGTAAGAAAACGGTTGTGACCTTAACGTTAGGCACAATAGAGAGTGAAGTTCCTATTGGTGGTAAAAAGTCGTTCAACAATCAGCCTTTGATTCCAGACGTGACGACGTTATATCAACCAATTTCACCGGCTCATGGTGCGGATTATCAGAAACAGGAACCTTTAGATGAAGATTTTGTTCAGGAATTAAAACAACAGTTTCTCGAGCTGAGTGATGCTACTGAATAGCACTGCATTCAATCAAGACTCACCTTGATTCAAATACGAAAGCCAGTTGGCAAATCCTCCGTAGTTAATGTGAGGTTTTCCAACTGGCTTTTTGTTCAACGATTCAATTATACTGATTGATTTCTTACAATTTCCTCAAAGCTAGACTTCCTGCTGGCGCACTTTGCGATAAAGCAACCAGCCAATGACGAAGGTCAGACCGTCAGCAACAGCTTGGGCCCAGATAATGCCGTTCATGCCGAATAATTGGGCTAAGACGACAATGGCAATCGCAAAAATCACCGCTTGCCGGGACAGGGCCATGACCAAGGCGCTCATTGAGGCACCAACGGATTGAAAAACGGTGGTGAACACCAGAATCAAACCGACCAGTGGTGTGGTAAATAGCATGGCCCGCAACATCAAGGTGCCCATCGCCACAATGGCCTTTTGAGCCATAAATAATTTGATCAATTGTGGTGCGAAAATGATTAAAATCAAGGCGCAAATAAAAGCATAGCCAGCTTCAATTTTCATATCATAACGTAAAATTGCTTTCAGACGCGGCCAATTTTTAGCACCGAAATTATAACCGATTAAAGGTTGGGCGCCAAAAGCAAAGCCGATCATGACCATCATCACAATTGAATAAATCTTCTGAACAATCCCCATGGCGGCCACAGCTTGCGCACCATAAGCAGCCAAATAACTATTCAGCACCATCATTCCGAAAGTTTGGGCCAAATTAGTTAGCGATGCCGGGATGCCGACGCCGATAATATCGCGGAAAGTTGTGCCGGAAACGTGGGCAACTTTGGGCGCGAGGGAGAGGGTCTTCGCTCGCCGCATGAAAATCACCAGTAAGCTCGTGTTGACGACATAGCCGAGCACGTTGGCAAAAGCCACGCCACTAGCGCCCCAATGGCAAACAAAGAGAAAAATGGGATCGAGAATAATGGTCAGCACGGTCCCACTAAGGGTGGCAATCATCGACAGCTTGGCCAAGCCTTCAGTTCGAATAATATTGCCAGGAACCAGCGAAACAATAATGAAAGTTGAGCCCAGAACTAAAATCCGGTAAAAATCGGCTAAATAAGGCTGGGTGGCTTTGGTAGCACCTAATAAATGGAGAATCGGCGTTTCAAAGACCAATAATAAAACGGTCAAAATTAGGCTCAAGCCAATCGCAATGTAAAAACAAAAACTACTGATTTGCGCACTTTCGGCGTAATCGTGTTTGCCTAACACCCGCGAAATCACGGCGCTGCCACCTAAACCGAAAATATCGCCGATGGCTAACATAAACGTAAACAAGGGGCTGCCTAATGCAATCCCGGCAACCAAATCAGCATTGCCAGTTTGGGCCACGAAGAAAGTGTCGGCTAAGTTGTAAACCATCGCTGCCACCATCCCCAGCACTACTGGCAAGGCTAGTTGCATATAAACTTTAGGAATTGGTGCTTTTTCAAATAATTCATCCATGAGAAAACCTCCGTTTCTGTGAGGTCTCTCGCCAAAAATGGTTTGCCTAAACAGAATAAGTTGTGAGAAGTAGTGGACATAGATCACTGCCACTCCGGCTACACTTTAATCAATAGTCAATGATACGCGTCGAAAAAAATCCTCGCAAGCGGAAATTTGCAAAAAAATCAGCTTCAATTTCAATCAAATCATCAATATTTATTGAAAAAAATCCAGCAATAATCATTTGCGCAGCACAAAAAATAGCTTGAATCAACTATGCTTACAGTTGAATCAAGTTATTTAAGAAAGCTGATGTTAATATGGAGAAAATTTTCAAAACGCAAACCAGTTTTACGAAGGGACTATGTCTAGTGCCTGCGCCAACTAAGGTTTTTCCACCAGATGTGCCAGTTCAAGCGAAGGTTGATTTAGAAACGGGGACGGTCAAATTTTTTGTGGCCCCAGAGGATTTACCAAAGTTAAAAAGTTAGCTCGCAAAATGCGGTTAGTCTGCCGATGCTGGCTTGATATATTTGGTCATCGAAATATCCGTCGGCACAAAGCCCATTTTTTGATAAACGTAGTAGGCTCGTTGATTGCTGGCGAACACGTGCAGGCTAATTCGCTGAACCTGCTTTTTGGCCGCGACTTGGTTTAAGGCTTGCAAGGTGGCTTGGCCGAAACCTTGATTTTGGAATTCCGGTTGGATGATAATGTCGTAAATAAAGAAACTCTGAGCCGTTTGATCCCAGTGTACCCAAAGCGTGCCAACAGCTTGTTGCTCATGATAAATCGTCCAGATTAATTCGTCAGTAGTTTCGCGGCCAGCTGGCAAAAGTCGCTGATACTCAGCTTGGGCTTGAGTTAGGGCCGTTGCGGCTGGCCAAGTACCAGCCGTGACTTTGTCTTGAGCATAAGCCTTAATGGCTTGTTGTTGCCAACTTTGAAAGGCGGCAGCAGTAATTGGTTGTAAAGTTAACATGAAATTCCTCCCCACTTTAAAATCTCTATGGATCACTAATCATTGATTATTGTAGCGCTTGTTTGACGGCTGTAGGTACTTGGGTATCGTCGACTTGACTGGGCCCTTTGATAACGCGCTTCTCGCTGATCTCAGCCTTCACATATTTACCCACTGCAAAGGGCCGCGGATTTTCACTGCTAAGTTCATAGCTGACTTTGCGGTGGTTGCCATTAGTGAGCACCCAGTCTAAATCGTAAACATAGGAGTAAAGTCCGGCTTGAACTTGGCCATCATCACTCTTGGTCGGCTGTTTTGCCGGGACTTCGGTAATGATCGCGTAGGCTGGTTCGCCTTGATAAGTTTGCCGATAATACCGTTGCCCACCAATAAAAACACCTACTGCTAAGACTAAAGTCAGCAGCCCTAAAATAATTTTCTTCATGATCTCACGCCCAATTCATTTGTTATCGTATTATATCAAGCTAGTTGCTAGCTGATGTTGCGGTCGGTTTTGGCAGCGACTCGCCAACAATATCTAACTTGATTAGTTTCATTAGTTTAAAGTTTAAATGACTTTTACGGAAAAGTGAATGGGTATAAGGTCGAGTTTTGACTCGGTCTTAAAACCGATAGCAGACTTTTTAAGTCGTGGCTGAAATTCTCGCCAAAAATACCGAACAATTCTTTGACGAATCGTTCGGTATTTTTATGGAAAATTCTTATTTGCCCTGAAAAACTACTGCTTACGCTTGCGCTGCCACCAAAAAGCGCTGAGGCCAAGAGTGGCTAAAATTAGCACACCTAGCACACTGGCTAATGATTGGGTAGTGGTACGTTCGCCAGTTTTAGGCAAGGCTATTTTGGCTTGTTGGCCGGCTGCGGGGCTTACGTGGTTTGGCGTTGCAATTGGTGTGGGCAGTGGTTGCGCCGGCTCTGGTTGTGGGTCGGGCGTTGGCTTAGGCACGGTGGGTTTAACGGCATCAGCATGGTAGGTTACCACAGTGGTCACGTCAGCACTGGCGGCGGTTAAATTAGGCACGGCGGCCACCGTTGGTTGATCAGCGGTGTAGCCCTTGATTTGTGGTGAAATTTTGGCCGTGAATTCGGTGCCCGTCACTGCCTGCCAATCTTGCCAGCTACTAGTCTGAGTGACTAAATCTTTTTGACCGGTTCGCGTAAAAGTGAGCTGGTCTTGAACTGTTGGTGCGGCTAAACGGCCATCTTGATATTGATAATGAATGGTTTGTTGCACATTTTTAGTCGCAGTGATTGGTTGCAGTTGATGTTTCAGATGAATGTTAAAAGTTTGATCTTCATCGCTAAAAGTTGCACCAGACGTTGGATATTCATCATTGACTAACTCGTAACCAGCAGCAAGATATTGCTGAATCAGCGCTGCGGTTTGATAATCACTGGTTGTCCCTGACTTACCAACCAAAGCTTCCTGATGAAGTGTTTGACCAGTTGTGTCATCGAGATAATTGACGGTGATCGTTGTTTCTTTGGCCGGTGCTACCACGCGTCGGTAAACCAGGGCATCAGTCAGCAGCTCCAGGTTAACATTACCGGGAACGCCGTCAGTTTGGTAATTTTTGACGGTATAGTCGGCGGTCGGGTAGCCTAATTGACGATAAAGAATATATTGCTTGCCATTAATAGTCGCCACCCCGGGCTGAGCGATCGTAAACGAGCCATCACCGTGACTGGTCACCGGCGTCCAAGTGTTGCCGGCCGCAATCGTGTAAAGGTTCTTGGGGTACAGCGTTTCGCCATCAATGCCTTTAGTTTCATCAGCGGTAAAAGTGACTGGTTCGCCAGCAGTGGCGGTAACGGGATCGTCGTTCAAATAAAGTTGGCCATAAGCCAGGATTTGCGTATTACTATTGCGATTAGTGATCGGCGCTAAGGGGCTAAAATCAGTTAAACAATTATAGCGCAAAACAATTTGTTGCCAGTTAGATGCATTATGATTATCGCCAAAATGGTTGTTAGCAATGGCAATCAGCCAAGGCGCAATCGCCTTTAGTTGGGCATTAGTCATGCCATACCAATTAGCCTGGCGATAGTCGGATTCGGCGGGCCCTAAAGTTAGGTATTCAATATTGGTCGCGTCGATTTTCATTAACGGACTTAAATCAAGCCGACTAATGTAAGGCGTCAGCAAGTTTAACTTTTTAAATTTTAAATTGCTTAAAGGGGTTAAGTCAGGTGGCGTGAGTCCGTTTTGACCAAAGCTCAAGCTGAAATAAAACGAAGCATCAATTAAAGTGGTGCTCGGCAAATACTGGAGCGCTTCTAAGCCAGCTAAAGAAGTAATTGGCGTGTTGCTGTCAGTGGTAATCGTCAGCGTCTTGCCAGTATAATTCTTGATCATGGCCATGGTAACCGGCTGATCGGCGTTGCCAAAACTTTTTTGGACGGCTTTAGCTAAATTGGCGTCGGCAAAAGTAACGGCTTGATCAGCAGTTGGTGCGATCATCGTCGTCTTGGTATTCGTGGCAGACGACGTGGTTGCAGCCTGAACAGGACTGTGGCCAACTAGTGGTGCTGTTAATAATACGGCGAGCACACTTGAACACAGCAAATAACGGCGAGTGGTCTTAGTTGACCTTGGTTGGTAGTAAGTTGATTTCATGATGTTCCCCTCTCAATAATCAAGTCATTGAAGTTACCCCAATAATTTCAATGAACCTAGCAACAATTCAAACAGACAGCTTATAAGTTTTTGACAGCTTGATTATATAATGAATTGAAAGCGAATACAGTTAATAATATTTATTTATGATTTTCTTAAAATTTAATTTTTGACAGCACTAAAAAACGCTGATAGACCAACGATTGTATCACTACTTGGTTGGTGAATCAGCGTTTATTTTGCTTGATTAAATGAAGATTTTTGTTCAGACGAATTAAGGGAATTGTTGGTCAATTATCAGATTGCTGTTCAGACACTGGCGGCTTAGGTGCCGACTCAATTTTTTTCACACCGATAATATCTAACAAGAAGGTGAAGACGGGAATACCGATGATCAAGCCCCAAGTGCCGAACAGTTTCTCGCCGACTAATAAAACGACGAAGGTGAAGAAGACCGGTAATTTCGTGCGGCTGCTCATGAACTTCGGATTCAGCACGTAAGCTTCCAGCGCATGGATCACAATAATCATGATCACAATGGTGGCAATCCCGCGGAAGCCATCAACGGTGTAAGCCACGATCGATAAAGGAACGACTGAAATAATCGCCCCCGCTACGGGAATCATTGACAGTAAGAAGACCATTGCTGAGAGACCGGGGATGTTAGGCATCTTAAGGAAAATCAACGTAATCGTGGTAATCACAGTATTGACGATGGCAATAAAAATCTGGGCTTCAATAACGACCCCGAAAGTATTGATAAATTTGTCAGCAAAGAATTTCAAATCAGCGAAGAACCAACCAAATGGTGAAGTGAGGAAGGTATTGCCAAAGTCTTTTAATTCATCAATGCCAACAGTGAAGAAGAAACTCAAAATCAGTGAAAGCAGAACAGTCACGCCCATTGCGGTAATGCTGCCCGCGTATTCCAAAATCGTGGTGATACCTGACTGCAATTGTGTTTTCAGATTCGTTTCGTTGACTAGTTTCAGCACCCACTGAATGGTGGCGCTATTGTCGTATTCTTTACTGTTATAGAATTTGACGACTAGATCATAGAGGTGCACCGTTTGTTTAGCAATGCTGGGAATGTAGTGGATGATGACGTACAGCAAGCCCACCACAATCAGAATATAAATCGGCGCGACAATCAGCCAAGCCTTTACCTGGCCAAACCGGCGGAAGAAGTTAATCGCGCGGGTTACTAGAAATGAAAAAATAAAAGTTAGTAGAATCAGACTCATCACGCTGCGTGACAGCCAGAGAATCAGTACTAACGTTAATAAGACAATCATTCGCCTTAATTTCGTATTTGCCACAAATCGTTCGTAAATTGACATTGGTCTCCCCCTAATCAGCCTTCATTATAACACGCAGTTCTGCCACATCGTACGTCCTAGAAATGGTTGCAGTCAATTTAATTGGCAAATAGTTTGTCTAGGCAAGAAATTAATTCTGGCCAATGTTAAATGCTGTTACCACCAAGTTATACCTGCTAAGCTCAGTCATACAGAAGTTAACCGCCATTTTATAGCGACTAGGAGTGATCATTGTGTCGGGTCTATCTTTAATACCAATTCTCATCGGTTGCGGCTTGGCGATGCAAACGGCCGTCAATGCGAAATTACGAACGTTTGTCAGGTCGCCTTATTTAGCCTCGGCCATTTCATTTGCCTTAGGAACAGTCTTCTTATTCATAGTGACCCTCGCAACTGGGATCAACCCATTTATTTCCTTACAAGTCATCGTGATTTATCCTTGGTGGGTTTGGCTTGGTGGCTTGCTGGGCGTGATTGCCTTGACCAGTAACTTATTATTATTCCCTAAATTAGGCAGCGTTCAAACCGCTGTGCTACCAATTTTTGGTGAAATTATTACTGGGGTGATCATTGATCGCTTCGGGTTATTTAATTCACCACAAATTCAATTAACTTGGTTGAAAATAATCGGCCTCGCCGCAGTGACGATTGGCATGTTGCTGACAAATGGCTTGTTTCATCGCGGCGAGCTGGCACTAACGACGACAAAATTATGGCCATGGCGTTGTCTCGGGGTTATTTCCGGGGCCTTATTAGCCATGCAAACGGCAATTAATGGTCATTTAGGCGTAATTTTAAATTCATCGGTACATGCCGCGTTAGTTTCTTTCGTGGTTGGCACTTGCTTGCTGTTGATCATCGTGGTGATGACTTGGACGCCGCTTGCTAAAATTCGTGGCGCAATTCAGGCTGGTGGCAGCTATTGGTGGATTTGGTTAGGCGGGCTATTAGGGGCCGCTTATGTCACCACCAGTGCTTGGCTAGTCCCGCGTTTGGGAACTGGGCAAGTAGTGATCATTGCTTTATTTGGTCAGTTACTATTTAGCGCCTTGATTGATCAATTTGGCTGGTTCCAGTCAGGCACCAAACGACTAACAGTTTGGCGTGTGCTAGGTTTAGTTTTGATGTTCATTGGCATCATCGGCGTTCATTATGTTTAATTTAAAAAATGGCCCGCCATGAGTGAGCACAGGCCAATGCCTGAAAATGAATAACCTGATTGACCAGTTAGAAACTGGCAATCAGGTTATTTTTGAGTTATTTAATACTGTTAATGATTTTAAATTACTTACTCATATTGGCCGGTTCCCATTCGCGCACCGTGTTGAAATCAGTTTGGTCAGCAATTGCTTCTAGGTCCGTTACTTCATCAGGCGTCAGCGTCTCATCGACGACCGTGGCCACTTCACTGACTTGTTCAGGCTTAGTCACACCAATGATTGGGCGCGTCCCTTTAGTCATTGCCCAAGCCATCGCTGTTTGTGCAGCACTTAAACGATGTTTGTGGCCAATCTCAGCTAATTTTTCAGTGATATCGAATAGGCTAGCTAATTTGCCGTTATATTTATTGGCCCGGGCGCTGCCAGCTGGGAATGGATTTGCGGCATTATATTTACCAGTTAGCGCCCCTTGTTCAAGCACCATATATGCGTAAAAAGTAATGTCGTTTTGTTGGCAATAATCCAGAATACCAGCTTGTTCAGAAGTACGATCAAGCAGGCTATAATGATTTTGCACAGCGGCTAATTTAATGTCGACAGCTGCCAAAATTTCTTGGACCCGCTTAATTTCCGAAAGGGTATGGTTAGACACACCTACGCGTTTAACGCGGCCACTTTTAACGAGCGGAATTAACATTGGCGTCCATTTCTCAACGTCAGTATCGTTGTGGATCCAATACAAATCCACGTAATCGGTTTTCAAACGCTCAAGACTGCCAATCAACATGTCTTCAACAGGATTGGGCCGATCGTCAGCCATCCGTGGGGTGAATTTAGTTGAAATATAAAGCTGATCGCGCGGTGTTTCCTTCATCAAATTCCCCAGAATCAATTCGGAAGCGCCAGCACTGTAAGCATAAGCTGTATCCCATAAATTCAAATTATTGCTGAGCGCTGTTTCATAAACCGGTTTGAAATCAGCCTCGCTAGCTGTATTGCCAAAGTAATCATCGTGATCGCCCCAAGCCCAGGCGCCTAAGGCAATTTTTGGAAAGTTTGTTGTCATGATTGTTCCCCCTTATCAATTACTAGTTATTAACTGTCAAGATATAACATCGCAATTGGTTACACAATGCTTTTGCTCCTAAGCTAGTCTAGTTTTTTCGCTAGTGATGAGAGGCAATCCAAAATCAAAACCGAAAAGATCTTAGTATGGTGTTGAAACAGAATTGGTTCTGACGCCATTGCGAGCTTGCTGGTTGTGGAACGCGGCCGACGCTGATTGAAGCCTTTTTTCAAAAGTCTTCAATACAGGTCTTATTGTAAGTGCTAAAGCACCAACAATAATTTGGCGGCTGACGACAAGATCCCTCCATTCCGTCTGGAGTTGAGGTGGTGCACGTCATCTTTGTTAGTGCTTAAGGCAAGTGTAGTGAAATTAATCAACTTGATTTGAATTGCAACGATAACTGAATAACAAATCAAAAAGCTCGTTTGACATGCCTCTGGTTTTATCCAGAAAAGTTGTCAAACGAGCTCATTAGTTTATTGCAATTTGTTTTTCCCATTAGTGGTGATCAATTCCGTTAGTTTTCACAGGTGGTTGCTGGGCGATTGGCGTCAGCCTCACTAGTATTGCCTTGATATCAGTCAAACCTAAAGTGAGCTAAATTAACTCAAAACGCAGTGGAGGCCGCCGGGTTGTCAGCCGCCAAATTCTTCTTGCTGCTTTAGCAGTTAGAAGAAGACTTGTATTTGAGATTGTTGCGTCAGCAATAAGCTCAAATCAATGTCGGCAGCGTTCCACAACCCGCCGGCCGCAACGGAGTTGTCCGCCATTCTGCTCAAAACTAGTTGAAATTCAAATCTTACAAATCGTTGCTGACGATGACTTCGCCCATGCTTGGATTTTGCATGACAAAATCTTGAGCAGCCGCAATTTCAGATAATGGAAAAACTTTGGTGATCGGAATTTCAATCTGATGATCGTTGATTAAAGTGAACATCTCGTCAACCAAATCTTGATCCACATCATCGGAACCAAAAGTCGTTAAATACTTGTCGACTAAATCGAACGGTGAGAATTCCTTCAAGACCCATTCGCCAGCCAAAAGTCCCATCATACAACAAGTGGCACCAACGTTTAAATGCTGCAATGAATTGCTCAAAGAAACTGTTCCGACCATATCAACGATGCCATCATAATTATGATCAGTTTGTAATTCATTGTTGGTATCTAAAATAGCGTGGTCAGCACCAAAATCTAATAATTGTTGTAAACGTTCTGGCTTCCGCGTGGTGGCTGTGACTTTCAAACCTTCAGCTTTGGCCAATTTCAACATGGCTAAACCAACTGAAGTTGTACCGCCACGGATTAATAATTCTTGACCAGCTTGCAACTTCAAAGTTTTCAAAGAACCAAAGGCTGTGTAGAAAGTTTCTGGATATTGAGCAAATTTAACCCAATCCCCATCATAATCAGCACTGAAGAACCGATCGTTAGGTAACAAAGCATATTCTTGTTCGCTACCATCAAATGCGCGGCCAAAACCGCCATTGATGGTGAAGACCCGTTGACCAACTTTTAAACCTGAAGCAGGATCAGTGGCATAAACTTCACCAACGGCTTCAACACCGATGACGCGGGGGAATTTAACATCTGGTGAACCACCAGCACGAGTTAATACTTCATAACGGTGAACGCCAAACGCATGAATCTTCATAACTGAATGAGTTTTATCAGGAACGGGAATTGGCCGCTCGACGATGTTTAAGACGCTTGAATCTCCTGGTTGATTAATCACAACTGCTTTCATAAATAATGACCTCCAATTAATAATCTGTTTGTTTAACTGATAAATATAGTGTAAACTGTCCCGTAACGTACAGGTCAAGGAAGAGGCTAAAAAAATGTTAACTATTCGTAAGTTTGCTGATCTAGCAGGTACTACCCGTCGAACTTTATTATTTTATGACGAAGCAAATTTGTTCAAGCCGAAAAAAATCGCTGAAAATGGCTATCGCTATTATGACTATGACCAACTTTATGAATTAAGTTTTATTTTGGCCCTGCGCAAGTTGGGTTTAGGTGTGGCCGAGATTAAATCGTTGCTGCAACATGATCAGCAGGCCGATCTTGACCAGCAGTTGCAACAAACCTTAACCGAAATTGATGATCAAGTTAGAAATCTGACCACGTTAAAGAAGCTGCTGGTCAAACGAGCCCAAGCACCACAGAGCGCCACAGATTTAGCGCTTCAACAACCGATTATTGCCACTCGTCCGCAACAAACTTTTTGGCGTTCAGTGCAGTCGGTCAATTGTACTGATGAAGAAATTAGTCGGTTGTATCAAGATTTTTATCAAAAAGTTGGCTTGCTGAAATTAATTGATAAGCAGCCATCTGGATTTCTGACCCAGCTACCAGATTGTCAGCCTGAAGGTTATGCCGAGGCGGTGTTCTGTATTATTAAGGCCAAAACCAGCGCCAAAAAAACGGCGGTCACCACCTTAACGCGGCCGGCCGGAAGTTACGTGACGATTACTACGACCAATGATTTAACCGGCATCGAAACCGGCTTAAGCCAAATGCAAGCCTATTTAAAAAAACAAGGCTTAGCAATTAAAGATGATCTTTGGGTGCTAAACTTGGGAGAATATTTCTCAAACAAGGCCGCCTCAGAATATGTTTCCTTGGAATATCAGTTGATTTAATGCAAGTTACTGGCCAGCTTGTTTAACCGGTTGGTAAATTTTTCAGCGTCTTAAAATACCACTCAATTCTCTGCGAACTGAGTGGTATTTTAAGATGGTCGTTTATTGATTGTCAGGTGTCCAGCACTTACTAAGCTGATTAATGACTAGCAATTGGGAATTCATTGTTGTCGATCATCGCCTTAACATGCTTGTAATTGGTGTGCACCCAACCAGCATTCGGCAGGCCCAAGAATTTCTGAGCTGAGAATTCCATAATGTTGTTATCAGCATCACCAAGGCAAAGGCGCGCATTAGCAATTGGTGAATGACCATTGGAATTTAATAAATGAAATTTCTCTTTTTTCATGACTAAACTAGAGATTTCGTGGTAGGGGATAAATTGGTTAACGTCCTTGAATTGATAAGTTAAATCAATTTGCATGAACAGCAGCCCGTTATCTTCAAAGCTTAAGTAGTAAAGTGCGTTTGCTAAAGCCGCGGCGCTAATACCGATGGCGCCCCAACCAGACCATTCATTAGATTGAACGAATAAGATTTGGTCGGTATTGTTTGAGTAACCTAATTTCGTTTTATATGCTGCAATAGCTGCTAATTTTGCCAAAAACACACCTCTAAAATTTGTCGTATTACCAGTATAGCACTAAAGCATATTTTAATAGTTTTAGCGTAAAAAAATAATGCAACCGCTTTGAACAGCAGTTGCACAATTAAGATGACTGGCGTGATTATTTTAACCAGCGGTGCCCAAATTTTAGGCGGGGATCAAAAAGTACTTCTAATACGATGAAAGCGCCTAGTAAATGATACATGAGCGGTTCATAAAAATTAGCGTCGGTTAAAGTTGGTGTTAACCAAGATTGCAAGAACATCAGGACTGCCGTGATGGCAATGCTGACGAAGATTATTTCGGTGAGGACGATGCCAATTGATCTTATCCGTCGTTGGAGTAATTGATGCTGCTGCCAGGGATGTTTCCAAGAAAATAGTCGCATAACCAAGGCCATACCGATGAACGGACCAACTAAGGACCAGTTGACTTGTTCCAGGGAACTTGTTTGCCGAATTGCAGCAATTAATTGGGCCAGCACTAAGATACTGAAGAAAATGAATAGACTAACACCTAGGATTTGGCGTTTTTTTGACGACATCGACCCACCGCCTTAATGATATAGTGATTAGCTGAACTTTATATTCCTAGCATATCATATCAGCGGAGGTAGTACTAGCTGTTGAGTGGCTTCAGCGTAACTTTAAATTGCCGATATTATGGCCCTGAAAGCGTGATTGTTTTAAATGCACAGGTAATTTGGCCAAAATTAAAACTCTGAATAACGTGATCACGGTGTTCAGAGCTTGCGTTTAAAATATTAAAATGGCGGGACTAACGTTCATAGCGATAGAAGCCAAAACCACCAACAATTACAAAAAAGATTACGATAAATGGTAAATAGTGCTGCTTCATTGGTGGCGCAATGAAGGTGCTAATAATTAAAATAGCGCCAAGAACCAAATAAGCAATGATATAGTAATTCAGATGCTTAACTTTCAGGTTCTTTTTCAATGATGGCAAAGTAATAACCGTTTCGGTTAATAGCGCGTAGATAACGATGAGAATAAATAATAACATGTCCAATTTCCTTTTATCGCAGTTCATTGCGATGAATGAGATAAGATTGTAGTTAACAATCAATTACTTCTAATAGTAGGCGGTGGACAGGCCGCTTGTCAATAGTTAGGTGTTGAAGAGTGCAATGATTAATTACAACTCAATCGTGGTTTTGAACGCAACGACGGCTTGACCAGTGACTTGCACTTGGGTTGGTTGGCCGGCGGTTAGTTGGACGCGAACTTGGAGAAAACCTGGGCGCTGCATTTGTTCACCTTGGCTGGCAGTAAAAGTAAATTCGTGATTATTAACCAGTGTTGGGGCGAGCTGATAGTGAACGAGGTAAGCACCTAGTGGCCCATTAGCATTGCCGGTAACAGGATCTTCGTTAATGCCAGCTGCAGGATTAAACATGCGGCCATGAATTAATACCTCAGTTTCAGGCGTGATTGTAAATACATAGTAGCCAAAACCGCCAATTTTCTGGCTGATTTGTCGTAATTGAGTCAGGTCAGGTTGCAGTTGGTTGAGAATCGTCTGGTCTTTAACACCAATCATGACTTTACCGGCACCAGCAATGGCGATGGCAATCGGACAAGCGGGATTTAATTGATCGGTAGTCAGGCCCAAAGCGAGCAGAATTTCAGTTTGGTTAGCTTGGGGCAGTGGCGGTTGAACTTTGATTGCGCCTAAGGTCATGGTGATGCGATAGTCGTCCAACTCGTGGTCAACCATTACTGGCAAAGTAGCCAGTTGCGTTTGTTGCTGTAAAGTCTGGGTGGTCAAGTGGTGTTCACGAGCGTTGATATACTGCGCGGCAATGGTCGCATGACCACAGAAGGGCACTTCAACCGTCGGTGTAAAAAAGCGCAGTCGTAAGTCAGCCTTGGAATCAGTAGGTTGGCAAATAAAAGCCGTCTCTGAATTGTTCAGTTCCCGGGCAATTTGTTGCATTTGCGCAGTCGTTAAATCATCGGCGGCGGTTACAACGCCAGCTGGATTACCAGTGAAACGAGTCGTTGTAAAGGCGTCAACTTGGTAAACTTGATAAGTTTTCATAATGAAACTCCTTGATTATTTTAAGTGATAATGGTCGCCGTACATTGTCCACGACAAAGGCCGCTGTAGATTGAATTTCTTTTGCCGAATAAATTGTTGCTGAGTTTTAATTCGGGATAAGTCTTGATGGGCGGTTTCTTGCCGCATGATTTTGGACCGACACTTCAGGAAAGTTTCTAAGTAGGTTGTCTGGGAGCCACCTTGGCTAGGTGTGCGGGCGTGCTGTTTTGCCTGCCGACGAATCCCACCGAAACTACTGGCGTCTGAGCCTGGGCCATGGACAACTAAAGCGTCGTAGTAAATGTATTGCCCTAAAGGTCCGAGCCCGTCGGTTTTTGCGGCGGTTAAAGCGGGCTGCAAGTATTGTTGATTCAAGATATCATTTTGAGCTTGAACGAAACGCTTGTCCTGGGCCGCCTGTTGCCAAGCCTTTACAAATTTCCGACCCAAACCCCGATGGCTAGCCGATCCCTGTACCTTTTTCAAAGCTGGGAGAAAAACGGTTAACGAATTACCTGGGCGTAACTTCTGATAACGTTGCACCACTTGCCGTAAATCACCAGTCGCGGTGGTAAAGCCAATAATATCAGCGGTGTAGCCACGACCATCGCCAATATCTTCGATGTAAGCGTACTGCCGATGATAATTCGTAGTCGAATTCTCGGCACTAGCCACTAACGAGAAAGTCGTGTCGCGAAGTTGACCAGTGGCGATGGTAGCGTGATCTGATGGGGCAGCGTTAGTTAAATGGTGGTACCAGTAATAACCGCCACCTAGGCAAATAATTAGAATCGCTAAACTGATGATCAATTTTTTATGCATTAATGGGTGAACCTGTCCAGAAAATAAATTTTTGGGGCGTTGATCATAATTAAGCTAGCGCACTGAAGGTTACTTGCTAGCTAATACTAATATAACAGAGTGTGACAAAAGGCGGTTAGCCGGTGAGTAAACACGAAAAACAACGAACAATTCCTCAGACGAATTGTTCGTTGTTTTTGTCGTTAAGCGGAACCGGCTGCCTTTTGAGAACACGTTTCAGCAGCTAATGTTCATTTTGTTTTTGAAGAAAAGACTTATGTCACAGCCTGTTGTCGTTAAGTGGCCGCAATTGTCCTATGGGAACCTGGTTAGGCTATTGCATGTCCGTTGGGATTTGCTAAATTAGGCTGCGATCGCGGACGGAAGAATTATTTTTCGATATTTATTGTGGCTGGTAAGCGTGATCCTTGATCATACCGATAACATCGAGATAGGCCTTTTTCAAATAATAACCATTGCGAATTAGGCCACTGATATGTTGGACGTTGTTGAGCATTTCTGTGTATTGCTGGTTGTTCAAGGCCGCAATTTTTCCGGGCAACTGATCCAGTGTATCAATAGTCAAGCCCAGACCATTCTTTTCAACAAAAGCGGCCAATGGGGATTTGGACCAGATGACAACTGGTTCGTCGGCTGCTAAATACATTGGAAATTTCGCCGGGGTATTGTACTGCTCGTATTCGCCTAATCGTCCAGTTACTTGCGGATAACTAGTTGAATCCCAAACCAAACCAAAGGAACCTTTAAGTTCTTGGGCAATCGCTTCTGGATCAGCATGGGGATACAAGGTGACATTGGCGTGATCACGCAACTTGAGTTGGTCCGAATCGTCACCATAGGCATTAATTTTGAAATCAGCCGGTAATTGACTTAAAAACTGGGCCTTCAGAAAAGCACCAGCATAATCTAAACCTTGGCCTAATTCGCGGCGTGGTTGGAAGTATTCGCAGGCGTAGCCACTAGGACCATAAATCGCAATGTTAGGTGTCAGTGGTGTCTTGGTTAGTTGAGCTTGTTGTTGCAGTCTGGTGGCCATATTTTCTGAGTGGACGATCAAGCCATCTGCCTGACTCAAAAAGTGTATTTCTAGCGTATAAGGCATTGTTTGCCGATAGCTGGCTAATTCAGCGGCTGTTAAAGTCGCTGGTAAGGCTGGAAGATCTCGCCAACTAGCAATATCATCAATGATAAAAATCAGGCTGGCTCCAAATTGATGAATTCGATCAATCAACATTTGACACCAGTTCTGAGATTGAAAGCTTGAAAATGGCCAATGAACGAAAACCAAATCGTCTTTTTTCAAGCCACCCAGTAGACCATCTAGCCGGGCACTTAAAACATCGTGAGGTTCGTCGTCCCAGCGATAGCGAAAGCCTTTAATTAAATTAATCCCAATTTGTTGGGCAAATAGTTCGCGATCATGATGGCACTTGCCAACGGCACCAATATCCCAAGCAGGATAGCCATGTTCACTGGTATTGTTGAGGTGAATTAAATAAGCAGGCATAAATTGCTCCTTGTTAATTTTTGATTGATTTAAAAGCGGATGCTACTGAAAAATCCAACGTTGTTGACAGCGGTTAATTAAGTTTAAACGCTGGAAAAATTAGGGCTTGTTCGGCAGCTTGCAGCCCTTGACGCGTGAACCAGCCGTCACGCAGTAATTGGCCGAAGTGACTAACGTTCGTTAACATTGTGGCGATTTGTTGGTCACTGAGTGCGGCGAGCACATGATCCAATTGGTCTAAATTATCAATGGCAATGCCTAAATGATTTTGAACAATCAGCTCAGCCACGGCGGCTTGCCGCCAAACGATGACTGGTAAACCATGGGCGAGATACATCGAAACCTTATGGGGATGATTGTACTGAGTATAATCGCGATAACGGAATTCTGGGGTGTTACTGTCCCAGGCCAACCCAAATGTTTGTGGTAGTTCTTGAATTAAGTCCCAACGTGGACGGCTGCCTAAATAATTAACTTGTGGGTTTGCTTGCAATTCTTCAGTGGTCGCCGCGTCACTGACACCAAAGACAGTAATTGGGGTTTGATAGTGCCACTGACTTAAATAGTCGGATTTTAAGATATTCCCCGCAATCACAGCGCCGCGTTGAAAGTTAGCTGGCGAAATAGTGTAACGACTGTCATCATGATTGTCATCAAGGTAATCCAGTAATTGCTGATAAACCATTTTAGTCGTGACCCCAAGTTCCTGTAGCTTGGCAGCCATTCGTTGATTATGAACAATCAGGACGTCACAACTGTTAAAGTAGGCAATCTCATCAAGAAAAACGGCCGTGTCTGGCTGATTGCGCAAAGTAAGGACATCATGGATCAGACAAATCACTTTAACATTGCGCACATGCATTAATTCAATAAAGCGGGTTTCAAAGCGAGCACTATTAAGTGACGGGTATTGGTAAACTAAGAGATCTCCTGGTGCAATTGCCGCCGTAATACCGTCAATGCGGGAGCTTAAGGCTTGGTCGCTTTCACCGGCATCGTTATAGCGGAAAATATTACTAATCTGATAACCCATTTTTTTAGCAATCTGAGCAATATCAGCTTTAGCTTGGCGAGTGGCGTCTCGTGTTGTCGGTTGAATAATATCAGTGATCCATTTCTTCATAGTTATCATGCTCCCCATTAATTTAAGATACGATAATAAAAAGACCAGTTAAATCAACAAGTCCCCCGAGTTGTCTGATGCGATTTAACTGATCAAATGTTTAAAGGATTCGTAAAAGTGGATAAAGAATGCCAATTAGAACGACGACGGCAATTGCCACTGAAATAATAATATTTGTTGCTTTGCCAGTCGACTCTTTCTTTTCTTCAGGATCAGTCACATATTTCTTTTCCTGATGCAGTCGAAAAGAAATGTCTTGGTCCAACATATCTTTTTTATTTTTTTTCATGATGTTATAATTATAGCTATGTTTTCACGTGAAAATCAATACATTGGGGAAAACAAATGAGTCCTTGGGGGGATGCTGCTATGTTGTTTTCACGCTCACGGGTGCCCCAGCGATATTTACGTCAGCTTCGAGCTGTTAATGCCTTGGCGTCAAAATATCGGGCAATGTCTGATGAACAATTAAGAGCGCAGACCAAGTTGTTTCGCGAACAATTACAGGCCGGGAAATCACTTAATTCAATTAAAATTGCAGCATTTGCGGTGGTTCGCGAAGCGGATCAGCGCGTTTTAGGGATGTTTCCGTTTGATGTTCAAGTCTTAGGTGCGTTAGTCATGCAGGACGGTAACGTTGCCGAAATGCGAACCGGTGAAGGCAAGACCTTAACCGCCACGATGCCCATGTATTTAAATGGTCTAACTGGACCGGGTAATTTTCTAGTGACAGCTAATGAATACTTGGCTGATCGTGATGCCCATGAAATGGGTCGAGTCTATCAGTGGCTAGGATTAAACGTGCAATCTGGCGTGCCAGCTTATGGTGAGAGCTCAGATGATCGTGACTTACATAAGATTTATCAAGCTGACATTGTTTACACAACCAACTCGACTTTGGGCTTCGATTATTTAATGGATAATTTGGCAGGAACAGCGGCTGAAGAATTCTTACAAGGTTTTCGCTTTGCTTTGATTGATGAAGTTGATGCTGTGTTGCTGGACTCAGCTTCGATGCCATTAATTATTTCAGGCGTACCGCGAGTACAATCAAATTTGTTTGGTCTCGCTGATCAAGTGGTCCAATTATTGGAAGAGGAGACCGACTTTGAAAGAAGTCCTGATCATAAGAAAGTTTGGTTCACGCCCACGGGGATTACAGATATTGAACATTATTTAGGTATTACTGGCTTGCTGACTAAACCTCAGCGCCAATTGTATCGTCATCTGTTATTGGCTTTGCGCGCACATCAGATTTTAATTCGTGATCGTGATTATATGGTCGATGAAGATGGGGTTTCATTACTGGATTTGGCTAACGGCCGCAAATTAAAAGGGATGCGTTTGGAGGCTGGGTTACATCAGGCTCTGGAAGCAAAAGAGCATGTTAAAATCAGTAGTCAAACGCGAACGATGGCTTCAATCACGTTCCAAAATTTATTTAGGATGTTTAGCCATTTGTGTGGCATGACCGGGACGGCAATGACTGATGCAGCCGAATTCCAAGAAACGTATCGCTTGGATGTGGTTCGGATTCCGACTAACAAACCATCATTGCGAATTGATCAACCTGACCGGCTATTTACAACCACTGAGGCTAAATTAGACAGCGCCGTTGCTTTAATCAAGCAGGAGCATGATAAAGGTCGACCAATCTTGATTGAAACCGGCTCAGTTTCCTTGTCTGACCTTTTTTCACGAATTTTATTGCGCGAACAGATTCCCCATAACTTGTTGAATGCTCATAGTGCCGCGAAGGAAGCATTAATTGTTAAAGATGCCGGTCAGTTGAATGCTGTGACAGTGGCCACTTCAATGGCTGGTCGCGGAACGGACATTTCTCTGGGAAAAGGCGTGCCTGAACTAGGTGGCCTATTAGTTGTAGGCACGGAAAGAATGAAAAGTGTTCGGGTTGATAACCAATTACGTGGTCGTGCTGGCCGCCAAGGTTCTCCTGGAGCAAGCGTGTTTTTTGTTTCGGTTGAAGACCCGATATTATTGGAAAATGGTCCTAAATGGTTACGGAAATATCGACGTAAACTTCGTCGTCACAGTCAGTCCGCGTCAACAGAAGACTTGCCAATCACCCGGCGTAAGTTTAAGCGTCTGATTAATCAGGCCCAACATCATGCGGAGAAAGGTGATCGCGAAACCCGCTTTCATACGCTGCAATACGCAGAAATAATGCGGGTGCAACGGGATAATATTTATGCCACCCGGAAACGGATTATGGTTGCCCCTTCAGTTGACCGCGAATTAAATAGTGTGTTTGACAAAGCGGCGAATGCTTTCGCTACTGGCGCCGACGTAACTCGTTCGCAGCTGGGAGACTATATTCTAAATAATATTGATAACCAAGCGATTGTTACAGATATTCTCAGTACTGATTGGCAGGCGACTTCGGTTGCGACCACGCAGCAACTGTTAAAGAAATTGATGACCGACCGCTTTCAGCAGCAATGTGCTCAGCTCAAAATGGCCGACCAACAAATTTATTTTGAGCGGATGTGTTTGCTTAAGGCGCTTGATAACGCTTGGATCGAACAAGTTGATATGTTGAAGCAACTAGAACAGATTGCGGCCAACTTAGGGACGGCGCAACATGACCCGCTACTTGAATACTTAAAAGATGGTCGTGCTGCATTTGAAAAGATGAAACAGTTATTTGCGCAACAGGCAGTTCGCAATTTGTTGTTATCGCAGTTTCAATTTAACGAGAATGGCACGATTGAGGTTATTTACCCATAAACTGATTTATGGTTGAGATACTCAGAGGCGCCTACCAGTTAATTAGTAGTGAGAACCAAATAGAGTTGATCAAGTAGTTTGAAAGGCAGGTGGGATTAAGTGCATCGTTACCGTGAATTAATAACTGGTTTGGGTTGGACAGCATTTATTCTGGCGGTCTTCACTTTAGGGCAGACGATTCCTTTGCCGGGAATTGATTTGACCGATGCCCAAGATGCTTTGGGCAATGTTACCTTTATGCAATTATTTGCCAATATGACTGGTAGTAATTATCAAATGCCAACGCTTTTTTCGGTGGGATTAGGACCGTTTATGAGTAGCATGATCATTTGGCAGGCAGTTCAAGTGATTGGTGATGAGAAGGTTTCACGCTTAACACCGCATCAATTAAGTTTTTGGAAGTATTCAATTACCATTGTTTTGGCGATTGTGCAGGCATTCCAATTGGTCTATTACATTCGTGATGCGATCAAACCATTCTACCTGTGGGGGACCACCATTAATATTGCTTTCCCGGTGGTACTGTTGATTCTGGTTGCCGGCGCAATTTTCGTGACTTGGTTAGCTGATTTAAATGCTAGCCGTGGGATTGGTAACACAACGGCTTTGATCATTCCCGGAATTGTTCGTGGCGTGCCTAATGCGCTTCAAAATGGGTTTGGCGGAACTGATGCCGTTCGCGTGAAACTAACCACGCGGTCATTAGAGATTGCCGCCGCCATTGTCTTGGTCTATTTAATTTTCATCGTGATTATTAATGCCGCCGAATTACGAATACCAGTGGAACGGCCCATGCTTGAAGGCAGTCATCCTGATTCATATTTGCCGATTAAATTGTTAACTGCCGGCGGGATGCCGTTCATGTTTTCAGGGAGTTTATTTAAACTACCACAATACTTTATTAATCCCACATTGGGACCAACGACTGCTTGGCAGCATTTTCTGACTACCTGGTTCTCGCGCAATACGCCTCAAGGTGTTTTGTCGTATGGTGTGATTCTATTGTTGCTGAGTTATGCGTTCGGATATATGAATATCCAGCCAACGAAATTAGCCAAGGATTTAAAGGAAAGTGGCGATTATATCGTCGGCGTTTACCCTGGTGAAGAAACTGAGCGCTATATCGTTCATCATTTTAACTTGCTATCATTTGTTGGTAATTTGATTATCATCTTGATTGGTGTGGGTCCGCTGATTATCGGACTGTATTATCCGCCAGCAGCGAACTATTCGGCGTTACTTGGCTCGGTAATGATTTTAGTCGGGATTTGTAGTAACGTTGGGGATCAAGTGCGTTCGCTTTGGAATAAAAACCGTTATCGGATTTTTGATTAAGTCTTATTCATGACTCGTGTGAAATTATTGGGGTTAATTGACACGATACAAAATTATTTAGGAGGTCATTAACATGATATTTTTTATTGATGGCACAATTGGCATGGGGAATTCCGGCGTTGAACACGCTGAATTTTATCGTGCTAAAGTTCTGGAACAGGTAGGGATGCCATATCGCTATTTGTTTTATCGCTTGAATCGCGATCTACATAAGCCGATGGATCGTTGGGGATTAAAGAATGATCAGGTTATTAATATGTGGGAGTACTTTACCCTAGGTGAGAATTATTTACACCACGGCGTTCAGAAATTCTTCCCGGCAAGTACGAAGCTAGTTATTGATTCGACCAACACCCACCGTAAACGTGATACGTACACTGATAGCGGCATGCATGTTGTTGATCATCTGGTCAAACATAAAAATAAACATCAACAGAGCAATGTGTTATTAGTCAGTACTAATCATGTGGAAATTTATGATCGGAATACTGGCAAGCTCAAAGTGAAATTCACTTTTTATGATGATCAGCACCGTAAGGAAATTATTCGTAACGTTCATTTGTATGATCAAGCAGCAGGGGCGCACTTGTTTTTCCCAAATGGGATGCAATTAATGCGTTATTTCTTCGAACGCGTTAATGCCGCCTTTCAGGAGAAAAATGTTTATCTGATTGATCGTTCAATTGATGCGGAAGTCGCACTTTTCAATCGGCGCTTACCAAATGCGAAGCTGGTCGATGTGATTCATGCTGATCAACTAAGTAATCGGCGTGATCCCCAGCATCCATTATTTAATAATTACAATGAATACTTACTCACGCATTTAGCGTCGGTTGATCGCGTTGTGGTGGCAACTGAACTGCAACGGCAGGATATGTTGATTGACTTTCCTGGTCACGAACAACAATTTGTGACGATTCCGGTTGGCGGCGTCGATGATCATCCCAAGATCGTTAAAAAGGCGACACTTGGTCGGCCAGTTAAATTCATAACTGCCTCACGCTTAGCCGCTGAAAAGCATATCGACCTCATCGTCAAGGCCTTGGCTAAGTTACATGATGACGATGGTGTTGAACTACAGTTTGATATTTATGGTGCTGGTGGTGAAGATAGTCGTATTAAACAAACAATTAGCGAGGCTCAAGCCGGCGCTTATATCAGTTTAAAGGGGCATTCGGCTAATTTAACGCAAGAATATCCGCAATATGATGCCTTTATTTCCGGCTCCTATTCGGAGGGCTTTGGCCTGACCTACATTGAAGCGTTGAACGCTGGGCTGCCGGTGGTGACCTATAATGCTCGCTTTGGTGCACAAGAATTGATCCACGAAGGTCAAAATGGCTTTTTAGCAGATTTTAAACGTGATGATGCTGATTATAGTGTGCAACAATTGTATCTTGCCTTAAAGCGGTTGTTGGCTGCTGACTATGGTGTACTACAAGCCAACACCCAAAAGTCGATTCAGCGCTATCATGATCATGTGATTGCCGCAGATTGGAGTGAATTGATCAATGCATTATGAGTTAGTTAATAACGTCCATATCAATACTGATTTTTGGCAACAAGAAAAAGCGGTCCTACAAGCCGACAAGCTGAATCTTTTGTCAGTCGGATCAGCACCTAACTTTGCTGGGATTATGCAACACGAGGGGATTCAGAAATCAATGAATCTGTTCGATCATATTACTAAGCGCACTTATCATCCTGGGCAATATTTGTATTTTAATCAGGCACCAGTCCCAACAGGCACTAATATTATGGTTAATGCTGATGGTTATATCACGCTTGAATATTATGGTGAACCGATTGGCGAAATGAAATTGTATCCTGAAACAAATCGCGCGGTAAAAGAAATTGATTATCTTAATCCTGATGGTAGTGTCGATTTTGCTGAAGAGTATTCAACTGATGGCTTTCAATTTACTAAGTTGCTCTACGACGAAGGCAAGCCACAAGAATTTCAATTTTTGAACTTAGCTGGTCAGCCGGTGATTCGTTACTATTATTTCGATAACGTGATCAATTACATTACGATTGAGAATCCAGAAACCCAGGAAATTCTGCAGCACTACGACAATTTGAGCGAGTTTGTTGCTCGCCAGGTCGCCGAAGTATTGACACCTTTTGATGAAGTGACTGTCTGCTACATGGGTGGTGAAATGACCGCACTGCGTTATACGAAATCACACAACATTTTGCGACTATCAGAGCCGCCATTTGATGATCAGGATGAAGTGCGTGGTAATCTTTTAGGAATTTTGAATGATGATATTAAATACATCCAAGAAGTTCAAATGGATCGTAATGCTTACAATTCATTGGCATTAAGAAACATTAATCTTGATAAAGCGAAAATTATCGAGTAAAAACGAATATTTTTGGCTTAAATTAATTGTTTTAATAGCATAATTGTAATTTTTAGTAGTTAGGAGTTATCCTAACTACTATTTTTTTGTTTTTAAAATTGATGAATTCACAATTAGAGCAAACAAAAGACTCACATTTTTATTAGTTTCTTTCAGGAAAAGTCGATTTAGCGAGTATATAATAACCCAATCTATTAGCGATATACTTATACAATATTTAATTATTAACTGTTTTCTTAATATTTAATACATTTTTTTAAATTGTTGTGCTATTATAATATCGTGCATAATGCATCAAGACTATCCGGGGGGATGTCATTGATGCATAAAAATCATTGGGGTGATTTTTATATGAGAGGTTTAAATCAACGCAGGGCTTCTGAGCTGTATGAAGCAAACAGCAAGAAGCACTTTAAAATGTATAAAGCAGGTAAACAATGGCTCGTCGCAGGGATAACAACCTTCGGTGGGCTATTTGGCATTGGTATGATTGGCGCGGCCCCGGTAAAGGCTTCTGTCTCGACAACCGGTGCTGCCAAAGAGGTTACACAAGATGATGTTGCGGCCACCAAAGATACGGGTACCATACCCGCAACTTCCCAAGCCGATTCGCAAGTGAGCACAGCCAGTGAATCAACTTCCGTAAGTAATAGTGACTCAATTAGTCAATCAAATAGCTTAGTCACAAGTGATTCACAGCAAACTAGTGAATCAACCAGTTTACAAACAAGCTTATCTGAAAGTGCATCCGTTTTGGCTGTTCAAAGTCAAAGTGAATCAGCTAGTGCTGCAACTAGTACTAGTGTTTCGCAGAGTACTAGCCAAGCTAGCAGCGAGAGCACTAGTGCTAGTCAGTCTGGATCAACATCTAGTGCTGATTTAACAACACAACAACAGACAGCTAAACCTACTGCTAGAGTTGCTGCAATGGCTGCCGTTGCTGAAACGACTAGTGTTGCAGCTGATAATCCATTGTCAACGCCAGGTGTGTACACAACTAACGCTAGCGATTACCAAAGTGGTAAGACGGCGGCCATGAATGATTTGGATAGCATTACGTCTTTGATTAGTGTCAATGGCCTAGACGCGATGACCAAGTTATTTGGTACCAGCACGATTACGACCAATGTCCAGAAGTTAACTGACTTATTGAATTTATATGCCAGCAATAGCTCGCTACAAGCAACTGATAATTATGGCCAGCCATTATGGAAAGACAGTAATTGGACCCTGGCAAAAGCTGGAAAAACTTCGACACTTATTGATACGACAACCACAACTGCCTTAGATGCAAATGGCTTGTATCAAGTAACGACCAAAACAAATGGACTTTTTGGGATTGTTACGTCTGATGTTACCCATTCTCAAAAGGATTATAACCAAGGTTACGCCGACTATATTCGCGACTTTGCTCGTGGTTTAAATGATTGGTTGGCTCAGATTGAAGCCAAGGCCCAAGATCCTGCAACGGCCAATAACCTGATCAATCAACAAACTTATGATGCTACTCAGTTAACTGCCGGTGATGTTTGGAGTACAGGGAACGTTTTAGGAACTGCTGGTAGTCAATGGTTAGCTTCAATTCTTAGCGCACCAACTTATTCTAGTAAAGTTTTAGGTTATACTGGCGCCAGTGATAATATTGCCAACGACAGCGTTACTAAAACAGTTACTGCCGTTAACTTTTATATTAAATTAATTGCACCAACCTTAATTAATGGTATCGGCCATCAAGCACTGGGCGATATTCGGTCAATTGGTGGGGCAATTAATGATACTGACTATGTGCCTGAGACATTAAGTGAAGCCGTTGCCTTAAACGGGAATATCACTAATTTAGTAAACGCTGTTGGTTTACAGCCTTTGCTGAAGACTGATTTCTTGCAGAGTGTTTATAAAGCAATCAAAGATAACGCCTTAACAGCCATTGAAGATAATTGGTCCACAGGCTTTAACAAGGCAATTCAAGGTATTCTGGAGACAGGATATGTCTATGGTACTGATGATGATACATATGGTGGCACGCCGATTGCGAGCTCACCTTATGCTTCTATTAAGGGTTATTCAGATACAAATCCAGGTAATATTGCCGCTACTTCTGGTGATTACCTTTCTGACAAATCACAAGCCGCTGGTTATGCTTGGGCTCAGAAGATTATTGGTAACGTCATGTCGATGGCCGCTAGAGATTCACTCGGTGGCACTCAAAAGACTAATGTGACACAAATTGTTAATCAGTTATTAGCAAATAATTTGATTACTTCTGATGAAGCAGCTGAAGTGTTAACTGGTGCAACTCATGTCTATAACTCATCTAACGCATTAACCAACTACACTCGTAATAGCGTTGGTGCTCAGCAGGTTATTCTTGATATGTACAATGCTGAATATAATGCTATTACGGCTGCCCTAGCTGATTATAAGACGAATCCCGGTTTAGGCTATACGGCTTATATGAAAGATATTACTGACAAGCAAGCTAACTACACTTATACAAATAGTGCTGATTCTCATGCCACTAAAGCAACTTATACTGTTAGTGATTATGCTGGTATTCGGCGGGCTCTCGGTTTAACTAATGCCGCTTATAAAGCTATGATTTTAGCGGATAACTTAGTACATGATCAAATGAGTGGCGACTTAACAACTACGACTAATCCATTAACGACAGCACAGATAAATAGTGTTACTACTGGTGGGACTGCCAATGATAATGTTGGCCTGTTTGTCAAGAATAATGGTACTGCTGGTAATGGGACCACTGCAGCGGATGGCGCAGCCAACGTTGCTTATTTAACGACGGTTGCCCAAGATGTTTATCAACAAGTCTATGCCGAAGAATTAGCAGTTGCTTCGCAAGCCTTCAATGATGGTAAAGCTTTGGCCAAAAAGCATTACGATGAATCAAGTAATGGCTTGATTCCTAATGTTGAAGATGCTGGTTCATATAATGGTCATAATTATCAGGCTGATGCTTCTTCTGAAGTAGCTGATGCGGTTTTAGGTAACAATACTCATTATCGGGGACGTGCCTTCACTGATGGTTATAAAGTCAACTTAGCAACGATCACGTTGAATACCAGTGCTGTTGCTAAGGATGCAACTGCCTTTACAACCACTACCATGGCTGCCGCTAATAATACGACCGTAAATACCTTAGTTAATCAAAAAGCTACCGTAACAGCACCAACACCAACGGCTGGCTGGAGTGTAACTTCTACTAATCCGGTTGTCATTGCTAATGCAGCGACAACTAATGCGGTGGCATTTACTTACGCCCAAGTTGCCGATTTTAATTACGCAAATAGCCTTGGCACTCAAAACGGTACTTATAATGGTGAAAATGCCAGTGAACAATTAAACGACATTAATTTTGTGCCAAGTTGGAATACTGGTGTTACTGGCACAACAGTTAAAATTGATAAGAGTTGGCTGACAGTTGATCAGGACGATATCAAGGTTGGAAAATATACTTATCATTTAACAGCCGCTGGTGCTCAGAACTTAATTGATCAGCTTAAGAGTAATCAAAGCTCAACGTTCTGGAATACTAATGCCGTACCAACTGTTGCAATGTTAATGACCATGACTGGGACTTTAAACATTGCCCAAACAACTGATGAGAATTTGTTGCCGAAGATCAACGCACATGACGCGACAACTTTAATTAATGATTATTTGGTATCGCCATCGGATTATGTGGACAGCGTAACTGATGCCAAGGGGAATCCACTTGCTATTGCTGGCAACACAGTAATCAGCACCCTTAATGTTACTTGGTCAAAAGTTGGTGATTATCCAGTTGTTATCACTTTAACTGATCCAACAAGTAACCAAGTGGTTTCTAAAACTGTCTATGTTCACGTTATTGATCAGGAAACTTCTGAATCAATGAGTGAATCGACTTCAACTAGTGAGTCGCAATCGACGTCAACCATTGATTCGTTAAGCGAATCCACATCAGATTCTGAATCGACAAGTACATCAGTAAGTGATTCTGAGTCGACAAGTACGTTATTAAGTGACTCTGAATCAGTAAGTACATCATTAAGCGACTCTGAGTCAGCAAGTACATCATTAAGTGATTCCGAATCAGTAAGTACATCATTGAGTGACTCTGAATCAGTAAGTACTTCAATGAGTGA
>NZ_RHOU01000015.1 GCF_003946645.1 Lapidilactobacillus wuchangensis
GGCGCAATTTGAGGGGCGTGGAACGCCATGAGCATTGATTTAAGCTTTTGTTACACAAAATCTTAAATACAAGCCTTATTCTAACCGCTAAAGCGGCAAGAATAATTTCATGGCTGACGCCAATTGCGCCGCCACCACCAGATAAAACTAACAAAACTGATCACCACTATTTGGCCGAACCAGATTGTGGTGTTACAAAAACGGTATGACAATCTCTATTTGATGAATAGATAAGTCACACCGTTTTTTTGCTGTTTAACTATTAGTACTAATTGAAATGAGTTAGTGAATTCTACTGCCACTGTCTTAAGTGCAAATAGAAATAAAGTGCACCACATCAACTTCAGACGGAATGTAGGGATCTTGGCATCAGCCGCCAAATTATTGTTAGTGCTTTAGCACTTACAATAAGACCTGTATTGGAGACTTTGTGTAACAAAGGCTTCAATCAGTGTCGGCCGCGTTCCACGCCAAGCAGCCCGGAATGGAGTCAAAAGCTATTTTGTTCAGCACTATCATCAGAACTTAACAATTTGGTCTGTAATTGGTTCAAATCGATGCCGGCAGCGTTCCACAACCAGCAAGCCCGGAATGCAGTCAGAACCAATTCTGTTTCAACTCCTTTATTGAATTTTGAACTTTAAGACTAAAAAAGAGTCGCACCACAGTTCAAAAAGCTGTGCGTGCGACTCTTGATATTAACTTAGAAAAAATCAAAGACTTATTTAGCTGCTTGAGCTACGGCAGCGCCAGCTAGCGCATTGACATAGTTGACTGGTTGGTCGTAGTTTGGTTGGAAGAACATGTCGACCATTGATAAATCATCAATCGTCATTTTTGTTTGAATCGCTAAGGAAATCACGTTGGCTGATTGCGCGCAGTCATATGAACTGTAGAAAGCGCCACCCTTAACTTCGCGAGTCTTAGGATCCCAAGTCAATTCCATTAGGATTGGTGTAGTTGTCAGCATGAATTCCGGACGATAATCTTGTTCCAAAGTCACGTGTTCAACTTCAACACCACGAGCAGCTGCACCTTCAACTGTTAAGCCGGAGGAAGCAATTGTCATGCCGTAAAGTTCAACGGCTGATGATGCTTGTGTACCAAGATATTTTTCAGTTGGTTTCGCAATGTTCTTACCCACTAAAATACCTTGACGAACGGCATTCGTTGCTAAAGGAATGTAGTCGTCTTTGCCAGTTGGGTTGTATTTAACAACTGATGAATCACCAGCAGCATAAATATCAGGATCACTAGTTTGCATGTATTCGTTGGTAATGATGGCACCATTGCCGATCATGTCAACTTTATCCTTCATCAAACCAGTGTTAGGCCGGAAACCAGCGGCCATAATGGCGATGTCGGCAGTGTAGCTGTCTTTGTCAGTTGTCACGGTAATTTCGTTGTCACCGCTGAACTTAACAACTTTTTCGCCCATGGCTAATTTAACACCGTGATCAGTGTATTCTTTTTCAACTCGGTCAGTAATTGACTTGTCGAAGTTTTTAGCCAAAACACGTGGCAAAGCGTCGATTAAAGTGACTTTTTTGCCAATTAATGATAATTGTTCAGCTAATTCGGCACCAATGTAGCCCGCACCAATAATAATAGCAGAATTGATTTTTGCGGATTCTTCTTTGATTTGGTTAGCATGAGTCCAGTTCTTGCAAAGTTGAACTTTAGGATTGTCGATGCCTTCAATTGGTGGAATCACTGGTGCTGAACCAGTAGTGACCACTAACTTATCATAACTTTCGGTGGATTCTTCCCCAGTTTTTAAATCCTTGACCCGAATAGTTTTAGCATTAGTGTCAACATCAAGTACGTCGTGTTCCATCTTCATTGTTGCGCCTAAGCTGGTTAAAGCTTCAGGACTTGAATAGAACATCTTCTTTGGATCTGAGACGTGACCGCCGACCCAAAGCGCAATCCCACAAGATAAGAAAGACAAATTATTATTCCGTTCGTAAACGGTCACTTGCCAATCTGGATGCTCGGTTAAGATTTGTTGTGTAGCAAAAGTGCCGGCATGAGTACAGCCAATAACGATAACTTTCATGAGGACCCCTCCGATTTTTGTTTTCCAATAATTTTAAATTGAATACAACCTAATTGTAGCGAATTATCCTTTAATGTCAACGCTTACAACTTGTCTAGTGCGACTGCACAAGAGGAAAGTGAAGCGACTCTAAACGAAATTATTGAGCTTGTGAAAAAATCGACGACGACATTTTAGCAATCAATTTTACAACTCTTTTCAAAAATAGGCGCACTGATGATGTTGATTAGACAGAACTGGTTTTGACTCCATTGCGGGCTTGCTGGTTGTGGAACGCTGCCGGCATCGATTGATGCCAATTACGAACCAAATTGTTATCAATCCGAGCCTTTGTCTAACCGCTAAAGCGGCAAGACAAATTTGGCTGCTTCTCGCAAGCTCCTACGCAAATAAAACCCAATTGGCTGACAACCACGCCCTCCATTCCGTTTGGAGTTGTTTTAGAGGTTAAGTCAATTGCAGTGGGACTAGCCATCTTGGTTTGAATTGCAGTATAAAGTAAATAGCTTACTGAAAAGGCTCGCTTGACAGTTCTTGATTTCAGCCAGAGGACTTGTCAAGCGGTGGCATTCTAGTTGATTAGGTAATCTAGGCAGGAACAGAGCAATTAGCGTCAATGGTGAAATTGAGACCGTGACATAAGGCAAATTTTTTTGGGAGCACAATTCCTGCCTTAAAAACTAGCAAAGATAAAGTTCGCAAGCTTAACTTCAGACGGTGTGGAGGGATCTTGGCGTCAGCCGCCAAATTATCCTTGGCGCTTTAGCGCTTAGGATAAGACTTGTATCTGAGACAATTTGTTTTGTAATTGGCTCAGATCAACGTCGGCAGCGTTCCACGCCAAGCAGCCCGGAACAGAGTCAGACGCCATTCTGTTTTGACCACGCATACTTGACGTATTATTTTTACAGAGCAGATGACTGAAGTCGACCTCAAAATTTTCTGAAAAATGTTAAGATAGAAATGAATAAGTACTCGAGTAAAGTGTTCCAGAATTGATCAAAAAGAATCTAGATTATTGAGGCGATTTTTTAATGACATTAAATGTAACTATTTCCGAAATTATTATTCGTTTATTCTCAGCGGTTTTAATCGCGGGGCTGATTGGCTATGATCGTGAACAGAAAAACCATCCTGCGGGGATTCGTACCCATATTTTAGTGTGTGTGGGTGCCTGCGTCATTGCCATGATTCAGCAGCAGATTGGTTTTCAGGCGATTGATTTCGCTAAAGCTTTTCCGAAATATTCCGGCGTGGTTCGCGCCGATGAAGCACGGTTGATTGCCCAAGTGGTGAGTGGGATTGGTTTCTTAGGTGCTGGGACGATTGTTGTCACCCGCCATTCAGTAACTGGTTTGACCACAGCGGCATCCTTGTGGGCAACGGCTGGCTTAGGCTTGGCAGTAGGGATGGGCTATTATCCGATTGCCTTCATTAGCGCGGTTGTTGTTTTATTGGTGCTGGCTTTATTGAAGAAAGTCATCAAAGTCCAACATTATCAACGAGTTGAAGTGAAATACACTCACAAGGCCGAAACGAAAGCCATTATCAAAAAATATTTTGCCGAACATCAAATTCAGGTGCGGCGCTTTAGCTTCAAGGCGTCGGAAGTGAATCATCAGAAAGTTTACACCAATGTTTATTTCATCGAAATTCCTCGGAAAATGGATTACGTTCAAATTGTCGATGATCTTTCTGATGGCGAACATATTCAACAAGTTCGGTTAATTAATTTGTAAATTAGTGTCGTTGGTAAAAGAGGTGAGAACTTTGGCGAAACAGCATGAAACTGGGGTTGAAGAATACGACCGACTATTTGGTCAGGAAACTCACGATAATCGAATCTTATTTGAACTATCGATTGTAGCGGTTTTTCAAGCGGGCTTAGGCTGGAAAACAGCGGCCAGTAAAATTCCGGTTTTTCGGCAAGTCTTTGCTGACTTTGATTATCAGCAAGTCGCCGGGTTTGACGAGCCGGAATTTGAGGCTTTGCTGCAGAATCCCCAGATGATTCGTAATCCGCGTAAAATTCAGGCGATTATTATGAATGCCCGGGCGATTTATCGATTGCAGCCAGAGTTTAAAGATTTTGCTGATTATCTCTGGCATTTCTCAGAGCAACAAACTTGGATGATGGCGGTACCAGCAGGGGCGCCATTAAATCAGCAGTCGAGTTTTGGCACGGTGGTCGCTAAAGATATGAAAAAACGTGGCTTCAAATTTCTCGGTCCAACGACGGTCCAACTATTATTATTAGCCAGTGGCATTATTCAACGTCAAGAAACTGATGAGGCGTGATTTAGAAGGAGTAAACTTGATGCAAACTTTAATTCTTGTAGCGCATCCCGAAATTGATAATTCACCAACCCAACAATTTTTACAGGCCAGTTTGCCGCAGTCGGCTGTTAATGATGACCAGCTCATTTGGCATGATTTAACCGCGGCTTTCGCGAAAAATGGTTGGTCGCGCGAAACCGAGTTAACGCTGTTGGAACAAGCTGATCGGATTATTTGGCAATTTCCATTGTACTGGTATAGTGCGCCCGCAATTCTCAAACAATGGCAAGAGGCGATTTTTACTGGTGAAGTTAGTCAGTATGAATTTCTTGCCGGCAAGGAATTAGGTTTGGTGGTTAGTTTGGGCGAGAAGTTAGCGAGCTATCAAGCTGGCGCCCGCGAGCAATTTACTTTAAGTGAAATTTTGCGGCCTTATCAGGCTTTTGCCCAGAAGTTAGGCTGGCGTTATTTGGCTCCCTTAATGATTGAACAATTTAGTTATTTAACAGACAGCGCCAAGCAGAAATTGTTAGTTGACTATCAGCAATATTTGACTTTAAAACAACCGGCAAGCTTTGCACAACGAGGTCAATGGCTGTTGGCGCAGTTGCAACAAATAGCAAGTGTTGATTCGACAACAAAGTCAACGTTGGCGTTGGCTCAAGAACAATTGGCAGATCAATTGGCTGACTATCAGGATTTACAAACACAATTGCAGGAAATTCGCCGAGGGGAGCATGACTAATGGCCACTGAAGATTGGTTAACGACGACTTTAACTGAATTGGCGCAGCAAAATTCTGCCTATCAATCGCGAGCGCTTTTACAACAGACAGCGGTCTATGCGGCCGAATTGGCGCGGCGAATCGAACAAAGTGAAGGCGAATTAGATGGTCGGATTTGGAATCATGAACAATGGTAATTTTTTAAATTTTTAGCTTGACCCTGACGTTAGGTCAGCCTTTATGCTAGTCATTGTTAGGGAATGATGCCTGACAATATTGTAATCAGGAGGTCAACAGGATGGCTTATCAGACCAGTGAATTGGCGAAATTGGCTGGGGTTAGTCAGCGGACCATTCGCTATTATGAGCAACAAGGTCTGCTACAGGCTCGCCGTGATCCACAAAATAATTATCGTTGGTTTGACCAGCAGCAAGTGGATCGGCTGCAGCAAATTTTGTTTTACCGCGAGTTGGCGTTTCCACTGGCGACGATTAAGCAAATTATGTTGGCGCCTGATTTTGATATTGGCACCTCCCTACGGCAACAGGAACAAAAACTGCGCCAACAACGAGCTCGGTTGGATCAGTTATTAGTTCTGTTGAAACAGACGCAACAAGCACAGGAGGGAAAAATAACCATGTCAGATCAAGCAAAATTTACGGCCTTTAAGCAGCAACAGGTGGCCCAGAATGATCAACTATACGGTGAGGAGTTAGCTGCGAAGTATTCAGATGCGCAGTTACAAGCTGCGAAAAATCATTGGATCGGTCTTAGTCAGGATCAGGTGCAGCAAATGCAAACATTGGAAACAGATTTAGTCCACCAATTACAAAAATTGTTGGTGACCACTGATTTAGAATCGGTCACGGCTAAACAAGCTTTCGCGGATCATCAGCAGTGGCTCCAACTAGCCTGGGGGCCGAGCACCACTTATTCAGCGGCTGCTCATCGGGGTTTAGCAGCAATGTATCAAGTTGATCCGCGCTTTCAGACGCATTACGACCAATTAGCTGGTGCTGGCGCCACTGCGATTTTATGTCAGGTGATTGAGAAGTACGCCCGTTAGTTTCGATTGGCACTAATTGCTGTCAGTTCAAAACCATTAACATCTGGTGTAGGTGTTGAAACGGGACTGGTTCTGACTCCATTCCGGGCTTGCTGGTTGTGGAACGCGGCCGGCATCGATTTGAAACAATTGAAGACCACAATTGTTTCAAATACGAGCCTTTGTCTAACCGCTGAAACGGCAAGACAAATTTGGCGGCTGACAACCATGCCCTCCATTCCGTCTGGAGTTGAGTCTGCGCATTTCATTTTTATTAGCGTTTAAGGCAGTGTTAGCGGAATTCAGAAACTCAATTCAATCGGTAGTAATAGTTGAACAGCAGCAAAAAGAATGGTGTGACAACTCTCTTCTTAGTAGAGATTGTCACACCATTTTTTGTATCACCACAATCTGGTTCGGCCAAATAGTGGTGCTCCATTCTGCAAATTTAATCCAGGCAGGGGCCCAGCGATTGGCGTCAATGGTGAAATTATTCTTGCCGCTTTAGCGGTTAGAATAAGGCTTGTATTTGAGATTGTTGCGTTAGCAATAAGCTCAAATCAACGCCCACCATGTTCCACGCCCGAAAAATCGCTGAGCCCCTGCCGCCCTCAATTAAGGAATGACTAGGAATTTAACAATGCCCATGGCGTTCCACGCCCGAAAAATTGCGCCGCCACCACCTCGCCCAATTGGGGAAGACTTGCTGCTCTGATGTTTTTCAATTTTTCTCGGTCTTTCGATGGTGGTATTGTCTGATGGCTATGATAAAATTAACTAGTACATACAAGTTTAATGGGGGTAGTTGGGTTTGCTAGAGACATATCATGGCCGGACATCATTCTTTGATGGTGGCTTATTACAATTAATTGGTTGGTCGATTCTTGGCGGGTTAGTCACGTTCTGCACTTTGGGGATTTGTTATCCTTGGGCGTTAACAATGATTTATGGTTGGAAAATCAATCATACTGTGATCGAAGGCCATCGCTTACAGTTTTCTGGCAGTGCTGTTGGTTTATTCGGCCAATGGATCAAGTGGTTATTGCTGTCAATTATTACGTTGGGAATCTATAGCTTTTGGGTGCGTATTAAGTTAATGGATTGGAAAGCCAGCCATACCAGTTTTCGTAATTAGTGGAGGAGTTATTTAATGGTCAATTCAGAATTAATTACCCATGATTCACAGCTTGTTTTACGACAAGTTTCGATTTATTGGGGTCTGGCAACAATTTTACTATTGGCATTGTTTCTATTTTTTTGGCTAAAAGAACCGCGACGCTTAGTCAACGGCATTTTATTTACAATTTTCTTTGTGGCTTTTTTAGGAGAACTGGCAGTACTTATTTTCAGTACTGGGAACACACTGTTCATTGTCGTTATGGGGGCAATCTTTGTCTTACTAGTTTTGGCCTTGGCCGCAGTATCATTATTTGCTTGGGCGCTGTTGCTATGGAATGCCTGGGTGGTTTGGCGGCGTGAAAGTCATACCTTAGCCAATATGTTGACATTATTGTTAGGCTTGTTCCTGATTGCGCTCTGGCTGGTCAACTTGTTTATGGCTAGCCACAGTAAATTCCTGCCTGATTGGGTCAACGCCTTGCTGTCCGGCTTACCAATGATTGGGATTTATTTTGGGCTCTGCTCGTTTAACTTTTTAGTCAATTTGATTTTGTACCAATTCGTGCCTAAACGTTATCGGGCCAATTACTTGATTGTTTTAGGCGCCGGCCTGATTAACGGTGACCAGGTTTCACGGTTACTCGGTGCCCGCATCGATCGGGCGATTCGTTTTGCGAATAAACAAGTGGCTAAAGGTCGGCCAGCACCGAAAATTATTTTCTCTGGGGGACAAGGACCAGATGAGAAATTATCTGAGGCCCGGGCGATGGCTGATTATGCGATTACCCACGGTTGGGATCCGGCCTTAGTTGTTCTGGAGGATAAGTCACGTAACACTTTAGAAAATATGAAGTTTTCCAAGGCGATTATTGATGCCGATCAAAGCGTGACGAAGCCTAATGTGCGGTTCTTCAGTAATAATTATCATACGTTCCGTGCTGGGATTTACGCGCGCATGGCCGGTTTGTCTGCTAACGGTGTTGGTGCCGCCACGCGGATGTATTTCTTACCTAACGCGATTATTCGTGAATTCGTGGCCATTTTTTTGATGAATAAGAAGCGGCATCTCATTTGGATTTTAATTATTTTCTTCTTCTGCTCAGTGCTGTTGGCTGGTTTCAGTGTATACAGCAACGGTTGGGGCGTGGCTAGCACGATTCCTTTACCAAAAATCAATTTTTAAGTTTAAGACCAGTTATCATGCTTCGCTACATGATAACTGGTCTTTTTTTGCGCTTCTTCGCAATTAATTCTTATTTTTGTCGATGAAATGACTAATCGCGACCATAATTCAGTCCTTTTTACAGGATAAGCTAGAAATGTTGTTGAAATTGCCTACACAAAGCAGCAACTTGTTGAACCATATTTATGTTTGTTTATTTGAAATTATTTGTTGTTTTTAACTGCTTTTGTGAGTGCTGATTGAAATTACACACAATTTTGTTTAAACGTGTTCGGGTCGACAAATGGCTAGTCCTAATTTAAATAATTGCTCGATCGGTTACACCGCTCAATCAATTATTTGAAATTAGGCTACGCCAAAAAAGCGGCAACCCTCACGCTCTATCTAAACGTGTTCGGGGTTGCAGTTGTCTATGGCTAACTCAAATAATGCTTCGATCTGGTTGCACCAGCTCAAATCATTATTTGAAGTTACGCTACGCCAAAAAACCACCAGCCCATACACTCTACTTAAACGTGTTCAGAGGGATAGCCTGCTATGCCTAATTTAATTATTTGCTCGATCGGCTACACCGCTCAATCAAATAATTGAAATTATGCTACGCAGTCTGACCATCCCTCCTCACACTCTACTTAAACGTGTTCGGGGTTGCAGCTGTCTATGGCTAACTTAAATATTTCAATGATCGGTTACACCGCTCATCAAAATATTTGAAGTTATCCTACGCCAGCTCCCGCAACTCCTCACACTCTGTCTAAACGTGTTCGGAGTTGCAGTCAGCTATGCCTAACTTAATTATTTGCTCGATCGGTTGCACCGCTCAATCAAATAATTGAAGTTACGCTACGCTGCCTCCCGCAACTCCTCACACTCTATCCTAAGGAGGATTTATATGAATTTTTTTAAACGTGCTTGGCTGAATTTGATTGCCAAGAAGGGTCGTTCAATTTTACTCATTTTGGTAACTTCGGCGATTATGTTATTTGTGTTGGCTGGTCTTTTGATCAAGAATGCGGCCAATACGGCGACGGAGCATGCCAAGAAGAATGTTGGCGCGACGTTGACTTTATCGGCCAATCGCGAGGCGGCTTTTAAAAAGATGCGGGCTAGTCAGAGCAGCGACAGTACTGATAGCACATCTGATAGCACTAAAAAAACGATGCCTAAGTTAACCATGGCCTCAGTAAAATTGAGTGATGTGAAGCAGATTGCCCAGCTGGCGAATGTGGCGAGCTATAATGTGACTTCTTCAACGTCAGTTAACGCCAAAAGTTTTGATGCTATTTCGACTAGTTCAACCAGCACTAAGAGTGTCATGCAAGGTGGACCTGGTGGCGATGATAAAGCTAGCACCAGTCAAGGTGATATCACAATTAGTGGTGTGTCTGATACAGCCGCCAGCTTTAGTGATTCCGGTGCAAAAATTACTAAAGGTCGTGGCCTGACTGCCAGCGATGCTAATACTAACAATGTGGTAATCGAGTCGGAGCTGGCTAAGCAAGATAATTTAGCGGTCGGTGATTCAATTACTGTTAAAGCAACTTCAGGTAGTAAAACTTACAAGTTAAAAATCGTTGGTATTTATAAGGCTAGCTCTTCGGCAACAACGGGGATGCAAATGGGGCCCAACGCCAGTGATCCCGCTAATTCGATTTATACTTCCTACACTTTGGCGAACACAATCAAGGGTACGAAGTATAAAAATACAGCTGATTCAGTTACTTTCACAATTAGTGATCCTGCCAAAGTTAGCGCTGTTAAAAAAGCTGGTCAAAAATTGATCAATACTTCTAAGTATTCCTTGTCAGCCAATGATGCCAGCTATCAAAGTATCAAAGCTTCGATGAATAATGTTAAATCTTTTGCCGATAAAATTGTTTGGTTAGTTGCGATTGCTGGTACGGTTATTTTAGCGTTGATCGTCATTTTAATGATTCGTGAACGCCGTTATGAAATCGGCGTGCTGCTGTCATTAGGTGAGGCACGTTGGAAGATCATTGCCCAATTCTTTGTGGAAATGGTCGTGGTGTTATTAATCAGTGTTGGTATTGCCGGTGCCGGCGGTCAGTTCGTTGGTAATAAATTAGGTGCACAGTTAGTGTCACAACAAACGACAACTCAAACCAGCAGTACGCAAAGTCAAGGTGGTCCTGGCGGTCAAATGGGTGGTCAAGCGCCAAGTGGTGATAGCAACGGCGGTGGTGCCCCAAGTGGTAATTTTGGCGGTCGGAATCAAACACCAACTAAAGCTGAAAAAACGAAATTAAATGTTCAGGTAACAGCACAAGATTTAGGTGAGCTTGCTGGTTTAGGTTTGGTAATTGTTCTGATTTCAATTACAGCCGGTTCAGTTGGCATCCTGCGACTACAACCACGAAAAGTTTTGATTGATTAATTGAAGCGTGTTTGGAGTGACAATTGTCGTTTCTTTGAAATATATGCGTAGATTGATTTAAGTCGCTCCTTAGATGGTGACGGCAGGGGCCCAGCAATTTTGAAGGCGTGGAACGCTATAGCCGTCGATTTGAACCAATTACAAACCAAATTGTTTCAAATACGAGGCTTTGACTAGCTGCTAATGCAGCAAGACAAATTTCACAGCTGACGCCAATCGCTGGGCCCCTGCCTAAGCAAACTAACTAAACTGAACACCATTGTTTAGAAAGACAAATTACAATAATTAGTGAAATCCGGATGACAATCCTTTTTGTTCAAACTAACGACAGTCAATCAGGTTATTGTAGTTCCAATATGCGAGTATTTATCAATTAAAGTTTAGTTGATATACCTTACTGCAATTGCCGCAATCACTAGCAAAGATATAGTGCACCACATTAGCTCCAGACGGAATGGAGGGCGTGGTTGCCAGCCGCCAAATTATTGTTAGTGCTTTAGCACTTACAATAAGGCTTGTATTTGAGATTGTTGCGTTAGCAAGAAGCTCAAATCAATGCCGGCAGCGTTCCGCAACCAGCAAGCCCGGAATGTAGTCAGAACCTATTCTGTTTAATCAGCCATATTGTGGCATGCATCACTCTGCACACTCTAAAATTCGGAGGTTTTATATGTTAACTGTTAATAATTTGGGATATTGGTATGATCAACAAGCCAATAGTCTCTTTGAAAATGTAAATTTAAGCTTCGCACCTGGCGAGTCTTATGCAATTGTTGGTCAAAGTGGGACCGGAAAGACAACGTTTCTGTCGTTGATTGCCGGTCTGGATAAACCTAAAGCAGGGACGATTGAGTTAGACGGCAAATCGATTGCTAAAATTGGTTTGACGACTTATCGGCAACGGCATGTGGCAATTGTCTTTCAATCTTATAATCTATTGACGTATATGTCGCCGTTGGAGAATTTAATGACAGCCATGTCGATCACACGTTCCAGCCATCAAGGTGATAAAAAATATGCCCAAAGCATGTTGCGTCAACTGGGGATTACTGATGAGCAAATGACTAAGAACGTTCAAAAGCTTTCTGGCGGGCAACAGCAACGAGTAGCGATTGCCCGAACCATGTGTTGCGATGCTGAAGTGGTGGTCGCCGACGAACCCACTGGTAATCTTGATGAGAAAAATACCGCCGAAGTCGTTCGACTTTTCCAGAAAATTGCCCATGAACAGGGGAAATGTGTGATTATTGTGACCCACGAATCAGAAGTCGCCGCCGCGTGTGATCACGATTATCGCTTGGCTCACCATCTCTTCACAGTTGAACGTTAAAAAATAAATCATCGTTATTATTTTTCTCTCATATTTGTTTAATTAAACGGCAAGTGCTAGAATTGTGCTAATGACTAGTTTTAGTTCGAATGAAGGGAAGTCAGCGTAAATGATGACAACAAAATTACGTGCTGTTCGCGGTGGCGCCGGTGATACCACTGCTGCCGAAAGTGCACGAGTTCAAGACAATTTATATTTATCTGTAAATGGTGAATGGGCGAAGACCGCCGAAATTCCAGCCGATCGTCCGCGCACAGGTGGTTTTTCTGATTTGGATGAAGGCGTCGAGAAACAGATGCTGGCCGATTTTGCTGGCTTTCGCGCTCATCCAGAAACAGTTAAGAATCCTTTATTAAGCGAAGCCGTTAAATTAAACGCCTTAGCTTTAGATTTTAAGAAACGTGATGCTGATGGTGTTAAACCTGCAGCCGCAGCTTTGGCGAAAGTAAAAGCAATTAAAAGTTGGGCTGATTTCAACCAACAATTAAGTGAACTGATTCTCGATGGCATCGTCAAACCATTTACATTAGACGTTCAACCAGACATGAAAAATACGTCAGTCAATTTACTTTATTTAGATGTGCCTGGCTTGATCTTGCCAGACAAAACTTACTACGCCGCTGATAATGAGAACGGCAAACAATTATTGGCTGTTTGGACACAAATGGCCGTGGCAATCTTGCAGAAATTTGCTTATTCAGAAGCTGAGGCGACTAAATTAGTTGATCAAGCCAAGCAATTCGATGCCTTGATCGTGCCATTAGTTAAGAATTCTGAAGAATTAGCTGATTACACCAAGCAATATAATCCATACGCTTTTGCCGACTTTTTGAAATTGGCACCTGAAATTGATTTTGCCACGGCAATTCCAGCAATTTTAGGAGAAACACCGGAAAAAGTTGTGGTTACGCAACCACATTACTTTGAAAACTTAAGCCAATTAGTTACTGCCGCCAACTTCCCACTCTATCAAAGCTGGTTGCTGGTTAACGAGATTTTAGGCACCACTGGTTTCTTAACCGAAGAATTGCGGCAACTTGGCGGTACTTACGGCCGGGCGATTGGCGGTCAGAAGGAAGCACCAACTCAAGAAAAGCATGCTTATCGTTTGGCTAATGGCTATTTCGATGACGTGGTTGGCCAATATTATGGCGAGAACTACTTCGGCGATGCTGCTCGTCAAGACGTTGCTAAAATGGTGAAGACCATGATCAATGTTTATAAGAATCGTCTCACTAAAAACAATTGGTTGTCTCAAGCAACCAAGGACAAGGCCATTCTTAAATTAAACATGATTGAAATCAAGGTTGGTTATCCTGACAAATTACCTGATGTTTACCAACAATTAAAAGTGACCCCAGCTGCAGATGGCGGCGATTTATTAAATAACTTGTTAGCCTTAGACAAAATTTTACGTTTGAATAACTTTGCTAAAGTTAAAAAGCCCGTTGATCGTAGTCGCTGGGCAATGCCTGGTAATTTGGTCAACGCTTGTTACGACCCAAGTTTCAATGACATCACTTTCCCAGCCGCAATTTTGCAAGCCCCATTCTATAGCTTGCAACAATCAAGTTCACAGAATTATGGTGGCATTGGTGCCGTCATCGCTCATGAAATTTCTCATGCTTTTGACAACAATGGAGCCAAATTCGATGAAAAAGGGAACATGACCAATTGGTGGACCAAGGCTGATTACGCGGCCTTTGAACAACGGACGCAAGCCATGATCAAAGAATTTGACGGCATTCCTTATGCTGGGTCCAAAGTTAATGGCAAGTTGGTTATTAGTGAAAATGTCGCCGATGGTGGTGGCTTGAGCTGTGCCTTGTCGGCTGCCAAAGAAGAAACTGACCTTGATTTGCGAGCCTTCTTTATTAATTGGGCCATGGTTTGGCGTTTAAAGGCTACTAAAGCCTTCAATCAATTACTCTTGTCAATCGATGTTCACGCACCAGGTCCACTGCGGGCAAACGTGCAAGCACAAAACATGAATGAATTTTACCAAGCCTTCAATGTGACGGATAAAGATGGCATGTGGTTAGCACCTGAAGATCGGGTTAACATCTGGTAGTTTTAAAACAATAATTAATCAAAAACCGTGTCGCAAGCTTTTTATTAAGAGTAGCGGCACGGTTTTTGTTTGCCCAATTTAAAGTGGTTTTGGGCAAAATGGCGGAAAACTTCGTTACGACCGGCGGGTTGTGGAACGGTGTGGGCATCGATTTGAGCTTATTGCTACGCAACAATCTTAAATGCGAGCCTTATCCTAAGCAATAAATCGCCAAGGATAATTTCACGCCTGACAACCCGGCGGCCTCCACTACGTTTTGAGTTAATTCAGACCACTTTAGATTTGTTTGATAGCAAGGCAGTACTGGTGAAGTTAGTCGTTAATCGCCTAGCAGATTAAATTAGTAAAATTGATTACTAGTGTCTGGTAAAACCAGATTGTGGTAGTGCAAAAAGCGGTATGATAATCTCTATTGAAAAATAGAGTTGTCACACCGTTTTTTGCCGTTTAACTATCATTACTGATTGAATTGAGTTGATGAATCCCACTAGCACTGCCGCAAACACTGACAATAATGAAGTGCACCACCTCAGCTCCAGACGGCGTGGAGGGATCTTGGCGTCAGCCGCCAAATTGTTCTTAGTGGCTGTGCCACTTAGTACAAGACTTGTATCTGAGACAATTTGGTTTGTAATTGGCTCAGATCAATGTCGGCCGCGTTCCACGCCAAGCAGCCCGGAACAGAGTCAGACGCTATTCTGTTTTTGCACTTATGCACACTCGTATTGATGATAATTTGGGCCTTAATTTGCTTAAATCAATGCCGGCCGCGTTCCACAACCAGCAAGCCCGGAATGGAGTCAGAACTAGTTCTGTTTCAACGCCGTCACCTAGTTTTAACGGTTTTGAACTTTTGTTTTTAGTTGCAGTATTGACTGAACTCGGTTTCATAATAACTCCGCATTTTTCAGAAACTTACATTTTTGTAAGATAGATGTTCGCTGGATAAATTGTTGCTCGGCCATTGCCGACCTATAATAGAGTCGTTGAATTAGGAAAGGAGCCTACGATGAAGCGGCTGATATCAGGAATTATTTTGGTTTTAGCAGTGGTCTTAACTGGCTGGTTCTTTACCCGCCAGTTTTCAGAAAGTGATCGCATTTTTTACACACAAATAACAACTTCTGGCCAGCAGCAACGGATTCAAGCAGCTAGAAGCTCGACAGGGACACCATATATTTATCATCAAGTTGGTTACGATGCTGCGGGCAAACAAAAGTTTCTGAAGCTTTACAGCCATGAAAATAAGCCGCTTCAGCGTAACTCTTACTTAAAAATTCATTGGCAGCATGGGAAAATCCAATCCTGGCAGTCAATCGCACGTTGGCAAGTGCCAGCTAAGGCACTTACTCAATTACAATTGGTTCAAGAATGAGAATGGCAGTCATTTAAACATGTCTAGGCTGATCTAGCCGGTTTAATGAGGGGGCAAAATTCTTGACTTCAAATCGTAATTTTGTAAGATAAAGTCAACCAAGGTTGAGAAAAATAGCACATGTCTAGACAGCGCCAGACAGGGCTTTCAACCGATATTAACATTCAACTAGCTCATCTGGGGGGATGACAAAAGTTGAATGATTACTTGAAGGGGGTATTTTGATGACAAACGGCAAGCAAGAGAAGCAGCAAAAGAAGAACCAAGTTGGCCGCTTTATTCTCAGAACATTATTCTATTTTGCAATTATCTTTATTTTGATTTACTTGTATGAATATAGTGGCGTTAATGGCGGTCACTTTATCTATAACGAGTTTTAGGGGGTGTCAGCGTGATAAAAAATATTATTACTACTTTTGATCATATTAGCCAGAAATATCCTAATAATTTTGCTTATGATTACTTGGGTGAACAAGCCACTTATGGCGAATTAAGAAAAAAAGCTGATACATTAGCAGCCTACTTAATGGGTTTGGACTTACCTGAAAAGGCACCAATCATGGTGTATGGTGGACAAACCTTGGATATGGTCGTTGCTTTCTTAGCACTGGTAAAAGCAGGTCATGCTTATATTCCAGTTGATGACCATTCATCTGAAGATCGTTTGTTAATGATTCAAGACGTGGCACAACCACCATTGGTCATTGCCGTTGATGATTTACCAGTTGAGCTAGATAACATTAAAGTCTTGGATAAAGATCAATTACATGCGATTTATCAAGAAGACCATCGCTTAGCAACCACTAATTACGTCGGCATGGATGATGATTTCTATATTATCTTCACGTCAGGAACGACTGGTAAACCTAAGGGTGTGCAAATTAGCCATCGTAACTTACTCAGTTTTGTTAACTGGCAATTAGCTGATTTCTATTTTCCAAAGGGTGCCAATGTTTTGGCCCAAGCACCATATTCCTTTGACTTGTCAGTCATGGGCTTGTATCCAACTTTAGTAACTGGCGGCACTTTAAAGGTTTTACCAAAAGAAGTTACTGAAAACTTCAAAGCGTTATTTACCACTTTGCCAAAGATGGATTTAAATATTTGGATTTCGACACCATCATTAGTTGAAATTTGTTTATTATCTCCTGACTTTAATGGCGAGAATTATCCTAACTTAGTTACCTTCTTGTTCTGCGGTGAGGAGTTAAGTCATAAGACTGCTGCTAACTTGAAGAAGCTTTTCCCTAAGTCACATATTTACAACACTTATGGTCCAACTGAAACAACAGTTGCTGTGACTGGTGTTGAAATTACGAAGGAAATTCTGGCTCGCTACGATCGCTTACCAATTGGTTATGTGAAATCCGATACTGACATTTGGATCGACACAACTGATACGGAAAGTGCTGATGCTGACAAGCAACAAGGCGAGATCATCATCAGTGGCCCAAGTGTTTCGAAAGGCTATCTCAACTTGCCTGAAAAAACTCATGAAGTTTTCCAACAAAGTGGCGCTTGGCCAAGTTATGCCAGTGGTGACTTAGGTTACTTCAATGAAGCCGGCTTGTTATTCTATCGAGGACGCAAGGATTTCCAAATCAAATTTAATGGTTATCGAATTGAATTGGAAGAATTAAACTTCTTCTTGAAACAACAAGAAATTGTTGACCAAGGGGCCATTGTTCCTCGTTACAATTCTGGCCATAAGGTGACGCAACTAATTGCCTTAGTCGTACCGCGACAAAAGGCTAACGTTGACGAAACTGCTTTGACTGAACAAATCAAAACTGATTTAGCTTTGCATATCATGCCTTACATGATGCCACAACGGTTTGTTTTCCGAACGGAATTACCATTGTCGGCCAATGGCAAAGTTGATATCAAGTCCTTGATTCAGGAGGTCAATGCTGGTGATTAACTTACAACCTTATAGTAGTCCGAGTTATTTCATCCTCCTACTGCTGGCCTTGTTGCCAATAATTATTGGGTTGTATCATGGCAAGCGACTGAAAGTTTACGAAACAATTTTCACACTAGTCTTTTTGCTCCTAACCTTTGGTGGTGATAAATGGGAGCAGGGTGTCACGTTAATTGGTTACATTATTTACCAATTACTTCTCACCATGATTTATGCGCATTATCGTGGTAAAACGGGGCGGGCAAATAAAACCCATGTGTTTGTTATTGCAGTTATTCTGGCAATCATTCCCTTGGCGATTGTTAAAGCAACACCGGCTTTTGCCCATGGCATCACGGTTGGTTTCTTAGGGATCAGCTATTTAACCTTTAAGACCGTGCAAGTAATCATGGAATTGCGTGACGGGACAATTAAAGATCTTGATTGGAAATTGTATCTGCATTTCTTGCTATTCTTCCCAACAATTTCGTCAGGCCCAATTGATCGGTATCGGCGTTTCAAAGACGATTACGATAACATACCTGATCGCAGTGCCTATATTGAAGATCTGAAGAAAGCCGTTCATTATTTATTCCAAGGTTTTCTTTATAAATATATTTTAGGCTATATCTTTGGGACAGTTTTACTACCACAGCTTTCCCATTTAGCAATGCAACAACGTGGTGCTTTCGGTGGTTTAGGTCTTTCGTGGCCACTGATTGGTTATATGTATGATTACAGTTTATATCTGTTCTTTGATTTTGCTGGTTATAGTGTGTTTGCCATTGGGATTAGTTATTTCATGGGCATTCACACACCAATCAACTTCAATCGGCCTTTCCAAGCCCATAATATTAAGGACTTCTGGAATCGCTGGCATATGACCTTGTCTTTCTGGTTCCGTGACTTTATCTTTATGCGTTTCACTTTTTGGATTATGAAGAAGCGCTGGATCAAGAATCGGGTTCGGATTTCACAGCTAGCTTATCTGGTGAATTTCTTGATCATGGGTTTCTGGCATGGCTTGACTTGGTATTACATCGTTTATGGCTTGTTCCATGCCTTTGCGATTATTATCAACGACATCTGGTTACGCTTTAAGAAGAAGCACCAAGATAAGATTCCTAGCAATACATTTACCAAGTATCTCAGCATTTTCATTACATTCAATGTTGTCTGCTTTAGTTTCTTGATTTTCTCAGGTTTCTTGGATAAACTCTGGTTCCATTAGGAGTTGGGTTTGGATTTAGGTAGTTGAAACGTGTTCGGAGTTGCAGTCAGCTAGGCCTAACTTAATTATTTGCTCGATCGGTTGCACCGCTCAATCAAATAATTGAAGTTACGCTACGCTGCCTCCCGCAACCCCTCACACTCTCAATAAAAGTGTTCGGGCTGGTAAATGGCTAGGTACAATTTAAATATTCACACGATCTGGTTGCACCAGCTCATGCAAATATTTGAAATTGTACTACGCCAAAAAGACACCAGCCCTCACACTCTGTTAAAACGTGTTCGGGTCGACAAATGGCTAGGCCTAATTTAAATAATTGCTCGATCGGTTGCACCGCTCAATCAATTATTTGAAATTAGGCTACGCCAAAAGTACGTCGCCCCTCACACTCTCATAAATAGAAGGGTAGGATTTAAGATGTCTGATGAACAAAAAGTACTTTCAATTTTAAAAGATTTAACTGGTGAAGATTTGAGTGACAAGATGGATGAGAACATTTTTGCCAATGGCTTACTTGATTCCATGGCAACGGTTCAATTATTACTTGATTTGCAAGATCAATTAGATATTGATGTGCCAGTTTCTGAATTTGATCGGAATGAATGGGATACACCAAATAAAATCGTCACGAAAGTAGCGAGTTACAAATGACAAATGGCAAGAAGCTCTGGCAGATTTTTGGACCAGTCCTCATTGCCATTGTCGCAGCGCTAGTGATTTTCTTAATCCCTTGGCAAGGACTGACGCCGAATAAACATGCTGTCAAAAAAGCAGCGGTTTCGATGTCAACCAATGTTTACCGCGGTGAACAAATCAAAGATATCGCCCTCAAAGAAAATTACGTGCCTTTTATTGGTTCGTCAGAACTTTCACGGATGGATCCTTTGCATCCTTCAGTGCTGGCCGAGAAATATCAGCGCGACTACCAAACTTTGTTGTTAGGTGGTCCTGGTAGTCAGTCGTTAAATCATTTCTTCACTTTGCAAGAAATGAAGCCGGCGATTCGTAATAAAAAAGTGGTCTTCATTATTTCGCCACAATGGTTTACCAAAGGTGGGCAACGGCCTGATGCATTCGGTTACTATTACTCACCATTGCAAGCGATTGATTGGGTCTTAAATGCGAAAGATAGTGTAGCTACTCGTTATGCGGCGCGACGCTTGTTAGCGATGCCTTCTGGCCAAGCTAGTCCAATGATTACGTCGGCAATTGAGAAAATTGCGGCTGGTCAGAAGATTAGTGGCCTTGATCGGATCTGGCTAAGTGGTCGGCAACGAATTCTTCGGAATGAAGATGCGTTCTTCTCAAGCATTCGTTTGGACAATAATTTGCAAAAAATTGTCAAAGCCGGTAAGCAATTACCAGCGACTGACAATGATCGCGAATTAATGCAGCTGGCAACCAAATTAGGTCAAGAAAATACGACGAACAACCAATTTGGCATTAAAAATAGTTTCTATAATCAGCGTTTACGTGGTAAAGCAGTTAAGAACTTGGCTAATAGTCAAAGTCACATTGATTATCGGCGCTCACCAGAATATGGTGATTTCCAATTAGTTCTGCAACAGTTTGCGGCTGAGAACGTTGATGTCCAATTTGTCTTACCACCAATCAACCAGAAGTGGACCAATTACACTGGTTTATCAATGCCAATGTGGCGTGAAACCACCGCTAAAATTAAGAAACAATTAACGAGCCAAGGCTTCAATCACATTATTGATTTGTCGGCTGATGGTAATCAAGATTACTACATGGAAGATACAATTCATTTAGGTTGGCGTGGTTGGTTGCGGATGGATGAATCAGTTAAGCCATTCTTAACTGAGAAGCAGCAGAAGCCAACTTATCACATTAACAATTATTATTTTACAAAGACTTGGGAACGGTCCTTGAACTAGCCAAGTCAGACACACCCAGAATAAATAAGTCAAAAAAACAACGGCATAAAATCTGAATCTAGGTTTTATGCCGTTTGTTTCGAAGTGAAGGTTTATAATTGTCACGCTGGAATAGTTTAATCACTGTAATCCCCCCGTTTAGTAGTTTGAGGTAATCATGATGAAACGAAGAAAGCAACAATTTAAATGGGTCACAGTTGTGTTAACCGTATTAGTAGTGGCCTTAATTGGTACCGTCATTATGCGTCGGAATAAATTTAGTCGGGCGAGTGATGTTCAACCGGCTAAAAGTCAGCGCGTTGCTTCAACAACTAAGCTGACGCATAAGGCAACGAAGCAATCGAGTATGGAAATCAACCTCATAGGGACCACCAATCAACAACTCCAGAATCAACTAGTGACCCGCCTGCAGAATATTGGTTTTATTGGCACGGGAATCATTGCTCAAAACGGTCAGATCGTCGCTACTTGGACCAGTGGTGATGCTAATGCCCAGACCAAGCAAAGCAACACGCTTGATACGATTTATAATATTAATTCAATGCAAAAGAGTATTACGGCGGTCCTGGTGATGCAGCAAATCGAACAGGGACGTTTGAGCTTAACCGATTCATTGGCAGAATTTTATCCAGATGTGACCAACAGTCGCAATATTACGATTCAGCAGTTATTGGCGATGACTTCTGGCTTAACAGATGCGGGTTTAGCCGCTGGGACCTATGTTAATGATCAGACCACGATCACAAATGATATTGCGCAGCTTCAATATCAGGCTAATTGGTATAACAAATGGAATTATCAGCCAATCAATTATGTGTTACTTGCAGGTATTTTAGAAAAAGTAACTGGTCAAACTTATCGCGAAATATTTACACGAAATATTGCAGAAAAGCTCAATTTAACTCATACTGTATTTGGCTATGATTTATTAGGTGCTACCAATGTGCCCTTGGGCTATAGTGGCCCTTTAACAGCACCATACGCACAAGCAGTGCCACTTGATGTTAATCAGCAACATTCAGAATTGGGCACGGGTCAACTTTATATGTCGGCGCCAGATTTCTATTTGTTCATGCGCAGTGCGCTGAATGGGACGCTGATTTCAACTACCAGTGCGGCGCAGTTATTTAGTGGTAGTTATGGCGGCGGGATGTATAATGCCACCAATGGCATCAAGTTAGCTAATGGTGCTGGGGTGAATTTTGGCTCGACAGTGCATGTTAACAGTAACGGCCAAGCGGCAATTGTGCTGTTATCTAATTTTATTAATAATTATAATCAAATGAAGAGTGTCGCTAGTGAACTGGATACAATGGTCTTGCTCAATGGTGGAAATTAAGGGTGGTTTCGTAGATGAAGTGGCGTGAAAAGCAAACTAGGAAGACGTTAATTGGCATCGTGATTTTTCTGACCTTGTTTTTATTGGCGGTTAGTTGGACGACAGGTCGTCAATACGCAATCAAAAAGGCTAATGAAAGCCAATTGACCGTCTCTCAGGCACGTCAATCTTCTCAAGCGGCAGCAAATTCAAGTAGCGCACCAAAAATCGACACTAAGGCCAATCGCCATCAATTAAGTCCCGATATTATGGGAACGATCAATCCGGAACTGCAAACCAAATTGGCAACCAGTTTACGCAATATTAATTTCATTGGTACCGGCGTGATTGCCAAGCACGGTCAAATCGTTGCCGTCTGGTCCAATGGCTATGCCGATGCCAATACTGGCCGTAAGAATGGCTTGGATACGACCTACAATATTAATTCCATGCAAAAATCGATCACCGGTACTTTGGTCATGCAGCAAGTGGTCGCCGGGAAAATTAAATTATCTGATCCACTTTCGAAATATTATCCGGAAGCGGCCTATAGTCGGTCAATTACGATTCGACAAATGCTCAACATGACTTCAGGTTTGACGATGACTTCCATGGGTGAAGGGCCCTATGTCAGTGATGAAGTCACGATTGCTAATGACATTGAACGGCTACAATTTAACAATAATTCCTACAATAAATGGAACTACCAAGCTGTTAATTATGTGCTGCTAGTTGGTATTTTAGAGAAGGTCACCAAGAAAAGTTATCATGATTTAGTTATGAAAAATATCGTCAAGCGGCTTAAATTGGAACAAACAGCTTTTAGTTATGAGTTAACTGATTATGATTTAGGCGCCACTTCATATAACGGCAAAGTAGGGATGCCTTATCAGAAAAGTTTAATTTTGAATCCGGACACGCAGCATTATGAACTGGGAACTGGCCAAATGTTTATGAGTGTTGGCGATTTTTATCTAACGGTTCGTAGTATGCTAGATGGCACCTTGATCAGTAAGGCCGACGCGAATGTTCTTTTTTCAGGCAATTACGGTGGTGGTTTCTACAATCATCCGCAATCTAAAATTTCCAATGGCGCCGGTGTTTATTTCGGCTCGACGATTCATGTCAGTAAAGATGGCCAATCCGCCATTTTACTGATGAGTAATTATGCGGGTGACTATAATCAGTTGAAGCTGACTGCGAATCAATTGGAGAAAGCCGTGTTCCTGCCTGAGACCAACCAGGAACTGAATAAGTATCATGATTAGGTGCCAAGTATTCTCTAATTCGGAACGCTGTGGTCGCCGATTTGAATTCAAACAGGTTTTGAACAGAATAGATGACAATCGCCCGACAACTACCTGATGAAACTAATGGAACTGATCGGCCACTACTTGGTTGAACCAGATTCTGGTGATACGAAAAACGGTGTGACAAACTCTATTGAGATAGAGTCGTCACACCGTTTTTTTGACTAGCAACGCATTAATTGAAAATTCGGGTACCAAAGATTTCGATCAAGCCCATAACGACTAACAACCAGCCGAAGACCCGGAACAAAATGATCACGCTGGAGAAGGGGTTGACGATCATGACAATTGCTGCAATCAGAATCAAGATGCCATAAATGTAACTTGGCAAAGTGCTGACATTAACATATTTGCGATGACCATGAACTTGAATCAAGAAGTTGATGCCGTGAACTAAGAGAATAATCCCTAATACGAAAGGAATCATATTGAGCAGTGCCCGAGCAAAAATCCAAACGAAAATTGCGGCAACTGCTTCAATGATTCCGACGATCATACCACCGTTCATTGACTCGCCGCTGTTTTTCTCGCGAATGCCACTGACAAAGTTAATGATCCCCATTACCAGTAAGAATCCAGCTGATAATTTGATGACCAAGTTGATCATCAGGTTTGGTTTAATGGCAACTAATAGGCCGAAAAGAATAAAAACTAAGCCACGCAGCCACATATTACGTTTAATATTTTTCACTAAATTATCCATTTGCAAGCCTCCATGTTTACTACATATTATCTAAAGAAAAGGCGCTTTCTTCAATTGACCTCAAGGCTGATTTTTCTCGTCCAAAAGAAGGAGAACTAATCGCGTGAAGTCCGTTGGGCAACTTGGTCCAAAGTTTCTGTGTACCAATTATGCCAGGCCGCAGGTGTTTTCATTGTTGCAACGTCAGGGTATTTAGCAATGATGTTTTTCAAAAGGTCAGTTAATTCAGGCCGACGATTTTCCAATAATTCTTGTAAAACGTCATCTTTCTTAGTGTGTGGTGCCAAAGTCAGAAAGTGATTCACTTCCGGAATTTGGTTCTTTTCATCAAAAAGGGTTAATAAATCCATTTCATGACTTTTGAAAATATCCAAATAAAACGCTAAAAATGCCCGTCCAACCTCATCACTGACGACTTGTTCAGAACCAGTTGTCTCTGCCATGTGTAAACCTCCAAATAAAATTATAATCTCACTACTAGTATACCCTGAAAACGCTGATTTGGTAAGCAGAGTGTAAGGGACGACGTACTTTTGGCGTAGGTTTATCTTAACAATGATACAACCCAAGGCTGAGATGTAGTAAATGAGTTGAAACAAAACTAGGTTTGACGCCATTGCGGGCTGCTTGTCGTGGAACGCTGCCGACATCGATTTGAGCTTATTGCTCCGCAACAATCTCAAATACGAGTCTTATTCTAAACGATAAATCGTTAAGAATAATTTAGCGGCTGACGACAAGGTCCCTCCATTCCGTTTGAAGTTAATTTAGTTCACTTTATAACTGTTAGTGGTTAAGGCAATTGTAGTGGGATAACTTAACTTATTTAAGCTGGTGCTATATTAGTTGACGACAATCTTGTTTTCTAACAGTGGTGCTGGATTAATTTATATAATCTAGGCAGGGGTACAGCGATTGGCGTCAGCTGTGAAATTTGACTTGCCGCTTTAGCGGTTAATCAAAGCCTCGTATTGGAGACAATTTGATTTTTAAATTGGCTTCAATCGACGGCCACGGCGTTCCACGCCCGAAAAATCGCTGGGCCCCTGCCGTCACTCAATTAGGGAACGACTTAATCAATTCTGCGTCCATTATTGAAATTACACGACGCGGTTTTCCCAGCACCTCGCACACTTTCTGAAAAGTTTCACTTTAAGAAGAATTTATAGTAAAATGAGTAATTGATACAGTTTTCTAATTCCAAATTTAATGAAATGAAGTGTGAAATATTGACAACGCCAAAATTTACGCCGCTTCTTTTAGGCAGTGACATTAATGTTTATGGTATGGCACGATCTTTTTATGAGCAATATGGTAAAAAGGTGAAAGCGGTTGCCGGCGTTCAATTTGCGCCGACACGTTATAGTAAAATTATTGATATTGATTTACGCCCAGGATTTAATGAAGATCCTGTATTTATTACGGAAATGCGTAAACTTGCCAAAGTTTATCAGGACCATGCTGAACCAGTTATTCTGGTTTCTTGTAGTGATGGCTATACAGAACTGATTGCTAAGCACAAGGATGAGCTGAGCCAGACTTTTGTGTGCCCTTATGTTGATTACGATTTACTTAAGCAGTTAAACAATAAAGAACGTTTCTATGAAATTGCTGAAGAGCATCATTTACCACATCCTAAGACCCAGATTATTACTAAAGATGATTACACGGCTGGCAATTTAAACCAACCGTTTACTTATCCAGTCGCTTTAAAGCCAGCCAACAGTGTTGAATGGCTTGATATTCATTTCGAAGGTCGTAAGAAGGCCTTTACCATTCATTCTGAGACTGAGTTCCGCGACATCGTTGGTAAAATTTACGACAATGGCTATACTTCGCATTTAATTTTGCAGGACTTTATTCCTGGGGATGATTCCAATATGCGCGTGCTGAACGCTTATGTTGATCAACATCACCATGTCAAAATGATGTGTTTAGGCCATCCTTTATTAGAAGACCCAACGCCACAAGCAATCGGTAATTACGTGGCTATCATGCCTGATTACGACCAAACCATGTATGAAACTGTGCAGAAATTCCTTGAAGAAATTAATTACACTGGCTTTGCTAATTTTGATTTGAAATATGATAGTCGTGATCAGCAATTCAAATTCTTCGAAATCAATTTACGCCAGGGCCGCAGTAGCTTTTACGTGACTTTAAACGGCTATAATTTAGCCCAATATTATGTGCGTGATTATGTTTTGGATGACTTGGACCAAGAAGCCACGGTTTATGGCAACAAAAACAAAGCCCAACATAAATTATGGTTAGGCGTAGCGGTCAAGACTTTCAAAAAGTATGCTGTTGATAATGATGCCAAAACAGCCGCACTTGAATTAATTCGCCAAGAACGTTGGGGCAATACGCTATACTTCCATCAAGATTTGAATTTGAAGCGGCGTCTATTGCTGGCCTACATGGATCATAATTACGTCAAACGCTTCGCCCAATACTACCAAGTCAACAAGGGCCGCGATTTTAAGTAGCCGGTGCAATTTGAGTGGCGTGGAACGTATCTCCTAGTCGCTCCTTAGTTGAAAGCGGCAGGGGCCCAGCGATTTAGAGGGCGTGGAACATGGTGGGCGTTGATTTGAGCTTATTGCTAGCGCAACAATCTCAAATACAAGCCTTATTCTAAGCAATAAATTGCTAAGAATAATTTCACCATTGACGCCAATCGCTGGTCCCCTGCCTGTGCTAAACTTGCAAAACTGAGCACCACTATTTGGCCGAACCAGATTGTGGTAAAACAAAAGCGGTGTGACAATCTCTAATCAGAATGAGGTTGTCACATCGTTTTTTTGGTTACTGTTCAACTACTATTACTGATTAAATTGAGCCACTGAATCCTGCTATCACTGCCTTAAGCCCTAATAAAGATGAAGTGAACTAATTCAACTCCAGACGGAATGGAGGGATCTTGGCGTCAGCCGCCAAATTATCGTTGGTGCTTTAGCACTTACGATAAGGCTTGTATTTGAGATTGTTGCGTAGCAATAAGCTCAAATCAATGCCGGCAGCGTTCCACGCCAAGCAGCCCGGAATGCAGTCAAAACCAGTTCTGTCTTAACACCATCATGTTTTGACGCTTTGTTGTGTCATCCTTTTAACTGAACCGCCTTTTTTCCACTCATTTTTAAAGAGCCGGTCTAGTTCGCGGACCCTTTCCAAAATGAATTGTAGTATACTGGAGCCAGAGGTGAGTGAGATGGAAGATTTAGAGCATTACCAGGTTTCAACGATGCATTATTCGCGAATAATGATTGCCGTTGATGACGACGATTTTGTTTCGTCACGGCGGGCTTTTGATTATGCTTGTACTGTAGCTAAGATCTACAATATTCCTCTTGGCGTAGCGATGGTATTGGAGACTGGGGATTTGAATATTTTTCAATCCTTGTCGCCAGATGTTTTGAGCAAGCGCCGTCAAGAAATTTCTCGCGATTTGAACACTTATTGTGAGAAAGCCCGTGAATTTGGGGTAATGGACGTGCAGCCATTTCTAAGCGAGGGTAATCCTGGCCATGAAATTGTTGAAAAAGTGATTCCGCCATTTAAGCCAGATTTACTCGTGATCGGTTCAGAAACTAAACCTGGTCATCGGAAGACAATTGGGACTCAAGCGGCTTATATCACCCGTTATGCGCCATGTTCAGTAATTGTGGTCCGTTCTGATGCCCAACGTCAAGAAATGATGCGGGACATTACTAACCCCAAGTAATTTAATAAGAATAGTAAAATAAAAAAGACATCACAACCAGTTGGCTTCTAGGTTGGATGTCTTTTTGTGATGTCAGCAGTAATTGACTAATCTTTTGGAAAACGTTGCTCCAGAAATTCTTCCAAACGATAACGTTGCGGTGTGGGCAGTGCACCATTTTCGATGAAGCCCTTTAATTCGATTTTATCTAAACCAGCGGCAGTTGCCAGTTGGCCCAAAGTAAGATTTTCAGCGTTCAGGACCCGCTTAACTTTTTCACGTTGCTGTTGTAACCGAACCCGCTGCCACAAGCTAATAATAAAAATCAAAACAAGCATGGCCACAATTGAGAGCCAGCGATTATTTTGCCAAAATTGCGCTGCCCAAAAATAAATTGCAAAAAACGCGACGGCAATCAGGACCATGATTAAATAGTCACGACGTTGTTTTTTCGGCATGGTGTCACCTCCGAGGTTAATATAATTATCATAGCATAAAAAGGCGTGGTGAACTTAGTGAGTTTCATAGGCTGTGGTTAAAACAGAAATAGTGTCAGGTCTTCCCCAATTGAGGCAGGTGGTTGCTGGGCGATTTGATGTCAAACTAGTTTTAGGCAGAGTAGTGGACAACTCCGTTACGGCCGGCGGGTTGTGGAACGCTGCGGGCATTGATTTAAGCTTTTGCTGCGCAAAATCTTAAATACAAGCCTTATCCTAAGCGATAAATCGCCAAGGATAATTTCGCGGCTGACAACCCGGCGGCCTTCACTGCGTTTTGAGCCAGGCTGGACCACTTGAGATTTAATAGATAGCAAGGCAGCACTGGCAAAGCTAGGCGCCAATCGCCCAGCAACCACCTGATGAAACTAACAAAACTGATTACCACTATTTAGAAAAACATATCGTTATAAACTAATGAGCTCGTTTGACAACCTTTCTGGATAAAACCAGAGAAACGTCAAACGGGCTTTTTTGATACTACTATTCAAGTATGATAACAATTCAAATCAAGTTGATCACTCCCACTACAATTGCCTTAACAACCAACAAAGTTGAAGTGAACTAACTCAACTTCAAACGGAATGGAGGGATCTTGTCGTCAGCCGCCAAATTATTGTTGGTGCTTTAGCACTTACAATAAGACCTGCATCTGAGACAATTTGTTCTGTAATTGGCTCAGATCAGTGTCGGCCGCGTTCCACGACAAGCAGCCCGCAATGCAGTCAAACGCTATTCTGTTTCAAACACTTCGCTGGATTATAGGCCGGACATTATATTGAGAACAAATCCAATTAAACTACAAAAAATCGCGTTGACAATTTAGCGTCAACGCGATTTTTTTGCACAGCCAGATTTATTAACAGCTATGATTCTTGATTGAGAACCTAATCAGTCTGGAATTACAGATTACGATCCATGTTGAAAGTCAGGTTTGATAAAGTAATGCCCTTCGTGTACAAACGGCCCATGAAATCAGTGGCCTTGTCGCGCATTAATTTAACAGTTTCGTAGTTTTGCTTAGTTAAGAAGTCAGTTAAGGCTTCGCCAGAATAGTTCTTAGCTTCAGCATCAATTTTAGCAACTTGAGCCCGTAATTCTTGACGGCATTCCTTCAAGTAGTCTAAATCGTCTTGAACGAAATGCTTGTAGTTAGATTCAACTAAGACTGATAATGACCGATACAACCAATGAGCGTCATCGAAATTGTAAGTCAATGAAGTGTTGTTGAATGATGGGTCAGTGTCAGTGGCGTTAGTGAAGAATGGAATGTATGGCGTGAAAGTTGGGTAACCAATTGCTAACCACATTACGGCAGAGAATTCTTCAGGGACGTCATTCCGTAATTGTAAAATATGTGAGTTTTGGGTCCGGTTTAAGCCAATTGGACGATAACGATATTTAGTATCTTCATTGCCCTTGCTTAATGGATCGAATTTAGTTTCGTTGTAGTGTGAGCCTAAGATATATTCAATATCATCAGGGGAAATCTTGTGGCTAGTCCGGCAGATAAATGGTAATTCACTGCTTTCAGGATCTTGTTCGATTTCAGGGTTCAGGATATGTTGGCCGTACCAAACACGTGGGGTGTTATAGTGACGATCTTTTTCATTAGATGAACCGAAAATGTGACGGAAGTTCCAGCCAGCTTGATCAACATTCAAATGATGTTCTTCAACGAATTCTTGAATGCCTTCAGACCACATGAAGTTGTCAGTATCGCTAAAGTCGACTTGTTGAATCGCAACTTGGTTAGCAGCAATCACATAAGCGTCGTCAGGAATACGTTGGGCAACCCAATGATGACCAGTAACGATTTCCATGTACCAAACATCATCTTTATCACCAAACAAGACCGAGTTACCAGCAGGTGAACCGAAACGCTTGATCAATGAACCTAAATATTTAACCCCATCTTTAGCCGAGTCAATATATGGCAAGACAGCAGTTTGCATGCAATCTTCATCAAGACCGTCTTTAACAAGCGGGTCGAAAGCTAAAGTCCGTTCGTTACCATAGGTACTTTCAGTACAACTCATAGCGACGTTCTTTTCGTTGATCCCACTTTCGTCATAGTAGCCTAAAGTTTTGTAATCAACATTAGGAACAGCTGGATAACGGTAGCCATTTTCAGGCAATTCCATTTGGAAGCCATTTAAATATGACTTTAAAATGCGGCCTTTCTCACCGTGGACAGCAGGGTGCATATAGAAACGATGTGGTGCAACAGCGTGAAAAGTGTCATCATTGCGGGCAATCATTACTGAACCGTCAATGCTGGCATTCTTACCGACTAAAATTGTCGTACATGCGCGTTCAATGTTTTGTTCGGACATGAAAAAACCTCCATTTATAAATAAATCTTTTTCCCCTTACATCTTAACACAGGCCATAACGTTTTTCTCGTCTATCTGTCAAGTTGTGCTATGCACGGAACTGTCCAGAAATTTTTACAAAAAAAGTTAATTTGCGGCTGGACAGCGGTGGCGTTGATTTGAAGCTGTAGTTGGCTTTTGGCAGAATAGTGGAGAACTCCGTTGCGGCGGTTGGGTTGTGGAACGCGGCGGACGCTGATTTGAGCTTATTGCTGACGCAACAATAAGCTCAAATACAGGTCTTCTTCTAACCGCCGAAGCGGCAAGAAGAATTTGGCGACTGACACCCCGGCGGCCTCCACTTCGTTTTGAGCTAGGTTAGTCCATTCTAGATTTGGTCGATATCAAGGCAATACCTGTTGAGTTTGATGCCAATCTCTCAGCAACCATCCGGTGAAACTAACGAGATTGAGCAACACTGGTTAGAAAAATAAATTGAAACAAATTAATAAGCCTGCTTGACAAGTTTTCTGAAATTAAACCAGAAATTGTCAAACAGACTTTTCATTATTGATTACTATTCAGTTGCGATAACAATTTGACTCGAGTTGATTAGTCCCACTGCAATTGCCTCAAGCACTAACAAATTTGAAGTGTACTGACTTAACTTCAGACGGAATGGAGGGCGTGGTTGTCAGCCGCCAAATTTGTCTTATTGCTTTAGCAATTAGACAAAGGCTCGTATTTGAAACAATTTGGTCTTTAATTGGTTCAAATCGATGCCGGCAGCGTTCCACAACCAGCAAGCCCGAAATGCAGTCAGACACAATTCAGTTTGTACACCTTCGCTAGGCCTTAACGGTTTTGAACTTGGTTTTAACAACTGCATGGTTCCAATAAATTAATCCAAGAAAGTTAACCGAATCAAAGGATTGTCACTGGCTGACATGCAAGTTTGGATAACAGCCCGGTGTTGCTTCATCAAACTCATAGTACCACCAATATTGCCGTTTAATGATGACCAGTCTTCTTGGTAAATACCTGAAACTGACAATTGTTGACCATCGATAGTGACACTGCTACCAGTGCCTAAACTAACAACGGCATTATGAGCAGCACCGTAACCAGCATCAACTAAGATCACTGACGGAATAACGGACCAACGATAAACCGTATCAGTTGGGACAGTTTCATTACCAGAAGTAGCCGTGAATGAACCACCAATGGCAAAATGCTGACCGGCAATATTTAAGCCACTAGTTGGTTGAGTCGTTGTTTGACTTGTTGCAGTGGCAGTTGCTGTGGTTTGGGCAGCAGTTTGCGTTGTAGCAGCAGTCGTTGTTGGCTCAGTTGTGGCACTAGCAGCGGCGTTATTATTGTTGTTAGCTGTTGTAGCAGCTTGGCTAGTGGTCGTTGCAGTTGCAGCAGTTTCAGTAGCAGCATGCGTCTTAGCTGCGGTTTGGGCAGCAGCTTCAGCAGCGGCCTTAGCTTCAGCTTTTTTAATTGCAGCTTGTTGTTCAATGGCGCTGGCTTTACTTTGAACTAGTTTGTCATTTGAAGTTTTCTGATAAGCAATTTGTTTCTTGGCTGTTAATAAAACAGTACTATCTGGATCAGCTTGGGCATCAATTTTCGTAACAGCTGGTTTGACCGCCAAAGCTGTTAATAAACCGACACTGGTAATTAATAAAGTGATTGTTTGAAATTTTTTGCTAGTTTTCAATGTATTGTGCTCCCTTTGTGCGCTTAAAAAAGCGTTAATTGGTGAAATTATTGGCTACTAAATCTTCTCCCTAAAAGATTTAGGCGACGCGACTTACCCCTCAGTAAGCAATAATTTTGAAGCACAATACATGAAATTAAATCAGAAAGCTAATCTCCCCATTAGTTGTATTTCTGATTGGTGGTGCCAATTAACTCATTTCCTTAACTGGATTCGAGGACATTAATGAAAATTTGATTAAACAAATTGTGCAAATAAATAGAGGGAATCAATTAAGATTCCCTCCAATAATTTTGTCATTAATGCGTGGAGTTTAGACTGAGACAACTCAGCTAACCTTGACGCTTCCCCACGGATTAATATAACACTTATTTAGATTGCTCGCAATGAATAATTATTATAAATAAAGTAATTTCTCGTGTCTCTTTGCGATTAATTATTGTATCTATAAAATATTACTAAATAACAAATCGTCAAAGCGCCGGCTGCCAACCAAAATGCTCGAGATCATAGTCACGCTTGCGCATTTTCGAAACAAACGGATTCCCGGCCACATAAGCCCGATAGTGATCAGACCAATCAGCACTTGTTCGCACCCCAATTCTGGGACTGTAGTTGATTGTGGCAGGCACCCGAGCTTGATCGTCAATGATTTGTAGGGGACTGTGATCGAAATCAAGCTGATTCAGTTTGGTGTCAGTAATGTTCAAGGCTTGCATTAATTTACCAGGGCCGCTAGTTAAATTAAAGTCTGGTTGTTGCGGCCGATTGCGTTGCATTTGTGCCAAGCCAAGCGCCGGTTCTAAACCGCGGATCAAAATTCCCTGCGGATTCTCAGCTGCTTGGGTGACCACATCAAAGGCGTAAAAGCCCCGAATCGCGTAAATATAAATTGTGCCGGGTCCGCCATATAGCGGCTCGTTTGAGGGCACACGGCGGCCTTGATAGGCATGCGCGCCGGGGTCAGTTTCACCTAAGTAAGCTTCGGCCTCAACAATATAACCGCCTAATTGGCCTTGCGGGGTGTTGTAGATTAATAATTTACCTAATAAGTCAGCCGTAATTGCTAAGGTTGACCGACCTTCAAAAAACTGACTAGTTAAAGCGTGGGGCTGTCTGATTGTTTGCATTTGAATGACGAACCTTTATCATGAAGTTAAGTGGAATAGGAGTGAAAGTAATGTTAAAAATTCAACGGATTTATCAAAATGAACCAGAAGCGGGAACATACCGAATCTTGGTCGATCGACTTTGGCCACGTGGCATTTCTAAGGTGAAAGCACAACTGGATTTGTGGGCCAAGGATGTGGCACCATCAACTGAATTGCGCAAGTGGTTCAATCACGATGAAGCGAAATATCCCGAATTTAAAACCCGTTACTTGGCTGAAATCAAGGCGAATCCGGCAATGGCTGAATTTGTGGCAACGGTGAAAGCTCAATTGCAGCAAAGTGATGTGGTACTTCTCTATGGTGCCAAGGATCAGCAAGATAATCAAGCCCAAGTTTTGTTGAAGTATCTACAAGCCGAGTTGAAAAAGTAGCGTTGGTCTGATTTAGATTCGTCTTCAGAATGTTACTAATATGAATCGTTGAAATCTAGTGGAGGCGTTTAAACAGAACTGGTTCTGACTGCATTCCGGGCTTGCTGGTTGTGGAACGCGGCCGGCATTGATTTGAGCTTATTGCTGCGCAACAATCTCAAATACAAGCCTTTGTCTAATTGCTAAAGCAATAAGACAAATTTGGCGGCTGACAACCACGCCCTCCATTCCGTCTGGAGTTGAGATAGTACACTTCACCATTGTTAGTTCTTAAGGCAATGATAGTGAGACAGTTCAACTCGATTTGAATTTCATAATAAATGAATAGTGCAAAAAAGTCTGTTTGACTGTTTCTGGTGCAATTCCAGAATTCTTGTCAAACAGGCTTATTAATTTACATTAATTTGCTTTTCTAGAAAGTAGCACGCAATTCCGTTAGTTTCATCAAGTGATTGCTGGTCGATTGATGTCTAACTTCACTGGTACTGCCTTAACATCAACCAAATCTAAAGTGGCCTGAATAAACTCAAAACGAAGTGGAGGCCGCCGGGGTGTCAGCCGCCAAATTGTTCTTGGTGGCTGTGCCACTTAGAACAAGACCTGTATTTAAGACTTTGTGCAGCAAAGGCTTAAATCAGTGTCGGCAGCGTTCCACACCCCGCCGGCCGCAACGGAGTTGTCCGCCATTCTGCCTAAAACCAGTTCTGGTTGCCAGTACCTAATCAGTGGTGGTTAAATCTTTTGGCAGCGCCAATTGACTTGTTTGCAACACGTCAACCTCTAAATCGCGATCAGTGTTGTCAGCCAGAATTTGCCAATCATGTTGATCGCCGACTAAGAATTGACTTTGTTGGGGATGATCTTGTAATAACTTAACCAATTCTGTTTGTTGCTGTGGCAAACCAGTTAACACCGGAATCACGGTTAATTTTGGCAAGGCCGTGATGAGGGTTGGATAATAATCAACGCCTAAATTGCCAATTAAAGTGACATCGCGGTCTAATCGGCCTAATAAATCTTGTAACCACCAAGTAATCAATTCATCTTCAGTGGCGAAGACATGCGTTACCAAGCCGTGATCATCAAATAATTGAATGGTTTCCAGTGATTTTTTGCTGAACGTTTTGGTGAGAACAATTGTATTATCAAGGCGGTAATAATCAATCGTCGTTAATTGCTCGTGGTCGTCAAAGGTATAGTGCGCTGACAATTGGCCTTTTTCATTGTAAAGATTGGTTTTGATTTTTTTACCATTGGTGAAGTAATCGATTTGACTAATGTTGCCTTGAGTCAAATGAACCGTCATCAAAAGATGTTGGTCTTTATCGAAAATTGAAGTCAAATTATTAGCAACATCAGCCTTTTGAATCCAATTATCATTCTGAGGTAATTGGACTTGAGGGGCGGTATCTTCGCCGCTAGTTTGCAATTGAGTGTAAAGATTAGTGATTTCCAATTGTGGCAAATCAGCTTTGGCTAATTGGGCCAATTGTTCTTGTTGACCAGTTTGTTGATAGTCAGTCGTCACAATCATTGGGACAACTGTCAGCTGCTTGGTCAAATAGTGCAGTAAGGCCAGCTGTGCCGTGGCATGGTCAGGCGTCAAAGCTGGTGTGTAAACCACATATTGCCGCTGATTATCTAAAGTTAATGGCCGTAACAAAAATTGATTATCAAATAAGGTCTGAATATGATCTTGTAATTCTTTGATATTTTGTTGGAGCGTTGTTGCGCGCCGAGTTGAACGACTAGTTTCTTGTTCCAAACGACCGGCGTAATTCTTGGCCTCAGTCAATTCATGCTCCCGTTGGCTTTGAACTTGGTTTAACGCGGATTCCTTTTGCCGTTGGTCTTGGCCTAATTTGTTTTGTTGTTCTTGCAATGCAGTCGTTGCTGCGGCAGCTTGATCACGTTTGGCCGCTAGTGCTGTGATTTTAGTATTTAAATCTTCACGAGTGCTGATCAGCACCGTCTTCTTCTGGTACAAATCATCTACTTCTGGCTTCTGCTTAGCCATCAGCTCATACATTTCTTGCAAATCAGTTTCGGCTTTGATGTCCGCCGACAAAGCGGCACTTTGCTTCTCATTTTGATCAATTTCTAAGATCACTTTGCGAATCGCTTCAGTCGTATCGTCCAATTCCCGCTGTAAGCTGTCTAAATGAGCCTGACTTTGGTCGATCTTAGTTTGCAGCTCATGCTGTTGGTCAACTAAAGCAGCAATTTCTTGCTCAGCCGCGCTATCATCAGCATCTTCTAGCGACTTGATCTGAGCGGCTGTTTGCTGGGTGCGATCAGCCAACAATTCCAGTTCTTGTTGGGCTTGTTTAAGACCTTGTTGCTTTTCAGCCTTTTCAGCAAAAATCTTTAATTTCAGCTGACCTTTTAATTGCCGATAGTCATTGGCTAAGCCAGTTAATTGGTCTTCAATCGTGACCCGTTGTTCATGCAAAGTTTGCTTGGCAACGGGTTCAGCTTTGGCTGGCGTTTGTGACTCGCTAACGGTGACGGCTGTTTCTGTTTTTGTTGGTGTAACATCTTTTTCTTTTTTACGAAGATTATCGAAAAATCCCATCGAAAATACCTGCTCCTTATTGACGTTCTGCGCGAAATAGTGATTTGAATTTGTGACAGCGAGTTGTTGCTGGTCATAATTTAGTCCTTGAAAAACCCACTTGCTAAAATAGCAAAGCTTACTACATTTTAGCATAGTTTCGCTTGGCTGTAAGCTTAACTTGGTAAACCAAGCCTTGCTGCCCGTGGACTGCTGTCAAAATCAATGATTGCTAATAAGCAGTCACTTTTTTTCAGAAAAACTCGGCAAACTATACTTTGAAATCGCGATTTGGCGGGTATACGATGAATTTATCAGGTTAACACTAACTGGATTTGCAGATAATAGATTTTAAATAATTTGAAATGCTGAAGGGCCCTTTGGGAGGAGTAGTCATGAAGAAAGTTAGTGTCGTTATTGGTGGTTGGTTGATTATTTTGGCGATTTTTCTAGTTGCCATGATTGAGCCAACCAAGGTGCAAGCAGCAAGCGTTGCCCTTAATTCGCAGCGTCAGTCCGTGCCGGCTACCACGAATGTTGACCAATGGTTGCCGAACAAAAATTTGCAGCAATTAGTTTTGTATTGGCTAAATCGGACCGCCACGCCGAAAACGGGTAAAGTTTGGCAGCAAGTGGCCGATATTCAAAAAAGTGATTTGCAGTATTTAACGGAAATCGATAATTATTTTGATTTGCCCAGTACTGTTGATTATCGAAAATTGCGGAACACTGATGCGCCTAGTGGTAGTACTGTTTATTCCTTGGCGGGTCTGCAATATGCCACTAATTTAACTAATCTAACTTTACAGAGTGGTGATTTGAACAGTGCGCTCACGACGACAATTCGTGGTGATATTACAGATTTGACGCCAATCGCTCATTTACAGAAATTAAAGCTCCTGAATGTTGCTGGTAATCAAATTAGCGATATCACGCCGATCGCTCAATTACCAGTCCTGACTGATTTACGGATCGGTTACAATGCCATTGCTGATTTCAGCAGTTTGAATCCGGCTCACTATACGAATTTTCTTTACAACGACCAAGCAGTGGTTTTGCCGGTGGCTTATGTTGGCCGAACGGGCGAACGGTATCAAATGGATTTAAATCAGTTGCGCTTGCCCGGTGGCAAATTGGCCATTCCTGGCTTAGCGACTGGTGCTGGCGGTGCTGTTAAATATTCTGAGACAACAGGCCGCTTTTATTTTAAGGGTGGTCAGGATCAATTGGTGGACGGTCAGGTCGTTTACACTGGCTTGCGTCCTGAACATTCTCCAGGATTTGCTGATGGCCAATATCCAATGCAGCTGCACGTGATTCAAAATCCGTACTTTTTTTATTTAAATGCGGTGGCTAGTGAGCCAGGGGATGCGGTGCCAGTTTATCAAGTCTTTCAGCCCTATGAATTGCTGGATGATTCGGCAAAAGTCAGCGTCCATGATTCGGTGATTTACACAACTGATACTTGGCAAGCTAGTGATAATTTTAATGCCTCTAAATCTATGGATCATGCGGGGCAACCCTTGTCGCTGAATCAAGTGACGGTGGTTGGTACGGTTGACACGACTAAGCCTGGCAAGTACCAAGTTTTTTATCGTTATGGTCAACAGAATGTGCCCGCCACAATTGAAGTTAAGCAAAGCCAGCAACAATTAACGGTTCATGACTCAACGATTACCGTGGGTGACCAGTGGCAGCAACAAGATAATTTCGACGAGGCGCTCGATCGCGACGGAAATAAGTTGTCATTTAATAAACTCGACGTTAGCGGCACGGTGGCGACTAAGCGGCCGGGACGCTATCAAATTCATTATCGTTATGGCAACTTAGAAAAAGTAGCGACCGTAACGGTGCAAGCCAAAAAGGTGATCAGTGTTACGCCACAGCCGGCACCAAAACCTGAAGTGCCAGCTACCAATCAGACAAACAATCACCAAGATAATCAAATCGGCAGTTCTAAAAACAACTCAACGCCTCACGCTCAAGCCGGGCAGCAAACTCGCCACCAGCGCACTAAAGCCGCATCGCGGACTCAGCAAACAAAAAACCAATCCTCTTTGCCACAAACAGGTGACCGCAGTGAACTGATCCTTCTTGTTTTAAGTATCTTGCTATTATTATTAAGTGGTTCCGGACTAACACGAACGTTTAAAGATAAGCGCTAAGTAGGGATTGTTCTGATTTGATAATAAAACCGATTGAAGCTGTGACGTAAGTGCAGAACGAAATGGTGGCTGACGCCAAGATCCCGCCACGCCATCTGGAGTTAAAATGGTTCACTTAATCTTTGCTCGCCATCAAGGCAATCGTTGTAAGATTGCCGCAAATGGCTGACTGATGTCACCGTCGCTAGAATTTTAAATCGTGTTTGGCCAGAATTGATTTCCGATATTGAAAAAAATAGCTTGTAATCACAACTAAGTCTGATTGACAATTTCTCTAGATAAACTAGGGACTGTCAATCAGGCTATTTTTGACGTCAATTTTAAATTCCTTGGACCATCCTACGACTGCGTGCCACGCCACGTAACCTGTAATCCAATCAGAACCAGTACGGTTTTTCAACAGTAGGTGTCAGCTTGGTAATGAATAAAAATTAATAAGATATTTATAAAATGAATATTATTTGCAAACAGATACATTACTACGTTTTACTAATTTAAATATTATAAAAGCTTCTAAACTGAGACAATATTAATGAAATTAAGAATAATTTTTATTTTATGGTTAAACCACCTCTTGAAAAAATATTCAGAAAGATTAATAAAAAGTAGTGAAAAGTGAAAAAATATTTGCTATAATTTTTTTACGCTTCATGAATACTTGCCTAGACAAATCGTTTTGGCAAACAGGCATCCTGTTTTAGGATATTTTACGCGGAGGAAAAGAATGAAAAAAATTAAATTCACCACTGTCATGACAACTAGTGTTGCTGCCATTTTACTTAGCGCAGCGATGAATCCCGCCTTAGCCCAAGCAGCTACTGTGGGTGCCCAAGATGCACAGCAGATTGTTTCAGCGCTGGAAAGCAGTCAAGCAAATGCAGCAACGACTGAAACAGCGACGTCTAGTGTGACGAATCCAGCGCCAGCAACGAATCAAGATCAAATCAATTCAGAAGCAAATTCTGAATTAACCTCGCAGCAAACTGATTCAACCACAACAACGGCGGACAATTCAGCTGTTGACCAAACTGAAGCAGCAACGCCAGAGTCAGTTGTGCCAACTGCACCAGTCGTACCAGCAGCTCAGCCAGCAATGCCGACTATCACTGCTTCAGAAGTAGCGCCAATACCAGCGACGACCTTAGATAAAGAACAACCGGCACCGACTACTGGCGAATTTAAATTACCCTTAGCTAGCCGGGCCGAGCAAGATATCAATCTTTGGATGCCGAATAAAACTTTACAGAAAATCGTCCTGTATTGGTTAAATCAAAATTCCGAACAAGCTGGCAAAACGTGGACTGATGTCAGCCAGATCACCCAAAATGATCTCCAGTACTTAACGAAGATTTCTAATTATTCTGGTTTGCCAACCACCGGCGAATATCGAGCGTTACGGAATACTTATATTGATGGCGAAACTTCTTATTCACTGGCCGGGCTAGAATTTGCCACCAATCTTACTTATTTGAATTTACGGAGTGCGGATTTAAATACGGCTGAAACTGAAGCTATTCGTGGCGATATTACGGATATCTCGCAGTTAGCTGGTTTGCAGAAATTAACTTACATTGAATTGACGGGAAATCGAATTACTGATGTGACGCCAATTTCACAACTACCTGCAGTCACTGAGATGCATGTGGGCTATAATTCGATTGCCGATTTATCAAGTTTGGATCCGAGTCGTTACGAAACGCTGATGTACAATGACCAATTCATTGTTTTACCAGTTGCTTACGTTAGCCCCAGCGTTGATCGCTATGAAATGCCCATGGATCAAATTAAATTACCAGGTGGTAAAATTGCGACGCCAGCTTTAACTGCTGGTGCTGGTTCCGCAGTTCGAATTCTCTTCGATGCATCGCGTTACTTCTATAAAGGCGCTGAAGGTAGCGACGAGGATGGCAAGATTGTCTACTCGAAATTCCGGGAACAGCGGACGCCTGGCTTCACTGAATTACCTAATTTACCAACTAAAGTGATTCAGAATCCTTATTATTTCTACATGTCCAGCATTGCCGGTGAAAATAAGGGCGATACGACCTTCCAAGTTTTTCAGCCTTATTTACTGCAAGATGATCTGGCTCATGTTATGGTGCATAGCTCAACAATTTGGGCGGGGGATACTTGGGAACCAGCCGATAATTTCGAAGAGGCGTTTGATCACGATGGCAAGCTCGTATCCTTTGATAAAGTCAAAGTGACTGGCACTGTCGACACCACCAAACCTGGTGTTTATCCAATTACTTATGAGTATGATGGCCACCAAGAAACAATTCAGGTAACGGTTGAAGAAAGTGAAGCGACTTTGGTGGTCAAGGACCAGACTGTTACCGTTGGTGACCAGTGGGATCCGATTAGCGTTATTGAAAGTGCCACAGAGAATGATGGTACTGAGATTGCGCCTGATAAAATCAAAATTACTGGTGACTATGATCTGAATACACCTGGGGTTTACGAATTAACTTATGCCAGTGAATTCCAAACAACTACAATGAAGCTGACAGTACTGCCAAAGAAAAATTCTGGTGATCAGAGCGGCGGTTCTGGCGACGAAGGCGAAGGAACCGGCGACAACAATCAAGGCGGTCAAGACGACCAAGGTAATCATGGTGGCACTGATAATCAAGGCCAAGGGTCAACTGATAACAATCACCACAATGACAATCAGCAAAATGGTGGTAATCAGCAAACCGGTAACCAATCAACTGCCAAACAACCGAGCAAAAATAATCAGGGCGCCACTGGCAGCCAAACTGAAAAGAACAAGCAAAAACATATCGTGGTCACACATAAGCAGACAAATAATGAGCCAACTTTGCCGAAGACCGGTGAAGCCAATCGTAGTCTGAACACACTGCTATTAGGCGTCGGCTTACTGTTGATCGGTGGTCTCAGCCTGTTGGTCAACCGTCGCCGCCATTAAAAGATACTTATTTTTACGAATTTTTCGACAAAATAAGTGATTAGACGTCTCGACTGTCGATCAAATTCTCAGTAAACTGAGAACTACAAAAAGTTTTCAGAAAATTAGGAGAAATAAAATGAACCGCAAATTGATCATGCTTTTAGTGCCAGTACTGGCTTTGCTGATGTTGGCAGTAAGTCCGACACGAACTGACCAAGCGGCTAGTAATGCCGTCTCTACAAATATCACCACTAGGGTGGCGCCATTTCCCGGCTATGCGCCTAGTTTATTGACCACCCATCAACAGCGCCACTTAGCCGATCAGAATATCGTTGGCCAAGAAGCTCGTTTAGCCGCCAAACGTTCCCAAACTAAAACGTTCTGGATTGTGGGTCTGGTGGTCTTAATGGTATTTGGCTTAGCCGTTGATCTGATTCAGATTTTACGTAAAAAGAATTAGAAATAGCATTAACTATTTTTTGGCACCTGTTGCTCTTTAAACTACCTCCCCCGAATAAAACCCGTTGACAGTGAAAAGGTCAACGGGTTTTTTAGGCCGTTTAATTTTGAATTAACTAATGTGACAATTAGTTGAAGAAACACATTTATTAAAAAAATATTTACGTTAGCAAAATGGCGTCTTGCTCAATTTTGAAAGCCCTAACGCGAGCAGCTCCTTCTAATCGATACTGTTACATAAATCGTTAATATGTTAGACTGAGAGCAGAAAAATGTTGACTGTAAGTTATTGGTATTTCAGACTATTTCGCTAATTACTAATTAAATGTGTTAGTAATTGTATCAATTGAGCACAATCTAAAATGCGAGTAAGACAGGCCGATTTCGAATTGTGAATTGCCCGAAAAAACAATTTTTTCAGAAAATGTCAGCAATTCTTGACTGAAATCAACCGAGTCAACAAACAAATGGGTTCAGGCAACTAAGGAGAAGGGGTTAGGATAATGCGAAAACTAGGAACGAAATTGCTTTTTTTGTTAGGGTTACTGAGTTTAGCACTCGTTATTTTCACCGGGCGGCAAACAGTTCAAGCAGCAACCAATGGCTTTCAATACGAGAACGGGGCAACCAGCATTGGCAACAAATTAACTGATGGCCAATCAACTACCAAAGATCCAAATGCCTATAATTATAATTACGGCACGGCCACCACAGATGGCGTTGCCTTTGATGATGAGGGTTATGTTAATTATGGCGACCAAGCCTATTTGCAAAAAACAGTTGCTGAAAATGCGACTAAGCAAGGCCTATTCGACGTTTCGTTAGCCGTCAAAGGTAACAATTTATCCTACCCAGTTGACGTTGTCTTGGTAATGGATTACTCATCAACGATGAAAGATCTAAAAGAAAAGGCAATTGCTGGTGTTAATTCGTTTATCAATGAAATCTCTGACGTTATGGATGATGGCCAAGTTCGAATTGGGGTGGTTGCTTATAACAAGAATATTTATACCACTGCGGATATGCCCAATTCCGAAGATGGATTTTTAACCAACACCGATGAAATTGATAGCTTTATGAGGGATGTTGCCCAGGCAGGTTCGGGTACCTTCCTACAAGGTGGTTTAATGGAAGGCGAAAAGATGTTACGAGAGGATCCCAAGGATGCTCGTAAGATTTTAGTTCATATTGGCGATGGCCGTGCTAACCAGTCATACCAAGCTAACAGTAGTTCAGCCTTAACACCAAATAATGGTGAGATTGTTCCCGCTAACGGTCAATCAGTTAAAGCAGCTTATCCAACTACTTTTGATACTGCTGCCGCTCGTTTAGTTTCGGGTTCAACTGTTAATGCTGGTGAAGCTTCAATTACACTACCAGATACCAAGACAATTACTGATAATACTTTGGGCACAATTCTTGATACGAAAAATGAAGGCATTGATTGCTATTCAATTGGTACATTTCCGGCAGTTAGTCCGTCTTCCCGTGGACAATTTATTGATCGTAATATTGCTTCATCAGCTGCGAAATATCGAATGATTGATGATCAATTAGAAGATTTAGGCGATGCTTTAAGTGCCGTTGCTTCGCAAGTCGACAACACTATCGCCAACGGGACGGTCACTGATCCAATGGGTGAAGATATTCTCCTACAAACGACTAACGGCAACTTTGCTGCTAATCAGGACTACACTTTAGTTGGCGCGCGTAAGGATACAAATGGTGATTGGGTTGACGCCCCAGATTTAGTTAAGAATGTTGGTGTCGTTGCCAATAATGGGACGATTTCAATGACGAATTTGCGTCTTGGTAAAGATGAACGAGTTATCTTAAAGTATCAAGTTCGAATTAATACTGAAAGCAATAATTTCAAACCAGAAACGTGGTACTTGGCTAACGGCCGCACAACTTTAGACCCTGATGTGGCTTATGAAGATGAAGCTAACTTGCTTGATTTTCCAGTTCCTTCAATCAAGGCGCCAGGTGTGACGCTGGATCTTTCTAAAAAGTGGACCAACGAGAACAAGTTAAGTAAGCGTCCTGATGCGATTGACTTCGTGATTAATCGGTCGACGAATACCAGCGCTGATGCTTGGACTAATTCCCAAGAAATGAGCTTGAATAAAGCTAATAATTGGCAAGCTAAAATTAGCAGTGTTATTCCTGATGGCAGTGCCCAAGTCGTGGCATTACCTAAGTATAATAATGTTGGTGATGACTATGTTTATACGGCCAAAGAAGTTAATGTGCCTGACGGTTATGAAAGTAGCGTTAGCACTAACGACAATCAAATCGTGCTGACCAATAATTGGACTAAGGAAGAGGAAACGACAAAACCAACGCCAGATCCTGACCCGGAGCCAAAACCAGATCCGAAACCAAATCCTGATCCAGATCCAAGCAAGCCCGATCCTGATTCAGTTGAGAAAGAAACAACTGAGAATACCAAGGATCAAGCCAAAGATAAAACGACTGACCAAAAGAAATTGCCACAAGCAAATGAACAACGTAATAACACCGCCACTGTTGTTGGTGCCGTATTATTGATTGTTGTCGTGGTACTTGGTGGTATCTGGTACAGGTACAAACGTCGTCGCAACTAAAGAGACGACTTTGTTACCATCATTAAAATTGAATCAGCAGTAAAACTAAAATCACGTTGACAGGTTATCAGCTGTCAACGTGATTTTTTTAGGTTATTAATTTAAGCACTTAAAATATTAAATTAAGCAAAATACTTTTTAGCAATTCCTTTGTAAATATCAATGTAATTCAAATAATCAGACTCAATGACGAATTCATTGACTTGATGGGCACTTTCGTTACCAGGGCCAGCCACGATCACTTCAAGGTTAGGATTAGCTTGAATGAATTGCGAAGCGTCAGTACCACCAGGAGCACCAATTGCCAAAGCGTTTTGTTGGAAAACATCTTGGTAGGCTTCGTGGGCGAATTGAATCAATTTCGCATCGGCGGCTGTTTTAACTGGCCAGTTGCTGCTACTTAATTGAAATTCTAAGGACATCTTTGGTTCTTGATTTAGCTCGGCGATGATTTTTTCCAAGTCGGCGATTAATTTATCGTTGTTGTATTCAGGGATGGTTCTGACTTTAACGGTTAATTCAGCGTAGTCAGGAATTGTGTTCTCCTGCTCGCCGGCCTTCATAATCGTGACTGCTGGTGTCGTTACGCCTAAAATATCATCAGAATAGCCGCTTAAAGTGCCGAAATACTCATCCTGTTTCTGATAAAAGTTGATCAGGTTAGCCAAAGCATTAATGCCAGCTTCAGGCATCGAGCTGTGAGCAGCGCGACCATGAGAAACGACTTTATAAGTTACGGAACCTTTATGGGCACAATAAAATGATTGGCGACTATGTGCTTGATTAGCCAATGGTGCCGGAATTTTAACCAGGCCACCTTGGACCATCTTGGTCATTACTAAGTCAGAAGAGGCGTTGCTTGGTTCGCCGACAATTAAAGCGGCCACATCATCAACGTAGCCTTCCTTGGCTAATTGTTTCGAACCGACTTCGCCTTTTTCTTCGCCAACAGTGGCGATTAATTTAAGATTACCTTTAAAATTAGGGTCGTCATTTAATTCGATCATGGCAATAACTTGGCCAGCCAAACCTGATTTCATATCAGCAGTCCCACGACCAAAAATTTTGCCGTCAACATGTTTTGGTTCATAAGGGCCATAAGTCCACTTGCTGGCATCGACAGGGTCAACCACGTCTTCATGACCAGTGAAGCCCAGAATTGGCCCGTCAGACTTTTTGACTGTGGCAATCAAGCTGTCCCGATTTTCGGCATAAGTCACGTGCTTGGTAGGAATATTGTGCTTAGCAAATAACTTTTCTAAATAATCAGCCACTAATTTTTCATTACCATTTGGCGTGGCCAATCTGATTAAATCATCTAAAAGGGCTAAACGTTCAGTTTTTTCCATAATTTACCTCCAATAATCATGATGCAGTCTTCATACTTCAAGATTGATATCACTTTATAGTTTAGTCTAATTCTTTTGAAAAGAGTAATATTACGCTACCTACTTGGAAATAAAATTATGAGCTTCACTTGGAAAGTGGCGCATTAGGGAATGAAATTAAGACAGAATTGATTCTGACTGTATTGCGGGCTGCTTGTCGTGGAACGCTGCCGACACTGATTGAAGCCTTTTTTCAAAAGTCTTCAATACAGGTCTTATTGTAAGTGCTAAAGCACTAACAATAATTTGGCGGCTGACGACAAGATCCCTCCATTCCGTCTGGAGTTGATTTGGTTCGCTTCATCTCCGCCGGTGGTTAAGGCAATGGTAGTAGGACTCACTAAATCAATTCAATTAGTTAATAATAGTTGAACAGCAACAAAAGATGGTGTGACGATTCTATTCATCAGTAGAAATTGTTACATCATTTTCGTACTATCACAATCCGGTTTAGCCAAATAGTGGTGATCAGTTCTGTTAGTTTTAGCAGGTGGTGGCGGCGCAATTGGCGTCAGCCATGAAATTATTCTTGCCGCTTCAGCGGTTAGAATAAGGCTTGTATTTGAGATTTTGTGTAACAAAAGCTCAAATCAATGCCCATGGCGTTCCACGCCCCTCAAATTGCACCGCCACCACCTTACAAAAATTGGGGAAGACTTGATACCAACTTTGATCTAAACTAATAAATTTTGGCTGGCACTCATCATATTAAACAAATAAAAAAATCACGTTGCTATTAAAACTCAACAACGTGATCACAACTATTTTGATAATGAAACTATTTTGGAAAATCGCGGAATCCTAGCAGCAAATGCGGACTATTCTGATTAATCCGTTGCTTCTTGTAAGACGCGACGAGTTTCTCGAGTTTTACGTGCCCGTAATGACCAGAGGATCGAAGTGGTATCGACAACTTCTTGCAACATAGCACCAAACAGGGCAGGTATAACGCCGAATGCGGCAACCAACATCAAAGCCACACAGATGAAAATCCCGATTAAAACGGATTGACGAGCAACATTCATCGTTTCTCGAGAAATAGTAATAGCCGTTTCTACTTTTGATAAATCATCTTTTAGAATCACCGCGTCGGCAGATTCACTGGCAGCGCTGGCACCAGAAGCACCCATGGCAATCCCTACATCAGCAGCGGCTAATGCTGGCGCGTCGTTAACACCGTCGCCAACCATCATGACTGGACGTTCTGCCGCTGGTGTTTTAACGACAAGATCAATTTTATCTTGCGGTAAACATTCGGCATGAACTTCAGTGATACCAACTTGTTCAGCAATATGTTCGGCAGTGTCTTTCTTATCACCGGTAATCATAGCTAACTTGGTTACACCAGCATTTTTCAAAGCGGCCATTGTTGCAGGAGCTTCAGGACGAGTCTTGTCAGCTAAGGTTAAATAACCGGCGAATTGTTGATTGATCGCGACGTAAATAATCGACTGACCTTCAGCTAGTTCGATTTGCGGTGCATCAGTAACATCAATAAAGTTGCGCCGGCCGGCTTTAACTAATTGACCACGATACTGACCACTGACACCTTGACCATTGGTTTCGGTGAAATCAGAGACGCTTTCGTGTTTGAAATCAGGTAAATCATTGACGTAACGAATGATTGCTCGTGCGAAAATATGAGCGGAATTAATTTCCAAATTACCTAAAGCTTGAATCAAATCAGTTTCCGAAACATTGGCAGCTGGATGAACATCGATCACGTTCAAGTGCCCAGTTGTAATTGTCCCTGTTTTATCGAAGAAAATGCTCTTTGCTTGGGCCATTTTCTCGATGGAAGTTCCTGATTTAATAATGATACTGTTACGGCTAGAACGGCTCATACCGGAAACCAGCGCAATTGGTGCTGCCAAAATTAGGGGACATGGTGAGGCAACTACCAGAACTTCGGCGAAACGATGAGGGTCACCAGAGGCAATCCAAGCGATACCAGCAATCAATAAAGAAATAATCGTAAATGGTACGGCGTAGCGGTCAGCCATCCGAACAAAATGAGCGGGTTTATCAGCTGATTCCTTAACCAATTTAACAATTGTTTGATACTGAGAATCAGCGGCAGTTCTTGTAACGCGCATGGTCATGGCAGTATCGCCGTTGACCGTCCCAGATAATAATTCACTACCAATTTTTTTGGAAACTGGCCGTGATTCACCCGTCATAGATGATTCATCGAAATTACCTTCCCCTGCAATCACAATCCCATCGACAGGGACTGATTCGCCAGGTTTAATGACAGCAATTTCATTTAAATTAACATCGTCAATTTTACGGTCGACCAGTTTTTCGCCGACTTTAATGTGGGCAATCTGTGGCGAGTTATCTAACAGGTTCTTCAGGTCAGAGCCGGCCTTGTTGGCAGCATAATCTTCAAGTGAATCACCACCAGTTAACATGACCAAAATCATTAAGCTGGCCCAATATTCACCAACAATTAAAGTCGCTGCAATTGACATGATCGCCAATAAATCGACCCCATATTTACCTGAACGTAGGGTCTTGATCATTTCCACGAACATTGAGAGTGCTAATAAGGCACCCATGACAGTGACGATAATCTGTGCTGCTAAGCCCAAATTGAAAACAAAACGCAAAATAAGAGCAATTGCCCCAATTACTAAGACGGCGATGAATTTCTTACGATGTGCCATCTAACTTACCTCCTATATGTGCTGTCTAACAAGCATTATGTAATCGGAACGGGCACTGGCAAAAACTTGCGTAGACAGGTACATGAATTTAAATCCAAAATAAAAACCCCGAAATATTTCATTCGAGGAAAGTATAACATAGAAGTCATAGGTTGTAAATTATAATGAGTTTAAAATTAGATTGGGTATAATCTATTATAAAATGATAGTTACAATTGCCAATTTAACAACGATAATAAATAGAAATAATTACAAACACCGGCTATAAATTGAATTGAAATATTTATTTCTTAGAATTAATCAAGAGAAAAAGTCGCTATTAATGATTAGAAAAAGTTTATTATTACCTAGCTATCACGCTTATTCTAACATGAACAGACAAGCAAAGGAAATATCAAGCTCAGCAGTAATAATGATCGTTAAAACTTTTAATTCAGACCTCAGATGGTGTTATTTCCTGGGGATAAGTGTAAAATTAGAACAAGTAATGGAGGTGTTACGTTATGTTAATGTACATTCTAATCGCTGCCTTGCTTGGCAGTATGGCCTTTGGGATCTATTGGCAATCGCAAATTGTTATTCGCGCGCGGTATAAGTACACCCCTGTGATTTTCAGTATTCTGATTGGCTCTTGGGCGCTAAGTGTGCCAACAATGAATTGGCCGTTTATTATTTTAATGGCCGCGTTCTTTACTTTAAATATCATGGACGGCGTTGGCGGCATTGGTGGCAAACGCCTAGTCACGAATGGCCTGTTTTCTCGAGTTGTTGATTACTCAACCATTACCGCTTTGAAAATGGTGCCAGTAACTTTGCCTAATGGTAAAAGTCGCGTGATTGTTTTGTTCGTGATTAATGATCGGCAACAAATTCAAATGAATTTTAATCAGCATTTAGAAATTCTCATGAAATCATTGGCGCAATTATTACCAGATACTGTCAAAATTGAAGTCGACCGGATTGAGTGATGTAATTAGTTAGAGAGGCTGAAAAAGCTGTGATTAGTGATTGACTCAAGTCGCTTCATACTCAAGCACGACAGGGGCCCAGCAATTTTGTGGGCGGTCAAGTCTTCCCCAATTTTGGGAGGTGGTGGCGACGCAATTTGAGGGGCGTGGAACGCCATGGGCATTGATCTGAGCTTATTGCTACGCAACAATCTCAGATACAAGCCTTATTCTAACCGCTAAAGCGGCAAGAATAATTTC
>NZ_RHOU01000016.1 GCF_003946645.1 Lapidilactobacillus wuchangensis
ACAGGTCGTATCGACTTGGTGTTTTTTATTTTGTCTGAGTACTAACGATAGTGGCTAACTTGATTGTAAAACGCGGGCTCCCTTTTTTATCAATAAATTCATTATAAAAAAGTTCAGCGTGGTTGCCGTCCGTCGTCCGTTCGATTTTAATCTCAGTCCAGCGACCGCTTTCATTTTTCCTTTTACCGTTTTAATGACTCGAACAATTTTCAAAAAAAGCATAAAAAGTACGCTATTACTGGACAGATGCGTTATAATAGCTGTGGTTAAAATAAAAGTTAGGAGGAACAAACAATGATAGCAACCACTACTCGCACTCATGAAACTGCAGAACCCCAGGATTACCGTCAGTTGGCTCATCGCATTATGATTTTGATCAACACTTATTTGCAACCCGGTGAATTTCATGATCCTTATAGCTTTCGAGTCAAGCGTTATACACTGGTGCTCAATACCGCGACTCAGCAGGTTGATCTGAAATCCGCTTGGCAAATAGCCAATGATGAACGCGCCTTAATAACGTTATCTGAGTTATTTCAAGCACAACTGACCACTGATCTCCACGAAGCTGATATTTGCCAATTGCTGCAACAGAAGTTAACGCCAAAATTAGCTAATTTGGATTAATGCTCAAGTTTCATTACGACTTAATGGAAAATCATCAAGTTCCCTTTAGCATTTGATTACTTTCCATTAATCAGGAATGTTGCTCTTTTCTCAGCGGCCCCTTTTAATTAACTCCCAAAAAAACACCACAATTCTTTTTCAAGAATTGTGGTGTCTTTTTTATTGTTGATCAGCGTAGCTATTAGGGAGCGAATTATTCAGGGGAAATAATCAGCACTGCTTTAGCAGTTATGCACGCCGTCAGTCTTCATTTGTTCTTTCAATTCAGCAGCAGTTGGTGCTTGGTAATGTGAAACTGTTACTGCGCCATCAAGGATGCCACTGTTGTCACTTAAGGTCATAAAGCCATTCTTGTAATCCAAATTTAAGCCTTCGCCTAAGTAAGTCAGCTCTGGTTCACCAGTAAATAGTTTGAAGTTTAAATTATTTGCTACTGGCACTTGGAAATCTGCATCGGCTTGGTCAACGACCACCAATTGGAATTTACTACCAATGGTACATGAGCCGCCCATGTTTGAGAACTTGTTGGAACCGTCATCTAGCGCTAACAAAACCAAATCGTCTGGTTTTATTTTAGCAGCAAGATAAGTTTGCGCGCCTGCTTTAATTTTTAATTCCATCAGATCACCTCATTTAATTTCAAAAGTCCAGTCATTAAATTGTGCACAACTTTTTTACAAGACTATCATACCGACTTTTCTCAAAAAATGCAAAACAACTGCCTCACAGCTAAATTGGCCGGCACCCAGTTATGACAACCTTTCGATTGCAACGCCCTTTTTCCCAACAGAATAAAAAAGTTCGGTTAAAAAGCTGAAAAAGACCATTGTTTAACCTTTGAAAAATCGTAACATAAATAATTATTGGTCTAATTAAAACAGACCTGACGCAGTTTATTTTTAAACAACAATTTGAGCAAGGAAAAGGTTAATTCGATGCAAAAATCATTGGGCGCAAGTAAACAACGCCTACTAAGATCGTTATTTAAAATCCTGCTAGGCAATCTCGTCATGAGTTTCGCCTACGCCAAGTGGATGGTTCCTCACCAGATTATCAATGGTGGCGTGACCAGCATTGCCCTGATTCTGCAGCGGACAACTCATCTCAGCGTTACACTGTGGACCAACTTATTAACCTTAAGTTTGCTGGTGGTGTGCGCGATTTTCCTGGGCCGCGAAAATTTCTTCAAATCCCTTTATTCCAGCTTAACTTATTTAGCCGGTTTTAATTTATTTAGCGCCTGGTCGCTAACCCTTGCTGGCTCAATTTGGCTAGATGTGCCTTTAGCCAGTCTAGCGATTGCTTTTGGCTATTATTGTTGCATTTCCGAGAATTCCTCAACAGTAGGCGTCGACGTGATTGCCTTAATTTTGCACCGCTATCGGCCCCAATTAAAAATCGCACCGCTGATTCGTGATATTAATTTTGTCGTGCTGGGCATTGGCTGGTTTATTTTCGGTTGGCGCAGTGTTCTGGCCGGTTTAGCGTTCAGTTTCATTTACGCCGCCATTTTAAAAAAATTCTTACGCGAATAATCATGCGTGCCAGGAATCGATTTTCTGAATTGCTTTAGCAGCTGATAATTGACCTTGGTCAACTGCCAGTAGCGTCTCGTCTAAATCATGTAGGAAAATTATCACCGCACTGCTATCCGTCACCAAACTGACCACGGTACTGAACTTGCGTAAATCTTGATAACTTGCCAACTGATCCATGGCCGTATCAGGATGGGCCGCTTTATCGCGCACCACGCGCTTGCCAATCCGAAAACTGACCTTTAATACTTGCTGCTCCTGTTTTTCGTTTTGCCGGTGGGCACGATACATTGGCAAGAACAGCGCGACAATCACCGCTAGTAATTCTGAAAGGCCAGCCACCCACTCAGCTAAAGTACCAATTTCCATTAGAAGTCCCCCCCTTCTTAACTTGGATTCATCATAGCGTAGGTTTGCTTAAAGTGATATTTTGCCGATTGTTCGCAAAATCACAGTAATGTTTGCTTGCGTCGTCTTTATGCTTACTTTATATTAGTGATGTGAAGTCGTTAATGACTGGCAAAAATGATAATTGCTAGTCAACGTCAGCGTTTCAGATGATTACAAATAGATTTTTATGAAATCGTGTTCGGATCACAGCGGCACAAGCTCCTTACCCGCACACGTTAATCTAAAGGAGGATTTTTTTATGGTAAAAGTAACAATTCTTGGGGCACATGGTCAAATTGCCCGCCTAGCATTAAAAGATTTATTAGCTGATGATCAAGTTCAATTAACCTTGTTTCTTCGCCAAGCCTCACGCTTAGCTAAGGTTGAAACAGGCAACGCCACGATCATCGATGGTGATGCGGCTAACGCGGCTGATTTAACTAAAGCCATTGCTGGTCAAGATCTTGTCTATGCTAATTTAGCTGGCGGCAATATTGAAGCGCAAGCCAAGCAAGTAGTCGCGGCTATGGACCAGGCTGGGGTCAAACGGCTGATTTGGATTTCAACTTTAGGTATTTACGATGAAGTTCCCGGTGCCTTTGGCAAATGGAATCATCAAATGCTTGACGACGGTTATCTGCCAACTTACGCAGCAGCTGCCAAAGTGATCGAAAATTCCGACCTCGACTATACGATTATTCGGCCAGCTTGGTTGGATAATAAGGCCGAAACAGACTACGAGTTGACTCAAAAAGGCGAGCCATTTAAGGGTACCGAAGTTTCACGGCAAAGTGTTGCGGCTTACGTGCAACATTTGATTGATCACCCTCAAGAGCAAATCCGCCATTCAGTTGGGATCAACAAGCCCAATACTGATGGTGACAAACCAGCCTGGTACTAGCTTCGTCGCTCCATGGCTAAAACGACAGGGGCCCAGCAATTTTATGGGTGGCTGGCCTTTCCCGATTTGAAGTGGTGGTGGCTTGGCGATTTGAATTCAAATTAGTTTTTGGCAAAATGGCGGACAACTCCGTTGCGGCCGGCGGAGTGTGGAACGCGGCCGGGATTGATTTGAGCTTATTGCTTCGCAACAATCTCAAATACAACCCTTATCCTAAGCGCTAAAGCGCCAAGGATAATTTGGCGGCTGACACTCCGGCGGCCTCCACTACGTTTTGAGCCAGTCTAGTTCATTGTAGATTTTTTCAATATCAAGGCAGCACGGATAAAGTTAGATGCCAATCGCCAGCAACCACCTGTGGAAACTAACCGAATTGAGCACCACTATTTAGAAAAACAGATTGATGTAAATTACTAAGCCTGTTTGACAAGCTTTCTGGAATTAAACCAGGAACTGCCAGATAGGCTTTTTTGATGCTGTTATTCAATTGTGGTAACAATTCAAATTAAACCGCTCTGCTCCACTATAATTGCCTTAACCACTAACAAAGCTGTAGTGCACCACCTCAACTCCAGACGGAATGGAGGGCGTGGTTGTCAGCCGCCAAATTTGTCTTATTGCTTTAGTGATTAGACAAAGGCTCGTATTGATGACAATTTGAAAAATTGGCATCAATCGATGCCGGCAGCGTTCCACAACCAGCAAGCCCGTAATGGAGTCAGACTCAAATCTGCCGCAACACCTGCACCAAGTTAAAAATGGTCAGTAGCTTGCATCCATAATTTTTTTATGCTAGAATCACAACAACGAAATTAAAAAAGTGAGGGATCTTTCTGTTGAGAATCTAACTTATTCCACAACCTACAGTCGAATTTTTTAAACCCAGGGATAACTGGGCTTTCGCTGTGCGTTTTTGGAATGGTTACTGACTCAATGGGGCGGTCTCTTTTTTGTGGCCAAAATTGGGTTTATTTCTGAAGACGCACCAATTTTTATGAGGTGATAAATTTATGTCGAAAATAGAAATTAAGAACTTAACTTTTGGCTACGATCAACAAGAACAACCATTATTTGATCATGCCAATCTCAACCTCGAATCTACTTGGAAATTAGGCTTGATCGGTCGTAATGGTCGCGGGAAAACGACGTTACTTAAATTATTGCAGGGGCAACTGCCCTACACTGGCGCAATCAATCAACAATTGGCTTTCGTTTATTTTCCCCAAACCGTGCCAGATCCTAGCGCCACAACGTACGATGTGATTGACGCGCTAAGTCCCAACGAGCTCTGGCAAGTTCAGCGCGAAATGAGCTTGTTGAAATTAAGTGATGATGTGCTGTGGCGACCTTTCCAAGAACTATCTGGTGGCGAGCAGACGAAAGTGTTATTGGCACTTTTGTTCAGTGACGAGGATCATTATCCGCTGCTAGATGAGCCGACCAATCATTTGGATTTGACTGGTCGCCAACAAGTCGCCGAATATTTGCAGGCCAAGCAGCAGGGATTCATTGTTGTTAGTCATGACCGTCATTTTATTGACCAGACGACGGATCATATTCTTGCGATTGAGAAGAACCAACTGGAATTACAGCAAGGTAATTACGCCAGTTATCAGCAGCAAAAAGATCGCCAAGATAACTATGAACAGCAACAAAATACGAAATTGAAAAAGGATATTTCTCGGTTGCAAACCACCGCTCGCGAGAAAGCAACCTGGTCATTTTCACGAGAAAAAGACAAGTATGGTGATCCTCGTGTCAAAGGTAGCGGGGCCATTGGCGATACTGGCCGGATCGGTGCCCGGGCTGCCCGCGTCATGCAAAAAGCGAAAAATTTAAATCGGCGAATGGAAAACGAGATCAGTAGCAAACAAGACCTTTTGAAAAACATTGAAACTGTTGATCCACTAGGTATTAATTTTCAGCCTAGTTTTCGTAAACATTTAGTTGTCGCGAAAGATTTTCAATTAAGTTATCAAGAACAACCACTGTTTGCACCGCTCAGTTGGCAACTTAACCAAGGTGAATGCCTCGCCTTAGTTGGCGCTAATGGTACTGGCAAAACTTCCCTGATCAAAGCCCTGCTTGGTCAATTCACTGGCGAGACTACTGGTGAACTTGAGGTGCCACTAAATAGCCAGATCAGTTACTTGCGGCAAAATTATGAAGATAATCGCGGAACCTTAACTGATTTTGCTGAAGAGAATCATTTAGACCTGGAATTGTTTCTCAATAACCTGCATAAATTAGGCATGCCACGCGAAGTTTTCCGGAGCAAAATCGAAGCCATGAGTATGGGCCAACGTAAAAAAGTTGAGCTGGCAAAATCATTGGCCACTCCGGCGGAATTATATTTGTGGGATGAGCCTTTAAATTACTTGGATCTTTATAATCAAGATCAATTGGTGACGCTCTTGAAAGAGCAAAAACCGACAATGATTCTAATTGAACACGATCAAGATTTCATTCAAGCCGTCGCCCAGCAGAAAATTGTGTTGCACGCTGAAGAATAAACGAAGAACAATAAGATGGCGTTGAAACAGAATTGAGTTTGACTACATTGCGGGCTGCTTGTCTTGGAACGCGGCCGACGCTGATTGAAGCCTTTTTCCAAAAGTCTCCAATACAGGTCTTATTGTAAGTGCTAAAGCACTAACAATAATTTGGCGGCTGACGACAAGATCCCTCCATTCCGTCTGGAGTCGATGTGGAACGCTTCATCATTGTTAGTGCTTGAGACAATTGCAGCGGGATTAATCAACTTGATTTTATTTGTTATCGTAGCCAAACAGTAATGCCAAAAAACTTGTCAGTCTGGCTTATTAGCTTACTTTGAGCTGCTTCTCTAGATAGTAATGCGCGATTCTGCTAATTTCCGAAGATGGCTGTTGGGCGATTAGCATCTGATTTTACGAATTTCGCCGTGATTTCTAACAAAGGTAAAGTGGGACAGCCTAGCTCAAAACGCAGTGAAGGCCGCCGGGGTGTCAGTCGCCAAATTCTTCTTGCCGCTTTAGCGGTTAGAAGAAGACCTGTATTTGAGATTGTTGCGTAGCAATAAGCTCAAATCAGTGTCGGCAACGTTCCACACCCCGCCGGCCGCAACGGAGTTGTTCGCCATTCCGCCCAAACACAATTTGGATTGAATCGTCCAGCAACCCACCATTTCAATTGGGGAAGTCTTGGCACCCTTCTTATTTCATCAAACCGGCCTTGATATAAATCAAATCAATTTCGAATCTGTTCCACTACCTGTACTACTAAATATTTTTTGTAATCGAATTCATAAATTGTGATTTCTTTTCAGTAATTGCCGTGAATTATTGATAACAACTATCTTCTTGCCACTGAACAAACTACGATGAATTTCAACTCTATTACTGTTACATCAGCATTTATTAGCGTTTTCAATTCTTTACATCCATTTTCATTAGAACTATGATGAATTTGTAAAGAGTTTCAGAATAATAAAAAAGAGATGCGTAAATATGGTAACAGCTGCTATAACAGAAACAGAAAAGAATAGCGAGACAATTACTTCGGCAATTAACGATTTAGTCAGTAACGCAGTCATTGCTTTTAAGGATTATCAGAATTACAGCCAAGAACAAGTGGACAACATTTGTGCGGCGCTGGTCCGGACGGCAACGACCCACGCTAAAGAGCTAGCAATCTTAGCTTATAAGGAAACTGGTCGTGGTAATGCTGAAGATAAAACCATCAAAAATATTTATGCGAGTCAATACATTTGGAACGAAATAAAAAACGATCAAACTGTCGGTGTCATCAGTCGTGATCCCCACAATGGCCTCGAAAAAATTGCGGAGCCACTGGGTATTATTGCTGGGATCACCCCAGTTACTAACCCAACTTCAACCGTTGTTTTCAAAACGTTGCTAGCCTTGAAGACGCGGAACGCTATCATCTTCGGTTTGCATCCCCAAGCACAAGAATGTGGCAGTGCCACTTGTCGTTTGTTGGCGGATGCCGCTGTTAAAGCCGGCGCACCTAAGAATCTGATTCAGTGGATTCAGCAACCAAGTATTGAAGCGACTTCAACCTTGATGAATCATCCGCAAGTCAATTTGGTTTTGGCCACAGGTGGTCCGAGCATGGTCAAGGCTGCTTACTCAACTGGTAAACCAGCCATGGGTGTTGGTCCTGGTAATGCCCCAGCTTACATTGAAAAAACGGCTAACGTTAAAAATACCGTCGCTGATATTATGATGTCGAAAACTTTCGATAACGGCATGATTTGTGCTTCTGAAAATAGTATCGTTGTCGATCGTGATATCCTTGATGATGTTAAAGCTGAGTTCGAAAAACAAGGCGCCTATTTTGTTAAACCAGCTGACGTTGAGAAATTAACGAATACTGTCATCGATCCAAACCGGCACACCGTTCGCGGACCAATTGCTGGTCAATCAGCTTTGAAAATCGCCGAGATTGCTGACATTAAAGTCCCAGCCAATACAAAATTATTGATTGCGGAAATTAATGGTATCGGCGTTAACTTCCCACTTTCCGGCGAGAAATTATCACCAGTTTTATCAATGTACGTGGCTAATAATCAACAAGCTGCTTTCAGCATTTGTTTAGGCCTGCTGAATTATGGTGGCCTTGGTCATACTGCCGTGATCCACTCAACTGACGATCAAGTCATTGAACATTTCGGCGAAGTCATGCCAGCTTGTCGGATTCTAGTTAACACTCCAGGTTCTCTGGGTGGGATTGGCGGTTTATTCAATAAATTGACGCCATCATTAACCTTAGGTACTGGTTCTTACGGCAAGAATTCGATTTCCCATAATTTAACCGATATGGATTTATTGAATATCAAAACCGTTGCCCGTGCTACCCGGCGGCCTCATGAATTAATTGAGGAAATGCGTGATTTGATTAAATAAAGCAATCTATAAGAATACGACTCAAAAAGTACCAGTACGATAACATTATTGATATCGCGCTGGTACTTTTTTGCTCATCAGAATTTCCAACACACCAGCTATTTTAAAATTGATCTTGATCATTAAAATCGTTAATTTTAAAATAGCTGATTGTCGACACACGAGCAATTTACAAATTTGTCGTGTGTTGACATTTGTCTTTTGTAAATTCATCGTTTTTTTCAGGTCTGCTGATTAATTCGTATGAGGTAAGTATGCTGATTGCTGAAAAAACAAACATAAAGTTGCAGGCTTGGTATCAAATTTTGAACGACAAACTTTATTCCGATATTATCTTGCCTGACTACCATTTTGATAAGCAGCTTCATCGATTTTCCCGACTGTAATTGTTGGTGAATAACCATTATTTTTCGTACTAGTCACCGAATGGTTCTCAATATGCAAAATCAAATTATAGTAACTTAAATCTGAATAGTGATGCGCCACCTCGATAACGGTTACTGGCAACGTTAGCAGTAAGTCACGAATCATTTTTGCAGTTGGTTGATCTAAATTGGCCGTGATTTCATCTGCAAGAATAAGCTGCTTCTGATTGATTAAGGCGCGGGCAATTTCGAGCTTGATTTGTTGGCCGCCACTAATATTGGCGCCATTGCCAGTAATTTCAAAGTTCAAGGGATCAGCACCCAATTGTGTATCAAGCCTGACCTTCTTAAGCACATTCAAAACAGCGGCATCAGAATAAGATTTGCCCAATAAAATATTATCGCGGATTGATAAATTAAAGATATGCGGCCGTTGCGAGATCAAAGCGACAGCATTATGAAAATCAGCTATTTGCTGGTCACCATTCAGCAAATAAATCTGCCCAGAATCTGGTGTCTGATTCTGCATTAATAAATCAAGCAAGGTACTTTTGCCAGTGCCACTTTCGCCAGTGAGCAGAACTTTATCATTCGCGCTAATTCGAAAATTAACAGCTGTGAATAATGGCTGATCATCGAATTGCTTACTCACATTAGTCACAACTAATTGGTCAAACTGAGTCGTTGGTTCTGAAGCTATTCGATTTAATTCAATGTTTGGCGTCAAAACACGACCAAACTTGTGCCGAACTTCCTTCGTTTCTAATAAATCCCCGCTCAAATAAATAATCTGTTGAAATTGACCCTTCAAAGTATCAGCGGTACCCAACATGGCGACTAATAAAATGATGGTAATTGCTGGATTTAAGTGCATTAAATAAATCCCAATCGCAAAAGGCACCACATCAGCAATCCCCTTCAATGGTCCTGATAATGAGAACATTAAAGCTTGCCGATTGTGTAACAACTGTTCTGAACTTTCAGTTGCCGTAAATTTTTTGGTCAAGAACGACATAAAGAATGGCTGCGCCTGATTATTATTAATGGTGCTGCGACCTTTAGCAACATCAATCGCCGCTGCCAGTGAAACTTCACGCTGATTGGAAAAGCCATTGCCTAATGCCGCAATTTGATGAGACATGAAATGTTGGGGAATCATCATCAACAAAGCGCCAATAGTAAAGCAAAGTCCCACCCAAATATTTTGCATTAATAAATAACCAATCGGAATGACCGCCCGCAATATATAGGTTGGTAACGTTAATATTGGCCCATAAAAACTTTCTCGAATCATGCGCACATCTTGAGAAACCAACGACACAATTTCATCTTCACTCATCGTGGTTGAATTGAGATAATGCCGCATACAATCCATTTCTAGAGAAACACAAGCCTCTTTTAAAATACTATTGGTCACAATTTCCGTTAAATACAGCCCCAGATAAACAACCAAGTACAGTTCCAACCCTTTGGCACAAAAGAGCAGCACATCGCTCGTTGTACTCGTCTTGCCCATTTGGCTAGCCCAAGTCGTAATTAAGGCAAAGGTCAACGAAATAAACGAATTGATCACCGTCACAACTGCTAAGTATATGAATTTAGTTTTATGAACGCGCTTGAATAAATCTTTAACACCAATTGTTGGCAGTTCTGGTTGTGTTGGCACTTTAATCAATCCTCGTCTAATAAAGTAATTGTAGAATTATCTGTTGCAGTGAATAAATCGAAATTAACTTTCAAGATACTCTTGTCCTTATGATTATTCCGATAATCATAGGATTTATTATAAATGCTCAATGGATAATAATTTCATTTGGTGATAATATGTACCCAATAAAACTTGGTTCTTGCCAAAGTTACTGTTTCTTTCTGAAGTCTTGCTCAAGTCGTTCCTTAGCTTAGTGACGGCGGCGTTCCACAGTTCCACAACCAACAAGCCCGCAATGGCGCTAGAACCAATTCTGTTTAACAACTTCTTCAACAGCACTTATCGTTGGAAAGAATCTAAAACCTTGAAGGTGATGTTCAGTGCGCGAAATCAATGATTTAGTTCGTGAATTACGGCAAAATCGCAATTTGTCGCAAAAATCTTTGGCTCAGGGGATTTGTTCTCGTGAAGCTCTAACAAAATTTGAACAACGAGGGACAAATATTTCTGCTAAAAATCTTTTCCTGATGCTCGATAAGATGAATATCAATCTTGAAGAGTTTGAGTTTTTACTGCAAGACGGCGAATTACCCTTTAAACAGAAAATCTATCAGCAAGGTATTCGCTGTCGCCATGATCGTGCCGCTCATAAAAAATATTTAGCTCAATTAGCTGAACTGGCTACTTCGACCAACGATGAATATTATCAGCTGTTAGCTATTATTTTCAGCGTTAATCAGGTGGCTGCTTTGCCAAAGTCATCTGATTCAAGCGCAACGAAGCGCCTTACTAATTATCTTAATAGTATTGATACTTGGGGCCGGTTTGAACTATCACTTTTTATCAATGCCATGTCGCTTTTTCCGTCAGATTATATTTTGAATACTTACAAAATGAACATTTCAAAAATGTACGACTATACTAAAAATCCTCACTACCAAGACCAGCTATTATTTTTCTTTAATAATGCTGGTATAACTTTAATCAGAAGACATGATTTCAATACGCTTGCTAAATTATTGCCCGAATATGACTTGCTAACTCAAAATCGCGCCTACGCCAGTGATCGAATCAATTATTTGATTCTTAAGAAGATCGTCAACGCAGAAAACGACTTTCAAGTTTCAATGATTGATGAAGAATTAAGAATATTAAACTATTTGGGTTATCAGCCACTCGCCCAATCGCTAAGTTCAATGCTCACAAATATTTTCAAGTAATCCGCAGTTGCTAGTTGCTGCCTTCGCTGTTGATTGTAGCTGATAAATTTCAGCAAAAGGACAAATTGCAGAATACTGCAACTCACAAATTCATTCTCTAGAAAGTAGGTGCTTAATTGACTGAATTAGGTCCGACCATTAGAAAAATTCGCAAAAATCGTCAGTTGTCGCTCAAAGAGGCCGCGGCCGGAATCTTGTCTTACTCTGCCTTAGCCGCTTTTGAGCGGGGTGAATATACCATTAGCTTTCAAAGTTTGCTAAAACTTCTAGCGCGACTAAACTTTTCGCTGACCGAACTTAGCTCATTGGTGAACCTGCCTGCCTAATGCCCACTACCAAACCAGACTGATTCATCTTCAAGAATTAATTAATGCCAATCAGAAAAATCAATTTATTGCAGAATTGAATGATTACCAATCAGAGCTGGCAGATAACAATAATCTTCAGGATCAGCTAAATCAGATTATGTTCAAAAGCATCGGTGCCCACGAATTAAATTTGCCAGAACCAAGCGCCACCGAGATTGAATTTCTAGTGGCTTACTTCTGGCAATGCGAATATTGGAGCCATTATGATTTAACAATTTTTGGTAATACCGCTTACTTGCTCGACCCCGAGCTGCGTGTTCAGCTGCTGAAAGAAATCATTAAACTAATCGAAGCGCAAGTGGCACAAGGTATCAATACCCGTGACCCGATTCGCATCGTGATCAATACGATCTTTGATTTTTTCCACAGCGAGAATTATCAGCGCGCCGATAATTTGGTTCAAATAATTGCGCCGATTATCCCCGACAATGACGTTTTTGAAAAGCTCTATTTATTGGCCGCAAAAATCATCCTCGTCAATCACGATCAACTCCTGTTTGCCTATAAAGTGCCCAGACCTGAAGAACTGCTGAAGTTAATTGAACTCACTGATTCCCAAGGCCTATTAAAAATTGTTAACCAGGAATTTAAAGACCAAGGAATTGCCTAATGCACTATCAAACTTGCTATAAATTTGACCAACTAAAAAATTCCTGACTCTTCTCGCAACGAGAATTATCAGGGATTTTTTTACACAACGCCGGAAAATTCTGTAACAAAAAAGCAGCATCAATTTCTCGATTCTGCCTACTTGATAATCATTTTAAAAATTAATCGGACTCACTTTAACGAAAATCAAACCAAAGATCAATTTCAACAATCCGTCAATTATAAAGACTAAATCCAACGGCCAGCCTAAAAGTAATCCTAATAGCGCATTAATTGTGGTTAGTCCGCCTAGAATTCCCATTAACTTACCGTGAACGGGAATAAAAAAGAAAAAGTGAATCCCGATGACAATCATGATTTCCAGCCAAATTCGACGCATGAGTGCGTATGTGACAGCGCCACCGTGCAACCAAATTGGCAGGAACACCAAAAGCATCAGGCCCATCATGATGATAATGGCACTATTAGCCCAGCGACTTTGCGCTTTAGTACCAGGGCCAACACTTAATTTTTGCCGCGTGTGCTTGTTTAGCTGCCAGAACATGCCCACTGAATATAAAATGCCAAAAATGGCTGGATTAGGAAAGCCATTGATTAATTTTAGCGTTAAAGTCAGCATGGCAATTCCCACAATAATCAACCAAATACCATTAATACGCTGGCGCGGATAGCGATAAGCGCCCGTTTTCTCTGTTGTCATAAATTTCTCCCCCTAAAAGAACTGTATTTTACAGTATACGCGGCGCCGACAACGATCTAAACGAACAAAAACGTCACTATTTAATTATTTTGCGATAATTCCTGCATTATTTTCCGCTGTACCGTGGGGATCGCGCCATTAACTAAGTCAGCGTCAGTAAACCACTTGCCCGGAATCAATGCTAACGATGGGGTTTCTGCTAATTCACCGGTGATAATTTTCAACTGCCATTGGCGATGGGTGAAGGTGTGTTTGACGACTTTCAAACCTGGATCTTGCCAAGCAACTTGAATGCCTGTTTGGTCCTGAAATAATTGCTGCAAGGTGTTTAGCTGCTTTGCTGACAAAGACTGTTTAAATTTGGCTGGTGATAAAACAGTCGGCTTTTCTACTGCAGTTGTGTTGGTTAAGAGTTGGTCAATCGCAACTAAGGGAAACAGCCACAGGCGGGCCAACAAGCCTTGACTGGGCCGTTGCACCAACAACCAACCTTGAGGCGTTTTTAATGCCAACGCGTAGAACTGTTGCACCACTGGCTTGGCCTTCTTGGTTTTGACAGGGTAATCCTCATAAGTGCCATCCTGCCAGCTAGCATCGAAATCGCGAACCGGCGAATGTGCCGGGTCAGAATTTTTAGCCGTTAAATAACTAGACCCTAAATCCATAATAGCTTGATTAAAATCCCCGGGACGTTGAAGATCAATGATTTGCTGAATGATTGCTGTAAAAATCGGACGTGTTTGCGGCTTAGCAATATCCAAATCGATTTTCAATAAGCGGGCGAAAACCCGGTAGGCATTGCCATCGACTGCCGGCACTGGTTCTTTGAAAGAAATACTGGCAATCGCACCGGCTGTGTATGGCCCAACGCCACTTAAATCCGCCAAGCCAGCAGCTGTTTGCGGCCAAACACCAGCATAATCTTGAACGATCTGCTGGGCGGCTTGCTGCAAATGCCGTGCCCGCGAATAATAACCCAACCCCGACCAAACTTGCAACAACTCTTCCTCAGGTGCAGTCGCCAAAGCCTGCACAGTGGGAAAATGCTGCAGGAAATTATGATAGTAAGGAATCACCGTCTGCACTTGGGTTTGCTGCAACATAATTTCACTAATCAAAATATGATACGGCTCCTGGTCCTCACGCCAAGGCAATTGCCGCCCTTCACGATCGTACCAGCTTAATAAGGTTTGGCGAAAAGCCGCAATTTTTTCTGGTGACCAAGTTAAATATTGGCGCACCAAGTTTGCATTTGTCGTATCTGTCATGATTTGCCCTCAACAATTCCATTAGATCTTTTAAAAAGCATACCATATTGTGTCATTAAAATTTTGAAATCCAATAGTAATTCAGAATTACCGTTTTAGTTGAAAGCAAAATCCGAGAAAGATGTTAAGACGGAATGGCGTCTGACTGCATTCCGGGCTGCGGGTTGTGGAACGCGGCGGCCATTGATTGAAGCCTTTCTGCGAAAGTCTCCAATTCAAGGCTTATTGTAAGTGCTAAAGCACTAACAATAATTTGGCAGCTGACAACCACGCCCTCCATTCCTTCTGGAGTTAATTTGGTTCACTTCACTATTGTTAGTGTTTAAGGCAATGATAGTGGGACCAATCAACTTAATCTGAATTGTATCGTAACTGAACAGCGGTATTCAAAAAGCCTATCTAACATTCCTCTGGTTTTATCCAGAAAGCTTGTCAAACAGGCTCAGTAGTTTACTTCAATCTGTTCTTCTAATTAGTAGTGCTGAGTTCTGTTAGTTTCATCAGGTGGTTGCTGGGCGATTGGCGTCAGCTGTGAAATTATTCTTAGCGATTTATCGCTTAGAATAAGCCTCGAATTTGAGATTGTTGCGTAGCAATAAGCTCAAATCGACGGCCACAGCGTTCCACGCCCTCTAAATCGCCCAGCAACCACCTTCCTCAATTGGGGAAGTCTTGGCACTAATTAAGGCCGAGGTTCGCGATTGCCAAGAGCAGTGAAACGTGGGCGGTCAAAACCGGCTTCCCGCTCTTGGTCAACAGCTTGTTGGGCCACTAAATTCAAGTAATTAAATGGTGAATCAAAATTTGGTGAGAACAGCATATCGACGTAGGCTAAATCATCAATCGTATTATTGTTCTGAATCACCACTGACAGCGTATTGGCCGACTGAGTGATCTCGTGCTTACTGCACAATTGTGCACCCAGAACCCGGCGACTGTCACGATCGTACAGCAAAACAATTTTAATTTTATCAGTGGTGGGCATATAATCAGGGCGCCAATTATCATCGAGCACCACTTGTTGGACGTTAAAGCCGCCCCATTCAGCATATTCTCTGGTCAAGCCAGTCGAGGCAATACTGTAGCCAAATAAATCCATGGCTGAAGTTGCTTGAGTGCCCAAATAAGGCATGGTGTTGCCGAAAATGTTGACGCCAGCCAGCACACCTTGGCGAATCGCATTAGTGGCAAGCGGCGTATAAGCTGAACGGCCAGTTGGATTAAAATGAACAGTACAACTATCGCCAGCTGCGTAAATATCCGGGTCAGATGTTTGCATGAATTCATTAGTCAACAACGCCCCATGTTTGTCCATTTTCACTTGGCGCCGGAGTAACGAAGTGCTTGGTACAAAACCGGTACAAACAATCGCAATATCGGCGGAGAATGTTTGACCAGATTGAGTCTTAATCTCTAGGTCACCCTGATCATTGCTGGTAAACTCAGTGACCCGTTGATTTAATTGCAGGTCAACATGATGATCTTGTAGTAATTTGCCAGCCAATTGGGCAATCTCAGGGCCAATATAATGATGCAAAATCTGATTACCAGACGTAAGCAATAACACTTCATGATCGGTCAGGGCATAGCTTTCGGCAATTTCAGTACCAGAATAACCAGCACCCACAACCGCAATGCGATGATTATCCTTGGCACTTTCATAAATTTCTTTTGCTTGTTGGTAATTCTTGCATAGTAAGACTTTCGACTCATCGATGCCGGCCATTGGTGGAACTGCCGCAGTTGAGCCCGTAGTCATGATTAATTTGTCGTAATGATCTTGCAGGACTTCACCATTTTCAATATTAACAGCCTGCAGGGTTTTCGTTTTGGTATCGACTTTCAGAACATTATGATGCGTGCGTACCGTAGCGCCGAGCTCCCGTAAAGCTTCTGGCGAAGAATAGAACATATCCTCTAGACGCTTGACGCGGCCACCTAAATAAAGATAAATTCCGCATGATAAAAAGGAAATATTATCGTTACGCTCATAAACAGTCACTTCAGTATCAGGATGGGCCTTCAGAATTTGGGTCGCAGCAATGGTGCCAGCATGTGTACAACCAACAATGACAACTTTCATTTTGTTTCCTCCAACAATGGTTTTTACCCGATTTTAAATTTCAAAAAATATCTTCATTTACAATTATGTAGTACAATTAATCATAGTATAATTTTTTGTTTTTTACAAAGGAATTATCCGTATACATAGGGTTGTTACTGGGGAGGAAAAACTATATGTATCGTTACTTTATTCAGCCACAATTCAATAAATTTACGAATTCCGTTTTTGGTTATGAAATGTTGATTCGTAAGTGGCAAGATGGTCGCTGGCAATTGCCGAAAGACTTTGCCTCAATTCCCATTGAAATTCAAACTGAATTACTCAAGCGGGCCGCAATTGAGCTTTCCTTGAAAGTCGAATCTGTTTCATTTAATTTAAACCGGACTCAATTCGTTAACGAACACATTAACGAGGCTTTGATTGCCGCGCAAAAGCAGATTTATCCGATTGTTTTAACAGTTGAAGTGACTGAGGAGCCTGACGATCACGTCGACACTGAACAGCTCCGGCAACAAATCGAAATCTACAATCAACATGGCATTGAAATCAGTCTTGATGATGTCGCGACCGGAGTTAACACCCTGGAACACATTAAGCCGCTATTAACTGACGTCACCGAAATCAAACTAGCGATGCAGAACTTCCGCGAAGAAAAACGCGACGCTGAAATCGAAGACCAATTGCGAATTTGGACCCAAGTAGCCGACCAATATCAGTTGCGCTTAATCCTCGAGGGTGTTGAAAATGATGCCGAAGACCAACTAGCCGACCGTTTCGATATTTCCATTCGCCAAGGTTATTACTATGGCAAGCCCCATTTGTTTAAGTTAAAGGGCGACGAGGCAAGCATTAACTAATTAACAATTTTGATCAGCAAGTTATTTTGATATCGACAAAAAAACAGTTTCGCCACATTAACGTAATAGTTAGTGTGGCGAAACTGTTTTTGTTCAGAATATGGTCGCAGTCTAAACAGAATGGCGTCTGGAGTTGATTTAGCTCACCTTATTCTGGGCAGTAAGCAAGTCAGTAGTTGTGGCGTACAGATAATATGCAACTGATGTCACAGTCGCCATGCTATTTAGCAGCTTCTTTACGGAAGATAAAGGGAATGCCTAAAACAAGTAGGATAAACAGGCCACAAATATTCAGCCATGGTTGTGATTGTTCACTAGCTTGAGGCAAGCGTCCTGATTGTTGCTTGTTTTCCGGGTGCATGGTAGGTATTGGAGATGATGCGAGCGAAACCTGATTACTTGAACCAGATTGGTGTGTGACCACATGAGTCGGATTGTTGACTGGTATCTTAGTGCCACCTTGGTCCGGCTTCTGTGGCTGATTTGTTTGTAACTGGTTATTGAATACTAAATCAATTTGCGGTTGTGCCGCGGTAATTTGAAAGGTTAATGGCTTGTTGTTTAATTGATACCGTGAATTAACAACTAACTGCTGTAAAACATAGTCGCCTAATGCAAGCTGACCTAATTGTAACTGTCCTTGAGCATCAGTTATTAAATCGTTAGCCACTAAGTCAGTTTGCCCTGCCACAACGCGACTTAGCTGGAAGCGGCTATTGGCTAGCGGTAACTTTGTTAATTGATCCTGATTAACTAAAGTAAAGGACCCTTTAATCGCCAAATCGGCTACCTTAATTGGCACCACTTGACTTGTGGCCGTGATAGCCAATGTTGTCGGCGCAGCTAAGTGATACCCTGCCGGCGCTTTGGTTTCAGTCACGGTATAATGACCTGCTGGCAAGCCATACGCATAAGTTTGACCACTTTGATCAGTTTGCAAGCCGCTAGCAACCACTTTGCCGGTAGCATCACTAATATCAAAAACGGCACCTGCCAATGCTTGGCCAGTTTCTTGATCGACTTTTTGAATCAAGACTGAACGTTGCGGTAAATTAGCAATCGTTAACTGGCTAGCGCTGGTTTGTTGCCGTTCAATTGTAAATTGATTGGTCTGTTTCTGGGTCGCGATATCCGGTAATACATAACCAGTTGGTGCTGCCAGTTCTTTCAAGTAATAACGACCAGGTTTTAAATTACTAATCGATAATTTTCCCTGTTGGTTAGTTTCATATAACGTATCTGAATTCAATTGTTGATCAGAGTCAGCATCAAATAATTGAAACTTCACGTCAGCTAATGGTTGTTTCGTTTGACCATCGATCTTCGTCACTTGCACGGCCGAAGTTGGGTAATTAACACTCACCTTTGCAGCAACGGAACTAGCAAAAGTCAGACCACCATTAAAAGTCGTTTGAAAATCATTCAAAGCTTGCGCCTGATCAGGAATTGTCAGGTCATTAGGGATTGTCGCAGGATAATCAAAATTGATTTCATCCCCCGCCGCAACTTGATGTCCTGCTTTTAACACCAGCTTGATCATACGGACTTGACTATAATCAGTTGGTGTTTTCGTCCAAGCAGCATGCTGATAATTGGCCGCCGTTGTTGTGGGTGTCGTAGTCGCGTAATAAATATCGAAATCATTCGTGTAATCGTGTTGACTGGCGCTAGTCACCGCCGTACTGATTTTAACTGGCCCAGTCAGCCGAACATTAAACTGCGAGCCATTATGATCATTTACCGTTGGCAAGACGTTAACTAGTCCAATATTATTTGCAGTGGCAATATCATTATTAATCAAGTTAAACCGATAAGTTAACTGATCCCCAACATCACCAGCTTGGCCTAAATCAGAAACGAATTTTTGACTACTCTGATTTTTGACTAAGGCAGTGCTTAATAAACCACTAGGTGCCGAGTAAGTTAATCCAGTAATTGAATTTGAGGCGTTATGATGAGGCACATCACTATCAGGTGCTAAGCCATAAGGATCCTCCTGACCAAAGACCATCACTGATTGACCAAAGTCAGGATCGGTCACATCATAAGTACCGGAATTGTTTTTGAACACTAAATAACCAATGACGGGATCAATCTTTCCTGAATGTAATGCCGATGTGGACGTGACTGGCAAACTAAACTTTTGTTGGCCATAACCAGTCAATAATTGGGGATCAGTTACCCGACCATAAACCGCCGTGACGCCCATATTCTTATAATTATGGATCACCTGCAGGTTCGACATGCCTACCACTGTATCAGCTTTACTTTCATCAAACACCAAGCCATTCGGCAAGATATAATACATCTCGGCATTTTCCAGAGTCATTGGTTTAGCAACGTCACTATACGAAAAGTTAATCCCTAAATTTAGCGTATTTCCATTATATAATTGCGTGGACGGTGTTACCTGAGTACTATTACTCGATACATAAATTCGCGGTGGTGCCGTTTTCGTTAAGGTCAATTGCACATCGTTATTGCCGGAATTCAAATCATCATAGGGCTTGCCCCAATACATCCAACCATCTTCGGTGTAAAAGCGACCCAAAGTTTCTTTATTTTCCTGACGATAATCAGTCAATTCTGAATTGGTAAAATGACTGACCGCCGCTAATCCTGTCGTTGAAGAGTTGACAGCCACTGGTTGATCATAGACTAATTCCAAGGTCCCATATTTGGCAGTTACGGATGGATCGACCGTATAAGGTGTGGTGCCCAAATTAGTCGTTAGCTTGTCGCGAGTTAGGCCGTGCACACCATACAAAGTATTCTGCTTCATTGCTTCAGTTAAGGGCCCAACTTGCTGAATAGAAACACCGTGAATTCGATCCGATGACCAATTCATCGTTGCTCGATTCACCAAGACACTGGGGTCAGCATCGCTATCACCAAGATTAGCTACATAAGTCAACCGTGAGTTAATCGGGGTTTGGTCAGAAACATCATTAACATTGGCTTGGCGCACTTGCTGCCCCTTTACAGTCATTGCTGAAGTGAATCGCTCCCGCGGTACCCAACGATTAAAGGTAATCTGCATTGATGGCGCATACCCAGTAGTCGTCGGCTGGGTGCCATGAGTGATCGTATTATTAAAAGTAAAGGCACGTCGATTAGTAGAAATATCAGCCCCTGATCGTACATATAACGGTAATTTGTTGACATTATCCGTAATATCCGTGGTTGCCGAAACTGTGATTGAAGCTTGGTTTGTCGTGGCATTATATTGCCAATTCGTCGTCTTACTCGTATCAAATTCAATATCAGTTGGCAACGTAACGACAAACTTAATATCATTGGTTTCATTGAAAAGGGTTTGATCGTAAAGATAAACATAGAAGCTTCTTTTTTGAATCGTTTTTGCAGTGTAGTAGCTGCCATAAGGATTGACGATATCAGTCACTTCATGATTAGCATAGGATAAAACCTGCATCCCCGCAGATAAACCAATAATTCGTGGCCGTGGATTAATCGTAATATTCTGACTATTCGTACTCAAGACCTGATTGTTCGCATCATAAATGGTCTGCGTAATCGGAATGGGATTATCCGTTTTATATGGTCCCGTGAAGACCACCGAATATGGCAAAGAAATCTGTTTGCCCGCCACTAAGGTTGCTAAATGGTATTCAATATAATAATTTGTTTCATCTTCAGTAATTGCTGCTAATTTTAACGTATCAGCACTAGTGGTCAGCTGATCCAGCGTTGGTTTAGCGAAACTTGTTTTTGGTAAAGCTATCTTCACCAAGCCGTCACTAAACGCCGGAACCACGGTGTCACTATTCATTCGGACATAAGCCCGTAAATTCATGGTGACTGGTCTAATATACTGAATCGGCATATCTAAGTGTTGTTGAGCGGGATTCTCGAAAATAATCTGCCCATCAATATTACTAGACTGACTTGCATTAGCTGATGGCGTTGCTTGAATTCCTGGAGTTGTGGCCGTTGCCTGTGAATTAGCGTCGCTTGCTGTCACCGTTGCTGAGGTCACAGCGCCATTTGTTTGAGCGTGCACCACACTCATTGGCGTGATTACTAATGGTGCCAAGATTAGTAAAGTCATTAACCAGCTCTTAATTTGTTTACGCATCGAAACTCCTCCTGTGAATTTATACCCTAATAAATCTTTGCTTTGATTGCACTGCAACCATCGCAATCCAACGATCATTATTTCCCAACCCAGAAAACAATTGACCTTAAGCAATGATTAAAATTATCTATTCTTCATAAATAAGTATAAGCGTTATTGTAAAAAAAAGTAATCACTATGCAAAAGTGATTACTCTTTTAAATAAATACTATTATTAATCAGTCAGCCGCCGAAAAACTATCGGTGTTCCTAAAAGTAACAATAACATCAAGCCAATTACACGAACGCGTAAATCGGTTTGCTCGTTTGCCTGAGGTAATTTATTAAACGATTGCCGTTGACGTTTAGCCTGCTCGCGACTCGCTTTAATAATGCTTGCCTGATTGCTGACCGCACCCTGACCATGATTGTCAGATTGGTTGCTAGGCTGATTAGGAACATTAGGCTGTTGCGGCTGATCTGGCGCTACTAGTACACGGGCGTTTTGTACTTGTATATCAGCTTGGGTCTTAGTCGCCGTAATTGCAAAATCAAAATTATTTTTGTTCAATTGATACATCGTAGGAACCGTCATTTGCTTGAGCCGATATTGCCCAATCAATAATGATTTCTGACTAAATTGACCTTGTTGATCAGTCGTTAAATCACTAGCCACTAATATTTCTCGACCAGCTTGTAGTTGGTACAAGTTAAAATGGCTCCCAACGATTGGCTGACCAGTTTGCTGAGCAGAATCCGTTAACTGAACCATCCCACTAATTGGCCGATCAGTGACATCAGCGGTAATGAGCTCACTATTGGCGGCAATAGTCACCGTTTGGTCAGCGGCTAATTGATAACCCGTCGGTGCAACTGTTTCTTTAATCGTATAAGTTCCTGGAACCAGACTATAGGCATAGGCTTGACCTTGATCATCGGTCACTAAATCCTTCTGAACTTTTTGGCCATCAGCAGCAACGACTTGGAAATGTGCCTGAGCCAATGGTTGCTTGGTTAGTTCGTCGGTCTTTTGAATCAAAAGGGATTTTTGAGGAATATTCGTGATTGTCAGTTGTGTCGGTGCCGCTTGATTATGCTGAATAACAAACTGATTAGCCTGCTTTTCAGTTGCGGTATTAGGCGTAACATAACCTGTCGGCACCGTTGTTTCGCGAAGATAATAATGGCCGGGCTTTAAACCACTAATTGACAACTTGCCCTCATTATTTGTTGCGTAAACAGTATCCGTATTAAGTTGCTGATCGGTCTGATAATCGAATAGCTTAAATTGAACTTTTGCCAAAGGTTGGCCAGTATCGCCGGCAATTTTAGTCACCTCAACACCGGACGTCTTGTAATTAATACTTGCCGCCGACGCAATCGCGTTACCGAAATTATTGCCATTGTCGAAAGTCATTTGAAAGCTATTGTAAATCTTGGACTGATCCGGAATTGAACTATCATTAGGAATCTGTGCTGTGTAGTCTAAATTAATTTCGTCAGAAGCACTTAAAACTAAACCAGGTTTCAGCACTGCTTTGACCATCCGCACTTTTGAATAATCGGAAACGCTTTTCGACCAAGTAGCGGTTTGATAATCTTGCTTGATTGTTGTGGATTGGTCAGTTGAGTAATAAATATCGAAATCATCCGAATAGTCATGCGTAATCCCAGCTGCCGACGTAATGGTGGCTGGGCCTGTCATTCTTACACTGAACTGCGAACCGTTTTCACCCTTAGTTGGTAGCACATTGATGATCCCGACCTTAGTAGAATCAGCGGTATTGTTGCTGATCAAGTCAAACCGATATGATAGTTGATCACCAATATCACCAGCATTACCTAAATCAGGCACATATTCTTGGCTATCCTGATTCTTAACTAGGGCAATACTCGTTAAAGCATCTGGTGCTGTATAAGCCAAATCGTTATCAGCTTCGCGTAAAGCATTATTCGGCCGATCACTATCCGTTGCTAAACCATATGGGTCGGCTGAAGCTGCAGTATAGACAGCTTGATCCATATTTGGTAACGTCTGGTCGAAAGTACCATCATTGTTTTTAAAAATCAGATAGTTCTCAATGAGAATATTTTTACTAGTTCTTAAGGAAGATGTTGCCGTAATCGGTAAACTAAAATTCTTATAGCCATAAGTTTCAGTGCCATTTAGCTGCATCAGTGGATCAGCAACTTTACCGACGACTGCTGTCTTCCCTGTATTTTTAAAGTTAGGGATTACTTTAATGTCGGTCATTCCCACAGCCTGATCAGTCGCAGTTTCATGATAGGCCAATCCCAAGGGCAACAAATAATAAACATAAGCATTTTGCAGCTTGATTGGTTGGGTCAAGCCTTCATATTCGTATTGGAATTTAGCGTTAACGGTATTGCCACTTTTCAATAATGTCGTTGGCAGTAATTCGCCGCGCCGAGTATTGATCGTGGGAATATGCTTCGTTAAATTAATATTCCCGCGCGAATTTGAATGGCTATTGGAACTACTATAATAGGCCGTGCCACTCAGACCGTAATATTGGCCATATTGGTCATTTTTGAGACAACGTTGTAATTCTGTTGATTGAAAATACTGATAGATGTTGATGCCAGTATCAGGCGACGTCATCAAGACTGGGTCGTCGAATTGAATATACAGCGATGAAAAATCAGCCGTTTTTGCTGGATCGATCACCGTCACATTATTGCTGATGTTTTTAGCAACCACAACTTTGGTCCCATCTGCTTGCAGACCATAAACGGTGTTGTGGGTTAAAGCGACGTCCGTCGGTCCAGCTAGTGATAAGCCGTAACCCTTAAAGTTAGTCGTATTCCAATCAAATTGGGCCGAACTTACCTTAACTGTTTTCGAGGCGCTATCACTGTCACGTTCATTAGCCAAGAACTGCAAGGTTGAATAAATCAATGTCTTATCATCAACCTGCTTCACATCAGCAGACTGTTCACCACTGCGATAAAATTTTGAAGTCATTTTTGCTTGTTCATACCAAGGCTGTTCTTGCCGGACCACCATTTCGGTGTCCCGATCTCCTGGCAAAATTGTCCCGTTACTATATTCAATGGAATATTTAAAATCAAATTTATGGTTACTCCCACTCACTGTAGTCTGGGTTCCTTGGGGAATAATCAGGGGCAGGTGTAGCCGCGTGTTATTAATCGATAAATCACTATCCGGCGCAAACACCAATGTTGCTTTGCGAGTTGACTCATCATAGGTCCAATCACTATTCTTCGCACTGGCAGCATCAAAGTTAAGGCCAGTTGGTACGTCCACAGTCACAGTGATTGGTGTTAAATCATTATAATTGCGCTGATTGTCAGATAACCAAATAAAGAAAGGATAGTCTGCTTTAAGCCGTCCAGCAGAAACTTGCGTCGAGGAAATGTCTTGATAAACCTTAACAGCTAAAGTAAAACTTCGCTGAACGGTGTTGATTGAAATTGGTGCACTGACCCGATTTAATTCCACGCCATTCTTGTCAGTAATCGTTTGGACAAGATTCACTTTCAGTCCAGCTGTGTAAGGCCCCGTGAAATGAGTCGTGTACGGAATATTAATCGTGGCTGCCTGTTGCGCATCCATTGTTTTTAAATGATAAATTATTTGATAGTTAGTCGCGTCAGCATCACTAATTTCAACGTGATCAATATATTGACTTTGATTCGTCAAATCATTGGTCTGCGGCGCCACAAAATGGTCCTTCGGCAGCAACACCGTGATTGTCCCACCGCTTAATTTAGCAGCTTGACTGCCAGCATTAGCATTAACAAAAGTACTTAAATTGATCGTATAGTTCTGGTCCGACCTTAATGGGTCCAGATTTTTCTGAGCTTCATTGGCAAATTGAATTTGTCCAGTTGGATTGTCGCTATCAGCAGTGCTCGCTGCTTCAGTGTTGCCCACATTACTTGGCGCCGTGCTAGCTGCCGCGGAAGCTTGACTTCCTGCAGTGCTAGTTTGCGCATTAACCACACTTAATGGTGCTACCGCCACCTGCAACAAAACCAGCAGTGTCATCAAGATACTTTTGATCCTGATTTTCATTTTAATTCCTCCCTGAATAGAACATTTCCTAACTCAAGCTAAATAAAACTTGCTTTTACCCAATTTTCCGACATTGCCCTTGTCGAAAATTCATTAATTTAATTATAACGCACAAAAATATTTTCGTTATAATTAAGTAAGCATATTATTCTTTACTGTTTATCCAATTAAATACATAACCTAGTTTTAAAACCTCTCTGTAGCAAAAAAAGAACCGCGACAATTTAAAATTGTTGCGGTTCTTTTTTAAATAAGCTGATAGCAGAGCTCCCGGAATGGCGCCCATGATTATCGGCTGATCATTTTTTTATTTACATAGCAATAAGCTCATATCAACGCCGGCCGTGTTCCACGACAAGCAGCCTGGAACAGAGTCAGCCGCTATTCCGTTTCACAGACTCATTGTTATTCGTCCCAAAATCACCGCACGTTTCGCACCAGTAGCGCTAGGCACGTTGCTCGGTTGATGATGCCACGTTTGATTGCCTAAGACAACCATGGCGATGGCTTCTTTGGCGTCAGAGGAATAGCCATAGTCCTCCTGAATGCCGACCCTAACTTGCGGCAATGCGGCTTGGATCATTTTAACCAAAGTGGGATTGTAACTACCGCCGCCACCAATAATCAGTTCGGTTTTGGCAGTAGCAAATTGCTGGACCGCTTGGGCGATTGACTGAGCGGTTAACGCAGTTGCAGTAGCGATCCAGTCATCAGCGCTTAACTGATATTTTTGTAAAATGCGATCAACATATTCACTACCAAAATCTTCGCGGCCAGATGTTTTCGGAAATGGTCGCGCAAAATACGGGTGCTGCAAAAGTTGCTGCAAAACTCCTTGATCAACTTGACCAGCCGAACCATGCGCACCATCACGATCATATTCTTCCTGATAAAAGCGACGACACAGTTCATCAATCACCATATTTCCCGGACCGGTATCAAAAGCGACCAGCTCCCGTAATTGGCCACCTGCAGGAATTACGGTCGCATTGCCGATACCACCGATATTTTGTAAAATTCTGGTACAGTCAGCTGACCGATACAAAATATATTCAGAGTACGGCACAATCGGCGCACCTTGGCCACCGACCGCCATATCGGCCTCGCGAAAATTCGAAATTACGGTTGTTTGCGCCCGTTCGGCAATCATTGCTGGATCGCCAATTTGCAACGTTGAAGGCACTAAATCAGCCTGATCAGGCCGAGGCAAATGATAAATTGTTTGGCCATGAGAGGCAACGAAAGCCAAATCCTGAGGTAAAACGTGAGCTTCCTGACAAATTTTAACCACGGCCTCGCCAAAAATTGCCCCTAACTCAAAATTCAAACTGCAAATTTGTTCCACGTTAGATGTTTCCACTGCCAAAGCCGCTTTGATTTTATTTTTTAATGCTAAGGAAAAAGGATAGCTGGCAAAGTGCCGCAATTTCACTTGCGTCGTTTCACCAACCCCGGTAATTTCGACCAAGGCCGCATCAGTACCATCCAAGGAAGTCCCTGACATTAATCCAACTGCTAACATAACCATCCGCCTTTCGCTTGATTATTTTTTGATATTTATTTCATTATACATCATTGATTACGATAAATTTATGAAATTAATTTTCACCGCAAGCCAATTGTCTGCAACTTATTCGCCAACCGGGTATACTAAAAGTAAGTATTAAATTAGTTGTGGTGGCGGCACTATTGCCGGTCCCACCACACGAGCTGATCAACGTCCGCGGAACGGCAAAAGTAGCGCTAAAAAGTCGTCGTTCTGTAGACATATTCTAGGAGGTTACTTCATGACAACAATTCAAATTGGTAAAAGCAACGTGCAAGCAAGTCCACTTGGTTTAGGCACGAATGCCGTTGGTGGTCACAATTTATTTCCTGATTTAAACGACGAAACTGGCGTTAAGATCGTTCAAACAGCACTTGATGCTGGAATTACCGTTTTAGACACCGCTTTTGCTTACGGCTTAGGCGAATCAGAAAAATTAATTGGTCAAGCTATCAAGGGCTATGACCGCAGTAAAATTATTATTGCTACTAAAGCCGCGCAAAACTTAAAAGCTGATGGCAGCATGACAATCGACAACTCACCTGAATTTTTAACTCAGGCCGTTGAAGACAGCCTTAAGCGCCTGCAAACTGATTATCTCGACATCTTTTATATTCATTTTCCTGATGAACAGACGCCTAAGAATGAAGCTGTTGCCGCCTTACAAAAGCTGAAGGAAGCTGGCAAAATTCGTGCGATTGGCGTTTCGAATTTCTCTTTGGCCCAATTAAAAGAAGCCAATCAAGACGGCTACGTTGATGTGGATGAAGAACAATACAGCTTGCTCCACCAGGAAATGGCTGCTGAACGCTTCGCCTATTTACGGGAAAATCAAATCAGCTTCGTGCCTTTCTTCCCACTGGCTTCTGGCTTACTGACTGGTAAATATGAGCAAGAAATGACTTTCCCAGCCGACGACATTCGCCACGATAATCCTGATTTCCAAGGCCAACGTTTCCACGCTATCGTTGCCACTGTTGACCAACTAAAGCCACTAGCGGAGAAATACCAAGTCACTGTGGCTCAATTAGTTCTCGCTTGGTACATCAAGAATCCCGACATCGCCGTCGTCATCCCCGGTGCCAAAAAAGTCGCCCAAGTTGCCAGCAACGCCAAAGCAATGACCGTCAATTTGAGTGATGAGGATTATCAGGCCATTACAAAGTTGTTTGCTTAAAAAACAAGCGACCATTTGATAAAATAAAACCGAACTTTAGCCGGTCTAAACGTGTTCCCAAAAGACAACCGGTTTCGTTTAACGATAAAATAACGCGCAATTCGTCACTGACGAATTACGCGTTATTTTGCATTATTGCTCACCGGCTAACCGCCTTTTGTCACACTCTATTTTATTGGTGTCATTTTAGCCTCCGTTAGTTCAGTTGGCTTCTGGAACAACCGAACTCAATTTTGAAAACAAACAGATAAGAACAACCTATTTTTTTATTTTATTTAAGCTTCGTTAGTAATTTTAACGTTGGGATAATCTTGCGCCAACAAACTTAGCGAATATCCGGGATCACTGCCAATATTAATCGAGCCATAAGTTGCGTCAATGATTTCACCATCAGGAATCTTGGCTAGTTCAGCAGCAGAACAATGGGTGCTGCCGTTCACCGCCAGAATCGTTTGCCGATAGGATTCAGCTAAAGCGTGATTATCATTCTTTAAAATAATACTTGGATAGTATTTGGCCAGCATTTGACCAGTCACACCTGGATCACCACCCATTTTGGCCGTTGCGCAAACTGCTCTAACAACCACATCATCAGCAATCTTTTCTAATTCTGACCAAGAATAATAACCGGGCATCTCATCAAAAATAATATGGCGATCAGTCTCGGCATTCAGGTAGGCCTGGCCATTGACTAAAACTTGTGGATATTGCCGATCAATAATGTTACCAATTGTGCCTAAATCGCCGCCCATCGCACCAGCGGTTTGAACTGCTGACCAAACGACACTATCGGGAACTTTTTCCAGTTCACTTAACAGATAAACACCAGGCATTTGCTTAACAATGCCGAGTCGAAATTCCTGTGGTGTTGAATATAAAGTATAGGCCAGCAAAACTTTCGGATATTGCTCGGCGATAATTTCACCGACAGCATCCAAATTCTGGCGATCAGTTTGATTCATGGCCGCCGTAATCACTTCATCAGGAACTGCATATAGTCCAGCTAGACTGTATTTATTCGGCAACTGCTTAATTAGTGCCTGGCGAAATTGTTCAGCCTCGGAAATGGTTGCAGGGTTATTTTGTTTAATCCCCGTGTTAGCATTATTTGAACTTGGCTTTGGTGCCGCAACGCTGATTTGTTGACGATTCGACGCAGGTGCACTGTATTTTGTCGCCGGCGCTGCTGTTTGCGAATCGGTAACTGATTTAGTAACCTTTGCCGCAGCATCAGTTTTAGTCGTTGCTGTTTTTTTAGTTGCTTTGCTAACTTTCTTTTTCGTTGTCTGCTTCTTAGTGGGGATCTTCGTTACCTGTGCTGTTTTAATTGCTGCTGAATGATGGCTGTTATTCGCACAGCCCACTAGATTGGTGCTTAACCCTAAAATTGCTAATGCTAAGACACAATAGCGTGTAATTTTTCGCATTTTTATTACTCCTCATTATTAAACCATTGAATAAGTTCTCTTCACCTGAAATAATGTGATCAAATAATAAGCACTAATGATGCCTTATGTTCTATCCTGATTGGCGAAACATTTTAAAACCCCTTTTCTACCCAAAATTGCCCACAATCATTTGTTGAAGAATGATCCAAATAATGATTGTTTCCGTTTACATTGCAATAGTATTACAAATAAGTTACAAAGTTTATAGTAAAAGTGCTTTATTTTACTTTTTTATTACGAAAAGATTACTTTTGCCATTTTCCGGTTTTGTTTTTGATTCTTTTCGTTGTAAAAATGCGATTTTTTAAACAAAAAAATAACCGACTGGCCTTTTAGTCAATCGGTTATTTGCTATTCAGTCTAAAGATTCGAACTAGCCTTCAATCACTGCCACTTCAACATCACTTACGCCCAACATTTCTTGCAAGTAATTGCGGTAATCAGCACCAAGTTCGTTCAGATCGGCCTGATCAGAGAAAGTATACAGAACGGTTAGCACTTCGGTTGTTTGTTCGGTGACCATTGTTCGTTGGCTATCACTAGTTGGATTGCCAAACAGGCCTTGATCATCGGCCAATGTTGGCAGAAATTCAATATTCAACGTTGATTTCCCGATGCCCGCATAAGTCGACTTTTCTGGGGCGCGTTGCCAAATGATCGGTCCTTGAATTTGTTGATAGTCATAAGAACCAATTGACCAACCGCTACTGATTGAAATCAAGTTATTTAAGTCAACCACATTATTGATGCGATAAAGTCCCTGACCTTTGATCACTCGCCGCAACATCGCTTCAGCAGCATTGCGATATTGTGAGGGCGACTTACCTAAAGCTTTATAAGCGGTTCTGGTCGCAGCAATCTCCGCAAATTTTGCTATTTCTGGCAAGGTAATTTTGGCGGCTAAGCTGGCGATTTTATCATCTAAGGTACTGGTCAATAATTCGTTGGCCGCGGTGACTTTGGTCGAATAATGCAGCGTTAACAAACGTGCTGCTGGGCAAAGACGTTGTAGTTCTGGACTAATTGTAATCTCCATAATGGACTCATCCTCTCCTGCTAATCAACCCTATTATACCGAATTTTCTCGCAGAAGCAGCTAGTCGCAATTGCTCAAGGAAAAGTCTACAATAAGTAAGTAAACTTTTTCTACTGGAGGCAACAATTATGACGAAACGTATCAAAGGTTCTTGTACCACATTCTTAGTTGGAAAAAAGGCATCCCTCGATGGTTCAACAATTATCGCCCGCAATGAGGACGGCTATGCCCCACTTAATCCCGAAAAATTTGTCGTCGTTAACCCTGATGATCAACCACGGCACTATCAGGCAGTTTTAAGCCCAGTTAATTTCGATTTACCAGACAATCCCTTACGCTACACATCAACACCTGATGCCACTGATGGCCACGGAATTTGGGCCGCAGCTGGGATCAACAGCGAAAACGTAGCAATGACTGCAACTGAAACGATTACTAGCAACTCGCGGATTTTAGGCGTGGATTCCTTAGTCGACGAAGGTGTTGGCGAAGAAGATTTCACAACAATCGTGTTGCCTTATATTCATTCAGCTCGCGAAGGGGTCCAACGTTTAGGCGCCTTCCTTGAAAAATATGGCACTTACGAAATGAACGCCATGGCTTTCTCCGATAATGAAGAAGTTTGGTATTTCGAGTCAATCGGTGGCCATCACTGGGCAGCAATTCGGATTCCTGATGATGCTTACGTGGTTGCACCAAATCGGCTGAACATTGACCAATTTGATTTTGACTCTGATGACACTTTGTTCGCCGCTGACTTGCCCGAATTAATCGAGAAAAACCATTTGAATCCTGACCGCGACCAAGTTAATTTACGGCATATTTTTGGCAGTGCCACGATTAAAGATACGCGTTACAACAACGCTCGTGCTTGGTACGTGCAAAAATACTTCAATCCTGAATTCAACACCGAACCTGATGACCAAGATTTGCCATTCATTTGCCGGACCGACCGGAAAATCAGTGTTGAAGATATTAAGTTTGTTTTGAGCTCGCACTACCAAAACACACCGTTCGACCCTTACGGCACAGGCACCGAAGCCCAAAAGAAACAATATCGGCCAATTGGCATTAACCGTAATCAAGAATTGCATATTCTGCAAATTCGCAATGACGTACCGGCTGAAATTGCTGCTATTCACTGGCTAGCTTTTGGTCCTAACACGTTCAATTCAGTGGTACCTTTCTATGCGAATGTGCTTGATACGCCTGAGAATTATCGCGGGACTACTGGCGAATGTGATCCCACCAAGATGTATTGGCTGAGCAACGTGATGGCTTTGATTGGTGACAGCAACTTTGGTTTGTACGAAGATCAAGAGAATCTCTTTGAAGAACACAGTGTAGCTGCCTGCCGTAATTTACAACACGAAGCTGATGCTAAAGCTGCTAGTCAAGCTGATTTGCAAGGCTACTTGGCCAGCGTCAATGAAAAAATGGCCAATTTAACGCAAGCCAACGCTAATAAGTTGTTAGGGCAAATGTTGAGTCTTGGCGAAGGGCAAATGAAGTTGCAATTTACTTTGAATGACTAGGATCGATTGCGGCTGATCATCAATCAAATTCACAGACATTAAAATCTAGTGAAGTTTTTGAAACAGAATTGAGTCTGACTCTGTTCCGGGCTGCTTGGCGTGGAACGCGGCCGGCATTGATTTGAGCTTATTGCTCCACAACAATCTCAAATACAAGCCTTGTTCTAAGTGGCCCAGCCACTAAGAACAATTTGGCGGCTGACGCCAAGATCCCTCCACGCCGTCTGGAGTTAAGGAAGTTCACTTTAGCTTTGCTAGCAATCAATGCAGTCATTGTAAGTATTGCCGCAAATATCTAAACCTATGTCACAGTCTATTTCTGTGGCTGACAACCACGTCCTCCATTCCGCCTGAAGTTGAGTTCGTGCATTTTATTGTAGTCAGTGCTTAAGGCAGTACTGGTGTGATTTGTTAACGCATTTCAATTAGTAATAATATTTGAACAGCAACACAAAAGCGGTGTGGCAATCTCTATTTTAGTAGAGATTGTCGCACCGCTTTTTATGTTATCCAAATTTGGTTCCGTCAATTAGTTCTGATTCAAATCATATGTTTTCAAAATGTCCGGCGCTAAAAAATTGTTGGTACTAAACCGCCGTCCATACGGAGTGCTTCGCCGGAAAAGGCGCCGTGGTCTGGGCTGGCGACAAAGGCTGTGAAGCGGCCAATTTCTTCAGGGCGAATTAGACGTTGAATTTGTGAACGTGAGCGATGGTTTTTCATGAAGTCTGCTTCCCATTGGTCTTCAGGCAAATCGGTGTCGGCATACATATCATGCAACATCTTAGCAACGCCTTCAGTCAACGTTGAGCCCGGCATAATGGTATTGACTGTCACATGGGTTGCGACTGTCAGCTTAGACAAACTCTTCGCCAACGACAAATTCATGGATTTGGTCATGCTATATTGTGGCATCTCACCTGATGGCATAACCGCTTCTTCGCTAGCAATGAAAATAATGCGGCCAAAATCTTGTTGCAACATTTTCGGTAAGTAGTGACGTGCTAAAGCGTTGCCGGCCAAGACATTGACCTCGAAAAACTTATTCCAGGTCGCATCATCAATTTCAAAATAATCCATAGGTTGGAAAATTCCCATATTATTGATTAAAATATCAATGTGAGGAATTTCAGTAAATAAACGCTCCTGGTCAGCAGTCTTGGCTAAATCGGCCGCCACTCCTTGAATCGTGACCTGGGGAAAGTCGGCCTGTAATTCAGCAACAACTGCCTGCACTTCGGCATCACGGCGGCCGTTGATGATCACATCAGCACCTTCACGAGCCAATTCAATGGCGATTGCTTTACCAATTCCTTTGGTTGAACCAGTAATTAGGGCGATTTTTTTAGTTAAATGTAAGTCCATCTGTCTACCTCGTTAGTTTATACTTACTAATTGTTAGTCTATAAAGATAATGTACTATTTTTAAGTCGAAAATGCAACTTTTACTTGCTAATGACCTTGCGTCACCAGCTACACTTGTGGAAAGAGGTGAAATTTGTGACCACATATTCAACTGGCGAACTCGCCAAATTAGGCCAGGTTTCCGTACGGACCCTACAATATTATGATCAGCGGGGGCTCTTACGTCCTAGCACTGTAACTGAAGGCGGCCGCCGTCAGTATTCTGATGCCGATTTGGACCGGCTGCAATTAATTTTGTTGCTCAAAGAAATGAATCTTTCCTTAAAATCCATTCAAGAAATCATTACTAGTCAGCAGGCAAATAAAACACTCAGTCTCTTATTAGATGAGCAACTACGGCATTTAAAAGCCGAACGTAACGCCGCTACAGATAAAATCAAGCGCATCGAACAGATTCGTCACGAACTTCCCGATACCGCGGCACAACCAATTACTTCGCAAACTGATATTGAACAACTCTTCGCTCAAAAGCGGCAGCTGCATCAGGTGCATCGTCATATGATTCTACTTGGTGTGGTCCTCGATTTAATTGAATTTTCCGGATTAATCTATGCTTTGCAAACTAAAAACTGGATCCCGTTTATTGGGGGCATGGTGTTGGTGGTCGGCCTCGCCATTTGGATTTCCTACTATTATTTCCGCGAGATTAATTTTGTTTGTCCTAATTGCCAAACCATTTTCCAGCCTAAATTCGGGCAAATGTTTATCGCTGCTCATAATTTCAAGGCCCGTAAATTAAAATGTCCTCATTGTCATCAAACTAATTATTGTATCGAAATTGCTGCTGTCAAAGCTAACAACAAACAAGGAGTGTCATAAAATGAAAAATGCGCAAGTTTTACTCGACAATTGGCCGTTATTATTACCACTACTCATTTTAGAATTAGGGTTAATGATTGCCGCGGTGATTCACGTGCTACGCCACCCACACTACCGTTTTGGCAACAAGGTCATGTGGTTGATCGTTGTGATCGTTTTTGAAATCATTGGCCCGGTTATTTACTTTGCGTTCGGCCGTGGTAAAAACGAATGAACATGCTAGAAATTAAGCATCTCGATAAAAGTTTTGGTAGCAAACAAGTGCTCCATGATCTTAACTTAGTCGTTCCTCAAGGTAGTATTTTCGGCTTTGTCGGTGAAAATGGCGCCGGTAAAACGACCACCATGCGACTAGTGCTAGGCTTGGAAAAAAGTGACCGCGGCCAAATTGAGATCAATCACGAACTAGTTCATTTTGGTCAAACACCGACTAATCGCTTTACTGGCTATTTACCCGATGTGCCCGCCTTTTACAATTATTTAACGCCGCGAGAATATCTCAAATTGTGTGCGCAGATCACTAAAATTCCGGCGCGCCAGCAAAGCTCACGCATCGACGAATTGTTATCATTGGTTGGTTTAGCCAATGTCAAGCAACGTATTAATGGCTTTTCCCGAGGTATGAAACAGCGACTAGGCATTGCCCAAGCCTTACTAAATCGGCCCCAATTGTTAATCTGCGATGAGCCAACTTCGGCGTTAGATCCTCAAGGGCGCCAAGAATTTCTCGAATTATTAGCCAGTTTACGCGGGCAAACGACAATTTTGTTCTCAACGCATATCCTGCCAGATGTTGAGCGTATCTGCGACCAAGTGGGCATTCTCCATGACGGGCAATTACGCGCCGTTGGTTCTTTAGCAACCTTGAAACAGCAATATGCGCAGCCATTACTGCAAATCACCATGGCAACTGCCCAGGAAGCAGCAACATTGGCCCAATGGCTCCAACAAAATCCAAGTTTGGCTAAAGACGCAATCACCACAGATGCTAGTGTGATTACAATTCCAGACGCCCAGGAAAACAACCAAACTTGGACCGCCGTCTTAGAAGCACTCACGCAACAAACCTTGATCCCGCTTAAAATCGAACAAGTCGCACCGTCGCTTGAACAAATCTTCCTGAAGGTGGTGCAACCAACATGATATTGATTCTGTTTAAAAAAGAGTTACGTGAAACTTGGCGAACTTGGAAACTGCCGATTATGTTAATTGTTTTCGTCATTTTTGGGATCATGAATCCCTTAATGGCTAAACTAACGCCAGAAATTCTAAAAATGAGTAATCTGGCCGGTAAATTAAGTCTGCCGGCGCCAACCTCACTTGATTCCTGGACCCAGTTTTACAAAAACATCAGTCAAATTGGCATTTATTTGTTTATGATGATTTTTGCTGGCATTGTTAATCATGAAGTCAGTCAACATACTCTGGTCAACTTGGTCACGAAAGGTTTGTCGCGTAACGCCGTTATATGGAGTAAATGGCTCATTTTATTAGGGCAGTGGCTCAGTCTGAACAGTCTTTCTTTTCTGGTGACATGGGGTTATACGGCGTTTTATTTTCCTGATAATCACTCACCACATCCAGTCTTAGCGTTCTTACCACTTTTAATATTAGGCTGCTTCATTGCTGGCGTTATTGTGTTTGCATCCACCATCACTCGCAGTAATTATCAGAGTTTACTGATTGAAATTTTTATGATGATCGTGCTCTATTTGATCAACCTTTTCAAACAGACTGTTCACTACAATCCTTTAAGCCTAATGAGTAAAAATCTCGATTTTCTCCAACGGCAAAATAGTGTTGCTGATTACTGGCCGGCAATGTTGATTACTGTTGGCCTGGGATTGCTGCTAACCTTCCTAGCTAGTCGAATTTTTGCCCACCAGCGTTTGTAACAGTAGTCTACTGGTCAGCAATCGTTGGGTCAGCGTTATAACGCTGATTATTTATTTTCAGAAGGTGAAGTTTTTGAGTTATGTTACCGACTTACGCGCCTTGATCGGCCATCAGCCTTTAATTCTAAATGGCAGTTGTGTCTTATTATTCAACGCCCAACAACAATTATTACTTCAACAGCGCGCCGAACCGCAAGCACGTTGGGGGCTTTTAGGTGGTTTAATGGAATTAGGCGAATCCACTCGCGATGTTGTTTTACGTGAGGTTCAGGAAGAAAGCGACTTAATTCTTGAGACGGATAAATTACAATTTATTAATACTTATTCAGGACCTGACCACCGTGCTGTTGCGCCTAATGGTGATATTTTCTACTCCGTTATTAGCGCCTATGCCTACCAGCCAGTCACTGAACAACCGCAGGTCAACGATCAGGAGTCACAACAATTTCAGTGGTATGCGCTGACCGATTTACCCACTAATTTAGTCGCTTCTCATCGGCAAATCATTCAAGACTATTGTGCGGCTCAGCAAATTGATCTTCATAAAAACTGAAGCAAATACACAAAAAGAATCACGGTAATCGCCATGTTGGCGGTATCGTGATTCTTTTTTATTTCAAGTTATTCACTCAGTTTATGGCCATTGGACACTGTTTGCTTCAAAGCCGGTGCGATCGGCGTCAGTAATTGCCCGAATCACGCGACATGGATTCCCTGCCGCAATCACATTGGCCGGTATATCATGCGTTACCACGCTGCCAGCACCAATAATTGTGTTGTCACCAATCGTAACGCCGGGTGTAACGCTGACATTGGCAGCTAACCAGCAGCGATTGCCGATTGTAATTGGTTTAGCAATACAACCACCAGCCCGCCGTTCAGTGGCATCAAATAAATGATTACTTGTATAAAGGCCTACTTTGGGCCCAAACAAAACGTTGTCACCAATAGTGACCGCGGCACCGTCAAGGATCACACAATCATAATTCGCATAGAAATTATCGCCAACAAAGATATTCCGACCAAATTCGCAGCGGAAATTGGGATTGATAAATGGTGCTTCACCGGCGGCACCAATTAAGCTTCTAAGTAAGATTTCCTTTTTATCTGGATCGTTTTCGCGATTCAAAGCATTGGTCTTTAAAGTTGCTTCGTCACGCAACTGGGTTAACTTAGGATCTAAATCATTGTATGGCTTACCAGTAGCCATGTAGGCAAATTTTTCAGTTAAATTCATAAACTCTCCACTTCCTAATCTTCTGAGGCTATTATAGGCGACAACTAATCAGGGGACCATGGAGAATCTTCGCCAAAACACCCGAAATTATTTACTTAATTCAGTTAGAAAATTAGTCAATCGTATTTGTAACTGATTGAAGAACCAGGCGGCATCATAACCATCAATCACGGCATGATGCGCCTGTAAGGCTACCGGCAGAAGTACCCGACCAGCGGACTTTTCAAATTGGCCGATGGTAACAATTGGCCGCAGATAATTAGGCTCATGAGCATTCTGCAAGCTAAACGCGGAAAAGTCAGTCCAAGGAATCATGGAAATATTGACAATATTAGTAGGTGCTACTCCCTGAGGAAACAGTTGCTGCGACTGACGATACTGTTCGACATCCGCCAAATAAGCGCTTTGAAATTGGCGATACGTTGCTGATAACGGCGTTACAACTCCAGAAAACAATTTCGTCGTTGGATTAAGAATGGTATATAACGGTTGTAGTTCTTCCCAATAACCGAATTCTCCCGCTTGATTATAATCAAGTCGGAAATTAACGCGGTCATTCATTGTTTGGGTAATTGTATAAATTAAAGCGGGATATAATTTAACCTGATCTGTTTTCATTATTTCCGTTAGGATCGTAATATCCAAGCGGCGCGTCAAGTTAAAAGTTGTCCCTAAATCCATAAAATGATTAAAAATCTCTTGTCGTGGCCAATTATCTAAATCAATTTGTTTAAATGCCATAATTTCCCCCAAATCATTTTTCCATAAAATTAGTTCGTGTCCAAATTTAATTATACCCGATTTCAGTTCGAACGTTTGTTTGCCTCGCAAATAACGGTATAATAAGAATAGCATCTTTGGAGGTGACAACTCATGGAACAAGGCTCACTTTTTACAGCAGATACAGCCAGTACCCCACTGGCTAATCGGGTCCGCCCGCAAACTTTATCCCAATTCGTTGGTCAACAGCAACTACTAGGTCCTGGCAAAATCCTACGCGACTTAATTGAACACGATCAAATACCCTCAATGATTTTCTGGGGACCACCAGGCGTGGGTAAAACAACTTTAGCGGAAATTATTGCGCGGCAAACGAAGGCCAGCTTTCTTAGCTTTAGTGCCGTTGATAGCAGCATTAGCAAGATCAAAAAAATTATGCGACAAGCTGAAGCCGACCGTGAAATTGGCAGCCGGACCATTGTTTTCGTTGATGAAATTCATCGTTTCAATAAAGCACAGCAAGATGCTTTCCTACCTTATGTAGAACAAGGCAGCATTACCTTAATTGGCGCGACCACGGAAAATCCTTCCTTTGAAGTGAATTCAGCGTTGTTATCGCGTTGCAAAGTTTTCGTGCTCAAGGCACTGACCACTGATGACATTGTTCAGTTATTGCAGCAGGCCTTGCAGGATCCGCAAGCTTTTCCTAAAGTCACCATCAAGATTGGTAATCAGGAAATTAAAGCAATTGCGAATTTTGCAAATGGTGATGCCCGAATGGCTTTGAACACTTTGGAAATGGCAGTCCTTAACGGCGACAAATCTGGCGAAACAATCACGATAACTCTGGATAATCTGCAACAGCTGATCAATCGTAAGTTCGTGTTATACGATAAAAACGGTGACGAACATTATAATATTATTTCGGCGTTACACAAGTCGATGCGCAACAGCGATGTGGACGCAGCGATTTATTGGTTGTCACGAATGATGGCTGGTGGCGAAGATCCATTATATATCGCGCGCCGCCTAGTTCGTTTTGCCAGCGAAGATATTGGCTTGGCTGATACAAATGCGCTTAATCTCTGCATCAATGTTTTCCAAGCCTGCCAATTCCTAGGCATGCCGGAATGCAACGTCCATCTCGTTGAAGCGGTCACTTATTTATCACTAGCGCCTAAATCCAACGCCATTTATCAAGCGACTACCGCGGCCGCCAAAGATGTCCAAGCAACCATCGACGAACCAGTACCGTTACAAATTCGTAACGCTCCAACCAAATTGATGAAAGAGCTCGATTACGGTAAAAATTACGAATACGCCCATGACACCAAAGACAAGTTAACCACAATGAAAACCATGCCAGATTCCTTAGCTGGGCACACTTACTACGAGCCAACTACCCAAGGCCACGAGGATCGGTTCAAGGCGCGACTTGAGCAGATCAAAGAATGGCATCGTGAACATGACTCAAAATAAGATGTTACCCCCAACACCACAAATAAATTCGTCAAACTGCATACCGAGCAGCCTGTTTTATCAGGTTGCTCGATATTTTTAGCTTACAGCAAAAAGCAATTTTCTAAATAAATTGGTTATTTCTGATAGTCAATGGCCAGTGGTTTTCTACGGACTCAAAACGACTGGCATCATCCTGATTTAATTGTCTTAAAACCGTTGCTAGCATTGCTTTTACTTAATCAACGTGACACAATTAAATTAACAATGGTATTTATTTTTAATTAACTCACTAACTTTTAACTGATATTGGGGATATTGGTTAATGCTTTAGAGTGAGTTAACTCTCATTGACGATCAGCGATTGTTAATGGGCTTAATTATTGATTGATGCGAGCTAGCGTTATTGGAGGGAAATTATGTTTTATTTGATACCTACTTGGTCTAACGACACTTTGGATCTTGGTTATGATGCGATTTTGAACCAGCTCCAAATGTTGATCAGCGAAGAAAAGCCAGTCACGTTATTAACGACTACTTTTTTACCCAACTTATCCCTGCAATTAAATCAATTTGGCTTATTGACGTGTCCTTACTGGCAAGCGCTAGATGAAATTCAAGGTATTCAGATCACAGTTGGCAAACCGCTGGCCCTCGAAGACCTCCCACTCAATCCTGATTGGGAGCGGGTTTACATGCCCGGTGGAGTTTCCTTATATGCTGGCGATCAACTAATGGCCACTGTTAAAATGTTTGCTAATTTAGTCGTCAGTCACGTCACTTATTATCACGACAATCAACCAACACAAATTAACAGCTATGATTCACGTGGTTTCTTAACTCGGCGAACCCAGATTGCCGATCATCAGACAACTGAGCTTTTTAATGCCTGGGGCGAAATTGTTTTAACAATTGATGACGTGCAAGGTGAGCAAGTTCAGATTGCCAAAGCAGCCCAATCACGATTTAGCAAAAGTACTTATCCAACTTTAGCCGCGGTTGTTGCTGAAGTGACGACTCAATTTTTAAATGATTGTGCACTGAACCAACCTGTTGCCTTGATTGCGCCGCTCAATCACGATATTCTGCCATTAACCACGCAACTACAAAAATCTTGGCCACTGCGTTATCTTTGGGACCGCGAGCCACTTCGTAATCTAGAACAATTCCCTCAAATCCTGCAAAATCCAATTCCAATGGCCCTGCCATCGCGACAGGCGGAACAACAATTAACGCTCTTTACGCAACAACGTCATGCGCCACTACCGCCAACAAAATTAATTTCCCCATTTGCTTCAAGCTTAGCCTTAGGCGATAGTAATAGTCTTGAGCAGCAGCTGATTTTCTGGCATGTTACTAATATGCCGGCAACGCGACTGCAAGAATTAACACGAACGATCATTCACGAAGTTTTAACCGCAACAGATGTTGGTTTAGTCGTCAACGTGACCAATGATCAACTCGTTCAAGCAACACAAACAGTTATTAATCAAGAAATCCAACAATTCTATGACATTGATTTAAACTCGCCGGACTACTTATGGGTGCAGCGTTATTTGCAAGCCCGCCAAGAACACAAACTCATGCAATCAATGGCTGAGGAAGCTAAAATTCGCAGTCAAGCTAAACAATGGCCAAAACTCATCAAGGTTGCTGGAGTCAGCGCTCGGATTCAAATTAACCGCAACACAACTATCGCCTTCTACAAAAAACAATTACAGCAAGCCCGAATCTTAGTCGATCTTGCTGCTGAGCCCAACGTTTATTTACAAGTTCAAGCCGTTAGTGCCGGTATCCCGCAAATTAACACAGCCGAATCGCAGTTTGTTGAACATCAAAAAAATGGTTACCTGATTACCCGTGACAGTCAACTCACAGCCGCACTTGATTATTTCCTGAAATCATTAAATCATTGGAATGAGGCGTTAGTCGCCAATGTTGATAAAATCCAACAATTCTCCAGTGAAGCCCTAGTTGAGCAAATGACCGCTGATTTACAAAAGGAGTCGCATTAATATGGCACGCTATACTGCAATTGTTCAACTAGGTGGCAGTCGTTTAGAATTTGATGACCACCTGAAGCAGATTTTTAAATTTATTTATTTACCACTTGCTGCCAAGGACGACGTTGAAAAAATGTTAGCCACGTTATTTGAAAACGGCCAGTTTCAAGGTCAATTCTCTGGAGCCGTTTATATTCTTGGGCGGCACTCTGAAGTTTTCCAAATGTCAGCATTACTCATGAAATTACCAGCAAATAATTTGATTTACGATCTTAATGAATCACTCTCAGCAGCTACAAGCTCACTATTACAGCGTAAGCAGGCAGTCGCCACCGATTTATCCTCCAACCACGAATTAACCGAACTAATCAATCAGACTTTCTTCGGGGCCCAATACGGCTTGCGCTTGGCCTTTGAAAATATTGAAATTACGCCACGTTTTGCTGGGCAAGCCAGTCAAACTGGCCGAGGCGAACTAACACTTAAGCCCAATACCACGCTAGCAAAACCAACACAAGCACTTAACTGGCGGATGACTTGGTCCCTAGGCGCTGATCTGACGATGGAATTTTGGCCAGAGTTCTCACTAAATGGTACCGGTCAGGTTCAGTTCAAACTATATTTAATTGACTCGCCTACAAATGCTGTTATTCAAACCTACAATTTATCTGCAGCTGACTTAGAGCGCCCTTTCCAATTCAAAACCGTCCAGAATTGTGTCTTCTATGTCACCGCACTCTTAACTGGTGAGGTCGAAGAATTTTCTGTTCGTGAACTGCATCTGCGTCAGGCCCGGCCTGGTCATGGTAATTATTTGGTTAACTCCCAAATGATTACCGACGAGCAGAACAAACGGGGCCAAATTGCTGTTTATTTTGATCCCGGTAATTTTAAACCACCGTTAAATGTTTACTTTAGTGGTTTTCGAACGGCTGAAGGTTTCGAAGGGGCTGGTATGATGAGCCACCTTTCTGATGGCAGCGTCCCTTATCTCCTCATCGCCGATGAACGGCTAGAAGGTGGGGCTTTTTATCTTGGTAGCCCAGCCTTTGAGGACCAAGTTGTTACTGCGATTCAGCATTATCTTGATCTACTCAACTTTTCCAATGACCAGCTGGTGCTATCTGGCCTATCAATGGGCACTACTGGCGCGCTCTACTACGCGGCCAGATTAAGTCCCGCTGCTGTTATTGTTGGTAAGCCACTAGTTAATTTAGGGTCAATTGCTCATCACGAGCGGCTTGAACGGCCGAACGGATTTCCAACCTCGTTAGATTTATTATTGCTTCATGAAGGTAATACCGATGAAGCCGCTCAAAAAAGGTTCAACGACCGCTTTTGGCAAATTTTCAAAGCCGGCGATTTTGCTAAGACCACTTTTGCAATCGCCTATATGAAACAAGATGATTATGATGCCACGGCATTTCCTGAGCTCTTCGCTTTTTTGAAAGCTAAATATCCCTTAATTAAAATTCTCTATCAAGGTTTAGAAGGTCGTCATAATGATAATACGCCAGGAATCGTTAAATGGTTTTTACGCCAATACGAGAATACCATGGCTAATACTTTCAACCGTAAGCAGGTGTAACGAATGAACGAGATAACGATTCTAACTTGGAGTCAGTATTTATTATTCGCTGAGAACCACGGCGCCAAAATCGAATACTTATCGAATGGTGTTAATTATTCCGCCCCACTATTACCACCTGGCACCAGTATTTATACTTGGCAATCCTTCAGTAACTTCCAGAATACACGGGCTAACGGCAGCCTACCATTGTTAAAATCAGGCCTTACTTATCAAATAGTTACCAATCTTGTAGCTCAACCAGCGGATTCCGTCTACTTGAAAATAACCACCTATAATGATGCTGGCTTAATTTTGCAGGAAATTCTCTTGGCACATACTGGTGGTACTTTCGAATATTCGGCACAGGCAAGTCGTTACCAAATTCAGCTGATTGCCACCACTAATCAACAGTTGCATTTTAATTATTTAGCTTTAGGTTTGGCTTCACAATTAGCCACGACTGAGCTACAAATAAGTCCCGACTTGTTAACAACTGGTCTGCTCACTGACCAGGCAACGATGGTTGATATTTATGTAGGCCGGCGCAATTCCGGTAGCTGGTCAATTCCCGTGACGTCGCAACACCAGCAATTATTCTTGCGGATTGAGGATCAGTACTATCAAGAGCCAGAGCAACAGGCCAACCAATTAATTAAACGCATCAATCAGTTTATGGCGGCTCACCCAAATCTAAAGGACCTACCGCTTAATATTAAGGCTATTGGCTATCCTTTAACCGAACTTGTGTCAATTTTAAAGACACAACTTAAGCCGCAAACACTTGATAACCACACTTTTTAAACAACTAAACGCAAAAAGGGACAGACAATTTAATAAATTGTCTGTCCCTTTTTTATGAATGGATCGCCATCAGTAAAAAATCCTGACTTGCTAGATTTTTAGAAATTATTATCGTCGTTCTAACTTTAAACGTTGGCTTTCTTGATAATAGTGTTGGTGCACTTCAGCTGCCTGTTGCCAGAAATCATTTTCCCACTGGTCATAAACCGCCAGATGTTGCCACGGAAGCGAATTACTTTGATACTCAATAAAGTGGCGTATTTTAACATGGCCTCGGGCAGCCTTGATTTCATTAGCAGCCTCAGAGTTATTGGCAGTTGCCCAGCGCAACCAGCTGTCATCCTTTTGGTAATTATACGCTAAGTCCAAATAAGTGATTTTCCCAGCAGCCACTCGATTAAGAATGGTTTGCGCAGGATAATGATATTGCCGCTGATTTATTTCAGAAATCAGCTTAGTCGCCGGACAAAACTGATTGAATTCGGGAACGTTAAATAATAGCATACCTGAATTGATATATTGCGCCATTGAATCAAACTTTGGTAAAACCTCAGCATCAGGTTGATTAGCCAAAATATAATAGTAAAAATCTGGCACCGCTGCCACCACGTCGAATGGCGAACAGAAGTCGAAGACTCGACTAACATCATCATAAATTAAAGTATCATTATCCAAATATAAAATTCGATCGTACTTAGAAAAAATTGCCGGTAAGAACAGGCGCCATAAATCAGTTCTGATCATCATTTGCTTTTGATAATTAGTAATTTGATTCATCAGTGGTGGCTGCGTCCACAAACTAATCTTGATTTGATCACGTTGATAACAACGCGGCAATGTTTGTAACAGTTGGCTATCGAAGTGACTAAGATGATCGGCCATTATCAAGACATCCAGGGGTTCCGACCGATGATAGTGCTTGATTAATGAAGCTAAAGAAACTGAAGCCAATTGAATATCGTTACTACCATTGACCGTATATGCCACAGCATTTTTGCTCAACGAGAGCGCCTCCTCTATTATCTGTTTAACCATAATTTTAGTATACCGTAATTTGACGAGAATAGTCGCCAATCAGCCAGCAATCGTCTGAATCAAAAAAAGAAGCCTTTGAGATCACTCTCAAAAGCCTCTTTTTCAGTTAGCTAATATTATCTTTAATACTAGTTTTTGTCATCATGACGCTTCCGCCGACTAATCCCAAACAATCCTAACATTGATAATAACGCGGCACCTACGCCGGCCAATGCTGAATTCTGTTGTTCACCAGTCTTTGGTAATAATGTTGATGACTGTGATTGTTCCTTATTAGTGCTAGTAGCTGCATTGCTGTAAACAATCTTAGCCGTATTGTTAGTCGTATTTCGACTACCAGTCTTCGGCAAGATAACTGTGCCAGCATTACCGCCATTAGTTGAAAGATGTTCCGTGGTTCCTTGGCCACTATTAGCATTACCAGTGTTATCAGTTGTTGCGGCCTTGACAGTTACTGTCACAGTCTTCGTGATAACTTGATTACTTGTTGGATCAGTTAATGTTAATGTCACCGTGTAAACACCCGGCTTATTCCAATCAACATTAGCAAAATCACTTGACGTAACCACTGATTTATCCAATGGCTGATGAGCTGCGTCAGAAACTGAATCAATAATATCACTCAATTTCTTCGTTTCACCAACAGTTGTCACAATATCATGAGCATTAATGACTGGTAAATGATTGGCATCATCAGTCTGCACAATTGTGACGGATCCTTCCATTGCCATTAAGGCAGCAATACTAGGAATCTCATCACCATTAGGCAAAGCACTTGCAACAGCAGCCCGTGCCATTCTTGACATTCTCATATTAGAACGAGTAATCATAGCTAGGATTGCCTCAGCCCCAGTTTCATTCAAATGATAAGTGTAAGTCCCGACTTTAGAATCATCGTTATCAACAATAATCCATTCTGGTTTAAGCGTAATTGTTGTGCCAGTCGTGCCATCAGTCCATTTTGGTGTAATGGCAACATTGCCAACATGTTGACTTGCCAACTGACCATCGTATTTAACGGTTGTATGGTTCAAATCAGCATAAACGTAAGGTATTACTGACTGACTTGCAGATTCGCTGCCACTATTTGAATTGGATTCAGATTGCATACTTGTCGATTCAGAATCTGAGATAGAGGTGCTTAATAATTCAGATGTTGACATCGATTCGGAATCAGAAACGCTTGTCGAAGTAGAGGTGCTAGCAGATTCGGATTCACTTACAGATCCAGGATTTAATAGCGAGTCGCTTAGCGATGTGCTTGTGGATTCAGAGTTGCTTAATGATTGAGAATCACTCATTGAAGTACTTACTGATTCAGAATCACTCAACGATGTACTTGTTGATTCAGAATCACTTAATGATTGAGAATCACTTAGTGATGTACTTACTGATTCAGAGTCACTCATTGATGTACTTGTTGATTCGGAATCACTTAATGATTGAGAATCACTCATTGAAATACTTGTTGATTCAGAATCACTTAATGATTGAGAATCACTCATTGAAGTACTTACTGATTCAGAATCACTTAATGATTGAGAATCACTCAATGATGTACTTGCTGATTCAGAGTCACTCAATGATGTACTTACTGATTCAGAATCACTTAATGATTGAGAATCACTCATTGATGTACTTGTTGATTCAGAGTCACTCAATGATGTGCTTGTTGATTCAGAATCACTTAATGATTGAGAATCACTCATTGATGTACTTACTGATTCAGAGTCACTCATTGATGTACTTGTTGATTCGGAATCACTTAGTGATGTGCTTGTTGATTCAGAATCACTTAATGATTGAGAATCACTCATTGATGTACTTGCTGATTCGGAATCGCTTAATGATGTACTTACTGATTCAGAATCACTCAACGATGTACTTGTTGATTCAGAATCACTTAATGATTGAGAATCACTCATTGATGTACTTGTTGATTCAGAGTCACTCAATGATGTACTTACTGATTCAGAATCACTTAGTGATGTGCTTGTGGATTCAGAGTCACTTAATGATGTACTTGCTGATTCAGAGTCGCTTAATGATTCGGAATCACTTAATGATGTACTTGCTGATTCAGAATCACTCAACGATGTACTTGTGGACTCGGAATCGCTTAATGAAGTACTTACTGATTCAGAATCACTCATTGATGTACTTGTTGATTCAGAATCACTTAATGATTGAGAATCACTCATTGATGTACTTGTTGATTCGGAATCACTTAATGATGTGCTTGTTGATTCAGAATCACTTAATGAAGTACTTGTTGATTCAGAATCGCTTAATGATGTACTTGCTGATTCAGAGTCACTCAATGATGTACTTACTGATTCAGAGTCACTCAATGATGTACTTACTGATTCAGAATCACTTAGTGATGTACTTGTTGATTCAGAATCGCTTAATGAAGTACTTGCTGATTCAGA
>NZ_RHOU01000017.1 GCF_003946645.1 Lapidilactobacillus wuchangensis
TGGAGGGCGTGGTTGTCAGCCGCCAAATTTGTCTTATTGCTTTAGCAATTAGACAAAGGCTCGTATTTGAAACAATTTGGTCTTTAATTGGTTCAAATCGATGCCGGCAGCGTTCCACAACCAGCAAGCCCGCAATGGAGTCAGAACCTTTTCTGTTTCAAGACTATCATCAGGCTTTAACGGTTTTGAATTTTGGCCTTTCATTGGCTCAGATCAACGTCGGCCGCGTTCCACGCCAAGCAGCCCGCAATGGAGTCAGAACCGATTCTGTTTATACGTCGTTACTAGGATTTAAGGCTAGAAGTATTTTTTTGGTAAGAATCGATTATTATTAACGCGACTCAGCTCGCCCAACTTGAATTAATCGCGGGTAGAGTTTATCATTTATATATAGAAGAGAAAGTAGGTGCTAATAATGGCTGAACAAGAATATCATAATATTTTAGTTCCTGTTGATGGTTCACCAGAGGCGGAGTTGGCCTTTGATAAAGCTAAACGAATTGCTCAAACTAATGGCGCTCATTTGGATTTGTTGACGGTGTTAGATACGAAGCAGTTCGTGGGTAACTATGGTGGCAGTTTAACCGGGGATGCCATTTATCAAATCTCCGAAGATGCGCAGAATTACTTGGAGAACCTTAAAGCAGCTGCAATTGAAAAAAGTGGTTTAAAAGATATCGGCATTCATATTCGTTTTGGCAATCCTAAAGTTGTCATTGCCCGTGATTTCCCACGTGATCATCATAATGACATGATTATGATTGGCGCAACTGGCTTAAATGCCGTTGAACGTGTGTTGGTTGGTTCAGTAACTGAATATGTTAATCGCCACGCACCATGTGATGTGCTGATTGTCCGGACGGATTTAAATAATAAATTCCAAGGCAAGAAGAAAAAATAATTTTATGATGATGAGGGTCTGTAAGAGTGAGTCACTTTTACAGGCCTTTTATTTTTGACAAATTTCGGGGAGGTTATTAACAATGGCAATTTGTTCCTGGGCGTTATCATCGGCGACTATGAAAAGATATCACGATCAAGAATGGGGTCAACCAGAACATGACTCGCAGAAGTTGTTCGAGCTATTGTCCTTAGAGACTTATCAAGCCGGCTTAAGTTGGCAAACGGTACTCAATAAGCGGGCTGCATTTCGGCAAGACTTTCATCATTTTGATATTAAGACTGTGGCAGCAATGACGACTACCGATATTGAACGCTTAATGCAAGATCCAGCGATCATTCGTAATCGCCGTAAATTAGAAGCGACCGTGGCTAATGCTCAGGCAGTTTTGGCTTTGCCAGCAACAACTGAATTTCAGCACTTCAGTGAGTACTTGTGGCATTTTGTGAACGGTGTGCCCCAAATTAATTATCCGCAAACCGTAGCCGAAGTGCCAACGCAATCGCCACTGTCTGTTTTAGTCGCCCGTGATTTAAAGAAAAAGGGCTTTAAATTTGTAGGACCAACGACTATTTATTCATTTTTACAAGCAATGGGAATGATTGATGATCATCTCCGTGACTGCCCGGCTAAGACTCAACACTAGATTGGAATATTTAATGTATGTATAATTTTAATTTTGCTTAAACGAAGAAATGAGCGTATCATATTGAGTGTTATTCATATTTGGTTAATCAATTCTTATATAAGATTTGATTGGTACTTTTTCGTCCAATTAGGCAGACTTACTTAACTATTCATGGAGTTGAATTATTTTTATGGTTAAAGTTGATAAAACCACTTTAGTCCTAGTTGAGTTACTTGTGATTTTTGGTGTTTTTTTCATTTTCCAATTCGTGAGCAACATCTATATGTCCAAACACTCAAATGAGGCAGTCTGGGTTGGTAAGATGGATTGGCGGCTCCGTTCGCTGGCCATGGCCTTTTTCTCATTGGTAGCCGTCTATATGCTGATTTTCCAGTACTTCAACACAACTAGTGATACCCTAGCTTTTACGAATATTAAAATATCGTTTCTTATTTTAGTGATGATGTATGTTAGTCCCGATGTTGTCACGGTAGCATTTGATGCAGCGGCAGTGACGTACGTCGTTTTATACGGCATTAAACCATACGTGCTTGCCTATATTGTTTCCTATGCCATTCTCTTTGCCTTGATCATGGTGATTGGCTATGGCCGCAATATTAAGCCCTGGTGGCGGTTGCTTTTATATAATTTAGTTGGCCTGATATTTTGGACTGCGACTTTCATTTATGCGCCTTACAGTTCGCGTTATCAATTATCAGTTGGTCAAACTGGCGAATATTTGATCCAAATGGTTATTTTGGTCAGTATTCCGTATATCGTCACGTATTTTCTACAACAGAATCAACAAGTTATTTTCAAACAAACGCAAGAGGCCTTTATCGATGGTTTGACACAAGTTTTGAATTACCACGCGTTTAACTTGAACGTTGAACATGCCTTTCAACGAGCTAAAGAAAAAGATCTTTCATTATGCATGATGATTCTTGATTTAGATCATTTTAAGTCAATCAATGATACTTATGGTCACTTAGCCGGGAATTATATTCTGATTCATTTTTGCCAAATTATTAGCCAAATGATTTCCAAAAATGTGGATATTGCCTTATATCGAATTGGCGGTGAAGAATTTGCCCTAGTTTTTAACGAAACTGAGCCGGGTTCGGCGGCAGCAGTTGGTCAGCGCATGCTTAATGTGATTCGTGATGAAGACTTCATCTATAAGGGCCAAGAAATTGATTTAACTTTCTCTGCCGGCATTTCTAAGGTTCATCCTGATAATTACACTTCTAAGGAGTTTTTCGACCAGGTCGATCAGCTCACTTATCAGGCCAAAAAAGCCGGTGGCAATCAAATAAGAACTGATTTCTAATCGTTATGATCATCGCATGAGCCGCTTGCAACGGCCCATGCTTTTTTATGGCCTGAATTAAAGTGATTAAAACTGTCACTAACGATATTTTAAACTGCCTCAGAATTGAGTAGGCATCACCATAACTAGTTAGTCCTGGTTAACGAAGCGGATGGTTGTGCGAAATTTAAGCTATTATTTATTTTAATGAATGATTTATCTTAGTCTGCTAATTAAAAAGTCGGATGCTCACTTTAAACTTGAACACTTGTGTCTGGGCCTCGAGACAAGTAGAATAAGAGAGATAGGTTTCAAAGATGGATAAGGAGGCTCGTTATGGAACGAGATGCAATTAAACAATACGCGGATTGGTTACAAACGAACACAGATGACATTATTGCCCAACATGTTAAATTTGATCCGAATAAGGTTTACGAAATTATTGACCAACTTAAGATATTTAAGAAGCCAGTTACAGAAATTATGGCCATGACTGAGGAAGATTATTATCAACAGTTATCTGATCATAAATTGACGTTACAAGGTGAACGCGATGTATTAACACATTTGCAGGATCGGGTATTAATTAACCACGTTGATGGTTCAATTACCCAGCGGCAAATTCACTTTAGTTATAATCATGAGGACAATTTTGCCGGTGGTTATTCGGCACGGAAAGATTTACATTTATTGACTTATGGCCTGAAAGTAATTGGTGCCGTAGTTGTTATTAGTGACTTTGAACTTGTCCAAGAAAATATTTCAGCTGATGCTGCCGTTAGTTTAGCACTAGCAGCTGATATGATCAGTCGTTGGCAGGACGAGCAGTAATTACTGCGAATCTAATTGAAGCAAGCTAGATGGCGTTTAGACCTTCCTCATTGATGGTGGTGGTTGCTGGGCGATTTAGAGGGCGTGGAATGCTGTGGCCATCGATTTGAGCTTATTGCTAGCGCAACAATCTTAAATGCGAGGCTTATTCTAAGCGATAAATCGCCAAGAATAATTTCACAGCTGACGCCAATCGCCCAGCAACCACCCGTGGAAACTAACTGAATTGATCACCACTAATTGAAAAACAAATTGCAATAAACTAATGAGCTCGTTTGACAACTTTTCTGGATAAAACCAGAGGAGTGTCAAACTAGCTTTTTGATTTGCTATTCAGTTATCGTTGCAATTCAAATCAAGTTGATTAGTCCCGCTAAAATTGGCTTAACCACTAACAAAGATGAAATGTTCCACCTCAACTCCAGACGGAATGGAGGGCGTGGTTGTCAGCCGCCAAATTATTGTTAGTGCTTTAGCACTTACAATAAGACCTGTATTGAAGACTTTTGGAAAAAGGCTTCAATCAGTGTCGGCAGCGTTCCACAACCAGCAAGCCCGGAATGGAGTCAGACGCAATTCTGTTTTAACACTCAACTGTAATAGGTTACAAAAAAAGCCATGCTAGCTAATTAGCCAACATGACTTTTTTATTTTGATTATTTTTCGTTGTATTCTTCAGCACTTGCTTGGTATAACGAAACTTCTTCGTCAGTAGCCAAAACAAAATGTCCAGGAACAATTTCTTTTAAGGAACGTTCTTTACCGTCATGTTCGATGCTATCATCATATGGTTTACGATGACGATTGCGTTCGTACATTGGATCTGGCAAAGGCACAGCTGATAATAAACTCTTTGTATAAGGATGCAAAGGATGATCGTAGACTTCACTAGCCGTTGATAATTCCATCAAGCGACCGTTATGCATAACAGCAATTCGATCACTAATGTATTTAACCATGGATAAATCATGGGCAATGAAGAGGTAGGTCAAGTTTTGTTCCTTCTGAATATCACGGAGTAAGTTGACGACTTGGGCCTGGATTGAAACGTCCAAAGCTGAGATTGGTTCATCGGCAATGATGAATTTGGGCTCAACAGCTAATGCCCGGGCAATCCCGATCCGTTGCCGCTGACCACCAGAGAATTCATGGGGGTAACGAGTGGCATGATCGCGACTTAAGCCGACCAAATCAAGTAATTCGTTAACGCGGGCATCACGTTCTTCATCGTTTTTAACCAAATGATGAATATCCAAACCTTCGGCAATAATATCCTTGACCTTCATCCGGGGATTTAATGATGCATAAGGATCTTGGAAGATCATTTGCATTTCCCGACGGAATTTCAGCATATCTTTATGTTTGATTTTACTGATATCTTCGCCATAGAACTTGATTTCACCACTGGTTGGGTTGTACAAACGGATAATGCTACGGCCAGTTGTACTTTTACCAGAACCAGATTCACCAACCAAGCCGAAAGTTTCGCCTTCGTAAATATCAAAACTGATATCGTCGATAGCCTTAACTTCATTAGGTCGGCCAGCGTTAAAGTATTGTTTTAAATGTTTAACTTCGATTAGTTTCTTAGGTGTTGCTTGCGAATCATTCGCCATCTTTAGCGCCTCCCTTTACTGAGGATTGAATCTTACCTTCGGCGACTAACTGATGGTATTCTTCTTGGCGTTTCTTAATTGCAGCTGGTGGTTCAACTTTTGGTGCTTGAGGATCAAGGAGCCAAGTTGCTGCGTAATGAGTATCAGTGACTTTGTAGAATGGTGGCATTTGTTCGTAATCGATTTGCATAGCATAAGGATTACGAGGAGCGAAAGCATCACCAGCTGGTGGATTCAGTAAGTTCGGTGGTGTACCTGGAATCGCGTACAGACGATCAGAACTAGTATCCAAAGTTGGCATTGAATTTAAGAGACCCCAAGTATATGGATGTTGCGGATTATAGAAAATCTCATCAACGGAACCATATTCAATGATCTTGCCGGCGTACATAACGGCCACCCGATCAGCAATCCCAGCCACAACACCTAAGTCATGGGTGATGAAGATGATCGAAGTTTCAATCTTGTTTTGAAGTTCTTTCATTAAATCGATGATTTGGGCTTGGATAGTAACATCCAGTGCGGTAGTTGGTTCATCAGCAATTAAAACTTCAGGATAGTTAACGATTGAAATAGCGATGACGATCCGTTGCCGTTGACCACCAGAGAATTGGTGCGGGTAGTCCTTCATCCGATTCTTAGCGTTCGTGATACCGACTAGTTCCAGTACTTCTTCAGCCCGGGCCATGGCCTTTTTCTTAGACATGCTGCCGTGAATCAATAGTGGTTCAGCGACTTGCTTGCCGATTGGCATGGTTGGATCTAATGAAGTCATGGGATCTTGGAAAATCATCGAAATATCATTGCCACGAATACTTTCTAATTCGCGGGGTGTTGCTTTAAGTAAATCTTTGCCTTTGAAATCAATTGAACCATTATCGACGTGAGCATTGTTGGCTAATAAGCCCATGATACTGCGAACAGTAACCGACTTACCTGAACCAGATTCACCAACGATTGCCAGAGTTTCACCTTTATTTAAATGGAAGCTGACATTGCGAATAGCCTTAACTTGCCCAGCAAAGGTATCAAAATTGATTTGTAAATCTTTTACATCAAGAATTTTTTCCATTGCTATGCTCCTATTCCTGTGTCTTTGGATCGAAGGCATCACGGAGACCATCAGCTAATAAGTTAAAAGCAATCATGATGATACTAATTGCAGCTGCTGGATACCACATTTGATATGGCAAGAACCGGAATGTCTTTTGACCATCAGACAATAATGTCCCTAATGATGCATTTGGTGCGGGAATCCCAATACCAATGAAGCTTAAGAAGGCTTCGAAGAAGATGGCCGTTGGAATTGAGAACATTGTCTGAATAATAATTGTTGAAGACAAGTTTGGCACTAAATGTTTAATGGCAATTTTGAATGGTGATTCGCCTAAGGTGCGGGCTGCCAAAACGTATTCTTGAGTCTTTAACGTTAAGGTTTCCGCCCGCACCAACCTGGCCATGGTAATCCAGCCGGTGATCCCCATCGCCACAACAATTGAGCCTAAACCAGGGGTAAAGAGCAATAACATCAGAATAACGATAACTAAGTTAGGAATTGAGGAGATGATTTCGATAAACCGTTGCATTAAGGTATCAACGCGACCACCTTTCCAGCCGGAAACCACCCCGTATGGCACCCCGATGACTAAATCAAAGAGGGTAGCCAAGAAACCAATTAATAATGAGAGGGCAATCCCTTTCATTAAACGTGAGAATAAGTCACGACCAAGATAATCAGTCCCTAAAACATAATAAGTCCCTGATGGCACTTTAGCCTGGGCATACTTATCAACAATTCGACCACCAACATTGGCTTTCCCAGTAAAACCAGGAATTTGGCCGTTAGCGATTTTAGGTGGTAAGTTAGCGTAAGCCACGTGTTGAGCGTTAGGATCGCTTGGTGTCCACCAAATTGAAATGATTGAGAAGACAACGATTAAAGCTAACAACCAGAAAGAAATGACTGCGGCTTTGTTTTTCTTCAAACGCCGAACGGCATCTTGGAAGAAAGTTAATGAGGGTGCGGAAATCTTTTCTTGCTCATCAACGTTATGTTTTTCGATCTTTTTAAAACTATTTTCATTGAATTTAATATCTGTTGAATTATCAGCCATTAGTTTGATCCCTCGTTTCCGCTAAGTCTGATTCGTGGATCAATAAATCCGTAAAGAATATCAACTACTAAGATAACGACGATCAACATGAATGAGTAAAGTAAAGTTAAGCCCATGATTGTTGGGTAGTCGTTAGTCGTAATTGATTTAACGAATTGGTCACCAATCCCAGGAATGGAGAAGATATTCTCGACAACCATTGAACCAACCATCAAATCGACAGCCATTGGTCCAATAATTGTAATAACTGGAATTAATGAGTTACGTAAAGCATGTTTAGCAACCGTTTGCCATGGGGTATTCCCCTTAGCCCGTGCTAATTCAATATAATCAGAGTTTAAGACATCAACCATTTCGGTCCGCATGAAACGCGCCGTTGTGGCCAATGGCGCCATCGCCAAAGCAATTGTTGGCAAAATACTTGAAGAGAAACCGTCCCACAAAGCAATTGGGAAAATCTTCAATTTGAAGGCCAAGAAGAATTGTAACAAGACTGCGAAAACGAAGTTAGGAATTGAACGACCTAAAATTGCAAAGAAAGTTGCTACGGTATCAACCCAGCTGTTCTTCCGGATTGCCGCAATGGCACCAAGTAAGATACCTAAAACAGTCCCTAGAATAATTGCCTGAACCCCAATTTGCATAGAAGGCCCGATTCGACTAGAAATCAAGTATGAAACTGGTTGGTTATTAAATTGGAAAGAGGTTCCAAAGTCGCCGTGAAGCAAGCCAACTAGATAGATGATATATTGTTGGAAAACTGGTTTATCCAACCCATATTGCTGGTTCATAATCTTGATTTGTTCCGCCGACATTTTCGCTTGGTTAGCGTATGGCGAGCCCGGCATTAGTTTCATTAGAAAGAAAGTTGCCGTGGCAATAATGAACAAGGTCAAAATCATGTAACCAATCCGTTTGAGAATATATTTTCCCATGATTTTTCACTCCCTATATATGCTGAGAAACCCAAAGGCCAATAGCCTAGAAAACTACCGATACTTAAAATTTCGCATGTTACTATCTTACAGTAAAACCGCCTAATTGTAAATTGGGTTTTTAATTATTTTCTCATATTTTTACGGCAATTTTTCACTGAAATGGGCCAGCATTGAGATAATGCCGTGACTCTTACCTAAGTAAAAAATGAGAACGTTCATAAACAACTTCTTTGGATACTCCCATGCTATCCAAAATAACTAACCGTTCAAAAAGCAGAAACTTAGTGCCTCGACATGAAATTCTGAGTGCTGATTTGAAGCTAGTAGTGCCATGACTTATTCAATTAGAGTGGTGGTTGCTGGGCGATATAGAGGGCGTGGAACGCTGTGGCCGTCGATTTGAACCAATTACAAATCAAATTGTTTCAAATACGAGGCTTATTCTAAGCGATAAATCGCCAAGAATAATTTCACAGCTGGCGCCAATCGCCCAGCAACCACCTGTGGAAACTAACTGAATGGATTACCACTATTTAGAAAAACAGATTGAGGTAAACTAATAGTCCTGTGTGACAAGTTTTCTGGATAAAACTAGAAACTGTTGGCGGACTTTTTCGATACTACTATATAGTTACGACAACAAGTTAAATCAAGCTGACCTGTCTCACTACAAATGCCTTAAACACTGACAAAGCTGGCAACTATATCTTCCATTTCGTTTGTAGTTGAAGTGGTTCAATTCATCGTTGCCAGTGTTCAAGGTTAAAGTAGTGAGCTGAATCAACCAGACTTCAAATGTGGATATGCTTGAGTAGTTATCAAAATGGCTTGAGTAAGATCGCAACCGGATTAGAAATATTGTTAATTAAAAACTTGTTGGTTACTATTGATCGTTTTTAAATAGTGATGTTTTTTTGTCTGGATAGTTTAATCTAAGCTATTTTAGAGACAACAAAAAAGGTTTGGGAAATATCCCAAGCCTTTTTATATGGAAGAAAGATTAGTAAATATAGGAGGAAATTTGGAACCAGATTGATTGGTGGTGCGGTTAGTCAGCGATGTAAGCACCGACGAAGTTATACATGTTGGCTGGTGAATAACGGAGATCTTTCACCTTGCTGTTTACCAAGTGGCCTTGAGCCCGTTGGTAAATTGGGATGACACCTTGTTCCTTAGTTAAGATTTCTTGAGCCTTCAAAAGATCTTCTGAACGTTTGTCATCATTAGTCGCATCAGTCGTCTTGCTGGCTTCGATCAACTTGTTGTATTCAGCATTGTCCCAGTTACCGTTGTTGTAACTGTTACCGGTCGTGAATAAGTCAAGGAAAGTAATTGGGTCAGGGAAGTCAGCACCCCAAGCGGTCATGACAATATCAAAGTCGCCTGATTGTGAGCGAGTTAAACGAGATTTGAATGGCACAGTTGAAATTTTAACTTTCAAACCTGGTAAAGTCTTTTCTAATTGGCTTTGGAAGTATTCAGCAGACTTCTTAGCACCATCAGTATCATCAGTTAAGTATTCAACTGATAAATCAGAGATGCCAGCTTCTTTCAAACCTTCTTGCCATAACTTCTTAGCTTCAGTCTTGTCGTACTTAGTTTCGTTGCCAGCAACTTTAGCAGCAGCTTTAGAGAAGTCTTCGCCATCGGCAGTTTTTGCTAAGTTTTGTGGGGTAACGTTAGCAGCAGGGATTGAAGAGTCACCTAAGACATTCTTAACAAATTCTGGTCGATTAATTGCTTTGGAAATTGCTTGGCGAATTTTAACATTCTTGAAGGCAGGTACTTTCTTTTCATTTAATTCTAAATAGAAAACTGTTGCTTGAGCTAATGGCTTGTAGCTAGGATCGTTCTTCATTTGTTGAGCAGTTTCACCACTAATTGAAACGTCATCCATCTTGCCACTTTGGAAGAGGTTTAGAGCAGTTGAGCTGTCTTTAACAACTTGAACTTTAACTTTGTCTAACTTAACTTTACTAGCGTTCCAGTAAGTTTTGTTTTTAACTTCGGTCCAACTATTGTTTGTCCCAGTCCAACCAGTTAATTTGAATGGGCCGTTATAAACGGTCTTTTCTGAAGTTGTACCATATTTGCTACCATACTTTTCAACAACTTTTTGGTTTTGTGGGAAGAAAGCTGGATTAACGACCATTGTCTTGAAGTAAGGAATTGCATGATCTAATTCAACGACTAAAGTATGTTCGCCTTTAGCAGTAACACCTAAGGTACTTGGCTCTTTCTTGCCGTTCATAATATCGTCGGCGTTTTTGATTCCAGAGTATAAGTAAGCGTATTGAGATTTAGTGGCTGGATTGACGGTCCGTTGCCAAGCGTAGACGAAGTTTTGGGCAGTGACCGGATCACCGTTGCTCCATTTAGCGTCTTTCCGTAATTGATAAGTGTAGGTCTTACCACCATTAGTGGGTTCAACGATTTTAGTTGCAATGGCTGGTTGTAATTCGGAGCCATTGTAACGATACAAGCCGTCCATTGTATCAACGGCAGCTTGACCGGAAATGGCATCAGTCATAACTGATGTGTCCATTGAGCTAATGACGTCGCCTTCCATTCGAGTTAAGACTTGTTTGGAATCAGCTGAGCCCGAGCTAGATTTCTTAGTACCACATGCTGCTAGTAAAGTTGTGACCGCTAAGGCGACCACACTTAATTTTGCTAGTTTTTGCCATTTCATAGATTGTTCCTCCTAAATTATGAGGTTTACTGCCGACAAAATGAGAGTAGTGATAAATTCTCATCCTGAACATACCCAATCAGCAGTAAACTGAATTGCTTTTCTAATAATAAACTTTATAAATTAGTATAATACCCGAACAATATTAAAAAGTAAAGTGTTTCTCTCATATTTATTTTAATTTGCCAAATCGTTGATAGAACTATCTTTGAAGGATTTATTTGCAAACGATTACTATTTCAAGATGAGAATATGAAAAAAGATCCTAAGTCTAAACTTAGAATCTTCTTTCAGCATTAAGGAGATATAAATAATTATAAAAATAATTATTTATCGAATTTTAAAAATGAACGTTGGCAAAACCTGATAAAATCTTGGCTTCATTCAGGATTTGCAGGACTTTGATCTGGTTAATAGCGTCACTTAACTGATCATTTTAACCGCGAATAGGTTACGAATAATTATAATACACTGCCATTATTAAAAAGTAAATAGCAATCTAATTATTTTTTCATTATTAAATAAATCCCGCCACCATGGGACTTGTCTAGCCATCTTAGGACTAAATTGATGCTTCGATAAATTAATCCAGCTTAATTATGAGTATTTATTTCTGAAACTAATAAAATAGTCATTTAAGGCTTTTGTGTTTGCATACTAGGCTTCATTTACTATGAATGATGAGAGTTTTAAACGACGATTGCCACTTTGAAATAACGGACGAATGAATATAAAACCAAATGCTAACTCGCTAATATTTTAGCAATAATTTGTGGACTTAGACTAATGGGCACAAAAAAGCGACCAATCTTTGAATCGATTGGTCGCTTTTGATGCCGCTAACAGCAAGTTGCTATTTAAACTTGGCTGCTAATCGTTTTTGTCATCCGTGATTATTTAATATAAGTGTGGACGAAATTGTATTGGTTTGATGGTGAGTAAGCTAAGTTGCGAACGTTGGCATTGATCAAGTGTGCTTGGGCAGTTTGGTAAACCGGGATGATGCCTTGTTCGTTGGTCAAAATTTCTTGTGCTTTCAACAAATCGTTATAACGTTTTTCAGTGTCGTTAACGTCAGTGGTCTTGCTAGCTTCGATTAAACGATCGTATTCAGAGTTAGACCACTTACCATCATTCTGGCTGTTACCAGTCGTGAATAATTCAAGGAAAGTAATTGGATCTGGGAAGTCAGCACCCCAAATACTGATCGACATGTCGAAGTCACCAGATTGTGAACGAGTTAAACGAGATTTGAATGGTAATGAAGTGATTTTAACTTTCATACCAGGTAAAACGGCTTCTAATTGGCTTTGGAAGTATTCAGCAGACTTCTTAGCGTTTTCAGAGTCATCGTTTAAGAATTCGATACTTAAACTATTGATGCCAACTTCTTTCAATCCTTGCTTCCAAAGTTTACGAGCTTCAGCCTTACTGTAGTCAGTTGGGTAACTGTCATTCTTAGCTGCAGCAGCAGAGAAGTCAGTGCCGTCTGGCATTTGCGCGATATTCTTTGGTACCACATTTTGGGCAGGAATTGAAGCATTGCCTAAAACTTGGCTAGTATATTCTTTACGGTTAATAGCTTTAGAAATTGCTAAACGAATATTCTTATTCTTAAATGCAGGGACTTTCTCTTGATTTAATTCAAGATAGAAAGTTGATGATTGTAATTGTGGCTTGAATGAAGGATCGTCCTTCATTTGCCGAGCAGCTTCACCACTAAGGATGGCATCATCTAAGGTGCCGTCTTGGAATAAGTTCAAAGCAGTTGATGGTTCCTTAACCACTTGGACTTTGACCTTGTCTAACTTAACGGCTTTGGCATTCCAGTATGATTTATTTTTAACTTCTGACCAGCTAAGGTTGGTACCAGTCCATGTTTTTAACTTGAAAGGACCATTGTAAACTGTCTTATCCCATGAAGTACCATACTTGCTACCATACTTCTTAACAACTTTTTCATTTTGTGGGAAGAAGACGGGGTTAGTAACCATTGCTGAGAAATAAGGAATGGCATGATCCAAATTAACAACTAATTTGTAATCACCATCAGCCTTGACACCTAATGTGTCGGCAGCTTTTTTGCCATTCATGATGTCATCAGCGTTTTGAATGCCAGAATATAAATAAGCATATTGTGACTTCGTAGCTGGATCAACTAAACGTTTCCAAGCAAAGACGAAATCATGAGCAGTAACGGGATCGCCATTGCTCCATTTAGCACCCTTCCGAAGATCAAAGGTATAAGTTTTGCCATCATTAGTTGCTTTAACTAATTTAGTGGCGATTGCTGGTTCCAATTTTTTACCATTGTAACGATACAAACCGTCCATGGTATCAACTAATGCTTGCCCAGAAATCGCATCGGTAATTGAGGCTGCGTCCATACTACTGATGACGTCGCCTTCCATGCGGGTAAAGACTTGTTCTCCACTTGCTGAGCCGCTTGATTGTTTGTTGCCACCACAAGCCGCTAACAAAGAAAGGGCAAGTAAGGAGACAACTCCTAATTTGCCTAAATTGCGTAACTTCATTTAATTTTCCTCCTTAATGCAATGCAATAACACTATAAATTTTACCTGTTTTAATAACCTTTGTAAATTAGTTCTAAGAGAATCGTGACGAAACTTTTCATTATAATAATAGAAACTGAGGCTAATCTTGATTAGGCCAAGGTTTCGCACTTCATATTTTTTTAATTCCAGATCAGTTTAATGCTGATTTTCTTAGTAAATTAACAGGAATTTTGCCCAGTCTGATTGGCTGAAAATGAGAGAGTATTGGCAGATCATTAAGTGATGATTCATTCGAAGGGGGTGATTAACGAATAATTACTGCTCAATTACTAATTGAATTGGTCACTTTGCCTGCAATTTTTGGGACTTAGCTAGAAATATTTGAATTTGGGGATTGGTGGCTAAAAGACCTTATTTTTCCTAGGAATTTTGGTAAAAAAGGTCCGAAAAATGTTTTATTTTTCGAATTAAAATCGAATTTTATCATGATTTTCCTTGCCAGACTTACTATTTTTCAATTAAGATAGGAGAAAACATTGTTCGGTTCTCACTATTTTGCTGATTAAAAGTAGCCGATGAACAATCGCTAACGACTAACTGAATTCAGCAAACACAGCAAAACACAATTGGAGGAAACTAACATGTCAATGATTGAATTTCATGATGTTGATAAGTACTACGGGAAATTTCACGCCTTAAAGGATATCAATTTAACAATTGAACGTGGGGAAATTGTTTCGATTATTGGCCCTTCTGGTTCTGGAAAAAGTACACTTTTACGAACAATTAATGGCCTGGAAAGAATTTCATCTGGAAAGCTAATTGTCGATAATTTTGACTTGGCCGATTCTAAAACAAATATGAATAAAATCCGCAAAAATGTGGGGATGGTTTTTCAGCATTTTAATTTGTATGCCAATAAGACGGTTTTAGAGAATATTACCTTAGGGCCAATTAAGGTGCTCAAAAAATCAAAGGCCGAGGCTGGAAAGGATGCTTATCAATTGCTGGGTTTAGTTGGCTTAACTGATCAGGCTGCTAAATTACCAAGCATGTTGTCTGGTGGTCAGAAGCAGCGAATTGCCATCGCTCGTTCCTTGGCAATGAAACCAAAGGCAATTTTATTTGATGAACCGACTTCGGCATTAGATCCTGAAGTGATCGGTGATGTATTGGAAGTTATGCGAAAAGTGGCTAAACAAGGGATGACGATGATCGTGGTGACTCACGAAATGGGTTTTGCTCGGGAAGTTGGTAATCGGGTGATTTTCATGGCTGATGGTCAAATTCGCGAGGATAGTTATCAACCACAAGAATTCTTCGCTAACCCGCAAGATAGTCGGGCGAAAGAATTCCTCGGTAAGATTATTCACAACAGCTAGGGAGGACGCAAGATGAAACAAACTCATTTTAAAGTTAGACCATTTTTGCTGGTCGGGTTATTGCTCACATTGCTGACAGTTCTTAGCGGTTGTGGGGATAATTTGGCTCAGCAAGATGTGATGGCCCGAGTCGAACGAACGAATCGGATTACTTGGGGCGTCAAGAATGATACCCGTTTATTTGGGCTGATGAATATTAAAACTGGCCAAATTGAAGGCTTTGATGTGGATATTGCCACGGCTGTCTCTAAGGAGATTTTTGGCAAGGATGTTAACGTTAAGTTTGTGCCCGTGACCTCGAATACGCGGTTACCATTATTGAAAAACGGGAATATCGATGCGCTAGCGGCGACCATGACTATTACGCCCGAGCGGAAAAAAGAAATCATGTTTTCCGATACTTATTTCAATGCCGGTCAAGCGATTATGGTTAAGAAAGGTAGCAAGATCAAAAGTGTCAAAGATTTGACTAAAGGGACTAAAGTTTTAGGTCTGCAAGGATCGAACTCAGTTGCCAATATTAAAAAATATGCCCCGCAAGCGAAAGTTTTGCAGTTGGCTGATACTGCCCAAGCATTCACGGCCTTAAAATCAGGCCAGGGTGATGCGTTAACTAGTGATAATGGGATTTTATATGGTTTGAACCGTGATGATCCGAAGTATCAGGTTGTTGGTGGGACATTTACCAACGAGCCTTATGGGATTGGTGCCAATAAAGGCCAAGAGAAATTCGTTCAAGCAATCAACAAAGCTCTGAAAAAGATTGAGGCTGATGGCACCTACCAGCAGATTGTTGATAAATGGTTTGGCAAGGTTGCGGGCTTTGATGGGAGTGTGATCAAATGATTTCGATTTTAACAACTTATTGGCCCGACTTTGTTGAAGGTCTAAAGTATACGTTGAGTGCCAGTGTGCTAGCGTTGATTGGTAGTTTGATCATTGGTTTGATTTTTGCCTTGTTTGTGATCAATCCGTTGAAGCCATTGCGCGTCATTGGCCGGATTTATATTGAAATTTTCCGCAATATTCCCTTGCTAGTGGTGGCGATGTTCTTCTACATTGTTATGCCGCAGTTTATTCCGCATTTGGATGGCTTCACAGCCGGGACAATTGGCTTGATTATTTATACTTCGGCTTTTATTGCCGAAACCATTCGGGCCGGGATTGAAAGTGTTGATCTGGGGCAAATGGAGGCAGCGCGCAGCAACGGGATGTCGTATATTCAGGCGATGCGTTATATCGTTTTGCCTCAAGCGTTGAAGATTGTTATTCCGCCGCTAGGGAACCAATTTGTTAACTTGGTTAAAAATTCGTCCGTGTTAGCCTTTTTAGCTGGTTTTGACTTGATGTACCAAGGTAACCTGATTGCTTCGACAACGTTTAAAACCACGGATACTTATTTGGCCGTTGGTTTACTGTACTTGATTTTAACCATGCCCTTAAGTTATTTGATGCGTTATTTAGAAAAACATTGGTCAACTGGGGCCGCAGAGTAAAGGAGGACACTGCTCATGCAAAATTTTATTGATGCTTATAGCTGGGTCAACCTGCGCTTTTTACTCGAAGGTTTGTGGGTGACCATTTATGTTTCAGCGATTTCTGTTGTTTTTAGTTTCATTATTGGTGCGATTCTTGGTTTCATTCGTTACGTCAAAATTAAATACGTGTCGGCCTTAGTTGGTTTCTTAATTGATGTGATTCGTAATTTACCGTTGCTACTGATTATTTTCTTCATGTACTTTGGGCTGCCAAATACGATTGGCGTGCGTTTAAGCACGGTTAACGCGGCGATTCTTTCATTGACGATTTTTGAATCAGCAATGTTGGCGGAAATTATTCGCAGTGGAATCAGTGCTGTTGATACTGGGCAAATGGAAGCTGCTCGCAGTAACGGGATGAGTTTCATGCAGGCCATGTGGTACATTATTTTGCCGCAAGCCTTGCGGCGGATGGTGCCACCAATTGTCAGCCAATTCGTTTCGTTGGTGAAAGATTCATCCTTGGCAACGATTATTCTGTTGCCAGAATTAATGTTTCATTCCCAAGTCATCTATGGCCAGAATACGAATTACATGATCCCAATGTTCGTGGCTTTGGCGGTGCTATATTTCATTATTTGTTTCTTGCTCAGCCAGTTGTCACATTTATTGGCCCGCAAGTTAGGTTAGTTTTGTTACAAATAAAATTGCAGTGGTGATGATTGCGGAAAATCGTCGCCGCTGTTTTTTTCTGCTGGGGGACAGCAACCGAATTGGTTCGTGGTACACTGTGATTAATGGATAAGCGATAATGGGAGCGCTAAAATGACAATTACAATTTCAAGAATTACTTCAAAAAATGCCGCCGATATAAATTTGCCCAATGAATCATTTCGAATTTATGGCCGGATGATTGCGACTTTCGATGGTCAACAGTGGGCTTATACCACGACGCAATTACCAGCTGATCAAGTTCGCGAAATGATTTTTCCTGACGAGCATTATGATTTTGCTGTACTACAAGCAGATCATTGGTTTGTGGGCGCTTATGATGAGAACGATCATTGTGTCGGTTTGGCGATTTACAAGCAAGCTTGGTTTAAATACCTTTATTTAGATGATTTGAAGGTGAATCGCGCTTATCGTGAGCAAGGAATCGGCCAGCAATTATTGCAGGCAGGTCGGGAAATCGCCCAAGAAAATAACTACCAGGGAATTTATACCATTGGTCAAGATAACAACTTGGCTGCCTGTCAGTTCTATTTGCATTCAAACTTTGTGATTGGCGGTTTGAATACGCGCGAGTACTTTGGCACTAGCCAAGCTGATAAAAGTAATCTTTATTTCTACTGGGATTTTTAGGGTGTAGCTGGGCAATTTGAAGTTGAACTAGTTTTGGACAGAACAGCGGACAACTCCGTTGCGGCCGGCGAGTTGTGGAACGCTGCCGACGTCGATTTAAGCTTTTGTTGCACAAAATCTTAAATACGAGTCTTCTTCTAAATGGCTGGCGCCATTAAGAAGAATTTGGCGGCTGACAACTCGGCGGCCTCCACTGCGTTTTGAGCTAGGTTGGTTCACTTTAGATTTTGTTGATATCAAGTCAAAACTAGTAAAGGTAACTGTTAATCGCCCAGCAACCACCACGGAAAACTACCGGAAATCAACATCACTATTTTAAAAAGTAAATTGAAGTAACCTAATAAGTCTGTATAAGTCTGTATAAGTCTGTATAAGTCTGTATAAGTCTGTATAAGTCTGTTTGACAAATTTTCTGGATAAAACCAGAGAAGTCTCAAATTGGCTTTTTTTGTACTAATCATTTGTTATTGAAATTCAAATCGAGTTGAACTGCCTCGCTATCATTGCCTTAAGAACTAACAATGATTAAGTGCACCACATCAACTCCAGACGGAATGGAGGGATCTTGTCGTCAGTCGCCAAATTATTGTTGGTGCTTTAGCACTTACAATAAGGCTTGCATTTGAGATTTTGTGAAACAAAAGCTCAAATCAACGCCGGCCGCGTTCCACGACAAGCAGCCCGCAATGCAGTCAGAACCAGCTCTGTCTTACCATCTTCATCGGGTTTTAATTGTTTTGAACTTTGGTCTTTAATTGGTTCAAATCGATGCCGGCCGCGTTCCACAACCAGCAAGCCCGGAATGCAGTCAGACTCAATTCTGTTTCAAAACCAGAATGTTTTTGCCTAAATAAAAATATTTTGTTAAAAAATGTCCAATATCCGACGCTGCCATCGTAATAGAGGGTGTAGGTATTAATAATCATGCTTAGCAGAATAAATTGATGCACGAGAATTAGAAATCAAAAATTGATTTTTTAGGGAAAGTCGGTGAGGTTATGTTAGAGGAGGAGTTGATCACTAAGTTGCGCAGTCAGGATCAGGGCGCCTTGGCTGAGCTAATTAGGCAATATGGCGATTATGTGCTGCAAGTGATCTGGCATCAGCTGCCAAGTAGTTATGAGCGCAGTTATACCAGTGATATTGCCAATCGCTGTTATTTTCAAATTTGGTCGAAAATCAGTACTTTTGATGAGACGCGCGGCAATTTTAAAACTTGGTTAGGCGCGATAGTTAAGCATCAGGCGATTGATTATCAGCGTGGTCTGAATGCGACTTTCAAACAAATGGATATTGCCGATATGGTGATTCCCACGGCGCCACCAGATGAGCCATTAGAGTTAGGCCAGTTGTTAAATGTGCTATCTGAAAAAGAACGGGAAATTTTCCAACTATATTTTGAAAAAGATTTAACACCTGAGGAAATTAGTCAACGATTACGAATGCGTCGTGGTGCCGTCTATAAGCATTTATCGCGGGCGCGTCACAAATTACAGCAGGAGGCAGTGAAAAATGATTTCGGAAATTAATCCATATGTTGCCGTGATTGATCAAATGAATGGCTTTCCTGACCAAACGGATTTGACCCAAGTTGATGAGTCACTGCGGATTGCTTATCAAACGCGGGAAGCTAGTTTGTATCTGACCATGCAGCAAGTGTTAACTAAGTTGAAGGATCAGCTTCGTCCTGAAGAAATGATTATCAATTTAATGCCGATTACTAATGAAAACGGCAGTCAAGTTGCCACAAATGGTTACATGGGGATGTATGCTGCTAAAAGTACAGCCGGTGAAAATTATATTAAGACTCAAAAAAATTTGCGGGGCAATCGGCTGCTGGTTTTTACTGATCAACGCATTATCTTCTTGATTTTGGTGGAATTCATTGATGATCCAAGCCAATTTTTCTCTTATGACTATGACAAAATCAAGGCTATCAAATTAAAAGAGCATCGTGCTAGCGAACCGGCCGAATTAGCTAAGCCGTGGAAACGGAAGCACTATAAATGGTTTACTTTAGATTTCCAAACAGAAGATTTACAAGTTTTTACAGAAACATTGGATGTCAAAAATGCTAAATTATTTAAACGTAATTTGCTAACAATTCCTGGAATGAAAGCCATTGAAATTAGTCGTTACGTCCGCCGTAAGAATGTTTTCCAATTTATTTTCAGTAATACTAATTTTATGATCAAATTTATCCAGATTTTCTGGATTTTAGTGGTATTAGGTGGCCTAATCACAGTTTTGCATATGTATTTAACATATCGCTAGGAGGTTAATCAACATGGTAAAAGTTAAAAAAGTGGCAATGTTGCCAAATCTATTTGTTTCAGTAACATATGATAATGGTGAGCAGCGATACTTCCGCAGTAAAAGCAATGATATGGAAGTGAATACTTTGAATAAGAAGGCCCATAATCATGCTGGCTTTAGTCAAATGACGCCGGGATTCTATTGGATTGGCGAACAACCTGAGATTGAAGACGGCCGTTACTTCACCATGAATGGTCAGCGTTATGACGGTGACGACATCTACGTAACCGGGCAGAAACATCTGCACTAAGCGGTTATTGCCGTACGAATAATTAAACACGTCCAGATAGTAGCTAACCCATAAAATAGCTGAATAAATTCTGGGATCAAAGCAACCTTTCGCCGAGGTTGCTTTTTGTTTATCTGGTTTTAATTGGGATAGCCGGACCAGGCGATGATGCTGGTTACGAAAAATATTAATCGAGAAATTTTATGCTGTGTCATTAGTCTAAAACCTGACTTTATTCCAAGCTGCTTGAATTGTGCTAAGACTTTCTCAGTTAGAGTGGTGGTTGCTGGGCGATTGAATGGGCGTGGAACGCTGTGGCCGTCGATTTGAGCTTATTGCTAGCGCAACAATCTCAAATGCGAGGCTTGTTCTAAGCGATAAATCGCTAAGAGTAATTTCACAGCTGACGCCAATCGCCCAGCAACCACCTGAATAAACTAACAGAATTGAGCACCACTAATTGGAAAAACAGATTGGTATAAACTACTAGGCCTGTTTGACAAGCTTTCTGAAATTAAACCAGATAATTGTCCAACAGGCTTTTTGAATACCACTGTTCAGATGTGACCACAATTCAAATCAAGTTGATTAGTCTCACTATACTTGTCTCAAGCACGAACAAAGTTGAAGCGCACCACCTCAACTCCAGACGGAATGGAGGGCGTGGTTGTCAGCCGCCAAATTTGTCTTATTGCTTTAGCAATTAGACAAAGGCTCGTATTTGAAACAATTGCGGTTTTCAATTGGTTCAAATCGATGCCGGCCGCGTTCCACAACCAGCAAGCCCGGAATGCAGTCAGACTCAATTCCGTTTCAACCCCGGCACCAGATTTAATGGGTTACTGAATTTTGAAATCAAATGATGATTATTACACAAGCCCAATTTTATTTTTCATTTAATAACTTAAATGCTGAAACTTTCTGGGAAAATAAACGGTAACTTTACACGATGTTTACATAAATCATACTTAATCTTTATATGCCCCTGCTAAACTTCTTTTTGTAACGAAGACAGAATAAAAGAATAGGGGAGTCAAACATGAAAGCAAAACTGGTTCTAGGATCACTAGCAGTTGCAGGATTATTATTGTTAGGAGCTTGTGGCAAACAGGCTGCAGCTGGCAACTCCAGTTCAAGTTCGAGTAGCACTGCGAAGAGCGCTAAAGTAATGGCAGTGGGCTCGACGGCTTTACAACCTTTAGTAGAACAAGCTGCTAAAGATTTCCAAAAAGAAAATTCAAATATTACCGTTAATGTTCAAGGTGGCGGTTCTGGAACTGGGTTGAGTCAAGTCGCTCAAGGCTCAGTTGCCATTGGTAACTCGGATATTTTCGCCGAAGCTAAAGATGGTGTGCCAGCTGATAAATTAACTGATCATAAAGTAGCCGTTGTCGGCATGGCACCAGTAACTAACCCAGAAGTTGGCGTGAAGTCAGTGACGATGGCACAATTAAAAGATATTTTTACTGGCAAGATCAAAAACTGGAAAGAAGTCGGCGGCCATGATGAAGCAATTACTGTGATTAATCGTGCTGAAGGCAGTGGGACTCGGGCAACTTTTGAAGCAGCTGTTTTAGACGGTGCCAAAGCTGTTAAGTCACAGGAACAAGATTCAAATGGGACCGTTCAACAAATTGTTCGCTCAACACCTGGTGCGATCAGTTACTTGGCTTTCTCATACTTCAAGTCAGATATCCAACCATTAGCAATTGATGGGGTTGAACCAACTGAAGCCAATGTGACAACTAACAAATGGAAAATCTGGTCATATGAACATATGTATACGCAAAAGAAAATTGATGACGCTACTAAGAAATTCTTAGCTTATATGGAAACTGATCAAGTTCAAAATGGCGCCGTTAAGAAATTGGGTTACATCAGTATTCATGACATGAAAGTATCTAAGGACGCACAAAACAAAGTAAGCGAGAAGTGATTTAAATGAAACCAAATCCACTTTTTACCCGCTCGAAAGAAATCCGTCAAGATAATTGGGGCCGTTGGTTATGCTACATCAGCGTGAGCATTCTCTTACTCCTCGTCGTCACAATTATTTATTTCATCAGTAGTAAAGGGATTCAGACTTTTACCAAAAATCATGTTTCGGTGTGGTCATTCTTGACCACCGCTGATTGGAATACGGGCAGCTTGAACGGTAAGGCGGATCTTGGGGCATTAGCGTTAATGACAACTTCATTTGTGACAACTATGCTAGCGGCAGCTTTGGCAACACCGCTAGCTTTTGTCATAGGGATTTATGTTGTGGCGCTGCAACCCAAGTTCGGTCAGAAATTCGTTCAGCCGATCATTGAATTGTTATTGGGGATTCCCTCAGTCGTTTATGGGTTTATTGGCCTGACAGTTTTGGTGCCGATCATTCGTCGACATTTTGGCGGCACTGGCTTCGGGATTTTAGCGGGGGCGCTGATTCTGGCGCTGATGATTCTGCCAACGATTACTTCGCTGGCGATTGAAAGTATGCGCAGCGTTGACCCGAGCTATCAAAAGTTTGCTTACACCCTGGGTTGTACGCGGTGGCAAGTGATTTATCACGTGATCCTAAGAATCTCCGCTAAGAAATTAGTCGTCGCAGTGATTTATGGGGTGGCCCGGGCTTTCGGTGAAGCCTTAGCCGTCCAAATGGTCATTGGGAACACGGTCCAATTTGCGACGAACTTAGTTTCACCAACTGCAACGTTGACTAGTAAGCTGACGACCGATATTGGCAACACGATTGATGGCACTTTGCCTAATAATGCTTTGTGGACGTTAGCACTGATCCTGTTATTGATTTCGTTAGCGTTTAATCTGATTGTCAAAGGCTTTACGAAAGGAGACCGCTCAGCATGAATCGTTATTTAATCGATCGTATTTGCCGTTGGCTGATTTATGCCGTGGTCGCTGCTGTAGTCGCCTTAATTCTGATTTTCGTCGGTTTTCTGATTACGAAAGGTTGGTCGACGGTCAGCTGGCAATTTTTAACGACTACTAGTGATGATGGTATCGGGATTCGTGATCAGCTGTTTAATTCACTTTATCTGTTGATCTTAACGCTAATTCTTTCTTGTCCGATCGCGTTGGGGTCGGCGATTGCTTTGACGATTTATGGCGAGAAGAGTCGCTTTGCCGCAGTAGCGAAAATGGCGATTCAGGCGCTCAGCTCTTTGCCATCAATTATCATTGGGTTATTTGGTTTTCTGCTCTTAGTACTGAAGTTTAAAATTGGTTTTTCAGTACTTTCTGGCGCGATTGCCTTAACTTTCTTCAATTTACCAATTTTAACGCAAAGTATGTCGCTGGCGATTGCCACAGTGCCAAGTAGTCGCTTGAACGCCGGTATTTCATTGGGGGTTTCCCAGTGGCACACAATTACCAAAGTGGTGCTGCCCGAAGCAATCCCCGGCATGATTTCTGGGGTAGTTTTAAGCGCTGGCCGAGTATTTGGTGAAGCAGCTGCTTTAATTTATACCGCTGGTCAAAGTGCGCCTAAATTAAATTATGCCAATTGGAATATTTTCGATGGCAATAGCTTCCTCAATCCGTTACGACCAGCAGAAACGTTGGCTGTGCACATTTGGAAATTAAATACCGAAAGCATTGGTCCCAACGCGGAATTGATTTCCCGAGGGACGATTGTTGTTTTGATCATAACAATTGTGGCGTTCAATTTCTTAGCGCGCCAATTAGCCAATCATTGGCAACATAAAATTTATCGTTAGCGAGGTGAGTTCATGACCACTGCAGTTGAAACTTATTTACAAACACCAACTGAACCAATTGCGATTCGAACAGAAAATTTGTCGGTGACTTATGACCAATTGGCTTTAACCCCCACAAATTTACAGTTTCCGCAACATGCAATCACCGCTTTAATTGGGCCGTCTGGTTCAGGCAAGTCGACGTTTCTGCGCTGCTTGAATCGAATGAATGATGGTCTTGCTCAAGTTGACGGTAAAATTATGTTAGGTGATGTTGATGTTAATCGGCCTGAGGTGAACGTTTATCGGTTGCGCCAACAAGTGGGAATGCTTTTTCAGCAACCCAATCCGTTCGCGCGGTCAATTCGGTTTAACTTGAGTTTTGGTGTTTTGGAGCATCAACGAATTAGTAAGGCTGAATTACAGGCAAAAATGCAAACGGCTTTAGAAATGGTTGATTTGTGGTCAGAGATTGACGGCGATTTGGATCGTAATGCCTTACAACTTTCTGGTGGGCAACAGCAACGTTTATGCTTGGCGCGGACTTTGATGTTAACACCTAATGTGCTGTTGCTAGACGAACCGGCCAGTGCTCTCGATCCAATTGCCACTGCTAAAATCGAAGCGAATTTGCTGAAGCTGAAGCAAGATTATACCATTATTATTGTGACGCATAATCTGGAACAAGCGGCGCGGATCAGTGATTACACGGCGTTCTTTTATGAGGGGCAGTTACGGGAGTTCGACCGGACGAAGAAGCTGTTCATTAAACCGCATTTGCAATTAACCAACGATTATTTATCAGGAAACTTTGGGTGATTCGATGACAGAAAAAATACCATTATTAACGGCCACCAACGTTAGTGTTAGTTATGGCCAACGCCAAACCGTTCATGATTTATCTTTGAACTTCCCTGAGAACCAAATTACGGCGATTATGGGTCCTTCTGGCTGTGGTAAATCAACTTTCTTGCGTTGTTTAAATCGCAGTAATGATTTATTGCCCGACGTGCACGTTGGCGGTGAGATTCGGTTTCGTGGCGACGATATTTATCAGAAAAAAGTGAACCCCGTGGTTTTGCGAACGAAAATCGGGATGGTTTATCAACAACCAACGCCATTTCCGTTTTCCATTTACGATAATGTTGCTTTTAGTCAACGGATGCTTGGTTTGCATGATCGTAAAATGATTCGTGAAATTGTCGAAACTAGTTTACAACAAGCGGCGATTTGGGATGAAGTTAAGGATCGCTTAGATACGCCAGCCCAAGCTTTGTCTGGCGGCCAGCAACAGCGCATCTGTTTGGCCAGTGTTTTGGCAGCCAAGCCGGAGGTTATTTTATTAGATGAACCGACGAGCGCTTTGGATCCAATTGCTAGTGCCAAAATTGAAGCAACTTTGATTGAATTAAAGAAATTGTATACCATAATAATCGTGACTCATAATTTACAACAAGCGAGCCGAATTTCTGATCAAGTTGCGTTTCTTTTGAATGGCCAGTTAGTTGAAACCGGCCCTACAGCTGCATTCTTTATGAATCCGCGCGAGCAAGCAACCAGTGATTATTTAAACGGTAAGTTTGGATAAGGAGACAACAAGCAATGGGACAGCAATTTTTTGATGAATTAAAAAGCCTACAAACTAATTTTATGGACATGGGCATCAATGTTAGCGAGCAAATTTATCAGTCCACCAAGTCGTTCATTGATCATGATAAACAGCTGGCACAACAAGTGATCGACCATGATCGCAAGATTAACGGCACTGAGGTTAGTTTAGAAAAGCAGGCTTTATATTTGATGGCCTTGCAACAGCCAGTAGCAACTAATTTCCGTGAGATTATTTCGATTTTGAAAGCAAGTGCTGATTTGGAGCGCGTTGGCGATCATGCCGTGGGAATTGCCCGTGAAACAATTTATATTAAAGGCAATCAACGAATACCCGAAGTCGAAGAAATGATTGCAAACATGACCAATAGTGTTCGTAAAATGTTGGAAGAAGCTTTAGATGCTTATTTTCATGAAAATGTGACGGTGGCGGAGAAAGTTGCCGGCGCTGACGATGAAATTGATCAACAGTATATTCAGATCCGTCAGTCCTTAACTAATTCGCCACAATTAGATGGTGAGCTGGCGCCAGCCAGTGCCAGTTACTTAATGGTCGCGCGCTTTTTGGAACGAATTGGTGATCATATCGTGAACATCAGCGAATGGATCGTTTATAGCAAAACTGGCAATATTGTTGAGCTGGGCAATCATCGCCGCAGCTAACGAATGTCGGCTGACATGACATTGTTTGATCAGCTTCGTTATTATTTGCTGAACTGGATCAGACAAGTTTTTCGAAAAAATCACTTGTTGTTGCGAAATTTGCAAGCAAGATTCATTACGATTGTGGTTGAAGCAGTTAGAATTAACTTGTAAAAGCTCGAATGATCTAGAAAAGTTGCTGCCAGTTCCCCTTGTTTAATGTTTAATTTCCGCAGACGCGAAAATTCCTTGATGGAGAGTCGATCATGCCAGCAAAAATTTTAGTTTTAACCAAACAACTGAAAATTTTCATTCGTTTGAATGAACGCTTGGCGGAGCAGAAATATACGGTTTTTAACGTAACTAGTCAGCAAAGTGCCGCTCAAGCAATCGCCAGTCGGGATTTTAGTGCGGTGCTGATTGATTTAGACTGTATTGGTTTAGATGAGACTTGCCAGCTAATTGCTCAGAATCGGCCGGTTATTAATGGACCTATCATTGTGTTGAATAAGGATTGGTCCCAAGAAATCATGCTGATGTTGTTTGCGTTGAAAATTGACGATTTCTTATTAACGACAGTTTCATTTTCTGAATTATTAGCGCGATTGAAACAACGAATCTGGGTTTACCAAACCCATGAGCATGAACGGCCGAAACATCCAGAACTAAAAGAAACAGTTAAGTCATCAGCGATTCATTTGGATGATTTAACCATTGATTTGCAGCATTATCGTGTGACCCGCGCCAATCATGATTTGGGTTTGACGCCTAAAGAATTTAAATTACTGATTTACTTGATCAATCATAATGGTCAAGTTTTAAATCGGGAGCAGATTTTAAATCAGGTCTGGGGTTATGATGAACTAGAGTCGTCACGAATTGTTGATATCCACATTAGTCATTTGCGAGATAAGATCGAGCTAGATTCTAAGAATCCGCAGATCATTAAAACGGTGCGCGGTTTTGGTTATATTTTTGAAGACAAGCATTTGAAAATTGATTACCAATAAGCAACGGTTTGTCAGCTATGTGGCTATCTTAAATCTGATTAATATCAAGGCGATAGTGATAATATGTGCCAAGGATTCCCTAATTGGGAGAGGTGGTTGCTGGGCGATTTAGAGGGCGTGGAACGCTGTGGCCGTCGATTTGAGCTTATTGCTAACGCAACAATCTCAAATGCGAGGCTTATTCTAAGTGATAAATCGCTAAGAATAATTTCACAGCTGACGCCAATCGCCCAGCAACCACCTGTGGAAACTAACGGAATTGAGCACCACTATTTAGAAAAACAAATTGAAGTATACTAATAGGCCTGTTTGACAACTTTTCTGGATAAAACCAGAAACTGCCAGATAGGTTTTTTTGATGAGGCTATTTAGTTGTGACAACAGTTTAAATCGAGTCGATTTGTCCCACTACAATTGGCTTAAGCACTAACAAAGATAAAGTGCACCAACTCAGCTCCAGACGGAATGGAGGGCGTGGTTGTCAGCCGCCAAATTTGTCTTATTGCTTTAGCAATTAGACAAAGGCTCGTATTTGAAACAATTGCGGTTTTTCAATTGGTTCAAATCGATGCCGGCCGCGTTCCACAACCAGCAAGCCCAGAATGCAGTCAGAACCAGTTTTGTTTCAATACCTCCTCATTGGGTTTTAATGGCCGAATGTGCATGTAGTCCGCAATGCAGTCAGACTCAACTCTGTTTTAACACAAGCATTAGATGATTTGAACTTTTATCCAGAAAGTTAGTTGGCAAAGAAGTAGCAACCCTTATTTCGTCTCGCTCCTGGCAATGCTATACTGAATTAATAGGTATTATTTTGAAGGAGAAGGCAAAATTGCTAACTAAGAAACGTTATCATTTTTCAGCGACGCAACTCATTGCGCTCAGTTTTGTAATTTTAATTTTACTTGGGGCCTTATTGCTGAATACACCGCTGGCCAGTAACGATGGCCGTTCGATCGGCTTTCTGGATGCACTGTTCACTGCCACTTCGGCTAGTTGTGTCACTGGTTTAGTCGTAGTCAATACTTTAGAACATTGGACTTTATTTGGCCAGTTGGTTATTTTGGCCTTGATTCAATTTGGGGCGTTAGGTTTTATTTCAATTTTCGTGGCGAGTTTGAAATTATTTAATCGGCGGATTTCTTTAGAGAATAGTGTGCTTATTCAAACGGCCTATGGTCAGAATAAAATCGGCGGAATGGGACCGTTCATTGCGCGTGCTGTCAAAATTACGCTGGCCTGTGAAGCAACTGGCGCAGTTATACTGACCTTTCTATTTCACCACGCGCAATCAGTCTCTTGGGGTCGTGCAATTTATGAAGGTATTTTTCATGCCATATCGGCGTTTTGTAACGCTGGCTTTGACGTGATTGGCAATAACAGCGTGCTGCCATTTGGCGATAACTGGGCCATTTTATTAACGATTGGGTTGTTAATTATTATTGGCGGTTTAGGCTTTCCCGTGATAATTGAGCTATTAACCAAGTTGCGCCAGCATCGGCAATGGTCGCTCACTCACCGTCTGGAAATGTTATCGGTTCACAGCAAGATCGTGCTACTCATGACGGGGAGCTTGTTACTTTTCGGAACGGTGGCGTTTTTAATTCTGGAGTGGTCAAATGACCAGACTCTGGGTAGGTTATCAGTTAGTCATAAAATTTTAAATAGTTTATTCCAAGCAATTACTTTGCGAACTGCCGGCTATTATTCAATTGATCAAGCTGGCCTGACTGAACTGAGTAAATTGTTGTCTTCCGTGCTCATGATTATTGGTGGTTCGCCTGCGGGGACTGCCGGCGGGATTAAAACAGTGACGATTGCCGTGGTTTTAATCGCCGTTCATTCGGCGTTACGCGGCGAGCCAAAAATCATTGGGTTTAAACGGACGTTGCCAATTAATTTATTGCAGAAGGCATTGACGGTCATGACGGCGTTTCTATTAATTACTTTGGCAGCCATTATTATTTTAAACTTTAGCGAGCAGACGTCAGCGTTTAATCATTCCTTACTTGATATTGTTTATGAAGTGAGCTCGGCCATGGGAACAGTGGGGTTGACGACGGGCATCACACCACATCTCAGCCAGGTGGGCAAAATCGTGATTATGTTATGTATGTTCATTGGGCGTCTGTCACCGATTACCGTTATCGTCGCATTAAGTCGGCGACTCGAACAGAAAAATTATCATTACCCCGAAGAAACAGTAGTTATTGGTTAAATATTGGAGGTTATTATGGATACAGAACGTGTCGATCTACAGTTTGCAGTCTTAGGTTTGGGTCGCTTTGGAATGAGTATTGTGCGGACGTTGGCTGAATATGATGCCACGGTTTTAGCATGTGATACTAATGAAGAACGTTTAAATGAAGCGGCCGAATACACTAGTCATGTGGTCCAGGCAGATGTTGCTGATGAGGATACATTGAAAGATTTAGGAATTGGCGACTTTGATGTGGTCGTGTTGGCCATGGGGGAGAACTTTGAAGCCGCAATCATGGCGACGATGGCTGCCAAAGAACTCGGTGTGCCTAAAATTGTCGTTAAAGCCTTGGGGCAACGCCAGAAGAAAATTCTGCAACGAATTGGTGCTGATCAAGTTATTTTGCCAGAAATTGAAATGGGTGAAAAAGTTGCCCATAGTTTAATTGATCCTGATATGATCGATATTTTGGAAAAAGCTGGCCGCCAAGCTATTACCGAAATTCACCCCCATCGTGATTGGATTGGGCACACCGTTGCTGATCTTGATATTCGCAAGAATTATGATTACACGATCATGGCCGTAATTCGTGACCAGAAAATTATTATTCCCGTGCCAGCTGATTTAAAGATGGAACAGGATGATGTGTTAATCATGTTAAGCAATGAGTAGCCTAAATTTGTCAGCGTGGCGTTCTAATCCGTTTAATTTGTTCACCCAAAAAAGCACCTTGATCATTTCTTGATCAGGGTGTTTTTTTATGACTAATGATAAACGAATTTCGAAATATTGGCTAAATACTGATTAAGCTTAAAAATTCTTTTGTCATTGGTGATAGCTAACTGACTGGATTGATTTCTTATTTTAAGAGTTAATAATAATTGAATTAGCAACGATTATCACTTGAAAATTGTGTATTGAAATATTGATTTGACAGTATTTTCAGCGAAATAAGATTAAATAATTGTTTCAATTCGAAAAACTTGTTTTTGTTTTGCACAAGTCATGATAGACTAGAAATTAATCGTGATAAATTTTACTTTTTACTAATGGAGGTTCACGGCAAGTGGATGGGCAAGAGCAACATCGTCGGACTGGGCATCAGCGCAAGCACCCAGTTCGTAATACGATTTTAATTATTTTAGGTGTGTTAATTGTAGGCGTGTTGGCATATGGGACTTGGTTCTTCGTCTCCGCTAAAAGCGCAATCGATTCAACTTATAAGAGTGCTGGCGAAACCAAGACAGCTAAAACTGTCATCAGTCAGCAAAAGCCATTGAATGTTTTGTTAATGGGGACGGATACTGGGGCATTTGGCCGTAATTATAAAGGCCGGACCGATACAATGATCATTGCGACCATTAATCCGGCTAAGAAGCAAACGACTTTAACGAGTATTCCCCGGGATACGATGGCTGAAGCAATTGGCACGGATACTTTTGACTTTGAGCGAATTAATGCGGCCTATGAAAAGGGCGGCTCCAAAATGGCCTTGAAATCAATTTCAACGTTGATTAATGTGCCGTTGGAATACTACGTGACAATCAACATGGGCGGCTTAACTAAGATTGTAACAGCCGTTGGTGGCGTTGACGTGGTAGTACCATTTACCTTTACCTATGAGGGCATTAAGTTTACAAAAGGTAAAATGCATTTAAACGGCAAAGAGGCCTTGGAATATTCACGGATGCGGTATGATGATCCTCGTGGCGATTATGGTCGGCAAGAGCGGCAACGTCAGGTCATTACCTCAGCGATTCAGGCCGCAGCAAGTACTCGGACTTTAACCAATTTCCAATCAGTGCTACAGTCGATTTCGAGCAATATGGTGACTAATTTATCCTTTGATGATATGGTCAGCATTTTCAAGGATTATCGTGGTTATGCTGAGAATATGTCCAGTGATCATTTACAAGGTGTTAGTGCCATGTGGGGCGACGCCATGATCCAGATTGCCCCAACTTCCGAATTACAACGAGTTTCTGATAAGCTCCGCGAAGAAAACGGCCTAGCAAAAGAAACTATTAGTAATCAAGAAACTCGGCAAAATCAATTGAATATCAAGAATAATAATTTTGATTTCAAGAGTAAGAATGATCGACAACAATACGTTGTTTATTCCAGCAAGAATGATACAACGCCTTGGGATGGTAGCGATAATTAAATAGTTCAAACACTGTTGCGGCTTAATTCTGGCAGCAGTAAACGATGAGGTTGATCAGCAATGATGATTTACGATCAATCTCATTTTTGTGAGTGAAAAGTTGGCAAAAAATGAATAAGTTCAGGAGTTTGTAATGGAGCAGGAATTTAGTTTAGGCGATTTATTTAAAATTATTCGTAAACATTGGACAGCCATCGTCCTGACCACAGTTTTAGGAATCGTGATCGCTGGGGTCTTAAGTTTCTTTGTGATGACGCCGAAGTATCAGGCCAGTGTTGATATCTTGGTTAATCGAAAACAAGATAACGCTATGAATCAATTAAGTGATCAACAGGCCGATGTGCAAATGATCAACACTTATAAGGACATTATTACCAAATCAGTTGTTTTAAACCCGGTTCGTGAGAAATTGGCGGCTGAGGATCATTACAATATTTCGTTAGCCCAACTGGAAAAGAATATTGCGGTAACGAATGAACAGAATTCGCAAGTCTTCACAGTGAGCATTACTGATGAGAATGCGGCCTATGCAACTAAGATGGCTAATCTAGTTGCGGTGACTTTTAAACAACGAGTGAAGAAAATTCTCAGTATTAATAACGTCACAATTATTGCTGACGCACAAAAGCCCAAGAGTCCGGTTTCGCCCAAGAAACAACGAAATCTGTTAATCGGTGCAGTTTTAGGCCTAATTATTGGTGTCGGCATCGCTTTCCTAATTGAATTAACTGATCATAATGTGAAGGACGTTGATTTCTTAACCAACGAAATGGGCTTGACCAAGTTGGGCGTTGTTGGTCATTATCATCATTCTAAGAACCATGCAGCTGCACAGAATCAGGCTTTGCAGCAGGCGGTTCAAAAGCCAGCTGAACAACAACCTGGTATGCGGCCGCAGCCACGAGCGACGACGAAACGTGTTTAGAATGATGGATGAGGTGAGCAAATAATGTTTGGAAAAAAGAAAACAACGATCGAGCCGATTCAAGCGGCCAATTTATTTACGGTAACAGAACCCATGTCAGTTTTGACTGAGCAAATCAAAACTGTGCGGACTAATATTAGTTTTGCTCAAGAGGCTCAGAATTTACGTAAAATCATGTTAACTTCTGCCACGGCTTCTGAAGGTAAATCAACCATCACGGCTAATTTGGCGGTGGAATTTGCTAACGCTGGTAAGCGGGTAGTTTTAGTTGATGCTGATTTGCGTCGTTCCACAGTTAATCGTACTTTTAAAATTGCTGATCCCAATCGTGGCTTAACTAATTTGCTGGTTCATCAGTACCATAACGCCATGGAAGTCACCCATGAGACGGGAATTGCTAATTTGACGATCATTCCCAGTGGACCAACACCACCTAATCCAGCAGAATTATTGAGTAGTCAAGCCATGTCGCGGGTATTAGCTGAGTTAGAACGTAATTTCGATTTAGTGATTGTCGATGCGCCACCAATTTTACCAGTGACCGACGGACAAATCTTGGCCAGTATCGTTGATGGGGTTATTTTAGTTGTGCGGCAGAATCACACCACTAAAGCCGCCGTTAAGGATACAAAAGTGGCTTTAGAACAAGCACATGCCAATATTTTGGGCGTTATCTTGAATGATGTGAAAGTCAAGGGGGCTGACGGCTATTATGGATACGGACAAGGCTACTACTACAGCGACACGGAAAAATAGTTTAGTTGATTTACATTGTCACATCTTACCGGGAATCGATGATGGTTCTAAAAGCTTAGCGGATTCTTTGGCCTTAGCGCGAGCAGCAGTCAGTGAAGGTATTGGTTATATTGTCGCGACGCCACATCATTTGGACCGTCATTTTGTTAATCATTCGGCTGATGTGCGGCGGGCAGTGGTGGCTTTTCAGCATGAGTTAGATCAAGCGCAGATTCCACTGACAATTTATCCTGGGCAAGAAGTTCACTTGAATGGTGATTTGGCAAAAAGATTACCTGATTTGATCGGCTTAGATGCCAATATGAATTATTTGCTGGTAGAATTTCCTCATGAGGAAGTGCCACAATACGCCGAAGAATTATTCTTCGAATTAAGTTGTCAGAATATTACGCCGATCATCGCCCATCCTGAGCGGAATGCGCGGATCATTAAAGATCCCAGCTTGTTGTATGAGTTCATTAATAACGGCGCCTTGGCACAATTGACGGCGACTAGCTTAGTTGGTGGTTTCGGTCGTAAAACTAAGAAGTTTTCTGAAGAATTAATTACTCATGGTTTGGTGCAAATCATTGCTTCTGATGCCCATATGCTTAAGAATCGTCAATTTGCGCTACGCGATGCCTATTTTGCTTTGGATGACCTCGATCGCAGTTATGGCCCGATCTTCTATCAAAATTCACGGCATATTATTAATGGTGAGCCCTTAAATCATCCGATTGCGGCAGCACCAATTGAAAAACACCATTTTTTTAAGTAACTATTTTGATGGTATATTTTTTTAATGAATCAATAAGACTGGCAACTAGTTTGTTAGTCTTTTTATTTTTCTGTGTAAAGTAATTTGATAACAAAATAATGTAATTAATCTGTAAACAAGCTTCGAAATATCAATGAACTGCTGTTATACCAGCATTTGTCGGCGCTTAATAGTTAAGAAACTAATAAGCTTCGTGTTTAAAGTTACCTTGAAACTTCACAAGTTAATCAGTATAATTAGATTCGTATTCACAAATGGAAAGTTAAACTTTTGGTAGGGGCTAACGGCACATTTGTAGTAAGTCGGGGTCAAATTTCTCTAGGGCAGAGATTTGGCGCTTTGGAGGAATAAGTATTGGATAAACGAGAAGGAATGGCAGACAGTTATTCTTCTTCAGAGTTTGAGCAAACCGCGGGTGATTCAACAGCCAATTTGCAATGGTTGAATCGGACTAAAATTACCAGCCGTTGGGGATATCAACTAGTGAAGCGATTGTTTGACATATTTGCTAGTCTTTGCGGATTAATTATTTTAGCACCAGTTTTTTTAATCATTGCATTATTGATCAAGCTGGATGATCCTCAGGGGCCAGTTTTCTTTAGTCAGATTCGAGTGGGCCAGGATGGTCAGAAGTTTCGGATGTATAAGTTTAGATCAATGTGTGTCAATGCCGAAGCTAAACTGGCATCCTTAATGGCGAAAAACGAAGTTGATGGGGCAATGTTCAAAATGAAGCACGATCCCCGGGTGACTAAAATTGGGCATTTTATTCGCAAAACCAGTATTGATGAATTCCCACAATTATTAAATGTGCTATTGGGTCACATGTCGCTGGTTGGACCACGGCCACCATTACCACGTGAAGTCGCTGAGTACACCAGTTATGATCGCCAGCGCTTGCTCGTTAAACCAGGTTGTACTGGTTTATGGCAGGTCAGCGGTCGCAATGATGTTGGCTTCCAAGAAATGGTTGATCTAGATATTCGTTATATTCGTCAATCTGGAATTAAATTTGATTTACAAATCATTTGGTCAACAGTCGCTATTATTTTTCATCCGAATGGTGCTTACTAATTTACGACATTATTTTATTAAAATATATTTTATACAAAAAGCAGCTGCGGCTGCTTTTTTAGCTGGCAAAATGTGTTCAGAGCAGCAGTTGGCTATGCCTAAAGAACATCGCTCCTCACACTCTATTGAAAACGTGTTCGGGTTGCCAAATGGCTATGGCTAATTTGAATATCTGCTCGATCGGTTGGCACCGCTCAATCAGATATTCGAAATTATCCTACGCCAAAAATCCGGCAGCCCTCACACTCTATTCTTGACAAGTTTATTTAATCTATGGAATAATAAAGTTAATTTAATGCACGAAACGGTTGGAGCTTTGCTTTCAAGGTGTACCTTTCTGGGGTGAGAAAGGCACTTTTGAGCAGGGCTCTTTTTTCGTGGTCAATAATAATGAGGAGTGACTTATGTTTTATAACGAACATCGTCTGGATATTTTAAAAAGATTGCAAACATCGCGGCACCAAGGGTTAAGTAGTGAGGCGGCACAGGAGCGTTTAGCTAGTCAGGGCCCTAATGAGTTGGCGCAAAAGAAAGCCGATCCTGGTTGGCGGATTTTCTTGCGGACGTTTAAAGAACCAATTGTGATTGTTCTTTGGATTGCTGTAGCGCTGGCTTTAGTCAGTGCCAGTTATGATTTCTTTGTTAATCATGATGCCAGTCACGGTCAAGCTTCGATTTATGAAGCCATTGTTATTTTTATTTTGATCATGATCAATGCGATTCTGGCTTATGTTCAAGAAACGAAAGCACAGAAGTCTTTGGCGGCATTAAAACAAATGGCCAATCATCAAGCTGCGGTTTTGCGCGATGGTGACTGGCAACAAGTGCCGGCAGCGGATTTAGTGGCTGGGGACATTGTGAGTGTCAAGATGGGTGATTTCTTAGATGCTGATTTGCGCTGGGTGACGGCCAATGAATTGCAGGTCAACGAATCCCATTTAACGGGTGAAGCTGAGCCGGTTCAGAAAACGCGCTTTGCTTTAAGTGGCGAGGTGCCATTAGCGGAACGAACCAATATGGGTTATTCTGGCTCAACGGTGGTTCAGGGAAATGGTATTGGCGTGGTCGTCGCCACTGGGATGGACACTGAGTTAGGCCATATCGCCCAGTTATTAAATGATACCGAAAATCAGAAAACGCCGATTGAAAAAACAGTTGCGCAACTTACCAAGAAGTTAATGTACGTTGCTGCCGGCATCGTGGTGTTAGTTTTAGGTTTCGGAATGGGCAAAGAATTGGTCAATACCGGCCAATTGACGTTTACCGGGATTGCGGAAAATTTATCCACGGCAATTGCTTTAGCAGTGGCAGCAATTCCTGATGCCTTGCCAGTGGTGCTCTCAATTGTCTTGACGATTGGCGCGACCAGTTTGGCACGCAATAAGGGACTGGTGAAGTCGCTGAATAGTGTGGAAACCTTGGGCGCCACAACTTTTATTGCTTCTGATAAAACCGGTACTTTAACGAAAAATGAAATGACCGTGACTCATTTCTGGAGTAATGGCGAACAATTCCAAGTTGACGGTAACGGCTACGAACCAAGCGGCGAAATTGAAACAATGACTGATCTGGTGGCCGACCCGCAAGTGTACGAGCGGTTTATGCGCGCAGCTGTGCTCAATAATGAAGCGAGTATCAGTCAGGATGGCGCTGGGCAATATCGACCTTTTGGCAATCCAACTGATGTGTCATTGGTGGTGCTGGGTCAGAAGGCCAATTACTACCGTGACCAGTTATTGAACCAAACTGGGGCTGATAATATTGAAATTGTGCGTGTTTTTCCGTTTGATAGTACGCGGAAAATGATGAGTGTGATCATCAAGCATGGTGAGATCTATAAAATTTTGACTAAAGGCGCACCAGATGTGATCTTAACGAAAACGGATCAAGTTTGGCAGCATCAGGAAATGGTGCCAGTTGTTAGCGTTAAAGAACAGTTACAACAGCAGATCAACGTCTATGCCCAACAAGCGTTGCGAACTTTAGCGGTCTGTGAACGGACAATTACCGCCGAACAAGCAAAAAATGCCCCGCAAGCCGAATTGGAGCAACATTTGCAGCTGTTAGGAATCGCTGGCATCATTGATCCACCACGGCCGGAAGTACGACGCTCAATTGCAACCTTGCATCAAGCAGGGGTCAACGTGGTCATGATTACTGGTGACCATGGTGCCACAGCACGAGCAATTGCATTGAAATTAGGTATTATTACTGATGCTAATGCCAGAGTGCTCACAGGGCCTGAAATTGACCAATTAAGCGATTCTGAGTTGTCAGCGTTAGTGCCGGACATTCGTGTTTATGCACGGGTCTCACCAGAGCATAAACAACGGATCGTCCATCTATTACAAGATCATCAAGAAATCGTGGCGATGACTGGGGATGGTGTTAACGATGCGCCTGCTTTACGCGCGGCCGATATTGGCATTGCCATGGGGATCAATGGAACTGAAGTGACGAAAGATTCAGCTGATTTAATTTTATTAGATGATAAATTTACGACAATTGAACATTCTGTTGCTGCCGGCCGTCGCATTTTTGCAAATATCAAGAATTTTATTCGGCATGAATTGACCACTAATGTTGCTGAGGTTCTGTCATTATTGTTAGGCGTCTTTTTCATGACGGCGCCAATTGGTCGGGTTTCAGAATTAACGCCGGTGCTGTCAGCCTTGATGGTTTTATGGGTCAATATGGTTAGTGATGCGTTGCCATCATTTGCGTTAGGCTACGATGAGGCTGAGCGCGATATTATGCAAGAGCAGCCCCGCGATACGCAACAATCGATTTTTGCGGAAGGATTATTATCTCGAGTGCTGGTTCGTGGTGTCATCATGGGCGGGGTAGTGTTTGTGGCCTTTATTTGGGCCGCAAATGCTGGCTTTGCACCTGAAAAATGTCAGACGATTGCTTTCTTGACCTTAGTGTTTGGTCAACTGTGGCACGTGTTTGATGCGCGGAGCACGACGACTTTATTCCACCGCAATCCGTTCAGCAACTCACGGTTAGTCATGGCAGTAGCCTTCGCCGGCATTGCCTCACTGTTGATCACCGTGATTCCATTTTTCAATGAGGTTTTTGGGACCACGGCTTTAACAGGGCCACTTTATTTAGCAGTCATTATTCTACCTGGAGTGCCAACCTTGCTCTTGTCAGGAGTGAAAGAAATTTGGCCAGCAATCAAGTGGTGGTAAAAAGCAGCATCATGGCTAAGTTTCATTAATTGAGGTCGTGACATAGGTCATGAGCTCATCGCAATTTTACAATAACTGTCTTCAGTCACACATGATAAAAAAGAACCCACTCGACAATTGCCGAGTGGGTTCTTAATTTGACTTTAATTTTTAGAGCATGACTTTCGTTCCACTAATGAAGGCTTACCATAGAAATAACCTTGATGAATATTAATACCATAAAGTTCAGCTAAAGATTGATCGGCTTGATTCTCAATACCTTCAAGGACAATGTTTAAGTGATAATCTTGAGCTTGTTTTGACCAGAAATCTAAATAGGCCGGAATGTGATCGCTATGACCTTCTTCGCGAAGATTCTGCATGGCCAATTTAATTTCGTCAACGTAAGGTAACAAGAGTTCGATATTTTCAAAAGTGTTGGAACCAGTGCCAACGTCATCGATTCCTAAGCTGATTTGATATTGATGCAAGAAAAGGCTGAATTCTTTGACTTCGGCTAAAGTTGGGGCTTCAGTTAGCTCCACCATTAAGCCAGCCGGATTGATCCGCTTTTTTAATTTAATGATTGCGCCCAAGGTGATTGGATTCCGGAATTGCTCAAGATTTAAATTGAAGGCGACAATTTTATTCTTGACCCGGGTTTCCAAAGTATTGATGAGCTCTTCAACTAACTTTGTTTGTTCATTAATGGCGACCTCGTTGAAACTTTTCGGGAGATGCCAAGTATCGGCGCTTTTTTGGCGTAGCAAAACTTCATACCCATAAATTGAATGGCCCTTATAATCGACTTGAGGTTGGGCAAAAAAACGATACATCACGGACACTCCTTACTCAAAATAAAATTGAGGTTAACAATGCTACTAATGAAATTTAATATTAGTTCCATTAAATAATATAACTTATACTGAAAAGTAATTTTACCATAACTAGAATAATATGCAACAATTAACAAACCGTTATTGCGGAATTGATCAGCAGATTCTAGTCTATAATGATAAGCTAAATATATTCATATCATAGAGGAATTCTGTTGCTACGTCAACGATTTTACCTGAGAAGTTGCTAGTCAGCTGGCAACTAATCAATAAGGTAAAAATTATCTTAAAGTTAATGAGTATCTAAAAAGACTGCTTAATTAATTTTTGGCCGGCGCTTGTTGATATTTCTGATAGGTTTGTAATTGCCGTTGAGAAAGTTGTACCTCTATTAAAGTACCCGTTTCAGTGTAGTTTTGACTTAAAATTTTTGTATTAGCCGTTAATTGGGCCAAATCGCGGGCTTCGCTAAACGGTACTAACAAAGTGACCGTTTGATAATTTGCATAAATTTGGTCGGTAATCACTTTTGCTAACAACTTAATTGAGGCCGGATCTTTCGCAGAGTAGGTGAGATCGTGGCCTTCAATTTCAGGGTAGCTGACGCCATCGCAGCGGTCGGCTTTGTTGAAAGCATAGATCATAGGAATATCTTTGATGCCAATTTCTTTCAACGTCTCCGCAGTTGTCTGCATCATTTCGCGATAGTTAGGATCAGAAAAGTCAATCACCTGAATCAGTAAATCGGCTTGGGCAGCTTCGGCTAGCGTTGATTTGAAGGAAGCCACCAAGTTATGTGGTAAATGGCTGACGAAACCAACTGTGTCACTTAATAGGAACCGTTGATTTTGTGGTAAAACAATTTCGCGAACGCTAGTATCTAGGGTTGCAAATAACATATCCTTCTCAAAAACCTGCTTATCAGTGCCTTGTTCGCCAGCAAAAGTCCGCAACAGTTCATTCATGGTGGTTGACTTACCAGCATTGGTGTAACCAACTAAAGCGACGCGAGGAATATCACTTTCGTCCCGACGCTGCTTTTGCGTCAAGGCAACTTGATCCAAGCCCTTTAATTTTTGTTGCAGATCACTAATTCGCTTACGAATGGTCCGACGATTTAATTCGGTCTTAGTTTCACCACTACCACGGTTTTTGAAACCGCCGCCGCCTCGTTGCTGGTCAAGGTTATTGGCTGAGGGATGAATTCGTGGCAAGGCATATTGCAGCCGGGCAATTTCAACTTGGATTTTGGCTTGAGCGGTGTGCGCCCGGTCAGCGAAAATTTCTAGAATTAATTCCGTTCGATCAAGCACGTGTAAACCAGTTTGTTTTTCAAGATTGGCAATTTGTGATGGCGACAATTCATCGTCAATCACAATGGTCGTGGCGTTAAGCTCTTGAGCCAGTCCTTTGATTTCTTCAACTTTGCCGGAGCCAAAATAAGTGGCTCGATCAACTCGATCTAAATTCTGGCGGATTTCACCAACAACGACTAATTCATCAGCAATCGCCAATTGTTCCAGTTCAGTCATGGTGTAGTCAAAATCAGCGCGACCATTATAATTCAAGCCGCCAAGCAAAACCCGTTCTTGTGGTGCTTTTACTTCGATAGTATTGGTCATAAAGAACCTCCTAAAATAGAGTGTGAGGAGTGTCGGTTAGACAGCGTAGCGTAATTTCAATTATTTGATTGAGCGGTGCAACCGATCGGGCAAATAATTAAATTAGGCCTAGCAGTCTGACACTCCGAACACGTTTCAAAAATAGAGTGTGAAGGCCGGTGGCTTTTTTGGCGTAGTACAATTTCAATTATTTGGTTGAGCGGTGTAACCAATCGAACAAATAATTAAATTGTGCCTAGCCATTTGCCGCCCTGAACACGTTTGAATAGAGTGAGAGGAGTGTCGGTTAGACAGCGTAGCGTAATTAAGTTAAGCCTAGCAGTCTGACACGCTACACACGTTTTAAATCATAAATACAGCACTTAACGAGAAGCTACATCAGTTTTTGGGCGCAAAAAAAGAGTCGACTAGACGCCGACTCTTGCTCTCTTAAGCAAATTAAAATCTGTTAAGCGTACAAGAACTGTCATCAATCGTTAAGCGTGCTTATTTAGTTTTGTTGGATAAAGCGGCACTCTTTAAACGCATCGATAACATTCCTTTCTCTATTGAATACTGGTTCATAGTAACACAAAACGAATGGTTTGGACAAGCCTTTTAGATTTGGCGTACTCAGAGAGTAATAATGATGGTTAGTAGCAAGGCTGCTTTCTATTGAAAGTTGGTTAAATCTATAGCTGGTTTTCATCGAAATAACAGACAACTCCGTTCCGACCGGCGGGTTGTGGAACGGTGTGGGCGTCGATTGAAGCTTATTGCTGCGCAACAATCTCCAATACGAGCCTTATCCTAAGCGATAAATCGCCAAGGATAATTTCACGCCTGACAACCCGGCGGCCTCCACTGCGTTTGGAGTTAATTCAGACCACTTTAGATTTGTTTGATAGCAAGGCAATACTGGTGAAGTTAGTCGTCAATCGCCTAACAGATTAAATTAGTAAAAATTGATCACCAGTGTCTGGCAAAAAACAGCTTGTGGTAGTGCAAAACGGTATGATAATCTCTACTGAAAAATAGAGTTGTTACACCGCTTTTTGCCGTTTAACTATCATTACTGATTGAATTGAGTTAATGAATCCCACTACCACTGCCGCAGACACTACCAATAATGAAGTGCACACATTAACTCCAGACGGCGTGGAGGGATCTTGGCGTCAGCCGCCAAATTTGTCTTGCCGCTTTAGCGGTTAGACAAAGGCTTGTATTTGAGATTGTTGCAAAGCAATAAGCTCAAATCAATGCCGGCTGCGTTCCACGCCAAGCAGTCTGGAACAGAGTCAGACTCAATTCTGTCTCAACATTTTCTAGTGCCCTTACGGTTTTGAACTTTACCAAATAATTCGATTCAAAGGCCAAATCGGTCTCAGGTCCGACCCGTATCTAACGAAGCTGTAAGGTTAAAGTGCGTTTTGTTAGCTAAAGCCCACTAAAAGCTAATTCTAATTTGCTATACTAGTTTTTGTTAAGAAAACGGAGGGATTAAATTGACAGAGAATGTCGTAGCAGTTCAACACTTAGTTAAAACATATGGTAAAGGAAACGAAAAGAAATTTACCGCTTTGAAAGATGTTAATTTTACCGTGCAGAATGGCGAATTTGTCGGCATCATGGGCGCGTCAGGTTCTGGTAAAACAACTTTATTAAATATTTTGTCAACTTTAGATAAACCAACTAGTGGCAATGTTTTGATCAATCACCAAGATATTACCCAATTAAAAAATAACCAAATGGCTGATTTTCGTGGCCGTGAGATTGGTTTTATTTTCCAAGATTTCAACTTATTGGAAAATCTGACCGCCGCTGAAAATATTGCTTTGCCATTATCATTACAAAATGTGTCGCCAAAAGAAATTCAACCAAAAGTTGCGGCGATTGCCAAACGCTTGTCGATCGAACATGTTTTGGATCATTATCCAACCGAATTATCTGGTGGTCAAAAACAACGGGTTGCCGCAGCACGCGCCTTAGTACATCAACCAGCGATTTTGTTTGGTGACGAACCAACAGGGGCTCTGGATTCTAATAGTGCCCGGGAATTGTTGGAAACAATGGATTCCTTAAATCGCGATGACCAAGTTTCAATTCTTTTGGTTACCCACGATCCTTTCTCTGCTAGTTATTGCCAACGCATTTTATTTATTAAAGATGGTGAAATTGGTCAAGAATTACGTCGGGGCAGTCGTAGTCGGGCAGATTTTTATCAGGAAATTCTTGATAATTTAGGTACATTTGCAGAATAGGAGGACTTTTGATGTTATCAAAATTAGCGTTGTCAGGCATTAAAAGTCGCCTGAAGGATTATTTGGTACTTTTCTCAGGGTTAATTGTGGCGGCAGCGACATTTTACATGTTTATGGCCTTAGCGACGAATCAGGATTTTCTTGGTAAAAATTCAATGATCAGCGCGGCTAATACCAGCTTTGTCTTCGTGTTTGGCGCCGTTTTGTTAGCCATCATCACCTTAGTATATTTAGTTTATGCGAACTCGTTTCTATTGAATATGCGCCAGCGTGATTACGGGATGTTCATGATGCTGGGTGCAAAAACGAGTAAAATTTCCCAATTGATTTTTATGGAAACTTTCGTGTTAGGCACCGTGGCAACTTTAGTCGGTTCGTTGATTGGGACCGGTTTGGCACAAATTGTGGCCCAACTGTTAGTTCAACAGTTAGGTTTGAAATTACAACATTTTAACGCCTTTTATTTACCAGCATTCTTGATCACAATTATCTTCTTTATTACTTTGTTTATTTTGGCAGCAATCTGGAACAGTCGAAAATTAATTAAAACGCCAGTCTTGAAGTTGTTGCACAGTGCCGACCAACCAGCGCGGATGGTTGTTAAAACCGGCCGTTTAGCCGTTCAGGCAATTCTTGGCATCATTCTTTTAGCAGTTGGTTATTGGGCAATGTCATCAATCATGCAATTGCTGGCGATTCCAGTGGCCTTAGTTACGATTGTCTTAGGTAGTTACTTTACTTTCAATGCCACTTTCATTTGGATTATCCATTTTCTAAAGAAAAATAAGAATTTCGCTTTAAAAGGGTTACGTAACTTTACCTTGTCACAGTTGAGCTTCCGGATTCATGATTACACGCGGATGTTAGCGATGATTTCGATTTTATTCGCTTTAGCATTAGGAGCAATCACTGTTGGCTTAGGTTTCCGTAATGATATGAGTGCGATTACTTCGGCCAGCACGCCTTATGATTTGAAATTGTACACGCATAATCAGGCAATTGACCAACAAGTGGCCAAGCTAAACACGACCAGCCAAGCAACGTACAGTTTCAAGAAGGTTGGTCAGAAGTACTATTATAATTTAGCCGATTTTGAAAAGACGCCAATGTATTACATGCATTACAGTGGCTCTACTGGCGAAATCACCTTGCCTAAATTACGACGTTACCAGGCGAAGGATTACGTCAATGCCAAGCAAGATAGTCCTGTTTTTGACAGTGCCTATCGTGAATTGCGCGTTGATACTAATTATGAAGAGGAACCAAGTTATGCGTTTGTCGATCAGGCGAAGTTTAACCAAGTTACCGCACCAATCCAGACAGTTACTTTAGTGCGGGTCAAAGATTTCGTTAAAGATCGGGACCGCATTGGTCAAATCGAAAAACTGCAAGTTAAAGCAAAACCAGCTTATAAAGAACTGGCTAGCAATTCCAAATACGCCAGTGCGATGATGGCTACGGCGTTATATTCAGGAATGATCTTCATGGGCTTCTTCTTAGGCATTTCATTCTTAGCCATGCTCGCTAGCTGCTTGATGTTTAAGATTTTATCCGGCGCTTACAGTGACGTTCGCCGTTATGACATGCTGAATAAAATTGGCACCCGCAGCAACGTGTTGCGGCGTTCCGTAGCGAAGGAAATTGGGATTTTGTATGCTTTACCAGGTGCTTTAGGTGTTGTCCACGTGCTGTTTGGTTTACAACTCTTTAAAATCCTGATGGTCAATCCATATCATGGTATTTGGTTACCATTCTTAATTTTCATTGTGCTTTATGGCTTGTACTACTGGATCACCGTGCTGCTTTATCGCGGCATTGTTATTCCTAAAGTCGAAATTGATAAATAATGCAATACGATAAAAACCACCTTGGCTAATTAGCTGGGTGGCTTTTTTGTTGAATTCGATTGTTAATCAAAAAAATAAGACCAAGGCTGGTGTAAAAGCGGAATTGGTTCTGACTCCATTGCAGGCTTGCTGGTTGTGGAACGCGGCCGGCATCGATTGATGCCAATTACAAATCAAATTGTCATCAATACGAGCCTTTGTCTAATTGCTAAAGCAATAAGACAAATTTGGCGGCTGACAACCACGCCCT
>NZ_RHOU01000018.1 GCF_003946645.1 Lapidilactobacillus wuchangensis
ATCTCAAATACAAGCCTTGTTCTAAGTGGCCCAGCCACTAAGAACAATTTGGCGGCTGACGCCAAGATCCCTCCATTTCGTCTGGAGTTGAGTTAGTGCACTTCACATTTGTTAGTGTTTGAGGCAGTGGTGGCGGGATTCAGCAACTCAATTTACTCAGTAATAATAGTTGAAGAGCTGCAAAAAAAACGGTGTGACTCCTCTATTCATCAATAGAGATTGTCACACCGATTTTTTGTACCACCGCAATCTGGTTCGGCCAAATAGTGGTGCTAAATTCTGTTAGTTTCATCAGGTGGTGGCGGCGCAATTGGCGTCAGCCATGAAATTATACTTAGAGTGTGATGAGCAGCGGGTTTTCGGCGTAGAGTAACTGCAAATAATTGATTGAGCTGGTGCAACCAGATCGAGCAATTATTTCAGTTAATCATAGCCGTTTGCCGCTCTGAACACGTTTGCCGCTTTAGCGGTTAGAATAAGGCTTGTATCTGAGATTGTTGCTGAAAGCAATAAGCTCAGATCAATGCCCATGGCGTTCCACGCCCCTCAAATTGCGCCGCCACCACCTCTTCCAATTGGGGAAGTCTTAACGCCAATTTTTCACCGAACTAATTGGTTCTAATTGATGGCAAACAAAAAGCACAACCACATCACTGTGATTGTGCTTCATCATTATTTAAAATGATTTATTTCAAATCTTCCCATTTCCAGTTCATTACTTCTGGAATGTCAACGCCATTTTGACGGATATAAGCGTTGTGATATGAGACTTTGTCGTCCATCTTCTGAGCGAATTGAGCAGCCTTAGTGCCATAAACAGCTAAAGCAGCATCCTTAGATAAGTGGAAACGATCCAATTCGTTCACAACACGCATATCAAATGGTGTGGTGATATCACCGTTTTCACGGTAGCCATGAATGCAAATGTTGCGGTTGTGACGATCAAAAAAGATATCACGAATCAAACCTTCAAAGCCGTGGAATGCGAAGACAACTGGCTTGTCCTTAGTAAAGTACATGTCAAATTCTTCGTCAGTTAAACCACGAGGATTGATCTTAGGTGATTGTAACTTCAATAAGTCAACGACGTTAATGAAGCGAATCTTCAAATCAGGATATTGTTTGTGCAAAATTGAGATAGCAGCTAAGCTTTCCCAGTTTGGTTCGGTACCAGCAGCAGCAAAGACAATGTCTGGTTCGCTGTCTTGGTCAGTACTTGCCCAATCAATAATCTTCAAACCTTTTTCAACCATAACGGCAGCTTCATCAGCTGAATACCATTGTGGCCGAGGTTGTTTCGAAGCAACGATCAAATTGATCTTCTCTTCGCTAGCGAAAGCTTTGTTAGCAACAGCTAATAAAGTGTTAGCGTCAGATGGCAAATATTCACGGATGAATTCAGGCTTCTTGTCAGCTAAGTGACCTAAGATACCTGGATCTTGGTGAGTGTAACCATTATGATCTTGTTGGAAAGAAGTTGAAGTATCAACGATGTTCAATGATGGGTAATGTTTGCGCCAAGGTTGTTCCTTAGCTTTACGTAACCACTTGAAGTGTTGAGTCAACATTGAATCAACTACTCGTAAGAATGCTTCATAACTTGAGAAGAAGCCATGACGTCCAGTTAAGACGTAGCCTTCTAACCAGCCTTCAGCTTGATGTTCAGAAAGTTGTGAATCAATGATTCGGCCTTCAGGAGCTAAGAATTCATCATTAGGCTCCTTAATGCCTTCTTCCCATTGGCGACTGCTAGCTTCAAAAATAGGAGCTAAGCGGTTTGACATTGTTTCGTCAGGGCCAAAGATCCGGAAGTTATCAGGGTTTTTAACGATGACGTCGCGAGCCCATTCGCCAAAGACAGTCATATCTTGGGCTTCTACTTCGCCACGTTGTGAGTTATCTAAAGTATATTTACGCCAGTCTGGTAATTTCAAAGGACGAGGATCCAAACCACCATTAGTGATTGGGTTAGCAGCCATCCGGTGAATTCCCTTAGGTGTAGTGGCTTTAATTTCAGGCTTCAAAGTACCGTTCTTGTCGAACAAGTCTTCAGGGCCGTATGACTTCAACCAAGCAACTAATTTGTCAGCATGTTCCATGTCAGCTTGATCAACAGGAATTGGAATTTGGTGAGCACGGAATGAATTTTCAATTGGCTTGCCATCCCATTCTTTAGGACCAGTCCAGCCTTTAGGAGCACGGAAAACGATCATTGGCCAAATTGGGCGAGTTGAGTCGTTGTTTTCACGAGCATGCTTTTGAATTGCTTTGATCTTTTCAATAGCAGTATCAGTTGCTTGAGCCATTTCTGGGTGCATCTTCTCAGGGTCATTGCCTTCAACAAAGATTGGTTCCCAGCCCATGCCTTCAAAGTATTTTGTTAATTCTTCGTCAGTTTTACGTGACAAGATAGTTGGGTTAGAAATCTTGAAACCATTTAAGTTCAAAATTGGTAAGATCGCACCATCTTTAATTGGATTAATGAAACTAGTTGATTGCCAAGAAGTAGCTAATGGACCAGTTTCAGCTTCGCCATCACCAACAACAGTTGCAGCAATCACTTCTGGGTTGTCGAAAATTGCGCCAACACCATGAGAAATTGAGTAACCAAGCTCGCCACCTTCGTGGATTGAACCTGGTGTTTCAGGAGCAGCATGTGATGCCACGCCACCTGGGAATGAGAATTGTTTGAACAATTTGCCCATACCCTCAGTGTCTTCGGTAATATTTGGATAAATTTCAGTGTAAGAACCGTCCAAGTATGAGTTAGAAACCATCACTTGGCCACCATGACCTGGTCCTTCGATATAGAACATATTTAAACCATACTTCAAAATAGCCCGGTTTAAATGTGCATAGATAAAGTTCTGGCCAGCGATAGTGCCCCAATGACCGATTGGGTGAACCTTAACATCACTAGCTTCTAGTGGCCGTTGTAATAAAGGATTAGCCTTCAAGTACAATTGACCAACTGAAATATAGTTAGCTGCGCGCCAGTATTCATCAACAAGCTTCAAATATGCTGGTGATGAGTAATCGACGTTTGTCTTTACTGAATCCATAATTTGCCTCCTACTGACAATTTAACTTAACTTCATTCAACATCTATATCATACTAAAAATATTGAAAAAGTCAACCATTTTTTAAATTGATACGTTCCAATTTCTGAAATCCTTTTCGAAGCCACTACAGCAACATTCTAACGAATTAAAAAAGGTAAAAGCAAGCAATCTGTCTTAACGACAATCACTTACTTTTACCTATTTTTTTAATTGCTGATCAATCATCCAAAGTCACAAACGTATTGTATTTCATGTACTTATAATGCAGCCGCATCCGCGAATATTCGAACGGCGTGCCGTCATCTAAGAAAAAGACCCCGGCCATGACGCCCACTGGTTCATTAGCTTTTAAGTGTAACTTCTCTTGATCCTCAGCAGTGGATGGTTCTGCCGAAACCGTTAAGTACGACTTGGTCACTGTTTGGTTCTTCTCATTTTGTAAATAATTAAAAATCGAACCAGAAACAATCTTACGCGATAACTCGGGCACGATTTTAATGGGAATATAACCTGTTTCGATCATAAAGGGTTCATCATCAAATAAACGCAGTCGTTTAATTTCATAAACAAAATCATCATTCTTCAGGAATAAATCCCGTTTCAATTCCGCTTGTGGTCGAATGACTTCGAAATTCAACAACGAAATGCCCGGTTTACGACCGTTCATTTGAAAGCTATCAGTTACCCCTAAATTGGAGCCATTATTGTAATGAAAAACTGAATCATTCTTCAAATAAAGCGGGTTAATAAAAGTGCCTGACCCACGTTTCTTAAAGACAATGCCTTGATCTGCCAGAATACTTAACGCGCGTTTAACCGTACTGCGACTCACCTGATATTGTTCACTCAGCGAGCGTTCGTCCGGCAATTTTAAATTGGGATAATCGCCAGCAACAATTTGTTTTTTTAAGGTGCTCAAAAGTTGGCGATATACTAAATCAGCCATTTGTAACGTCCTTATCTTTTCGGATTTGTCGAATTGGTTAAGTTGAATCTATCTAAGGCTAATCTTACTTAATCTGAACTGATTTTGCAAAAAAGAATGTTGGACTAGATTAAAAATCAGCTATTTTGTTGAACTCAAAACTAACGCTAGATTTACCCAAGCACTGATCTCTTTCAATGCCAGACATTGATATTTCTAAAAAAGCTCAGCACGGCAATATAATATCGCCACACTGAGCTTCTAATTAACGCTGGTTTTTTGCTTAGCTAATAAATCCTCGATATGTTTTTCCGTCGTTATCATTTTTTAGGTGCGCACATATCCCCCAATAATATGCAGCGCCAATAGTGATGACGTTCATTTATTTAACGGCCTTAATTTCGACAACTTTACTTAAAAAGTCACTTTCTAGGGCCATGTTTAAATACAAACCAAACTTCGCCAAATAGTCACCAGTTAGTTGTTGGTCGCCAACTTGATAAAGTTGTTCAGGTTTTAATCCGACAATTTTAACCGACTTCATTGGCTTGGAGGCATGGTTCAAGATCTGGAAGAAGAACAGCACTGCCTCATCTTGACTTGGTGCCACAAACTCCCAAGCTGCGTAATCACCTTTAAAGGGACTTAGCAATCGATAGAAACGTCCAAATTGTAGCAACTGTCGATGTTCTTTATACCAAGCAATCCGTTCCGTGAGTAATTGGATATTCTCAGGTGTTTGCTCTTGTAGATCCAACATGACCCCAAAGTTTGCCGACTGGGCCACATCAAGGCGTGTCTTAAATGGTGTCAGACGACCAACTTGTTGGTTGGGCACATCAGAAATCTGGGCGTCCATCATAATTGGTGAAAACATTAAACTCGTCCCATATTGAATTTTCATTCGTTCAACGGCATCAGTGTCATCGCTGGTCCAACTTTGCGGCATATAATAAGACATCCCCGCATCAAAACGACCAGCACCACCAGAACAATTTTCAAATAAAATTTTTGGATAGCGATTCGTCAATTTAGCGACTAAGTCATATAATCCCAGAATGTAGCGGTGCGAAACTTCACCTTGTTGTTCAGGTGGCAAAGCAATGGAGCCAACTTCAGAAATATTGCGGTTCATGTCCCATTTAATAAAATCAATTGGGACTTCATCCAAAATTTTAGTAAGTTGGGCAAAAATTGCCTCACGAATTTCAGCTCGCGAAAAATCAAGTACATATTGATTACGGCCAAGTGAAGCTGGGTAATCGGCGACATGTAAATACCAATCAGGATGTTGTTCAAATAAACGACTTCGTGGCGAAATCATTTCCGGTTCAAACCAGAGACCGAATTGTAAGCCCCGTTGATGAATTTCTTTTGCTAAATGTGCAATCCCATTTGGCAGTTTACGAACATCAGTCTGCCAATCACCTAATGAAGAATGATCATCATCTCGTTGGCCAAACCAGCCATCATCAAGAACAAATAATTCGACACCGATTTTTTTAGCTTGATCAGCCAATTCTAACAACTTTGGTTCGTCAAAGTTAAACGCAGTTGTTTCCCAATTATTAACCAAAACTGGTCGTTCTTGATCTTTGAATTGTGCTGGTACCAAGTGTTCACGATATAACTGGTGGAAACTATTTGACAGGTCGTTCAAACCGTCGTCAGCATGGGCTAACACGACCTCAGGTGTTTGGAAAGTTGCCTGAGCAGCTAACTGCCAGCGGAAATTATAAGGATTAATCCCCATCATGACCCGAGTTTGCTCGAAAGCATCAACTTCTGCAGAAGCCCGGAAGTTACCACTGTAAATAAAGTGAACCCCATAGGCTTCGCCATGATTTTCGGTCGTGGTTTTTGGCAAAAGTCCTAAAAAGGGATGGTACTCAACACTACTGGCGCCACGCTTACTATCGAAACTAAAGCAACCACGCTGTAGCGATGTGTATTGCATTTGCCGCTCACTAGCCCACTCACCAGGTAAGGTTAAGGCCTGATAACGATTCTCGGGAAAATCTAAGGTCATCGACAGTGCCTTATCTAAAGTGATGGTTTGTGTCCCTAGATTCTTAAATTCGACACTTCGAGTAATCACTGGCAAATCTTCAAAAATTGTATATTTGAGATCAACCTGAACTTGTCTGATTTGATCGGTCAAATGAATGACCAGACTAGTGGCTTGTTGTTCAGTTGTGACATAGGTTGCTGGCAGTCCCGAAAGCTGTGACTTACCTGCCTTAATTTCATAGCCTTGATATTTTAAGGCCGTGGCAGAAGTGCCATCAGGATAAGTAATAGCAAATGCCGTATCGCGATAATCACCGGTATCAACACCAGGATATTCTTGCAAGGCCGTATTTAACGAAAATCCAGTTTCATTTAAATCAGCTGGATTAGGTGAGAATGACGACCGCGCAACCTGTGGAAACGGCTGACTAGCCGTAAAATCATTAATTCGACTACCAAAATATTCGTGAAGCAAATATTGCTTCTCATAAACACGCATAACGTAACTGATTCGTTGATTGAATAAGTGGAACCGTTGTTGCGCTTGGTCAAAAACAATTGGCATTTTTAATAAACTCCTTTAGAAAATTATTCCTTACTACCAGTTTGCGCAATTCCGGCAATAAATTGACGTTGGAAAATAACATATAAAATAATCATTGGAATCGTAGCAATCACTGAACCAGCCATTAATTGCGGATAGTTAGTGGTGTACTGGCCTTGTAACAAAGCCAAGCCTGATGCTAATGGCATTTTGGCTGGATCTTGGTTAACAATCAATGGCCACATTAAATCTTTCCAAGCAAACAAACCAGTAAAGATGGCAACGGAAACCATTGGTGCTTTAGCAAGTGGCAACATAATTTTCGTGAAGATTTGCCAAGTGCTGGCACCATCTAGAATTGCTGCTTCTTCCAGCGATTCAGGTACCCCCATGAAGAATTGCCGCATCAGGAAAGTCCCGAAAGTACTAGCAACCCCTGGCAAAACTAACGCCGTTACCGTATTGACTAAATGTAATTTCGACATCAATAAATATTGTGGCAAGGTATATACTTGTCCCGGAATCATCATTGGAATCAAAACTAGCATAAATAACGCATTGACCCCAGGAAACTTGATGCGCGCAAAGGCATAACCAGCGGCCGCACTAAGGAAGGTCGCAAAAATAACCCGCCATAAAATCATCAAGAAAGTATTAAGGAAGAATTTAGGAAATGGTAATGCTTTCCAAACATTAGTGTAATTAGCCAAATCCCAGTGACTCGGCCACATCTTCGGTGGAAAGTGTAATGACTCATCTAGGGTTTGAAATGACGTCACAATACTCCAGATAAAAGGAATGATCATAACTAAAGCGCCCAGAATCAAAAGAATATACATCACTAAGCGGCCAGTTGAAAATTTTGTTTTACTCATTAGTCTTGACCCCCGTAATAAACCCATTTACGCTGCAAGCGCATTTGAATCGCGGTTAAAATAAGAATGATGATCAATAAGAAGACTGCAATCGCGGCACCGTAACCACGATTACCATTGACAAAGGTATCGTTATAGAACAGATAGACTAACGACCGCGCATTACTCAATGCTGGGTTGTTTTGATCCACCATCATGAAAATCGTATCAAAAATCTGCATCGCACTGATAATTGAAGTTGTCAGCACAAAAAACAGTGTTGGCGATAATAATGGGATCGTGATTGTAAAGAACTGACGAACCTTACTAGCACCATCCATTTCAGCGGCCTCATAATAAGTCATCGGCACATCTTGCAAACCGCCTAATAGGATAATCATGTTATAACCTAAGCCACTCCAAATACCGACAATCATAATTGAAATCAAAACATACTTAGAATCGCCGATCCAATTGGGACCGTGAATGCCAATTAATGACAAGCCATAGTTAATTAACCCAAATTTAGAGTTATACAACCAGCGCCAAACCATAGCTACTGCTGCTGGTGCTGAAATAACTGGAATAAAGTAAAGTGTCCGGAAAATCGAACGCCCTTTTAATTTCTGATTTAAGAAGACGGCCACAATCAAGGATAGTAAAGTCCCAACTGGTACTGTGACAATTGCATAGATAAAAGTGTTTAAAGTTGCTCGGCCAATGTCTGGATCCTTAAACATAGCCAGATAATTAGTAAATCCAACCCATTGTGGATTACCTAAGGATTGGGCATTAGTAAAACTTAAGTAAATAGTTTGGAGAATCGGCCAAATGTTCATTACTAAAATGAAAAGTAACGTAGGTGCAATTAGAATTAACCCCCAAATCACACGCTCCCGATCTCGTTTTCTGATTGAAAATTTCATGTAACTTGCCTCCCGTGCGTGCAGTCATCCAGTAAAGATAAAAGCGACGCATGATTCTTTAATATGAATCATTCGCCGCTCGTTTAGGCTTAACTCGATTGACTATGGTTCACATTCTCACTAAATATTCTTTACATTCAGTAATCTTGATTACTTGTTCGCATCAATTTTAGCTTGAACTTGTTTCTGTAATGCTTTAGAACCTGAAGCAACTGGTGTCTTACCAGCAAACATATCACCAATACCAGTAGAGTAAGGTGTATTCCATTGTTGGAAAGCCTTAGTGAAGACTGGAGAGTAACCATAGTCAGCAGCATCGACAAAGGCTTGACCATCAATACTTGGGAATTGTTTAACCCAAGCAGATTGCGTATCCTTGTATGCTGGAATAGCAGCGCCAGACTTAGCTTGGATAATATTAGCTTCCTTGCCGGCCATGAACTTAACAAATTTCTTGGCTTGAGCAGGATGCTTGGTATTCTTGGCGATAGCGTAACCCATCCCAGCAATATCACTAGCACGACGTTTGCCCTTTGGAATTGGTGCGACGCCAAACTTCTGATTCTTAACGGCTAAATATTCTGCGGGCATCCATGAACCGGCAATCGTCATAGCAGCCTTGCCAGATTCGAAATATTGATCAGGTTTCGTATTAGCAAAATCCTGAGTTGATGGTGAATAGCCTTTCTTAATAAAGGAAATTCCATAATTCAAGGCATCAATATTACCTTTGTTGCCAATGATGCTCTTCGTACCAGACTTATTAGTTAAGTCAGTGCCATTAGCCCAAATCAAATTCCAGTAGAAGTTCTGGCCATCATTTGGTGCTAACATCCCATAAACACCTTTTGATTTGTCGGTTAACTTGGCAGCAGCTTCTTGCCAAGTATCCCAAGTCCAAGTCTTGTCAGGATATTTAACCCCAGCCTTATCAAACAAAGTCTTGTTATACCAAAGTGCTAACGTGCTGTAATCCTTTGGCAACGCATAAACTTTATTTTGATATTCCAAACCGGAAACGACGGTGCTAGGATAATTCTTCAAGTTAATGCCGCCACCGTTTTTAGTCATATCAGTTAAATCCATTAGCTTATCGCCAGCAGCGAAAGTATAGACTTCACTTGGATGCATCCAGAAAACATCTGCTAAATTATCACCAGATGCAGCAGCCTGTAATTTAGTCCAATATTGATCCCAAGGCGTAACTGTAACCCGAACTTTGATGTTAGGGTTCTTTTTTGTAAAGGCAGCAGCCATTTGTTGCATACCTTTCTTCTGATTCGTATCCCAAATTGTAAAATTCAAAGTAACTTTCTTATTAGCGTCATCGCTACTGCTCTTCTGACCACAACCAGCTAAACCAATAACTGCTAATGCTGATAGCGCAATTGCTAAAAACGCTTTTAAACCCTTAAAACCCTTTTTCATATCTCGATTCCTCCTAGTGCAATTCATTTAAGTGACTAAGATAGAGTACTAAGTAAATGGGCAAGACCTCGCGAGTTATCAGCCTATTTACGGGCTCCATTGAGTACATCCATATTAAACCATCAATCCCCCTTTAGAGTACATGCAGGAATGTGGCGATAAACTTCATATAATTGGCTTTTTCAATACTTTAGTGTAAATTTAGTCGCATTTTGGTATATAATGGAGACGGTTTCAGTAAACGTTTACTAAAACAAGGGGAGGTTTTGATATGGCAACACCGAAGGCAGAACCAAAATATGGGCTATTAACTTTATCGCAAGAAGATTTAATTGACGTTCGTCTTTATCAAGCCGGTTACGAAGCTTGCGAGCCACTACATTTATATGGACCAGCAGTTAGAAATCATTTTCTATTTCATTTTATTGTTTCTGGATCGGGCGTCCTACAATCAACAGACACTAAAGGGAAAGTCACTGACTATCGCATTCGAACTCATGAAGGATTTCTAATTTCGCCAGATCAGGTCACAACTTATTATGCTGACGAACACAATCCTTGGGACTACATTTGGATTGAAGTTGACGGCTTACATGCTCAACAAATTTTTGGACTAGCCGGGCTAGGTTACAATCAGCCAATTTTCAAACCTAAGAATGAGGCACTCGTTAACGAATTTGCCAATCAGTTAGAAGAAATCATTAATGGTCAGAAATTTTCGACTTACCAAATGATTGGCCACGTTTATTTAACGCTTGATGCCCTCATTAATGCTTCGGCTGCCGAACCGCAATCCACTAACAATCGTCGCCAAGACTTTTACGTGCAGCAGGCAATTCAATACGTCGAAAACAACTTTCAAAAGGGAATTACGGTTGAGGATGTTGCCGCTTATTGTGGCCTGAATCGTACCTATCTCAGTAAAATTTTCCACAGTGCAGTCGCGACGAACCTGAAAACCTTTCTAACTGATTATCGCCTTGGAAAAGCCTGTAATTTACTAAAAAATACCGACAACTCAATTCACAACATCGCTGAACAAGTTGGTTATGCCAATCAATTCCATTTCTCAAATGCCTTTAAAGAAAAATTCCAATTATCGCCTAGCCAGTGGCGATATCAGCATCATGATTAGGAGCTAAAGCTACTAATACTCAGCCATTATAAAAAGGATCGTGTCAGCTCAATTTGAGCTCAACACGATCCTTTTTTACTAACTTTAAAACTGTAAATAGTTATTTTAACACGATTAATTTAAACCAAATTTTAGCGTCTCCAGCGTTGTGGCACCTCGTTCTGGGGTGAGCAGGGTCGGTTGATTTCCGGCATAATGCCAGGCATCTGGTAATTCTTGGCACTCGAGGGCAACGCCAGCATGACGGTTAATTGGCTGACCGAGATTGTTGCGCCAATGACCATCAAAGTGATTAGCTGTGTAAGCAATTATCAACGACCGATCAGTCTGGATACTTAACGTACGGCCAGAAACAGGGTCCGTCAAACTGGCCTGTGGTGCTAACTTGTCAGCCAAAATAAACGGATGATTAAGTCCATGGAGTTGCCGCAACTGTGAATCCTGACTTTGAAAAATTTCTGCTAATGCCGTTGGTTGCCGCAAGTCATAATCAGTTTTCTGTACCGGCGCTGGTTGCGCTAATGGTAACTGGTCTTCATCTAACCGATAATATTGTTGCGCCCTAATTTGCAACTCTTGTGTTGCCAACGAATTTTCCTCATTAGCCCGCAAATTAAAGTAGGTATGATTAGTCGGATTAAGCGGCCATACTCGGCTGGTTGTGGCCTGCAATTTAATCGTTAAGGCATTCTCATCTGTTAATTCATAAGTGACTTCTGCCCGCAATCCCGGATAATCTGGTAATTTGGGGGTCTGAAAAACAACGCGCCGATTATCAGCACTAATGGTTTGCCACAGAAGTGTATCAAAGCCATGGCTACCACCATGAATAGCATTTGGTTGATCGTTGATTTCCAAATCAGTTTGAGGTTGTCCGTGTTGATCAGTCCACTTACCTTGCCAAATTCGACCCGCAAATGGTCCCACTGTGGCGCCAAGAAAAGTCCGCTCTTTCAATAAATCTTCAGGTTGGGCCAGCGTGACCGTGATAGTGCCTAAATTTTGGTGTCGATCTAGCGTTTTAATTTGATAAATCGAAGCGCCGAAATTTGTCACAGTAACTTCCGTTTGTTGTTGATTAACCAACTTAAATACTTGTAATTGAGCCATCACTAACGACCTTTTTATTTTTGTAATAAACGCAAATGACGTAATGCACCAAGATGATCAGGTGCCGCGGCTAGCACTCGTTGTAAGTAAACTTCAGCTTGAGGCAAATTCTGTAATCCCAGATAACCTAAGCCTAACAGATAATTACAGTAAATTCGATTATCCCGTTGTAAGTTACCATGGAAAATGCTGGTTTCCGGCAAAGAAACAGCAAAATAATCAGCTTGTGGTTGATCATAGTAATGTTTCTGACCAAAGGTAATCAATTGATGGAAGCAACGTTGGGCATGTTCATATTCACCCAGCTCAGCAGCAGCCATTCCTTGATACAACATCGTATCCGCCGGTTGATCATAATAATAAAGCACACTACCAGGTTCATCTAAGCCGACTGCTGCCGCTTGGAGGGCCTGTTTGGCCAGATTCTTTTCACCCAAGGCCTGATAGGCTTGGGCTAAATAGTAATCAGCGATATTCTCATTGGTACTTGGTAATTTACCTTCGCTAAGATTAATCGGTCGTTCCTTGGCGTGTTCCAGCAATTTGACTGCTAACTCAGGCCGTTGTTGGTTCAGGGCCTGTTTGGCTTGTTCAATTAAAGTATATTCATATTGGGCACTTACTTTACCTTCGCCACCTTCCCAAGCGTGGAAATGATGACTTTGTAAAATGTCAGCGGCCTGATTAAACTTCTGGGCACCATTTAACAACTGTAAATAACGTTCCAGTAAATCATCACGTGCCGTTAATAGCGACTGATGTGCTTCTAATCGTGCTAAACGCTTTTCTGGTGCTTCCGCTTGATCTTGGGCCAAGACGTCACGTTCTAGGAGCAAACGCGGATCAGTTGGATTTAACTGACAAGCTTGTTCTTGCAATGCAATTGCTTTGGTCACATCGTGCTCGATATTAAAAGCGGCCGCCGCCAAGTTACGGCGAACAATGGCAAAATCAGGTAGTTTTTCTGCAGCGACTTGCCAATGTTCAATCGCCGCTGGATAGCGCTTCTTGTCAAAGAGCAAATTGCCTAAATAGTAATGTGGCCAGCCACTTTGCGCTGTATCGGCTGCAATGACGGCTTCAAGAATCCGTTGTTCAATTAACTTATTAGGGAAGCAATAGTCTGGATTAGCTTGATTACCGGCCGTGATTTCAGCCTGAAGCTGTTCAGTTTTGCCTAGCCGTTGTAATGCGAAAGCTCGGTAATAATGAACTAACGGATTATTTTCTGGTGCCGTCGCTAATACAGCTAATGCACGCTGGTCATCACGGGCATTGAGATAAGTTTCGGCCAAAGCCAAATAATTTTTCACTCGTCCTTGCATGAATCCAGCAAAGTCACAATCAGTGTTGGATTGGGCTGCTTCGAAATTTAAGCCTAAATTCAGCGGATCAATTTGTAAACTGCTCTTAATTAAAGCCGCTGGATCTTCGTGAAGCAATTCTTGTACATGAATCAATAACAAACGAGTATTTAAATTATGATAGTTGCTAATCAATGATTGTTTCAAGAAATCTTGAGCAGCGCCATAATTTTGTTGGGAAAAGGCAATTACGCCGAGATAATAAAAGGCGCCAGATTTTGTTTCGGCACTCCAAGTCGCTTTATAGAAAGCATCATAGGCAGGTGCCAATTGATTCTGTTGCAGTAAAGCTAGGCCTAAATCAAAATAGGCCTCACCATAATATGGATTGGGTGTCCGTTCAGTAATCCGTTTAATCGCCGTTTGGAAATGTTGCGTCGCCGCAGCAAATTCACCTTGCCGATATAACTGCATCCCATAACTGATATTCAAACGACTATCATCGGGATCACGTCGCAACCCTTCAAGATAATAATCCGTCGCATTTAAAGCCACATTACGATACTGCTCAATGTGTTGCGCAGCTAACCACAATTCTTCATTCGTTTTGATATCGACTGGTGCCAAAATCTTTTTCGCTGGTTCTGGTAATTCGTGGATTTCTTGCTTTTGTCCAGTGTAGCTCACCAAAACGCGACCACTAACTTGATCAATCACGCGTACCGTAACGGTCTCGTCAATAACTGGTAAAGTAATTGGCAAGTCAAAAGTTTTAACAGCTGCTGCAGCCAAACTAAATTCTTGAGTTGCTAGTACTTGCCCGGCATGGCTTAACTCTAACTTGGCCTCCTTAATTATTTGTGGTGCATAAACAGTTACTTTGGTAGATTTAGCTTGTGGTTCAAGATTGATTACCGCATTTAAGGTCGCATTCTTAATTCGCCCGACAGCTTTATAAGGCATGAAATACTGGGTGAAGGTTTTCTCTTCATATGGTTTAAGCCAAGTAAAATCAGGTTGATTATCGGTATAAACCCCAGTCATCAATTCAATATATGGACCATCATGATCGGTTAAATTCCGGTACCATGCTTGACCAAACTCGGCATTGCCCCAAGTCCACTGTTTCTTACCTGGCGAAACATGATGATCGGCAATATGCAGTAAGCCAGCCTGCTGTTGTTCATCGTAATTGCCCATAAAATCGTAATTAGAGTGATTGGCCATGTATGAAGTTGGCACTTTGACATTTTTATATTTGGAAATATCTACCCCTCGAGAATAATCATATTTATAATATTCTCCCGTTGCGATTGGAAAAGCTGACACAGCCCGTTTCCCATGATCCATAACTGCATGAACATCTGGCGGGAAAATTGACTCCGTATGATCATTAACGGCTACGGCTGGATTCGCCCACCATAAAAAGGTTTGTGGCGTACTAGTGCGATTATATAATTGCCCTTTAATTTCTAAATAGGCTTTATCGGGATACAAAGTAAATTTTGCTAAGGATTTCGTGCCATACATTTGATCAATATCACTGATCAGCACTGTCTTACTACCATCGGCATTCTCTTGAGTGGTTGCTTGTGTTGGCATAAAAGTCGTTGGTCGATGATGTTGTGGCCAGTTGAATTCAATCCCGCCAGAGATCCAAGGTCCAACTAACCCGACCAAAGCCGGCTTAATCACGTGATTATAGTAGACAAAATCATAGTTATTGGTCTTATCTAGTGCTCGCTGAATTCGGCCGCCTAATTCCGGCAAAATCGTGATTTGTAAATATTGATTTTCCAAAATGATGGCGTCGTAGGTCTGATCAACGGGATGATCAGCAATTTTCTCTGTTACTGGGAGTGGATAAACTCGACCGCTGCTCCCCTGATAAACTCGTTGTTCGAAAAACATCGGATTTTTATCCGGTGCGGCTGGTTGATAAGTGGGAATGACTTGTTTTTGATGATATACTTTGACTGAATCCATAAGAACGACCTCCTGTTTATTGATTACAGCTTAAATATAGTGAGGATTCGTTATAAATGAAATAGGTGAAAGTCTTGAAAGATGGACAATATTCTTTTGATATGACATCAAAAAAATCCGACGGTTTCTCTGGCCAACGTTACGCCCTTTTATCGACAGATTTGGCCCAGCAATTCTTAACAATTAATCAACAACCAGCACCCTTAGAACTAGGATTTTATCCACATGCAACTCATCATTATCGTGAACGACCACAAGGTAATTCGGCATCAATTTTAATCTATTGTCTCAGCGGCCAGGGACAAATTGAGGTTGCCCAGCAAACACCAATTCGTTTAAATGCGCATCAAGCCTATTTAATTCCGGCTAAACAAGCCCATCGTTATTTTGCTAATGCCAATGATCCTTGGACGATTCTTTGGGCTCATTTTTGGGGTCATTATCAGGCCGACAACCTTACTCAACGAGTCAGTATTGGTAATGAACGAGAGAATATTATCCAGGCAACTTTTACAAACCTATTTTCTCTGAGCAATTTTACCCAAGAGCTAGCGACCTACCAGACAATGGCGAGCACCTTACTTAGCTTGTTAGACCAAATCTATTGCCTGCCTGACCGCCAAACAGCTACTGCCGATAATGAACTTCTACAAACCGCTATTAGCTTCATGCAGCAGCAAATAACGCGGACACTGACTTTAACCGAAATTTGCGAATTCACCCAAAGTTCCCGTAGTTATTTAAATGCATTATTTCAACGATATACCCAAACCAGTCCCTTGGCCTATTTTGCCAGCTTAAAAATTGAACGAGCCTGCCGTGATATGCGATTAACCACTTTAAAGGATTACGAGATTGCCACGTCACTTGGCTATCACGACCCCTATTATTTCTCGCGCCAATTTAAAAAATACACTGGCTATTCACCGCGGGCTTATCGTCAACAGCAATAGCATCGAAATAACTTAATATTACCATTAACAATTTCATCTTTTCGTCATAATTACTTCGCGAAAGCGGCAACTTTCTAACATGAGTTATTCATAGACAGAGCTTATAGTTAACAACATAGAAAGCAAAGAGGTGATGTCAATGAACTTCATGGAAACCTTCGTTGCGGCACCAACCAACGGAGTTTAGGCGGTACAACCTAATCGATCATCCAAAATTAAAACCCTAAAACCCAAATAAATTGCTAATTTTCTTCATTTTATTCCTCCCCTTTAAAATGAAATAAACCCCACTTCCTGCCCAGAAGTGGGGTTTTTTATTGTATTCAAACTGTGACGGGCGGTTTTTCTTGGCGAAGGGTAATTTCAATTAATTCAGGCTGTGACATAAGCCGTGTGTATTTACAATCTTACAATTATTGCCTTGGAAAACTAACAAAGATAAAGTGCGCCACCTCAACTCCAGACGGAATGGAGGGATCTTGTCGTCAGCCGCCAAATTATTGTTAGTGCTTTAGCACTTACAATAAGACCTGTATTGGAGACTTTCGCAGAAAGGCTTCAATCAGTGTCGGCAGCGTTCCACGACAAGCAGCCCGCAATGCAGTCAGAACTAATTCTGTTTTACACCTTCATTAGTTGTCACCTTGAACACGCTTAAACTGTGACGGGCAGTGGTTTTGCATCAAGTTCGCCAATTATGATTTGGCAAATTTACCACCGTTATATAATGACCGGGCTAAATAATAGAGGCCAATAATCAGAAAGAGATACATCGACAAATTCCTAAAAGCGACAAAGGGCGTTTCAATTAGAAAGGCTTTCCAGAAAGAAAATCCTTGTAAATGCCAAATTCCTGGCGTCAAATACCACTGGCGAAAATCGAAGGTCAGGTCCAATCCCGTCGCACTCGCATGAGTGACTCGAAATAAAATTGCTTCTGACAAAAAAATAATACTATAACGGCGCGCGTATTCATGATCACGGCGCCAATTTGCCTGGCGGGACTGTTCATCTGAAAAGATTTCCTGATCAGCCGCCTGATAACTTTGTTGAAAATACTGAATACCGCCAAAACGACTACCTTGAATCAGCTGCCAGCCACTATCCGCAAATAACTGACAATAATCCTGATAACGACGCCAACTCAATGGCTTTTGAAAGTCCAAGCAAACTTTCGGCTGGAAGCTGGTACTATGCGATAATTGACGAAAAGTATATTGGTGTAACAGACGATTCACCGCCGTTAAATAAAAGCCCGCGGCCTGAACTTGATTAAGCCAACGCTCCTCAGTTGCTAAAGACCAAAAAATTTTGTATTTTCTCACGTTTCACGCACACCCCTCAATAATTAAAATCTGCTGCCAAACGGCTTAATTCCCGCAAACGATCAGTTTCCAGCTTCAAGATAATCCGGCCGGAATCAGTCAATTGATAAACGCGCCGGCGCTGGTCGGCACTTGGCACTTCCTGAATCCAACGTAATTTTAAAAGTTTCTCAATTGCGCCATACATCGTACCAGCAGCAATTTTCACCTGCTCATGGCTTAGCTGCCTAATTTTCTGCATCGCGGCGTAGCCATGTAGTGGCTGATTCAGCACTAATAGAATATAAAAAGTTGTTTCTGTCAGTGGCAAATGTTCATCCCGCACCAAAACACCCCCAGCTACTGATTAGCAGCCATTATATCGGCTGACTGTATAAAGTTTAGCTTTACAGTTCAGCGACCACAAGACGCCGGCGTAACCTATTTTCCCGAAGATTAAAAAAATACTATCAGTCGATTTTCAAACTGATAGTAGCAATTAAAAATTATTTATTTCGGTGGCTAATTAAGTAACGGCAGGTGGTAATTTTTCACTGGCGCTGATTTTTTGTGGTAGCACTGGTACCTTGCTTAAGTAGTTCTGCAAATTTGATTTTAAAAACATGGTCGGCATGAAAGCCTTTAAAAGTATCGCGATAGCGAAGGCTGGCCGATTCAAATAGCAAATAAATATCAGGACCAATTGTTTTAATCTGCTCCAAATATGGCGGCAAATTCACGCTAGCAATGACTTCATCGCGGTCCAAATCAATGTCGCCATGATTATCCGGATTCTTGAAAACCAACAGTTTTGAATCTTGGGCGCCATAAGATTGGGAGAAAATCAGGTAATTCTTGTAGTAACTGATGCCTTGAATATCCTTTTCCGTGTAAAAATGACGCACGCTATTCGTGGCAATTGCCGTGGGCGCAATAATTTGGCCAGTCGCCGTAATGGGTAGATCAATCAAGGTGCCAGCAGCATTTTTATCAAAATAGCCCACCGATAATTGATTGTCGTGATAAGCCAAGTACGACGCGTCAGCGAGCATTGGCAGTAACACCATGGCATCATAAGCAACCGCGCGACGGCTTTTAGCAAAATTATCATGATCCAGGTTGGCCTCATCTAGTGCGGCCAAAGCTGCGTGATGTTTTCTTTTCGTCGCAATCCATAAACGCCGATTCAGCGGGTCGTAGGCCAAACCACCAACATGAGAATCGCCGGGCAAAACAATCGTCTTCACGTGCAGACCGGTTTTTTTACTCTGGACATAAAGGACGGAATGATGATAATGATCGCGACTATAAGCCGAAATGATAATATACTTGTCCGTGATTGCCAAGCCTTGCGGATCCATTTGCCGGCTAGTCGACAGCCTTGCTGGGTGCCCCATCGATAAAGTCAGCGTTTGGTCAAGACCCGGAATGGCAAAAGAATCTGGCCGCGAGTCACGATCAAGCAACGATTTCAGCCCAGGATAAGCTTTGGTCAACTTCTGATAAAATTCATCGGTACGATAAATACTCGGCGACACATTGGTTCCATCATTAAGAACTTGCTGGGGCGGCCTTGGCGGTGTTTCCTTTTTGGTGGTTTTGGCACAGCTACTTAGCAACCAAAGACAGCCAATCATTAAACAAATAGTGGCGGCGCGCAACCAGCGATTGTTAGATAATTTCATAATCTCACCATAACTATTTTAAAAACAGGACATTGTTTGGTTTGACTTTAAGCTAATAGCCGCCAAATGGCAATTTATCTGATTGTACTTGCTGCCGGTGGTAGCTGGTTCCAATGATCACAGTGGTAAGTGATTTTGCCATTGATTGTTGTGGCGCTAAACTCAGAAACACTGGTGTTAACTAAGGACACGCCATCACGAATCTTACTCAGCGGCGTTCCCTGCAAATAATTTAGGGTCGCGCGCAATACCACGCCATGAGCGACTACCAAAATATTTCCTTGGGGATAAGCCTGCACAATTTGGTCAAAAGCCCGTCGCCCGCGGTCAACCAAGTGCTGATAACTTTCACCACCTGTTAAAGTAGCATCATAGCGATCAGGATGATGCAAATAATCATCTAACAATTTCCCCTGCGGCAGTGTAGCAATCGGTTGGCCATCCCAACGGCCCATGTTAAACTCCCGCAAATCTTCCAGCACCGTCGTCGCCACCGGCTGCTGCCGTTCTGCCAACATCAGTTCAAGCGTGGTTTGGGCTCGCTGTTGTGGCGAAACATAAGCATGATCAAACGGCTGATCTTTCAGAAATTGACCTAGTTTTTTGGCGCCGCTAACGCCTTTCTCAGTTAAAGGACTGTCCACACTACCACCGTTCATTAAATTCAAGCGATTATTCTCGGTTTCACCGTGGCGGACAATAAAAAGTTTTGTCATGCTGGCACTCCTTACATTTTTCATTCAATAATGTCTCACTTTTATTCTAGCATACCGTGCCAATGGCAAAACAACGTGCTAACCCGGTGGTGTGTTGGAGCAGAATTGAGTCTGACTGCATTCCGGGCTGCGGGTTGTGGAACGCGGCGGCCATTGATTGAAGCATTTCTGCGAAAGTCTCCAATACAAGGCTTATTGTAAGTGCTAAAGCACCAACAATAATTTCGCGGCTGACAACCCGATCCCTCCATTCCGTCTGGAGTTGAGGTGGTGCATTTAATCTTTGTTAGTGGTTAAGGCAATGATAGTGAGTCTAACCAACTTGATTCAAATTGGTGTCGCAAATGAATAGTAGTACGAACAGGCCTGCCTGACAGTTTCTCGCTTATTCCAAAAATTTGTCAAACAGACCTGTTAATTTCATCAGGTAGTTACTGAGCGATTGACAGCTAGCTTTGCGAAAACTGCCTTGATATCAACTAAATCTAAAGTGGACCACACTAGCTCAAAACGCAGTGAAGGCCGCCGGAGTGTCAGCCGCGAAATTATCCTTGGCGATTTATCGCTTAGGATAAGGCTTGTATTTAAGATTTTGCGCAGCAAAAGCTTAAATCAATGCCCGCAGCGTTCCACGCTCCGCCGGCCGCAACGGAGTTGTCCGCTCTTCTGCCTAAAACCAACTAATCTCCAATCAATCCACTAGCACCATAGGCAATTACTAATTATTTTTGGCAGCGGTAACAGAATAGAGTAAAATAGTTGGCAGGTATCTATTCAGTGATTGGCGCTGTCCAATTACTGGTTAAACGTGTTCGAAATGATTATAAACACTGAACTTCACAACTTTTTTGAAACGGAGGACTTGTTGATGCGCAAGTCATATATCATGGCGATTGATGAAGGAACTACCAGCACACGAGCGATTATTTTCGATCATCAAGGGCGTAAAGTCGCTGATGCTCAGAAAGAATTTCCCCAGTATTTTCCGCAGCCTGGTTGGGTTGAACACAACGCTAATGAAATTTGGACGGCAGTGCTGTCAACAATTGCCACTGTCTTTATCGATTCGGGCATTCAATCTGATCAAATTCAGGGCATTGGCATTACCAATCAGCGGGAAACCACCGTTATTTGGGATAAAACTACCGGCCAACCAATTTACAACGCCATTGTTTGGCAATCACGGCAAACTAACGACTTGGCGGCTAAATTACGAGCCGACGGTTGGGAAGAAAAAATTCATCAAAAAACGGGGCTCCTAATTGACGCTTATTTTTCCGCGACCAAAATCCGTTGGCTACTCGACAAAGTGCCCGGTGCCCAAGAACGTGCCGACAAAGGCGAGTTGCTTTTCGGCACGATCGATAGTTGGCTGACTTGGAAATTAACTGGTGGGCGCGTGCACGTGACCGATTATACCAATGCCAGTCGGACGATGCTTTTTAACATTCATGACTTAACTTGGGATCAAGAAATTCTCGACCTGCTGAATATTCCCCGGAAAATGTTGCCGGAAGTTGTCAGCAATTCGCAAGTTTACGGTCATACTTTGCCGCGCCATTTTTACGGCAATTCCGTGGCGATTGCCGGTTTAGCTGGTGATCAACAAGCGGCTTTATTTGGCCAACTGGCACTGCATAAGGGCATGGTCAAGAACACTTATGGCACTGGTTCTTTCATTGTGATGAACACTGGTACTGAGCCGACTATTTCTCATAACAAATTATTAACGACCATTGGTTATGCGCTTGATGGCCAAATCAATTATGCCCTGGAAGGTTCCGTTTTTGTGGCCGGTTCGGCCTTACAATGGCTGCGCGACAGCATGAAAATGTTAGATTCTGCACCAGAATCCGAGCAAGCTGCGTGGCTATCACAAAGCAACAACGAAGTTTACGTGGTGCCAGCTTTCACTGGCCTAGGTGCGCCTTATTGGGATAGCGATGCCCGCGGCGCTGTTTTCGGCTTAACGCGTGGCACGACCCGCGAGGACTTTATTAAAGCCACTTTACAATCATTGGCTTATCAAACCCGCGATGTCGTCGACACCATGAATCGCGACACCGGCCTCAGCATCCCCGCTTTACGCGTCGACGGTGGCGCTGCTAAAAATAGTTATTTAATGCAATTTCAGGCCGACTTGTTAAACATTCCGATTGAGCGAGCCGAGAATTTAGAGACCACCGCCATGGGCGCAGCCTTTTTAGCGGGCTTAGCTGTGGGCTACTGGCGAAATCTTGACGAAATTCAGCATATTTTTAAAATTGGCCAAACCTTCGAACCGCTCATGAAAAATGACGAACGGGAAAAACTTTATCACGGCTGGCAGAATGCGGTGGCAGCGACGCGAATGTTTCGGAACTGATCTGATACTTAGCTGAGTTTTTCTTATTGTTAGTAAACAATTACCACTGTTATCAACTCAAAGTTAATCAACACCAACAAAAACACTCGTCGTCAAAAAATACGGTAGCAGATTCTTCTTCATGAAGATCTTGCTACCGTATTTCGTTTTTCTTTAATTGACTGGAATCAGTAAGATCGGCTTACTTAAGCAGTTCCACCGCAATATTCCCATTATTATTAGCAACCATCAATTTCTTAGGGCCGCCCTTCTTACTGGCGGGTAAATTATTATTACCCTTTTTTACAGCAGTCGTAATTGCGTAATCATCATAACCACCGACAATTGAACCGGTTATGTTGCCATTTTTATTTTTTAAATCAATTGTTTTACCAGCGGTTAATTTGTGCAAAAGAATGTTACCGCCTTGATTAGTGAGCGAGACGGCAGCTTTAACAGTCAAGGGTTCCATTTGAATACTGTCATCGCTAGTCGTTATTTTAAGTGTGCTCAACTGTTTATCAGGCACCTGCAAAACTATTTTCCGTGAGTTAGCCGCAGCTTTACGGCCGAAATAATCAGTCCATTTCTTATCAGTAGCCGCAGTCATGGTCAGTGTATGTTGCGCCGAGACAGCTATTTTGTAGTATTCTTGATTGCTTTCTGAATAGGCAATGTGGATTTGCTGGTCAGGTGACGGCACGACTTTCACTTGGCGATCACGCACAGCCAGCTTAACGCTGGTCACTTTTTTAGTGCCGGACTGATAATTTTTATCGACAAATTGCTCGTTATTGCCACAGCCAGTTAACAAAACGACACCTAAAATCAGACTCATGAGACTTACTAGTACGGTAATTACTTTTTTCATTATTTCTCTCCTCCACTATGGCAGTGCTTTTATCCGACAATTGCTTTGTTCGGTTGCAACTGTTATAACGATTATGAACCCTTGGGTAACACAAGGGTCAAGGAGATTATTATGGCAAATTATTTTTCCGTTGGCGAAACCGCTAAGAAAGTACAAACCACGATTGAAACGCTGCGCTATTATGACCGCATCGGTTTGGTGCAGCCCAGCAAAAAAGACGCCGCAACTAATTATCGTTACTATACCGACCAAGATATCGTTCGAATCAACACCGTGTTAGCCTTAAAACAAATGGACTTGCCGCTACGTAAGATTAAAGAAGTTCTCGGATTTAACGATCTTGAGAAGCTGATTGCTTTCCTAAACGCTGCCGAAAAAAAGGCCGACCAAAAAATGGTGGCCTTGAAAGATAGCAAGGAAAAAATTGAAAGGGCTAAACAAGATTACGAAAAAAGGTTACGTGCTCATAGCTCCGTTGCCGGAATCAGCAGCAAATTTTTCGAGCAGCGTGTGATTTTACTATCCAACACCTTAAGTGCGCCAACTGTTGATAATTTATGGCATTACTTAGATAACTTCTACGGGCAGTTGTCACCACAACAGGTTCAACAGTTCTCTTTTGCTGATACTGCTGGCATTTATATTGAGAATAATATTGCCAATATGTTTGCCATTTGTTTAAATTATGTCACTGTTCCCGGCCTGAAGATTCTGCCCGCCGGCAACTATTTATGTGCTGATTGCACCGAAGAAAATCGCAGTAGTAAATTAGATGAGCTCACACGAATTGCCCAAAGCAAATATGGCATCAAGCCGCAATTCACCGTGCAACAAATCATGATCTCCGGTATTTTACAATGGCATTATCAGCTGCAAGTTTATTTAGGAAAATCAGAAAACAGCTTAGACTAATCCTAATAAATACGCAAAGCAGGTCAGAAATGCTTAAAATATTATTCACAAATGATAAATTTATTATGCCATAATAGCGTTATTGCCTTGTCATCTGTTGACAAAATCATCGACAGAATCGAAGCGCAATTATCATGTTTGAATTGGCTTTTATCCAAATTCTAGTGGGCGTCTTCTTGGCGCTATTCAATCGTTGGCTGGACGATGATCACCGGAAGTAACACTGGCAAGGCTCCTCAGCGCACCCGTTTATTAATGAGATAAATGTAAAAAAAGCCCGCAACTACTAACGATAGTTGCGGGCTTTGGTGCAATTAATGTTTGAATCGGCTTTACGCCATCATTGTAACATCAATCACTAATAATACCAAGTTAAAGTCTAAGCTGTGAGGAGCTGTGGAAGTTAGCGTAGAGTGACTTCAATTATTTGCTTGAGCTGGTACAACCAGAACGAGTGAATAATTAAGTTATTCATAGCTAACTGCAGCTTCGAACACAATTCCAAATATCAAAAACAGTGGCCACAGACATCTTAGCGAAGATAATCCTGTGACCACTGTTTTCATTTTAGCAATTTTTTATTTACTTAAGCTAGTACCGTGGCGGCAGCCAATAAGCTACCTGTGATGCCTGCGTCGTCGCCTAGTTGGACATGGACGATATATTGATCCAAATCAGGAACCCGAACATAATCATTCATCAACTTCAGGAATTCAGTGCGGATCATTGGGAACAATTGGCTTTGCTTCATGACGCCACCGCCGAAAATAATAATATCCGGTGAGAAGGTCAAGGTGTAAGTCATGCAGGCTTGAGCCAAATAGTAAGCTTCTTTTTGCCAGCAATCATCAGTTGGTGTTAATTCATAACCTTTTTTGCCAGTCCGCTTTTCAACGGCGGGGCCAGCAGCGATGCCTTCGAGACAATCGCCATGATATGGGCAGACACCAGCAAAATCGTCGCCAGCAGCGCGGTGCATTAGAATATGACCACCTTCAGGATGGCTACGGCCACTGTATAGTTCACCGTGAGAAATGTAGCCTACGCCGACACCCGTACCAACTGTGACATAGAGAATATTCTTTTTGCCAACACCGGCGCCTTTTTTATATTCGCCATAAGCGGCGACGTTCACATCAGTCGTCCAAACGAAAGGAATCTGATAATGATCACGCAAAGCGCCTAAGAAATTGTAATTCTTCCAAGCCAACTTGGGCGTGTCCGTAATATAGCCATATGTGGCTGAATCAGGATCAATATCAATTGGGCCAAAAGAACCAATGCCTAACGCTTCAATCTGATATTGATCAAAGAATGCAAACACCTGGGCAATTGTTTCTTCTGGTGTTGTCGTTGGAAATTTAACGCGTGCTTGAACATTGCCGTCCTCGTCGCCAACAGCACAGACAAACTTGGTGCCGCCTGCTTCAATGCCGCCTAATAAATGTGCCATTTAAATCCTTCCCTTGCTTTTCTAATTATTTATCAAAACGGTAACTACGAATTTCTGCACCGCGTAAATCCTGGTCGTTGGCAACTTTGGTTGGTTCGCTTAAGAAGTTAACCACTTCAGCTGCGGCTTGATTATGGGCCACCTGAACAGACTTGCTAGCTTTGCTTAAGTTATAACCGCGAACAATTAATTTGGCCTTGGCGTCACGTTCAACGCCAGTAACAGCAAAAGCTTGGTCAGCCGACTTGATTTGTAACCATTGACCAGCAGCAGCTAAATCACCAGTTTGATGAGCTAAACTCTTCGTCAAAATTGGTGTTTGCCAAGCGCGGGCCAAATGATAAGTTTCATTGCGATCAGCTTCGCTAGCGCCATGGAATAATAGCGCGAAGTGAGCGGTTTGCGCACCTTGGCACTGAGCTTCTGGTGTTAAGAAGTAGCCCCAGTCACCTAATTCGCCGATACAACGTAGCATTGTCACCGCAATCGTACCATCTGCTGGTAAAATTTCGTATTCATTCAAACCATAGTTCGCAACAGTCACGCCACCTTGGTCATCATGCAAGTTAACAAACGCTTGTTGCCGTTGAGGATTAGTTGGGTTTTCCCATTCTTTACTTGGTAAGTTAGGCCGATCAACCACTTCAAAAATCGATTCCGCTTGATGCGTTGTCGCCTTAATTTGGGTTGGGAATAAAACCCGTAAACGATGGTTAGTTGCTTGGTTATCGTAGCTAACTTTGAAGTCTAACTGCCGCGCACCTTTTTCAAGGGTGATTAAAGTGTGCAATTGTAAGGCAATCGTCTCGTCGCTGCGAGTTGCTTGACGATGGGTAATGTCAATCACCGCTCGTTGTTCATAATTCAATTGTGCGGACGCCGCCTTAGGAATTTGTAATGTCGAAATGACTTCGACAATGGCCCGTTGGCTGGAATTCTCAACGACATGAATTTCAGGCGCTTGGTCAGTGGAATAAATCCGCCGTTGATCCGCCGTTTCCTTGAAGATATATTCGTTACCCATATCGCCCACATCTTCGAAAACAGCCTGACGTGTGTAAGTCCGCTGATTAGGCTTGTCGACAATCGTCAAACTACCATCAACTGGTGAGATCGTTGCTTTGAGCCAATCATTTTCCAAAACATTGTTGTTGGTCAACAAATGAGTCTGATCTTGATCAGCGTACATCCGTGGTGTGGCTACTGGTGCTAAGGCCAATGTTTGCCATGAGAAGGCTGGCAAAGCATCGACGTGAACTTCAACTTCCGCATAAAGTGCCATGTAAGGGACCCGGAACCGATCCTTTGGTAAATCAGCGCCAAAGCGAGTCGTAAAGCCAGTCACACGACCTTCATACTGTTTGCCAGTGGCATCGACAATCTTGAAGTTGCGATTTTCCTGTTCACCTAATTGCATCTTGGCAAATTGAGCATCAGGCCGACCGTCACTGAATAATGCCCGGTCTAATTCGACTTCGGCAGTGACGGTACCAGTTTTGGCAACATCACTGGCATTAATAATTGCAAATGGATAGCTGTCTTTAGCAAAGTCATCAGTCTTGATCCGTGCTGCCATCGCAGCTTCCGCGTCATCACGAATTGATTGGGCAATCGCTTCAACCTTTTCGAAGCGCGTCATCATTTCCCGATGAACTTCGTCAACAGAACAGCCGGTAATACTATCATGAATATCATTTTGTAATAATAATTTCCAAGCGTAAGTTAATTGATCTTGCGGATATTGGTCCGCTGGTAAAAAGATCGCCGCTAATTGAGTGGCTTCATTGATTAATTCTTGCTGTACTTGTGTATTCTTTTGCTTCAGGTAAATTCGTGATGAAGCAGTGTTTGTCAATGTGTACCAGCCATCAGTTTCTTGAGAAGTTAATTCACCTTTGACCTCGCTTAAGTTCTTTGGCAAATCAGCTTTAACAGCAGCCAAGTAATCATCAAAATTAGAATGAATAAATTCGTAATCAGGGAACAATTCTTGGGCAACTTCTAAGGCCTTGGTAACATCTTTTTGAACAGGCTGATGGTCAACCCCATTCATCATTAGCAAATTATCAGTTGAAGCATACTTCTCAACGTCGGCCAACTTCTTGGTCCAATATGCCTTAGCTTCCTTACGATCAACAGGAATTTCATTACCATTGCTGTACCAGTTAGCAAAGAGAATCCCCAGCACTGCACTCTTATCAGGGCCAGACCAAGTCATTTCGGAGAAGGAAGAATCAAAGGCACCTTCTGAAACTTGATTATTCAAACCAGTTGGCTTTACACCACGACCAAAAGCAACGGCGTCTAAATCAGCCAAGTGCAACATTTGTGGTGTTTGGCCCATATTACCAAAAGTATCAGGGAAATAGCCGATGCCCATCATTGGCCCATATTTTTCAGCAGTTTGACGACCAATTTGGAAGTCCTTAACATGAGCTTCAGGACTGATCAAGAAATCATCTTGCAACACGTAAAATGGCCCAACGCGTAACTTGCCAGCAGCAATCGCCTTTTTAATCCGCCCTTCATTCTCAGGACGAATCGCCAAATAGTCATCAATAATAATAGCTTGACCATCAAGTTGGAAGCTATTGAATTTCGGATCAGTATCAATCAAATCCAACACTTCATCAAGTAACTTCACCAAGCGCAAATGATGCTTCTCAAAAGGCATGTACCATTCACGATCCCAGTGACTATGAGAAATAACAAAAACCTTTTTCTTTGCCATGATTTATATCTCCTTAATAAACAAGTTGTGAGGGATGACGGGCTTTTGGCGTAGGATAATTTCAATTATTTGATTGAGCGGTGCAACCGATCGAGCAAATAATTAAATTAGCCATAGCCATTTGTCATCCCGAACACGATTAGAAACAAGTTGTGAGTGTCCGAGTGTCAACAATCTAAGATTAGGCGAATTTGCTTAAGTCGCTCCTTAGATGGCCACGGTAGGTGCCGAGCGATTAAGAGGGCGTGGAACATGGTGGGCGTCGATTTGAGCTTATTGCTGCGCAACAATCTCAAATACGAGCCTTATTCTAACCGCTAAAGCGGCAAGAATAATTTCACCATTGACGCCAATCGCTCGGCCCCTACCTGAATAAACTAACTGAATTGAGTACCACTGCTTAGAAAACCAGATTGCAGAAACTAACAAAATTTGTTTGATAAGCTTTCTGAATAAAGCCGGAAATCGTCAAGCAGAATTATTTTTCTACACTACTCAGTTGTTACCGCAATTCAAGTCAAGTTGATTTGTCTCACAGCAATTGCCTTGACCTCTAATAATAATGAAATAAGCTAACTCAACTCCAGACGGAATGGAGGGCGTGGTTGTCAGCCGCCAAATTTGTCTTGCCGCTTTAGCGGTTAGACAAAGGCTCGTATTTGAAACAATTGCGGTTTTTCAATTGGTTCAA
>NZ_RHOU01000019.1 GCF_003946645.1 Lapidilactobacillus wuchangensis
ACAGGTCGTATCGACTTGGTGTTTTTTATTTTGTCTGAGTACTAACGATAGTGGCTAACTTGATTGTAAAACGCGGGTAATTTATCATTTGCATCTTACCATCAATTATCTGATAAACTTTGTCTGCCGTATTTTTTAACCTTAAGTCATGAGTAACTACAATAATAATTTTATTTCTCTTATGTGCTAAATCTCTGAGTAACTCGATTACTTTCATAGATCTATCCGTATCTAAGGCGGCTGTGGGTTCATCCGCTAAGATATAGTCAGGATCAGTGTATAATGCTCTAGCAATTGCCACACGTTGCTTTTGTCCACCAGAGAGTTGATTAGGATATTTTTTTAGGAGTTCTAAAAGTCCTAAATTAGATAGAAGTTCATGCATTTTTTGTTCAGTTAAATTTTGTTTTTTTAGTTTATCTACTAATTTAAACTGTTCTTCGACCGTTAAAAATGGAACTAAGTTATAAGATTGTAAAACAAATCCTATTTTTTCCAATCTTAATTTTGTTTGCTGTTTTTTGGATAAACTTTTAATTGTGCTGTCATTTATTTTTACGTCACCCTCAGTTGGTGTCTGCAGCCCGCCGGCTATAGTCAAAAATGTAGTTTTTCCTGATCCTGATGGCCCTACAACTAAAATAAGCTGACCACTTTCTGCTTTAAAATTAATATTTTCCAGCGCTACGTACCTACTACTCCCTTCTCCGAAAACTTTTGTCACCGATTCAAAAATTAGATTTGACATGCAATTAACCTCCAATAATTTTGTAAGGATCAACTTTGGCGATTTGACGAATAGGTATCAGTGCACCTAACAAGGACATAACGATAATACCAACTCCAGTTACAAAAACGTTACTTTTGTCAATCACAATTGGAACCTCGCTTGGTAATGTAAGAGCCGTTATTTCACCCAACATAATGGCTATGATAACGCCAACAATCGACATGACAAATGATTGAAATAACGTACTCAAAATAAGATATTGCGTTGAGACTCCTTGCGCCTTCAAGACACCTAAGTTGGGTAATTTTTGAACAGTCAGAATATACAAGAAAATTGAAATAACAATTAGAATAATAATATACAAAAAAGCAATCATGAAGTCGAATGTGAGTTGTTGTGCGCTATATCCAGGTAATTTCTTAATAAATGAGCTAATGCTCAATTGATTGGTCCCTTTTGGTATTTTTGAATTCTTTAACTTATTCTTGAATACCACAGCATTTGTTACACCTTTATTCAGTGGTTGAATAGTATCTTGTGAAATATAAACCACGGGAAGAGCACTTAAAGTTGCCCTGGGTGTAAAACCTGTAATTTTAATCTTCAATGATGAATTAGCAACTAACAAGTAGTCACCAATTTTGAATCCATCATTTTTGAATTTATCCGATACAACACTGTTATTATTTCTGATATTTTTACTACCACTTGTTATTTTCAATTTTTTAAATATGAATGATTTGGAATCAAGAGCTACTAATTGAGCATTCTCTTTTAATCCGTTTTCTGATTTTACAAGGGTACTATACTGTGAAATTCGGGTTCCATTATTTGGTAAACTAACAACCGTATCCTGTGAAAGAAAAGATTGTGGTAAACGTCCTTCAGAATCACTATTTAAGACAATACTTGAAGCATTCCACTCGTTAATTGCCGCTTTGTTTAGGTCAGCTAAACCAGTAGCTAAACCAGTAAGAATAATCAGAAGATAACTTACTAAAAATATAAGTGCCACTATTAGGCTATAACGCAATTTTTCATGTAACATTTCTTTAATAGCTAAAAACATAATGATCTCCTGTTATTAATTATATTTATTATTGACGAATCAAAGACGCTTTCTGAAGTCTTACCAGAAGGTTTACTTGTATTTGTTACGATGGCCAGTTCAGGAATTTCATTGTTTATTTGCCCAGATTCAAGGTCGTTTGAGAGCACTCTAATTGCGTCTCTTACTGAACTTGCTGGGATTTGAGCGGCTATATTCTTTACCTCCTTAACCTGAAAGTAATGCATTGAGCCATCCTCGTATCTTATATCTATATCATCTTGGCCCTCCACGTTGATCCACTCAACTTCCTTTATCCTTAAAATTAGCAAATACAGCGCAGCAAAGTCTTGATAATGAAAGCCTCTCTGAGTCCCCGAAGCGTTTGTACTGCCCACACTCATTCCGCCACCTCCAATCCGTAATGACAATTGACTTAAGCCAGGCGCTTTCTATCTTGCCAACCCTCGTTCGTCTCTTAACACCTTAAACGTCACCCCTGTATCCAGAGCCTCAAAATGCGCCTTCCCAGACCGAAGCTGCAACCGCTCGTGACCACGCAATGCTTCCTCATCAGGATTGGCTTTAGTATCCGCAACAAAATAAAGCCGCGTTCCGGCATCTTCCTCATACAAGATCGCCCAGTCAGGATTGTATGTTCCAAGCGGTGTCTTCACCTTGAACCAGTCAGGCATCTTAATATAGAACCTGACATTATCATCCTGCTCACAGTCCCGCGCGAATTGCTTTTCAGTGTCGGAGTCAGTGACGATGTAATTATAGACGGTTTTCCCGCCATCAACGGCCACGGCGTTACCTTCTTGTCCGTCGTGGTCCAAATAAGCATAAAGCGTCTCTGTCGTGAATAAGCGCTGTTCGTACTCGTCTCCGGTCTTTCGGTATTCAATCCCGTCAACCATCAGCTGACGTTTCTCCCAGTTAATCAACTTGGCAGCCTGCGTCATGTAGCTTTGTGGGTTCGCCTCAAACGCAGCTAAACTATCAACGCCGTTCAATATTTTGGCTAATGTTCGCCGAGTCAATTGTGTCTCATTCTGCAGGAATGTAAGAATATCAGGAAGCTCATATGGCGTCTGATCACTGCTCGATAGGCGTCGTTCGTGCGGATCATGTACTTCCATCCCGGCAGCAGTATTTTGAATCAGTGCCTTGGAGTAAGTGAAGTTTCCTTTGTGAGTCGTGATATCATTTAGTTTTTTCACTGCGCGATCAATCAGAGCTTCTGTGTCAAAATGCACACGATAAGTCGTCTTTTCCTTTATCCGGTCCCAAAGAGCAAGAAAATCATCACTCAGTGCTTCCTTATTCACATCTACCTCATGCCGATCAGCGCGGTTCCGGATTTCTAGAGACTTGATGTGTTTCTCCGCAATCGCCAGGACGGGTGCCTCAAATGGTGCATATTCTTCTGGTAGTTCTATTTGCTTATTCTTAATTGCACTTCTTAGCTTATCAGTGGCCTTGTGAGCAGTGTTCAAGAAGCCATCGTCTGTTAAGGCTTGCACTAGAGCTTTGGAACGCTTTTTACCGAGCACTTCTTGTTCGCCAGTAAATTCGTCTTTACTCAGAACAATCGTGGCAAACGTGTCTGGCCCAAATACGCCGAACTTAACGCCATCGTCGGCATATTCTTTCTGCAAGGTCTCGGCAAAGTCTTTATAGCTCTCGTTCGCCATCACCGTCAGCGTATTGACTTCAAAACCGGGGATTCGCCGTCCGGATTGATCAACAGCAATGCGCAGACCCCGACCCACTTTTTGTCGCTTAGTCATCGTGTCCTTCGTGTCCGCCAACGTACAGATCTGAAAAATATTAGGATTATCCCAGCCTTCACGAAGCGCGGAGTGAGAAAAGACGAAACGTAATTTATTAACGCTTGCCACCGCCCCCGCATTGGGATCGTATGCTGTCAGCAACCCCTCTTTGTCTTTCATAATCATACTGTACGTTGATTCATCCGCTGCCGTATCTCCACGCGTATTTTTGAAGCGTTTCTTACCGTCACGCGAAAAATATCCATCATGTACTTCTGAGACTGGCACCTTGGCATCACGGAGGCCGCTAAATTTTTTGGAATGAATTAAGGCGTTATATTCTTCTTCGAAGATCTTCGCATACTTACCAAGACTCGTGGTGCCATCATCGTTGTATTCACGGTAGTTCTCGACCTTATCCAAGAAAAACAGGCTGAGCACCTTTACTGGAATCTTGGCCTTCTGAAAGCGCAGTTCCTTCTCTAAGTGTTCCTGGATTGTCTGTTTGATTTGGTCGCGTTTCAAAGCTTCATCTTCTGCATTCGAAGAGGCTAAGGTTATCTCACTTGGCTCGCCAGAAAAATAGACGGTTTCAGCCCCCGGAGTCGTATCTATATCAGTGACAAATCCAACTTTACTGTATGTCTGAAGTTTAGTCTTGCTGGCAATATCCGTATCCTTCTTCACGGTTATGATTGCCTTATCAGCGTCTTGTTTAGTCTTCTTATAGACCTCAATTCGGGCAGAGATAGCGCCTTTCTTATTGTTCGTACTTACGAGACGCAAATATGCTCGATTGCCGTCCTCATCCATCTGGACACCAGCAACCTCAATTTGTTTAACCAATTGTTGGTCGTACGCCTCTACCGGCCCTAGTCGGTAAATAGTTGGATAACTTTCCTTGTGAGTGGCTGAGTACCTGAAACCAATACAAGGATTGAGCCTATTAATCGCAGCCTTCGCATTGGGAGTCCCATCTACCGACTGTGGTTCGTCAATAATCAATATAGGCCTGGTCTGTGCCAGAAAGTCAATCGGACGATCACCACCCAGCTTGTCGTTCTCCTGATTCATGACGTTAGTATCCTTATTGAACGCTTGAATGGTCGTGATCATGATTTGAATGTTGCTCGAGCTTGCAAACTCCCTCACTCGGTTGAGATCATTGCTGGAATAGACAAATGAGTCATAGATTGCACCATTGTATTGCGATGATAGATAACCACGCGTTATCTCGATAGACTTCTGCACCCCTTCACGTATGGCCACTGAGGGTACCACAATGATAAACTTCAAGAAGCCGTATTGTTTATTGAGCTCAAGAATCGTCTTCAAATAAACCAGCGTCTTCCCTGTGCCAGTCTCCATTTCAATATTGAAAGACGGGAATTGTTTATTCTCGCCCGTCAGTTCATCATCTGGGGCAATTCCGTTGCTAATCTGAATCTGCTGCATGTTCTTAATTAATTCAGCACGAGTAATATTGACGCTGTTGCCGACCCCAACCCCGTCTTGAGAAAAGAATGCGCCTTGTGCGTTTGAATTCGACAAAGTGAAATTAGCTTGCCGAACCGTTTGACCTTTGAATAATAGGGTGGCAGCTTGGACTGCCTGAAGCTGGTACTCCAGCTCATCAAACTTAATCTTCATTACAAGCACCCCCTATATCGACTGAATATCTGCATATTGAAAACCCGCATCGTTTAAAATTTCAATCGCGTTTAGTTTTTCACTATCGTCTTTGAAACCATTGTCTTGAAATACAACCGTAGCCCGTTCCATGTTAGAACGGCGAAAGTCGTCAGCGACTGCAGCGGCAGTAGATAACGTAATTGTTTGATTACCGAGAACAACATAAAGTACACCACCTGCGACAATGTACAGGTCAGCCCCATCAATGTGTCGCGTCTCAACCGGATAACTAAGATCAAGGCCTTGTTTAAGTATGACTTCAGTTAAAATGTCTTCACTAGAGCGACCTGTCACGAAATTTTCTTCTAAGAAGTCGATGCTGAAAACGGATGACTTTGCATTCCAACGAACAAGATTTGAATTTGCCACGGAATAAACCCTTACGCCACAATCAAAGGTTACCTCAGGATGTTCTTTAGCAATTGCCTCTCCAGCCAACTGAATACGTTTTTCGCCGATCTCCGTCAATTTACGATATCCATCTTTGTAGGCTTCACTTTTCTCACCTAGTTCTTCCGGTAACTGGACAAGAATATAACGCCTTGTCCCAGCATCTGCAGCATTCAGACGCATTGTTGCCTCCGCCGTAGTAGCTGAACCCGAGAAAAAGTCCATCACAATGGAGTCCGGATTTGAGTACAGTTGGAGCATTCGCTCAATGAGCTCAACCGGTTTGGGATAACTAAAGTAGGCTTTACCCGAAAATAGCTTTTTCAAATCTTGACTTGCTTTTTGCGAATGGCCAACGTCCTCATATTTCCAAATAGTCATTGGTGTTATGCTATCTTTAACTTCTGATAAAAAACGCTTGATTGCGGGAACATTTGAGCCGTCGGTTCCAAACCATATACGATTGTCCCGAACAAACTCTTCGAATCGGTTCTGTGACAAGCGCCAGCTATATCCACTAGGAGGAAACACTTTACGACCGCTCGGTGTGGTAATTGGGTAAATATTGCTATCGATAGCCGGTCCAACGGATGCATCACTTGGCTTCCACGGCCCACGGGGGTCATCGTCAATATTCTGATATCTGGAATTAGCATCTGCAGTTCTTGGAATTCCATGACTTTCAACCTTGCCTGCCGCCCGGGCATAGACCAAAATATAATCATGACTCTCCGAAAAATTCTTTTTTAAATTGACAGGTGAATACGCACGCTCCCAGATAACCTGTGCAAGAAAGTTCTGCTCGCCGAAGATTTCATCCATCATCTTCTTTAAATTTGCTTGTTCGCTGTCATCAATACTGACAAAAATCACACCGTCATCTCTCAAAAAAGTCTGTGCCAATTTCAACCGACTGTACATCATGTTTAACCAATCAGTGTGGAACTTTCCATTTGACTCTGTATTGGTTGCGTAATGTGAACCCAAAGAATCAGTCTGGTTAGTCTCAGCCAGATAAGAATCTGTATCAGTGGAGAAGTCATCGTGATACACAAAATCCTTGCCCGTGTTGTAAGGTGGATCAATATAGATTACCTTCACCTTGTGAGCGTAACTCTTCTGAATTATCTTTAGAGCGTCTAAGTTATCTCCCTCAATGTAGATATTGCCTGTATTTTCCCAGTCTAATGAAGATTGTTTCTGCGGTAGGAGTGTCTTCATCGTTGGCCGTTGGGCGGTTTGCATTGAAGCAAGTTTCCCATGCCACGTAAACTTGTACTTTTCTTCAGATTCATCGACCTCTTCACCAAGAATCGTTTTCAACACGTCGAAGTCAATTTTCCCTTCAGTAACAACCTCCGGGAAAAGGGTCTTTAATTGATTAATATTCTCTGCTGTCATATCAGATGAAGTTCCCTCCATTGGCTTAAAGCTACGATCTTTTGTCATAATTTTCTCCCCCTTAGTCTGACAATAATTGATTAAGTGATTTTTTCTTCTCAGCAAGCTGTACCTGCAATTCGACTCTCAGATTAAGCTGGTTCTCTTTTATAACTTTGGCTTGCAGCGTTTCGACCTCAGACTGTAAGCGTAAAATTTCAGAGTAACCGTTGATTTCGATGTCCATCGGTGATTTATTAAAATCGGCTTGAAGCGTCACTGATAAGACCCGACTTTGAATTTCCTTATAATATTCAAAGAGCGTTGTTCCGGGTTCTCGTTTAGTGACCAGCATTGAATCGATAAAATCATTGCTCAGGATGCTTGAAATGACGACTCGTTCTATGTCCATCTCACACGCCTTGCCACAACTATATTCTGCAACACCAACTGTGATTCGATTGTCAAGGTCAAAGAAAATGATTAGTGGATACGGAATAGCAGAATTAATCTGGCGAAATATTGCTTCTTCTCTGTCACTGTTCCTGACCCGGACGTAGAACACTTCGATTTCTTCAAATGGTGTCTCGCCATCATTAGTAACCGTAAATCCGCTATTATTCGGACGCACACTACTCAACCAATAGACTGTGTCTACATCTGTCTGTATCAGTCCTTGCCCCTTTGATGATGACAAATGTTCATAAAACTGACGCTTAGGAACGTTTCGGTTGATTACTGTTGGCTGCGGAAGGCGCAATATTTTAATCAGATCACTTGTTTCCATCAGGGGCCTCCTCAACAATCAAAAATGAAATCAGTTCAAAGTCGCTTTCCTGTGCAACTGCGTCGGCAGCATCCATAGCAGTCCCACCTGGGCTAAATAGCGAATTAATGCCCACCTCAATTTTCTTTCCCTTAATTGACTGAATTGCCTCATTCAGCAGTTCAGAGTAGTGACTCATATCGCGCCCACCATTAGTCTCGGCATTAAAACGCGTAAGTGCGTCCTCTAAAATACCAGTTTGCCCCAGACACAAACGCTTAAAGTAATCAAGAATCTGCTTTGCGTACATGTAATTCAACTTCACTTCTCCGTCTGTCGACATGTATACCAGCAAGAATGGAGCAAGACTATTATCCTGACGTTGAATTTCACCAGATTGACGCAACACAAGAATCACCCCGGGTACAGCCTCATTTAACAGGCTTGCAGAGGTGACGGCGTACATCCCCTTGGGGGCGCGGTTTAACTCCGCTTCGTGTTCCTTTAAGGCCCCCGTCAAGTCCTGTTTGAACTCATTGAAAGTTAAATCTGTGATCGAGATGGAGCCATTCATGTCTTCGAGATCCACCACTTCATTCTGCAATTGTTGCAGCTGCTCTCGCCGATAATCGAGGTCCGTATGTTCGCGTTCAGTCTGCAGAACATTATCGTCCCCTGTCGCAGACACATCCAGCAGCGTCATTCTGCTCCGTACTCTGTCTTCCAAATCAAGATAGACGTCAAGATCCACATCTGGCCAGAAATTAACAAGTTGGATTTGAGAATTCTTAGATCCGATTCGATCGATTCGACCAAATCGCTGAATGATTCGCACCGGGTTCCAATGAATGTCATAGTTCACGAGGTAGTCCGCGTCCTGCAAATTTTGGCCTTCCGAGATAGCATCGGTAGCAATCAGGACATCGATTTCTTCCGGTGCACGCCTGTCGTCGGCATCGCGCTGCTTCGCTAACGGAGCAAAGTTAAGCAGTATGTCGTTCATGTCCGTCACTTTCACGCCAGTCATATTCGTCTTATTCTTCGACTGACCACCTGTAATCAGCGCTGTATTAAGTCCGTACTTTGATTTGATAGTTGTCGCTAAATTATCGTACAAATAAGCAGCCGTATCCGCGAAAGCCGTAAAAATAATAATCTTCTTATTATTGACGTTGAGCGGGTGCTGCCATTTTTCTTCCATCAGTCCGTATAAATCGGCGAGTTTTGCATCCTTCTCTGGTTTAACTGCGGTTGCATCGTTTGCAAGGTTTCGAAGAATGTCACGATCATCCTCGAGATCCTGACGCCAGCGAATTCTATCAATATCGCCTATTAAGATTTTGACCTTTTTACCTACCGCTTCAGCATCAAACGCATCCGCGATATCGTCATCATCTTCGAAAGCCGTAATACTAGCCAGTTCGTCAACGTTCTGGTTAGCCTCATCAATTTTTCTGATTGCATCGTCAACGGAATCCAGCATTCTCTGAAGTGTCAGTCCGAATGAATTGACTGAGCTTTCAAGCCGCTTCAGCAAGTTAGTGCGAATTAAACCCGTTAAGGCCTGCTCACGATCTTCTTGCCGGAATGTGGCATTGCCTCTTCCAGTCTTAGTATCGTAAAGAGCGGCATACTTAGCCTTTTTATTCGGCATAACGTATGCCATTGGCTGAAATAATGCTAACCGCAACCGTCCAATCGATTCGTACGTATCGTTGAGTGGCGGGAACTGTCCTGATAAATCGATTTGAGACTTGATGGTCTTTGGTCGTAGTCGTATTGGAAAGCTGCCGAGTGCGGAAGAATCATAGAATTTTTCAATATGCTTCCGACTACGGGCAATCGTAAATCTATCTAGTATCTCAAAATAGCCAGGATTAACCATGTCTAGGAAACGCTGGGTGGTGCGCTTGCTCGGCTGAAGTAGTGACCACTCGTTAAAACGCGTTTGAGCGCGACGCAACTCCTCGTCGATATTTGCAACCCCGTACTTACGTAGTGCATGCTCGTCGCCCTCCGTAATGAAGTTAATCTGGTTTTTAATGTCATTCATGCGATTGTTGACCGGTGTTGCTGATAGCATCAGTACCTTCGTCTTTGTGCCTTGCTTGATGATGTCTTCCATCAAACGCTCGTAGCGACTCTGACGGCCATCGTAATGATTATTGTTACGGAAATTATGTGACTCATCAATCACGACAAGATCATAATTCGCCCAGTTCAACGTGGACAAATTGATATCCCCAGAATAACCCGAGGTGCGACTTAAATCGGTATGATTCAGAACGTCAAAACCAAATCGGTCAGCAGCAAGGAAGTTCGTCTTAGTGTTCTGCGTCCACGTCACCCAGTTCTCACGTAAACGTTTCGGTGCCAGCACCAAGACGCGATCATTTCTCAATTCGTAATACTTGATAACTGCTAGGGCGGAGAAGGTCTTCCCCAAACCAACTGAATCTGCCAACAGCGCCCCATTATATTTCTCTAATTTTTCAATCAGCCCGACGACGCCATCTCGCTGAAATGGGTACAGTGCATTCCATACCTTTGTCTCTTTGAAACCGGTACCCTTCCGAATGATATTGTCTTCATCCAACTCGTCCAGACGATCGTTAAATAAATGGTAGAGCGACACGAAATAGAGCCATTCTGGGCTCTTCTCCTGGGCCATTTTTTGAATTCTATCAATGACGGACTGGTCGACTGAGACAGTTTTGCTCTTGTCATTCCAGGCTGAATTAAATGAGTCTGTCATGCTCGCATTCACCTCAGACAGGTTCATTAATGCTGTCATTGGCGTAAGATTACTCGACTCTGTTAAACCGATACCATCTCCCGTAAAGCTAAAAGTGCTTTGAATGACAAAGGAGCTTGCACCCTCTGTATTACCATTAAGAATCAACATTGGGGCCATTGTCGTTTGCCCTTTAATCTTCTTGAACTCAATCTTTCGCTTGATCATCTTTGAAATATCTTTAGCGATGGACGCATTCATCATCTGATTGCGAAGTCGAATCTCATAGTTATTACCCGCAATCTGATTCCGTTTCTGGGCAATCTCATAACGCCGTAAATAATCAGATACTGGTTGTTCAAAAATATCTTCTGTAAGGATTATCCTAACCCGACTCAATTTTCTAAGCTGACCCATCAACGCATTTAAGGCAAAGATAGAAAAGGCTGGCGTTACAATGTCTAGGGAGCTCCCTGAGGCAATACTGGTCTGCAATAAATGTAGAACAGTATTGTCACCTTGATTTGTAATAACTTTAACTGGGTTACTCTCTGACATGCTATTACCTCTTTCCGGTTAATTTCTACTCGTTGGTGCAAATGCTGATCATGCGCTCGGTACACAAACCATTGAATATTGGGAAGTATAATTCACACATCAGAATGCTAACCCAAGTATTTATTTTCGGCTCTCCGACTTAATACTAACGATATCGCCAAGATCAACATTTAGAGCTTCGCCAATTTTGATGAGTGACTCCATCGAAACCGGCTGGTCTTTTCCTAACTTTGCGATGACATTTGCGCTCACACCAGCTTGCTCTTTCAACTGTGTTTTATTGATGTCTTGGTCAATTAAGGTCTTCCATAGTCCTTTATATGAAATCGTCATCATGCCACCTCACTTATCATTTTAGTATATCATTAACTAGCAATATTAGCTCACGGATTCGTGATGTAATCTTTTATTTTATGTAGAAATATTTGCATATTGGATTCCCATGTACCTCATCCGATTTATAATCGATTAAATCTATAAAAATATTCAGCTCGGCTGCGCCGATCGACCATAAATCCAAACGCATATTCAGCTCACTGTAACGTGTTACCAACAAGAACACTGTCTTAGTAAATGGATCTCATTGAATTGGATCCTCACCAATGCTGGCTCTATCGCAGTATCTGTTACGCTGTATCTCAACCCGGCTCTATAGGTTACGCACTCAAACCATCGGCATTTTTACCGATGGTTTTTATTTTGTGTCATTTACACAAAAATATATTGAAACCGGTTTCACATCTCGATTTTTTTTCGTCTGTTATTAAGAAGAACTCAAAATATTAGGAGGTTATCACGATGAGTAGCGAACGTGAAGTGTCAAAGATGTTCATCAGGTATGTTCAAGACGGGTTAAGAAACGAACGCATCGATCGATACCGCGCCAGTCGAAGACTGATTAATACAACACCGCTTGAAGACTGGTTACTTGAAGAAATCCGCGAGCCTTACCATCTCCAAGATTTCACCTTGACCCTTGAGGAAATTGCAGAGTTGGAGAATTTTGTTAATGATGATCGCTTGTCAAAGGCCGTCGCAACTCTTTCAACAGCTGATAAGATGGTTTTGTATCAGTATTACTACGATGAACTCAACGACGTGGAGATCGGTAGTCAGGTAGGTATAACTAGCCAAGGAGCAAATAAGCGCAGGCGGCGCGCATTGCAAAGGATTAAGGCAGTATACGAAAATATGTAGCGCGTGCGGAGGAGTATTCAATGCATTACACACAGATCGATAACCTGATCCCGGTTATCTTGGCAGCGCAGGGTGGAGATGATGAGGCAATGTCCCAACTACTAAGAATGTTCAATCACGACTTCAACCGTGAGGCGGCATTTGGAAAAAGCTATGTCGATCCGGATTTGAAGCAAGAACTTCAAATTAAATTTATGTACATCGTCAAACACTTCAACGTTGAAAAGCATTTGGCAGAGTCGTCCACAAACTCAAGTCGGAAACTCAAGTTCACGTCATTAAATAATAATTAATTTCGGATATGGTTTCATTTCCGAACTCACCTGTCGTCTGATATATCAGAGGCAGGTTTTTATTTGGCCCGCCATGTCCTTTGATAACTTAATAGCATCATTCAGCAACGAAGGCTCCGCAACGCCATGACCTCTCACGAGCGAGCGACTAACCCAGTGAGCCGGATACTTGTACGTCACCCTGACGAAACGAGGGAAAGAGGCTCTCTTTGAGATTCTCGATAGCCGATTGGAATCGGACTGAATGATGAACTGTTCTTCACAACATCAGTTTCGCCAACACTGCGAAGAAGGAGGTGTGTCATATTTTAGCGCAAGCAATAGAAGCGCCAATCGATTTTCCAATGGACGATCAGAACGTGATTGCGATTCGTAACGCTTTGTCTACCTTGTTTCTCGATGAAGTTAACAGGGCTCGCGAAGAACAATCACAGCATGATCGGTACCTGTTGAAGATGGACCGAAATGGTGGACTTCATCGATGTGAACCGGCTAGAAAAAGCTATTTCCTCCATCGGCAGTCCCAAAAAGGAACGGCTCGCCACTCGTCGCAAGATGACTGGCGAATCACTTTCCGCTGATGAAATGGTGGCTTGGCTCGACGCTGCCAACACAGATCACGAAAACGGCAAGTTAAGTGATCAAGATTATCTGTTACTTCTCCTTACACTCCACCTCGGAGATCGCAAGGGTGAATCATACGGATTGCAATGGAAGCACGTTGACTTCAACACCGGCTATGTTCTGATTGTTCAAGCACTCAAGAAAAGCGGTAAGGTCGGTCCAACCAAGGCCAAGAAGGAAACCTCCCACGCTTTACCGCCGACTTTGATCCCGATGTTGAAAGCATGGCACGACAAACAAGCCATTGAACTCGCAGAAGTAAACCTAGAGTCTGGGCCAAACCAGTTTCTGTTTACCTACACGAACTTCCAAGGTGGGATCAACCAACCGTTACATGCCGACTATCTCAACTATCGTCTGAATTCAATCTATAAGCGCCACCCTGACCTCGTTCGGGTCACACCGCACAAGTTGCGGCATACGTTCTCAACACTTGCACGTCAAGGTGGTGCCAGCTTACAGCTGATCTCCGAAGCACTGTCACATTCCAGCATCAAGACCACGCGCGTGTATGTCAACACGCCTGATATTGTTGGTCTGGATGTTCATGATAAGTTCGCTGAACGAATCGCACAAGCAAGAGCGAACTCACTCGCACAGGAAATGAAACTCAGCGAAATCCATTAAAATTGACGCACAAAAGAACGTAAGACTAGGACACGCGCCCCAAAAATTCTTGGAGCCAGGATTTCTCAAGCGAAAGACGCGCACAAATTACGCCCTAATTGAGGGGTCAAAAAAGTGGCTCGCCCTAATTGGGATAACCACTTTCCGAGTTCGAGATATGCTTGAAACGTTGTCGTAGCAACGTTTCCATCTCGATAGCATAACTCTATTACCGTTTGCTAAATTGTGATGCTTTACGCGCCTTCTTGAGACCGTACTCTTTAAAATCCTCGATAGCCGGTTGGAACCGGGCTGAATGATGACGAAACACGTATTGTTTTTTGCACCAGGTATTGTTGCACGTAACTTTTGGATGGTAGACTGGAGCATCGGTACGATCCGTGCTCCCCGGAAAGGAGAAGAATATGGTTCACGTGATCACGATGACGAAACACGAACTGGTTGCTCTTGGGTATGGTGCCTCACGCGCACAGGACATTATTAGACGCGCTAAGCTGCTGATGGTACGCAAAGGTGTTCCCTACTACAAAAGCCCGAAGCTCGGACGCGTACCGGTAACTGCTGTTGAAGAAATACTGGGTCTCCAAATTAGCACGCGCACGTTGGCGGAACTCGCCAAAACCATGCACTCCGAAGCAACAAAGGAGAAATAAAACATGGCTACAACTAAAGACCCAATCAAAACACGCAAGAATGGTACTTTCTACTTCCGCGCCTACCTCGGGGTTGACCCTAAAACGGGCGAGAAGATCCAGAAGCAGGTTGGTGGCTTCACGACACGTCGTGATGCACGCAAAGCCTACAAGGAAATGGTCGGTGGCGGTGTAGAGAAAGTTGTCGCGGAACGTGACCAACAACACATTCAATTCAAACAATTCTGGGAAGAATTCTTTCTTCCGTGGTACAAGAACCAAGTGAAGCCGCAAACCTACGACAGTCGGCGTTCCAGTTTGAAGCACTTCAAGATGTTTGAGCACATGTACATGGACAAGATTAAGCCGGTGGACATACAGAAATGGCAGAACCAAATGACCTGTCAAGTAAGTAAAAGTTACACTCGCTTAGTCCAATGCATGCTATCACGCGTCTTTCAACGAGCCATTGTACTCGGCTTCATGAATGAGAACCCCACCAAGACCGTCGGCAACGTTAAGAAAGTGAAGAACCAAGTGGACTTCTGGACGAAGGAAGAATTCGAGGCGGTCATTAAGACCTTCTATATCGAAGACTTCTACCAGCACTTCTGCTTCTTCACTCTCTGGTTTCTGTTTATGACTGGTATGCGCATTGGTGAAGCAACCGCCCTGCAATGGGACGACATCGACTTTGAGGAAGGCACAGTTCGGATCAACAAGACGCTGTGGTTACGCAGCTACACGAACTACTCCTTCTCCACACCGAAGACCAAAGCCAGCAATCGCACGATTCCACTGGACGCAAAAACGCTTGAGCTTCTCTCCAATTGGAAGAAAGCACAAGCGCTTGAGTGTAAAACGGATTTTGTTCTATCGTTCAACGGCGTTCCTACTCGCCGCGATCTGGTCATGCGAATCATTAAGCGGCATGCAGCTCTGGCAGGAGTCCATCGCATCCGCGTTCATGCTTTACGGCATTCACATGCTTCGCTATTGATCAGTCTGGGTGAGAACCCACTGGTGATTAAAGAACGCCTCGGCCACGAAGATATTCAGACGACGCTCGGAACTTACGGGCATTTATATCCGAATATGAACTTTGAGGCCGCCAAACGGCTGAATGGTCTAGTCGAAATTTCGACCGCTAAATCAGACGTGGCGCAGGTTCAAAACAACGGTGTTACCGCTGGACTTGCACCAGAAGTTGCACGATAGTTGCACGAACGGGTTAGGCAGTCATCAAAACGTTGATATACCGGCGTTTATAAGCCGATTCTGTCTATTCCCATTCGATTGTTGCCGGTGGCTTGGAAGTAATATCATACACAACGCGATTAACATGTGCAACTTCATTAACAATCCGTACGGAAATCTTTTGTAAGACGTCCCATGGAATTTTGGCGAAGTCGGCGGTCATGCCGTCGATTGAAGTAACGGCGCGGATGCCGACGGTGTAGTCGTAAGTCCGGCCATCGCCCATGACGCCGACGCTGCGGATGCCTGGCAAGACGGTGAAGTATTGCCAAACTTCGCGTTCGAGGCCAGCATTTTTGATTTCTTCACGGAGAATCAAATCTGAATCGCGAACGATTTGTAATTTGTCTTCAGTAATCGCACCGATTACACGAATGCCCAAGCCAGGGCCGGGGAATGGTTGCCGCCAAACTAAATTGCTTGGCATGCCCAAACGTTCGCCCAGTTCACGCACTTCATCCTTGAACAAAGTCCGCAAAGGTTCGATCAGCTTGAAGTGCATTTCTTTTGGCAAACCACCAACGTTATGATGGGACTTGATGGTCTGGGCCGTGCTGGTACCACTTTCGATGACATCAGTGTACAGCGTGCCTTGAGCCAAGAAGTCAATGCCGTCTAATTTGATGGCTTCGTCATTGAAAACTTCGATAAATTCCTTACCGATAATTTTCCGCTTCTGTTCAGGGTCAGTCACGCCGGCCAACTTGCCTAAGAAACGCTTGCTGGCATCGACTTTGATAATGTTCAAGCCAAATTTACCTTCAAGGCTGGCCATTACTTCGTCAGCTTCATTCTTCCGCAATAAACCATGGTCAACAAAAATGCTGGTCAATTGGTCGCCAATTGCTTTGTGCAACAGCACGCCAACAACACTGGAATCAACCCCGCCGGATAAACCAAGCAAGACTTTTTTATCGCCAACAGTTTCACGAATCTTAGCGATTTGTTGGTCGATGAAATCGTTCATTGACCAGTTAGGCCGCGCGCCAGCAATGTCGAAAGTAAAATGACGCAGAATTTCATTACCATATTCAGTGTTGCGCACTTCAGCATGGAACTGAATGCCGTACATTTTCTTCTCATCATCAGCAAAGGATGAAATTGGCGCGTTTTTGCTTGTGGCAACCACGTGGAAACCAGTTGGCACTTCGCGGACCAAGTCACCATGACTCATCCAAACAGATTGAGAAGCAGGCAAATCCTTGAATAATGGACTCTTGGCGTCAGCCACTTCGATCTGCGCCTTGCCATATTCGCGATTGTCAGCTGATTCAACCCGACCGCCCAACTTGTAAGCCATCAATTGCATTCCGTAACAAATCCCCAAAATTGGAATTCCCAACTCGAAAATTTCCGGATCAACACTGAAAGCTTTCTCGTCGTAAACGCTCATTGGACCACCAGAGAAAATAATTCCCTGAGGATTCATCTTCTTCACTTCTGCTGCCGTAATGGTGTTGGGAAGCAATTCGGAATAGACGCCAAAATCGCGAATCCGCCGAGTGATGAGCTGATTATATTGACTGCCATAATCTAAAACAATGATTTTATCGACATTTTGTAAGTCGGCTGCCGCCATTTTTGTCACACTCCATTTATGAATTTAATCGTGCATTAAAACTAAGATAACTGTTACTATCATAACGATTTTTAAAGAAAATCGCAATTGCTTTTTTAAGAGTGTTCGGAGCGACGCACTTTTGGCGTAGCCTAATTTCGATAATTTGCTTGGGCGATGCCAATCAACCGAGCAAATTATCAAATTAGGCATAGCCATTTGTCGCTCCGAACACGTTTCAGCACTGAAAAAAATAAAACCCAAGAATGGAGGTAAAGCAGAATTGAGTCTGACTCCATTGCGGGCTTGCTGGTTGTGGAACGCGGCCGGCATCGATTTGAGCTTATTGCTGTGCAACAATCTCAAATACGAGCCTTTGTCTAACCGCTGAAGCGGCAAGACAAATTTGGCGGCTGACAACCACGCCCTCCATTCCGTCTGGAGTTGACTTAGAGCATGTCATATTGTGTCGCAATAAATCCAAGCTTGGCGGGATTTGGATGATCATTTTTAAATTTATTAAAATGCTAAACCACCAAATTTTTGAATCCACAAAATAGACACACGACAAATTTGAATATTTGCCGTGTGTCTAAACTGACTTTTCGTAAAATAACCTAATTTACTTCAAATCCTACAAAAAACTCAATCCTCGATTGGATTGAGTTTTATTTTTTATTTTAATATCGCCGCAGCCCAATTTTATCAATCACATGATGTTGAGTCTTGTGCAAAATCAAATCGGCACGATTGCGGGTTGGTAAAATGTATTCGCGTAAGTTCTTCAAGTTAACATCTCGCCACACGCGATGAGCCATTTTCAAGGCTTCGTCACGGTCACCGATGGCGTATTGATAGTAATGATTCTGGGGGTCTTGCAACGCCGTGTCCAGCAAGACCTTGAAGCGATCTAAATACCACTCCTCAATTAAATCTGGTTTAGCATCCACATAAATTGAGAAATCGAAATAGTCGCTGACATAAATTTGCTGATTGCTGGGCAGCTGCAAGACGTTGATTCCCTCAACAATCAAAACATCTGGCTGATCAATAATATCGGGATGATCATTCAACACATCATAAACCTGATGAGAATAGCGGGGCACCGCAATCTTCGGCTGATTGGATTTGACTTGATCCAAGAAAGTCAGCAATTTTTCCATGTCGTAACTTTCAGGGAAACCCTTACGCTCAAGAATCCCCTGGCGCTGCAATTCAGCATTAGGATACAAAAAACCATCGGTGGTAATCAACTGCACTTTTTGATTAGGCAACGAACGACTGAGCAATAATTGCAGCAAGCGCGCCGTGGTGCTTTTACCAACGGCCACACTGCCGGAAATGCCAATCAAAAACGGCGTATGCGTTGGCGCCACGCCACGAAAATCAGCACGATCTTCCACCAAATGCTGATAATGATGCAGATAAATGTGCAACAAATGCCGCAATGGCACATAAATTTCTTGAACGTCCTTCAAGGAAATCCGGTCGTTCAAAGCCGCAATTGAGTGTAATTCTTCCTGAGTAACGGTGTTTAATTGATTCTTCCCGTGAAAATTACGCCACTCATCACGGGTGTAATAATTATAGTTTTCCGGTAAGGCCATTTCGCGTTAACTCCCACTAGCAAATTTCTGGCCATCACGGTCAGGATTGAAGCGTTGTTGCTGAAATAAAAACAGAATTGTGTTATCCGTTTTGTAGTCACACTGCTTCCCTTCAGGAATGGTGGTTGCTGAGCGATTTTAAGGTCGTGGAACGCTGTGGGCATCGATTGACGACAATTAAAAATCAAATTGTCTTCAATGCGAACCTTATTCTAAGTGCTGAAGCACTAAGAATAATTTCACAGCTGACGACAATCGCTCAGCAACCACCTGTGTCAACTAACAAAACTGATCACCACTATTTTTTCAAACACTTAATCAAACTATTAATAAACTTCTGCAAACAAGCTGAATTTACAAACTAAATCCTGCCGATTGTGTTACTAGCCCTAAATGGACTAACAAGCACCGAATAAGCTAGGCGGCGACGGAGTGGCGGAGTCTGGCGTCAGCCGCCAAATTATTCTTAGCGGTTTACCGCTTAGAATAAGACCTGTATTTGAGATTGTCGTGAAACGATAAGCTCAAATCAGTGTCGGCCGCGTTCCACGCCAAAGGGATCCAGAACGCAGTCGCCGCCAGCACAATTCTGTTTTAAACCAATTCACCTTTAATCAGTCTTATTCAACTTCATACAGTTTTTCGTCAACAGCAAGCAGTGGTGATAATTCGCCGACTGCTAAAATTGTCAAGCTGTGCATCGCTCGGGAAGCAATTGTGTAAACCAGCTGCCGCTCGTCCTCGTCGTGATAGTTGGCGGCTGAAGCATCCCACATGATCACTGCGTCAAATTCCAGCCCCTTAGCCAGGTAAGCGGGCACAATTAACGTCCCGGCTGCCAAGCGTTGGTTTTCGGAGCGAATTAACGTGGCCGAATAATCTTGAGACTTCAAGTAAGCCGCAATCGCTTCACTTTCGCGCTTAGTTTTGGCAATGATGGCGGTGGTGAAGTTGCGCTGGTCATTAGCCTGCAATTGCCGCAATAATAAACCATCTAAATCCGCTGATTTTGGCCGCACTGCCACATTGGGCAACTTGCCGGGCCGCTCGAAAGTATCGATGGTTTGACCGTTACGCAACAACGCCCGCGTATATTCGGTGATTGGTTTCGTCGACCGATATGAACGAGTCAATTGTACAACTTCTGTTTTGTCCGCCGCAAACAATTTTTGCACTTGATTTAACAAACTATGACTACTGCTACCCGTGAAAATGGCCTGATTCAAATCGCCCAACATCGTGTAACGCGCCTTAGGGAACGATTCCTGTAAATAAGCCAACTGAAATGGCGTATAATCCTGAATTTCGTCAATGAAAACGAACCGAATCTTGCGGTCAGGTCGGCGACCACAAACCAAATCGATTAAATAGAGATAAGGACTCACGTCAGCTAAATTCAGCTGCTTATCCTTAAAGTCAGCCTGAACTTGAGCTACGTCAGCCAACCACTCTTCATTAGTAACGCCGTAATCAGCTAAATTAATGAGCAACGGAATTTGGCGTAAGAAATGCAAATATTGGGCCCGACTATTCACGAAGCGGAAACGGCGAATACCTTTGTTGACCTGCTGCAATTCTTTTGTGACAATTTTACGGGCCAAATATTTAAACTCAGCATCACTGGACTCAAATTCCTGATCAACTTGGCTATATAGTGACTGCAATTGCTCGTCAGTCAAACTTTCAACTGTGCGAGCCACCCATTTTTTACGGGTTTCGGGCTCAATTTTACGATTTAATAACTGAACTAATTTCTCTTGGGTCGCGTCCATGCGATTGGCCAAATGATAGTTTTCATTGAAGCTATAGTAAATTTCGGCAATTTTATCTTTAGCGAAATAAGGCTTGCCGCGGAATTTCAAATCTCGGAAAATCATGCCACTTTTTTCCAATAACTTGGCATAACGCTGAACTGCCTTGAAAAATGGCAAGCCAGTCTTAATTTGATTGATTTTCTTGGCCAAATCAGTTTGAACCACATCAAATTGCGCCGCCGGATTAAAAATCTCCAACTGTGGTAAACGGCGGCCAACAAACTGGCGGTAAGTCATTTGGACCATGTTTTGCTCGCCTAATTCTGGCAAGACATTTTCAATATAATCATTAAATAACTGGTTCGGCGAAAACATGATGACTTGGCTCGAATTCAATTTACCGCGATAACGATACAGTAAGAACGCCACCCGTTGTAAGATAGCCGAAGTTTTCCCAGAACCAGCTGCACCTTGAACGAACAATAAATCGGCGCTGGTATTTCGAATAATTTTATTTTGTTCCTGTTGAATCGTGGTGACAATCGCCCGCATTTGGGTGCTGGACTTCTCGCCTAAAACTTCCAATAGCATTTGATCACCAATGGTTTCGGTGGTGTCAAACATTGATTGGATTTCTTGATCTTTAATTAAAAATTGCCGTTTGAGCAGCACATTTACATTTTGCTCGCCATCTGGCGTTTGATAAGTAACGTCACCTAATTTACCATCGTAATAAATCGAGGAAATTGGTGCCCGCCAGTCATAAATCAGAAAATGATCTTTTTGGTCAGTAAAGGAACTCAAGCCAATATAAATTGTCTCGCGCTTCGGCTCGCCGTGCTCATGAAAATCAAGCCGCGCAAAATAAGGCGTCTTAGCCAGACGCTGCAAAACTTGCAACTGTTTGGTTGACTGTTGCCGACTATTGTCACGCTCAGCCAACATTTGCTGCTGCTGACGAATCGACAAAGCCGTTTCCAGATTAGTGGTATCACTACCGTAACTCAAATGCACTTCTTCATTGAACTGTTTATTCAAGGAAGACGCATCTGTTTGTGCCTGATCAATTGACCGCTGAGCTTTTTCCTCAGCAACCGTAATTTCGTCTTGGACATGATCAAGATACTGTTGCTCGGCCGCCTGCGTTTGGCGCACAAATTTTTCTTTTTCTGCCATGATTCCCCACAACCTTTACTAGCAAAATAAACCGATTAATCAAAAAAGCATTGAATAAGTTTATCACAAATAACTAATCCGGTCTAGTTAAACAACTTAGAGTGTGAGGGCTGGTGGTTTTTTGGCGTAGCGTAACTTCAAATAATACTTTGAGCTGGTGAAACCAGATCGAAGTATTATTTAAGTTATGCCTAGCCCTTTACCAGCCCGAACACGTTTCAGCACTACGAAAAATAAAACCCAGGAATGGATATAAGGCAGAATAGCGTCTGACTCCATTCCGGGCTTGCTGGTTGTGAAACGCGGCCGGCATTGATTTGAGCTTATTGCTAACGCAACAATCTCAAATACAAGCCTTGTTCTAAGTGGCACAGCCACTAAGAACAAGGTGGCGGCTGACAACCACACCCTCCATTCCGTCTGGAGTTGAGGTGGTTCACTTCAGCTTTGTTAGTGCTTGAGGCAAGTATAGTGGGACTAATCAACTTGATTTGAATTGTGGCCACAACTGAACAGTAATACCAAAAAAAGCCTGTTGGGCAGTTTCTGGTTTTATCCAGAAATCTTGTCAAACAGGCCTATTAGTATACTTCAATTTGTTTCTCAAAACAGTGGTGATCAATTCCGTTAGTTTCATCAGGTAGTTGCTGGACGATTGGTGTCTAACTTTGCTAATGCTGCCTTGATATCTATTTAAAGCTAAAGTGGGCGGCTTGGCTCAAAACGCAGTGGAGGCCGCCTGGTTGTCAGCTGCCAAATTATTCTTAGCGATTTATCGCTTAGAAGAAGACTCGTATTTAAGATTTTGTGTAACAAAAGTTCAAATCGACGTCGACAGCGTTCCACTACCCAACCGCCGTAACGGAGTTGTCCGCCATTCTGCTCAAAACCAGTTTAGATTCAAATCAACCGCCCAGTTGGGGACTATTAACGAACTACTGCCGCTTTTTGTACCAATTAATCGCATAGGGAATCCAAAAGACAATTAAATAACCAATAGCTAAACCCAGCATGGTATACAGAAAGATTTTGTGTAAATAAAAACCGACAATGAAACCGATCATTGTTGTTAAACCAGTAATAATTGATTTTGTGGCCATGTTGCCGCCTCCCCGCGCCGAACTTATCATAGCGCCATTTTAACATGCAAGTTTAGAAAAAGCGATGTCCTAGCCACCAGCCCAGCGCACAAAGCAGCAGTCCTAAACCATAAGTCAACAAAAAGTAACGTACAAACTGGCGGAATTTCCGAGTCACGATTTGACCGCCAAACTCACTGTTCAACGTTGAAAAAGTGGTCCAGCCTCCACAAACCCCGACGCCCAGAAAAGCATACCATTGCGCCGTAATCGTTGCGGCGCCTAAAATTCCCAATAAAAAGGCACCACTTAAATTAATCAATAAAGTGGCCTGATAGCCTGTTTGGGGATGAAATTTTTTATAGAAATTCGTAAACTGATAGCGTCCTAATGCTCCGATGCTGGCGCCGATACCAACCAATAACCAAGCCGCCATTATTTCACCAGCTCCCGATCAGCCAAACGTTGACTCAAGGTAATGCCCAGCCACGCTAAAATTAGCCCGCCGAAAATTGAACTGATTAAATAAATAATTGCCGTGTTAAATTGTTGCTGGTTCAGCAATTTAATTACATCTAGGCAAAAGCTTGAGAAGGTGGTAAAGGCACCAAAGAAGCCAGTCCCAATTCCTAAAATTGCCCACCGTCGTTGACGCCAGATTTTCGGCCCGTAGAAGTCATTCCAAACTGGCAGCAAAAAAGCGCCCAGTAAATTAATACTTAAGGTCGCCCAAGGCGTGGGTAACCACTGACTAATCGCTAAACGCGTCACCCCGCCGATGAAGGCACAAATCATGATTGCCAAATTAGTCAAAATGTTACCTCCTCCAAAAAAACATAGTTTCATTATGACTTTTTGAAAACATCTTGTCTAGCCAACTTAGCCGCGATTTTAACCAGCACAATGATGGCAAGTCACCATCAACAGTCACTTTTTTAGCAAACAAATCGTCATTGGCCAACGCATTTTTTGACCCACATCTGTGGAACCACTACAATATAGAAGTGGAACTTAATTAATGAGGAGGAATTTAGATGTATACAGCAGCAAGCGATCGTTATGATAAATTACCTTTCCGCCGCGTCGGTGATACCGGGTTACAATTACCACTAATTACTTTAGGACTCTGGCGTCATTACGGCAGCGCTGATCCCCTTGAAGACCGTGAAAAAGTGATTCTAAAAGCCTTCGACAATGGTATTTTCAGTTTTGATATTGCCAATAATTATGGCCGGCCCGAAGTTGGCTCCGCCGAGAAACTATTCGGTGAAATTTACCAACACAATTTGAAACCTTATCGTGATGAATTAGTTGTCACGACTAAGGCCGGTTTTGACATGGGTCCTAGTCCTTATCAAAAATTCAATTCTCGCAAAAATCTCTTACAAAGCATTGACCACAGTCTGGAACGTTTGCAAATGGATTACGTCGACATTTTCTACAGTCATCGTCCTGATCCGGAAACCAATCCTGAAGAAACGGCGCTCGCTTTGAAACAAATTGTTGATAGCGGCAAGGCACTTTACATTGGCATTAGCAATTATGACGCTGAGCAAAGCCAAACTATGATTCAATTGTTGACTGATTTAAAGGTACCTTTTGTCGTCAACCAATTCTCCTACAACATGTTGCGGCCTGATGCGTACACTAGCGGCTTAATGGACGTTTTAAAGCAAAACAACCGCAGCTTAGTTGCTTATGGCCCACTGGCTGAAGGCTTGCTGACTGACCGTTATCTCGGCGGCATCCCCGATGACTTCCCAATTCACTGGTCCAATCAAGAATTATTTGCGAACGGCAAAGATGCCGTCGTCGCGAAACTGAATAAGTTAAACGAGATTGCCAAAAACCGTGACCAAACCTTGGCCCAAATGGCATTAGCTTGGTTATTGAAAGATAAATCAGTGGCCAGTGTGATCATTGGCACCACTAGTGAGGAAAACCTGCTCGCCAATATTCACGCCGCTGACCATCTCGACTTCACGCCTGATGAAGAACGTGAGATTAAACGGATTTTGAAGTAGTTTCGACTCATAGCTAAAAAATACATTCAAAAACCACTAAAGCCCTAGTGAAGTTGTTGCAACAGAACTGGTTCTGACTCCATTACGGGCTTGCTGGTTGTGGAACGCGGCCGGTATCGATTTGAATCAATTGAAGACCACAATTGTTTCAAATACGAGCCTTTGTCTAATTGCTAAAGCAATAAGACAAATTTGGCCGCTGACAACCACGCCCTCCATTCCGTCTGGAGTTGAGGTAGTGTACTTTACTTTTGCCAGTTATCAACGCAATAACAGCGGGACAGAACAATTAGCATTCAATCGTTGTCATATTTAAATAGCAAACAAAAACAGCCTGATTAATAATTTCTTGTTTATCGAGAGAAATTGTTAATCAGGCTTTGTTACTGCTGGACTTTGTTTGCTAACATAATAGTTTTCGATTCTGTTAGTTTACTCAAGGGGTGGTTGAACGGATTGATAACTATACTTGCTGAAACTGACTTGATATCTATCAAATCTAAACTGAACGAATCTAGCTCAAAACGTAGTGGAGGCCGCCGGGTTGTCAGTCGCCAAATTCTTCTTGCCGCTTTAGCGGTTAGAAGAAGGCTTGTATTTGAGATTATTGCGCAGCAATAAGCTCAAATCAACGCCGGCAACGTTCCACAACCCGCCGGCCGCAATGGAGTTGTCCACCATTCTGCCCAAAACTAGTTTAGGTTAAAATCGACGACCAAATATATCCTGCGCCGGATTTTCCAGCAACCACCACTCTAATTGGGGAAGTCTTATCACAATTTCAAATCAGCACGATCAACTAGACCAAAGTCAATTGATTTGCGATTTTCGGCCCGCAAAACTAACAACTAATGATACAATGACAATGTACAGTAAATTAAAGAAACTAGGTGGCGTAGATGAAACAAGGCACAACTATTTTAACATTAGACAACGGCTATCATTTATGGACCAATACGCAAGGCCAAGGCGATATTCACTTACTTTGCTTGCATGGTGGCCCTGGTGGCACACATGAATACTGGGAAAACTTTGGCGATAAATTAGCCGATTTAGGCGTCCAAGTTCATATGTACGACCAATTAGGCTCATTTTATTCTGATCAACCTGATTATTCTGATCCTGAAATTGCCAAGAAATATTTAACAACCGATTATTTCTTAGATGAAGTTGAAGAAGTTCGCCAAAAATTAGGCATTGATCATTTCTACTTAATTGGTCAATCTTGGGGTGGCGCCTTAACCATGCTTTATGCTCTGAAATATGGCCAACACTTGAAGGGTGCCATTATTTCTAGCATGATCGACAACATTGATGAATATGTTGTTCATATTAATAAAGTTCGTGAAGAAGCTTTGCCAGTTGAAGCAGTTGCCTTTATGAAACGTTGCGAAGCTGATGGCGACTGGGCTAACCCTCAGTACCAAAAGTATGTTGACGTTTTGAATGCTGGTTATGTTGACCGCCGTCAACCGACTGCCATTCGCCATTTAATTTCTACAATGGCAACACCTGTTTATAATGCTTTCCAAGGTGATAACGAATTCGTGGTTACTGGTAAATTGAAAGACTTCGATTTACGCAAACAAATTCAAAATATTACCGTGCCAACTTTATTAACCTTTGGCCAACACGAAACTATGCCACTGTCATCGGCATTACGGATGTCTGAACAAATTCCTAATGCGCGTCTGGAAACTACCCCAAATGGTGGTCATCATCATATGATGGATAATCCTGATGTTTACTTTGCCCATTTGGAACGATTCATCAAAGATGTTGAAAGCGGCCACTTTGAACCCTAAGGAATGTAACTGATGAAAACAATTACTGTTTATTTAGTGCGTCACGGTCAAACTTTTTTCAATAAATATAATCGTATGCAAGGCTGGTCCGATTCACCACTAACTGAGGCTGGGATTCAAGGTGCTGAAGATGCCGCTGAACGTTTGCGCCATCTGACTTTCACCCACGCTTATTCTTCTGATACCACTCGGGCCATGAGAACTTGCGAGATTATTCTAGGCAAAAACATGAATACCACGGTCCCTTATCACCCGACCCCATTATTCCGCGAGGTTTTCTACGGTTATTTTGAAGGTGCTGACTCCGCTCAAACTTGGTATCAAGTCGGTGCGCCCCATGGTGCCCCAACTTTTAGCAAAATTGTTGCGCAATACGGGATTGATGCTTCAAAACAGTTCATGCATGACATTGATCCATTTCACGATGCCGAAACAGCACCCCAATATTGGACTCGCATTGGCAAAGGTTTCAAAATGCTGCGTGAGGAAAATATTAATGGTGATAACGTGCTGCTAGTCAGTCATGGGACCACGATTCGGAGTATTGTTGAGAAATTCGGTCAAGGCAAATTTGACACCACCGTTGCCCCACGCAATGCCAGTGTCACCAAATTGCAGTTAACTGCCGAAGGTATCACGGTGCTTTACTACAATCGCTTGGACAAGATTGACTAACAGGCAAAACCGCTAAAACCTGATTAAAGTGGTAAAACAGAGCCGGTCTTGACTGCATTGCGGGCTGCTTGGCGTGGAACGCGGCCGGCATTGATTTGAGCTTATTGCTGCGCAACAATCTCAAATACAAGCCTTGTTCTAAGTGGCCCAGCCACTAAGAACAATTTGGCGGCTGACGCCAAGATCC
>NZ_RHOU01000002.1 GCF_003946645.1 Lapidilactobacillus wuchangensis
ACTCAACTCATCAAAGATAACAGTTCATCTCACGGTGTCGTGCCATGGGGTGGCTAACTTGTTCTTGCAATTTGCGAAATGATAAATTAGCTACTGTCTTAATTTTACTTCCAGGAATCTCAAACACAACCGCTGTCTTACTCTTAGGCACCTTAGGTGACATTCGACGCTTTCGGAACCCGAATGCCTCAAATGCTTTTGTTGGAGTGGATTTGCGTCATTATGAATCCGGACAATTTATTACGGCTGACCATATTAGTAAACGCGGTAATACAATGGCTCGTAAAATCTTATACCGAACCATTGGCCAAATGGCTTCAGCTAGTCACTACCATCAGTGCCACATCGCAGACTACTACTTGCAAAAGAAAAAATCTTCCCTCAATTTTCAAGTCAAGTGCAACGATGATAACGAATCCTTGATAGTGGTCTAGGTTGTTAAGCCATGCGTCGGTAGTAATCGCATGGTCGAAGATAGTTCAGAATACGTCTGGGACGATGGTTCAGTGCGGATTGGACTGCTTGGATCTCAACCAGCGTAACGTCCCTGAGAGACTTTCCCTTCGGGAAGTACTCCCTGAGTAGTCCGTTGGTGTTCTCGTTAGTGCCGCGCTCCCAAGGCGAGTATGGATGAGCAAAATAGATCTGGGTTCCAACGATCTCCGACAGCTTGGCGAACTCGGAACCATTGTCAAAAGTGATACTCTTAAACTCCTTGGCACCGTAATCGTTGATCGTGTCCTGCAAGGCTTTAAGGCAGGTGTCCGCATGATAGTCAGGTATCTTAACGATGATTTCAGTTCGGCTGTACCGTTCTGTGAGCGTCATCAGCGCTGGCTCATCAGCCGAACGAATACCTTTGACCAAGTCGCCTTCCCAATGTTCCACGCCTGTACGGTCATTCACGGCCGCAGGACGCAGCTCGATTGAGTCGCCGTATATCTTCTTGTTCTTGCGTTTGTGGGCGTTCTTATAGCCTTTGACGCGGCGTCGGAGCTTCTTGGGGAGTGTCATGTTGTCTAGTTCAAGCAGCCCGGCATCGATGTAGCGGTACACGGTAGTCGTTGAAGGGCAAGCCTTACCCTGGTCGCGATAGAAGTGTACGAAACTATCAACGCTGTGCACGCGAGGCTTGCGGGTAAGCTCCTTGGTGAGAGCTTTGAAGAACGCACGGCCGGTTTTGAGAAAGGCGTGGTGTCCGGTTCTGTCGCGTTTGCGGTCGTGTATGGCTTGGGCAGTTTCCGCAAGATAGACTTGATGCGAGTGACGCTTCGAGTCGAGCTGAGTTACAGATCCACGCGTGATTTCCCGTGAGATTGTCACTTTACTGCGATGAAGCTTCTGTGCAATCACGGTCGCGGTGTCACCAGTAGCCCGAAGGGCCTGAATTGTAGCACGGTCGCTAAGACTGAGTTGTTGGTAGTGCTTGTGAGTGTTAATCTGAGAGTGGGTCATAAAGATTCCTGCTTTCTTGTCTGGTTGCACTAACAAGAATAGGTCTTCATGGCCTTTTTGGTCTAGTCGCTAAGGTGTTGCACTTGAATTGTAAACTGGGGAATTTACTCAGGTTATACGGGTGTCCTGCAGTGTGATGGCTACGCCGGTTATAATCTCCTCGGCGACAGCGTCATCCGGGTTGGTTGTTGGGCCCACGTAAGACGCAAGTTCTACGATGACGCCGTGAAGGTCAAAGGTAAGTTCACTCGCACGAAGCCTTTAGAGCTGCTCAACCAGATGTTCCATTTGGAAGAACAGTGGCGCCTTCTCTCGCCAGAGGAGCGTCTGAAGTGTCGACAGACCGACCTGAAACCGCTGATCGATCAGTTCTGGGCATGGTGTGAACAAGCCGCTCCAGCGCCAAAGTCGCGATTGGGCGTCGCTTTGACCTACGCCTTGAATCAGCGCCAAATGCTCAACCGTGTCTTGGAGTTTGGCGAGATCGATCTGAGTAATAACGCTTCAGAGCGAAACATGAAGTCTTTCGTGATCGGTCGCAAGAACTGGTTGTTTGCGACGAGCCCGAAGGGTGCCGAGGCCAACGCCATCTGGATGACGATTGTTGAGACCGCAAAGGCCAACGGACTGGATCCAAGAACTTACATCGAACGTCTTCTGCACGAGCTGTCGCAGCTTCCCACTTCTCCTACGAGAGAACAAGCTGAGTCTTATTCACCTTGGAATCAGTATCTGAAGCCATCAAAACAAGAGATTGCTTGAACAACGAAGGGGCGTAATCTGAGAATGCGGATTACGCCCCTTCTTAGTGTAAGCACTCAATAACCGACCGTCTTGAATTAGACGCAAAATGCGGTTTGTTCTCCAGTTCGTGGAGGACGGGCCGCATTGTCGGTTACGCACTTATAGTTCTTGACGAGCCTGTTTCAATATTCCATGGCAAATAGCCTCAAGCTGTTCCGGCTTTACGAAGGCGGGGAGCTGCGGTATCCATTCAAGCAGATCTTCGATGTATCTTCTAGGATCCAGGCCATTGGCCTTGGCCGTCTCCACAATCGTCATCCAAATTGCGTTTGCTTCGGCGCCCTTAGGGCTAGTCGCAAATAGCCAATTCTTGCGGCCAATCACGAACGCCTTCATGTTCCTTTCGGAGGCATTGTTGCTGAGATCGATCTCGGCTGTCAATAGCGGTTTGAAAATGCAGGATTATGGCGGTTAAAAATGTAGGTTTTTGGCGCTTACCCACGACTTCGTAGTCGATAGGATTTGCCAGTGATCTTAATCACGTGGGCATGGTGCACTAATCGATCGAGAATGGCGGCCGTTACGGTGGGATTTTGAAAGATGTCTACCCAGGTAGAGAGTTCACTGTTGCTCGTAATGATAGTCGAATGCTGCTCATATCTGGCATTGATCACTTGGAACAGGAGATTGGCCTCGTCGTGATCGATTGGCAGATAGCCGATTTCATCAATGATCAGTAAGTCATACCTGGCAAACTGGTGAATGGCCCTGTCCAGAGTCCCTTTTTGATATGACGTCGTGAGCCGTAGAAGTAGGTCATGACAGTTGACGAACAATGTCCGCTTATTTTGCTTACAGGCCTCAATACCGATGCTGATGGCAAGATGAGTCTTACCAACCCCCGGACTACCTATAAAAATCAGGTTTTCGTGTTTCTCTAGAAACGCGAGGTCTTTGAAACCTTTGATTTCTTGAGGATTGATACTCGGCTGAAAGGCAAAGTCGAATTCCTTTAACGTTTTCTCTTGGGGAAATCTGGCGCGTTCAATCACGCGACCAATCTGCCGGCTTTCCCGCCAGGTCAATTCTCTCTCCGTTAGATCAAGCAATGCCTCAGTAAAAGAGAGTTGCTGCGAATTGATTTGGTCAATGTATTCTGGCAAATAGGCATTCATCTTACTCAAGCCAAGCTCATCGAGGGTATTCAGTACTGCTTGAAAATTACTTGTCATGGCGGCCTCACACTTCGTCATACTGACTTAGATGTTCAGTAATGTACGCTTCGATGTCCTTGTCGCTCCGACCCTTCAGTAAATCAGAACGAAGGATCTCCATCCGATCATGCTCATTATAATTAAACTGATGAGTGGTGATGTCGTGCGCCCGAATCATTTCTCCGTTATACTTAATTTGGATACGGCGCTCATCATTGGTCAGCTCAACGTCAACTGTGCGACCGATGTAGCGTGGATCTACCGAGTACTTACATTTGCGAAAGACCACCATTGATTCCTTCGACACGACACGGCGAATGCCTTCTTCGAAGAAGGGCTCAAGTAGACCGTCCGGTAGCTGATGCAGGTACTCTTTTTCTTCGTCTTGCCACTTGTACAGCGGAACTTCGTTGGTGGCCTGTGAGACCTCATGGTTCAACTCCTCACAGAAATCGGCAACGAGGTTGATTAGCTCGACACCGTCCGTGAATTCGTAATTATAGACGCGCAAGCGTTCAGTGGTGCGCGCCAGTGCCTCGACAACTCCCTTTGTTTGGGGGCGGAATGGCCGACAGGCGATTGGCTTATAACCAGCATCCTGACTAAACTGACGAAACCGTTCATTGAAAACTGGATGTCCAAACGAAGATTTTGTGTGATCGACGACTTGTTTCATGTTGTCAAACCAAATCTCCGTCGGGACACCGCCCGTGTGCACAAACGCGTCTTCTAGACACTCGAACAACGTGTCTTGGCTACGTTCAAATATCAACGTCATGTATTTCAGCTTGGAGTACGGTAACACATAAAGAAAGATGTTGAATCGATAGGGTGTGCCATCGCTGCTGTACAAGGTCATCTCTTCTTTCCAGTCTACCTGGCCGCAAAGGCCTGGCGTGTGCTCAACTCGAATAGTTGCCTTTTGGATCCGTTGCTTGCGAACTTTGCTGCAGTAGTCTCGCACAATAGTGTAGTGGCCCTGAAAGCCTTTCTTCTTGATGAAGAGAAAAATCGACATGGCTGAGCAGTGTAGTTCTAACTTAGCGTTGATCACGTCACGGTAGTCATCAAGCAAACTAGGACGCTGCTGAACGTGAACGCCGAGAATTGAATCATCACGAGCTTCTTCAAAGGCACGCTTAGCGGTCCGATAATCTACGTTGTACTGGCGAGCTAAGGCGGCATAATTTGGCTTTATATCGTCGTTCATATATTGTTTCACTCCTTGGCGAATATCATGTCTCATCGTGTTGAACCTCCTTGGTTACGATGAGAAACATGGTATGAAAAAATGTAGGAAAAACGACAATTCTGCATTGCCATTTTCCTACATTTTATGACCGCCATTTACACTCGCCGTAATCCAACACGCGATTGAGCAACTGGCGTTGATTGATTGCGTAGGTCAAGGCCACGCCTAACCGCGATTTCGGTGCCGGATTGGCTGAATCACACCAAGTCCAAAATTGATCGATCAACGGCTTGAGCTCCGCCTGCCGATGTCGCAGGCGTTCTTCTGCAGTTAAGTTCTTCCATTGCTCCTCGAGCTTGAACATATTGTTCAGGAGCTCCAAGGGTATCGTTGAACGAAACTGTTCCTTGACCTTTGCGGCATCATCGTAAAACTTTCGCCGCACATGTGCCCAGCACCCCACTCGCGTGACGCTATCACCCAAACTGTTATAGCCTGAATAACCATCGCACTGCAGTACACCGGTGAAGCCGGTATAAATGTGCTGGGCAAATTTGCCAGACCGCGTATCACCATAGGCATAGTACACGACCTGCTGTTCAGTTCGGCTAATGCTACGCTCGACCCAAATGTACGATTTACTCTGTGCCCGTTTGCCAGGCTCTTTCAGGACCTGGAAGGGGGTCTCGTCACCTTGCAGGAACCGCTGAGAAATCAGGTGACTATGCAATAAGTCATAGACTGGTCTGACCAGTTCCGCGGTCTTAATCACCCAATTGGTTAGCGTGGACTCGCTCACCAGAATACCGGCACGATTCCACTCTTTGATTTGGCGATACAAGGGTGTCCCCAGCGTGTACTTCTGATGAAGGACTTCCGCCACCAGGGACGAGGTCGCGATACTGTGCGGGATCAGCGCCTGCGGCGCACGGCCTTGATACAAATGCGACTGGCCATCTTGCTGCTCGCATGCTGAGCACTTGTAGGTTTGCTCGTAGATTTTCTCTACATACAAACGACCCGGGATGTGCTGAACTTGTTCGCGCACCAGGTGCTTGCCCAGCTTAGTTAACTGATGTCCATCCTCACAGAGATCACTCTGCCGGTAAATGATGGTCTCTTCGACCGGTAAATTCGGATCCCTCAATTTTCAAGTCAAGTGCAACGATGATAACGAATTCTTGATAGTGGTCTAGGCTGTTACGCCATGCATCGGTAGTAATCGCATGGGCGAAGATAGTTCAGAATACGTCTGGGACGATGGTTCAGTGCGGATTGGACTGCTTGAATTTCAACCAGGGTAACTGCTCTGAGAGACTTCCCTTTCGGGAAGAATTCCCTAAGCAGTCCATTGGCGTTCTCGTTTGTGCCACGCTCCCAAGGCGAGTACGGATGTGCGAAGTAAATCTGGGTTCCAACAATCTCTGATAACTTGGCAAACTCGGAACCATTGTCAAAAGTGATACTCTCAAATTCCTTGGCCCCGTAGTCGTCGATTGTGTCCTGCAAGGCTTTAAGGCAGGTGCCCGCATGATAGTCAGGAATCTTGACGATGATCTCAGTCCGGCTGTACCGTTCTGTGAGCGTCATTAATGCTGGCTCATCAGCTAAGCGAATACCTTTGACCAAGTCGCCTTCCCAATGTCCCACGCCTGTGCGGTCATTCACGGCCGCAGGACGCAACTCGATTGAGTCGCCGTATATCTTCTTATTCTTGCGCTTGTGGGCGTTCTTATAGCCTTTGATGCGGCGTCGGAGCTTCTTGGGAAGTGTCATGTTGTCTAACTCAAGCAGCCCGGCGTCGATGTAGCGATACACAGTTGTCGTTGAAGGGCAAGCCTTGCCCTGGTCGCGATAGAAGTGTACGAAGCTATCAACGCTGTGTACGCGCGGCTTACGAGTAAGCTCCCTGGCGAGAGCCTTGAAGAACGCACGGCCGGTCTTAAGAAAGGCGTAGTGACCGGTTCTATCGCGTTTACGGTCGTGCATGGCTTGGGCAGTTTCCGCAAGATAGACTTGATGCGAGTGACGCTTCGAGTCGAGCTGAGTTACAGATCCACGCGTGATTTCTCGTGAGATTGTCGCTTTACTGCGATGAAGCTTCTGTGCAATCACGGTCGCGGTGTCACTAGCAGCCCGAAGGGCCTGAATTGTAGCACGGTCGCTAAAACTGAGTTGTTGGTAATGCTTGTGGGTGTTAGTCTGAGAGTGGGTCATGAAGATTCCTGCTTTCTTGTTTAGCTAGTACTAACAAGAATAGGTCTTCATGGCCTTTTTGGTCTAGTCGTCAGGGTGTTGCACTTGAATTGTAAACTGGGGGGTAAATTCGGATCGATTGTTTCAACACGCTTGCGCTTAGGCTTACGAGTTGATGTTACGACCGTTTTTTCGCTTTGGTGCCCAGTGAGCTCTGGGTCGGTAAAAACACTGCCTTCCTCCAAGAGAGACAACTGATTCGGATCAGTCATCTTCTCTGAATGGGAGCCGTAGATTTTACGAGTCAAATACGCGACTTGCTCCGTCAAATCCTGGATCTGCTTCGTGAGTTCGCGATTTTGATCAAGTGCCTGCTTGAGCAGGTCTTCGGTCGTTGTCGTCATGGGCGTCGCCCTCTATTCATTCGTGATGAGTTGAGTTTAGCACTGGTGTACCAGGCTTCCTAGCATTTTTTCGTGGACAAAACGGCTTCACTGTTGGCTCCAGTCCCCAGCCTGAAAGCAGACGCTCTAACTGCTTTGCGTGAAGCTTTTTCACTTCGTTCTGGTTTGCTGGCCACTGGATCCGACCATCTTCAATGCGTTTGTAAAGCAGTACGAAACCATCGCCAGCCCAATAGAGTGCCTTGAAGTGATCCTTTCGGGTCCCGCAGAACAGAAAGAGCGCCCGACTGTACGGGTCTAGCGCGTATTCTTCCTGGAGCATGCTGCTTAAGCCATCGATTCCGCGACGCAAGTCGGTTCGACCGCATATCAAGTAAATGCCGCTTAGCTTACGAATATCAATGAGCATCATCAAACACGGCTTTCATCAACGCATCCAGGATATAGCCTTGGATGTGGTTGTAAACGACAACGGTCTTATTGTTGCCAATTTTGAGCTGAAGGGCCTTGGTCGATGGATTCAGATCAGGGCGGCGATGCTCCTCGTCAAGTTTGATTCTGACAATATCTGGTTTGTCCATAAAAACACCTCACCATTCTTCATGATGAGGTAAGGGTACTGCTAGGGCGCTGCTTTATACATGCGGTCAGTTATTGAGTGCTTACTTCTTAGTTTGCCAGGCGGTCGGTTATTGGGTGCTTACCATCGCTGAAATAACAAAAGGCCCCCTCCGAAGAGAGAACCTTCCAAAAGATAAATAGTATTCTTCAACACCATTTGACAAAGAGCCAAAAAGTCAGGCCAAAACAGTAATTAAGCACTGATATAACTTGACTTTGAGTAGAAAAGATGTACTCAGCCATTTTAGTTGAGTGTCGCTTTCTAGTTATTCAGCTTATTGATGCTTACGCTTTAACCCGGCTAAGCCTAACATACCCAGCATCGTTGCTAAACCTAATGCCACAGCACCAGTTTCACTTTGGTTACCTGTCCGAGGCAATCGATTAGCCTGCTGTTTATTACTAGTTAGGCTATTCTTAGTCAAATTAGCGGTCTCTTGGCTAGTAGTATTAGTTTTTGTATGCTGGTTTCCCTTAGTTCCCTGACTATCATCAGGAGTAGCAACTTGATCCTTGATGTAAGTAACGGCCTGTTCGATGTCCGTACTATTACCATCAACGGTTTCAGCATCAATCTGGGCATAGTCTGGAGTGTAGCCAGCAATCGTTGGGCTAGTAACAGCATCAAAACTACCCGTCGACCAAGCACCCCAGGTAATTTCGCCTGTAACTGCATCCTTAGAACCCATCCGGGTTAAGGTAATCGTTTGTACCTTATCTGGTTGGGCTTGACTACCATCACTGTACTTATAATGGATGGTTCTCGTAATGGTCTTTTGACCATTCTCAGTTGATTGTGGATGGCTGAGGACAATCGTAAAGAACTGTAACTGATTATCTTGCCACTGATTAGGATCGGAGCTGCTATAGTAATCGTTGTTAGTACTATCGTAATGGAAGCCATTTTGAAAATCAGACGAAGTAACTTCAAATCCTAAAGATTTCAATTTAGCTAATAAATCATCAACCTTAAATTGACTTTGAATCCCACTGTATCCCCACAAAACAACTTTTCCTAAGGAGCTATTAGTGGTTTGATCCAAAAAGTTAATCTCTACTCGTTGCTGATCAGGATGAAGCGTTATATAAGTATTTACAGCCGCTCCTGGTGCCATACTACTATAATGACTTTCACCCGGATAGGCACCAATTAAATGGCCATCTTTATCTAAGGCAATCCCTTCGCCACCTAAAATGTCGGCTTCAAAATCCGGAACTTGATAACCCTTGGAACGATCATTGGCATCCACTGGTGTCAAAGCATGGTAACCAGCCGTATGTTGTTTGTTTTGGTGATAGTAATAAACACCGGAAGACCAACCATTAGCCCCCTTAATGAAGTCATAAACCCGATCGCCTGGCTTATGAACATTATCAAATATATGATCCTTCACATAGACTGATGGGTTCCCCTGAGCATCATTCGCAGGATAGATACTTACGGCATCATAGTTAACATACGTTATCGGCTTATAGTCTGGCAATGGATTAGCAGGCTTCTCATTTTCTACCACAGTAGTCTGATTATTAATCAGTTGTTTAGCCTGATCAATATTGCTTTTGCTTGTACTTTTATTTTGAGTATCAGCAGTCGTCGTAGCGATAACTGGGTTCTCTTGATTAGCATCAGTAACCGTGTCCGCCTGGACATTAGCTTCACCCATCAAGAAAATAGTTCCCAACAGGACAGAAGCTACCCCAATACTCAGCTTCCGTAAAGCAAATTTAGGGTTTTGGTGTGTACATTGACGATCAGTTAGCAAATGATTATTTTTTGAAAACATCGTTTCCTTCCCCTTCAAAAAATTAATTTCCTTTTCATTATAGCACTAATGTAAATATGGGGCTTTGATTCGTCTTATATGAAGGTTTCTTTCCAGAACCTCTCAGAAAGTAACCAGAAGAAAATTCAGAAACATTTCAAAGACGCCAAGCAAGAAAATCCAAAGTTGTTTGAAACCGATTTTGATCCAGATTTTTCTAAAAATCAATTAATAATCGCTACCATATATGACCTGACTCAGATTGACACGTGGGACCAGATAGTGAAAATGAGCGATGGTGTTCTTAATATCGGTTCATAATCCTAATCAATCCCTAGAATTTGCAGCCTTATTCTGCTCGGAATTCATCAGTGAACCGAGCTGCTTCACTAATTAGTTGCAATCCTGCGTCAGCATCTGGTATCCTCAAGCTCCAATATGAAATGGGGGGGAGGAGTCATTGATGATTGGATCGTTGATTTCAACGGTGAATTCTGGGCTTGATGCTTGCATTGACTTTGTTGCGAATGCCGTCGGCGGATTGCTTGTGGTACTGATTACGGGCTGCAGTAATGCGGTTAGCGTACTGTGGTGGCATGTGCTATCTCCGTTCTTCATGCAAGGCTGGGTGATGATTACAGTGACACTGCTAGTCTGTGTACTGGCATACTTCGCCCTGCCGCTGTTTCTGTGGTTCTTCTATTCAGTCATGCGCGTGGTCGTCATCCTAGCGGTTACAGCATTAGCAATATTCATCATAGTTCAGATTGGTAGAGTGCTCACCAAGATCGTGATCTTAACCTTTGTTTTCGGCTACCTCCCTTACTTTATCGTTCGTAAAGTCCACAGTCGAAACGTCGCGACACAACCAGAATAACGACAATACCCGGCACGACCTACTACGCTAGTTTCAGCGTGAGGTCGTGCCGGGTATTCTTCTAGATACCGTCGGTGATTATCCAGTTGTTACTTTGCTTGGAAAGGGTCAGGGTGTATTGCGATACTTGGCTCATATCGTTGTCAGTATCAATGTACTTCACAGACAAGTTGACGGTGAGACGGTTCTTCGTCTGCTTGAAGACCGGATCAAGCAGCTCCACGAATTTGAGGTTCCGGTCAATCGGCCGCGTGCCGTCCTTGACGTAATACTTGAGTTCGTTGCGATCGCTTTGCGGGTACAAGGTGAAGAACGTCTTGAGAAACTTGGTTACGTCGTCTGCGGTGGCACTGTCTACCGAGTTATCAGATTGCGTATCTGGCAGCTTGATCCGTGCCGTCGCCGGTTCCGCAGCGAGGGTGGGATTCTTGGTGATGACCATATCACCGTTGTTATTTTGCATGATGTTGATGGTGTAAGAGCTGGCCACAGACTTCTTATCTTTACCCATAGTGAGGTCTTGCTTCACCGTGAACAGCACGCGGAAGGTGTCTTTGGTCGTCTTGCTCACGTCCCAAACCTTGACCTCACTGACCGCGGCAGTTGTGGGAATGTCGCTCCGCACGGTGTCGGCGTTCAGCGATTGCAGTTGCTCCACAAGATACGGCTGCAAGGCTTTCTGCCGCTGATCTAGTGATTCGTGGCTGGGTTGCCACGAATAGTAGAGCTTGGCAAAGTCGGTGGTGAAGGTCGCCAAGGCGTGCGTGTCAATCACCTTAGTCTTGATCACTTGAACTTCATGCACCGTGTGGGTGTCGATGGCGGTCATGTTCTTGTAGACACCGAAACTGGTGCTGCTGATTAACACTGCCCAGCAAAGCAGTGTGACCGGGCGGCGCAGACCATGGTGCTTAATTTTAGGCGGTTTTGGGGCGGCTGGCTTCTTCTTGAACCAGCCTTTCTTTTGGGCTTTATCTTTACTCAAGGTTCATTCACCTTGTCCTTTCTAATTTCGTAGCAGCGGTAAAAGTCATCGTAAATATCGAGAAAGCGCACGAATAGGCGTTGAAGCGAGATCCGCTTGTAGCCCTCATAGTCAGTTTCGATATACTGACCGAGTTCACGGTCGTTGTTGAAGTATTCTTCGGCCAAGTAGCGTTCGCGGTCGAGGATATACTTACGGTCTTCTGGTGCAAACACCTTGCCTTTGAGCCATCGATCAACGGCCACTTCATGCGCGACGGCAAGGCGATACTCACGCCGGTGCCCGTATTCCATTTCCGGCATTCGGTCAACGAAGCGGTCAAGGACGTGGCACAGGTCGTCGGTATTGGGCAAGCGTTGTTTAAAGAATTTGATGCGTTCCCACTCGCCTGACGCAAAGTCGAGTTCCTTGTTGCGTAGTGCGCGATTATCACCAAATTTTAGATCGACATGTGCCTTTTGCAGCGCGTCGTCGTAGGTGTTGGTGATGAGATCCATCCAGTCAAAGTAGCTGATACCGTTTTGATTCATTATCGTCACCTACTTCTTCACGCGCCCAGCGCCGATCAGGTGGGCTTGCCAATAGCTTGAGTTCAAGTCGGCATAGCCGAGCGGATCGCCGGCGTTGTACATCTTCATGCCGCCAACGTAGATCCCAACGTGGGTAACGTAGTCGGCAGTGTCATAGGTTGAGTGGAAGAACACTAAGTCGCCGGGCTTGGCGTCTTTGATGTTCAGGTGTGCCGTGGCGTCGTATTGTGCTTGTGCGGTGCGAGGAAGTTTGATCCCAGCTTTGCCGTAACACCAGCTAGTCAGCCCTGAGCAGTCGAAGCCCGTTGTTGGCGTTGAGCCGCCGAACACATAACGAGTGCCTTGATATTTGAGCGCTTCGTCCATGATTGCTTGTACCGTTTTGTCGTCGAACTTCGCGCCACCTGTGACGAGGTATTGCGAGATAACCGATAGGTAGTACATGTTTCCATAGGCATAGCGCCAACCGTCTTTGGCTACTGCGTTGGTGTAGGTGACTTTCTTACCACCAGACTTTTCTTTGGCAAAAGCCGTTGCCAGCTCAAGCGTGTACTTTTTGCCGTGCTTAGCAACGTAGTCGATAAAGCCGCCACCATAGTTGTAGCTTTGAATCGCAGTGTTAAGATCCATGCCCGCAGCTTTCATGCTTTTCAGCAGCGACGCGAAATACTTCACTCCTTTCTTGATTGATGCTTCGGTATCTAGCGTATTGACCGGTAGTCCCAGCGATTCACTAGCTTGCATCACGTCGCCGCCTTTGCCACCAGATTCAACCTGCATGATGGCGAGTATCACCATTACCTGGTCTGAAATGCCGAACTCTTTACAATACTTTTCGACCGTCAGCTTATGCTTGTAAACTTCAGCGGATAAGTTCATCGCGTCGGCTGTGATCGCAGAGGCAGGCTGATCTTCGTCATCATCAGAGGCAATGACCGCAAAGAACAGACCGCCAATCAACAGTATCGGGAGTGCGGCAAGAGCTAAACAGCGCCATAGTTTCATCGCTTCTTATGCCCCTTAGCCTTTTTGATCCGCTGTGGCTTTGGGGTGCGTGGCTTGGCCGGCTTTTCGGAAACGAGGGTCAGTGGCTTCTTGAGTCTATTCGTTGGTGGGGCTGGTTCTTGGTGCGGTTTTATGGTGGGGTCTGCTTGTGCTTTCGTGACTGGCCGCGGAGGCCGAGTTGAAGTTGGCTTCGTGGCAGAGCGCTTAGGTTGCCCACTGGTATCAGTTTGTTCGGGCTTTGGTTTGGTAGGTGTGGCAGTTGTCGGCTTACGAGTTGGCTCAACCGGTAGCTTGGTAGCCGTTGGTTTTGGTTTTGCAGGATCAGCTTTCGGCTTGATTGCGAGCTTGCGTTCTTGCATTTGCTTACGCCGTTGGTCAAGCTGCTTGTCACGTTCCTGCTGATTGGCTTCACGCCGACCCTTGAAGCTATCCTTCGCAGTTTCGGCGGCCTCCTTAGTCAGTTGCTTACCACGATGCAGACCATATAAAACGTTGGTTGGTGCGTCCTTCACCTGATCAAGGCCACGTTTAGTCTTGTCCTTGAGCTTGTTAACGACATCGGAAACATCGGCGAGTTTCTCACCCAGACGTTGGCTGCGTGGCTTCTTAGGTTGTTGCGGCTTGGCAGCGTCCGCGGTTTGCTCGCGTTGCGTGCCAGCGGGAAGTTGTGGTGTTTGCGGCATTCCGCGACCTTTCCCATAGCCCCGCGACAGGAAGCGTCCTGCCATTGCACCACCCATTGCACTACCGACGAACTGCCGAAGCATGCGGTTGCCACGACGCGAGAAGCGTTGTGCGCCTTGCTGGGCGTCAGAGCTGTGGAGCTGCATCATGCCCATCAAGTCGCCGAGTTTCATCCAAATACCCGCGAAGATGGTGACTTGCAGGAAGGCCACGAGGAAGAACGGTGAGGTGGCCGATAATCCGTAGACCATTGCCGATAGCGAGAATGCCATCGTGATCACCAGCGTCACGCCAACTCGCGTCATGATTGTGTTGAACAGCTTCATGATGTTTTGTTTCATTAGCCCGTTAAAGGACGGCAGCATAGCGAGTAAGAAAGATATTGGCAGGAACGTCGCGTAGATGATAAAGAGTATCTGGCTGAACAGCATCATTGCCGTCAGGAAGAAGACAAACAAAGTGATTGCGATATTGAACAAGACAACAAAGGTCGTAGTGCCCAGCCGATTGATGGTCATGGTCGGCGAGAGGTTCTCGTTGTCATTGTCTTCAATTTCAGCTTTAACCACATCGGTGCGAGTTTTACCTTTATCGCCAAACGGGTCGGTCTTCATCAACGTGTTCACACGGTCTTTGCCAACATTATCAGCGTCGCTGTCGCCGAACTGCAAAAGCGTCCATGGCTGCTTTACTTGAATCTCAAAGAGCGTGTCGCGGATTGCATCGACGCCTGATTTATCGGTGGCTGTGTCAGTGCCCATAATCATTTTGGAACCAGTGTTGAGTGCGCTGGTGCTGATGTCGCTACTGAACTTATTGATTTTGCTGACGTAATCTGGTGCGTAGGCGATAAAGCTAGCTGACGTGATGAAAATCACTACGAAGTTGACGATTGCCGAAATGGCTTTAGAGGTTTCACGCTTGATGATGCCCGTGTAGGCCACGTAGATACCGACCACCAGCGTAATCATCAGAAGTAAGCCCGGGTAAAAGCCGTCAGTGGTGAAGCCATCTTTTGACACCCCAGCTAAGAGCTGCATATTCTTCCCAATCGCGTCAGACGTATCTTTGATAAAGTCCAGCGAGTAGGCTTGCTGAATTAGGTAGCCCGCAGCGTTTGAGAGGTAGACAGAAAGTGTCCATAAGAAGTTGGTGATGGCATACAACCCGTAGCTCACGGACTTACCGATGCCATCCCCCCAATTCCAAGGCAACCAGTCCCAACTCGTATCTACAAAGTAGTCGAGCTGGTAGTGCGACAACGGGTACTTGGAATACTCATTAGAGCCACCAGACTGATTGTCTACCAGTCCCGCTGCATGTACTGGTTGCCAACCAGCAAGCACCAGCACTAACATGAATGCTGCGACAACACCGAGGAACAGCATTAGCCGTCGACGGTTAGCTTTCGTCATCAGCGATCACCTCCACGGGTTTCGGTGGCCGAGTGTCAAAGGCGTGGTGTAAATGCTCAAAGATATAGTCAAAGTGCAGCACGCCGACGTGCCCCCAGATGTCTTGGAACAAACACTCCCCATTATCTAGCGAGCGGAGCCGGTTCTGATTGCCTTCGTCTTCGGCGTCGAGGCCAAAGAAGTTCAAGGTGTTCTTGATTTCCGTGATGTCGGTACTGCGGAAGGCGAACTTCTGGGCGATGTTGTTCTTCATCTTTTCATCGAGTAAGTCGTCCGCATTTTGAGTGACGAGGTAGACCCCGGCATTCATGGAGCGACCTTCACGAATCAGCTTCATCGATAGGGCTTTGCCTTGCGCAACATTCAAGAACGCCCAGGCTTCGTCCAAGTCCACAATCTTGAACTGGGCGCGGTCTTGGTGAATGAAGTCGATCGCGAAAGTGCTGATTATCATCAGCATGGCGACGGACAGCATTTCCGCAGTGATGTACTCCTCTTGCGTTTTGTCAGCGTCTGGCAGCACCAAGTCTGCGATCTGCACGATGTTGATCTTGCGGTTAAGGGCGATCGTCCGCCGCGCCGTCCCGTCAGAAAACAGCAACGCTGCAAAGTCGTAGTCTGTGAAGGATTCAATGTGATCAGCGATATTGCGTGCAATCGGCGTGTCTTCGCGGCGGAGCTCGTCAATGACTTTCAACAGCCCCGGTTCGGGTGCCTGCGTCACTGCCCGAATCGCCTTGCGCAGCGTCGGGAAGCGGTCGGCGTCACGGCTTGAGATCCCTGTGAGGAAAGTCAGCGTATCAACGGCTAATGATTCCGAATCTTTCAAGTTGGACAAGATGATATAAGGATCAAGCAGCCCACGGTTTTGTTCCTCACTGGTCAAGTTGACGATATTGATCTCGTCGCCCATAAAGTCGAGGTTCTCCGCCCAGCCGGTACGTTCTGACTTCGGGTCAAGAATCAGCGCTTGTGCCCCGTAGAGCACAGCATAGTAGACAAGCAAGTTGTTGGAGAAGGACTTCCCACCACCCAAACTACCAAGGAAGGCAGCAGATAAGGCATTGGTAACAGTGCCCTTGATACCTTGCGCGGCAATATCTGGTTGCAAGTAGACGTTGCGTCCGGTATCGACGTTATAGCCGATGTAGATGCCTTCCTTTTCACCTAAAGATTGCGTTGCGCCGAAACCAAGGCTGGCGACGAAGTCACTGGTCACATATTGGATATAGTCGTTGATATAGCGCTTCGAGGCAGGGATAAACTCACCGTGCAGCCCCAACATGTCGCCGAATGGTCGTACGAGCTTGATATTGAGGCTGTCGTAAAAGTCGAGTAGCTGATCGGCACGGCGTTTCATTTCGTCTTCGGATCGCCCAGCCACGCGAATGACGTAGCTGATCTTGTACATCGCGTCTTTGGTCTGATCAAGATTGCTTTCAAGCTCATCGACTGAATCCAACGCGTCGCTGACCCCACGCGTCGTCTCATTGCCGGACTGATAAGCGTGTTCGTCCAAGTCCTTGAGTTCTTTCTTCTTGTTTCGGACTTTAGACAATGCTTTCTTGTTCGTCACGATCTCAACGTTCAAGCTGGTGTCGATTGGAAAATCGAACTGGCTTTGTTGGAAATAAAAGATTTCACTGCCGGGAAACTCCAATTCACCAACAATGTCGGAAAGCGTCAGGTACGTCACGTAACTGCTATCCAGCCCGTGGGTGATCTTAATCGAGCGTTGGTGCTGCTCAATCAGTGAGCGGGTTGGCTTGACCAGGTCATAGCGCTTGATAATCGTGTCGCGCTTGGACTGCTTGCGTGGTAAGTGGTATTCATAGTCGTCGAAATCTTGCCCAGTCATACCGTAGAGGTGTTCGAGTAGGTAGCCAAAGTCGTTCTTGTCGAGCGGACGGACTTTGAACCGGCGGCCAATTTTTTCGGCAAGGAACTTAGCGGACTTGGCGTAGCGTTCCACCTCTGCGTTGTTCATGGTGAAGAAGTCACCAGCAAACGTTGTGTTGAACTCGGCGAAGAAGTCCCGAATGCCCAAGGACATATCCTTGAAGATAGACTTGGCGGTAACCTCTGCGTCGTTCAGCAACAGCTTAAAGCCGATGAAGAAGCGATAGTCCACTTGGTTGTCACCGACGTTTTCGGTTAATGCTTCGGCTTGGCCGTCAATGTGTTGGAAGGCGATGTCTTTCAGCGACCCCTTGACCAAATTCTTCGAGCGGTCGAGAGTGTCCCGAACACTGGCTTCGGTGGCGAGCTGCAATAAATGGAGCTTGCCGTCGCGATTCTGCGAGATTAACTGCCGGAAGTTCTCGTGGACTTGTTGTTTCTGTTCAGGGCTTAGAAACGAGTAGTTGTACGGGATCAATTCAAAATAGGCAAAGCACTCGCTGTCAGTGTTCCAGACGAGATTGTCTTCGATATACTTAATTGGAAATTTCATTGTGGTACCTCCAAACGTAGGTCACAGCAGCGGTTTGTTTCTCCTTCTGCGACTTCACAGGTTTACCAGCATAGGTGAGCTTCGGGGTAATGGCGTAGTTGATCACCGACCGCAAGAATCCCATTGGCTTCTTGTTGTCGAAGGTTTTCTGGCTCATGAACCACGTTAGCCCAGCCGGAATGCCGACGTACTTGAGAAACGCGCCGTCAATGAATGACAGTGGCGGCAAGTCACCCAGCAGCATGACTGCAAACAAGCTGACGATGAACCAGGTCATTTGCGTAAACGTAATTGGAAACGGCAGTTGCAGGTCATTGATGGCGTACAGTACCTTTTCCACTGACCAGATGCTGGTGTAGGATCTGACTTTTTTCATGTGATCTCCTTTCGTAGTGAGATAAAAAGGCTGACGCCTTTTGCAGCGCCAGCCCAGAGAGTTAGTCTAATAATTGGTAGATGCCATGAGGTGTTTCAACGAAACCTCCTTCAATTTCGAGGTCACGTCCGACCTTGGCATAGTCGATATAGTTTTCGACTTGTGGCGGAATGTCGCCGAACCAGCCTTCGTCAGCCAGTTCTTCGGCCAACTCCGCCATATTCGCAACGTGATAGCAGGCGATGGCATCCTTGTGTGCAGCGAGTTCGATTACGTTGTCGTACCACTCGCCGATAAGCTCTTTGACGGCCGGATAAATGTCGGTACCTTTCAACGCTTCAACGGCTGCGGCAGCTTCGTTGATCTCACCAATCGTTGAATACTCACTAAAGACAACGGGGCCTTCGTAGTCCTGAACCATGTATTCTTCGTACTGGTCGTTCAGCCCTAGCTTTTCGGTGAGTTCTTCATTGTTGATCGGTGGCGTGAACCATGCGCCGACAATCTCACCCTCGTTATACTTGCCAAGGTTGGCAATAAAGACTTTAATGTCGTCCATCGGCTAGGCTCCCATGACGCGGTTGAACAGATTCAGCAACACGTCTTTGACCCCAGCGGTGTTGAACACCAGCCCGACGGCAATGATCGCGATGACGAGAAAGCCGATCAGCTTGGAGAACTCGCGCTTGAAGCCGAGGTAGACCCCGATAATGGCAATCGCCATCAGCACCAAGCTCTGGGCGTTGGAGGTGAACCAGTTAAACAAGTTTTGTCCGAAATTCATAATAATCATCCTTTGATTTTTAGTTTTGTGACCAGGGCTCCCTTCAAGATTGCTGCTGTTTTGGCGCGGTCAGCAGCGACCGGATCAGGGGTAACGAATCAGAAAAGCTCGGTTTGAGTGGCGTGGTGGTGCTTGATGCGATCAAGGGCACGCCGCCAGTATTCTTCGCTAATTTCATAGCCGATGAAATGACGGTCAGTGTCCATTGCGGCAATCGCGGTGGTGCCAGACCCCATGCAGTTATCCAGCACGATCTCACCGGGCTGGGTGTAAGTCTTGATGAGGTAGGCAAAAAGATCGACGGGCTTTTGTGTCGGGTGCCAGCCGGTGCGATCAGACTTGTAGTTGAGCACGTCAGACGGGTAGTTTGTCCACTCTTGCGTGTAACTGTCAGGGGCGTTCCACGGGTGCAACTGATTTGAGTTTTCATACTTGCGAGAGTTGACGGTTTTGTTATAGGGGAGCAGTCCTTGGGGGAAATAGTGCATGCCTTTGGTATCGGGGGAGTTACCAAAGTTGGCCGTGCCCGACTTGGAGAAGACGAGAATCTCCTCGAACCGGGATAGCGGGCGGTTCTTGACATTGACGAAGTTGGTGACAGTATTCTTGATCCAGACCCACTTGTAGCGATACAAAGCTGGGTTTGATTGCACTAAGTCCGCAGAGAATCGTTCAGTTGCGGTTAGCACGATTGCGCCTTGTGGTTTGATGATTCGTTCGTATTGGCCCCAGAGGTATTCAAACGGGATTACCTTGTCCCAAGCGTTGGCTGTGGTGCCATACGGCAAGTCGCATAGGATCATGTCGATGGAGGCTGTCGGTAAGTCCGCCATACCTTCCAGACAATCGCGATTGTAGATGACGTCTAGTTCGATTGTGTTGATACTCCTTTAGTTGAATTTGTGACCATCACTCCTTTTTGAATTGCGATTGTTTTGGCACGGTCAATCGCGACCAATGTAGTTAATCGAAAAATAGGTCTTTGACCGGTGCAGCGAAGACCGGCCAGCCTGAATCTTCGGCTGTTTGATAAAGCAGTCGGCGCAGTTCGCCGTAGTTCAAGGCGCGCCCATCGCGGCCTATCAGAGCTGCCGGGTGTTCTTGTTGCTGGTGCCGCCAAGCGATGTAGTCTTGTGCTGTGAAGCCAAAACTGTTCATGTCGCAGATACGGCGGTACTTCTTGTGCTCGACGACACCGACTAGCGCGGCCTTGTAGACGTAGACGTTCAGCACGCAGTCTTTGAATGCCTTGCCGCGCAGCGGGTGAGAAGCAAGCACGTCATTGACCAAACATGTCACCTCCTAGCTCCTCGCTACCAACAGTCTGTTGTTCAATCAGCTTGAGATGTTTGTCGGTCAGCTCGGCGTCCTTGATCATGAGCTGCAATTCAGTGGTGCCGAAGTAGTTGTCGATTTCCTTGATAACTTTGAGCGTGGGCATGACTTGCTTTTGGAGCCAAGCCTTGGTCTTATTCAGGTCAAAGGGTTGTGGGTCAGTAGTCAGGCGGATCGGTTGGCGACCTTTGCCAAGGAAGTATGCCCAACGTTCGTTGAGCGGCCACTTCAAGCGGCTTTTGTCCGGGACTTCATCCACGAAGCGCATGTAGCGGGTGATGATACCAAACGCGACCTTTTCGGCGTCACGGGTAATCAGCATGTTCTCAATCGCCTTGATTGCCCGCTCATTTTTCAAACGAATTTCAAATCGGTTGATGATTGGCGTGTCGGCTATAGAGATGCCACGCTTGGCAGCTTGTTCGGCGGCCTTTTCGTAGATGCAGAAATACACGTCGCTTTTCATCGTGCCGACGTATAGGGTATTGCCCCGGCCAGCCTCGTCGAGATCCACGAGCTTACCTGATTGCAGCCCTTGAAATGACCGCATGACGGAAATGCACTCGTTGTTCAGACACTTATCGACCAGTTCTGGAATGTTCAGCAGGCCAACCATGTCGTTAATCGCAATATCGACCCGCTTGAAGATGCCGCCAGCTTCATCAACCCGAAGAAAGTAGTCGTACCAGTTTTCACCGTGGCTAAGCAGAATACCTTCAAACTCCCTGCAGCCTTGGCCTTTCATTTCGACCAGTGTGCCGAGGTTGGAGCCAACTGGTGCCACCATGACCTGAATGTTGGAGAAGATATACATGGCCGAATAGCCGTAGAAGCCGTGTTCCTCAAATATCAAGTGTTCTGGGGTCAGACCGAGAATCTTGGTGATCACGGCTTTGGCGTCATGGGTGGGGAACCGCACGCGCATGTAGTCAAACATCAGCGTCAATTCGGGTTCGTCGTTCCAGTTCTTGAGCAGCCGGTCGATTTCCATTTGCAGCGACGCACTGGGGTTAGTCCGGCCACTTTCAATTTGGCTAAAATGATGTGAGGTCACGCCTAACCGACGCGCAACCTGTACTTGGGTCAGTCCCAGTCTTTTTCGACGTGACCTGACCGCATCTGTCCATTTTTCCATGTCCGAATGGCTCACTCCCTTCTTGATAAATAAAAATTGTGGATTGGAGGTGCCATCCACAATTTACTAATTTTCGTATGAACGCCGTCATGTCAACCTTTCTACCCCGTGTTCAGGCACAGACGTTGTATTTAATACCCCCCTGTTAGAGTACTGGGGGTAAGCGGTCGGCTGGCGCCGACCGCTGCCACTCACGCTTGCGGCTTTCGCGCTGCACGCCGCGCGTGGCGGCAGGGTGCAGCTTTGCTGAACAGAATGGGTAGTCATAGTCTTTCTCCTTTCAAACGGGTTTGTCTTGATGACGGCGTGGAATTGTCAGTAATGGTGCGCCCAGCTATGATAAGTGAGCTGCATGCCTGTTTGTGTCATGGTGGCTGTGAACCAGAAGTAGACGGGCCTGCCCGAGATAGTGCGATCACCGACGAGTTCGAGCCAGTGATCTCCGTCTTCGTAAGGCTCAATGTAATCGCACATTTCCAGCAAGGCGTCTTCGGCGTCCTCTGGTGTTCCAGCTATAATCGTGTCAGCATAGTCTTCCTGAAAGCGGCTTTGATTATTGATTACCGAAATTCTCATATATTCTCCTTTCGTATTTGCAATTTCACGTTTCAAGCATCGTTATGTGGTATAATGATGCTTGAAACGTGAGGCGAACGTAATGTCAGATTTAATTGAATCCTTCTTGAAGCAAAATAATGGGCAGGTAACGACCGCAGATGCTAGAAAACTTGGCATTGATCCACATCTGCTTATTGATCTTGCAAACCTTGGTAAGCTAGAACGAGTAGGGCGTGGAGTGTATATTGACCCGGCGATATTTGAGGATGACATGTATATCCTTCAATATCGTTTTAACAAAGGTATCTACTATAAGGACACTGCGCTCTTTTTGCATCATATGATCGACAGGACACCGGATCGTTACCAAATGAATTTTCCTCGCGGCTACAATGCAAGTTCACTCGGCGAGTTTCCTGTGCGGGTCTATCGTCAAAATGTAAAGTGGCATGAGTTGGGCGTTGAGGAAGTGCTGTCTCCGGGTCAGCACAAGGTGAGGGTCTACAATATCGAGCGAACCCTCTGTGATATTTTACGAGCGCGTGATTCATCCGATTCGGAAACTATCCGTCAAGCAATGATCAGCTATTCGCAGCGAAAGCAAAAAGATATTGGGCGGTTGGTACGCTATGCAGATTTGTTCAAAGTTAGAGAAAAAATCAACAACTACATGGAGGTACTACTGTGAAACTCGGTTTTTCAAATGGGCAACAGTTCAAGGCCAAGGTGCGTAACCTTGCCAAAGAAAAGCAGATTGATCCCCAAATATTGATGCAAGAGGTGGCGTTAGACGAGATTGTAGATCGTATTTCTCGTTCGCCTTACCGGGATAACTTGATTCTCAAAGGTGGGTTTCTAATTGCGTCAATGCTAGGTGTTGATACACGGGCAACTCGTGACGTTGATACCTCCGTCAAAGGCCTGCCGGTAACAAAAGAGGAAATCCTCAAAGCGTTTACGGACATCGCTGATATGAACGAGCCAGACAGCGACGTAACAATCAGAATTGCTAAGATTGGCGATATTCGTGTCGCCGCGGAATATGCCGGATTTCGTATTCATATCGAAGCAAAAATCTACAACAGCGTCGTAGATACCAAGATTGATGTTTCAACGGGGGATACAATCACGCTCCGTGAAATTTCATGGCATCATCGTACGATTTTTAATGATCAAGATATTCTGATTATGGCCTACAATATGGAGACCATTCTTGCCGAGAAACTCGAATCCATGGTTGTGCGGCAAGAACTTAATTCGCGTATGAAAGACTTCTACGACTTGTATCTGTTCGATAAGGTGCAACGGCAGAATATTGACTTCAAGGTGTTGAAGGACGCGTTGCTAGCAACGGCGAAGTTGCGCGGAACAGAGGAGATGTTGCCGAGGTATGTGGAAATTATTACCCGGTTGCGTGCATCCGCTTTGCTAAAGCAGCGCTGGGAGAAATACCGGGTTGCCTACGTTTACAGTGAAGGGGTTACGTATGAAGCAACGTGTGATGCGGCGCTAGACTTGGTGAACGCAATCGGACTACCATAACGTTGGTCTCCTGTGCCGTTGGAATAGCGGAAATTGAATTGGCGACATGCCTGATTCCGGTCAGAAATTTTACCCGCGAGGTACGGAGCGGTGTGGGGAATTCGCTGGTGACGGTGCCGTCGGTGCTAACATATCCGGGTTTTTGATTGACTTCGGGAAGAAGTGTTTGTTGGTTTCTCCGAACATAGTGGAATAGTCAACTTACTCATCCAACTGAGGTGCGCAAAACAGAAATACACTGTGAGTTAAAATAGGAGTGAACAAGTAAAAGGAGTTGGAAAAGTTGATTGAACTGAACAACGTGAATACAAAGTCGTTTCATAATTATTCTTTTAATGGCAGGTTTGACAAAGTTAATCTATTTTTTGGTCAGAATGGTTCGGGAAAGACAGCTTTGTCAGGATGGATTTCCGCACTAGATTCCGACCATTCAAGGGTTTTCGACACGGCCTACGTTGAACGGGAGGTCCGCAATACTGAGACAATTCGCGGATCAAAAATTATTGTGGGTAAGGAACAGATTGACTCGGTTGATAAAATTGCTTATTGTCAGAAAATAATCTCTTCCCTCGAAAGTGACACCTCGGCAAGCACAGAGCTTAAAAGTGCTAAGTCAGCCTTGGCAAAAATTATGAGTGATGAAATCGCCACCGCTAAAAGAAATTTTCAGTCAAACGCAATCCATCAAAAAGCAAATGCGCAATCTAATCCAATTCGGGCATTGGAACAGTGGAAAGATGAAATTCATCACTACAAGGATGTCAAATCAAAATTTTCAAGCTTTGAAGACATTGATCAAGCAATTCGCCAGATGACTGTAGAACGGGACTATCTCGTTCCAATTTTGCAGGAGTATGATCAAACTAAACGGAAGAAATTTATTGATGCCATGAATACACCCGTTCTAGAACCCGAATCATCCGTGGCATCAAACGTCGCTGAATGGTTAAGCCGCGGCCTAATCTTGCATAATTTTCAAGATGATGAGGAGCCAGAATTAACCACTTGTCTTTTTTGCGGGAACGAAATAGATCCGGAGGAAGTGAAATCTTATATTTCAGATAGAATTGACAATGAGTATGCAAAATTAATTGCTGCTATCGGACAGTTCCAGAAAAATTTGGCTGACAGTTTGATTGAACTTAGTCAACTTCAAGTGACCGGGAAAGTTGACGAAAAGATTATTGATTCGGCTAGGGAACAGATTACAAATCTTCAAACCGTACTAACAGATAAGCGTCATCACACGGATCAGGACTTGGGACTGGGAGAGGATGTATTTTCAGGGATACTTGCGGTCAATGACACAATTAGACAAGTACGAGATGAAGCTGACGCCGGATTAGCTCAACTTCGACACGAACAAGATAATATCGAAAAGCTTGCGAAAAGAAGCATAGGATTAGCCTTGCAGGGACGACAGGATGTAGATGCCGCTGTTCAGCAGATTGGTAGCGTGGAGAAAAGACTTGACGAGGAGAATCGTTCGTTAGAGCTTACGAAGGATTTTTTGAAGAAGCTCAACGAGAAGTCCAGTGACTTAGAAGGCTTTTTAAGCCTCATGAATGGCACGTTGAAAACAGTTGGAATGGATTTTCATTTGCAATTTTCCGCTACCGACACAACTAGTTTTGAAGTTGTCGAAAATGAAAGCAATGAAAGTTTCCAATTTCATTCACTCAGTGAAGGAGAAGTCCGCTTAGTAGCGTTTGTAAAGTTCTATTTCGGTTTATTTTCGGAATACAAAGTCGATAAGGAAACTCAGTCAATTCTTCGAAAAATCGATCCGACAATCCGTGCGATTATTCTTGATGACCCGATTACGAGTGTAGATTCAAATAACAGGTATTTTATGACCTCACTGATTAACTCATTCTTGGATGAATTTTCCAAGGAAAGTGTTGAAACCTTCGTCTTCACGCACTCACTATATGATTTTCACAATATTGCCTATCTTGTAAATGGAGGTGTAGCTCACTTCCGGGTCACTAAAGATGTCCATGGAGAGAGTGAGATTACAGCTATCGAAAGTGATTCGATGAAAAACTTCAGTGATGATTACCATTCCACCTTTATTGAAGTTGCAAGTTTTGCGATGCTAGGTAAGCAACGTCTGGCTGAAAAAGTGAACTACCTCTACTTTGGAAATCAGTGCCGCTTTTTGTTAGAAACGCATGCTCGATCTAATTACAATATCGAAAACGCGACTAACAATGCGCTGTCACAAATACTCGACGTATATAACGTTCCTAAGCCGGCGGAACCTCAGGTTAGAAGAATGCTAGATACCATAAATAGTTTGTCACATGGTATGTCCTTCAACTGGGATTACACTTCGGGTATTCCGGCCAAAGAGATTCAGCAAGCCGCGAGAACTCTCTTATGGATGCTAAGCAATAAGGATAGGCAGCATGTTGAAGCGATGGCCCGTGGTTTATCTGGGTTAATGAAGAGCTGTGAGTCTTGGCGCCCAGTTGGCGTCGGAGTATAGATGATGATTATGAGAGTGGAGCATTATCCAATTTGCGTCTGCTCTTATACATCCTCATCTGTAACGTTTGTGTAAGTTATGATTAAGCCACCGTCGTCGCCAGTGGTGATGTTGAACCAAAAGCGCTTCGGAAAACGGTCGGTGGTCAGGCCGCCGGGAGCGCCCATCCAGATCCGTGAATCCGGGTACTCGCGGGCGTGCATTGCCATCCATTCAAGTTGGTCTTCCGCGTCTTCGTCAGACTGGAAAGGCACGTTCTCGTGAAAGTCATTGAGGAATTGCGATCGGTTTTCGATTTCGACATCAGTGCTCATTTGGCACCTCCTGTTCTGTTGGGGTTGCGGGCACGGTATTGGCAGCGGCACCGATTTCGGTGAGAAAGTCATAGCCGCGCGGTACTAGTGGTGTGTAAAATTCAGAGATCACGCTACCGCCAGTATCGACGTAGCCGCGTCCCTTAATTGGTTTTTGAAAGAAGTCTTTGTTGGTTTCGCCGAACATCATGGAGTATCCCAGCTCACTCATGCGCCCAAGCGCAACGCGGAACATAAACTGGTCTCTGATCCCGTCGCCCAGATACTTTGCGTCTGGGCGTTGGCAGGCCAACACTAGGAAGAAGCCGGCTTGACGACCAAGCATGACAATCTGTTTGAGTTTGGACATGACTTGCATGGCATCGCGGCCAAGCATATCCATAAAAGCCACATATTCATCAAAAATCAGAAAGTGGGCGGGTAGTCCGAGATAGGCGTAATTCTCACCGGTCTTGTACCCGTCCATTTGTTTCATTTTGTCGTTGCGCGCCATCATGTCCTGATAGAAGGTTTCAAGCGCACCAAGCATGGCCTCCTTCTTCGAGTAGACCCCTGGCATCACGTCTGCCAGATCGGCGAGGTCAGCATTTTTCGGGTCAAGAATGGTGAGCTGGGCACCGTCTTTCAGCAGTGCTTCAATCAACGTCAAAATAAAGTAGGTCTTCCCGCCACCAGTACCACCAGCGATCAGCATGTGGGGCAGCGCGTCATAGTGCCAAGCCACCGTTTCCATGAGCTGCATGGAGCCGTGTTCACACGTCACGTCAGCGATGGTGATGCGCTTGCCGATCGTGTCGTAAAGCAAGGTGTATTCGACGTAAGAATCGTGCAGGATCTTGTCGACCAGCTCACAGTAAAGACCAGCCTCTAGCTTCTTTTCCAAGTGCAGCAGTTGGTCTTGATAGGAAGACATGACGATTTCAACGGAAACGTGAATCAGCCCATCCTTGAGCCGGTAATAGATTTTGGGAAAATGCGAGATTTTCTCTTTGGTGCGCGTTGAGCCTAAGTCCTTGAAGAAACTCTCACTGTTGGACTGGTCAGTTTGGTACCACTTGTTCTCCATGATCATGCGGGCGAGTTTTTGGCGGTGTTCCATCTGCTTGTAGGAATCCGCAAACCAAGTTTGATATGCCCACAAGCCAGCACCAAAGAGTAGTGCTGTGCATAAACTGTTAAGAATTAGCGGCAACCATGACCAAGGCAGTGCCACCACATCCGGCCAACTAAAGAATTTCCAGTTGATTTGTCTTAACAGCGGCCAATAGGCAATGGCAGCACCAGTTATCCATAAGCAAACCACAACGGTTATGGCCGTGTTGTAGAGCAGGTTGCGTTGACGCGGATAGACCCGTGTACCGCGATAAACCAGTTTCATTCGTCATCGACCATTCTTTCAAAGCCAATCACTAAACCGAGGGCACTACTTTCAATGCCGAACTGAAAGCGTAGACCAGCCTTGCAAAGTTCCGGGTCGTCGCATTGTTCACTTGGCAGAATTAAATCACAGGCGTTCATGCCTTGATCCGCTGCTTGCTTTGCCGAGTTGATCAGCCCGTGAATCACATCAGCAGGCGTTGGCGCACCGGCCTCAAAGTTGGCAGTGTGGTCGTAAAAGTCGAGAAAGTCGGTCAAGCCGATCAGGGTTACTTGGTCATTCATAGTGTTCTCCTTCGGGCGTTACTTGACGCCAATGTATTTGATAGATGGTTGTCGGTCTTCGGTGTCGATGTTGAAGCTGAACTCTTTGGATTCATGATCGCGGGTACATTCGCCGTCTACCCAAATGGAAAACGGTTCGCCAGCAGTTGCCTGTTCGGCAGCCATCAACACCATGTCAATCAAAGCGTCCGGGCTAGGATCATGGAAATCAGGATCAACTAGCGCGGGGTAATCTTCCAAAAATCCGTCGATATTCATTGCGGACATTTTCAAGCTCCTTTCATTTGTAGCAATACGAAATTCAATCAACACCCATATAAATCACGGTGTCTTCAAGCAAGTTGAAAATGAATTCCTTTGGTTCGTCATCAATCGTGTTGTCATCAACCCAGATAATGAATTGACCGTCCATTGCCTGTGCTGCGGCATCAGCGACCAATTCCTGTAAAAAATCAGCGCTTGGAGGAACGCCATCCGTTCTGACAAGTCTGGTGTAGTCTTCGATGAATTCGGTGATCTCAAAATTTTGTGGTTGAATCGATCTCACATCCTTATTCATCGCTGACGCCCAAATACGAGAGCCGCAAGCCATCTTCACCCTCATATGAAGTGAACGAGAACAGCTTATTCATGCCGTCGTTGGTCTGCTCGCTGTCGATATGCAGGTGTTGGTAGGATTCAGGGCTTTCTTCCATGAGTTCCACCATGTCTTGCAGGATCTCGTCTGGGTCAAGGCGGTAGTCGTTGTCGATTTCTTCGTTATAGTCGTCGATGAACACTTCACGACCAACTACGGTCAATGTGGAAGTCATCATCTGTAATCAGCTCCTTTCATTAGTGGTAAGCAACCGCCGCAGCGGGCGGCGCGCGTGAGGAGTGGGGCAATGAGCTATTTCTTGTCATTGTTGTTTGGCTTCTCCTGTGGCTTGACCGGTGCGGTGGCAATCACGAGATCCTTGGCTTTCATGTACCACGAGGTCTCAACACGGTTGAAGTTTGCGTTCGCCACAGTGTCGATCACTGGGTCAACCAAGGTAACGAGCTGGTTGTACTTGAAATCCTTAACCCCGGCCTCTGCTGGAATTGAAACTTGGATCATCATTCCTTGTTTCATTGACTTCAAGTCATAGGTGCGTTCCTTCACGTCGTCGGTACGATTGCCGTCTTCGTCTTGCACGAAGCGTTCGCGGCGTTGACCGGAGAATTTCAAGACGCCAAAGGTTTCTTCTAAGTCGATAACGATGCCTTCTGCTAATCGCATGTGGGTTCCTCTTTTCTTTATTTGACTGGGACAATATCGTCGGCATTGCAGATGTAGCGCACAAAGGCTTGCTCACCGATTCGGTAGCCAACGGTCGCAATGCGCGGTTTGATGATGGTGACCGGCGCATCTACTTCAATGCTTTCGGCCTTGTCACCTTTCTTCGCCGGAATGGTGATCTCGATGTTGTCGGTACGCTGCAGGTCAGAGAACAACTCGTAAGTGCGGGAGACAACCTTGCGATTGTCGCGATCACCTTCTGACAGTTCGCGCTTGAGCGAACCGAAGTACAGGTGGCCGAACGTCTTTTCAATGTTTGGTGCAACAAATTTGAGTTCCATGTTGTAGCCTTCCTTTCGTATTCAAAAAGCCGGGTAGGTGGGCTACTCGGCTGTGGCTTGGTGATAGTATTCGGTTAATTGTTGAAGTAGATAATCGTAAAACGACTTGGAGATTGGGTGAACGGTGCGGCCATCAGCGTATCGTGGAAACTGGATATACCAGCGATACTGACCTTCGATGAGCTTCACGTTTTTCAAGATAAGCACATGATCCAGTACGATGTCGCCTTGGAGCAGTGCGTCGCCACCGGGATCAGGGTACATATTGATAGAAGAAATGCGCATATTACTTGCCGTCTTTCTTCTTGGCACCACCGATCACAACCATTGCAGCAAGGACGCCGAGCAGCAGTACTACACCGATGACGATGAGCCAGCCGGACGTCGCGTTACCGGTTTGTGGGAGACCTGGCTTAGGCGTCTGCTTGTCGGTCATGACGGCCTTCACGATTTCACCATCCTTAGTGATTTCGAATGGCACGAGGGCTTCGCTAATTTCGTAGCCCTTTGGTGCATCGTATTCTTGGAAGCTGTACTTGCCAGCAGGCAGGTTGCCAAAGGAGAAGACACCGTTCTTGTCGGTGCGACCAGATACAACCGTCTTGCCATTTTCGTCCAGAATACGGATACCGGTGTTTGGCAGGCGCTTCCCAGTAGAAACATCGGTCTTGGTCAGTTCGCCCGTGCCCTTGATCAAGTGGTTGGTCAGTTCAAAGGCGATGGTTGGTTTCTTGGCGTCAGCCTTGGTCTCACCAATCTGCTTGTCCTTGCTATCGAAAACCGTCACGCCGTCCTTAGTAGACACGAGCTTGAGGGTTTCCTTCGATAAGACAAGGTTGGTGGCAGAAGGCTTGGTTTCGCGCAAGTAGAACGTGCCCACGGGCAGATGCTTGATGGAGCCAGTGGAATCTTTGCCGACGGTGATAGTCTGAATCACCTTTTTGTCAGCGTCGAGCAGTTCAAAAACCGCGCCAGCAGCGTTACCGCTCATCGTGTAGGAGTAGCCTTTACCCGAAACCAGCGTGGCAACTTCATTGATCTTCTTGAATGACAGTTCGTTTTCGTGGAGCTTGTTGTCGATCACCTTGCCGTCATTAAGGTCAATATGCTTGATCTTCTCGTTGTCGGTGGTGTGGAAATGGAAGCCGTACATCGTGGTATTTAAGTCGTGCTTCTCACCGGCATCAAGTTCTTTGACGTAGTAGTAGCCTTCTGGCAACTGGATTGTGCCAAATTCAGCCTTACCATCTTTGACCGTCGTGGTGGCAACGAGTGATTCAGAAGGAATCACAGTGTCGCCAATCGTGGTTTCGCCTTGCGTGAACAAGCCGAAGACCTGACCGTTGGCAGCGACGTTCTTGATAACTGGAAGGTTGTCCTTCCAGCCGGTGATGCTTTCTTCTTGCTTGTTGAGTGTAATGTCGAGTTGCTGGAAGTCGTTCTTAGCTTCAAGTGAGGTGGAGGTCACCGTCACTTCTTGCCCGGCATACTTGAGTTCAAAAGCAATCGGATCGGTGTTCATGATGAACCCGTTTGGTGCAGATACTTCGGTTGCGGTGTACTTACCGAGGTAGAGTTCTGGAGTTTGAATCTGGCCTTGAGCGTCGGTGGTACCAGTGGCCACCACGTCACCCTTGTGGGCACGAACGGTGCCGTCAGCAGTCGTGATGTCTTCGGCTGCCTTGAACTCAAATTTCGCACCAGTCAGAGCGGTGTAGTCGTACTTGAACTTGTACTGATCGCCGTATTCAGTTTCAACCTTTTCGACGGCGACTGGGGTAGCCCCGGTCTTGGTCAAGGTGGCGACACCCTTTTGGGAGAGGTCAGCGAACTTAATGACCACGATGCCGTCTTTATGGCTGCCGTCGATGGTGAACTTAGCTGATTCCTTAGCCAGTACATAGCCTACTGGAGCTTGAACTTCTTCGAGTTGATACTTACCGTACCCGAGGGCTTCGGCGGTGATCAACTCACCGGAGTTGTCGGTAGCGAACTTATCAGTCGTACCGGACTTGTCGGCAGTTGGCTGAACTTCGTACTTGTTGGTTTGCAGGTTCTTGATGCGGAAGATTGCGCCAGCGCGCAGCACGGTCTTCCCGGTTTCGGTATCAACCTTGACTACCCGCAGCTTTTCTTCGATAACCTTGTTTTCGATGCTGTAATGTTGGGACTTCTGGGTGCCGTCAACAACGACTGTGAACGGCTTGATGCCGTTGTAGCCCGTTGGGGTCTTGGTTTCAGCTACGGTGTAGGTGTCGTAAGGCAGATCCGCAAACTTCACGTACCCTTGGGCATCGGTGAGGCCAGTGCGAACAACCTTGCCAGTGGTCTTGCTGGTGACAGTGAACTGGGTGTCCTTGAGCATGACCGGCTTAGTGCCTTTGCCTTGGGTTGTCCAGTCGTAGTTCCCGTACTTGAGTAAGTCGAGGTCGCCAGTGATGACTTGTTCCTTAACCGTCGTGGTAGCAGTTGCGGTGGTGACGTTCTGACCAGCGTAAGCCAGCTTAAAGGTGTACTTTTGTGGATCAAGCACGTAGCCGGTCGGCGCCTTTACTTCTTGCCAATAGTAATCGTCCAGTTCCAAGCCGGAAACAGACGCGGTATTGTTGGTAATCGTCACCGACTTTACGAGCTTGTCGTCGGCTGCACGGTGGAGTTCGTAGACAGCGCCGTTAAGGCTGGCAGCACCTTGTGGCTGCTTGCCGGTAACAGCATCTTCCTTGATGATGGTGGCAGTGCCGCGTTGTTCTTGATCAGTTGCATCGACGTGAGCAGTCGTGACCGCGACAGTTTGACCAGCATACTTCAATTCAAACGGCAGCTTGGTCGTGTTTAGAACGTAACCAGCAGGGGCTTTTTCTTCCAGCGCGTAGTAGCTACCGAGCTTGAGATTCTGCAAGGTACCTTTACCGTTGCCGTCAGTGGTGATTGCGCCAACCCGTGTTCCGGTGCTGGTGTAGATTCCGTAGACAGCGCCGTTAAGCGAGTAGTAGGCATTGAACATGTCGCTACCAAACTCTTTACCAATCTTGGCGAGAGTTACGTTACCGAGCTGTTCCTTGTTGCCGAGAACGACTTCAACGGTCTTGCCGGGTTCAATGGTGACTTCCTTGAGTTCGCCCTTATTGACGTAGCCGTTCGGGGCAGTGACTTCGCTGATCTTGATCTTGGTACCGGCTTTGATCCCGTTCAGGACAGCGTAGCCGTCAGTGCCAGTCGTGATTTCTTTGGTGGTACCGTTGTACTCGAACTTGAGCTTGGCACCCGGCAGCGCCTTGTTGGTATCGGCGTCAACTTTTTTGGCTTTCACGTTACCGTTGAGATTAACTTTAATAGGTAGAGAGAACTCGCCGTTGTTGGACAGCTTGAAGTTGACGAGCTTTTGTTGTGAGCCTTTCGTGTAGACGAAAGAGGTACCAACGTCAGCAGCCTTGGCAATCGCATAAGCCACCTTACCGGATTCCTTCGACTGGGCAGTGGCCGTCAGCGTCAGCTTATTGCCAGACTTCGTAATCTTGAGGTTCGCGGTGTTCGCCGTTTGCTGGGCGAAAGCTGCGAGCCGTCCGTTGGTATCAGTTAAGGTGATTGAATCACCAACTGCAAGCGTGATCTGCTTACCGTTGAAAGATGGCTTGCGATCATGCGCGGCGACCTTATCAAGGATTGCTTTCTTTTCAGACTGATAGCTCTTGTTCGGTGTGGTGAGCAACGAATCGCCGAGCGTTTCCCAAATAATCATCTGGGTCACGGCGTAGTTGCGGTTGGTGGGGTTCTGGTAGTAACCATAGTAAGCAATCTTGGCTAGTTGATCCTTCTTACTGTCGGAGTAAGTGCTGGGGTTGTAGCCGGAGCCGCTCATATCGAGATCGACCCCGTGCTCCACACAGAAGGCAACTTTGCCGTCCACCTTTTTCATCCACATACCTGCGTCCGTCCAATGTAAGCCATTGAACAAATGCAAGTGCCATGTGTTGCGCCAGTCGGCGACCTTGGTGTTGGTCATGCTGGCAGCAATCGCCATTGAGGCGGGGATAAAGAGTTGGACGAAAATTGCGATTAAAGCGGCGAATACGGAGGTCCGCCGAACTGCTTTCATCAATGTAATTCCTCCATTCTTATTTTTCAGTAGCAGCGTGTGAACTAAGTGCAACAAAATTGAAGTTGAATCACGGTTCAGCAACGTAAGCCTGTTATTTTATTGGGAAAGTTAACGGGCGGCTATTCATCGGTGGATAAGTCATCGGCAAATAAATAACGGGAAATAAAAATAGACCGCTCGGACATTGAGGGTCTACGCTTGCTGTTGATATGAAGTTTTCTCCAATTTGCACCGTGCAACTTTTATGCTGCTTCCAAAGCTGTTTTTTGTGATATAATTGAGCTTATCGAAATTCAAAAGCCTTTAACGGCGCTCATTTGCGCTCATTCGGCTTTTCGGGGCAACAGAATGGGAGTAATTGATATATACAAATTGATGTTACAACGTCGGTTTAACAGCATTTCGCTTATTGTATAATTGCGTAAAAGACGGTTAGTGATTATGATTGTCACCAAAAAGCTCATCTATCATTGGATAGATGGGCTTTTTTGGATAGACAAGTAGCATTATTTAAAAGTAAAAATTATTGTCAGCGAGTCGCGCATTAAACAATTAAGAGAGAAACCTATTTCAATAAACTATTTAGATAAACATTGGATCAAAGCAAATCAGATGTATAAAATTGGTCGAAAACCAATTCTAAATAAGTTAATGGTCGTCAATAAAGTTGATTCATGAAAAATATTAAAATTAAAAGTTACTATGATACTTTTTTATCTTTTTCCATTGTATCTTTTGAAGTGAATGATGTGATCAACGTTATTTTAGGTGAAGAAAGAGAATGTCTTTTCCCCAGATCTATTATAGTATTATCTTATAAATATTAGCTGTATGATATATTAGTAAAGTGTATTATCCAACGTACTTTTTTGTGATGTATAGGTCTATTTAAATGTTTGAAGGAAAGTAGATGAAGTGTTGACATTAAAAAAATATGAGTTAGAAAAAGAAGAAATTATTGCGGCAGTAAATAATTTAGAAAAAAAAGAAATTAAGGTAGCTCCATTTGCTAAAAATTACCATTACTTAGATTCACTAGATGAAATGCAGAAAGTTGCGGCAACTAGACTTGAAGGGAATTATCTTGTAATAGCGGGTCCGGGTGCTGGAAAGACACATACCTTGGTATATCGTGTTTTTCACATGATCAAGATGGGGATTCCCGCTAAAGAAATCTGTTTAATTACGTTCACAAGGAAAGCGGCAAATCAACTAAAAAGGCGTCTGGAAGAACTATTACCCAAGGTTGAGATTGGGTATATTGGCACCATTCATGGTCTTGCTTTTTTGCTGATTAGGAGATCTTTAAGTCCGGGAGTGAGGTTGCTTGATCCTGAGGATGACAGAATGATCATGCGATTAGCTATGGAGGAACATTCCCTTAAGTTACCGGAACGTACAAGATTAACGACTGTCCAAAAAATTATTGATTACTCCAGTGTCACGTTGAAGTCAATAGATGAAGCACTTATAGATTTGAATAAAGAAGATATTAATTCTGATGATATAAAGAGAATCATGAAGGTGTATGAAAAGTATAAGAAGCAGTATGGGTATATTAATTTTAACGATGCTATTCTGTTGGCATCAGGCGCAGATCGTGGTTCATTAAATTATTTAATGGTTGATGAGTATCAAGATACCGATCCTTTACAAATTCAAATGATTAAAGGTTTGGCTTTTCCGAACGTAATGGCAGTTGGAGACGATTTCCAATCAATATACTCATTCAGAGGCGCAGATAATAAAATTATTCTTAATTTTGATAATGATTTTGAAAATGCAAAGGTAATTAAATTAAATATTAATTATCGCTCAACACGTGAAATTGTGGATCTCGAAAATCAGATCACTGGAGCAACGGAATATGGATATAGAAAAGCACTAAAAGCTAATCGCAAAACTGGTTCTTGTCCTGTGACTTTTCCAGAAAGCTCAGACACGGGAGTTTCAGAAGTCATGACGCGTGTTAGAAAACTAATTGAAGAAGAAAGTGATGATAAGCTAGCGGTAATTTATCGGTACAATCGGCGAAAAGTAGATTTTGAATCTAATCTTATTAAAAATAAGATTGATTATGTTGTTTATGGAGGAATAAAATTATTAGAACGAAAACACATTAAAGATATATGCGCAATATTGCTGACAAATCAGAATAAGAATGATTTTATAGCATATATGAGGGCTTTAATGCTTTTAGAGGGAATTGGAGAAGTTTCAGCAAAACAGCTAATTCAGGGGCTTAAGAAATCTTCGCGAACCGACTTTCTGGAACTAAAACAAATCATCAATACGCAATATCCAAGTACTTTAGATTTGTTGAAAGATACTGAAAAATTCTATTTAGATTTGGAATCCGTGCTAAGTAAGTCAAACTATACAGTTGAAGAAATACAGGCAGATTTTGAAATACTTAATGAATTATCAAAAGACTATCAAAGCATCAATAATTTTATAAGCGACATCATACTCGATTCATCACAGGATAAATGGTCATCAAAAAAAAGTAACGTTAATGTTGTATTAACGACCATACATTCAGCAAAGGGTCTTGAGTTTGATGATGTGTTTTTTATTTATGATCCAGAAATTGTTTATTCTGTTGATAAGGCTGAAGAGAATAGAAGGCTTTTTTACACTGCAATTTCGCGTGCTAAGACCAGATTAACAATAATTGATGGTGGACATCGCAAAGATATTTCTCAGATACTCTCTGATTTTGAGGTTCAAGATATGTATCTTGATCCAGAACTACTGGAAGATGAGGCGGAAATTACTGATACTAATTACTTAAATGTAGACGATGTAGAAAACAGTTTTGCTAAAAATGATGTTCGGCAGACAGAAATGATCCAAAAGAATTGGACTGAAATAATAAATAGTGTAGCAAATTCAGAGCATCGTATGTTGTTGACAAAGTTGCAGGTAGCTGCTTCTTCTGAAGATACATTATTGTTGGTATACGATTTAGATGACGAAAAAATAATTACATCTAATTCGAAACAACTTACTGATGAATTACAATCGGCTATGACGGCCTTGACTGATCATCTTATGTCAATAATTTTAATTGAACAGAATTCTTTTCAAAATATTGAGAGATCACGTAATGAAAGCACAAAAAAATATGAAGTTCCTAAGAGTGATAACATTGATATCAAAGTTTTAGATCGTACAGAGGAAGATAACCATCAAAGTGAATCCAATTCTCCCCTTGAATCGCATACCTCCTTTATTAAAGTTGCTTTAGGTCACTTGTTTGGAAAACATAAGAAGGAAAATTAGATACTGATAATACACCTTTTCCATGAGTGCGTTTAATTATTTAGGTTTATTTTCAAATAATTCCGGGAATAGTTCTTGTTTATATTAACAACCTTTAAAAATTAGTTTCTAAGAATTATTTAAGTCACATTAAAAAAGTAGGACAATCATGCTTACGTGTAAAACGTGTAATTTACTCTAGAACTATAAGCCTCACGTACTAGCCAGTGTTTCAGTCACTGGTTTTGTGTGTCAAAGCCAAACCACTTAAGCGATGTTTGTACTATTCATCCTGACCCTTGAAAGGGTCCTAATACCCGCACATACTCAATTTATCCATCACTTGATTATGTTTTTTCCCTAATCTAGAATATATATTCTTATATTTCTTTATAGTTGCTTCATTTTTTTCGATTGTGCTCATATAATATCCCTCTGACCAGAAATGTCGATTTTTAAATTTGTATGTTGATTGAACATCATTAACACTGATTTCCCGTTTAAATACTTTATAAAGCTTGATATACTTATTTTTGGTTGTAACTCACCAACCAATGTACATGGCTCGGTATCATATGACCTTTAATAATTTTCATGTCTTTATACTGGCTGACACAACAATCTAACATCATCCTGTAGATCTCGTCGATATTGTTTATAGATTACTTTTTTCTCATACTTTGGAGTGAATACGATATGGAGCCATTTGGTATGTGCAGGACTATTGAGGTTATTTGCCGTTTATGACGTCCTCTTTCGATTTTGATGACCTACATTTTAAATCTTATAGGTGCATCTTTGGTATAGTCCTGCATAGTGAGTGGCTTTTTGTTTCACACTCATTCGTACATTCAACTTGGCCTAAGGCCATAACAAAACGTTTTGCTACGGAAAAATGATTTTAGTAACATTGATGAATTTAAAGAGGAATACTGAGAATAAATTTTTGGTGAGATGTGGAAGATAATATCTATGACTTTTCAATTAATGAAGATGTAAAGATTGAAGAAGTAAGTAGTCTTTATGTTATTAATACTTTTATCATTACAATATATTGGTGGAATGAAAAATTCAATGTTTTTAAAAAGATGAAGGAGCAAAATTATGTCTAAAATCGAGCCTAAATTATTCGACGAATTAAAAAAAGCACTTATCTCATTTGGGGACAAGTACTTCATTGGCGATGAATTAAATCGTTCAAAAGTTTCTGATGATTTACGTGCTTATGATGAAGCTTTACTAGCAAAATTATTTGAAATTGATTTTATCAAAAAGAATTACATTAAAGAGGTTGCGGGACAAAAACTATTTCAAATTGATCAACTTGAAGAAGCGATTCTTTACGATGATTATTGGGACACAAGTTATACGAAATATGAAAACCGTGTTGGCTTAACTAGTAATGGCAAGTTTATTGAAGATAACCAGGATGTTGTTTTAGATTTTCCCTTTAAAGATGGTGTCCTAACGGCAAGCATGACCAAAGAAGATAATGAAAACGGCTATGACGATGCATTCTTAAATGAAGTTATCGAGAAAGATGAAATTGACCGCTTATTTGATAAGAAGATATTAAATAATGTGAAAAGATATGATGTTGACGGGGAAAAAGATACTGATTATTTTGATACAGAAAAAGACAATTTAATTATTAAAGGAAATAATCTGTTAGCGTTACATTCACTCAATGAAATGTATTCGGGTAAGGTTAGATTTATTTATCTTGACCCACCTTATTATTTTGACAAGAGTAAGCCTAGCGATGCTTTTTCATATAATTCAAATTTTAAATTATCGTCTTGGCTAGTATTTATGAAGAATCGTTTAGAAGTTGCACGTGATTTACTTGATAGTGATGGTGTTATTTTTGTTTCTATTAGTGAAGATGGGCAAGCCTATTTAAAAATATTGATGGATGATGTATTCGGGAAAAATAATTTTGTCGAAACGTTTATTTGGCGAAATACTGATAATGCTGATTCTCTGGGGAATAAGAGCCGTTCCGGTTTGGAGTATATCCATGCATATGAAAAAGTTAAGAATTCAAATAGAAAATGGATTGGAAAAGATACAGAGAATGGTGATGCACCCTTATTAAACTCTAGTAATGGTGTTAGTCAACTGGAATTTGAACCGGGAATTATACGGTTTAATATACCAGATGGAATTTATAAGGCAGGTAGTTATCCTAAAATTGAGCTTCTTGATGATTTGATTGTTGAAGATGGTAAAAATAAAAATATTATCAAACTCAAAGGAAAGTTCAAATGGAGTCAATCCTACCTAGATGAAGAAGTACGAAAAGGTGGAGATTTTATAATTAAATCGAAGCAGTTCTCTATTCGTTATCAGAAATCTGAAAGCAATTCTATGGCACCTGAGAAAATGGTTGATACCACCTATCTTTCTAAAATGTTTGGTGTTGGTAGCTATGAAGATTCAAATTCACATTTAGAAAATTTACAAGTAAATTTCACGTACTCCAAACCAGAATCTTTAATTGCTTTTCTTATGAGAGCAACTACTGAAGAAGATGATCTCGTCCTAGATTTCTTCATGGGATCTGCCACAACACAAGCTGTTGCAATGAAGATGCACCGTCGATTTATTGGTATTGAACAAATGGATTATATTAATACTGTTTCAGTTCCTCGTTTACAAAAAGTCATTGCTGGCGAACAAGGGGGTATATCTAAAGATGTTAATTGGCAAGGTGGTGGCTCATTCGTCTATGCTGAATTGATGCAAAAGAATATGGGGTATTTACAAGATATTATCGCCTCTACAACAATTGATGAATTACATGAAATCTATAACCGTATGTTATCCGGTGTAGATGGCTCACAAGAATCAGCGGATATTTCTTTTAAAGCAGATTTAGATAAAATTGAATGGGATGCAACTAAGGTTAAATTTGATGATCAAAAACGTCTGTTGATTAAGTTACTTGATAAAAATGGGTTGTACTATAATTACTCTGAAATTGATGATCAGAATGTTCGAGAATTTTTGTCAGATAGTGATTATCAGTTCAATAAAGATTTCTATGGGACTGGTGAGTAATTATGGCGAAGTCTAAGAATAAAGATGTTCAATCATTGAAATTTCCTTTAGTGGAACAGGCTGAACATGCAGAGAAAGATTTATTTCAAGAGAATTGGGCCATTCCTGATTATATTACAAATAACTTAGCTCATACTTTTCGACCATATCAAGATAAAGCGCTAAGTAATTATCGTTATACACAAACACAAATCAAGCCTAACCCACAACATGTCTTGTTCAATATGGCAACAGGATCTGGGAAAACGGATTTAATGGCAGCTTTAATTTTATATTTGTATCACGATCAAGGTTACACAAATTTCTTATTTACCGTGAATACGAACTCGGTTCTGATGAAGACAAAAGATAATCTGATTAATACTGACAGCGATAAGTATCTCTTTCAAGATAAAATTGAGATTGCTGGACAATATATTACGATTCAAGAGGTCAATCGCTATCCAAGAATCAAACAGGCCAATACAGTTTATCTTAAACTTGCAACTGTTCAAACAGTTTCGAATGATTTATTTACGGTCAAAGAAAATACGATGGGTTTAACTGATTATGAACAAGATCCAGTCGCAATCTTGGCTGATGAAGCCCATCACTATTCAGCAAGTACGAAGTCGGAAAAAGAAGCAGAACATACCTGGGAATCAGCGATTAACAAGATTTTGAATGCTAGAAATACTGAAGACCAAAAAAATTTGTTGCTCGAGTTTACAGCAACAGTCGATTTTGAGAAGACTGCTATCAATGATAAATACCGTGATAAGGTTGTTTATCGTTATCCTTTAAGTCGTTTTATGTATGATGGGTACTCGAAACAAGTTAAGCGGATTGAAACGTCAGCTAGTGATGATGAAAAAATGTTAAATGTCGTACTGCTCTCTCAGTTTAGAAAATATCGTGCTCAAATTGAAAATGTCACCAGTACCTTCAAACCAATTATCATGTTTAAGTCTGCTAAAGTTGCTGTTTCTAAAAAGGCGAATGCTAAATTTAACGAGATTATTGCCAAGCTAACCGCTAAAGATTTATTAGCCTTTATTGAACGTCAGCAACTGATGGATAGCAATGATAATGCAGCACTTGAGATTGCTTATAATTATTATTTAAAGAATAAAGATAACTTAGGTAAAATTGTCCGCGAAATCAAACATGATTTTGACCCTAAAAATGTTTTAAATGCGAATGACGCTAGTGGCAATATGCTTGAAAAAGGTCAGTATGAGGCATTAAATTCTTTAGAAAGTTCTAATAATTTTTATCGTGTTGTTTTTGCGGTTGCCAAACTCACTGAAGGCTGGGATGTCTTGAACTTATATGATATTGTTCGTATCAATGAAGAGGCTGCAACTAATAAAAATGCCACGATGGTAGAGGCTCAATTGATCGGTCGCGGCGCACGCTACTATCCATTTGAGATTAATGGTAAGAAGAGTTATCAACGCCGGTTTGATCAAGATCCATCTAATAAGCAACTCCTACTAGAGACACTTCATTATCACACAATGAATGAACCACAATACTTAAAACAGCTAGTTGGATCATTAAAGCAAATGGATTTGCCAACTAGCAAAGATAGTAAAAATCCTCCCATTGAAATTAAAGTTAAATCTGAGTTCAAAAGAACTGAGGCTTACCGACACGGAAAGATTTACTATAATGAATCAGTTGACGTTCCTAGTAGTTACTTTGACAGCATTCAAAAGTATGGTATTGAGCATAAACCTGATCTTCAGCGTAATTTAAATTATGGTTCACGGGAAGTTAATTATTCGGCGTATGCAGCAAACGTCGAGACTAAGACAATCAGTGTTTCAAAATTTGATGATCGTTACATCAAAAAAGCTATTCAAAAGTTAGATTTTTATCAGTTTTCAAATTTGAAAAAATATATTCCTAATATTCAGTCCATGAATGATTTTATTTATGGAAGTAACTGGTTGAATGCTAATAATCTAAAATTATTTTTAACGGTACCTGTTGAATATCGTGAAGCTAATTTGACCGCAGAAGAAATCTTAAAAGTTATCATTGATCTTCTAAAAGAATACCAAGTTAAAATCCAATCAGGTTATGTTAAGCAGCGCGGAACTAATAACTTTATCGGCTATCCAATTAAGGAATATCTCAGTGATTATAATAAACGTGTCCCTGAGTATGATACACAAACACAATTTGATAAAACGCAAGATATTAAAGTTTATCAAATGAAAGATGATCCATTTTATGTTTATGATAATGCTATTGTTAATCGACTTGAGTATCAATTAATTGAACGAATTAAGGCATATGTTGAGGATTTAAAAGTTAAGTATGGTAAAGCAGTATACCTTTTTCGCATGGATGAAACGATGCATCGAGAATCAGCTAAGAGCGAAAAACTGAAGTTACATCAATATCAGGAAAAACCTAAATATGGCATTCATCTGACAGGATTTCAACCAGACTTCATTTTATTTCTTGAAGATACAAATGATTATTATTTCCAAATTTTTATTGAGCCTAAGGGCATGAGTGGCGAACGCTTTGAGAAAGAATTATGGAAAGAAGAGCTTCTGTTATATATGACGGATCATCATGCTGATATGGAATTTATGGACAATGAAAGCGATATTCAGATTAGTGGTTTAAAATTTTATACTAATGGTGATGGACGTGGCACAATGGAACAATTAAAAGAAATCACAAACATTGCGAATTATACAGACAAACCATGACTACCCGTAAAATGAGTAGTTTGCTCTAGAACTATAGGACCTATGTACAAGTCAGCGTCTATAATCACCTCCAAGCTCTTGGTAGAATTATCCTATCATCAGTTTGGAGGTTTTACATATGAGAGAAATTATTAAATTGAACCTTGATAATCTTAGAAAATCAACTCGTTTAGATAACACAGTCTGCTTCCTGCGAACAGAACATTGAACGATTAAAATTTTTAATGGGATTAAGCCACACCTATTTGAATCACTACTGAAGGTGGTTTCGGGTCATGGCGAGTAAATTGCTCGATGTTGAAGCGGTTTATTTGATTTGTGGTCGACAACTAGGCAAGTAATGTTTTATTCCTAGTAGCTAGTTATGATGAACGCGGTAGCTTTTATAATATGAGGCGTGATGCTTGAATTAATTCAAAGAGCGAACGTAGGTTCTCTTTTGGTCTATATATGGTATAATGGCTTTATTAAAATACTATATATAGGCAGGCGTGTGTATGAAAGATACATCTTATGTTTTACAGAAAATCTGTAGCCAAATTTCACTATCTGATACGGCGAAAGCTAATGTTGTTCGGGAATATACCTCACTTGGAAAGTTAATTTCCAACAGTGATTTAATCGGCTGTAGAACTGAAATAAAACCTCAAGGATCATATAATCTTGGAACAGCTATAATGCCCTTAAATGGTTCCGATGATGATTTTGATATTGACTTGGTAGCTATTTTGGATGAGATGCCAACTGCTCAGAAAACTAAAATTGTTATCGGTGATGTATTAAAAGCAAGTGATTTGTATTCATCCAAACTATTGCCTGAGAAAAAACGTGCTTGGACAATTGACTATGCCAAGTCACACGTGGATGTTGTTCCGGCAGTTAAAAATGATGTGGCAGATATCTCGGTGACAAATAAAAATAGCAAAGATAATTATGATTATCATCCAAGTAGTCCATTTAAATTCAAGGAATGGTTTATTGAAAAGGGACAAGATATTTATCAAGGGTCTACTACTGTCAAAAACCATATTCGTAATGAAGTGGAACAGCCTGAGGAATATGATCAATCTACAATTTTACAACAGGTTGTGCAGTTGTTGAAATTTCATCGAAATAAGATGTTTGAGAATCGACCTGATAAGGAAAAGCCAATCTCAATGGTAATTACCATTTTAGCAGCTCAGTCCTATAACGGTCAGAACGATCTTTCAACTGCTTTGGTAGAAGTAACTAATAGATTACGCGATCAAATTGAATATGATGTACAAGGAGTTCCACACATCCTCAATCCGACAAATCCGAAAGAAGATTTTACTGATAAATGGAAAGAGCATCCCGAACGGAAGACAGCTTTTTTTGAATGGCTTCAAGTTGTTGAACGAGAATTGGGAACCACAAACAAGACAAATATTATTTCATGGCAAGAGACACTTTCAAAAGTCTATGGTGAGAAACGCACACGAAACGCGTTTAATGATTTAGGCAAATGGCGATCAGATATTCAAAGACGCGGAGAAATACCTGTTAATGATGCTGGAATATTTGAAGATGAACATAGTGACAATTATGTGACACCAAATACCTTTTGGGGGGATTAAATTGTCTAATGTTTGTAGACTTAAGTATTATTATCAATTAAATTTGTTATTTCCTAATCCCCATAATTCAATAACTGCAAATGGCTATTTTCATGTTTATGGAAATATACAGGCTAATTCACTCGGAAAAAAGTACAAGATTGAATTTCGATCTTGTAAAAAAAATATTCAGGTTATCATTCACAACTTTTTTATTCCGGGGTCGTTATATGATATACCGCATATCTTTGTAAATCAATCTAGTAAAGAAAAAAAAGAAATTTTCTTGTGTTTATATAGAAACAAGCATAATCGAAAAGAATTTATCTTCGGTGATAATTTAAAAGAGACATTAATTCCTTGGACAAAAGAATGGTTGTATTTTTATGAATTATTTTTAGTTACTGGAAAATGGTATGGGAACGGTGAACATCCTGAGTAAAAAAATAAGAGTGGTTCATGAAAAAAGGTTTATATGTAAAAATATTCTTCTACCTATAATTTTACCTCTTGTCCTATGTGAGGTTATTACAAATTATTTTCCAAGAAAAAAGGTTTTATCTGTCATGCAAGCGATATTTAACATTAGTGAAAGCAGAAGATTGCTGCTCGAGAGTTTCATGTTTGTGTACCCTATTTTTATTTTTTGCATTTTTTTCTTCTTATATCGCAAATTTATTTCAAAAATTTTCTGGAAGCGAAATCTTTTACCTGAGAATCAATATTTTTTGGTGTCAGTGTGGTCATTAAAGATTGCGACTTTTATTAGTGGGTTAGATCAGGGAAGTGCCACTAGTCTTCCAATATGGCAATATATTGATTACCTGTATAATAAAGAATCATTTGGTTGGAGATACTTAACACTAAAGACTCCTGATGTAACACAATCTCCCAAAGGGACAGAAATTAAACAAGTTTTCTACCAAAAAAATGATGATAAAAATATGAGTCCAGTTCGATCAATAATAGTGGCAGACACATACCCAATTGACATGGACTTGCTACCTGAATTTGTTACTAATCATGACTACGTTCTTTTTCAACGCCTGGTTAATAATCAAACGGATAGAGTGCGTGGTTACAATCAAGATTTGGTGTTGGATATTATTAGACAAATTAGAAAAGCTGAAACAGATGGCGTTCAGGATATTTATTTACTTTTAAATACTAGTCCTACTCACGTGACGGAAATTATGCGAGAATCTTTTCAGGATGCTGGACGGAACTCCATAAAGCATCTGTATGTGTATGAGTCGCAATCAGAATCTCCATTTAGATTTGTCAAACCACATCGTATTTATTAAGATGATTTTCAATTATAAAATATATGTAATTAAGATATCGTGATCGTTGTAATAGTGTTGGTTACCGTTATTTTGTAACTTAACAAAATAACGTTCGCATTTCAGTGATAACGCAGTAGTACGCTACTATAACTGGAAATTAATCAAAGTTATTGAACTTCAAGTAATTATAATGTTATCGAAAATGTATTCTGACTTGTGATCTTATACGCTTTTTCGGAATAAATATGTTATAATAAACTTACTTAGTATGAGAGTTGAACAGCACAACTCGTTTATGATATCAAAGTTACCATAAGAAATACTAAACGAGGCTATAACACATCCTTTCTAAGATGTCTACCTCTAATTGCTTAATCACCTTGACCACAATAGTAATTATGATCTCAGTGATATTAGCGCTGAAGGAAAAGTCACTCGATTGCACCACTAGGATTATCACAATCACTAGTATGTAACGAATACGCTTATCCATTCTATTATAACTTTACGTAAAGTATGCGATTATACTTTACCGGTCAGCAGAGTATTTTATCGGGCTATGGTAATTTACAAGAATTTCCGGAGCGCCAGCTGTAATTTGGTAGCATTTAGACGTCACTTTGTATGATTCTGACCGTCAGTTTGAATAAGTGAACGATTTCCGGAGGGTCTGCGGGTTACCGCAGGCCCTTTTAGTATCTTTAGGAGGATTTTATGAACGGCGAAGTTGATCGATTACTTGAAAAATCTAATAAAGTACTTGGTAAAACATACAAACATTTTGATGTTAATCCAAGTAAGTCTTCTGCTAAGAAGTTTATTGCCAATACAGTACTTAAACCTAACGTTATTGCACGTTATCGATTCTACCCGTTTATTATCTATTCACAGGTGACAATAAAATATCATCGGACTAAGGGACATCTCAGAGCACATGTACGTGATAAAGTACGCCCTTTATCTTTAGTTGCCCATCATGACGCATTGATTTATGTAAAATATGCGGATGAATTAAATTCGTCATATGAAGAATATCTGGTTGAGCATAATTTTTCCAATGTACCAACGGCGTATAGAAAATCCAGGCATACTTCTAATATTAATGCAGCGAAAGAAGTATTTGATTTTATTGTTGCCCAGAATGATTGCTGGATCATAAAGGGTGATTTTAAAGGCTTCTTTGATAATCTAAGACACCGAATTTTAAAAGAAAATCTACGCCGAGTTATGTCTGTAGCCCACTTAACGCCAGATTGGTTGGCTGTTTTTAAGTCAGTGACAAGGTATAACTGGGTTATGAGCGCAGAACTAAATAAGTCATTGAAAAAAGCAAATCTGGTTGATAGAAAATGGCCTGCCTATCTAAAAGAGCGCAAAGACTTCGCCAAATTGATAGCGGATGGTAATTTAAATGTTAACGGATTTAATCAAATAGGCATTCCACAAGGAACACCTATTAGCGCTGCACTTGCAAATGTTTATATGATTGAATTTGATGAGAAACTTAATAAAATTGCTCTTGAAAAGGGAGGATTGTACCGTCGATATTCAGATGATTTTGTTATTGTTATTCCGAAGAAAAATTTAGATGAGGAAGACCTGAATATATTTTTGAAGGGAGTTATAGATCTTAGCCAGCTTTTTACTTCTTTAGAGATTGAGCGGCATAAAACTAAAATATTTAGTTTTGGTAACTCTGATGGTACTAATGTAATTTTACAAGAAGATAAAAGCAAGAACTTTATTCCTGCTTGGTTAGATTATTTAGGCTTTATCTTTAATGGTTCTGAAGTTAAAATGCGAGAACGCGGCGTATATAAGTTCCATTATAAAAGCAAAAAGGCAATTAATAAGTTTTTAAGAATTAGGAATGATAGAAATCAAATTCTATCAAGGAAGGTTCCAACGCCAGATAGAAAACAACGTCTGGTATGGCAAAACGGAAAGCAAAAACGAATCGAACTAAACCAATATGATAAACGGCTTGCTTATAAAAAAAGGATTGAAAGGGAAGAGAAAAGAATTAAAGCTAATGCGCCTAATTCAAAGATGGTTGCAAAGATGTACACTGTTGGCAAAAGATATGGCGAACGATACTCGATGATTGGATATGCCAAAAGAGCGCAGACAATATTTTCCAACAATAAAGGACGATACAAAGTTAGTGTTCTGAATCAAATTAATGATCAGATTAAGAATAATCAGTTTCAAATTAATAGAATTAGAGACAAAGGTGCATATGCCGCACATAAAAGAGTTAATGAATAGCTTCATATAATTAACTTTCACATATATCTGAATTAAAGCACTTTACTTTATGACAAAGGCCATACAATCTTTAAAGATTGTATGGCCTTTGTTTGAGCATTTTTTGATACGAGAATTAATTTATCTGACTTATATTTAGTCTTTAATTAATCTGAACGTATTCAATCTACTTCCCCCGTTTGATTTCTAAATACTTACTCCGTGCAGTCTGAAAATCTTGTTTCATTGTTGGATAAGCTTTTTTAATATCGTGGGCGCTGATGAAGAAGAAAATAATGGCGATAATTTCCAGTGGCAAGAAGAATAATCCGACGTAGCTAAAGTAGGTGTCGCCACTGCCACCTGCAGACAAATCTTTAAACAGAATTGGTATCAGGATGATTGAAATAATATTGGCAATGTAAATTAAAATTGGTGCGACATACTTTCTTTTCGAAATTTTGGTTAACTTGCTGGCACCGACGTGGGCCACGACTGTGAAAATGAAAAGCAAGAGGCCGAGACTGCTATTCGTATTTAGTCCCAGCATTGCGAGGCCCATCAGCACGATTGTCGCGATCGGTACTCCTAAGTAATAACTGTATGTTTGATATGGTCGACCATTATCCTTAAATTCTTGTTTAGCTGTTTTTAAATCTTCGTTCATGATACTTCCCCCTAAATATTGGTTTGTCCCCCAAGTTTTGCTATCATGTGTCATCAGTGTAATTGCTTTTGATCTCCCTAAGATAAAAAGCTACTAAAAACACATTTTTCAACACTATTAGAACTTATATTAATATAACACTATCTGCTCCTTAAAATTGCTTGTTTTCTTAAATATGGCAGCATTTTGCGAAAAATTCATAAGCAGGATGCCAAATTAGTCGGGCTTTTATGATCAATCACCAGCCAGATATTAACTTGATTATTTAAGCACATTGTTTCAATCGGATTGTCTGTTCCATGTTTAATGTTGAAAATTTTCAGCACTCACAGTCCAACCTGAATCCTGTCTAGACACCCGCCACCAAAGGCTTTCGCGATGGCAGATTGTTTGAACTTTCAAATTTCTTATGTTAGTGTTTAGCCATTAATGGGATTAATTTAGGGTTTGGAAGTTGCCGGCAGAATGATTGAGTGATCAATGATTTGCTGGGCTTTCAAAGATAAGTCGGTGGTTTTTAAGCGCCGACTTTCGGGAGTGAAAATAATGACAGATTCAAAGATGACGACGGATCAGTTTGCCAAGTTGCCTCTTGATCAGTTTTATCAGACGCTGACGACCAGCGAGACTGGTTTGACTGATGACGTGGCGGCGCAGCGGCTGAAAGTGGTCGGTGCCAATACGATTCAGCAGGCTCACAAGCAGTCGCAATTCAAAGTGTTCATTAAGAACTTCATTAGTTTGATGGCGATTTTGTTGTGGGTCAGTGGCGTGATTGCGATGATCGCCGGGATGCCGGAATTGGGGATCGCGATTTGGGCGGTCAACGTGATCAACGGTTGCTTCAGTTATTGGCAAGAACATGCTGCTCAGAAAGCCACCGACTCACTGAAAAAAATGCTGCCAAACTATACCCAAGTTTTGCGTAATGGTACGGCCAAGCAAATTGATTCGACTGAACTTGTTCCAGGCGATGTGTTCCTAATTCAGGCCGGCAATAGTATTTCGGCTGATGCGCGGATTGTCACCGGCAATGCGTTACAGGTCGACGAGTCAGCACTAACCGGTGAGTCAGTCGTGGTTGATAAGTTACCTAATTATGATAAAGGAGACGGCCAATTTTCTGAACAAAATGTGGTTTACGCCGGCACGATGGCAGTCAATGGTACCGCGACCGCCGTGGCGATTAACACCGGAATGCAGTCGGAGTTTGGCCAGATTGCCGCTTTGACTGAACATCAGAAAACGAACGTGACGCCGTTGACCGCCGAATTAAATCGGTTGACCCGACAAATTTCTCTGATTGCAATCATCATCGGTTTACTGTTCTTCTTTGCGGCCATTTTCTTCGTTCATTACCCAGTGGCCAAGTCTTTTGTTTTCGGCCTGGGCTTAATTGTCGCCTTCATTCCTGAAGGCTTGCTACCGACGGTGACCTTGTCGTTGGCTCAAGGCGTGACACGGATGTCCAAGAAGCATGCGCTGGTCAAGGAGTTGAGCAGTGTCGAGACGTTGGGCGAAACCACTGTAATTTGCTCCGATAAAACTGGGACGTTAACTCAAAATCAAATGACCATCAATCACGTTTGGCTGCCAGGACAGGAGTATACCGTCAGTGGCGAAGGTTACGTCAACAATGGTCAGATCCAGAAAAATAATCAGCCGGTGGTTTTAGCGAACGTGCCGGATTTGTCGTTGCTAATTCGTGTTGCCGCGCTGAATAATGATACTGATATTCAGAGTGAAGATTCACCAAGACCGAAAATTGTCGGCACGCCAACTGAGGCGGCCCATTTAGTTTTGGCGCAGAAATCAGGCTTGGATTTAAAGCAGTTGCAGCAAGACTATCCGCGAATCCAAGAATTGCCTTTTGATTCTAGTCGGAAACGGATGACCACGATTCACACGCAGCCTAATCAGGCCGAGCCAGTAATTTATGTGAAGGGCGCCTTAGTTGGTATTTTGGCTCAGAGCGACCGTCTGCTGGAGAATGGTCAAGTCCGGCCCATTACTGACGCCGATAAAAAGACGATTTTGGCGGCTAACGAAGGTTATGCTACCCAAGGTTTGCGCTCAATGGCGATTGCTTATCGTGACTTGGATGGGCAAAATGGCCTGCCAAGTAAAGCTGCTGATTGCACGATTGATAATACTGAGCAACATTTGATTTTTGTTGGCTTGACGATTATGGCAGATCCACCGCGGCCAGAGATTTATGATGCCATCGATAAATGTCATCGCGCCAATATTCGCGTGATTATGGTGACTGGTGATAGTCCACTGACTGCTAAAAGTGTCGCCGTGAAAATCGGGATTGATAGTGAAAATGTTCGGGTGATCACCGGCGATGAATTGAGTCAAATGAGTGACCACGAGTTACAAAAAGCCGTGCGTGGTGAAGTGATTTTTGCGCGGGTGGCGCCAGATCAGAAGTATCGCATTGTGAAGGCCAATCAGCACAACGGCGAAATTGTTGCTTCAACGGGTGATGGTGTTAATGACGCGCCAGCCTTGAAGCAAGCCGATATTGGTATTGCCATGGGCTTGACCGGGACGGACGTAGCCAAAGATGCGGCCGACATTATTTTGACCGACGATAATTTTGCCTCGATTGTGGCGGCAATTGAAGAAGGACGAACGGTTTACAGTAACATTCAGAAATTCCTGCTCTATATTTTGAATAGTAATGTACCTGAGGCGATTCCGTCGATTCTGTTTCTTTTCTCCCGGGGGCTGATTCCTTTGCCGTTAACTGTGATGCAGATTTTGACGATTGATTTAGGCACCGATATGTTGCCAGCCCTAGGGTTAGGCGCTGAGAAAAGTGAGCCGGGCATCATGGACCAGCCACCTCGTGATCGGGATGCGCATTTACTGAATAAGTCGGTGGTCTGGAAGGCGTTTGCTTGGTATGGCCTGCTGGAGTCGATTGTTTCTGTGGCGGCCTATTTCTTCATCAATAGTCGTTATGGTTGGCCGCAGACGGCGCTGGCTGCCAGTGGCAATGTTTATATGTTGGCGACGACGATGACGCTGGCCTCGATTGTCTTTTGCCAGATTGCCATGGCCAATAATTGTCGGACGCAAGTGACTTCAGTCTTTAAAATTGGCCTGTTCAGCAATCATCGAATTTGGTTCGGGATCGCTGCAGAAATCCTAATTGTGGCCTTGCTGATGTATGTGCCGTTCTTACAAAGCGTGTTCAACACCACTGGTCTAGCGCTCTCTGACTGGGCTTTACTCTTCTGTATTCCAATTCCATTGTTCCTGCTTGAAGAAGGGCGCAAAGCGATTGTGCGCTGGCGGATGAAGCGTCAGCAACAACCAGTCAGTTTAAAATAATGGCAAAACTGTTATGACAGATAAATTGATAGAGCTGATTGCCAGCTAAATTCTCGTAAATACAAATAGCGTGTTGACAACTTTTTAAAAAGTGTCAACACGCTATTTTTGAGTGGTAATGCTTTAATTAGTTAGGCAGTTCTGCTAATCGCCAGCAATTTGTCATAAAATCACCAGTTAATTTGCGTTGTTGCTGCTGTTGCTGAGAGCCGAAGCCTGATCGCGGCAGCGTTAATTGTGGGCGGTTCGTTGTTGCGTTTTGGTTAGTTGCAGGTGTTGTTTGTGTCCGAGTCTGATAACGCAGTCGCTTTCGTTGGCCGGTGCCTTGACATTGCTGCTGGTCCTGACCATTTCTACCGGCACCGCGGCCATCACATTGGCCACTTTGGTAGTTCGGACAATTATCTGGTGCGGCACTGACAGTCGTCGCGCGCAGGCCACCAAAGACGAGCAAGCCAACCAAAGTCAAACCATAAAAGAATTTTCTCATCAGAAATCCCCCCTTAAAAGTTGTCGTGTCTTTCCCTAACTTAAGTATATCTGGTTAGCAAATTTAAAGCATTTTATTTGTTTAGCGCTTACAATTGAGCGACTTATTAAGCGAGTAGTTCAAATTAGGATTCGTGCTTTTTTTAAGCATAACCATTTCCTATACCACATCATCATAAATAAGCATTTAACATTCCTAATCAAACTCCTTATAATGAAATTATTCAAGCAATTGGTAAGTTAGAACAATCGTGTTAGGTGTGGCATTTGGCGCTGTAAATTAGTTGCTACGCCTACACGTCAAGAATAAAGGAGTGTTTTTATGTCAGTTTTTAATGAAACTTTTACGATGAATAATGGGTTACAAATTCCTAAGTTGGCTTTGGGAGTTTGGGAAATTCCTGATGATCGGGTGGCGACGGCGGTTCAAGACGCGGTCAGAATTGGTTATCGTCATATTGATACCGCTCAAGCTTATGGCAACGAGCGTGGCGTGGGTGAGGGTGTCCGTAATGCAGGCATTCCACGGGACCAACTTTTTGTTAATTCTAAAGTTGCTGCTGAAATTAAGAACTATGATGAAGCTAAAAAGTCGATCGACGACACGTTAAGTAAAATGGGCCTGGATTATTTGGACATGATGATTATTCATAATCCGCAACCATGGAACGAAGTCAATCAAGGCAATGATCGCCACTTTGCAGGCAATCTGGAAACTTGGCGGGCGATGGAAGACGCTGTTAAGGCCGGTAAGTTAAAGACGATTGGTGTTTCTAGTTTTGAAAAAGCCGATTTGGATAACTTGATTCAAAATAGTGACACCAAGCCAGCAGTCAACCAAATTCAAATTCATATTGGCGAGACGCCTCTAGATTTAATCAAGTATTCTCAGGATAACGGAATTGTTGTCGAAGCCTTCTCACCAATCGCCCATGGTGCAGCCATGAATGATCCAATCATTAAAAAGATGGCGGCGAAATACAACGTCAGCGTGCCACAACTGTGCATTCGTTTTGACTGGCAATTAAATGTCGTTGTTTTACCAAAGACGGCTAATCCTGACCATATGAAAGCTAATGCCGAAATTGACTTTGAGATTTCCGACGAAGATATGGCAATTTTAGCGAAAATTGACCAAATGAATTACGGTGCGGCCAGTGTCTTCCCAGTCTTTGGTGGTAAATTATAAAATAAAAAATCAGCTTTCCCAATTTTTTAAGGGAAGCTGATTTTTTGGTGTTAGCTAATGGGTCAAACAAGCACGTAACATCTGCTCATAAGCGGCTCGTTTGTCGTCAGGGACTAATTTAAGTACCTCTGGTAAACGGGCTGTTTGGGCGTCAGTTAATGGTTCCGAATAATGGGTGGTGAGATTAAAACTTTCAAATAATTTGGTTACCGCGCTAATACCGACTTCGATCAAATCGCCAGTTGATTGCTGATCGGTGAGGATAATGTCGTTGAGATATTTTGCAACGGCGGCGCGATAGTCTTGGGCAATCAGGCGCAACCAATTAGGGAAGACCATAATCATCGCTTCACGGTAAGGGATGCCCAACCATTTCTGCAGTAAATCTTCAAGAAGTCCAGTCGTTGTCTATCCCGGCGTTCATGATTGCTTGGGGCGTCAAGGTTGCCGCCCACATCAGGTTGCTGCGAGTTTCGGTAGTGGCGTTGCCATTTTGAACGGCGCGGGCATTTTTCAATAGACTAGTCAGAATTACTTTGGCAAAGCCATTGGCAATTTCACTACCGTTGCCTAAGTAGTTCAAACTTTCTTGGATGAAAGTGACCATGGCGCCACGAACGGCTTGCTCGATGGTCAATGAAGCACTAAATGATGGGTCCAAAATCGCATACTTAGGAAAAGTACCCAGTAGCGTGCGATGTTCACCAGTCTCCAAATCATAAATTTCGGCGGCTAAATCAGCCTCGGAACCACCAGAAGGATAAGTGGGAATCTCGACGATTGGTAAATAAGTGGCGTTGACCATTGATTTCTCACCACGTAAGTAATCCCAAATGTCAGCATGAACGGCGCCAAAAGCAATTGCCTTGGCATTATCCATACAAATACTGCCACCTAAACCAAGTACCGCTTGGACAGCATGATCATTGGCCAACTGAATGCCGCGTTTGATTTCGGTCCAAGAAGCTTGCCGGTTATCGCCGGCTTGCACAGTAGCAATGCCATTTTTCTCCAGCAAGTCAGTGACTTTTGCTAAATGACCGAATTTAATGGCCGAATGCCCGCCAAAAACAATCAGGACTTTTGTGATCCGGTTTTGCTTTAGGCGCGTGACTAACTCAGTTAAAGCATTTTGCCCGTAAATAACTTCAGTGGGACTTTGAACTGTAAAATTATACATGCTAGATACCTCCAAAAATTAAACTTTACTCGTGGTGACTGGTGCGCAAACTTCGACAGCGTCATCATAATTGTCGTAACGTTCTTTAATGACGTTGTAAGTAGTTTGCAAGTCAGCCAATTTTTGTTGAATAATGGTGAGCTGTTCTGCTAATAATTGTTTACGGTCGGCGATAGTTCGGTCGCTTTGCTGGTATAATTTGACGAATTCGATTAGATAATCGACACTGAGTCCAGCATGGCGCATATATTTAGCAAAACAGATCCAATCTAGGTCGTTCTGATCGTAGTCACGATAACCAGCCTGGTCGCGGTGAACGGGCGGGATTGCCCCGACTCGTTCCCAGTAACGTAGTGTGTTAGCTGGTAAATCATATTTAAGACTAGCAGTTTTAATTTTCATTTAATTAACCTCACTCAATAGTTATTACTCAACTTCATCATACTAAACCTTAGCCCTAACGCAAAGGCAAGGGTGAAATTAAAAATCTTTTTAAGTAAAAAAGATTTGCTTTAACCTTAAGGCAAAGGTTTATACTAGACAACTAATTAAAAAAGGAGACTTTTAAATGACAACAATTACTGATCAATATACGCTAACTAATGATGTCAAAATTCCCAAAGTTGGTTTCGGGACCTATCAAATTCCTGCTGCGGCAACCAAACAAATTGTTTTAGACGCCTTACAGGCTGGCTATCGGCACTTAGACACCGCCAAGAATTATGGCAACGAAGCCGAAGTTGGGGCAGCCGTGCGTGAGTCTGGCTTGGCTCGAACTGATATTTTCGTTACCACGAAATTACCAGCAGAAACAAAAACTTATCAAGGCGCGCTGGCTGATTTTAACGAGTCGCTAACAGCATTGGGCTTGGATTATGTTGATCTTTATTTAATTCATGCACCAGAACCATGGGATGAAGCTGGTGCCGACTATGATCAAGCTAACCGTGAAGTCTGGCGAGCAATGGAAGAGATTTATCAAAGTGGTCGGGCCAAAGCGATTGGGGTTTCTAATTTTGACGTGCATGATTTAAAGAATATTTTGACCACTGCCAAAATTGTGCCAATGGTTGATCAGATCCAATATTATATTGGTTATCGTCAAGCAGAAATCACGGATTTTGCTCAAGCTAATCATATTTTAGTCGAGGCCTTCACGCCACTGGCTCGTGGGGCGCTAGCAACTGAACCGCAAATTCAGAAGTTGGCGGCTAAATACCAAATTGAATTTGCTCAGTTAGCAATTCAATATTGTCTGCAAAATGGCACCTTACCTTTACCAAAGTCAACGACACTGGCACATATTCAACAAAATACTAAACTGAATTTCGAAATTTCACCTGCAGATATGACTATTTTGGATCAGATTCAGGATCATTCAGATATTTGGCATTTTACTGACTAGAATCAATGAAAGATCAATCACTTAATCATGATAAAAATAAAGACCACGCTGACTATTTTATAAGTCAACGTGGTTTTTATATTGCTGATTATTGAACCGTTGTTGTGTCAGCATTGGCGGAGGTGTCACTGCTTGTCGAATCAGTGGTTGTTGTGTTCGTCTCCGTCGTGGTTCCTTGACTGGTGTCGGCACCAGTTTCAGTATTGGTTTGCGTATTTCCAGTTGTATCTTGATAGCCGCTATTATCAGTCGCTGGCCACCACCAAGTTTGATTGCTGGTCTGGTCAGAATTAGTTGCTGTACCCTGATCAGTTGCACTATTATCATAGCTGGCAGTGGTGTCATTGTTGGCAATCGCAGTTTGATCAGCTGTTGCTTGGTCACTAGACATACTGTTATCCTGAGTAGTGTTGGCCGCTGCACTAGAACCGAGATTGTCCAATCGTTTCTGATTAGCCACCCGATCTTTTTTGAAAAAAGGATCTAATTGTAAATCAACTAATTTTTGCGCTGCTTTGATGTCTGCCTCTGTGCGGCTCTGTTCAGCCTGAGTAACGGCAGTATCAGCTGCTTTAGCTTGAGCCAATAAATTATCAAGCGTCGTCAGTTGTGTAGTTAAATTAATGCGGTCGGTCTTGGTTAATCGTTTAATCGCCGTTTGCGCAGTGGCAATATCAGCCGCATTTCGGCTCTGGTAGGCTGCTTGAACTAATTTTTCGGCCTGCTTTTTAAGTTGTTGTTCACTTTGTTGAGCGACTTTCTTAGCCTGTTGTTGCCGAACCAGCAAAACTTGTTGCGCCTTAACTTGGTGATTGTGGCTGACGACACCAGCTGTTACCCCTGTAGCGACTAGCAAGGTCAAAATAGCAAGTAAAGTAATTTTGCCCCCAGTTTTCATAACGTCTCCTCCAAATTAAATCGTAGTATCACGATAAATTTCAACAGTATAAATAATTTATTGCTTATTTTAAGATTATAAAATATTTAATATCTCTAATATATCACAAAGTAGCGAGAAGGCGGAATATTTGCCCTGATTTAAGATTACAGTTCAAAACCGTTAATTCCTGGGATTGCAGGGAAACAGACTGGCGTTCGACTCCATTGCGGGCTTGTTGGTTGTGGAACGCGGCCGGCATCGATTTGAACCAATTAAAGACCAAATTGTCTCAGATACAGGTCTTGTACTAGGCGGTAAACCGCCAAGAACAATTTGGCTGCTTCTCGCAAGCTCCTACGCAAATAAAACCCGATTGGCTGACGACAAGATCCCTCCATTCCGTCTGGAGTTGAGGTGGTTCATCAGATTTGTTAATGCTTGAGGCAATTCGACCGGGATTGATCAACTCGATTTAAATTGTTGTTACATCTGGATAGTATTAAAAAAGTCTGTTTGACAGTTTCTGGTTTTATCCAGAATGTTTGTCAAACAGGCCTATTAGTTTACATCAATTTGTTTTTCTAAATAGTGGTGATCAGTTCTGTTAATTTATACAGGTGGTTGCTGGGCGATTGGCGTCAGCTGTGAAATTATTCTTAGCGATTTATCGCTTAGAATAAGCCTCGAATTTGAGATTGTTGCGTTAGCAATAAGCTCAAGTCGATGGCCACAGCGTTCCACGCCACTACAATCGCCCAGCAACCACCTTTCACAATTGGGGAAGACTTAGCACTATCCTTATTCCATTAAATGGCCCTGATATCAGTCAAATCAGAATTGAACTGACCTCGCTTAATTACATAATTGCTCGCAAAAAAATCCCCAGACTATTGAAGACAGTCTGGGGATTCGATGCTGAATGTTTGATGAAATTACAAGTGCAGCTTAGCATTGATACTCACATAAGACGGTGATAGATTATATTGCTTTATAAATCACAATCACAGATCAACAAATTATTTGTCTGCTTTAGCTGTAGTTTCTTCAGCAGTTGCCGCTTTTTTAGATGGCTTAGTTGGTTGTACAGGGCTTTCTTGATCAATGGCGCTGACGAGATCTTGATTACCAGCACGTTGAGTCATGGCACCGTTCAATAGCGCTGGGACATCAATCGACGTCGTTTCTTTCAACATGTTGAAAGTCTTCGCTAAGTTATTAACGGTGGCGCTGGTTGGGTCGCCGTCAGTTAACATCGTAATGTGATCGACCTTGTTGTAGGCACTAGCTTGGGCGGCGATGATTTCTGGCAATTTCTCAACAATCATTTGCAATTTACCAGTTTCGTTCATTTTAGCTAAGGCTTCAGCTTGCTTTTCAGTGGCCTTGGCATGAGCTAAACCTTCTGCCTCGATTTGTTTGGCATTGGCATCACCGGTGATTTCAGTGGCGCGGGCTTGAGCTTCACTACGAACTTTGACTTGTTCAGCTTCGGCTTCAGCAGCGCGAACTTTCGTGGCTTTGTCGGCTTCGGCTTGTTGGCGTGCGGCGTATAATTTGGCATCGGCTTCTTTATAAGTCGTCGCCTTTAATTTACGGTCGGCTAATTCGGCGTCTTGTTCGGCCAAAGCAATGTCTTTTTCCATTTGTAATTGCTTGTTGGCCATTTGGGCGTTGATGATTTCTTGTTGGGCTTGAGCTTCGGCTGTTTTCTGATCTTGGTCATATTTAGCCATGGCAATAGCTTGGGCCCGTTCAGCATCTTTGATTTGCGTTTGACGTTCGATTTCTTGTTGCTGGGCTTGTTGCTCAGATTCGGCCGTCTTGATCCGCATGTCACTGTTAGCTTTAGCCGCCGCAATTTGGGCATCGCGCTTAACTTCAGCAATTTGCGCTTGGCCTAATGCTTTCAAATAATCATTTTCGTCACTAATATCTTTAATGGTGAAACTAATGACTTGGAGGCCCATTTTGGCTAAATCGGGAACGGCAACATTCTGAACTGACTCAGCGAAAGAATCACGGTTCTGATATAAATCTTCAACAGTTTGGGTGCCTAAGATTGCTCGCGCATGGCCTTCAACAACTTCGGTAGCTTCGGCATTAATTTCTTTGTCGTCTTTGCCAAGAAATTGTTCAGCAGCTGTGGCAATTTCTTCTTGGGTAGAACCAATCTTTAAAATAACGGTCCCGGTGATTTTAATCGGCACCCCTTTTTGCGTATAAACTTCGGGAGTCACTAAATCAATTGTCCGCGAATTGAGATTCAATAACGCCGCCCGCTGCAAAATCGGAATCACAAAGGAACCGCCGTTAGTGATCAGCTTGACTTTATTGCCGTTGCTATCAGTGTAAGCGTGCTTGCCACCTATAAAAGCGCCAGAAATAATTAGCACCTCATTGGGCAACGCTGTTTTACGATGAGTTGCGAGAAAAACAAAAATGAAAATAATAATAAACGCTAAAATGCCAATACCGACTAAATTATCCATAGAACTGGGACCACCTTTGTTGATTTTTAATATCCACTGAAGTTGGCGTTACGCGTGATGCAATTCAGTGGTTGGTTCTTGAAAAGGAATAACGTAAGCGATGCCCTTGATCACGCTGACGACCACGACCCGTGCGCCTTTAGGGAGGGCGGATAATTCTGCATCTTGATCGGGTTGGTAGAGGCGCGCCGCATACGTTTGCCGTGCCCGGCCACCGCCGCTGATCATCACTTCACCGGTGACTAAATCGGAGACACCTAATGTGAGGGTGCCCATTAATAAATCATTTTGGGGCATCACTGTCGAATTATCGGCGTGGGCCAGCAAATGGTTTAAGAGATTAAAGATGGGGATGAAGACTAGCGATAATAACAGCCATAACACTAAAATTGCCGCAACAAATAGCAGACCAATAAACACCCATTTTTGCCACGTGTTGGGCGAATTAAATAGGTTACTGATTGAAGTGGTTATTTGAATACTGCTTAGAAGGGTTAGTAAGTTTCCAGTCATAAATTCACCTGACTTAATTGTAAAATCCCAAAATAGCTTGATAATCAATTCTGCTTTTTGAAAGCGATTGCGCAGAATTGGATAGGCACATTATAGCATAATTAGTTCATACAAATACATAGTGTTCGGGCCAATCATTCGCATTGTTTGGCCAATTACCGTAAAATTTAGTTAATTATGAACGTAATCGCGTGGAAAATTTAACTGAATAATAGCGAGCAAGAGCTTATTTTGGCAATAATTATTGATATAGCTCTGAGAAAGGTTAAGCTGATGAAAGATGACAGTTTATTTTCAATGATATTTTCGATGATCATCTCGTTGTTGGTGATTGGCGTGATACTGTGGTTTTTTATTGAAATGTGGCCGCTTATTTTACTGGCCCTTACTTTGCTGAAAGCATTACTCTTTTCTTAAATGGTCAACGCCGCCGCGTTCCGCGCCAAGCAGCCCGCAATGCAGTCAGACACAATTCTGTTTTAGACTCACGTTAATGTTTCCCAGTTAACTGCCTTTTGTCACGCCCTGGATGACTTTTTCCATCGTGATGAAGGGATAAACTTGACCTTGCTCGTCAAATTGATCATAAGTTCGGGTAGCGATGAAGCCGGCACGCTGATAAACAGTTTGGGCGCGCTGGTTGAACTTCGCCACGTCCATGATTAATTTGCTGGGTTGATATTGCGCCACGATAAAAGCCACTAAAGCATTAACGAAACTTAGGCCTTGTCCTTGACCAGTGAAAGCTGGTGCCATACCTAAGCCAACTTCGAGGACACCTGGAGTTGAGGTCGTTTCAATGGCAAAGTAGCCTAGCAAATCATCGGCTGAATTCAATACCTGATAAAACCGATTACCACGTTGTTGCGCAGATTTCACTTCCTGGTAATCTTCTTGATCAGCATCAGTATTGTAGAAAGCATATTGGTCCGGATAATGCCAAGCCGCAACTTTTTCGGCATTAATTTGGGTGAGCGAAGAAATTCTCATCGTCATGCTCCTTTCACAGAGACTAGGCAAAGTACCAAAAGGTCAGCGCTCCGCCAGACTCGCTAGTGATTAGTTTTAATTGATTATACTAGTTATCAGATTAATTGGTATAGACTAGTTAAATATTTTGGATAAAACGTTGCGACACTAGTCTTTATAAGTGAATTGAATTTGCGCTATACTAAAAATAAAATGTTTACAGTGATTAAATGAGGTGGCAAAAATGAAAGCAGTTATTGTACGGCAACCAGGCGGCCCAGAAGTTCTTGAATATACAGAGGTGCCCACGCCCAAGGTGGAACCTGGTTGGACTTTGGTGAAAGTTCATGGTTTTGGCATCAATCATTCAGAAATTTTTACGCGAGAGGGTGAGTCGCCGTCAGTGAAATTTCCACGAATTTTAGGGATTGAAGCTGTGGGAACGGTTGCGGAAACTTCAGCGCCAGAACAATTTCAAGTCGGCCAAAAAGTAGTCTCACTCATGGGTGAAATGGGCCGGGCTTTCGATGGCGGTTACGCTGAATATGTGCTGCTGCCTAACCAACAGGTTTACCCAGTGACCACTAATTTGAATTGGGATGATTTGGCGGCGGTGCCTGAAACTTATTACACCGCGTTCGGAATCGTCCGTAGTTTGCAAATTAGAAATAATGACCGTATTTTAATTCGTGCGGCCACGAGTGGTGTTGGCTTGGCCGCTTTGAAATTGATCAAGGCCATGAATCGTCACAATCAATTGGTCGGAACAACTCGTTCGGCTAAAAAAGTGGCTTTGTTGCAGTCGCTAGGTTTTGATCAGGTGATTGTGACGCCAGATCCGATTAATTTACCGGCGGATACTGGTACTTTTGATAAAATCATTGATTTGATTGGCGGTCTGGCCATTCGTGATTCATTGTTGCGACTCAATGAATTTGGTATTTCTAGTTCCACTGGTGAGTTAGGCGGGCAATGGACTATTGATCAGTTCGATCCCATTATGGATATTCCTAATGATCGTTATTTGACCGGGTTTAGTTCGGCTGAGGTTAGTGGTCAGGCGATTCAACAGCTGTTTGATTTTATTGAAAAATATCAGGTGGATGTGGCGCCAACTAAAATTTTCGATTTGGCTCATACCCGTGAAGCGCATGAATATCTAGAAAGTGGCCATAGTTTGGGCAAGGTGATTGTGCGGGTTGAGTAAATTTTCTTTCTAAAATTGGAAAATTTTTAGGATTATATGATCTTGAAGTAGGAGAATCCAGTAAATAAGTAATGTAGTCAATCGTTCAAATTTATTTTCGCCACCTTTGTTCAGATGGAATTAGTTGATAGTTTGGAATATTACGCAATATCTCTTTCAATTTTTGAGACGCTTCGATGCTAATGACCGGACTTGTAGTAATTTCGATATTATCTAATGACTTAATATCGAACGGAATATCAAAAAAATTAGATTCTATTTCGCCGGATTTCAAAGTTTGTAAGATTTTGGCTTGATCCTGCATGATTTGTGGGTTTTGTATAATGCTAAATAAGCTAAATGGAAAAGTGAAAAGTTTGTAGCGCCACTCAGATTGATATTTCCAATCAAGACGCTTGAACTTACCTATTAAGTTGGTTTCTAATTGTGAGTTGTTATCGTCTTCGTGGAAAACCGTATAATGTAAGAGCTCAGGATCTTTGGTGTAAGTTACAGGAAATAGATTTACTATTCTTGGCATAAAGATAACTTTATTTTCTCTTTCAATTTCTGCTAATCCATTTGTGTAGGGCCAACCATGAAAATTATTGAGATCCATTTGGGAAGCACCTAGTTGGAGAAACTGTTCATTTGATATACCGCAATCTAATAATGTTTTGAAAATGTTTTTGGGAAGTTTTAGTCGGATACCCTCAGTTGGAGTTGTATACTCTTTCCATAATGGAATTGATTCTTCGTGTTTATCTGTCCAGCAACTTACGTAACAAAAACGACCTAAATTACCAAAATTATTTGTTTCCATTTCTTCCTCATCGTCAACGTTTGCCAGTGAGTTAAAACGAAATTTTGAGCTTTCTACAATTAATTTGAAAGTTTCAACATTAGTGTAATGATATAAATATTCCAAAAAATTTACCCCGTTTTTTTGTTAATTACTGCGTTTAGTATCATAGCATATTATAAGAATATATGTTCGTTGATATTATTTGTGGTCGGCTGTGCTATACTAAAAACAACGTATCACCTAAGTACCTTTCATAGAAAGTTGATCAGGTTTCACTGCTCAACACATTCATCGGAGGGTTCTGTAACTTAATTAATTACAAGCTGGATAAGATGCCGGGACAATGCCGGAAATCTTGTCCGGCTTTTTTATTTGGTTTAATTTTGGAGGCATTCAGATGGCAACAACACGACGACGGCAGCAAATTATTATGATGGCCGTTTTATTAATGGGTAGTTTCATTACCACTTTGGCAGAAACATTGATGAATACCGCCTTGCCCACGATCATGCGAGAGCTAAACGTCACCCAAATGACCGCACAATGGCTCAGCACCGGTTATATGTTAGTGGCAGGCATCATGATGCCGACAGCGGCCTATTTCACTAATCGAGTCAAACTGCGACCGCTATTCATCACAATCATGACCACTTTTTTAGCGGGGCTAATTATTTCCGCCAGTGCTAATACGTTTACGGTATTATTGATTGGTCGCTTGATTCAGGCTTTGGCAGTGGGTATCAGTATGCCGCTGGTGCAGAATGTGATCACGATTATTTCACCGATTAGTAAACGCGGTCTGATGCTTGGTGTGACTGGCGTGGTGATCAACTTAGGACCAGCTGTGGGACCAACTTTATCAGGCTATTTAGTCGATCATTATTCTTGGCGAATGTTATTTATCTTCCTGATTCCATTAGCAGCGGTGGCGTTGCTGTTGGGAATTTTTCTCATTAAAAATATTACGCCGACGCGCCATGATCGGCTTGATGTGCCATCACTAATTTTATCCACTGTTGGTTTTGGCGCCTTGCTGTATGGTTTTTCAAATATTGGCGTGACCGGACGATTGGATGGTCAGTCATTACTTTGTATTATCATTGGCACCATCATTATTGCCGTGTTTATTTATCGGCAACTGCATTTAACCCAACCATTATTGGAACTACGGGTTTTTCGCTCGCCTTCTTTTCGAAAGGTAGCCGTTTTGGCGTTGCTGTCCGCGATTGCCTTAATGGGACCAGAGTTGATCATTCCTTTATTTAATCAAAATGTTCGTGGCCTGACCGCTTTTATTTCGGGATTGACCTTGTTGCCAGGCGCCTTGTTAATGGCAATTTTATCTTTAGTTTCCGGGCGAATTTACGATCAAATCGGCATTAAAAAATTAGCCTATCTTGGTTTTGGCTTAGCCGTTTTGACGACGTTGCCATTTATTTACTTCGGGGCGGGGACTTCGCCTTGGGCAATTTGCTTAACTTATGCCCTACGAATTTCTGGCTTGACCTTAGTTTACATGCCAATTATTGTGTACGGCTTAAACGCGTTGCCCGCAGCCTATGTGGTTCACGGCAGCACTTTAATTGTGACGATTCGCCAATTGGCCAGTTCATTAGGCACCGCTTTGATGGTGGCGACGATTACTTTAGGGCGGAATGCTGGTTTACAGCAAGGTTTGTCGAGTAAACTAGCTAGCGCCCAAGGTTATCGCTGGACCTTTGTTTTAACCTTAGTGATTACTGGTCTCTGTTTATTATGGTCACTGTTGCTTAAAAATAAAACGACTGTTGAACTCTGAGTTTAGATTAAATACGCAGTTTTGGTTTAAGCCGCTCCCTAGTTTGGTAGCGGCAGGGGCCGTGCGATTTAGAGGGCGTGGAACGCTGTGGCCATCGATTTGAGCTTATTGCTAGCGCAACAATCTCAAATACGTGGCTTATTCTAAGCAGTAAATTGCTAAGAATAATTTCACAGCTGACGTCAATCGCTCGGCCCCTGCCCGAATAGACTAACAGAATTCAGCGCCACTGCGTAGAAAAGCAGATTGTGGAAACTAACTAAGCCTGTTTGACAGTTTTTCTGGATGAAACCAGAGACTGTCAAGCGGGTTTATTCACTATACGATTCAGTTGATTTGTCTCGCAATAATTGTCTTAACCACTAACAATGATGAAGTGCTCTATCTTAACTCCAGACGGAATGGAGGGATCTTGGCGTCAGCCGCCAAATTGTTCTTAGTGGCTGGGCCACTTAGAACAAGGCTTGTATTTGAGATTGTTGCAAAGCAATAAGCTCAAATCAACGTCGGCCGCGTTCCACGACAAGCAGCCTGCAATGTAGTCAGAACCAGTTCTGTTTACTAGGCCATTTTTTTTGAACTTTACTACTTCCCCCGCATTGCTAGCTTAATCAACTTCTGCGTGCTACTATCAAATTGTAAAAGAAAGTGGGGATTACGATGAAATATCGACGTTTTGGTAAGACTAATTTTAACGTCAGTGAAGTTTCGCTAGGTACTTGGCAGCTTGGTTCAAAATGGGGCGACCCTTTCAATGAACAAGATGCGCAAAACACTTTGGCAGCTGCTTATGATGCTGGGGTTAACTTTTTCGACACCGCTGATGTTTATCAGGATGGTGCCAGCCAGCGTGCTTTGGCGAAGTTTATCAAAGATAAAGGCGACAAAGTTTTCGTTTCAACGAAAGTTGGTCGTCGTTTAGATCCACATGTGGCCAGCGGTTATAATGCCAAAAACATTACTAAATTTGTCGAGGATTGTTTAACAAACTTGCAAGTGGATGCGTTGGATAATGTGTTGCTTCATTGCCCACCAACGGCCGTTTATTACGAACCAGAGGCTTTCTTCACTCTTGACCAACTGAAAAAAGACGGTAAGATCAAGAATTACGGCGTCAGCGTGGAAAAAGTTGAAGAAGCGATGAAAGCTTTGGATTACGACATCTCTTCGGTCGAAATTATTTATAATATGTTCCGGCTTCGTCCCGCCGACAGTTTCTTCAAAATGGCCCAAGCCAAAGATGTGGGGATTATTGCTCGGGTGCCATTAGCCAGTGGTTTGTTAAGCGGCAAGTACACACAACAAACAACTTTTGGTAAAAATGATCAACGAACGACTAATCGTCACGGCGAACAATTTGACCAAGGCGAAACTTTCTCTGGTGTTGATTTTGCAATCGGTGTCAAGGCTGCTGATGAATTAAAGGCGCGTTTAGGCGCTGGTGATCAATTGGCCCAAATGGCACTACGGTATATTCTCATGGCCGATGCCGTTAGCACCGTAATTCCTGGGGCGTCGAAGCCAGAACAAATCACGCGCAACGTGGCAGCTGCTGATTTACCAGCTTTTACTGCTGAACAAATGGCAATTGTGCGCGATGTTTACGATAAGTATATTAAGAATCCTGTGCAATATAAGTGGTAGGATTGCCCAACGTTGCGGCCGTCTATTAAGATCTGAACTAGTTTTGGGCAAAATAGTGGACAACTCCGTTGCGGCCGGCGGGTTGTGGAACGTTGCCGACATCGATTTAAGCTTTTGCAATGCAAAATCTTAAATACGAGTCTTCTTCTAACCGCTAAAAGCGGCAAGAAGAATTTGGCGACTGACAACCCGGCGGCCTCCACTACGTTTAAAACTAATTTAGTTCACTCTAGATTTTGACGATAGCAAGTCAAAACTAGTAAGGCTAGACGCCAATCGCTCAGCAACCACCTGATGAAACTAACTGAATTGATTACTACTATTTAGAAAAACAGATTGCAATAAACTAATATGCCTGTTTGACAACCTTTCTGGATGAAACCAGAGAAATGTCAAACGGGCTTTTTGAATACTGTTATTTAGTTGTGACAGCAATTTAAATCGAGTTGATCAATCCCAGTCGAATTGTCTCAACACTATCATCAGGTTTTGACGGTTTTGAATTTTTAGTCTTTGAGTGGTTCAAATCAACGCCGGCAGCGTTCCACAACCAGCAAGCCCGGAATGTAGTCAGACTCAATTCTGTTTGTACACTTTTACCGGTTTAGTCCTTGAACTTTTGCTCATAATTAACATCAACCCAACCCCAACTAGACAACTTCTTGCTGCGAAACCCTCATTTTCAAGACCACGAAATTGCTTTTAAGTCGCTCAGTCAATCATACTGAAAGTGATTTATAAACAATTGATCAGACTTCAAGATTGTGACGTAAGGGGAGTTGTCATGAATGTTATTTATTTACTATTACCAGCACTTGCTTGGGGCGTGCTGCCATTAGTGATTTCATTGGCGGGCGGTCGACCAGTGAACCAGATTTTTGGAACCGCGGTGGGGACGGTGATTGCTAGTGTTGTGGTGGTGATTGCGTTAAGGCCAACAATCAACTGGACCACAGCACTTCTGGCGGCCTTAGCGGGAGCCTTTTGGATTATTGGCCAGCTGGGACAGTACACTGGTTACCAAAGAATCGGCGTGTCGAAAACGATGCCGATTTCGACTGGCTTACAATTAATCGGCACGTCTTTAATTGGGGTGGTGATGTTTGGCGAATGGCCAACGACTTTAAATCGGGTCATTGGTGTTCTAGGTGTGCTGTTGCTGATTTTAGGGGTGATTTTAACCTCAATCAAAACGCCAACTGGTCAAACAGTGACTCACAAACATTACGGCACCCTGATCATGCTGATTTTCACCACGTTTGGATATTTAATTTATAACACGATTCCGCGAGCCTTGGGTTCATCAGGGCTGGCAATCTTTTTACCAGAATCAATTGGGATGTTGGTTGCCGTCTTGATTTATTTGTTAAGCACCAAACAGTTGACCGTATTTAAGGAACGAAGCAGTTGGCTGAACGTTTTTGGAGGCTTGATTTTTTCGGTGGCGGCGGTCAGCTATATTGTTTCGGTGCATAATTATGGTGTCAATACGGCCTTTATTGTGTCGCAATTATCAGTGATGATTTCGACTATTGGCGGAATTATTTTCCTCCATGAACGAAAACATGGTCGCGAGTTGCTTTTGACAATTGCTGGATTAGGACTGATCATTGCTGGGGCTTTGGTCACGACGTTAGCGTAAGGAGTGAATACGAAAATGTATGCAGATTTAACAGGTAAAGTTGCCGTAGTGACGGGCAGTTCGAAGGGGATTGGCCAAGCTGTCGCTGCTCGTTTCGGTCAAGAAAAAATGAAAGTTGTCATTAATTACCACAGCGATCCCGCCGGTGCCGAAAAAACCGCGGCGGCCGTGGTGGCAAATGGTGGCCAGGCCGTGACCGTGCAAGCAGATATTGCCACTGAAGCTGGCGCCGAACTTTTATTAGCAACGGCGTTGACCAACTTTAACGATTTGGACGTTTGGGTCAACAATGCCGGCATGGAAATCAAGTCACCAACCCACGAGCTGTCGCAAGCCGACTGGCATAAAATGATCACGATCGATTTAGACGGCGTTTTCTACGGTTCCCAAGTTGCCTTGGCTTATTTTGAAAAACAGCATAAACCTGGGAACATTATTAACATGTCGTCAGTTCACGAGGAAATTCCTTGGCCAACTTTTGCGGGCTATGCAGCAGCTAAAGGTGGCGTTAAAATGTTCACCAAAACCATTGCCATGGAATATGCGAAAGACAATATTCGTGTTAATGGCATTGGACCTGGGGCGATTAATACGCCGATCAATGCGAAGAAATTTGCTGACAAAGCGCAGTATGACCGAACGGTGAGCATGGTGCCAATGAATCGGATCGGCACACCTGAGGAAGTTGCCGCCGGTGCCGCTTGGTTAGCCTCCCAAGAATCTAGTTATGTCACTGGCATCACGCTATTTATTGATGGCGGGATGACCTTGTATCCAGCGTTTAAGGATGGCCAGGGTTAGTCATAACGATTGCAAATTGCCAAGGTCAAGCGAGTTTTGAAATAAACTTAATAGAGAAGACATTGCTGGGAACTAGCAATGTCTTTTTAAATACTCAAAAATGATATTTTTGATTGTTCATAATGAAGCCAATTGTTCAGATAATCAACTCATAAGTTTTACTTATCAATTAGATTTGAAATCGAAATTGGTTTAATCATTGCTAGCCATTATGATAATCAAGTAAGTTATTTGAACTACTATGAAAATTATTGTGATTATTTGATTGCTTGATTGAATAATGGAGGTAAATAAAATGCAAAATGAAGTTGTCGTATTATTCGGTGCTGGTGCCATTGGTGAAGCCATTATTCGCCGAGTCGGTGCTGGTCGTCAGGTATTATTGGCTGACTATAGTGATGCTAGTCTAGAAAAAAGTGCCGCGCGATTAACTGAGGCCGGTTTTACCGTCACCACGATTAAAACCGATATTTCGCAACGGTCATCAATTCAGGCTGTTGTTGTCCAAGCCAAGAAGTTAGGCAAAATTATGGGTTTAGTTGTGGCGGCGGGTGTTTCGCCATCACAGGAATCTCGAGAACGAGTCTTGCAAGTTGACTTATATGGTACCTCAGTTATTCTAGAAGAATTTGGTCAAGTAATGGCCGCTGGTGGTGCTGGTATTGTTATTTCCTCGCAATCTGGTCATCGTTTGCCAGCTTTGACCACTGCTGAAAATCAGGCTTTGGCAATGACACCAACTGAAGATTTGTTGGCTTTGCCAGTGTTGCAGGCTGATCGAGTTCAAGATTCGTTGGCTGCCTATCAATATGCCAAGCGAGAAAATGTCCTGAGAGTTGCTGGTGAGTCGGTTAAGTGGCAAGCGCGTGGTGCCCGCATTAATGCCATCAGTCCTGGCATTGTCATGTCACCTTTAGCGCTTGACGAACTGAATGGCCCCCGCGGTGCCGGTTATCATAAAATGTTCGAATCAATGGTCACGAAACGGCCAGCAACACCAGACGAAATTGCTGGTTTGGCTGAGTTCTTAATGGATCGCCGCAGTGCTTTCATTACTGGTAGTGATTTTCTAATGGATGGCGGGATCACTGCTCAATATTGGTATGGTGATGTGGCCGAGGTTCGTGACAGTGGTGCGGCTAAATAAGTGATAAGATATAAGCAAATAGTGGTATGAATTTTTAATTAACAATCAATTAATAAAGGAGTTTTTAAAATGAAAGCAGCAATGTTTATTGAACCAGGAAAAGTTGTCACAGCTGAGGTTGATAAACCAGTGATTGAAAAACCAACTGATGCAATTATTCGAATCGTGCGTGCCAGTGTGTGTGGCTCAGATCTCTGGTGGTATCGTGGTATTTCTAAACGAGCCGCTAATTCGTTAGTTGGTCATGAAGCTATCGGGATTGTTGATGCTGTTGGCGAAGCCGTGACTGATGTTAAGGTTGGCGATTTCGTGATTGCCCCATTTACTCACGGTTGTGGTCATTGTGCCGCTTGTTTGGCTGGCTTCGATGGCGATTGCATGAACCAAGAGACTGGTGGCAATGGCGGTTATCAGGGTGAATATTTACGTTTTACTAACGCTAATTGGGCCTTGGTTAAGATTCCCGGTCAACCAGCTGATTATTCAGAAGACATGTTAAAATCATTAGTCACCTTAGCTGATGTGATGGCAACTGGTTACCATGCTGCAACGAGTGCTGAAGTTAAACCGGGCGATACCGTCGTTGTTTTTGGTGATGGTGCCGTTGGTTTGTGCGGGGTGATTTCAGCTAAGTTGTTAGGTGCTAAGCGAATTATTGCCATGAGTCGTCATGAAGACCGCCAGAAGTTGGCTCGTGAATTTGGCGCCACTGATATTATTCCGGAACGTGGGGATGAGGCTGTTGCCAAAGTCATGGCATTGACGAATGGTAATGGTGCGGATGCGGTTCTGGAATGTGTTGGGACTGAACAGTCAGTTGACACTGCCGTTAAAGTTGGTCGTCCTGGCGTACCGCAAAAACCAGAAATGAATACCAATAATTTATTCTGGAAGAATATTGGTTTACGCGGTGGGATTGCTTCCGTCACTTCTGATGATAAAAAAGTATTGTTGGATGCCGTGCTCAGTGGCAAGATCAATCCAGGTAAAGTCTTCACGAAGAGCTTTACTTTGGACCAAATCGAAGATGCCTATCAAGCAATGGATCAACGGACAGCAATTAAATCATTGCTTAAAGTTAGTGAAGGCTAGGCTTAAAGAAAGTTTTAAAGCAGAATTGAGTCTGACTGCATTGCGGGCTGCTTGGCGTGGAACGCGGCTGACGCTGATTGAAGCCTTTTTTCAAAAGTCTTCAATACAGGTCTTATCGTAAGTACTAAAGCACTAACGATAATTTGGCGGTTGACGCCAAGATCCCTCCATTCCGTCTGGAGTTGAGTTGGTTCACTTCATCTTTATTAGTGCTTAAGGCTGTGATAGCAGGATTCAGTGACTCAATTTAATCAGTAATAGTAGTTGAACAGCAAAAAATCGGTGTGACGATTCCTATTTTTCAATAGAGATTGTCACACCGATTTTGTACTACCACAATCTGGTTCAGCCAAATAGTGGTGCTTAATTCTGCAAGTTTAACCTAGGCAGGGACCCAGTGATTGGCGTCAATGGTGAAATTATTCTTGCCGCTTCAGCGGTTAGAATAAGGCTTGTATTTGAGATTGTTGCGCCAGCAATAAGCTCAAATCAACGCCCACCATGTTCCACGCCCTCCTAATCGCTGGGCTCCTGCCGTTCTTAACTAAGGAACGGCTTAATCAATCTACGCGCATTATCGGCAAGAATTGAATTGATTGTGGCAGTACCTGATAAAAGCGGCAAAGAACGTTCACCCCCAATTAGAATCAATTTTGTCCGAACGAAAAGTTGATTTTGACACGACAAGAATAGTATTATTTTTGGTAAGTCAATCTTACAGGTGAAGAATAATATGAAAACATATCTGGCCTTATTGCGTGGTGTTAATGTTGGCGGCAAAAATCGGGTGGTGATGGCGACTTTGAAGGCTGCTTTTGAACAGCATGGCTTCACGAACGTCAGGACTTATTTGAACAGTGGCAATGTTGTTTTTACGACTGAGGAAACACCGTTAACCGAATTAACGAATGCTTGCACCGAAATTATTGCGGCAGTATTTGATTTAATGATTACGGTGACTGTGATTTCGGGTGCTGATTTATTGGCGGCCCTGATGAAAAGGCCGGCGTGGTGGCAGGTAGATTCGGCGGCAAAACACAATGCGATTTTCGTGATTGCGCCGACAACAACTGCCGAAGTGATTGAATCTGTTGGTGCCGCTAAACCGGAATACGAGCAAGTTGCCGCCGTTGATCAACTGATTTTCTGGTCAGCACCGCTTAAAACTTTCTCACGAACACGTTGGTCGAAAGTTGTCGGGTCGAAATATTATGATCGGATTACGATTCGTAATGCGAACACAGTACTGAAATTGGCTGCCTTGATTGCGCAAACCAATGATTTACTTTGCTGAAATCGCTATGATTTGACGTTGATTTTTTTAGTAGTTGTTAATTAAATGAGGTGACTAAATGTTTCAACAGATGCAATATTTTATCGCCGTGGTGCAGCAGCACAGTTTTACTAAGGCTGCCGAGGTTTGCAATATTTCGCAGTCGGCGATTTCTCAGCAAATTAAAGAGTTAGAAAATTATTTAGACGTGACGTTATTAGAACGCAGTGGTCGAAGTTTTACCGTGACGCCAGCTGGTCAGTATTTCTATCGTCATAGTCAAGAAATTCTTGCTAACGTTGAGCAACTGGTGGCGAACACAAAACAAATGAAGCAAACAGCGAAGCCAATGTTGCACTTAGCTTATTTGCGGAGTTTTGGGACCGCAGAATTTCTCGAAGCTGTTGCAGCATTCTCAAAAACTTATCCTCAAGTTGAAATTAAAATTAGTAGTGGCAATCATGAACAACTATTTAATTTATTACGCGACGAAAAAGTCGATTTGATTTTTTCTGATCAACGACGGGCATTATCCAATGCGTATGTCAATGAAGCCTTAACAAGCAGTCCCTTTATGGTGGCAGTCAGTCGCGCGGCTTTTAATGGCATGACTCAGCAAATCCAGGCGGCCGATTTGGTCGACTTGCCTTGTCTGCTATTAGCCGATAATGGTCAACAAGCGACTGAAGAAGATTATTATCGTGACGTTTTAGGTGTGCGTAGTAAGTTTCAGCTGGTGAATAGTTATGACGAAGCCCAAATGTTGATTGCTGCCAATCAGGGCTTTTTAATCATTAATCAGCGCACCCAATCGTTGCTGAATTCAGCAGTGGTGCGCTTGTATCAATTAGTTAATAGCCAACAACAATTAAGCCAAAATTATTATGCGTTCTGGAAGCAGGACAATTCGGGTTTTTATATCGAAACTTTTGCCGAATTATTACAACAGAAGTTTCAGGAATAATATTTATTTATGTACATGTCAGCTTAAAAATAGCCTGTTTGAGAATTTCTGGTACGTCAGAAAAATATCAAACAGGCTATTTATTTGTATTACCTTTGAAATTAGTTAATCCAAAAAGAAACCCTGTTGGCGTAAAGCTTGATTTAGATCACGACGCTGAGCAGGCAATTCATGGGCGGAGCGAGTCAACAAACTGGTAAAGGTTTCTTCACGAGTATTGCGGCTGCGGTGGGCATAATAGTTTTTAATCGTCGCATCATATTCGGCCACTAAATCTTTAGTGTTGTCTGGCAACTGGTAGGTGTTTTCAAAATGAACCAGCGCTTGAGGCAATCTTGGTTTCGGTTGGGTTGCTTGATCAGGTCGACCCACGATTAAGCCTAACATTGGAAAAGTTAATGGTGGTAATTTCAATAAATCAATTAAACGTAGCGGATCATTGAGAATACTCCCCAGAATGACTGTGCCAAGGCCTAAATTTTCAGCAGCGTTGACGACATTTTGTACGGCCAAGGCGGTATCAGAAGTGGCTTGGAAGAATTTATCAGTCGATCCCAGAAAACTATTTTGTTGATTAAGCCCGGTAATTGTGGCAGCTCGGTTTAAATCAATCACGAAAATAAACAAGTGGCCATTGCCATCAACATATTTTTGGCGACTAATGGCAGCAATTTGGCGGCGAATTTCGGGTTCAGTAATACTCAGCACACTGAACGATTGCAGAAAATGGGAGGTGGCAGTATGTTGGGCCACGGTAATCAATTCTTGAATAGTAGCTGCTGGAATTGGTTCCGCCGTGAATTGGCGGACCGTACGATGTTGCAGTTGCGTTTTTAAAACCTCGTCATTTTTTAGCATCGAATAGCTCCCTTGAATTCATAAGATAAATTAATTGTAGCACTAATGGAATCGGTTATAAATTGCGTTTCAAAGATAATAGTTATTGGCTTTTTGCAGTCCGTACATCAGTAAGCTCATAAATATTCGTGAAGGTGTTTAAACAGAACAGCGCCTGACTCCATTCCGTCTGGAGTTAAGTTAGTTCGTTTCACTATTGCTAGTGCTTGAAACTAGTGTAGTGAGGTAGCTCAACTCGACTTAGATTGAAAATAATGATACTTGAAAAGCAAAATTCAAATTGCTGATTAAAAGTTTTTAACCTGATCACAATTCCTTAAATCCAAAAAGTTTGTCGATCAGACTAGTAATTTATACTAGTCTGATTTTCTGTGAGTGGTGTTGAATCAAAATATTTAATTAGGCAGGGGCCCAGCGATTGGCGTCAATGGTGAGATTATTCTTGCCGCTTCAGCGGTTAGAATAAGACTCGTATCTGAGATTGTTGCTGAAAGCAATAAGCTCAGATCGATGTCCACCATGTTCCACGCCCTCTAAATCGCTGGGCCCCTGCCTTTTCTCAACTAGGGAGAGCCTCGAATTAAAATAGTACGCATTTTTTGCAAGCACCCAACTATTTTGATTTAATAACTCTAAGAAGAAACTGTGAAAATAGCAAGCAAAGTTCTAATAAACTCACAATTTTTAATTTGAAAGTCGTATAATAAACTTATTCTAATTACTTGAGGAGGAGCTCATGGCTGAATTTACACATTTTTACGAAACTTTTCAACCAGAACATTACAATGTTTACATCGATGTTAATCGGGAAACTAAATTAATTTCTGGTCAGACCACAATTAAAGGTGACGCGAAAAAGGCAACAATTTCGATTCACCAAAAAGATTTGGATGTCGCTTCTGTTTTAGCAGATGACAAAGATGTGCCATTTACCCTTGAAAAAGCCACCGATGAAATTCGGATCGATCTTGGCAAGACTGGTGACACGACTTTAACCATCACTTATACCGCACCATTAACTGACTCAATGATGGGGATTTATCCTTCTTATTACGAAGTTGACGGCGTAAAGAAGCAGATTATTGGCACACAATTTGAAACCAATTTTGCTCGGCAAGCTTTCCCATGTGTGGATGAGCCTGAAGCCAAAGCTACTTTTGATTTGGCCATTAAATACGATGAAAAAGCTGGCGAAACAACTTTAAGCAACATGCCAGAAATCAAAGTTGAAAATGGTGTCCATTATTTTGATACTACTGTGCGGATGTCTACTTATTTGATTGCCTTCGCTTTTGGCGATTTGCAAAGTAAAATGACTGAAACGAAGAGTGGCGTTAAAATTGGCGTTTTTGCTACGAAAGCTCATCAAGCTAAAGAACTTGATTTTGCCTTAGATATTGCGAAACGGTCAATTGAATTCTATGAAGATTTCTACCAAACACCATACCCATTGCCACACTCATGGCAATTAGCTTTACCAGACTTCTCAGCTGGCGCCATGGAAAACTGGGGCTTAGTAACTTATCGGGAAGCTTATTTAGTCCTTGATCCTGACAACACTTCACTAGAAATGAAACAATTAGTAGCCACGGTCATTGCCCACGAATTGGCTCATCAATGGTTCGGCGATTTAGTCACCATGAAGTGGTGGGATGATCTTTGGTTGAATGAAAGTTTCGCCAACATGATGGAATATGTGGCCATTGATGCCTTACAACCTGATTGGCATATTTGGGAAATGTTCCAAACTTCCGAAGCTGCTGCTGCCTTACAACGTGACGCCACTGATGGTGTCCAATCAGTTCACGTTAACGTGGAAAACCCAGCCGAAATTGACGCCTTGTTTGACGGTGCCATCGTTTATGCTAAGGGTGCCCGTCTGTTAGTTATGGTTCGGGCCTTGTTAGGTGACGATGCTTTACGGGAAGGCTTAAAGAATTACTTTGCTGCTCATCATTACGGCAATGCCACTGGTGCTGATTTGTGGTCAGCTTTAGGCGCCGCTTCACACTTAGATGTGGGTGCCATTATGAATTCTTGGTTGGAACAACCAGGTTATCCAGTAGTTTCTGCTAGCGTGGTTAATGGTCAATTGACCTTGAAACAACAGCAGTTCTTTGTTGGTGAAGGTGAAGAAGTCGGTCGTCAATGGCAAATTCCATTGAATGGTAATTACGACGCCGTACCAGCCTTGATGACTGACAAAGAAATTCAATTAGGCGATTATGCTGAATTGCGCGCTGCTAGTGGCAAACCATTCCGCTTAAATGTTGGCAACAACTCGCACTTCATCGTTAAATATGATCAAACTTTATTAGATGATATTTTGGCACACGTAGCTGACTTAGATCCAATCGACCAATTACAATTGTTGCAAGACCTCCGTCTATTAGCTGAAGGTCGCCAAATTTCCTTCTCCGCAATCGTGCCATTACTTGAAAAATTTGCAGACAGTGAATCAAATGTTGTGACCACATTGTTGTATCGGGTCACTAATGACTTGAAGAAATTTGTGACTCCAGATTCTGCTGCTGAAATGAATTTACAAGCATTCACTGATCGGTTAAGTGTTAGCCAAATCGCCCGCTTAGGTTTGAAACCAACTGCTGGCGAATCAAATGATGATCAATTAACTCGACCAGTTGTTTTAGGGGCCTCATTGTACGCTAAGAACCCTGAAACAATTGCGGCTGTTCACGAATTATTCGTAGCTAACCATGACAATTTAGTTAATTTATCAGCCGACATTCGCGTTTATGTCTTGCTGAATGAAGTCAAAAATTATGGCACACCAGAATTAATTGACGAATTATTAAACGAATATCGACAATCATCTGATGCTAGTTACAAGCAAAGTATTTGTGCCGCAGTGACTGCTACGCCAGATCCAAAATTGATTGCGAAGATCATTGGCGAATTTGAAAATGCTGAAACTGTTAAGCCTCAAGATTTGCGAGCTTGGTTCCGTGGCGTTTTGAACAATAATCATGGTCAACAAGCCGCTTGGGATTGGATTCGTAATGACTGGCAATGGCTTGAAGATACTGTCGGCGGTGACATGGAATTCACCACCTTCATTACCGTGATTGCTGGCATCTTCCGGACCCCAGAACGTTTAGCTGAATTCAAGGCCTTCTTCGAACCAAAACTTAACACCCCAGGTTTAACTCGGGAAATTAAGATGGATACTAAAGTCATCGAAACTCGGGTCAACTTGATTGAAGCTGAAAAGACGGCTGTTAATGGCGCCATTGCTTTGGCAGTTGAAAAGGGAATTATTGATTTTAAATAATCTTCTGATGCCCACTTGGATTGCATATAGTCTTCTTGATAGGCGTCAAATGAGTTAATAGAATCGCAAAAGATTATTTAGAAAAATAGGGAATCAAGAAACGCAAGTTCACAGATCAACCAAGATTGCAGTGATGAGTATTGCTGCAATAAGTTGTCGTTAACCTGTGTTTTTTTGTGTCGTTAAATAATAAAATTTATTAATACTGAATTGAGCAATAATAGTCGTAAAATGATACTTAATCATTTGCTATAATCAATAATTACTATTTTTTAAATGAATGGATTAAAAGCTTCGGAACAGACTATAGGTACCGATACTAAACAGGTATACTAGAAATAGCTTATTTGATTAGCGATATTTTATGGGGAGGCCATTAGCGTGAAGTTAGCAATTTTCGTTATTTTAAAGCAATTCTCTGATTGGGAGGGGGCCTATTTAGCCAGTCAACTTAATCAAAGCTCGCAGTGGCAAGTAAAGTATGCTTCTAACCAAACTTCAGTTACTTCAATTGGGGGATTAACAGTCTTGCCTGACTATCAGCTTGATCAATTACCACAAGAAATCGATTTGTTAGTCTTGATTGGTGGTAATGCCTGGCAATTGACTGATCAGCAGTTTGTGACCAAATTACAACAACGTTTGCAGAATAAGCTGCCAGTGGCGGCAATTTGTGGCGCCGTTGATTTCTTAGCAAAGAATGGGTTGTTGAATCAATATCAGCATACTGGGAATAGTCAATCATTGTGGGCTGACTATCCAGATTATCAGAATCAGACCGGTTATCAATTACACCAAGCAGTGCGTGATCGTAATTTGGTAACGGCTAATGGAACGGCGGCACTAGACTTTACTGAACAAGTACTAATGATGATTGATTTCTCTGCGCAGATTCGCCAACAAGTAGATTTCTATCGTTTAGGCTTTTATCAATATTGTAAAAAGTATGGCAATCCGTTTTGATAATATCGGCAAATATTCCTAACGAGGTGAGTGAATGACGACTAAAGCTGATCGGGGCTACTTAGCGCCCGAGGCCCAGCTGCCTACAGTAATTACTAAGGCCGATTTGCTGACAATGATTCAAAGTCCAAACGCCGTTGAACGGACGACGGCAGCTCGGCTAGTTTTACAAAAGCAATTATTGGATGTCACTGTTGCTAAGGCGTTGCTGGGCCAACTAAAAGTTGAGACTAAGCTGTATGCCAAAATCGAAATTTGCCAGACGCTGCAACATGGTGATAGCGCCGTTATTAAGTTAATGTTGCCATTATTGGGTCAAATTGGCTCGAATCAGCTGCATAGCTGGTCGCAGTGTGTTCCTTCAAAGAAAAAGTCTTATCCCTTGCCGCGAGATATTATTGCTCGCACCTTAGCTCGAACCGAGCCAGTAATGTTGTCGGTAATGGTCGATTTTCTTGATCAGCAAGCGACTGTTTTACAAGCAAGGGAATTAATTGATGCCATTGGCTTTAAATGCTTTTACACACCGGCGTTGGCAAATGACGCTCAGCTAACGGCGATTTATCAATCCTTAATGCTTCAGTTAGGCAACAATATTTTAACTTGGAAGTTTACGACGCTGTTATCAGCTTTTAAAACTGACTTGGCATTGGCAAAATTAGCCAAGCTGAAGCAAATTGATAATGCGACTATTCAAGCAGAAATTAACCGCTCCGAGATATTAATTAGGCAAGGAAGGTCAAAATGACTTTTAAACGGACGATGACAGTCAGCCAGTTTCAAAATCAATATTATTATCGCACTGAATTACAACAAATTTGTCGTGAGTTAAGTTTGCCAGTAGCTGGCACTAAGGCCGAATTGAATCAGCGCATTATTAATTTCCTGTCCGGTAAAGTGCAGCCAAAGTCAGCTCGGGTTGTTTCTAATCAGCTACAAGCGCCATTAACACTAACGACTAAAGTTTTGTCAGGTGTTAAATTAAATCAATCGTTGCGCCAATTCATGGCCGCTTACTATGGCCGGTCGCAAATTAAATTTAATAAGGCAATGGCGGTGGCAATTCGCCAAGTTAAAGCCGAACAGGATGAAAGTTTCACTGTGGCAGACTTGTTAGCAATTTATGAAGGGCGGCGTCAGGTTGATACCAGTCAGGATGATCCTAGCTATCAGTGGAACCAATTCCTGAAGGATTATTGCGCTGATCCACATAATCAACAAGTCGCTAACAAACTTGCTGCAGCTGCTAAGCTCTGGCAACAAATTAAGACGCAACCTGGCCCTAAAATTTATCAAACGCCTTCGCTATAATCGCTGCATTTTGTGCCAGCAATTTATGAGGCCCATTTTTTAAAATCAAAATGACAAAACTGTTCGTCATCGCCATGGCTAGATGCTGTTGCGGTCAGTTAAACTAAGCATCATGAGTTTAACTGGAATGGAGTGGATTTAATGCCGTTGTTAGCAATTTTGCTGGATATTTTGACCTTAGGTGCTTATTGGTTGCAGGTCGATGTATTTGATAGTGGGCTGACACTGATCGGCTTTGTTTTTCAGATTGCTATGGTGCTGATTTTATTTTTAGTGACGATTGATTACCAAGGCCCGCGGGTCACGCGCTATCGACCGGCCGGTTATGGCTATTTGACCATTCGTTATGGTCTGATTATCATGTCCTTCGTTATCAATGCCATCGTGCTATTCCTTTATGGCTTGGCTTATTTCAAAATCAATGACGTTTTATTTCATCAGGTAGCGCTGTTAATTCTAAAATAACGACTTTAAATCAGTCGTGGTATTTTGCAAAAAAAATTGTCTCATTGCTTTAATGGATGAGACAATTTTTTTGTTATTTTAGCGTAACCGAGATTTTCGTTAAGGGCCAATTGTGCGCTGGCTAGACAAGTATTTTTGCTAGGGAAGGCACTGTTTTCAATTGATTTAAAGTTAGCCTAAACAGATTACATGCGAAATTGTGATAATCCGCTTATATTAACAGTACTTACAATACTGTTTTTAAAATATAGGAGGTAGCACGACCATGACACTAACAAGGTTTAGAACTTCAGGCGGCCGGTTATTTATGGCTGCAGTTCTGATGATAATTGGTTATTGTAGTTTAATGCTATTTGAGTGGGCCTGGTGGGGTATTTTAGTCAGTGGTATTTTCGCGTGGCTAATTGCTTTTAATCCCAGTGGTAAAGCAGCGTTTAGTCGACCGGAGCACGTTTGGCTAATTCCTTTAGGAGTGATCTTATATTTTGGGGTGAGTATGATCGTTGGTGCTTGGGCCAATGCTGTCGGTTTGAAATGGGCGGGTAGTCCGGCTGCGGCACAGCCATTATTTCCTATGCTGGCTCAATTGCCGTTCATGTTAATGGGGGAAGAATTATTGGGCATTGGGGTCCTTGAGGGTGCGCGGGCCAGGGGCTGGTCTTGGTTGCCTAGTACTTTATTAAGCGGCCTGATCTTCGGAATGTTACATTTTCTGGATTATTGGGATGGCTCAGTGGCTTCTACGATGCTGCACGTTTTAATGCTGCAAGGGGTGGCGCGTCTGATTCTAAATCGGATTTATTTGCATAGTGGTCAGAGCATTTGGAGTTCGTGGCTGGCCCATGTGTTAATCGATTTGCTGGCCTTTGCCATTTAATTGTTCATTTTATTTAATGATATTTTTTGAAAAAAAGTGATTCAAATTTTAGTGCTGAGAATGATTTTTATTTTTGGAAAAAGTTGAATTACTTTCGTTTGTCAGCTTAAAGATTAGGTAGGGCTAATTATTGGGAATACGAGTTGCTTTAGTTGCTGGTGATTCGGTTTGAACAAAAAGTTAACCCAGCCTAATCTTTTTGTTGTGCTAAAGGAAAAGCTATGATAGTCTTTGGATAGAGCAAGTGCTTTATGAAGATTGGAGGGCTCTTTATGTTAACTATTAAGAACCTCACTGTGGCATATGATGACACACCAGTATTTACCGATGTTGCCGTTAATTTCAACGCAGGTAAAATTACTGGGATCATCGGGCCGAACGGTGCAGGTAAATCGACCATGATCAAAGCAATTCTCGGTCTGATCAAATCACAAACAGGGGTGGTCAAGTATAACGACCAATCAATTAAGTCGGTTCAGAAACAAATTGCTTATGTGGAGCAACGCAAGGACTTAGACTTAAGTTTTCCAATTAACGTTTTCGACTTGGTATTGACTGGAACCTACGGCAAATTAGGTTTGTTCAAAAGTCCTGGTAAAGCAGAACGGGCTGCTAGTCAAGCCGCGTTGGCTAAAGTGTCGCTAACAGAATTCAGTAAGCGGCAAATTGGTAATTTATCTGGTGGACAATTACAGCGTGTCTTCGTTGCGCGGGCAATTGTGCAAGAGGCAGAAATTATCATCTTGGATGAACCGTTCGTGGGCATCGATTTGCAAAGCGAAACGGCGATTATGAAGATTCTTAAGCAGTGGCGGGATGCTGGCAAAACAATCATTGTCGTTCACCACGATTTAAATAAAGTCTCACGTTACTTTGATGACTTAGTGGTAATGAATCATGGCATTATCGACTTTGGCCCAGTTGCCGACGTTTATAATGCTCACAATATTGAACAAGCCTTTAGTGCAGACCTATCTTCTGTCTTGTTTACAGCAAAGGAAGGTGCGCAGTGATGGCCTCATTATCAGAATTCTTTAGTGCGTTAGGACGTTATGATTTCTTACAAAGTGCCTTGATCACCGCAATTATGGTGGGGATGATGTCAGGCATTATCGGGAGTTTTATTATTTTACGCGGCATGTCGTTAATGGGCGACGCCATCTCTCATGCGGTTTTACCAGGGGTGGCGGTCGCTTACATGTTCGGCTTCAATATCTTAATTGGCGCTTCGCTGTTCGGTATTTTAGCGGCGCTACTGATCGGTTTCGTGGCCGCACATAGTAAAATCAAAACGGATACATCAATTGGGGTGGTTTTCAGTGCTTTCTATGCCCTAGGTTTTATTTTGATCTCAATGGCGGAAAGTTCGACTAACTTGCATCACATTTTGTTTGGGAATATTTTAGCCGTGAATGATTCCGATATTATGACCACCGCCGTTGTGTTAGGCATTGTCATTTTATTCGTGACCTTCTTCTACAAAGAGTTATTGGTGACCTCGTTTGACGAAACCTATGCCAAAACTTACGGCCTTAAAGTTCAGCTCTTACATTATGCCTTGATGCTGGTCTTAACTTTGGTAACCGTATCGGCGTTACAAACGGTGGGTATTATCTTGGTGGTGGCAATGTTGATTACGCCAGCAGCGACAGCCTTTCTCTGGACTGACAAACTATCGACGATGCTGATTTTAGCTGCTACCTTTGGCGTGGTTTCTTCAATTACGGGCCTCTACTTTAGTTATACCTTCAACTGGGCTTCCGGTCCGGCAATCGTGATTGTCGCGGCGTTATTGTTTGCCATCTCCTTTATTTTCTCACCAAAACAAGCTGTCTTTCATTTCCACAATAAGCCAACCAAACAGGAGGTTGACTAATGAAGAAGAATATTATTGCAGTTGTGGCCGTCGTTTTAATGGTCACTGGGGTTTATTGGTTCCTAAATCATCGTAATCCTCAAGAAACTAGTCAAATTAGCGCCACTCAGAAATTACGAGTCGTTACGACTAACTCGATTCTCGAAGATATGGTTCATAATGTTGGGCAAGATCGCATTGAATTGTACAGTATTGTTAAGCGCGGGACTGACCCTCATGAATACGAGCCGAAACCGGCCGATGTTTCAGCAACTGCTGACGCCGATATTATTTTCCATAACGGTTTGAATTTGGAAACCGGCGGCAATGGTTGGTTCACGAAACTGGTTCAAACTTCGCATAAGCAATTTGATGTTGATGCGTTCGCTGTCAGTACCGATGTGGTGCCGCAGCATTTAACGACTAATGTGAACGAAGAGGATCCGCATGCGTGGTTGGATTTAGCCAACGGCATCAAATACGTGAAACGAATGACGGCGATCATGAAAGAGAAGGATCGTAAGAATGCCGACTTTTATCAAAAAAATTCAGATGCCTACGTGGCAAAATTATTGAATTTACACAAGACGGCTCAATCCAAGTTTATTAATATTCCTGAAAGCCAACGACTTTTGGTGACATCAGAGGGGGCATTTAAGTATTTCGCCCAAGCTTATCATGTGAAGGCCGCTTATATTTGGGAAATCAACACTGAGGCTCAAGGTACGCCAGAACAAATGCAACAAGTTTTGGCAAAAATTCGCCAATCAGAGGTGAAGAGCTTGTTCGTTGAGTCATCGGTTTCTCCAAAGTCGATGGAGAAAGTGGCTAAAGAAAGTGGACTATTGATTTACGCCAAAATTTTCACTGACTCACTGGCTAGCAAGGGTAAGCCAGGGGATACGTATTATTCAATGATGAAGTGGAATCTCGATAAAATTCATGACGGATTGGCGAAAGAGTAACTGAATTGTGCCAAGCTGCTTCCTAATTGAAGTGGTTGCTGAGCGATTTTACGAGCGTGGAACGCCGTGGTTGTCGATTTGAAACTGACCTAGTTTTGGGCGAAAGAGAGCACAACTCCGTTGCGGCCGGCGGAGTGTGGAACGTTGCCGACGCTGATTTGAGCTTATTGCTGCGCAACAATCTCAAATACAGGTCTTCTTCTAACCGCTAAAGCGGCAAGAAAAATTTGGCGACTGACACTCCGGCGGCCTCCACTGCGTTTTGAGCTAGTGTGGTCCACTTTAGATTTGATTGATATCAAGGCAATACATGTGAGGCTAGATAATTTCCCAGCCACCACCTGATGAAACTAGCAGAATTGATCTCCACTATTTAGAAAAACAGATTGATATAAACTAATAAGTCTGTTTGACAAGTTTTCTGGAATTTAACCAGAGAACTGTTAAACAGACTTTTTGAGTACTACTGTTCAGTTGAGACAACAGTCTAAATCAAGTTGATTAATCCCACTGCAATTGTCTTAAGCACTAACAAAAATGTAGTGAACTAACTCAACTCCAGACGGAATGGAGGGATCTTGTCGTCAGCCGCCAAATTATTGTTGGTGCTTTAGCACTTACAATAAGACTTGTATCTGAGACTTTGTGTAACAAAGGCTCAGATCAATGTCGGCCGCGTTCCACGACAAGCAGCCCGGAATGCAGTCAGAACTTATTCTGTTTCAACACTTTCATTAGATTTTAATGGTTTTGAATTTTGATTAAAGTATCGTAATTTGAAGGCAACTTGACGGAACTCCTGAGTTTCGCTATCATTTTGTAATGAGATGACTAACGCGGAGGTGGATTCATGTCATTAATTCTCGGTGTAGTCACATTATTTACGCTTATTATTTTATTTATCGCAATTCGGCAACGACGGAAATTTTTAGTTTTTAGTTCCAGCATCATGCTGCTGTTTGAAGCAGCGTTACTCTGTTTTTTGTTCGTGATGTTTTCAGCCCCGATTTAAATGGTCGGGATTTCAGAGGAGCGTATCCAGTTGGCAGTCACAATTAAACCCTTAACAGCCAGTGATATTCTGCCATTATGGCAATTGGCTTACGGTAAAGGAAATTCAGAATGGCAAAATTGGAATGGCCCTTATTTTCATGACCCAGTTTTAACGTTAGCTGAGTTTCAGCAAAAATTTAAGTCTCATAATTGGATGCGCCAAGGTATTTGGGTCGATCAAACCTTAGTGGGCGAAGTTTCGGCCTATTACGAAGATGGCCCATTGCAACGTTGGCTCGATGTCGGCATTGTGATTTATCAGCAGCAGTCTTGGCAACATGGCATTGGCACGCAAGCGCTAAAGCTGTGGCTTGATCTGGTTTTCGCTCAAACAGATTTGCCCCATGTTGGGTTAACAACTTGGTCTGGCAATGTCCGCATGATGCGAGTCGCTGAAAAATTGGGCTTGAATTTAGAGGCCCGCGTGCCACAAGTACGTTTTTGGCAGGGGAAATATTGGGATTCGGTGAAGTATGGTGTGCTCAGAACTGACTGGCAACACCTTAACAATTGCTAAAATAGATCCGAGGTCCATGACTGTCGCAGTTATTCTTAGGTAAGTGGTGGAAGCGTCGAAATCAAAGCGCCATAAAAAAATCACGTTGACAACAGACACAGGTTGCTTTTCCTGTGGCGAAGTCAGCGTGATTTTTTTGATTGTTGCAGTTAAAAAAATTTTACTTGAGTGACTGTTTATGGCAAATCGTTGCCAGCTGCAAAGTAGACATCGTACCATTCTTGCTTCGTTAAGGTGATATCGGCGCCTGCAGCGCTATCTTTAATGTGTGCCGGATTCATGGTGCCCAGCATAACTTGGACGCTGGCAGGATGCCGTAACAGCCAAGCAACAGCAATGGCGTTTTTGCTAGCATGATACTTGTCGGCTAATTCAGCTAGCTTATCATTTAGTTCCTTAAATTCTGGATCATTAATGAAAGTACCAGCAAATAGGCCGTGTTGGAATGGCGACCAAGCTTGAATAGTGGTGTTGGTCCGCCGAGAATATTCCATTAAGCCGCCATCATGGTTGATTGAGCGTGGGTCAGTCATATTAGTGTGCAGGCCGTAATCAATCATGCCAGTGTGAGCGATGCTGAATTGCAATTGATTAATGAGCAACCGTTGTGAAACGGCGCCCTGAACCATAGCAACTTGCTCCGGATTAAAGTTAGAAACGCCGAAATGGCGAACTTTACCGCTAGCTTGTAGTTCATCGAAGGCTGCGGCAACTTGGTCCAATTCCATTAATGGATCAGGCCGATGTAGTAAAAATGAATCTAAATAATCAATTTGCATTCTTTGTAAAATACCGTCAACAGCAGCAATTAAATGCTGTTTCGAGAAGTCATAACGCTTGCCAAAAACTAAACTGCCATGTGAACGAGCGGGATCAAAAACAATGCCGCCTTTTGATTGAATAAATAATTGGTCACGATTTAATGAAGATTGCTTAAGCGCGGCCCCGAAAACTTCTTCGGATTTACCCATGCCATAAATATCTGCTGAGTCGATAAAGTTGATACCAGTATCTACGGCGGTTTCCAAAGTTTTGGCAGCATCAGCTGTTGATAAAACGTTCATCCGCATAATGCCTAGAGCTACTGCCGAAGCTTCCCAGTTAGTCTGACCGATTTTGATGTTTTTCATAGTTGTCCTCCTTTAGACAATATCTGTGGCTATCACCACGTTTAAAAGATGTGTGAAAAATGATATACTCTTGTGTTAGTTCAGTTAAGTCGCGTTTGAAAGAGGGGTCATAGCAGTAATGATTACCACGTCGTCTCATTCAATCACGATTACCATAACGAATATTCACAACAATTGCTACTTTAAAACCTCGACCATAGTTTAGGTCAAGGACTTTTTTTAAAAAAGGAGAAAAAAGATGGGATTAACAATTTCAGACGCTGCCAATGATACCGGCATTCCGATTACGACGATTCGTTACTACGATAAAATGGGTCTTTTGCCATTCTTGGCGCGCGATGATAATAGCCATCGTCATTTCTCGCGCGACGATATTGGGATGCTTGAATTGATCAACTGTTTAAAATGTACCGGCATGCCCTTGGCTAAAATTCGCCAATTTATTGAAATGTATGAAGCTGGTGATAGCACTTTGCCGGCACGTCTCGCTTTGGTCAAGCAGCAGAAAAAAGATATTGAAGCACGAATTGCCCAAGATCAAGCTTATTTAGCCAAAGTTGATTGCAAGATTGAAATTTATCAAAAAGCTGTTGATGAAGCAGAATTAACCAGCAAGAAGTGACTGATAAATAAAAGGGTCCGAATTGTGCCAAGACTTCCCCGATTTTGGCGGTGGTCGCTGGGCAATTTGAATTTTAACTAGTTTTGAACAGAATGGCGAACAACTCCGTTGCGGCCGGCCGCGTTCCACGCCAAGCAGCCCGGAATGGAGTCAGACTCAATTCTGTTTGATCGTATTCACCTGGTTTAATGCTTTTGAACTTTGGATTTCGATTGACTGAATCAACATCGGCCACGTTCCGCAACCAGCAAGTCTTTTTGTTATTCAATGGTCAGGCGGCTCCGATATAATGAGACTAATGGGGCAAACTAATTATTGGAGGAACAGCAATGAAATCATTCTTTAACTTTTTAGAGCAACGGTTATTACCACCGCTAAATAAAGTTGCCAATACGAAAGTCATTCGGGGGATTATGAATGCTAGTTTGGCGGCGGTACCGTTTACCATCGTGGCGTCAATATTTTTAATTCTAAATAATTTACCGCAAATTTTGCCAGCTGGCGCAAAATTCTTTCAACAGACGATTTTGCGCTTCAGTGGTTTTTATTCTTTAGGAAATACGATGGCACTAGGTTCAATTGCGATTTATTATTCGTTGGCTGTGGGCTATTACTATATTGAAGAGTACCGCAATGCCGGCGAAACACAGTTGAATGCTTTTACTGGGGCGATTCTGTCGTTGTTCGCATTCCTAATGTCGATTCCGACGATTACTTGGCGAGATGGCACGGCAACAGGAATGACGACCGCAATTAAGGCTAACACGGGCTCGGTGAGTGGTGTGTCGTTGACCAATGGTTGGTTGACTCGCTTTGGTGGGATCGGGATTTTTATTGCGATTATTTTAGGCATTTTGGCGGTGCAACTTTATCGGCTTTGTGTGATTTATCATTGGACGATTAAAATGCCGGCCGGTGTTCCAGAAGGGGTCAGTCGTTCTTTTGCTTCACTGATTCCGGCCATTTTAATTGCCTTCGTGATGATCGCCATTATTACAATTCTCGGGTTATTAGGCACTGATTTGCACGCACTGCTGCTAATTCCTTTTGGTTTTGTCCAAAATCTGACTGGCTCTTGGCTCGGCATGGTTGTGATCCTCTTGTTGATTCATTTATTATGGATTGTTGGTGTTCACGGTACCGCGATTATTAAAAACAGTTTTGTGAACCCGATTTTGTTGGTTTTACTGACCGAAAATATTAACGGGGCGCACCATGTTTTTGCTGGCGACTTTATTAATATGTGGGTTTTCATTGGCGGTGCTGGTGGCACTTTGGGGCTAGTCTTGTTGATGTTATTTAATGCCAAGTCAAAGCAGTTACAAGTTTTAGGACGGGCCGCCATTGTGCCGGGAATTTTCAATATTAATGAACCGGTGATCTTTGGGGCGCCAATTGTTTACAATCCTTATTTGATTATTCCGTTCCTCGTGAATCCAATTGTGTTAGCGTCGACGGCCTATTTCGCCATAAAAGTTGGTTGGGTGTCGGTGGTTAATTCGGCGATGGCTTGGATATTACCAGTGGGGATCGGCGCCTGGATCGGGACCAGTGGCAATTTAGGTGCCGTTGTTTTAGCATTCGTTAATTTAATTTTGTCGATCATCATTTACTATCCATTTTTCAAACTCTATGATCGCAAGTTATTTACTGAAGAAATAAATGGTGCTCAGGATTAACTTGCCGATTGTTTTGAAGCGCCAAGTGGCCGTTAATAATGATGATTAATTTTTAAATGATTTCGGTAATTAAAGGCACAATAATTGTTTTAATAGTCGTAAAAAGGTTTAATATAAAGGAGTGAGTATAATTTCGGGAGAATAATCTTATGACTAAGCAAACAAATACTAATGACAATCAATTCGTGAAAATTTTAGACGGGGTTTCTGAAGGTATCAATGACGCTGAACCAGTATTTTCAGCACAAGCTGATCCAGTAGCGACTGAAAGCAATGCGAAGCAAGCGTTTCGTTATTTGCTTTGGGGCGTTGTTTCAGTAATCGTCAATTTTGGCACGTTTTTCATTCTTTACAATGCCTTACATTTAAATTATCAATTTGCGAATATTGTGGCTTGGTTTTTAGGTGTTCAAACCGGATTTTGGGTTGATCGCGTGATTGTTTTTCGCCACCAATCGAAAACAGTTGGTCGCGAAATGTTGGCGTTCTACGGCACGCGGCTGTTAACGTTCCTAATTGAATCCGCGACTTTATGGGTCGGCATTACGCTGTTAAGTGGTAATGGCACGGCTTCGAAAGTTGTCGGTCAAGTCTTGGCCATTATTGGCAACTACATTTTATCCAAGTTCTTTATTTTTAAAAATCATCCTGAGCAGGAAGCAAAATAATCCATTTACGGGTATCAATCATTAAAAAAGGCCTTAACAATTTTGAAAAATAATTGTTAAGGTCTTTTTTTATTTGCTAGTGTTATTGTGGCAGGACAATTTGTAGTTGTGGCCATTGCTGCTGCCAAGTTTTTTTAGCAACTCGTTGTTTGAAAACAGCGATTTTCTCGGGATCATTGGCGAAATAGGGCGTTGGCGCAATTACAAACCGAGTTATATCAGCCAAACCATAGGGCAGAAATAATTCTAATTGTTGCGTGCGCGGATTCAAACGAGCGCCAATGGCAGTACAACGCTCTGGGAAATGACGAATTGCATCACGACTTGAATGATAGGGTGCGGTGTGAGGATTATGGTGATGCATAAAGGCCTGATTCTTTAATTCCCAGTTATATTTCGGTTGTGCTTGGCGCAATTGCCGGTTTAACTGGACTGTTTTCTCGTAGGAAATTGTTCGATCAAAGAAAATAATGTCCACATCACTTTGTTGATCAAATGGTGGTCGACCAGCCAATTTATTCCAAATAAAATTGCGTAAGCTACCAGCGCACAGCCAACTGTCGGCTAAATTCAATGTGGCCGTTATTTGCAGAATTTCAAATAATTCTGGTTGCTGAATAATCAAACGCTTTAATGCTGCTTCGTTAAGCATGCTAGGTGTCCCCTCTGAAAGATTAACTATCGGCTCCATCATACCACGTCCATAGTTGTTGCGACGTTCCACATCTTAGTCCAGTTTTAATGGTGACCGGCCTAGACAAGAAAGTGATTGTAGTGGAGCTTAATTAATTGAGCCAGCTTCTATGGGCGCGGTAGACTGTCTTTAAAAAGGGAAGGATGTTGAACGAAATGGTGCAAGTTGCGAACTTTAGGGAGTTGGTTCAGGCCATTACAGCTGAAGCCACAGAAATCACCATCACGCGCAATATTATTGCTTTACATTCGCTTAAATTACCGGCTGGTGTGGTGCTGAATGGTGCAGTCCAGGAAAACTTGGCCGTGCCAATGTTGCTATTTACTGCCAGTGATGGAATTGGCGTGACTAGCAACAACCAAATTCGTAATCTTAATATTCAAACCGCCGTTGATCAGCGGGCGATTTATAATGCCGGTCAAACGGAAGATTTAGGCTCGTTTGTCTTTGAAGATTTAACGATCGTCGGTCAATTTTCTTTTATTATGCGCGCGGGGAGCTTGTGGGCGGCGCTTTCACTTGATAATGTTAATATTGTTGCTGCTGATGCGCGCAAGTATTTGGAGCAACCACAGAAATATGGTGTTAATGTTTTGCAAGGTGCGCTAACAGTTTATAATTTTAATCCCAACGCGGACAGTCGCATTAAATTAAAAGCCCAACATCTGACAATCGGCCAGAAAAATGCGCCGGTCATTGGCTCCGGTGTCTTTATTAGCGGCGCTGGTGATCAAGGCGGCCGCGTTGAAGTCAGTATGCTAATGACCAATCATGTTTATAGTACTGGTTTAATTCCTGAAGGTGTGGCCAATATTATTACCGGCGCTATTTTTATCGTTTATGGCGCCTACGCTAAAGAAATTGTCCAACATGGCGAAACAGTGACTTATGGCGTTAATGATATGGTGCTGGACGCTTGGGGCAGTGTTGATCACTGGCGGGTTAATGGCCCGGTTACTTCTTATGGCCCGTCAGGAATTGGCTTTGTTAATTTCGGCATTGTTAATCGCATCGAGTTTACGGCGGCAATCCAAACTTTCGGGCTTGGTGCACGGGGTTATAACCAATATGACGGGACTTTGCGCGAAGGTATTTTCCAATCGATTGAAACTTTTGGTGATGGTTCGATTGGGATTCAAATTTCCAAAGAGGTTGGTCAGCTCCATGTTCGCGGCCATTTAACCACACATGGTAGTGTTGGCCGTTCCTTAGTTAAGGGTGTGCTGCAGCAACTACCAGCCTATGCCATTAGTGTTAAAAGTGGCGGCCATGTTGAAAACTTGGCGATTGCTGGCGATGTTTGCACAACTGGGGCTAAGGTAACCAGCATCAGTGTTGAAAATCAGGCGGAAATTGATGCTTTCAGTATCAGTGGCGAAGTTGCTACTAGAGGCCAGAACTCGCAAGCACTAATGGTGGCTGATGATGCTGTGGTGCCGCCATTAGATTTTGATTTTACTAAATAGTTAATGATTCCTTGCTTTGATAAAAATAAAAAAATGAATGGAGAAATTTACGATGCGTGAACAAGATTTGATGACTGAATTTTTACGAATTGGCAAGACTTTCAACCGTGATTTGCGGACGATGCCAACTTTATATGGTTCACTAGGATTATGGAAAATCAGCGACGTGACTTTCGATGCCGATGACATTGATATTTTGGTGCCGAAACCTTTCTTAAAGTCTGGCTGGAAAGAATTGATCGAAGCGATGAAATCTTTGAATTATGAATTGAAAGATGAGCATGAACATAAATTCAGCAATGGCCAATATGAAGTCGGCATTTCCTTTGTCGAAGATTTGGATGATTACGCTGGCTTGGACTATCGCCAAATGGCATGTGTTAATGAGGACGGCTGCATTTACTTCCAATTGAATTTGGACGACTACCAGAAGGTTTATAGCCATTCATTAACCGACAGTTACCGTCAGGAAAATAAAGGCGCTGGTGACACTGCTAAGCTGGCGGTGATCAGCGATTTAATGCTGGCCAGTCCCAATCGACCAATGCACTATTAAGAATGAATTGGATTACTGATTAAAACGCCAAACCACTGAATGCTGAAGGGGATGTTAAAACAGAACTGGTTTTGACTTCATTGCGGGCTTGCTGGTTGTGGAACGCTGCCGGCATCAATTTGAACCAATTAAAGACCAAATTGTTTCAAATACGAGCCTTATACTAAGCGATAAATCGCTAAGTATAATTTGGCGGCTGACAACCACGCCCTCCATTCTGTCTGGAGTTGAGGTGGATCACTTCAACTTTGTTGGTGGTTAAGGCAGTGGTAGTGGGGCTCATTACTAACTTTAATTTGTAATAATAGTTGAACAGCAAAAGAATGGTGTGACAATCTCTACTGAGAATAGAGTTGTCACACCATTTTTGTGCTGCACGCTGGTTTATGCAAATAGTGGGGCTCAATTTTATTAGTTTGATCAGGTGGTTGCTGGGTGATAGCTAACTTCGCTAGCATTGCAATTTAATCTAACCAAGCTAAGTAGCCTAATTTAACATTGCTTGACAATAGGTCTTTCATCAAAGTAATAGGTCAGAATCAGACTGTAACTGAATTGCTTGGACCAATAATTTCTCCGCGACAGCAATAACAGCTGCAATGATAATTGGAATTAATAAAATAGTGAAGCCGAGGAGAAAGGCAAAGGGCATGCCAGAAATGCCGAAATGAAAGAAAGGCACAGCCAGGCCGATGGCAACAATGGTTTCACTAATTGCCAAATAGCGAAGCTGTCGAAGAAAGTGCAAGTTGGCCGTGGTGAAGGCTTTTTGTTGATCAATCAAGCGTAAGATTCGATATGCAAAATAAATTGCTGCCCAACTAATGAACGCGGTCAGATACAAAGCAATTTCGAAGAAAACTTGGTCGGTAAAAAGGGCCCGTTCATCTGGAGAATTAATCATGATTATTGTTAATAGTGTTGTATAGCCGGCAATAAAAAGAGCACTGAGTCCTAAAATGATTTTGAGGTAAAGTGTTTTAATTTTCATTAGAAATCACTCGGTTCCAATTTGATAGGACAATTGTAATTAAAATCACATTTAAAAGCAACCAATCAATTGCTTTTAAATAAAAGTTATCACTTAATTAAAGAATTTGAATCCGATGTTTTGCACATTCGTCAATCATGGCTTGGGGCCAAACACTAGCCTGGACTTCACCGACGTGAGCTTTGCCGAGCAATAACATGCATAGGCGTGATTGGCCAATGCCGCCGCCAATGGTGTAGGGCAATTCGCCGTTCAAAATCATTTGGTGGTAAGGCAAACTCAGCCGTTGTTCTTGGTGCGCAATTTTAAGTTGACGTTGCATCGCCTCAGCATCAACGCGAATGCCCATACTAGAAATTTCTAGTGCTTTTTGTAAGGGCTCGTACCAGAATAAAATATCGCCGTTTAATTGCCAATCATCGTAATCAGGGGCGCGGTCATCGTGACGTTGGCCATTCGTCAACGTATCGCCAATTTGCATCAGAAAAACGCAACCTAATTCCTGACAAATTGCATTTTCGCGTTCTTTTGGTGCCAGGTCTGGATAACGGTCCAGCAATTCTTGGCTGGTGATGAAATGAATCTCATCAGGTAAATGATGAACAGCTTGGGGGAACTTATACCAAACTTCGTGTTCCATATGTTTAATGACTTTAAAAATTTGCTGCACTGTTTGTTTTAGCGTCGTTAAATTACGTTCATCACGGCTAATAATTTTTTCCCAATCCCACTGATCAACGTAAATCGAATGAATATTGTCCAGGTCTTCATCCTTGCGAATCGCGTTCATATTAGTATAAAGTCCCTGGTGCAGTTGGAAGCCATAGCGTTTCAAGGCAACACGCTTCCATTTAGCCAAGGAATGAACGATTTCAATCGTTTGGTCCGGTAAATCTTTCATGGTGAAGGAGACAGGTTGTTCAATCCCATTAAGGTTGTCGTTTAGGCCCGTACTTTGTTCAACGAACATTGGTGCTGATAAACGTGAAAGTTGTAATTCTTGACCAAATTCATCCTGGAAAGTTTCGCGAATATAACGAATCGCCGCTTGGGTATCGCGAACGGATAATTTGGGATCATAGTTTTGAGGAATAGTTAAATGCATGGCAAGTTGCTCCTTTAATGTTTATTAGGGAAAATAAAAAAAGTCTTTCAGCCCCATGATCTAGGGACGAAAGACTTTTTTCGCGGTACCACCCAAGTTGTTTAGCTCAACTAAACCAGCTCAAATCAGCAGACAAACATCTGCTGCCACTGGTAACGTTGCAGGAACGTCTAAGCCTACTATGTCATGATCTCTCGAAACAATTCGGTTAGAAACAAAGCAAGGGTTATTCAGAATAGTAGGTAGCTGCCTAGGTTTTCACTATTCCTAAGTCACTGTTCAGACCAACTAACTTACTGAGCTCACTTATGGTCGTTGTTATCTTGTTGCCAGTATCTTAGCATGAAGCGACTGGCTTTGTAAATATCTCAGCAATAACTTTTCTTAATTAATCTTGGCTAAAAAGGTTCTTTATTAAAGTGTGGCTGGTAGGCAGAACTGGTTTTGACTCCATTGTGGGCTTCTTGTCGTGGAACGCGGCCGACGCTGCTTGAAGCCTTTTTTTGCAAAAAATCTTCAATACAGGTCTTATCGTAAGTGCTAAAGCACCAACGATAATTTGGCAGTTGACGACAAGATCCCTCCATTTCGTCCGGAGTTGAGTTAGTGCATTTTATCATTGCTAGATTTTAAGGCAATATAGTGGGACTAATCAACTTAATTTGAATTGTCATAACAACCATATAGTGCCCAAAACTAAGCCTGCTTGACAGTTTCTAGTATTTTATCCAGAAAAATTGTTAAACAGGCCTAGTTAGTTTCTGCAATCTGTTCTTCTAAATTAGTGGTGCTGGATTCTGTTAGTTTAACTAGGCAGGGGCTGAGCGATTGGCGTCAGCTGTGAAATTATTCTTAGCGATTTATCGCTTAGAATAAGCCTCGAATTTGAAACAATTTGGTTTGGAATTGGTTCAAATCGACGGCCACAGCGTTCCACGCCCCCTGCCGTTACTAGTTAAGGAGCGACTAGTAATTAAATGTTGGTGTAATTGTCGCTTCAAGAATTGGTGTGTAGTAACGTTGATAACCTTCGGCGTTCAAATGAGTCCCATCACCACCATCATGAGGATGATCACCACTATTATAAGAATAAAGTTGCGCCATTTCCGGAATAAAAGTATTGATTTGGCCGCCATGATATAAATCAATCACTGGGATACCCCACTTGCCACAAATGGCAGCAGCAGTTGCTTGAACCTGATCTTGGCGCGCTAGTGGGATTGAAGGCATATGATGCACCCCAACGAAATAAACCGGCGTTAGTGGGTAACGTTCGCGCAAACGGGTCAAAGCTAATTCAAAACAGCCACAGTAAGTGTTGGCGTCAAAACTAGCTTTTTTAAAATCACCGGCAATTTCGCCTAGGGGATGCAATTGATCAACATAAGAAATCGCATCATTCGTTGTCCCGTCAAAAATAATTAAGTCTGGAGCTGTCGCCGGTGCCTGATTGATCTGGGTGACTAAATCTGGCACATGATTGTCGCTAGACCAAGTATGGTCAGATGGCTGGGTGGGAATAACCGTGGCCCCATTAGCTGCAAAATTGTGGAAATCTAGTTGATGGCGTTGAGCAAAATCATCTAACATGCCAATATGTAATTCATGACCAAAAATTAAAGAATCGCCAAAACCGTAAAGTACTTTGTGTTGTAATCGCTCCATTAAACAATAAACCTTCTTCTAATCAGTATTCTCCTAGTATAAGGCGCTTTCAAAAAGATGGCAAACCGAAAAAGAGTGTGGGAGCAGCTGCTGCTCCTCACACGTTTAAGAAAATGTAGTATGAAAAGCAGTGGCTTCAATTACATATCAAAAATTTAATTATTGTCGAAAGTGTCGCGACGGTGTACGATTTTGAATAAACAAATCAAAGAAGGCATTAGCTGATGGTTAATAGTCGAATTTTTACAGTGAAAGATGCTGATGCAGTGGCCGCGTTGGTTGCTCATACCTTGCGTGTCACCAATCGTCACGATTATCCTGCCGAATATATTGAAAATGATGTACAGCGATTGACGGCGGCTTATTTTATTAAGAAAGCCCAAGCCACTCATTTTTATGTTTTCTATCAGGAACAACAATTAGTTGGCGTTGGAGCAATTGGCCCTTATTGGGATAAAACCGATGAAATGAGCCTATTCAATATTTTTGTTGCCCCAGAAGCACAAGGTCTGGGAATTGGTCGGCAAATTATGCAAACACTGGAAAATGACACCTATTTCAAGCAAGCTAAAAGAATTGAAATACCGGCTTCAATTACGGCGCTGAAATTTTATCAGAAATTCGGTTATCAGTTTAAATCGGGTCATGAACAACCAGACGAAGAACAGCTGTATCGTTTAGAAAAATGGCGTAAATAAAATGAATACGCTTTTTTATCATTAGAGTATGGTTAAACTAATATAAAATTCTGTAATAACATATTACTTTTATGCTACAATAAAGTTAAGTTAAGTATGCCAAAAAGCTGATGCTAATTTAGCGAATGATTAGTGTTTAATAATTATTGTGGGGACTAAATTTAACCAAAGCCGGACTGATTAACTGAGTTTAATTATTGGGGCGATTGTAATATGAGTAATGGTTATAAAATTAGACAACGCTGGATTTATATGGCAGTTGTGTTGATCACCGTGATCAGCCAATTCCTATATTTGCCAGCTTCTTTTGTTGCTGCGGCGACAAGTTCAGGCAATCCGGCACCGGTTTCTGGTTTGACCAGTGCTGATGCTAAAGATGTGAATGGTCAACCACTAGATACGAGCAATTGGACCACTGAAAATAAAGATTCGGTTGTTTATGATTGGTCAATTGCTGATGGGGTACCAGTTAATGATGGCGATTATGCCACCTTGACTTTGCCCAATAATGTTACCTTCCAGGAGGATTACTCATTTGCCATTACTGATAATGGCACAGTTGTGGGTAACTTTACTGCCAAAAAGGGTGATCAAACTGGTACGTTAGTTTTTAATGATATCTTTTCAAAGCTCAATGAAGGTCGCAATGGTCAGCTAAAGTTCTCGATTGCTGGCACCAAAACACCTGATGGTACGTCTGGTGGTAGTGCTGACACGCTGTTAAGCAAAGCTGGCTGGGGTGACCCCACAAGTGAAACAAAGGGCGTTTATAAAAAGGTCCAATGGCAACTGGCAGTTAATTCTAAGCAACAAACACTTTCTAACGTTAAAATTGTTGATACAATTGATACCACTATTCAAACTTTAGACGAAGATTCAATTTCTGTGACTAACCAGACAACTAAGGAACCCTTAGTTGAAGGCACTGATTATTCGATCAGTATTAGTGGTAACGTGCTTACTTTTCAATGGTTGCACGATACACTGGCCGATAATTTGAATATCCTGTATACGACCACGATCACCAGTGATGCCTATCTTAATTTAGGTTCGCCAATTACATTAACGAACAGCGCGGTGCTAACAGGTAACAAAGCGACGCCTGATGGTGGTCAGGCAGTGATTGTTGATTCTGATAATCGTAATGCTACCGGAGTGGTAAACCTCGGAGCCAGTGGTTCAGCCGGCGGTAACCAAGGTCAAACGACAATTGATGGTCAGAAAACTTGGGCCGATAACAATAATAATGATGGTAAGCGCCCAACCGAAATTACGGTTCAATTATGGGGCGACAAAGATGGTAACGGCACTGATGATTTAGTTGATCAGCAAACAGTTACGGCATCTGCTTCAGGAGATGCCAACACTTGGTCATATGAGTTTAAAGATGAACCTAAGTATGATTCAACCAAAGGAAAATTAATTCAGTATCATGTCGCTGAAGCTAATTTGCCGGCGGGATACACGAGTGTAGCTGATGGAATGAATCTGACCAATACCTATCAAGATGCCGTCACCACGATCAGCGGTCAAAAGACTTGGAATGATGCCAATAATCAAGATGGCAAACGTCCTGAAAAAATTTCTGTTCACTTATTAGCTGATGGCACCCAAGTTGGCACCAAAACGGTGACCGCCGCTGACGACTGGAAATATACTTTTGCTGATCAACCAGTCTATCATGCTGGTAAAGAGATTAAGTATACAGTGTCTGAAGATAAGGTGGATGACTACACTAGTACTATCAACGGCTACGATATTACCAATAGTTACACGCCTGAAACAACTACAGTCAGTGGGCAAAAGATTTGGAACGATGCTGATAATCAAGATGGCCAGCGCCCCGACCAGATTACCGTTCACTTATTAGCTGATGGTCAGCAAGTCGGAACTAAAGTAGTGACTGCTCAAGATAATTGGCAGTATAGTTTTACTAATTTGCCGCTGAACAAAGCGGGGAAGGCAATCGCTTATACGGTAGCTGAAGATGCTGTTGACGGGTATACGACGTCGATAGCTAAGGGCAGTAACGATATTACTAACACCCACACACCGGCAACCACAGCCATCACTGGCACTAAAACTTGGCAAGATAATAATGACCAGGCTCATCAACGGCCAGAGTCAATTATTGTTAATTTAGTGGCTGATGGCGTGACCATTGCCAGTGAGAAAGTTACCGCTAAAGATAACTGGCAATACAGTTTTGATCCGCTGCCAGTTTATCAAAATGGACAGAAGATTGTTTATACGGTTACAGAAGATGCGGTGACTAATTATCAGACTGAAATTACCGGCTTTGACATTAGTAACACTTACTTGCCGAAGACACCTAATGTGCCAGTCACACCAACTGAACCGAAACAACCACAGACGATCACACCACAAACACCAGTTTTACCAACTGTTCCCAAAAATGCTAAAACAGTTGCCACAAACCGCGTTCAAGCAAAAACAAAGCCATTGGCAACCAAGCAACGAGCTTTACCACAAGCTGGTGAAGTAACGAATCAATTAGCAGTTGTCTTAGGTGTTTTCTTAATTATTCTCGGTGGCTGTACTTTATTACGGCGCGTGGAATGGTCAAATTAAATGCTTTTTTCAGTCAGAAGCGCCTGTGAATGAGGTTGATAAACAGAACTGGTTTTGACGCCACTCCTGGCTTGCTGGCTGTGAAACTAACCAACTAAAATAAGATGAATTAAATTTAATACCAGCTTGACCGCTGTTTTAGGTCGAGCTGGTATTTTTATTTGGTTCGCAAATTCTTGGTTGAATTTGGTACAAACTAAGTAGCAATTAGTCACTTTCCCGCGAAAGGCGATTTTCTGCTGGTGAATCGACGGTAGTGAGCTTGTGATTCATGCTAGAATATAACTAAATTTTGAAGCCATGAATAATTAAAAAATTATTTAACGGCCGATGAAAATCAAAGTTATTGGGGAGATTCATTTGAAAAATATGCAGGAAATTAGCAAGCGTCATTGGTTTTATGTATTGGTAGTCATGGTGACACTGATCAGCCAATTTCTGTATTTACCGACTTATTTTTTGTCGGCGGCAACGCGAGCTGGTCAAGAAATTACGGTTGACGGCTTAGGTAGTTTAGACGCAAAAGACAGTCAAGGCCGGCCGATTGATGCCAGTGATTGGACGATTTGGAATAGCGAGAATATCAATTATCATTGGCAAATTGCTGATGGTTTAGCAATTAATGATGGCGACTATGCCACTTTGAATTTGCCAGCTGGTACCGCTTTTCAACAGAATTATCAAGTTGAGATTACTGATCCAGACGGTAATGTGGTCGGTACCTTTATTGGTCGTCAAGGTGAAAGTAGCGGTCAAATTGTTTTTAATGATTATTACAGCACACATACTGAAGAGCGTCATGGTGATTTGAATTTTACAATCAAAGGCACTAAAGCTGGTGAAGAACCGCCAATCGACGGAGATGACCTCTATATTTTGAAGGCGGGTTGGGCGCTGGATGAGTTGAATGAAGCTGGTTATCACACTAAGGCGCAATGGCAAATTCTGATTAATAGTCAAGGGGACACTTTAAATAATGTGACTGTGATCGACACTTTGGACACGTCCAACCAAACTTTGGACCTTGATTCAATTCGTGTTGAGTATCAGGGTTCTAATCAGCCAGTGCCTCCAGAAAACTATACAATCGAAACTGATGGCGAGACGCTGAAGCTGGTTTGGCATGGGCCAATGACTGAAGCGGTCAATATTTTTTATACGACGACGATTACTGATGAAGATTATTTAACCGCGGGTAAGGATATTTCGCTGAAAAATACGGCCAGTATTACGGCGACACGACCGGGAACTGGTGATGGTGAAGAAACGAATATTGACCAGAATACTGAAAACAGTACTTCATCTGCACAAGTTGATTTAGGTGCGAAAGGCAATGCCAACGGTCAAGTTGGTGTGACTACAATTTCCGGTCAGAAAAGTTGGGCCGATGCTGATGATCAAGATGGATTACGACCTGACAAAATTGTGGTCGAGTTGTATGCCAATCAAGTTAAAGTTGATGCCCAAGTAGTGACGGCCACGAATAATTGGCAATATCGTTTTAGCAACAAGCCCAAATATAGTCAAGGCCAGTTGATCAATTACACAGTCAAGGAAGCCCAAGTACCGGCTGGTTATCAAAGCGTTATTTCTGGAACGAACATCACCAACGTTCATGTACCTGAATTAATCACCATTGCGGGTACGAAAACCTGGCAAGATCAAGCTGATGCAGCCGGCAAACGGCCAACCAAAATTGAAGTGCAGTTATTGGCTAACGGCGAATTGATCAAGAGTCAAATGGTTAATGCGACTGAGAATTGGCAATATCAATTTACAGGTTTACCAAAGTATCAAGCAGGCCAACAAATTAAATATGAGATTGCTGAAACAGCCGTCCCTGATTATCAAACCACGGTCAACGGCTATGATTTAGTGAACACGTTGGTTGATAGTGGTGGCAAAGGTAATCTAATTAAACAGCCACCAGTTAATCAAAAACCAGAAAAACCAGCGACCAAGCAGCAGCCACTTTTGCCACAAACCGGCGAAACTATTCAACGATTCATGAGTACCTATGCAATTTTACTGCTCGCCTTAGGAGCAACAACGTTACTGAGCCGGTATTTAAAACGACGCTCGAGATGAGTTGAACTGTGACATGAGTCTGAAACAGAATTGTGTCTGACTCCATTCCGGGCTGCTTGGCGTGGAACGCGGCCGGCATTGATTTGAGCTTATTGCTAGCGCAACAATCTCAAATACAAGCCTTGTTCTAAGCGGCATAGCCACTAAGAACAATTTGGCGGCTGACAACCATGCCCTCCATTCCGTCTGGAGTTGATTTAGTTCACCCTATCTTTGCTAGTATTTAAGGGCAGTCTAGTAAGATCGTGCCAGATTTCAACTTATGTTACAGCCTGTAATTAGCTATTCATGACAATCATTAGTCCACCACTTAAACTAACAAAGTTAATCGCCACTGTTTAGAAGGGTGAAACTTGCCACCAATAAAGCCTGATTGACAGTTCTAGTGCAACTAGAAACTGTCAATCAGGCTATTTTTAACCACTATTCAACTATGACCACAATTGAAATTTAGCTCATTAATCCCGCCATAATTGTCTTAACCACTCGCAGTAATTGAGTGTGCAAATTCAACTCCAGACGGAATGGAGGGATCTTGGCGTCAGCCGCCAAATTATTGTTAGTGCTTTAGCACTTACAATAAGACCTGTATTGGAGACTTTTGGAAAAAAGCTTCAATCAGTGTCGGCCGCGTTCCACGCCAAGCAGCCCGGAATGCAGTCAGACTCAATTCTGTTTTAAATCCCGCACAAGTTTTTAATTATTCATCAGCGGTGGCTATGTTCAAGACAAGAACCGGTCAAAATAGCATTCCGCGGTTATTCGGCCTTACCAGCTTGTCGCTGTGACCATTTTGTGGTTAATTTTTGCAGCAGAACGAAGATTAAAATAATCAGCAGAAAAACTGGCGCTAGATTGGCCGGGAAAAACAAGGCAATGAAGATGCTAGGAAAGATTGGCGATTTCAAAACGCAAGTTGCCACACTGGCTGCCACAACGGCGACAATCAATAAACTATCGAAGCCCGGCAGTAAATGGGCCCAGCCAAAGCCGAGCAAGATAGCTGCAAAGGTGATTGGGAAAATATCGCCGCCAACCCAACCGGTTTTTAAACAAAGTTGCAGGAAGACTAATTTGAGAATTGCTGCTAAGAATAAGGTGCTGGCAGCTTGGTGGGCGCTAAATTGTGGCACCAAACTGAGAAATGGTTGCCCTGAGAAAAGTAACCGCGGCACCACACTAGCAAAAATGAAAATAATTCCCGCACCAATTAAAGCTTTGCTACGTACCTTGCTGGCAAAATGTTGACTAAGTCGTTGCAAACCAGTGCTAAATCGTTGATAGAGCCAGCCAAACAATAATCCAAAAATAATCGCGGGAATGATCAACCATAGTTCTGACCATTGCCAGCGCGATTGGCCCATTTTCGTAATGAAGGTGGGCTGTTTAGTTAGCCGCATGAGAATCATAAAGGTCGTTAAGCCATTGATCAACAATAACGTGTATAGCAATTCTTTGGCTGTTTTGCGATTCGCTTGTTTGGCTAAATCGGCCTGATAAGTTTGGCGATATTTGACAGGGTGCAGGCGCATTAACCAACTCTTGGCAAATCCCGCAGCTTTAAATTCAGCCTGATGAAAATATTGATACCGTAATTTATCAGCTTGCCAAACAGATAAGGCAATTACGGCACTGAGTAACGCTGCTTCTGGGCCAACACCAGCACCGAAAATTAAAATCACCGTTGCGGTGGCTAAATGTTTAAAAATATTTTGATAACGAACGGTTTGCGTTTGTTTAAACTCGGCCATGGTGGTCTGGGTGGTATTTGGTAAATCACCCCAGACCTGATGAATTTGGCCGACCAATAAACCGCCAATTAAGCAAATTAGCAATTCGACTAGTAAGTATAAATTTGGACCCAATAATTGGGGTAAGTCGCCCCAAATAAGCTGGGTTAGCTGTTCTTCAATAATTAAGAATAAGAACGAAATTAATGCAATCACACTGCTAAAAAGTAAACCAGAGATAACTAATTGACTGGCACGATGGAATTTCATTTGATCACCACTTATGAATTAATAAATTCAATCTTAACAATTAACGCCGCGGTGTCAAGTTAGCAATCATTAGCGCCAAGCTACAAATAATAACTGATCCCACCTAACAGTCCGGCCAGTAAAATTAACAGTAGTGGATTTAAATGCCAACGCAGGTCAGCGGTAGCAACGAAGATAATAATGATCAAGCTCAACCAGTCAGCTTGATAATTTGACCAGTCGGTAATAGTCGTGACGTTGCCGACCATGGTGAGCATTAACAAGGCCGCAATTGCGAGAATTAAGCCAACCGCCGCCGACTTAATGCCCTTGAGCAACGCCGGAACTTGCCAATGATCATTCAGTCTTGCTTCGAAATGAGTGTATAGCGGCACAATAATTAATGATGGCACACAAACAGCTAGAGTGGCTGCTAAGGCCGTACCAAAGCCACCATACAGTTGGCCCACGTAAGTTGCGGAATTAATCGCGATCGGGCCGGGAATCAAACCGTCTAAAGCATTCAGGTCAGCAAATTGTTGCACAGTTAAACCGAAATGGGCGGCTTCAGAAAAGATCAGCGACAACATGGCATAACCGCCACCGAAACCTAAGAAGCCAATTTTAAGAAAAGCCAAGGTGATTGCTAGCATGATCAATCACGCTCCTTTTGTTGGCGGCTACCAAGCAGTAGTCCTACGCTTGCTGCCAAAATAATGAGGCTCGGCGCACTAAGTAAGTTAAATAGCGTGCAGCCAAAGCAAATCAGAGCTAATAGAATTGACCCAACATCGCGTAAATTGTAACGGGCTAAAGTAAAGGCAGCACTAAATAATAGGCCAGCCGAGGCTGCACGAATCCCGGTTAAGATATTTAAAATTAGACCAGTTTGTGGCAGCTGCTGGTAGAGTGCTGTTGCAGCCGACATTAAGACAAAGGCCGGTAAAATTGCACCGAGGCCAGCCACAAACATGCCACTAGTCCCATTAATTTTTTTGCCGACGAAACACGCATTCGTCAGCGCGATAACCCCGGGAAAAGTTTGGGCCAAAGTAGTGTATTCATAAAGATCTTGTTGACTGATCAAATGTGATTTCTGACAAAGCTCACGTTCAATGACGGGTAACATGGCCATGCCACCTGAAAAAGTAAAGGTGCCCGCCAATAAATAAACTTTAAAAAGACGCCAATTAGTTTGCATGATTTCACCCCTTAACCTTAGTATAGTGGTCGCTAGCATTGACTAAAAATACATCTTTAGTATACTGGCCATAACTAAACAGTTATGAGGTGACAGCATGAATATTCGCCAACTGGAAATCTTTACCACGGTGGCGGCAACCGGTTCAATGACAAAGGCGGCGCAACAATTATTTCTGAGTCAACCAGCAATTTCTAAAACAATTCGCGAATTGGAACAAAGTATTGGTGTGAGCTTATTTGATCGGATTGATAATCGCTTATCCTTAAATAATGCTGGCCGGCAATTTCGAATCCGAGCGACGAGACTGTTGACAGAATTTAATGAATTGGCCCAATATGGCCATTCTGACCAAGCACAGCGGATTCCACTACGATTGGGGACCAGTTTAACGATTGGCCAAGAATTATTGCCAACAGCCTTAAAGCACTTTCGCCAGCAACATCCCCAAACGCCTCTAACGTGTTACGCTGAAAATGTCCAACAAATTAAAAATCGTCTGCTAAGTGGCGAAATTGATCTGGCATTAATTGAAGGTTACGAAGCGAGTCAGTCTTTTCAAGCCGAACCGCTATCACAGTACGAATTATTAATCGTGGCTGCTCCAGATTTCTTGCCAACAACGCGGCTAACTAAGCAGCAATTATTGACGGTACCTTTTTTATTACGAGAACCTGGCAGTACTTTGCGTGATATTTTTGGGATGGCAACTCGTCAGTTAGGCGTCGAAGTGGTTCCCATGCTGGAAAGTGTTAACACACAAGTCTTGATCCAAGCCGCTCTCGCCGGTTTAGGCGTCACCATTTTGCCGACGCCCTTGGCCCAACCTTATTTGCAAGCAGGTCAATTAGTGCGCTTAATTTTACCTGGTCAACATTTAACCACGACCAATTACGTGGTAACTTTGAAAAACAGTCCTTTACGTGAATTACAGCAGGAATTGGTCGACTGTTTTAAAGCGATGGCAGGAAAATAAAAGGCAACCCGGGAAAATTGTGGTCGCTCCTAGGCCTTGTTGCTGTTAGTTGTTTCCGTGACGTTACAAGTTAGATTTTTAAAATGATTTTAAGTAAGATGGTTCGTCATTTTTGTAGTGGTTAAGCTTTTAATTACGATTGAAAAAGGGTGGGTAAATGTCAGCAACGCAAAAAATCTATTTAATGGGCACCGTCATCACCGTGACCATCGACCATCCTCAGGCCGAACAACTTTTAGCGGAAGTTGAACGACGTCTACGGATTTACGAACATCGTTTCAGCGCTAACGATCCCACTTCAGAATTGATGAGGTTGGCCACTAATGCTGGTCGATGCTGGACGGTGGTTAACTCAGAACTCTATGATTTAATTGCACTAGGTAAAACATACAGTTTATTGCCCAACAGTAATTTAAATATTGCCTTGGGTCCGTTAGTGCAGCAATGGCGAATTGGGTTCGACGACGCTCATGTCCCGACAGATGCGGCTATTAAACAGGCGCTGACTTTAACTGATCCCCATCAAATCGAATTGGATCAGCAACGGCAGGCAATTTATCTTACGACGCCGGGGATGACCCTTGATTTAGGCTCTTTAGCAAAAGGCTATATTGCTGACTTACTAGCTACTTATTTGCGTCAACAGCATGTTCAGCGGGCGTTACTCAATCTAGGCGGCAATGTCGTGGCATTGACGGATTCTGCTGATGGTGACCAGTCAACACCTTGGCAGATTGGGCTGCGTGATCCGCAAGGTGATCAAAGCCAACTTTTAGGGACAGTGGCCTTGAGCAACCAATCTTTAGTGACATCGGGTATTTATGAACGCCAATTGCAGGTCAATGGACATCGTTATCATCATATTTTTGACAAGCGGACTGGTTATCCAATCGTGACTGATCTGGCGAGTGTTAGTATTAAGTCGCCTCAATCAGTTGACGGCGAGTTGTGGACGACGATGTTGTTTGGTAAAAGTGCCAGCGATATTTTAGGAATTGTTGCTGCAATGCCGGGCATAGAGTGCTGTTTAGTCAGCCAGACTGGCCAAATTTATCAGTCAGCACATTTTGGGCTGGTACAAAATTCTGATTGAAACTTATTACGGCAACGCTTACAATATAATAGTAAACTAATAAGTGAGCACACTCATATCAAAGGAGTTAAATCATGGAAAACTTTGTTGCTATTGTCGGTACGAATTCAGTTGCCTCAACTAATCGCCAGTTATTACAGTTCATGCAACGTCATTTCGCCGACCAAGCCAAAATTGAATTGATTGAAATTGCAGATTTGCCAATGTTTGACAAGCCCGCCGATAAGAAATTGCCGCCATTAGTCCAAACGATTGATGCCAAGATCATGGCTAGTGATGGCGTGATTATTAGTACGCCTGAATACGATCATTCAGTGCCAGCAAGTTTATCCAATGCTTTAGCTTGGTTTTCTTATGGTGAGCATCCTTTCGTGGACAAACCAGTGATGATCACGGGAGCTTCATACGGCTCGCTAGGGTCTTCTAGAGCCCAGTCACATTTACGCCAGATTCTTGATGCACCAGAATTACGCGCGCGGATCATGCCTAGCTCAGAATTCTTATTAGGGCATTCTTTAACGGCCTTTGATGAGCAAGGTAATCTAAAAGACCAACAGCAGGTTGCTAAATTGGCCGGTCTATTCGCTGACTTCTTGGACTTTGTTAAGTTAACCAATCAATTAGTGCACACTAAAAAAATCAATCAACAAGAAGTTCAAAACTTTTCTTGGGATAAAATTTAATTGAGGTGATCATAATGAAACTTGTTGGCATTGTGGGTTCGAATTCAGATCAATCTTATAACCGACTATTGATGAAATATATTGCCGTTCATAACGGCGATTTGTTTGACTTAGAAATTTTAGATACCAAGGATATTCCTTTATTTAATCAAAGTAATGACCAAACTGACAGTGGTCCGATTCAGTTTATGAAACGTAAAATTGAACAGGCTGACGGGGTGATTATTGCCACGCCGGAACATAATCATACTGTTCCCGCAAATTTAAAAAGTCTGATCGAATGGTTATCTTTTAAAATCCATCCTTTGGATAATAAGCCAGTGCTGATTATTGGTGCTTCTTATTACGACCAAGGTTCTTCTCGGGCCCAATTACATTTGCGGCAAATTATGGAAGCCCCTGGCGTCAATGCCATTGTGATGCCAGGCAACGAATTTTTATTGGCTGAAGTGAAGCAAGCCTTTGATGAGTTTGGCGAGATTAAAGATGCGAAAACAAGCGAATTCTTGCAAGTTACTTTGCGCAAGTTCGTTAAATTTGTTCACGTTGCTAAAGCATTGGAAGAGCCCAAGCCATTGCCTAAAGAAGATCTTAATGCCACTGGTCAGATCGCCACGACGATTCCCGATGTGGATATGCGGGCGGCGGATTGGGTCGAGCAGGCAGCTAAGAAAGTTCAAGCCGTCAGTGGTGATACTTATGTTCAGTTGGATCGTGGTATTCTGACCGTTGATCAAATTAATTATTTGTTGTCATCAATGCCAATGGAACTCACGTATGCTGACAGCAACAATGAATTTTTATATTATAATGCTGGTAAGGAACAGGCCGGAACTTTGGCTGGCCGTCGACCAGATCAAGTCGGCAATCCCTTAATTGTTTGCCATCCGGCGAAGGCTTTAAAAAATGTCGAGTGGGTCTTACAACAATTACGTGCGGGCAAGCAAGATGTGATTCGCATTCACGTGCCCAAACATGGCCCTGATAAATATGTGGTGCATAGTTATCAGGCGATGCACGATGACCAACAGCGTTATGTGGGGCTGAATGAATATGTCATGGATATTAAACCGGTAATTGATTGGTACTTACAACAAACCAAGCAGCAATTAGTCGGAACGACATCAACTACGGCGGCAGTCGCCAGTGCTTCTGTTAAGAGCGAGCCTGTCAGCAATGATGCTGTTGCCAGTGCCTCAGTTAAAAATGAGGCCGCAACTACCACACCAGCAAAGGCCGATGGGGTGGCCAGCGCGTCAGTTAAACCTTAATCAGGGCAATAAAAAAGTTTTGACAATGATTATTGTCAAAACTTTTTTTGTTGTTTTTTTATTGTTATGAAGTGGAACTAATAAGGAAATTAGCCCTAATCAAATGGCCACCAAACACTTAATTAAGCCAGGACAATGACCAGAATGGTACTAAAGATGTTTAGAAAAATAGGGACGGCTAAATTATGAGTGCGAAGATAACTGAGGGCGAATAGCCAGCCCAAGGACATTTGAATGAAAGCAGGCATAAAGAAAGGCTGAAATTGTAACACCGCATAAAGTGCGCCACTAATCAGAACCGCTAAAACAATATTTAAAGGCGTTTCGGCTCGGAAGAAATAGTTGTTGAAGAAACCAGCGACTAAGTATTGCTGAATGATTGGTGTAATGATGCCGGCGATTAATAAGTAAAGCCAAAAGCCACCATCTTTAAATTCAAATCTAGTAATTAAATGACTGAATTCTGGCATTTGATTTTGTGCCTGGAGCCAAGCAATTAATAAATTTAAGCCGCCCACAGCTAAGACCATCACTAGGAAAAAGCCGAAGCAATTTTCAAAAACATCGCTGAGATGGTTTAAGGGATGAGCGAAATAACGCTTTTCAAGATTAAACTGCCGCACGAAAAAGGTTAAAGTTAACGCGGCAATACAGAAAAAGAGCAAAGTAAAAACACCAGAAATACTGGTTTTCGTGATTGCCATATTTTTAAACCAGCTGGTCAATAAAACCAGCACCAGAAAAATGGCATATCGAATTAAGTTACCAGTGCGTGACGCGGGACTTTTCATCATTGTAATACTCCCCAACTATTATAAACTCAATAAAATCATACAATAATTAGGGAAATAATGCGACTTAAAACTTTACTAAGATTGAGTCAAATTAATGATGGTGCCGCTTAGTGGCAATTTTATTAATCATTCGTTGTTCGCGATGGTGGTTCACGCGATAGTAAACATAAAGCATACCTAAGGCGATAATGAGAATATTTAATGCCACCATGCTCAGAGGATTAACTGACCATGAGAATGCGCGTAGCAGCTCACGAGTGGCAACAAAACCGTTTAACATTCCCGCCAAAGCAATGTAGCACCAAGCCACGGCTTTATTCAGAAATTGGAAAATTTGATGGTATTCTTCCTGACTGCCAATACTGTCGTGAAGAATTCTAATGCCGCGATGTTTTTCTTTGATCACTTTTAACGGCGGAATTAACCAATACCAAGGTGAAACTGGTGGATACTTGGCATTAGCTTCGGTGAAGCGGCTAATGATTTGTTGTTGTTCTAAGACTTCAAGAACGCCTTGATAAAGTGGAAAGACAAACAATAACCAGACACCAACAAAGGTAAAACAGGCGAATAATTGATCACTCATGTTGCTTGCTCCTTAAATATGACTTCAAAGTAAGCATACAACAAATCGGCATAATCGGTGTACTGCGAAGATTACTTGTTGTTGGCCTCTTGGTCAGATGTGTCGGTTAAGGGCTGTAAACGAACATGATGCACTTCCAGCAAGTTAAATTGTTGATTTCCTAGATAGAAACCTTGGGCCATTAAAGCCGTAACGTACCCTTGATACTCTTGAATTTGCTCACTATCGTTACCGATGGCGTTTAATTGCAGAATAATTGGCAGGTGATGATTGAAAGCCTTTAGAATAAGCTGCGTTAATTCTTCCCGGGATAATTGGGGCTGTTTCGTTGGCTGATAGCGTAGATTCCGGGTGACTTTTTCTAATTGTTGGGTATGATCACTTAAATAAAAGCCCGCCCATTTCATCATGCCACGATCATGATAATCTTTAAAAAATTGCTGCACCGTTTCATCGAAATCACTCATAACTGTTACCACCATTATGACCACCAACTAATCCAGTCCGCTGAATCGCTGTACCGCCACTGAGCAGACTGCTAGCCTTGACGACTGTTTTAAAGCCATAACGCTGTCTTAGATGGTCGACAACGAAATCCTGCTGACGGCGTTGAATTTGACTATGAGGGGTTTCAAAAAAATTCAGTTGTTGACTTTGATCCGGAATTAAATTGCCATAACTAATACCAACGTTGCGAATTGCCTGGCCTTGCCAATGGGCGTGAAAGAGGCCAAGAACTGTTGCGGTTAAATCGTGATTTAAATTGGTGGGGGTAATTTTTGCTTGATGGGAGGAAAAGTGGCGGCCAGTTGTTTCTCGCTGGGCTAGGCCAAGGGATAAGCTGACTAAGCCGGTTTGCAGGTGTCGTTTGCGGATTCGGGCGGCAACTTGTTCAGCAATTTCACGCAGGACGATTTCGATTTCAGCCGGTTTGCTGTAGTTTCGGGGCAGGACCTGCGAATTGCCATAGCTACGACTAACCGGCTGATATTTTTGGGCGATGATACTGCGATCAATCCCCCAAGCAGTGGCGAATAATTGGGCACCAATAACGCCAAGCTGATTTTGAAGCAAATAAGGATCAGTGTGGGCCAGTTGATACATGTTGTGAATGCCCAATTTTTCTAGACGATCAGCCAGATGTTGACCAATGCCCCAAATATCAGTTAGATTTTTGACTTGCCAAATGGTATCGGGCACATTCTGATAATGCCAAGTTGCCAGCATGGCATGGTTGTGTTTGGCTTCAATATCCATGGCCAGTTTAGCTAACAAGGGATTATCACCAAGACCAACCGTCGTGTAGACGCCGACTTCTTGGCGTACGGCTAACTGAATTTTACGAGCAACTTCTTCTGGTGAGCGGCCAAAAAGCCGCCATGATTTGGTCAGATCAAGCATGGACTCGTCAATAGAATAAGCATGTAAATCTTCGCTGGCCACGAAGCGGCGATAAATCGCGTTGATTTCCAGATTTTTTTCAATATATAAATTCATCCGTGGTTGAACTTTGATCAGTCGGGGGTCGTCAGGTAAATCTTTGAAACGGGAAACGTTACTAATGCCGAATAATTTCTTAGCCATTGGTGAAGCGGCCAGCACTAAACCACCGCCACCAGTATTTTCTTCTTGAGAAACTACGACTAAGGCTGCGCGTAAGGGGTTCAATTTCTTTTCGACACATTCAACGCTGGCATAAAACGATTTACTATCGATCATCATGACGGTATGAATTGGCTCACTTTGATAATCAAACATCGTTTTTTCCTCCAATCGCAAACATACGTTCGCATTAATTATAAATTACAACAAACGCCAGCAAATTGCAACCGCCAACCGTAGTAAAATCGTGGTGAAATTTCAGATCCTGGAACTGATGAAAACTTGACAGGTAAATCATTTGCCGTTAAACTAAGCTTATAAATTTTTCCCGAATTAGAAATTGAGGTATTTTAATGAGTGTAGCAGGTATCTAATCAGTAAGTGAATAAGCCAATGAACTAATTGACCTAACAAAGATAGTTTGGTAGGTGGTTTATTTGGCATACTTATGGTGTGATACCTGTCGTAATGCTTATTTAGCTTAATCATTAAAGACATTGGTCGCGGACCAGTGTCTTTTTTTGTGTCTGCTGAAATCTAGCAACGTCGTCAAAAATATTGGGAAAAATTTATTCAGGAATCACACTGCGTTATTTTAGAAAGGAACAGGTTGTTTCATGCCGATTGCTGTTAAATAACTTTTTGCAGTGCTTAAAAATAAAGATTAAATTTGCTGTAAAAAGTCGAAAAAGGAGAATTATTACCAATGATAAAAAGAACGGAGCTATTTAAAATTGACAAAAAATACAATTATTACCAACGAGACGGTACATCATGACGTTAAAGCACGTATTATTGGCGTTCATCAGGATCTATTTAACATTACTTGTAAATTTGGGACTGGTTTGGCACGGATCAAACAGGGAAATTATCGCCAGGAAATCGCAGAATATCCAACGATTGGTGACGAGGTAAGACTGAATTGGCAAGGTGCTGATTTAAGTATTATCTTAGAAACGTTACCGCGGAAATCCTACTTTAAGCGACTTGATGGTGCGAGTAGTGGTCATCGAGCGCAAGCTGTTGCGGCTAATTTCGATGAAGTCTTTATTATTCAGGCCTTGGGTGCTGACTTTAATTTACGACGATTAGAACGCTATTTAACCCTTGCCTGGGAGTCAGGTGGCACGCCGGTTATTGTTTTGACCAAAGCCGACTTAATTGATGCAACTGAAATTGCGGCAAAATTAGTGGCCGTACAGGAAATTGCCGTTGGCGTGGAAGTTTTGGTGATTTCGAACCAGAGTCACCAAGGTTATCAGGCGTTACAAAAACATTTACGAGCAAATTGGACGATTGTCCTTTTAGGCTCATCAGGCGTGGGCAAGTCAACCTTAGTGAACCAATTGTTGGCAACACCACAACAAAAGACCGCTGCAATTCGCGCGCAAGATCAACGTGGTCGTCATACAACTAGTCAACGCCAGTTATTGATGTTACCAACAAAAACGGCGATTATTGATACGCCGGGGATGCGTGAGCTAGGTATTTGGGACGCAACTAGTGGTCTCAGTCATAGCTTTGCTGACGTTGAACAATACTTTGGTCATTGTCGCTTCCGTGATTGTCGTCATCAACAGGAGCCTGGTTGTGCCATTAAGCAGGCGTTACGTAACGGCGAACTATCTCGGGATCGTTGGGCCAGTTACCAACAGTTACAAGCAGAATCAGATTTTAGTACTGATAAACAAACTTATTTGCGAACGAAGCAACAGCGAATGAAGGCCATTAGTCAATTCCAACGACGGCAGCAGCCTAACTTTGAACAGCGGGCCTGTCTGGATAGTTTTATTTGTCAGAATTGTGGCCGCATGGTTTTACCAGAAAATGCCGGCACCAAACAGCGTAATCATTGTCCTTATTGTTTGGCGAGCCTGCATGTTGATCATCGACCTGGTGACCGTTCGGCGTTATGTCACGGTGTAATGGATGCGATTAGTGTTTGGCAACGTGATAATGGTGAGCTGGCTTTGATTCATCGTTGTCGCGAATGCGGTCAGTTAGTTTCTAACCGAATTGCCGCCGATGATGACCAGCAGTTGATTCGAAAACTAGCGGTGCAACCAATTAGCCGGTAATAGTGCCGATTTTTGATGAAATGATCAAAATTGTGCCGAAGCAATTTATTTCTTTTGAACCGTTATTTTGGTTTAATTAAGATAATTTGAAAATTGGAGTGAGTTGAGATGCGCGGTTTAGTAGTGATTGATTATACCAATGATTTTGTTGCCAGTGATGGTGCTTTAACCACCGGCGAGCCTGGTCAGAAAATTGCCCCGGCGTTATTGCAGGTGACGAAAGATTTCGTTGCTCGCCAAGATTTTGTGGTGATGGCAGTGGATGGCCACGATCCAGCCGATCAATATCATCCGGAGAATAAATTATTTCCACCGCATAATGTGATTGGAACTACTGGTCGACACTTGTATGGTGAATTAGCAACTTATTATCAGCAAAATCAGGACCAATTTTATTGGTTGGATAAGCGCCACTATTCAGCTTTTTGCGGGACTGATTTAGATTTACGATTGCGCGAACGACGCATTACCGAATTACATTTAGTCGGGGTTTGCACTGATATTTGTGTGTTACACACTGCAGTGGATGCTTACAACTTAGGTTATGATATTGTCATTCATCAAGATGCGGTCGCCAGTTTCGATCCAGTGGGCCACGAATGGGCCTTGCGCCATTTCCAAAATACCTTGGGTGCCACACTTGTCTAATTATTAAGAATTTCTAAGCGCTATCAAAGTAATTTGGTTTCAATCAAGCTCATGCTATAATTAATCTCGAGCGCAAAATTATGAAAACGAGGTTGATTTATGTCAGATTGGTTACTACGCTTTGTTAAAGGAATTTTTATTGGTTCTGGTTTCATTCTACCCGGAGTCAGTGGCGGTGCTTTAGCAGCAGTCTTTGGAGTCTATGAACGAATTATTTCTTTCTTAGCACATTTGACGCGTGACTTTAAAAAGAACATTTTATTTTTCATTCCCTTAGGTTTAGGTGGGATTGCTGGCATTTTTATTTTCTCATTCATTGTCAGTTATGCTTTTAAATTTGAAAATCAAGTTTTATGGTTCTTTGTTGGGGCGATTGTCGGGACAATTCCGGCTTTATGGCATCAAGCTGGTAAAGAAGGTCGTGGCAAAAAGCATTTTGTTATTTTAGCTGTGACATTTGTAGTCAGCTTAATTTTCCTGATTTTTGGCAAAGAATTATTTGGTAACGGTGTTGCTCAGAACTTCGGCACTTGGGTGATTGCTGGTGCTTTAATCGGTTTAGGCGTGATTGTGCCTGGCCTGAGTCCATCGAATTTCATTGTTTATATGAAAATGTATGATGCCATGGCTGATGGGATTAAAACGTTGGATTTCAGCGTGATCATTCCTTTGGCAATTGGTGGTCTGGCTTGTGTCTTGTTACTTTCCAAAGTGGCGGATTATATTTTCAAGCGGGCTTATGCTGAACTATTCCACTTTATTTTAGGCGTCGTTTTTGCGTCCACAATTATGATCATTCCCTTTGGTGCCAAATACACACCACAAGGCATTTTGATTTCGATTGTTTTGTTCATCGCTGGTGCAGCATTGGCCTTTTGGATGAGTCGCCTGGAAGATAAATATCAAGCTTAAGTATTAAAAAAGGATTGTCGTGTCGCTCAAATTAATGAGTGATTTCGACAATCCTTTTTTGTTGCTGTTTTATTAGTCTTGACCTTGTTTAGCAGCGGCGTAACGATCCCAGCCCCACCAATTTGGCAGTAAGTCATTAAGTGTGGTGATTTTGCGTGATTCGTAATCAACCATGAACTGTAAATCCTTATTCCGCTCGTCTAACTGCATCAGAAATTCACGACAAGCGCCACAAGGCATCCCGCTACCATGATCAGCTGGCGCTTGGTCCCGAAAAGCAATCAAACGTTTAATCACGGTTTGGCCACTTTGTTGGTACATATTCAGTGCGGCTACGCGTTCGGCACAAAGGTCCAAAACGCCGGAGCAACTTTCGACACAAAAACCAGTATAAATGTCACCATTGGCACTTTCTAAGGCACAAACCACATTGTGCGCGTAAATAAACGGTGAGACGTCTTCAGGATGGTATTCAGCCTTCGCTTTTAAATATAATTTTTCCCAAATATCCATGGGTATCAACTCCAATTAATAAGTTGAGTATTATTATAGCATTATGATAAATTAAAAAGAATATTTATTAGAAGAAGCTGATTAATGATGCCAGTCACAAAGCAACCATCAAAAAAGGTGTGTTCCCACAAATTAGCTAATTTGCACGAACACACCTACGAGAAACAATCAACGTCATATCAAAATTGGTCAGCAATCACTGACAAGTAGTATTAATCTGGATAGTGAGCTAGCTTTGTAATGGCACGCGTAACGAAAGCAGCTGATAGGAAAAATACTGAAACGATTGGAACTAAAAACAGCAATAATTTGCGCATGGGCTCATCTCCCTGTAAGGCTTGTAATTAAGTCTAATATAGCACCATGCCAGTCAAAAACCTAGTTAAAACTATCATAAGAAATGAAGACCAGTCTAAAGCCGTAGCTGCTTAATGGCCCGAATCAGTCAAACGATATAGTTGCTGATCAAGTTGCGTAATTAAAGCTGACGGCTGCCCCAGTGAAATCAGCACCAACTCATGCATTGCCCGTGAAGCAATTGTATAAAGAATGTGAGCGTCAGTGGTGTTCTGAAAGAGTGATGCTGAAACGTTATAGCCAATGACGGCATCAAACTCTAAACCCTTAGCCAAATAAATCGGCATGATCATGACCCCAGGTTCCAAATGATGTTGCTTTTCAGTCATTAAAGTTACTGGCGCGTCACTTTGCAAAGTGGCGTAAATTTGTTCGGCCTCAACTTCAGTTTTTGTCAGAACGGCTACCATGGTTTGCTTAGCTAACAGCCGCTCGCATTGTTGACTGACTTGCTGGTTTAATTCAGCCAGGCGTTGACAGACAACTAGTTGTGGTTTCGGACCAGGTCGATTGAAAGCCAGAATTTCTTGGTGGTCAGGTAATAAAGCACTGGCAAAATGGGTAATTTGTTGGGTTGAACGATAGCTATTGTTCAACCGGTAAATTTTAACTTTTTTATGAGGGAAAAGGGCAGCAATGGCAGCATCGAATTGCGTTAAGCCAGCACTACTAGCAAATAAATCCTGGGCTTGATCACCGAGTAAAGTCAATTTGGCTAAAGGAAAAGCGTGATGCAAGTAGGCTAATTGGGCTGGTGAATAGTCTTGCATTTCATCAATAAACAAATATTGGATCTGATGATTTTGCCCACCACCAGTTAATTGATCGCGCAAATAAAGATAAGGCGCGCAGTCACTTAAGGCCAATTGGTGCCGCTCAAATTGAGACTTCACTTGCTCAAGCCGCGTTTGCCAGAAATTAGCGGCCACATTATTCGGCGCATTTTGTTCGAGAAAATCAAGATACTGTTGATCAATGTCCAAGAAATAATCATTGTACAAAGCATCGTAAATCGGTTCAAAGTGGAGCTGCGCAATTTTTTTGCCTAAAAATTGCCGCTCAGCTTCGTCGTTGTCAAAATGTTCCTGGTCCAGTAAAGTTTGATATTCATAATCACTTAAAGTGTCCACTCGGTCCTGAACCCAATCAGTCTTAGCTTCACGCCGTACTAGCCGTTGTAAATGGCGAATCAAGCGATTTTTAGTTTGCTGGAATTTGTCGGCCCAACTCATTTGTGCCGGTAATTCTTGGTAAATGCGTTGGCAATCGGCTTGGCTAATGACCATTTCGCCGTTTAATAACAGGTCATTGAATTTTAAGGTGAAGTCCGACTGAGCTAAATAATGGTCGACTTGTTTTAAAATCGCCCCGGCTTCCAGATATTGGCGCATTGTTTGGGCAACGGCCGGTAATTGGCGTTGGTCCCGTTCGTAACGACTGAACTTGTCTTCAACCTGCAAATTATGGCATCGTTGGCTGAAAAATTCGCTTAAGGTGACTTGGCGCATATTTTTCTCACCTAAGCTAGGGAGGACTTGCGAAATATAGTTACTAAAGAGGTGATTAGGCGAGAACATAATCACTTGCTCGGCGTCCAATTTTTGGCGACTATGATAAAGCAAATAAGCTAATCGCTGCAAGATTGTCGAAGTTTTGCCTGAGCCGGCCACCCCTTGAACAATCAAAACGTCGGCACTAGTATTGCGAATGATTTCGTTTTGTTCCCGTTGAATCGTCGCCACAATATTTTGCATGTATAATGTTGCCGCTTCGCCGAGCACGCCTTGGAGAATTTCGTCACCAACAGTTTCATCAGTATCAAACATATTGTTGATTTGATCATTTTCGATGGTGAATTGGCGCTTGCGCTGAAGGTTGACCTGCTGCCGACCTGCTGGGGCAAGATAACTAACCGGACCTAAAGTGCCATTGTAGTAAACGCCAGCAATTGGTGAACGCCAATCATAAATTAGAAAATCCTCGTCTTGCGCGTCCATTAACGTGGCGGTGCCAATATAAAGGGTTTCTTTTTCGAAACCATCATCAATGTCGATCCGACCAAAATAAGGGGATTTTGCCAGTCGGGTTAGACGATGCTGACGTTTTTCAAGAATTGTTTGATTCTCAACTGCTAAGGAAACTAATTGTTTTTGCTGTTGAATAGCCGCATTGGTTTCCATACGATCATCCACTTCAATCGTGTTGACCTTAGCTGTATCACCGTAATTTAATTCGATTTGGTGCGTTTCATGCTGAGCACTTTTCAATTTAGCTTCATTACTTGCTTGTTCCGCCGCGATTGTTTGGGCAATTTCTTTGACTCGTGCTTCTTCAGCAGAACGATTTAAGTCAGCATACAAATGGGGATGCTCCCTTCTAAATAATCGGTTGGTTATGAGGATAGAATACCACGTGCGTCAAGTGGGATAATCATCTTAAACTGTTTTAACAGTCGCTGCAAGTAGTTGTGGCAAAAATTTGATTATTTGATTGAAAATAGGTGAATGCGACCAAGATTTCTTTAATTAGAAAGATTGCTTAAGTCGTTTCCTAGTTGAGAACGGCAGGGGCCCAGCGATTTAGAGGGCGTGGAACATGGTGGACATCGATCTGAGCTTATTGCCGACGCAACAATCTCAGATACGAGTCTTATTCTAACCGCTAAAGCGGCAAGAATAATTTCACCATTGACGCCAATCGCTGGGCCCCTGCCTGGATGAAGCTTACGTAATTGATCACCACTATTTAGCCAAACCAGATTGTGGTAGTACAAAAAAATCGGTGTGACAATCTCTACTGAGAATAGAGGTGTCACACCGTTTTTTTGGTACTGTTTAACTATTATTACTAATTGAATTGAGTTAACGAATCCCACTAATACTGCCTTAAATACTAACAATTATGAAATGCACTAACTCAACTCCAGACGGAATGGAGGGCGTGGTTGTCAGCCGCCAAATTATTGTTGGTGCTTTAGCATTTACAATAAGACCTGTATTGAAGACTTTTGAAAAAAGGCTTCAATCAGCGTCGGCCGCGTTCCACAACCAGCAAGCCCGCAATGGAGTCAGGACCTGTTCTGTTTCAAAACTATCATCAGATTTTAACGGTTTTGAACTTTTGTTTTGTAATTATCACCAATCGTTACTGTAAACAAAAAAGAGCTTGGTTTGCTAAGCTCTTTTTGTAGATATTAGTTGCAATAAATTAATCGAATTTCACGTTATCTGGGAAGTGCGCCAAGCGTGTGCCGCTTTGGCCGAGTTCTTCTTCGATCCGCAATAACTGATTGTATTTCTCCACCCGTTCCGAACGAGCCGGGGCACCGGATTTCAATTGGGCCGCATTAGTTGCAACGGTGAAGTCGGCGACAAAAGTATCGCCAGTTTCCCCAGAACGGTGTGACATCATAGTGGTGTAGCCGTTCTTACGGGCCATGCGGATGGCCTCTAAAGTTTCAGTGACTGTACCAATCTGATTTAATTTAATTAAAATCGAATTGGCCATGCCTTTTTGAATCGCATCGCGAATTAAAGCGGGGTTAGTGCAGACCGGATCATCAGCGACAATTTGTAATTTAGCGCCGCAACGTTCCGTGAATTTAACAAAGTTGCCCCAATCATCTTCGCTGAAGGGATCTTCAATCGAAATGATTTCGGGGAATTTTTCGACTAAGCCAACATAATAATCGCTTAATTCTGCTGGGGTGTAAGTTTTGCCTTCGAAATCATAGTTCTTCGTTTCGCGGTTAAAGAAATAAGAAGAGGCAGCATCAAAGGCAATCGCAATTTCTTTACCCGGGACATAGCCAGCCTTGATAATCGCGTTGTGCAACATTTGCAGGGCTTCTTCAGAAGACTTCAAGTCAGGAGCAAAGCCACCTTCGTCGCCGAGGCCAGTACTATAGCCAGCATCTTCGAGAACTTTCTTTAAGGTGTGATAAGTGTTAACAATTTTTTCAAAACCATCACGGAAACTAGTGCGAGCTACCGGCGTGATCATGAATTCTTGAATATCAATATCATTGTCCGCGTGTTCGCCGCCGTTAATCACATTGTGGAAAGTTTGTGGTAGTTCCAAATCAGTTCCACCTAAATAACGGTATAGTGGCTGATGAGTCGCTTGTGCAGCCGCTCGAGCAGTCGCCATGGATACGCCTAAAATAGCGTTGGCACCTAAGCGAGCTTTGTTAGGCGTGCCATCTAAGTCGATCATGATTTGGTCAACATTGGCTTGATTGAAGGGGCTAACGCCTTTTAAAGCTTGATTGATTTCGGTATTGACGTTGTTAACGGCTTTTAAAACTCCTTTACCTTGGAGGCGGTCGCCACCGTCACGTAGTTCGACCGCTTCTTTTTCACCAGTGGAGGCGCCAGAGGGTACTTCTGCACGACCAAGGGTGCCGTCAGAAAGAATCACATCTGCCTCAACTGTTGGGTTACCTCGTGAATCAAAAATCTCCCGTGCTTTTACTTGTTCAATAACTAATGCCATTATAGTTACTCCCTTCAAATTTCTGCCGCAAAAGAAAAGACGCCTACTGAAGAGCACTATTATGAATAGGCTCCGCAGTAGACGTCATCAAATTGCTAGGCAATTATTTAGTGGCGAACGTCATCGCCAATTTATTCTTACAGTGACAAGTATAGTTCTTAGCAACTGTTAGTGCCATTATTTACACTTATCTTGACTGACGATAACCTAAATCAGCTTATTTAGTTTCGCGTTTCTTGATCCATAAACCACCAAGACCGAATAAAACTAAAAGTCCCATTGCTGTCCAAACACCGTGGGCATCTTTTTCATTCGTTTGTGGTAACGTCGTGGCGCTAGTCGTTGGCTTCTTAGCGGTTGTGTTGCTAGTGCTAGGCTTGGTAACTGGTTTAGGAGTCATTGGCTTAGAAGTAACTGGCTTTGTTGGTGCTGGTTCCTTAGGCTTAGTCACAGGTTTGGTTGGTTTAGTTGGCGGCGTCGGTTTTTCCTTTTCTTGATAGCGATTGACTAACGTGACTAAACCGTCCTTATCTGGGGTCTGGGGGCCAGTAGTGACATTGGTATAACCAGCTGGCACTTCTGCTTCAGCAACTGTATAAGTGATTTTATTACCTAAACTGTCAGTTGCAGGCAGATTCTCAAAGCTTGCCTGATAATTGTTCTCTGCATTAAGCGTTAAAGTTTGGTTAGTTGCGACACCGTTCTGATAAAGTACAGCCGTAATTGCTGGCGTCTTTAAGTCGGCGGGCAGATTTTCCCAAAGCTTCTTGACCATAATGCTAATTAGAGAAATTGGCTGGTTAGTGGCTGAAACCATGACGGGATCAGTGACACCAGCGACAATTGTAAAAGGTATTGGCGTGGCATCAAGCAAATAGCCTGCTGGTGCCTGCGTTTCAACAAAGTAATATTGGCCCGGCATTAAGTCGTTAACCGTGATCTGACCTTTTTCGTTGGTCGTCAGGTTTTCTTGCACCGTTTTACCATTGGCATCAACAACTTTATAGTAAGCGCCGGCGATCGGTGCTTTGCTGGTCGTCGAAGTTTTCTCGAGAATTGCGGTGCCATTCGTCCCGGTCCCAGTACCGCCACCACCGAAATCAACATTGGCATTGACGGTATGGGTTTGGCCATTAACTGTGATCGTGGCGTTGTTGCTATAAGTGTTCTGATTGTTAGTCGTTGCCGTATTGTAGTAAATATCCAAATAATCATTGACGTCGCCGACTTTAATGGTCATCACATTTCCTTCAACAGTGACGTCGGGTGTGATTGAACCAATATAGACGCCATTTTGCAGGCGGTTAACGATCATTGAACCAGGAATATAGGTTTGTCCAGGTCCTAAGGTATCGGTAATCGTAACGTCTTTGAGATTTTTACCGGCAATATTTAAAGCAACGTTCCAGCGGATGACCCGCGCATTTTCAGCTCGGGAAACCACGGTACCTACTTTATTGATGACCCAGTTTTCATTACCAGTATTATTATTGTGAGTCCCATTAGCATAGAAGAAAAGTGTCCCGTGACGGTCAGCCGTGGCTTCAGTAAAGTAGTTATTAAACACAATGGTCCCGGTTTGACTACCAGCAGTAACCGTGGCTTCGCCTAGTTTGATCCCATACTCATCGAGAATGTCAAAAGTTGTCGTGGTTTTAACTTCAACATTATCAGGAATGGTAAAAGTAGTCGTATCGCCGTTGACAATTTGCACGCCATCGGGAATCGACCAATTGTAAGACACTTTATAACCAGTATATAAATCTAGCTGCTGATTATTCGTGACTTCATTGCCGTCCTGATCATAAATCTTGGCATCACTGGCTGTTAGGCCGTTGACTTGGACTTCGGCCGCTTTCGCCGTTTGCCCGCCAAAAGACCAAATTGCTAGGATGGTAATTGCCAGTGACATGAGCACCACAAAAATTGAATTTGACCCTTTTTTGTATATTTTCATTTTTGTACCCTCCTAATATTTTATAAGAGGATTATAGCACCACCAACTGATTAAAGGCGATTATTTTATATTAAATTTTCATAATGTCTAGACACTTTTTATATTTTAATGCATAAAACTTTATCAAATGATAATTTTTGAATTACACTAGACAAGTACGGTAAAATAAATTCAGAAGGTGAAAAAAATGGAAAATTATCGATTACGTGATGGTTTACAGCTGCCTAAAATCGGCTTTGGCACTTACCAGCTCAACGGAAATGTTGGTGTCAATGCCATGACGGCTGCTTTAAATAATGGTTATCGTTTATTAGATACAGCCTATAATTATGAAAACGAAGGTGCGGTTGGCGCGGCGTTGCGTCGCAGTGGTCTGAATCGTCAAGAAATTTTAGTAACTTCAAAATTACCTGGTCGTTATTATCAGACCGATGATGCGATTAAGACAATTCAAGAATCTTTGTATCGAACAGGCTTAGATTATTTTGACCTTTATTTATTGCATTGGCCTAATCCCAAGCAGGATCAATATGTTGAAGCTTGGCAAGCCTTGATTACTGCTAAGAAGTTTGGCTTGATTCGCTCAATTGGGGTTTGCAATTTCTTGCCAGAACATTTGGCGCGGCTGGCCCAAGAAACCAGCGAAAGTCCGGTGATCAACCAAATTGAGTTACATCCATATTTTAATCAGCAATCTCAACGAGATTATGACCAGGCCCATGATATTTTGACTGAAGATTGGAGTCCATTAGGTCGGGCCAGCGTGATGTTAAAGGATCCTGTGCTGCAGCAATTAGCGGCGAAGTATCAGCGGAATGTTGGTCAACTTATTTTGCGCTGGGAGTTGCAACTAGGGACCTTACCAATTCCCAAATCAGCCACACCTAGTCGGCAACGTGGTAATTTAGACGTTTTTGACTTTGAAATTGATGCGGCTGACATGGCGACGATTACCACTTTAAATCGTGCCGATGGTCGGACCACTCAACAAGATCCGGCCACGTATGAAGAATTTTAAGATTGATTTTAGGAGTTTGATTGCCTCATGAAAACAGAACGATTACAGGCCTTTAGTGATGGTATCTTTGCAATTTTGATTACGATTTTAGTCTTGGAATTTAAACTGCCATCCTATCCCCGCGGCCAATTGCGCCAAGCCGTTTGGCAACAGGGACCGTTGTTCTTCTCGTACTGTCTAACCTATGTTTATATTGGCGTTTTATGGTTATTTCATCATGATTTATTTAGTCAAATTAAACAGACGTCAGCCAGGCTAAATGTGATGAATTTAGTTGGCCTCTTTCTAGTTACGCTGATGAATTATAGTATGACGTTAATGGCTGCCAGCATTCAGTCAGGCGGTCCTGCTGACATGCGTTTTGCTTTTGGTACTTACGATTTGTTGGCGTTTTTAATTTCAGGTTCGTATTTGTGGTTTTATCGTTATCTTTGGCATCATCATGAATTGCTGCAATCTAATTGCACGCTGATTAAACATAATTTGCGAACGATTTCGAAATATCCCACGATCAGTATGGGTTTGTATGCTTTAGCCTTACTATTCAATTACTTCAATGTTTATTTAGGCTTAATTTTATTAGTGATCGGCATTATCTTTCATGGTATTTCCTATTATCGAACTGCTCGCGTGCAGGAACAGAGTTAACCACAACCAATTGGTTGTAAAAAGCAGCCGTCGTTGACAAGTAAGTTTGTCAACAACGGCTGCTTTTTATTTTGCTAATTAGTTTGGCGCTTCAATTAGCAGTCACTACTAATGATTAGTAGGCGATTTTTCCGTCAGGATAATTAGTTAACTTTTTTGAAAACTGGGATAACTTCAAGTGGTGCGGCAGCGACAACTGTTTGTTGGCCGTCATATTGCTTGCCGTCGTTAACGTTTTCCCAACGACCAGCAGGTAAGTAAACATCACGTTCAGTTTCGCCGGCATGGAGCACTGGTGCAACAAGATATTCAGAACCGAACATATATTGATCTTGTAATTCCCAAGCATGAGGATCATCAGGAAATTCGTAGAACATTGTCCGTAATAGTGGTGCCCCAGTAGCGCTAGCTTCTTTGAATAATGTTTCGATATATGGCTTAAGATCTTCACGAATCTTCAATTGATCTTTCATGATCTTGAAGGCATCATCGCCGTAACTCCATAATTCATTAGCATGGCCAGTGTAAAGACTGCCACCACCATGATCGGAATCAGATAATGATGGAATATCATGAGGACCACGATCGCCGTGCATTCGTAAGAATGGGGTGTAAACCGCAAATTCGAACCAACGCAATAATAATTCTTTGAAACCAGGGTCGTTAATATCGTCAGTCATAAAGCCGCCAATATCAGTTGTCCACCAAGGAATACCAGCCAAGCCCATGTTCAAACCAGCTGATAATTGATCTTCAAGGGCTTCGAAAGTACTTGGCACATCACCAGACCAAATTAGGGTACTGTATTTTTGACTGCCAGCCCAACCAGAACGAACTAAGTGCAACCGTTTCTTGTCAGGATCAGCAGCATTCATGCCGTCTTCGAAAGCCTTAACATAAAGTTGTGGGTAAATGTTAGAAACTTCTAAGGCTGGTCCGAGGTAGTAACGATAGTTGTCGTAATCGTAGACAGCGAAGTCAGGTTCAGCATTATCCAACCAGAACATATCAATCCCATAGTCATAATAGTTCTTCTTGCACTTGTCCCAAATAAATTGACGCGCAGCTGGGTTAGTACAGTCGATTTCCAAGCAATCGCCTTGGAAGTCATAAGTTTGAATTGAGCCCCGTTCAGTCCGAATCAAATAGCCTTTTTCAAACATTTCGTTGAAGTTTTCGCTCTTGCGGTCAACTGATGGCCAAACAGAAACAACAACTTTTGTACCCATGGCATGTAATTCATCACACATTGCCTTTGGATCTGGCCAGTAATCTTTGTCGAAATGCCAGTCACCTTGACGAGTCCAGTGGAAGAAGTCAATGACCATGATGTCTAACGGAATACCCAATTCTTTGTAATGACGGGCAACGCTGAGTACTTCGTCTTGTGTCCGGTAACGTAATTTCGATTGCCATAAACCAAGGAGGTTATCAGGTAATTCAGGTGCACGACCAGTAACGGCAGTGTAATTCTCAACGATTTGCGCTGGCTTGTCAGCAACCGTGATCCAGTAATCCATTTGCTTCGTTGCATCGGCATGCCATTCAGTCATGTTCTTACCGAAGTTCACTTTACCAATGCCAGGGTGATTCCATAAGAAGCCATAGCCTAAGCTAGAAACAGCGAAAGGAATTGAAACTTGTGAGTTACGTTGTGCCATTTCCAAAGTACAACCTTTAAGGTCAAGATACTTTTGTTGGTATTGGCCCATCCCGAAAATCTTTTCACCGTCATTTGGATCAAAGCGAACCGTTAAACCATAGTCGCCACCAACGATTGGTTGCCAGTCACGGCCAATGATCTTCAAGCAGCGGCTTTCGTTACTTTCAGTCCCAAAGTATGAGCGGAAATATTCCCGTAAGATTAATTTGCCATCACGGAAGAATGATAAAACACAAGCAGCATTGATTGTTGCTTTTAAGCGACCATTGCTGATTTCGGCAGTGCCGTTAGCTTCATTGACGTTGATGTCAGCTTCGCGTTGAGCAGCAGGAACAGCTTCGCTTAAAGCCCAATCATCTTTAGTGAAGTCAGGATATTCAGTGGCCCGAATTCTTAAAGAATCTTGGCCCCAAGCTTCAATCCGTAAAGTTTCGTTTTGATGGCCAATTAATAAAGCGCCATCTTTAATTGTATATTGCATTAGGTAACCTCCTAAAAAATAGAGTGTGAGGAGAGATGGGCAGACTGTGTAGCGTAATTTCAATTATTTGCTTGAATACTGTCAGCAAATAATTAAATTAGGCCTAGCAGTCTATCTCTCTGAACACGTTTCAATATCAGGATAACACAATGATGCTCCTGATTGCGTTTATGGCGAAAACGCTTATACTGCTAATATAGTGATATAATCAGAAAATGGCTTTAATAAAATTGCTGATTACTAACACAATATTGTCTAAATGGTGAATTAAAATGAATCAAGCTCAATTAAAAGAATTAGAACCTCATGGCAGCGCGTTATTCCCATTACGGGTTCACGAATTTATTTCCGATCCAACTTTATCAGAGCGGGTGGCCATGCATTGGCACCCTGAATGTGAGTTGTTGGTAGTCACTGTCGGTCAGGCGTCGCTACATCTTAACGGGGCGACTTATGCGCTGCAACAAGGAGATATTGCGATTATTCAACCTGACCAGCTACATGGGATGACGGCAGATGTTGGTCAACCATTTGGTTTTTTCGCGGTGGTTTTCGATCCGATCTTCCTGCAGTCAGCCGTACCAGATCGCATTCAACAAGAATATTTAAATGAACCACTCCAAGTTGCCACGGTTTTGCCCACTAACAATAAATTGACAACGCAACTTTATCATGAGCTGCTCAATATTCGGGCCCTATACTATCAGCAGGCGGCTGCGTATACTTTGGAAATTAAAGGTCATTTATTTTTGGCTTGGGCCGATTTAGTGCAACTTGCCACGGCTAATCAAGTTAAGCAAATTACTGGTGGCGTGGCGGTAACTGAAACGAAGGCGGTGATTGCTTATATTCAGAAACACTATAGTCAGCCATTGACGCTAACTATTCTGGCAATCCACTTTAATTTAAGTAAGAGCCATTTGTGCCGTCTTTTTAAAAAAACCACGAAAATGTCGTTAACGGATTATATTAACGCGACTCGCATCAACCAAAGTACGGCGCTATTACAAGATTCTGAGGTGGCAATTGGCACGATTGCTGGCTTGGTCGGCTTTAATAATATTTCTTATTTCAACAAATTATTTCAGCGACGGATGCATTTAACACCATCGGAATATCGCCAAACATTTATTCAAAAATAAAATCATTTTAGTGTTAAAATCATGGTAAAATTGGGACAATTAAGTTGATGCTAAAGACCGGTATTGGACTGGTTATGGTGGTCATCCAATGAATGCTGCTTATTAATTTGTGGTGAGCAACAACTGCTTTTTTATGCTTTGATTGAGGATTAAATTGATTATTTTATTGCACGCGTTTAATTGAGGAAGATTATGACAAATCGTTATCGTAGTGTTTTTGATATTATTGGTCCGATTATGATTGGACCGTCGAGCTCACATACTGCCGGGGCGGTGGCAATTGGTCATGTGGCCAATCGTTTATTCCACGCACCGATTAAAGAAGTTGTGGTGCGCTATTTTGAATCTTTTGCCCAAACTCATCGTGGCCATGGGACTGATTACGCCATTATTAGTGGGGTGCTAGGTTTTGATCCTGCTGATCGGCGAGTACCCTTAGCGGTTGATTTGGCTCGACGTCAAGGCCTTAAAATCACATTCATCGAGGATCAAGGCTTGAGTCCAATTGGTCATCCCAACACGGCGGCAGTGACGCTGATCAATGCGGAGAAAGAAATTACGGTTTGGGGTTGTTCAGTTGGTGGCGGCACGATTGAAATCCGCAAGGTCGACTTAAATGGTTTGATTTTTACGCCGCAAGGACCACTGCCAATTTTATTTGTTGAAGCCAACCAGCCAATTGGCGCCGCCCTCGACCAATTATTCGGAGAAAATTATCGCCGTCCACGGGTGACCCATCAGCTTGCTGATCACTATATTTATCAACTTGATTTGTTGGATCGACCTTTTCCCGAGCAGATTGACCAGGCGCGGGGAATGAGCCAGGATTTAACTTTGCTATGAATTCGAAACAAATATCGTGAGGATAAAACTATGTATGAAACGATTGCCGATTTAGTCACCACCGCAACGGCACAGCATCAACCAATTTCAGAATTAATTATTGCTCAGGAAATCAAACTAAGTCATAGTAGCCGTGAGATTATTTGGGCGACCATGGGGAAAAATCTCGACGTGATGATTGCGGCTGCTAAAAAGGGCAGCTCAGGTCAAGGCGTTCAATCAGCAACTGGCCTTACCGGACGTGAAGCAGTGCTAATGGCTAAATATCGGGCTGCCGGTAAAACGTTATCTGGCGACACCATGCTTCGGGCCGTTGAAACGGCAATTGCGACTAACGAAGTCAATGCGTCGATGGGAATTATTTGTGCCACACCAACGGCTGGTTCTGCAGGGACATTACCTGGCGTGCTCAGTGTATTGACAGAGCGGCTTGATTTAACGCGTAATCAACAAATTCAGTTTTTGTTTTGTGCGTCGGCTTTTGGGATGATCGTTGCCAATCACGCCATGATTGCTGGCGCCACTGGTGGTTGTCAAGCTGAAGTCGGTAGTGCTTCAGCAATGGGCGCCGCGGCGGCAGTTGAGGTTGCTGGCGGTACGCCGCAACAATGTGCGGAAGCTTTCGCCATGGCAATGTCGAATTTGCTCGGTTTAGTTTGCGATCCAGTTGCGGGCTTGGTGGAAATACCTTGCATTAAACGCAACGTGGTCGGCTCAGTTAACGCCTTAACTTGCGCTGATATGGCACTGGCTGGCTTGACCAACAAAATTCCTGCTGACGAAGTGATCAGCGCCATGAAACGAATCGGTCAGGATTTGCCGACCTCTTTACGAGAAACTGGTCTTGGCGGCCTAGCAGCAACACCCACTGGTATTGAAATGAAAATGAAAATTTTCGGCGAAGATGTTAGCATTCACGCGGAAGAGGGTCCAGATGAAGGCCGGGAGAATTAAAAAAAGACCGTATTCCAATTGATTCTGGAAATACGGTCTTTTTACATTCAATTTGGTCGTAAAATTTTAGTTAGCGTCAGACTCTTTAATGGTTGAGCGACCATCAGCACGGGCTTTCAAAATTGCTTTAGCAATATCAGAATTACTCCAGGCACTATCGCTGACACCTTGATCACGGAGTTGTTGCCGAGCCGTTTTGATTTGGGCAGCGGTCACACTACCGTCAGTGATGGCACTGTTATCATCGTGAGAGTTGCTAGTTACTGAGGCACTAGAACTAGTATTAGCTGTTGAAGTAGATGATGCTTGATTGGTTGTGCCAGCAGTTTCACTACTGCTATTAGTATTAGCGCTATTGTTTTCAGTAGTTGTGCTTCTTGTTTCTTGAGCGGTCGTTAATTCGGCGGTTAAAATATCGTTCTTAAGATTCAAAGCTTTAATTTTCAAATCTGAAAAATCGTTCAAATTTTGATTTTCCTTGAAAAGATCGGCAAGTAAAGAACTAGCCACTGAGTATTTTTTGTTTTTAAAGTCGGATTTAGCTGAAGCAATAATTTTATTGATTGCCTTATATTTAGATTCTTGCTGGTCAATTTGATTAGTCAGTTGTTTCTTAGCATTCTTAATTGCGGCAGTTGAATTTTTGGTACTGATCTGTTTTAAGGCTGTTTTGGCGCTAGTAAAATTATTTTGGGTTAATTTTTCTTGAGCAGTAGCTAATAACTGGGCATCTTTCTTGGCAGTGGCGTATTTACTATCCTTGGCTGTTTGATTAGCAGCGTCAAAGTATGCAGAAGCTTGACTGAATTCTTGCTTAGCTACGGCGTTGTCAGCACTGCTAACTAACGCTGATGCATTTCCTTGCTTGTTGGAGCAAGCTGCTAACAAGATAATTGGTAACACGAGGACAAGTGCACGAACTAATTTTTTCATTAATAATCCCTCCATTTTTTCAGTATATCATCTTTCATTTAAAAAAGTTTTTTCCATTTTTAAATTATCATAACTTTAATTAATCAGTAATAAAAATTCACAATTCGATTTAATATAATCGAAATAGCATCACATGAAAAAATGAAGTAAACTAATAAGTAATGTTGTTATTGGTTTCTGGTTTTTGGAGGTATCTTTCGTGAAACAATCTAAAAAAATTACGTTTTTCTGTACCGCAATGTTGGCATCAATGACGCTTTTTGCAGCTAATGATTTGATGTCCAATCAAGCAACCCAAGCTGTAAAAGCAGCGACATCCTTAACAGTTTCGTCGTCGATTAATAGCTATATTTTAAGTTCTAAGTTTGCCGTGTCTAATGTTACTAAAGAACTGCATACTTTTTCGATGTTTAATTATTCAACCAGTGATAAAAAGCCGAATGGCATTGTTTTCCACTATACTGATAATCCGAATAATTACAGTGCTCGTAATGAGGCTGATTATGAAATTAATGGCGGCTGGCAGGATGCTTTCGTACACACGTTTATTGATGCTGGTACAATTTTAAATATTCACGATACTGATTTCGGTTCTTGGGGTGGCGGTCCAAAAGCTAACGCGCGTTTTGTACAATTTGAATTGGTGACTGCCCGTAATCGCGAAGAGTTTGCCAAGTCAATCAACAATGCTGCTTGGTACACAGCGTCAATGGCCGTTAAGTATAACTGGACTTTGACGCCAGCAACTGTCAATGGTGGTGGTACATTATGGACACATTATGACGTGACTAACTATTTAGGCGGCACTGATCATACTGATCCAATTGCCTACTTAGCTAAATGGGGATATGACACCACTCAGTTTATGGATTTGGCGAAGTATTATTATAGTGAGATGGCGAACCAAGGAAATTTCGATAAAGTTGCTTTAACAACCAATGGTTTGGAAATAAGAGGTTGGCACGCAGCAGCGACAACCGAGGGAAAAAATCATAGTTTTCTGATTGTTTTGGATGCTGATACTAATCGTGAAATAGCTCGCTACCAGATAAGCCGAACTGTTCGTAACGATGTGGCTAAGTTTTATCCCAAGCTTTATGGATCAATGAACAGTGGTTTTGAATATAATATTCCGTTATCAACCAATATTACGAATCATCGAATAAAGATTATTTCACGGTATAGTAGTGCAGCAAATGGTAATTCTGATTATGTAGACTTTACTTCACCAAGTTATAATTTTAGTAAAAATTATTCATCTTTTGATTCAGTTAAACGAGATGGTTATGCATTAAACGTTCGCGGTTGGCATGCGGCTGATGGAAGTGTCAATCGTCCCTATCACTATATAATTTTGTATAACGATACTGATAATCGTGAAATTACCAGAACAAAAGTTGACAATTATGTTCGTAACGACGTTGCTGCCCTATATTCGGATGTTTACAATTCTGATAAGTCAGGGTTCTCTACCTCATTTAAGCTTGATCCAAGTCTCTCGGGAAAGAAAATACGGGTTCTTTCAAGATACTCTGATTCAGCAACAGGTAACGGTAATAATGTTGATCAGTGGTCTAAAGAATATCAGTACGAATTTAATCAAAATGTTGGTTCCGTTGATTCTTTCCAAACAAGTGGTTCAAGCATACACGTCTCTGGTTGGAATGCGGCTGATGCTTCTTATAATAAAAATTATAGTTTTCTATTTTTAATGGATCAGTCCGGTCGAGAAATAAAGCGTTACTCGATTAATCGTACAAGTCGTCCAGATGTTCTTAAATTTTATCCAAATATTTATAATTCAATCAATAGTGGGTTTTCTCTGAACATTCCAATGAGTACTCAGTTAAGCGGGCAAAAGGTTACGGTTAAATTGCGATACTCTGCAAGTAGTTCTGGTAATTCCAATTACGTTGATACTGACTTTTCAAAACAATATCAATTGCCGACACTTCAAAAAGAAAATAAAGGCAACTTAGATTCGGCCAGAGTTATCGACTCTAATATTAGTCTAAGGGGTTGGCACGCTGCGGATAATTCTTATCTTCAACCATATCGTTATTTGTTTTTAATGGATAGTAAAACAAAAAATGAGGTTGCACGTTTCCCAATAACTTCTGTAAGCCGTCCAGATGTCGCACTCTTTTATCCAATGATCTTTAATGCTAATATGAGTGGCTTTGCACTCAATATTCCGTTGAAAGCAGAAATTTCTAATCGGGATTTAAATGTGATGGTACGTTATTCCGACGATATTCGTGGAAATGGCAACACGACTGATTATTGGCTTAATGGTAACTTTAAATTTTAGGACCGTGGTCTTTAACACTAAGAGTCAGATTTAATCTGACTCTTTTTTTCTGAATTTGAATAATTTATACAACGGTTTTTGTTTTTGGTTGTTTAAAGTTGACCTGCGAGGCTAAAGTATTTATTAATCCGTGATTAATACGGATGGAACGGCTTTTAATTTGTTATTTTTTTTAGTATCATTAATTGGGTTTAACATCAGTCTTAGGAGGGAAGCTTTTGGAGAAGTTTAATCGTATAGTAATTGTTTTGCTATTATTACTACAGGTATCTTTTTTCTCTTTGATGAAAACAAATGCAACCTGGTTTTTAATTAACTCTTATGTGTACAAAACATTAACTATCTTTTTGATTGTCTGTTTGATCTGTTTTAATCTAATATTTAATTATTACAAGGTTAATCAAGTTAGAGAATATCCTTTTTTTACAATGATGCTGACTTGGATCGGAATTTATCTGTTAATCTTAGGTGCATCACAAGTTGTTTACAATCAAAGCTTTATTACGACCTTAAAAGGTAGTTATGTTTATTTAATGATTGGACTTTATTTTTTACTGGTATTTTTCTTTAATGATGAGGTCAATTTTCGATTTATTTTAAGAAGCATTAGTTTTATCGGTTCTACGTATGCGGTTGTTTTATTAATACAGGCTTTCCTTGAAAAAAGTAGTCATATTTTTTTAGATTTTGGTAATTATGGTCTTAATCCTATTTATGATAGTTTTGGACCAATATTTCATTTCATCAGGGTTGCTGGGCCAGCCGATTTTATTTCTTTTGCAATTTTGTTGACTTTAATTAAAATGCTTCACGATAAGTTTTCAATTTTTGATTTGTCGTTGGTATTAATTGATTATTTATACATTGTTTTAGTATCTGGTACCCGAATGTATATGATCATTGATTTTATTTTGATTATGACTTTTATCTTAATTTGTCTGTATCAAAAACATGCGGGTATTGTTTATACAATAATTGCTGGTGGCTTTTTATTAGCGCTTGGAATTCTCCCCAAATTAATACAAGGGTTTACTGGTGGGGAGCGTGGGATGAGCTTTGAAATTCGTACAAATGAAATAAAATATTATTTTGACAAGATATTTTATAATCAATGGTTCGGTATCGGTTTTCCTGATGCTAAAAGATATAGTCAACTCATTCACGGCCCAGCTGAAACACATCTGTTTTCGACTAATGCAAACTATTATTTAGAAGATATTGGTGCATTAGGAATAATCTCAATATTTGGTGCATTAGGAATTATTGCATTAATTTGGTTTATTTTAAAATTAGTTACGCTCTTCTTAGTTAGTCAAAGAAAGGGAGAATTTGGACTAATCTTAATTTATTTAACGTTAATGCTTGCAACGCTATCATTGCTTGATCCACAGCGCATTTTTTATTTATTCGTAATCATTTATGTTTTAGAGTATATTTCAAAGAAAACTAGCGGTAATAATTTGGAGGGAATTTTATGAAAGTAACAACACAAACACAAACGCTGAAGAATTTATTAAAGGGCCTTAAAAAAACATGGCTGCTTTTTATCTGCTTACTGGTGGGGTTAACTATTGTTTTCTCTTTAGCTGCGCATTGGTATAGTGGAAGACAAACAGGAGATGTTGAATATAAAGCAACGACAAAAGTCTTAATTACACCAAATAAGAACCAAGAGATGGATGGCAGTACATTACAAGTGTATCTGAACACGGAAAAATCGATTATTAGTTCTGGAAAGTTTGAAAAGTATTTACAAAAGAGTAAATTGAAACCAAATCTGCTCAATAAAGAAGATCTAACAAATTATCAGATAGAAAATGATAATGGCACATCAATAATATCCATCCATGAAATTAATCCAGATAAGAAAAAGGCCCTCGCGATTGTTAATTATGTTGCTAAAACTATTTCCCGTAATCCGATGAATATGTTACAGGAGGGAACAGCACAAGTAATTGGAACTAGTGATGTTGTACAAACAACATCGAATAGAAATATGAAGAAAGTTTATTTATTTGCCTTTGTATTTGCATTATTTATTAGTATGATCATTGCACTTGTTATGGCAAATTATAGTAAAGTCATATATGATGCGGCGATTATTCATTCGGCATTATCTAATGCAAATATATATGAAGTTTCGAAATTTGCGAACGTAAAGGATGTTTTGGATAAGTTTTTCAGAAAAACAGCATTCTTTGACAGTAATAATGTTGAAGCGACTGTGATTTATTTTAATAATGCTGATTTGATAAAATCGACATTACTTTCACTTTTGCCAGCTGATGTTCAAACAAAAACTAAATTGGTCGAATATACAAATGAAAAAAACGATAAGTCAAATGATCAATTTCAACAACTAAGTACGGATTCTCTTTATCATGAAACGCTGTCCGCAGATAAAAGCCTAAGCTTGATTGATTGCTCGAAAACCATTAATGTTGGGTCTGGTAAGAATCAGATTTTAATTGTAAAAGACGGTAGTTTATTGAAATCAGAATTAAACGATTTGGTAGTGGAATTCAATCAAATAACTAATCTTGACTTATATGTGATCTATTATAATGAGGATTAATCAATGAAACTGATGGTTGTCATCGTCACTTATCGTAAGAACTTTCTTGATACGCCAAGTGCAGAAACTTTGTTAAAATTTTCCAAAGAAAAACTGATTCAATTGGTTGTTTACGATAATGAGTGTGTTGGAAATGAAATAACAGAAACAAATGTTATCAATATTAGAAGTGAAAAAAATTTAGGTTTAGCAGTTGCATACAATTTTGCGTTATCACAGGCGAGGAAGGATAATACAAAATGGCTGCTTTTATTAGATGATGATACAACGATTACTGCGGAATATTTACGAAGTATCCTAGAATTTCACACTTCGGCGCCAGTAAAAGCCTTTTTACCAACGGTTATCAGTGAGAATACGATTATTTCTCCTTTAAAGGCTGATCGATATATTTCTTTACGGGAGAAAGCAATCCCAATATCTGGTTTGTCAGATGACAAAATAATGGCTATTAATTCTGGGACAGTACTTTCAGTTGAAAAATTAGTTGAGATTGGTGGATTTAATGAGAGCTTTAGCTTAGATTTCTTGGACCATTGGATTTTCTGGCGGTTAAACCAAGAGAAGGACATGAAATATTTTATTAGCACTCATCAAATTAATCATAAACTATCTGTTCAATCGTTGAATACTTTAGATTTCGATCGCTATCTGGGTATCTTACAATCAGAATTTCTTTTTTATACTCAGTATGATCGTGAAAAATTATCGGAATATAAAAAAAATTTATTTTTCCGGACTATCAAGCACTTTCTGCTAATTAGAAATAGAAAGTTTTGGCGAGCCACATTAAAAGCATATTTTTCCTTGAAGAATTATTGATGTGACTGTTTCCAATCTTAATTAAAGGTTATGAATCTGGTACTTGCTTGTCTATCACTATCTAGTACTTTATACTATAAAGGTAGTTTGTCATTTAAAAGATCAATATAATTTTTATAAGGGGTTGTTTTGAGATGAAAGGTATCATTCTTGCTGGTGGTTCAGGAACCCGTTTGTATCCAATCACTCGGGCTTTGTCGAAACAATTAATTCCGATTTATGATAAGCCAATGATTTACTACCCAATGTCAGTGTTGATGTTGGCAGGCATTCGCGATATTTTAATTATTTCAACACCAACCGACACACCGCGTTTTGAAGAATTATTTGGTGATGGTCATGATTTGGGCTTAAATATTGAGTACGCCGTTCAGGATAAACCGAATGGACTTGCTGAAGCGTTCGTGATTGGCGCTGATTTTATTGGCAATGATTCCGTTTGCTTAATTCTTGGTGACAATATTTATTATGGTGGCGGTTTGTCTAAGATGCTGCAAAAAGCGGCTGCTAAAGAATCTGGTGCCACTGTCTTTGGTTATCACGTTAATGATCCAGAACGGTTTGGTGTGGTTGATTTCGATGAAAATATGCATGCTAAGTCGATTGTTGAAAAGCCAGAACACCCAGCCAGCAATTATGCGGTGACTGGTTTGTATTTCTATGACAATCAAGTGGTTGACATTGCGAAGAACATTAAGCCATCACCTCGGGGTGAATTAGAGATCACTGACGTTAACAAAGCTTATCTTGAAAAGGGTGAACTTGATGTTGAATTAATGGGTCGCGGTTTTGCTTGGCTTGATACCGGTACTCATGATTCACTTCAAGAGGCAAGTAGTTTTATTGCCACGGTTCAAAAGCGGCAAAACTTAAAGGTTGCTTGTCTTGAAGAAATCGCTTATCGCATGGGTTATATTGATAAAGAAAAAGTCATTGAACTGGCGCAACCACTTAAGAAAAATGATTATGGTCAGTATTTGTTAAGATTAGTATCAGAAGATTAAAAAAGAGGCTATTAAATTGGGAAAGTTAAAAGTTACCACAACAAAGTTACAAGACGTTAAAATTATTGAACCAGCAGTTTTTGGTGATAATCGCGGATTCTTTACGGAATCATATTCAGATCGTGATTTCAAAGAAGCTGGGATTAATATTGATTTTATCCAAGATAATCAATCGTTATCAGCACAAGCTGGCGTGCTTCGTGGTTTACACTTCCAACGTGGTAAGGCTGCTCAAACTAAATTAATTCGAGTTGTCACTGGTGCTGTTTTAGATGTCATTGTTGATGTACGTAAAGGCTCACCAACATATAAGCAGTGGGAAGGCTACATTCTTTCAGCTAGTAATCATCGTCAATTGTTAGTACCAAAGGGTTATGCACATGGCTTTGTAACGTTGACTGATAATGTCAATTTCTTATACAAGTGTGATAACTATTACGATGCAGAAGCAGATGGTGGTTTCAAGTTCAATACACCTGAATTAGGCATTAATTGGCCAATTGATTTCGATCAGGCTATTACTTCAGAGAAGGATGCTAATCAACCAAGTTTTACTGAATTTGAAAAAGACAATCCATTTGTTTATGGTGAAATTTAGTGAATCAATTTAAGGTGTCAATAAAATAGCAGTATAATAAGGCGATGCTTGTTTAGCATTGCCTTTTAACTTATTTCAGATGAAGTGAGGAAATCCAGTTGATATTTAATTACTTATATAATATGGTCTATCAGGTTTTTGTATTGATAGTCCCGTTGGTGACAATGCCGTATATCTCTCGTGTCATTGGTCCAACTGGTGTTGGTGTTAATACTTATACTTATGCGATGACTCAATATTTTGTGCTATTTGCGACCTTGGGTATTAATTTGTATGGTAGTCGTGAGATCGCCTATCAACGTGGCAATAAAGAAAAACTTAGTAAAACATTTTGGGAAATTGAAACGTTATTAATGACGACGGCCATCATTGCCAGCTTGGCATTTTTGGTATTTCTTAGTTTCCCCAATAAATATCGATTGTATTATATTGCTCAAGGGGTGGCAATTATTGCCGTGGCATTTGATATTTCATGGTTTTTCATGGGAATTGAGAACTTCAAAGTAACTGTGACCAGAAATATCTTAGTTAAAGCAATTTCGCTAGCGTGTATCTTTATCTTTGTTAAAAATAAAGATGATCTCTTTGTATATATTCTCATTACTTCTTTATCAGTATTGCTAGGAAATATTACACTTTGGCCCTATTTGAAAAATCATGTTGAGAAAATTAAGTTTTCATATCTCAAACCGCTTAAGCATTTAAGACCGTCATTAGTCCTATTTGTGCCACAAATTGCAATTAATATTTATGCTATCCTAAACAAACCGATGTTGAAGGTTTTTAGTTCCGTTGAATCAGCCGGCTTCTTTGACAGTTCAGACAAGATTGTCAAATTATTAGTTGCTCTTTTAACATCTCTGGCAACAGTGGTTATGCCTCGAGTTGCCAATAGTTTTATTCGCGGTGATAATAAACAAATCGAGCGATTACTGACTAAGAGTTTTGATTATATTTCTTTTTTGTCAATTCCATTAATGTTTGGCATCGCAGCAGTTGCTAGAGAATTTTCTGTGTTGTTTTTTGGAAAGGCTTTTTATTCAGTTGGCGATATTTTATTGATTGAGGCAATGGTAATTCCAGTTATTGCTTGGGCAAGTATTACTGGTAATCAATACCTGCTACCGACTAATCACAATAAGGAATATACGATATCTGTTATTGCTGGAGCCATAGCAAATCTTATTTTAAATATTCCACTAATTTTGTATTTAGGTGCGATTGGGGCGGCAATTTCCACAATCATTTCTGAGCTAGTCGTGACAATGATTCAATTATATTATGTAAATAAAACGTATCGGATTAGATCCCTTTATAAAGGAATCTATCGGTACCTTATTGCTGGCTTAATTATGTTCATCACCGTATTCTTGTTAAGTAGTCGATGGAGCTGGTCAATTAGCCATTTGATTATCGAGGTTATTCTGGGTGGTGTACTTTATTTTGGAATCTTATTTATTTTTAAAACGCCCATACTTTTTGAAATTATTAATCGTTCACTAAGCAAGTTTCGGCAATTGAGGGGAGGAAATCGTGATTAAACCCAAAGTGGCAATAATTGTTCTAAACTATAATAATTACTCGGATACAATTGAATGTATCAAGAACATCAGAAAAGTCAATTATTCAAACTATGAAATTGTTGTTGTAGATAATCACTCAACCGATAATTCAAGGAAACATCTTGAGGTGGCCTTGTTTGCAAATGAGGTTTTTTTGCAAGCCTCTACTAACCGAGGTTATGCTGCTGGAAACAATATTGGTATTAAATATGCTTTGATGAATGACGCTGACTATCTATGTATTTTGAATAATGATGTTGAAGTAGATCCTGATTTTTTGACCGTCTTAGTGGATGCGCTTGAAAAAAATTCTCAAATCGGCGTCGCTGGACCTAAAATCTGTGACTTTAAAAATCGTCGTGAAGTTCAGTCTGCTGGTGCCATGGTAAATATGAATTATGGTCGAGCTACAGATTTATATAAAGGAGAAGATATCGACAAGATTAGCCAATCGGTTATTTCGTGTGACTACGTTGGCGGAGCGTGCATGATGATAAGGGCATCATTGGTCCAGTCGGTGGGTTACATTCCTGAAAATTATTTTCTGTTCTATGAAGAAAATGAATGGTGTGCAAAATTCAAAAAACACGGTTATCAAATTGCTTGTATCACTAAGGCAACTATTTGGCATAAGGGATCACATACAATTAATCAAATTAGTGGATTATCAGAGTATTTTATGTACCGTAATTTAGTTATCTTTGTCAGAAGAAATGGTAATTTAAAAAATAGATTAATTTTTAAATTGTATTTTACTGCGTTCTGTCTTAAAGCATTGTTGACTAAACGAAACGGTAAACGCTTTTTCAGTTATTTTTATGATGGCCTAACTGGCAACAATCGATATCAATACTTACAAAAGTAGGAAAGTGAGACTTAATTCAGTGAAATTGGTAAGCATAATTATACCCGTTTATAATGGTGAGTATACAATTAAACGTGCCATTGAATCTTGTCAGGGTCAAACATATACTAATCTTGAAATTTTAGTTATCAATAATGCATCTACAGATCATACTGCGATAATAGTAAACGATATTGTTAAGATGGATAAGCGAGTAAAATTAATTGAATTCCCTGAAAAAGGTCGTAGCAAAGCACGTAATGTTGGACTGGACAATGCCCATGGTGAGTACATCCAGTTCCTAGATGCAGATGATACTCTTACTAAGAATAAAGTTATTGATGCCGTAAACTATTTGAATAATCATCCAAATAAAATGGCATGTGGTACAAATATTAGATACATTAAAGATAGTAAATCATGGGATATGATTCCCAATTTGAGATATAATACTGAATTATTGGCTCATAATATTTTCCCAATTAATACATTTGTATTTGAAAAAAATACCGTAAGATTCGTTGATAGTCTCGAATATGATGAGGATTGGATGTTCTGGGTAGATTTATTTCAAAATAGAAAGAAATTATTTACTATTCTAGATGATATTGGCGGTTACGTTTATGTTACTGGCGTTAATACAATGAGTAATACAAGTAAAATGCTTTATTATGAAATATTTGTACGTGGTGTTATAAAACAAAAATATCGTGTGTACGATGGACATTTATTGATTTCAGATTTAAAAAAAATGATTATGTTAAATGTTTTATATCAGCAAAATAAAATCTCTGATAAACAATTAAGCAATGCTAAAAAGAATTTTAAAGTACTTAATAAAGTATCGTTATTAATATTAAAATTGCCAACGCTTAAGAAGAGAATGACTCAGCAAGTAAATCGAATCCTTGATAATACAAATTTTCAGTAGATTTCTATTTTGCCACGGCTTAGGGACAGAAATTTTGGACATTATTATTTGGGTGTGCGTAGGAGTGAATGGAATATGAAGTCGCAAATCGATCAATCTTTAGAGACTAGGAAAAATAATTTTGATTTAATCCGTTTTTTTGCCGCAATTTTAGTGGTTTGGTTCCACTCCTTTCCGTTAACTGGTGTTGGTAATGAACATGAAATTATTAGTAGAATGACAAGAATGCAGACTACGGCTGGTGCAGTTGGTGTTATGGTGTTTTTTATCATTAGTGGTTTTTTAATTACTATGAGTTTTGACCGGACGAAAGATTTAGGGCGCTTTTTAAAAGCGCGTGTTCTACGTATTATGCCAGCATATATTGTTGTCATTTTATTATCAATTTTTGTTTTGGGTCCGTTATTAACTACCCTACCGATTAATAAGTACTTTGCACATCCAGAGACACGACAATACTTTATAAATCTATCTTTAAAAAATATGCGATATACATTACCAGGAGTGTTTAATAAGAATATTTATCCTAATGCTATTAATGGTTCAATTTGGACGTTATGGTATGAGTTTGTGACCTATCTTGTAGTCGCACTTTTAGGTATCACTAAGCTTTTACGCAAAGAAACTAGTGTAGTATTGTATCTAGTTTGTTTAGGTCTGATTGTTTTTCATTATCCTAATTATTATTACTACTTTTATTTTGGGCTTTTTTTCTCAGCTGGCATGATTTTTTATCAATGGCGCGAAAAAATTATCCTGAACGGAAAACTTGCAATTGTTGCTGTTCTAATTTTAATTGCAGGTGTTTATTTTAAACAGGTAATTCCTGCGGCATCCATCGGTGGCTCATATTTGATTTTTTATTTGGCTTTAGGTCCCGTACCTAAGTTTCCGAATTTTACAAAATATGGAGATTTGTCCTACGGTATTTATATTTATTCTTTTGTAATCCAACAGGCTCTCATGTCAATCTTCAGTAATAATTTGTCACAAATGGAAAACTTCCTTTTGGCAGTTCCTCTTTCAATGGCCTTTGCGTTTGCTTCATGGCATCTAATTGAGAAACGTTGTATCAAACTTAAAAATCAATCAATATTTGGTTTTCTTAAACGTAACACTCAGAGTGGAAATTGATTTTAGAAATGGAGATTAAAAATTGATTGAAAAAGAAAGCTTAATCGATAAAAGAGTTTTATTTTTAAGCCCTAAATTCTTTTCGTATGAAATTATGTTGAAAAATAAGCTTGAATCAATGGGAGCTGAAGTTCTTTTTTTTGATGAACGTCCATCAAATACTACTTTAGGCAAGTCATTACTTAGAATAAATAGAAAATTAATGGAACCACTTGTTAAGAAATATTACGAGAAAATTATAAAGGAGATAAGTGGGCAACAGTTTGATTACATTTTGATTTGCCAGGCTGAGGCAACGCCGCTCTTTTTTCTCGACTTTCTTGATAAGCATTATCAAGATTCACATAAGGTGCTCTATCTGTGGGACTCTGTCAAGAATAAGATTAACACTGTTGAAAAGGCACCTTTTTTTGATCAAGTATACTCATTTGATATTCAGGATTGTGAAAAATATGATTGGAAGTTTCGCCCACTCTTTTTTGATTCCAGCTATGAAGAAATCAAAAGAAATAAAGGTACTAAATTGGATTTATTTTTCGTGGGTACTGTTCACTCAGATAGATATCTAATATTAGAAAAAATTAAAAAAATATTTAGTCAGCGGAATAAGGTGGTATATTTTTATTACTATATTCCATCAAAATTAATGTTTTTTTACTATAAGTATATTAAACGTATTATTCCTGGTGCCAAACTTAGTGATTTTAATTATCATTCATTAGACCGAACAACACTGCAAGCAAAATTAGAAAATGCCCAAGTTGTTATCGATATCCAACATCCCTTGCAAACTGGTCTGACAATGAGAACTATTGAAATGTTGGGTGCCAGCAAAAAAATAATTACTACAAACCAAGATATTATTCATTATGATTTTTACAATCCGTTGAATGTTTGTGTAATTGACCGTAATGACGTAGTGATTCCTGATAGCTTCTTGTCAAGTCCTTATCAACAGGTTGATGAAAGTATTTATTGTCGATATAGTATTAAGTACTTTCTAGAGGAGTTACTAGGTATAGAGCAAAAAGAAGGGAGTTATTATCGATGAGTGATCGACGGCCAACGGTTTCTGTAGCAATGGCTACGTATAACGGAGAAAAGTATGTTTATGATCAAGTGAGAAGTATTCTTGATCAATTAGGTGATGTTGATGAATTAATCATCTCTGATAATGGCTCTACTGATCAAACAATGTTAATCTTAAAAGAAAAGTTTGGCGCAGATAGTCGTGTAAAAATTATTGTTTGTCACGAGCGGGGTGTCATTGCTAATTTTAATAATGCATTATCCCATTGCAGGAATGAAATAATATTTTTGTCTGATCAGGACGATGTTTGGTATCCTGATAAGGTTTCGGTGGTATTAAGCAAGTTTATCGCATATCCTAATATCGATTTGATCATGTCGGATATTGTGGTCGTTGATAATCAATTAAATGTAGTTATTCCATCATTTTTTAACTATCGTGGCACTAAACTTGGCGTTGCAAAAAATATTATCAAAAATACGTATATTGGCTGTGCAATGGCTTTCCGTAAAAGCTTTGTTAGTCCCTTATTGCCGATTCCATCTAACGTACCCATGCATGATATGTGGTTAGGAATTATGGCAGATAGAAAACACCGGGCGATGCTGATTTCTGATAAACTGGTGAAGTATCGGCGTCATAATGATACAGTGACCACAGTAGAAAATCATTCAACTTTGGCAGAAAAAATAAAGTGGCGTTATAATATCGTAAAGACTGTTTTTTTTAGATAGTTATTCTGTTCTGTATGGATAATCACGCTGCTAATTATAGAAAAATTGGAATGTAATTGTTACGGAAATGAGGATATAAATGAAAATTTTAGTTACTGGTGCAAACGGGTATTTAGGCCAAGGCATCGTTAAGGCTATTCTGGATAACGGACATTCAGTAGTAGCAACAGACTTTAATACGAACTATGTAGACGAACGTGCAAAAAAAATTTCTGGGAATCTTTTTGATATTGAAGATCCTTATGTAACTTTTGGACGACCTGACGCAGTTTTGCATTTAGCTTGGCGAGACGGTTTTAAACATTACTCTGATGCTCACGTTGACGATTTACCAAAGCATTATTTGTTTCTAAAAAAGATGATTGATTCAGGAATTAATAAAGTGGCCGTTATGGGAAGTATGCACGAAATAGGTTTTTTTGAAGGGAGTATTAATGAATCAACTCCTTGCAACCCTGTTACCCCGTATGGTATTAGCAAGAACGCTTTACGAGAACTGACCAAAATGATGGCCGATAAGAATAATACGATTTTCCAATGGCTTCGTGGTTATTATATCGTTGGGCATTCCGAATTTGGTAGTTCAATTTTTTCAAAAATTACTGCTGCGGCAAATGCAGGAGAAACAACTTTTCCGTTTACACTAGGCCAAGATCAATTTGATTTCATTGATTATGATGATTTTTGTAATCAAATTGCAGCTTCAATTGGTCAAAATGATATTAATGGTATTATTGAAATATGTTCTGGTAGACCTGAGAAGCTGGCCGATCGTGTTGAGCGATTTATAAAGGAAAACAACTATTCGATTAAATTAAAATATGGTGCGTTTCCAGATAGACCATATGATTCCAAGGCTATTTGGGGAAGCAATCAAAAAATTCAAGAAATTTTGAAAAATAAAAATTACGTTAATAAATGATTTTGGCGGTATGCGATTAAATAATCTTTTCAGTTAAATTTCGATTGAGCTCAGAGAGGAATCTGGCTTAATCGTTTTTTATTATATTGCAGTAAATAACAGACCGTCTATTTTCGCCTTCAAATACTTGTGCAGGTATTAACCTGCCAACTATTTGGAGGCTTTTTTATGAATAAAATTGTCAAAGTTAATCTTAATAATGTTAAAGAAAACACTCATCCCGACGTATCTGCTTATGTAATGAACTTTAATTTTGTAGTTATTTGAATGTGGGCTTTAGAAACATACACACTATTTAGAAATCGATTGCAAAAAAATATTTTAAGTTTTATATTATGGTCAGATAAGGAGGATATTTGCTATGAAGCTTAGTAAGAGGTTTTTGTTTTTAGTTGCATCTACAATGCTTGTAACAGGAGCCGTTCTACAGACAACCATTGCAAATTCTCAGCCAAATGAGGTTCGGGCCGCAACGGTTATGAATAGTAAGCAACAAGCAGTTGTTAATTTGGCCAAGGCTCAACTCGGCAAACCATATGAATGGGCTGCAAAGGGGCCAAATAGTTTTGATTGTTCTGGTTTGGTTCAATATGTTTACAAAAAATGCTGTCGGTATGTCGGTCCCAGCACCAACAACAACTCAGGAACATATGGGGACTGAAGTCAGTTTGAATTCGCTATTACCGGGTGATTTACTCTTTTGGGGTAACAGAGGTTCCACTTATCATGTTGCGATATATGTTGGAGATGGCAATTTTATTCAAGCACCGGAACCCGGTCAAAATGTAAAAATGACTAATATGAAATATTACTATCCTGCGTTTGCGAGAAGGATTTTGCCTGCAACGTCGGATGTAATAAGTCGTGGTTCGCTGGATGAATTCTCTTTTACAAATAGTAAATTACATGCTAAAGGTTGGACTGCAGCATCCAATACAACAGGAATGAAATACAGCTATATGTTTGCAATGGATGCAACACTAACAAGGAATTGGCACGGTGGAAATTTGACCGAATTGATCGTTCCGATGTTCAAAGAGCATATCCAAATATTACTGGATCCTTGCACAGTGGCTTTAATATGACAGTTGATGTTCCTGATGCTGTAAAAGGACACACAGTCAAAATTATGGTACGCTATTCTTCCGTTTTACATGGAAATTATAATACCTCTGATTATACATTTGATAGAACGGTTTCATTTCCAGCAAAGGACTCACGAAATTCAATGGATTATTTCCAACAAGAGGGAGATCATTTACGTGCGGTAGGTTGGCAGATAGGTATGTATACCGAAAATAAGCCTTATCGGTATGCTATTGTTATGAATGCGGCGACTAATACTGAACTAAATCGTGCAAAAATAACTACGGTTGATCGCCCGGATGTGACAAAGTATTATTCCAATTTTCCAAATTCAACAAAAAGTGGCTTCAACGTAACGATACCAGTTACTGACAATATGAAGGGTAAAAATGTATTTCTTATTCTTAGATATAGCTCAGACCCAAAGGGGGATTATGGTACTGTCGATAGTTGGGCAAATAAATATGTAATTACAGTTAAGTAAATCAATAATAAGGCCTATCTCGAATTATTGAGATAGGCCTTATTATTGTGATATGTGTTAGGAGTATAGTGGGCAATATTGAAAAATGGCCGAATATTCATAGATTCTTATGTGGTTGCAAAGTAAGTATTAGTGATAAAAAGTTTTTTCCAAATCGTATTGGTGTACAGATAATAGAAAATACACATAATGACGTGAACCCTTTAAATTACGATTGAGCTCAGGTAACGTTCTAGCTTATTCGGTTTTTTTATTAGGCAATTTAGATCTGATAATAAAACGTGTCAATAAGTGGTAGGGGTGATAATTACATTCGGCTACTGAGATATTATCATGTCCGTTATTTCAAGCTAAAACGTAACTGGTGTATTTAACGGCGACTAATTTGTCAAATCAGAAAACCTAGTGTATAGAGTCAAACACGGATTTATATGTGTGCATTAAACATCAGAAGTTGTACCCACAAGCTTTGAACAAAATAATAATCTCTGATTGAAAGATTATTATTTATTTAATTTTCATAAAAATAAGTGATAGTGTGCTAAACTAGACAGATATCAAGGAGGAATATTGGCGATGATATATATTAGTTTTTTCGTTACCTTTATCGGTTTAGTGATTCCACTTATAAACAGCTTTTCCCATGAAAATTTAGCAAGAACTAATTATTTGCTAAAGTGTCTGTTAAATCTTTTAATTACTATGGGCGGTATTATTCTTATTTTTAAATATGTCTATAAATTGCCACTTTATAGCAGCACAGCTAGTCCATTTGATTTTAAGTTTACAATGAAATTTCTCATTGCTGGGGTAATTATTGAAGTTATTCTTGGATTGTTAGAGCACTTTTTTCATATTTTTCGAATATTTGAAATTAAAGCTATAAGAGCAATTCGTCCACGTACTTTTGTTAAGGCAAGTCTGTTTTCATTACTTGTTTTTATTGGTGTTTTCCTCTACTTATCAAGTTATTGGGCAACAGATATTTTTGGGGAGCTTTATCCAAGAGGAATTTTGTATCCAGAACAAATTATTTATAATTTGACACAGCCCATGGAGGGTGCTGATCAGCAGTTCTTTCTTTCGTTCTTAAGCGGTCCGCTTTTGAAGAGCATCATGTCATTATTTGTATCATTTCCGATTTTATTAATCATGCTTAACAGTACGTTTTCAGGACCATTTTCGAAAAAAGTAGTAAGTCGAGCGTCTATAGGTATAACAAGTATTCTAAGCATTATACTCATCGTTTTGGCAGGAATAAATATTGATGCCGTTGGTTTTTATCGATACTTTACATCATCATCCGATTTTATTGAAAAAAATTACGTTTCACCAAATCAAACAAAAATTTCCTTTCCGAAGAAGAAAAGAAATTTAATCTATATTTACGTTGAATCGTTAGAATCTAGCAATATAGATAAATTGGAGGGGGGACAGTTATCAGAAAATTTATTGCCGGGACTTACTAATTTAGCAAAAGAAGGAATTAATTTTTCTGATACCAATAAGCAAGTTGGTGGTGCACATCAGTTCAGCGGAACTGGATGGACGATTGCAGGGATGGTTGCACAAACCGCTGGCTTACCTCTAAAAGTCCCGACTGCTGAGAATAATTATGGTCAAAGCTCAAAAAATAAGTTTTTGCCAGGTGCTACAACGCTAAATGATATTCTGGAAAAAGAAGGATACCAGCAGACTATTCTGATGGGGTCAGATGCAACTTTTGGTGGTAGACGTGCGTATTTCTCACAACATGGTGATGTTAAAATTGATGATTATTTGACTGCAAAAAAGGATAAACGAATTCCAAAGGATTACCATGTTTGGTGGGGTTATGAAGATTCAAAATTGTTTGATTTTGCCCAAGATGATTTAACGACTTTATCCGCCAGTGACAAACCATTTAATCTCACAATGCTAACTGCTAATATGCATTTTCCAGATGGTTATCCAGAGAAAAAAATGCCACAGAAGTATGGAGAGCAATATGCTAATGTGATTAATTATAATGATACTCAAATTGTTGATTTTGTTAATTGGGTAAAGAAGCAGCCTTTTTACGATAATACTACTATCATTATTCATGGTGATCATCTTTCAATGGATCAGGATTTTTATACTTCACAAAATGTACCGGTGGATAAACGGCGCACATTTAATCTCATTTTAAATGCACCGATTAAGAATAAGAATATCAATGATAAACAACGGATGTTTGGCACGTTTGATATGTTTCCGACAACTTTGGCAGCTATTGGTGCTAAAATCGATGGTGATCGTCTGGGGCTAGGAACTAATTTGTTCTCCAATAAAGCAACGATTCCTGAAAAATATGGATTTGATAAAGTGAATGATGAATTGGCGCTAACTTCGAAATTTTACAATGACAAGTTTATCCTTAATAAAAAATAGTTATGTTTCATCGAGATAATATTCTTAGATCAAGGATTATTCATATTTGAAAGCATTTCCTTACGCTAAACATATTAGAGTATGTTTTGACTTCTTTGGAAACGCAGATTAGCTAGGACTAAAGAAGCATCTTTCAATACAATGTTATTAGCGGAAACCCGTTAACATTATGTTGAAAGATGTTTTTTATAATTGGTAAAATTAAAAAACTATAAGTATAGTGCGTAAACGTTAAATTGTTATATATATTGTAATAAGCAGGAAGGAGAGAAAGACAGAATAACTAAAAGTTATTATTCCGTGATGACTTATTGGATTATCAGTTGATACAAAAAAACATCATGTTCTCACATGACGTTAAAAAGAAATATTTTATTGGGCTAGCTGGATTCGAACCAACGCATAACAGGATCAAAACCTGTTGCCTTACCGCTTGGCCATAGCCCAATGAAAGTGGAGGAGAGTGGATTCGAACCACCGAACCCGAAGGAGCGGATTTACAGTCCGCCGCGTTTAGCCTCTTCGCTACTCCTCCGTTAGCACTAACCGACTTAAATATAATACCGAAAATTTGACTTCATTTCAAGGCTATTTGTAAAAAAATCGTGTTAAACTACTAAAATTTTTAAAGTTCGTTGCCATTCAGTTAGAAAATCGGTTTGTTGCCATTCAAAAGCTCGACGAACGCCATAGCCGAGAGGTTGATGAATATAGGTTGTGTTGGCAATTGTTTGCGGTAGATGACGAATATGCAAATGCCCAAAAGCGGCGTATTGAACCGGATATTTCTCGATTAAATCTCCGAGATGTTTGCTACCAAGAAAGGCGTTGATGGTTTGCCAGCGTGGATGATCCAATTGATCAAAGATGAAATTTTGATGCGGGACAAAATGAGTTAGAAACAAAACTTTCTCGTGCTGCCGTGTAACTTGTTTAAAATCGGTCTCGACTTGTTGCAAAACGTTTTGCATTCGTTCCTGGTCACTTATTGGTGAATCAATTTTTTGATCGACCCAGAAGGATTGCTTCCAGCGAAGAATTTCGGCAGTAGACTTTTGGTTGTCGCCAATTTGATCAGAGAATGAATAGTCATACCAACCATTATTACCGACAACACTTAAGTTTTTATGAGGAATCTGAAGAATTCGATGATGTAAATATTGCGGATGCAGGTTGGGCCTTTCGAGTTCAGCATAGGTTACGCCATTCAGCATATCGTGATTACCAGCAATAAAATATATTTTGGGAACACTGCCTACTTCTCGCTGTAGCTGTTCAACGTAATTTATGGTTTGTTCAAAGTTATTAAATAAATCGCCTGTGATGAAATAGTAATCTATGGCTAGTTGTTTTAAATAGCTGGCTTGGAGAAAAACAATTTTACTGGTTGCTGCCTTATTAATATCAAAATGATTATCACTCGAAATTGCAATATTCATTTTAGTCGCTCCTTTCCAAATTTTCTGAATAAATATGTCATTGTAATTAAAACATGTTATGCTAGTCCATATCTTATCTAATGGTAAATAAAAACAATGAGGAAGTTACTACAGTGATTTATATTAGTTATTTTACAGTATTTATTGGATTATTGTTGCCGCTAGTCCTTATGGTAAAGAGGCAGGATATAAGTGCTACTTCTTTACTCGCAAAACTCTTATTCAATCTAGTTATTAATATTGTCGGAATTTTATTAGCGTTTAAATTTATTTGGAAAAAATGGATTTTTGGTCCTAAGAGTCCATTTGATTTAATTTTTACAGTTGAATTTTTGATAACAATTATTGCTATCGAAGCGCTCATTCTAGCAATTGATCATTGGCTCCATTTATCAAAATGGCTAACTGTTATCAGTATCGAACAACTGTCAGCTAAGTCGTATTTAAAAGCGTTATTGGCAGCGATTGTGGCCGCTCTGACTGTTTTTCTAACCACTGCAAGTTACTGGACTACAACTACTTTCGGTTTATTGAATCCAGAACAAATAATTTATAATTTAAAGCAGCCAATGGAGGGCGCTGACCAGAGTTTCATGTTGTCATTTTTAAATGGTCCGCTGCTAAAAACATTGATGACGTTTATTACCTTATTTCTAATAGCTCTTGTTCTTTTTAACGTCGAGTTTCAAGGTTTGCCCAAGCCAAAGGTTATTCGGTGGTCCGTCGCCGCACTGATTACGATTGGCAGTATTATTTCATTAACATTTGCTGCGATTAATATTAATATTGGTGGATTTTACAAATATTTCACCGCTTCTTCAACGTTTATTGAGGAAAATTATGTTGATCCAGAGAAAACAAAATTAACTTTTCCAAAGAAAAAACGCAACTTAATTTATATTTATGTGGAATCGCTTGAATCTAGTAGCATTGATAAACTTGATGGTGGTCAAATGTCCACAAATCTCTTGCCAGGTTTGACTCAGCTATCGAATGAAGGCATTCATTTTTCCGACACGTCCAAAAAATTTGGTGGTGCCCATCAGTTTAATGGTACTGGTTGGACGATTGCTGGTATGGTTGCCCAAACATCGGGCTTGCCACTCAAAGTTCCTGTGCAGGGAAATGATTATGCGAATAGCGCTAAGCAGCAGTTCTTGCCGGGAGCAACCACGTTAAACGATATTTTAGCAAAAGAGGGTTACCAGCAAACGATTCTAATGGGCTCGGATGCAACTTTCGGTGGGCGACGGTCATATTTCACTCAGCATGGTCACGTGACTATTGATGACTATTTACAAGCCAAGAAAGACAAACGTATTCCTGAAGATTATCGAGTTTGGTGGGGCTATGAAGACTCTAAACTATTTACCTACGCGCAGCAAGATTTGAGTAAACTGGCTGCGAGTGACAAACCATTTAATTTTACAATGTTAACAGCGAATACTCACCATATTGGTGGCTACCCTGAGGCAAATATGCCACAAAAGTATAGTGATCAGTATTCAAATGTGATTGCATTTACTGATACGCAGTTAGTCGAATTTGTGACATGGTTGAAGCAACAATCCTTCTATGATAATACAACGGTGATTATCCACGGTGACCATTTATCGATGGATGCTGATTATTATAAAAAACATGGCGTTAAAGATAGTAAACGGCGTACCTTCAATTTGATTTTAAATGCGCCAGTTGATCAGAAAAAGGTTAAAACCAGAAATCGAATGTATGGTACCTATGATATGTTTCCAACAACCTTGGCCGCAATGGGTGTCAAAATTGATGGCAATCGCTTAGGAATAGGTACTAATCTATTATCGAACAAAAAAACAGTTGCTGAAAAAGATGGTTTTAATGATGTTAATGATGAACTGGCGCAATCGTCCAAATTCTATAATGACCAGTTTATGTATGCCAAACGGACTAAATAGTTAATTATTGAGCATCTGTTCGCGATTATTTGCAAAAGTAATCCTGAACGGGTGCCCTTATTTTATGTTAAAATTGGTCTATAACGATTTAACAGGAGGTTGTCCGCAATGAAATTAGGATTTATTGGTGTTGGTCATATGGCCCAAGCAATTATTTTGGGCTTGATTAAAGCGGAGGCGGTTGCACCGACTGATATTTTGGTTCATGGTGGCCATTTAGCAAATTATCAAGCTTTTGCTGAAGCTAATGGTCTACAAATTATGGCCGATAATCAGGCGGTAGTCACTGGCGCTGACGTAGTGATTTTGGCAGTGAAACCTCAACAGAAGGCAGCAGTTTTAACAGATTTAACTGATTTATTTCAAGAAAAGAATCAGCCATTGTTCTCGTTACTGTCAGGCGTTAGTTTGGCCGATTTAGCAGCTATTGTTGGCGAACAAGTTCCAATCGTGCGCGTCATGCCTAACTTGAACGTTCAAATCAAACAAGGAATTACTGCACTGGCAGCCAATCAAAGTGCGCAAGAACGAGCGTTACCAATTGCCCGACAACTATTTGGCAAAATTGGTTCAACTTTACCATTAGCTGAGCCGGATTTCAGCACATTTGTCGCTTTAGCTGGTAGTGCTCCCGCATTTGTTTATTTGTTTATTGATGCTTTGGCTCATGCCGGTGTTAAGTACGGCTTGACGAAGAAACAAGCTGTGGCAATTGTTTCGCAAATGGTTGCTGGTAGTGCCCAGTTAGTTCAACAGAGTAGCCAATCACCTTGGGATCTAGCCGATGCGGTGGCTTCGCCAGGTGGAACGACAATTGCTGGATTATTGGCACTTCAGGAGGCTGGATTTGAGCCAGCTATCACCAAGGCAGTTGATGCGACGATTGCCAAGGATTCTGAATAATTATTTTTAATTAATTTAGTGGATTTTGTTAATGATTGAAGTTTGCTTTTTTGGTCTATACCACCTATACTATTATTGGAATACTAATAAGGAGATGTCTTCATGAGTGCAAAAGTTTTAAAGCATGCAAAAATCTACACCGGTGATCAAGTAATTGAGGATGGCTACATTCGTTTTGATAAACAAGTTTTAGCGGTTGGCCCTGTTTTTGAATACAAGGCTGAAGCTGATGACGAAATTCAAAATGTTCAAGGAACAACCATTATTCCTGGTTTCATTGACGTTCATTCCCATGGTGGTTATGGCTACGATGCCATGGATGGCGATCCTGACCAAATCGATACGATGGCAACTAAAATGATGCGTAATGAGGGTGTCACAACTTTGTTTGCGACAACAATGACACAATCAAATGAGAACATCGCTCATGCCATGAAGGGTGTTAAAGCAGCCGCTGCTAAAAACCCAATTATTAAGGGCGTCCATTTGGAAGGTCCTTTCATCTCACCTGTTTACAAAGGTGCTCAACCAGAACAATATATCAAGGATCCTAACGTTAAATTATTAGGTGAATGGAACGAATTATCTGGCGGTTTAGTTAAGTTGATTACTTATGCTCCAGAAGATCCTGGTTCAGCTGCATTTGAAGATTATTGTATCGCCAATGGTATTGTGCCTTCAGTTGGTCACAGTAATGCCACTCGTGAACAATTATTGAATAGTAAAGCAACTCATGTCACTCATTTATACAACGCCCAACGTGAATTCAAACATCGTCAACCAGGTGTGACTGGTCATGCCATGTTGGAAGATAATATGCACGCCGAATTGATTTGTGATGGTTTCCATATCGTTCCTGATATGATTCGTTTAGCCTTTGATCAAAAGGGTGCCGATCGGATTGAATTAGTGACTGACTCAATGCGTTCAAAGGGCATGCCTGAAGGTGAAAGTGAATTAGGTGGTCAAAAAGTTTTCGTCAAAGACAAACAAGCACGTTTGGCTGATGGCACTTTGGCTGGTTCTGTTTTACAATTCATCGATGCATTCAAGAACATTCAAAGCTTCACTGGCTGTTCAATGTATGAAGCTGTTTTAATGAGCAGTGTTAACCAAGCTGAAGAATTCCACTTGGATCATAAAGGGATTCTTGAAGTTGGTCGCGATGCTGATATGAACTTGATTGACCAAAACATGAACTTAAAAGCAACTTATAGCTACGGTAATGAGAATCATCCAGAATAGAGAGGCCGTTGTCAGTGGATTCACCTGTATATATTCAAATTCATAATCAAATCAAGCGGGATATTGAAGCTGGCGTCTGGAAAGTCGGCGATCGAATTCCTTCTGAGCGGGCATTGTCCGCCCAGTTCAAAGTGAGCCGCATGACGTTACGTCAGGCATTACAAACATTAGTTGAAGAAGGTATTCTTGAACGTCGTGTCGGCGCTGGTACCTACGTAGCCCGTCAAAAGGTTCAAGAAGTGATGTCGGGAACAACTAGTTTCACAGAAATCATGCGCTCTCAAGGCAAATTTCCTTCAAGTCAAACGATTTCATACCGGATGGCCAGTCCATCATTAAGTGAGCAGGAACGCCTACACCTGCAAGAGAATGATCGGGTGGTTCGCATGGAACGAATTCGCTTGGCGGACAGTGTGCCCATCAGTTTTGAAGTCACCACAATTCCAGCGAGTATGGTGAAAGATTTTAGTCGCGCTGAAGTGACCGATTCCTTTTATGCCACGATGGAACAAAAGGGCGGCTATCAAATCGGTGCTGCTAAGCAGACGGTCACAGCGACATTAGCATCAGAAAATATTGCTGATTATTTAGACCTAAAACGCGGCGACCCAATCCTGCGTTTACGTCAGATCACTTATTTATCTGATGGCCGACCGTTTGAATATGTGCGCACGCAATATGCCGGCGAACGATTTGAATTTTATTTAGAAAAATAAATCTAACTTTTATTTAAAGAATACGAAGAAATGTTTGCTCAGCAACGTGGCTCAAAGGATTCCCATACAATTTTTAAAATTGTATGGGAATTTTTATTAAATAAAGGAAATTGTTTGTTAAGCTAGTTTGTATTTCGTGAGAATATTATTTTGTTAGAATAAAATCTTCTATGTTTATAACATAGTATGATTTAATTTGGTACAATTATGGTAGTGCATTTGTGAAACATATAAAGTCAACAGAAGAGGAAATAATGGTACATAGAATAAAAAGATATTTAAGTACAAGTGATGTTTTTAACGTGATAATGATAGTTTTGTTTGTCGGATTATTATTTGGTATTTCAATTTGTCAATCGACGATGACTTGGCGATCAGATACTTATTTTCATTTGAGCAGAATACATGATATGACGGCATATTTGAAGAGTTTACATATGCCCCTGATGGTTAATATTCATAGTTTTGCCAATACTGGGCAGGCTATCAATGGTATGTATCCCAATTTTAGTTTACTGCCTTTAATTTTTATAACATCGGGTTTGAAACCAATTGCACAGTATGAAACAATTATTTTTCTTTTCATTTTATTGGGAAGTGTTTTAAATTATTTTATTTTCCAGAGGTTTCATGCTTCTAAGCTACAAGCGTTAGCTGCCGTTTTTGCGACATTTACGTTCATTAATATCTTTTATTCTTCTTCCTTGAACTTATTTGGGGTTTGGAGTATTTATTTCTCATTACCTATGGCATTACTCTCTTTAAAAAAGTTATTTGAAACTAATGCTTGGTCTTATATCATATCTTTGGCAATCTCGGTTTCGTTCGTTTTAAATACTCACTTACTGAATGCTGTTATAATGGTTGGTGTATTACTAGTTTATTTTATCTATTTGTGGATGAGCAGTAATAAAAAGCTATTGACCCTATTTAAAACAGTGGTTGCTGCAGTAGTTAGTATTTTATTATCGTTGCCAACACTCGTTAGTGTCCTTTCCTTCTCTAAGGTACACTTATCAAGTGTACACGAATTTTCATTAGCAGATGGTACCTTGAATATTGAGTCGATGATTCATTCATTAACTAATCCAACAATATTTGGAGCAGCAACACCGCCAATTTTTGGTGTACTACTAGTGGTTGATATATTGTTGGTTATGAATCTCAAACAATTTAGCCAACATGCCAAGGTCGTAATTCTAATTATTTTTGCTGGTCAATTTATGATTTCACCTTTTTTTCCTTGGGAATTATTACAGAAGACACCAATCTCGATTATTCAGTTTCCAACCAGATTAGTACCTTTTATTCTAATCATTGCCGTGGTAATAATATTTACAGATAAGGGTATGAATAAAACCAACTTTTTACTGATTGTTATGCTAGGCAGCGTTGGACTCACCGCGAGTTACCAAACAAGTAATTATATTACTAAGAGAAACTTTCACAATTTTAGCGAAGTTCAAGCAACAATTAATATGAATAACTTCAATTCTATTGCTAACTATAGTGAAAATACGAAAATTTCTAACGATACATTATTAGATCATTCATTCTATCGGATATATTCCTATCCTGAATATATACCGCAAACAAAGAAAAACGATTCTAAATCAGATAAACAAATAAATTCTGTTAATGATCATGAACTGTTTGTGAATAAGACCAAGGTAAACAATTTTCAAACCAGTTATAAAAATAATAAGCTTGTGTTTACTTTTAATGAGAAGCAAACAGGTTGGGTTAACCTACCAATTTGGTATTATCCTAATATGAATTATTCTATAATTGCAGATAGTGGTGTTTTAACTACAAGAGTTAGTGATCGTCATACTTTAGAAGTGAAAACACCTAGTACCAAACAGTTAACTATAAAGATTCGTAATCCTCAAATAATGAACTTAGTTTATATTAGTTCAATTATTATCTGGTGTTTGAGTATTGGCGTTTTGGTGACAAGAATAAAATTTAACACTAATAGGCAATAATCTGTTTTTTACTAGTGTTTAAAAAAGCACGTCTATGACATTCACAATTGAATGTCATAGACGTGCTTGTCATTTTATGATGATATTAAGGCATGAATATATTGCCAGTATTCATGTTTTTCCGTGCAAAAAATGACAATTAGGACCCTAATTAATCAAACAGCTTTTATTTGAATTAGAGAATAGATTAATTAAGAAAATCAATTCAAATATTTTTTTAAAAGAAATCTTTGAATTGGTATCAAGATTATTTTTTCAATGGCAAGGTTAATAACCACAGCGGTAAAATACGTAGCTAAGGCAATACCTAAAATATTGATTATTGTATTACCGCTATGAATTACCTTGATGAACAACATCATAATACTACCATGAATTAAGTAAATTCCAAAAGAATACTGAGATAAAAATGCTATAATTCTGGTTTTACCAAGTTTGGCGACAAAATGGCTTTTTAGAAGTGCTAAGTACACAACAATTGAGAATAAGATATATAGACTAGAAAGATCATATAAATTCCAATTTGTTGCTTCAGGGAATGTCATAGTAAGCAGTAAGTTACTTCCAGAAACCAATAAAACAACTATTAGAGTTTTTAATTTACCAATGGCTTTTGTATTTTCCAATAGACGGCCTAATAAAAAATAAATTATCCATCCTGAAAAAGGATAACTATTTACAGCAAAGTTAATATTAAATAATTTCAGTAACCAACCAACAAGCTGAACTAAAAGTAGAACAATTATGAATTGTTGCTCATCAACAGGGCTGAAGGCATCTAGCATTTTTGATAGAAAGGGAGCAGCAAGTAGAAAAGCAATCAAGGTATACATAAACCAAAAATAACTACTTAAATAGTTTTGAGTAATGCTTATAAATAAGCCGTGGATAAATGAAGGAGAATTTTCTGGAGTAGGGATAAGATAAAAAGATATCGTATAATAAATGATTTCATATAAAATAAGCGGTAATACGATACCAACTAGTTTTTTAAAATAATAATTTTTATAATCTGTGATAGATTGTCCCTTAAAATGGAGATTGAAATGGCCACTCATCATAAAGAATATCGGATTGCAAATAAAAATAAATGTTACGATAATTTCTCTAAATGGATGATTGCCTAGACCACCCTCGATAGGAACTGTGCCGATTGCGTGCGTAAATATTACCAACCCCATAGCAATAACGCGTAAGAAGTCATAACGTACATCTCGCTGTTTAGTTGTCATAGATGCCCCTCCGATTATCGATAAATGTGACGTAATTAAGTATACTATAAAGTAAGGTATTAAAATTATTGATACTCGAACAATTTTGATTGAACATAAATAAATGAGGAGAACTTTGATATTAACAAAATAGACGGCCTTTGCTATCATAAAATAGTGATTTATACTGTTTCACCTAATCTAGGAGGTTAACTGATGAGTCAGGAAAAAAGTATTTTTGGATCTATTGAAGCTGAGTTTAAAGCTTTTTATTTTGCACTTAGGCAAAATATTGTTAAGGTACTAGTCAATTTATTTATTTATTTACTTTCGTTAATAACGATTGGGTTGGTTAACTTTCCCTATATAGATGATGCACGTCGTCAAATTGATGGTGACACAAACTTTGGATTTTTTGATGGTAGATGGGGAAGTGAAATTTTTTCATGGTTTTTTCAAGGAAGTCGGCATCTAACTGATATGGGCCTGGTTACACCAATACTAAGTGCTATTTTCCTATGTTTAGCAAGTTTGACTATTATTTACGTTTTTGATGATAAATTTTCTTGGCTGGCCATCATTTCTTCAACTTTATTTGGTCTTAATGCTTGGTTTTTAGGCTGTATTTCATTTAGATATGATAGCCCCTATATGGCGCTCAGTTTACTATTTTCTGTGATTCCTTTTTTATGGTGGAAATCAAATAAAATCACCTTTGGTATCATGTCATTTATTGGCGTGTTTTTAATGTGTAATACTTATCAGTTGTCTTCGGGAATATATATTGTTGTGCTATTAAGTCTGTACTTTCAGTCTATTATTGATGGCGAGAAGTTACTGCTACACTTCAAAAGAATTCTTATCGCAGCAATTTCCTATATTCTCGCTATGATCTGTTTTGTAATTGAAACTAGTTTCAATCCAGAAATAGCGAATCGTGGTGATGCTGTTGCTATTTCTGAAATGACACAGTTACCAAGGACATTTCTTAGAAATATACGTGCATACTTTATCACGATTTATCAGGATAGTTCGAGATTATGGGTTCTTTTAACTGGATTAATTTTGGTAGCTTTTGTGATAACCTTTATGAAACGTTCAAAGATTGGACGGATTAAGGCCTTTATCTGGTCGGGAATATATTTACTTACTGCTGCCATTTTTAGTTATGGTGTTTTGTTGATTTTTAAGTTTCCACTTGCAGAACGAAGTGTACGTTACGGATACGGTTTAGGTGCCTTCATTTCAATTGTGATGGTTATGCTAACTTCGAATGCAAAAGCAGATTCAAAAATTGTAAAAAGAATCTCAGGAATTCTTGTTTTACTATTAACTTACTACTCACTATCATTTACATTTGTTTTTGCCGCAAATTTGAGTTCTCAAAAGGATTCCTTCGAACGTCAAAGTATGCTTTTAGCATCGGATTTAAAAGAATATGTAACGACGGATCGACGAGTGGTTAATATGAACTCGCTATTTCATGATTCACGAGTTGTAAGCAATAGTGAGCGGAATTATCCGATTTTGGGCAAGCTTATTCAAAGCAATAATGCGATTTTTTGGCCGAATACAACATTATTTAATACTTATACCAACTTAGATGTGACAATTAATCAATTTGATTTTAAGAAATTTGATAAGGATGACAAAAAATTGCAGGTCAAGAGTTCTTTATACGATATATATACTTCAAAAGATCAAATATATGTCAAAATGAAATAGTAGTAATCTAAAAGACGGTTAATTTTGTCATATTAGCGAATACAAAATTAACAGAGTTAATCTGTGTGTACAGCGTTTCAATATTCTCCTTGACGGAGTGCGTACTTACTTATTTAAAAAGTCGAACAATCTATGATGGTTGTTCGACTTTTTATATCGAATAATTACTGATTATCCGGTTTTGTAGTATTTTGTTGAACCGATTTTATTTTTAAATTGCTAATCAATATGATGAGTATAAAGCAAAAATTGTTTCTTTATCATCGAATATTAGGTGTTCTTCTTCATAGTAGAGGAATATTATTATTTATGTTATATTAAATTGTCGTTTTAGTTTTTACTGCTTTTATTTTATGGGAGAAGTTTATTCATGAAAAATAATTTCCAAAAGAATATAATGATTGGTTTGCTAGGTATTTCAGCTATGGGGATCGCATCAGCGTTTACTAAACCAACAGACCTTGTTTCAGCCGATGTAAATTCGGATGACGAAAATCAGATGTCCCAAGCTGCCCCTTTGACGGCTAATGGATTAATAGGGCCAGGGTTTTATGACTCATCAGATTCCAGTGCGATTGGCAAAGCAATAAAACCTAACTTACCATCTTCATTCTCAAGCAGAGCCATCAGCCCTACACAGCTTTTTATTGATCAGGTTGCCTCGGGAGCAATCAGTGGCTGGAATAAATATGGTGTTCTACCTTCTGTTTCAATTGCACAAAGCATATTAGAAAGTGGTTGGGGAAAATCAGATTTATCAACAGTTGCCAATAATCTATTTGGCATTAAAGGCAGTTATTTAGGACAATCGATAATCATGCCTACTCAAGAATATGTTAATGGTAGTTGGATTACCGTTAATGCACAATTTAGAAAATATCCTGATTGGAATGCTAGCATTGAAGATCACGGTAACTTCCTATATTCCAATTCACGCTATAGTAGTTTACTAGGTGTTACGGAATATCAAAAAGTTACACAAATACTTCAAAACGCAGGTTATGCTACAGCGCCAAATTATGCGCAGGTATTAAATCAAATTATTGAGCAATATAATTTGGTTCAATATGATCAGAGTACAATACCTGCACATTTCGGTTCATTAAATAATCTTTCGTTTGATAAATCTAATGATACAGTTAATACTCGCGGTTGGCATATTGACAACGCCTCTGCTGCATATCCGTATAGCTTCATAGTATTGACAGATGTTGATTCAGGTAAACAATATTCTCAAATCCCAATTTCAAGAATTGCCCGTGAAGATGTAGTTCAGTTTTATCCAGATGTTACTAATGCTTTAAATAGTGGCTTTCAGGTAAATATTCCAGCAACTAAAGAAATGGAAGGCCATACTTATCGAGTTACTTCAAGATACGCTCAACAATCAAATGGCGCGGGAAATGTACTGGACTATGATTTCGATGCGACAGTTAAAGTACCAAAATTAGGTAATGAAAATCAAGCCAATTTGGATAGTTTTACTATTAAAAATTCTAAATTATATGCTAAGGGATGGCATGCTGCTGATCAAGCAGAAGGTAAGAACTATCATTATTTAATCGCGATGAATGCTAATACTAATCAGGAAATTAAGCGAATCAAAGTTAACAATGTTGCTCGTCCTGACGTAAATAATGTGGTACCCAATATTTATAATTCGCTAAACAGTGGTTTTGATGCGTCTATGGGCATCGACCCAACAATGTGGGATAAGAATATTTATCTAATAAGTCGTTATACTAGCGATCCCGCCGGAAATGGTAACTATGTTGATTATGCATTTACTAAGAGTCAAGTTATCGTTCCTCAATCAACTGAAAATGTTGCTGGACTCAATAATTTTGCAATCAATAGAAATAGCGTTGACATTAGAGGTTGGCATGCAAGCGATTTATCTTACGGACGAGATTATCATTATTTAATTGCAATGGATGCCAAAACAGGAAAAGAACTAAAAAGAATTAGATCAACTAATGTGAGTCGCCCTGATGTTAACAAGTTTTATCCTGATATTTATAATTCTTTGAACAGTGGTTTTGAAACATCAATGGTCATTGATCCTTCTATGTGGAATAAAGATATTTATCTCATTAGTCGTTATTCAAAAACTCTTGCAGGTAATTCGGATTATGTTGATTTTAGTTTTGGTACGAAATCTAAAATTACGGTCCCACAACCTACCGAAAATAAAGCAGATATAAATTCTATTGTTCAGGAAAATAGTACTGTTACTATTAGAGGCTGGCACGCAAGTGATTTGTCATATGAGCGGGAGTACCGTTACTTATTTGTCATGGATAAAAAGACTAACAAGGAATTGAAACGTGTTAAAATTAATAGTGTTGCGCGCCCGGATGTTGTAAATTTCTATCCTAACTTATATGGTGCTTCAAACAGTGGCTTCTCAGTTAATATATCGACAAATGGCTTATCAGGAAGAGAAGTTTATATTATTAGTAGATATTCAGGAAATATTTCCGGTAACTCCAACTATGTAGATTATGCTTTTTACGATAAGGTTTTTACAATTAGGTAGTTTAGTGGTTAACTTAATAGTATGTAGTTGATTTTTATTCTCAAGGAGTGAAATTAAATGGAAAATATCATCGTTACTGGTGGTGCAGGGTTTATTGGCTCGAACTTTGTTCATTATGTGGTCAATAATCATCCTGAAGTTCATGTCACAGTTTTAGATAAATTAACTTATGCGGGGAATCGGGCAAACCTTGCCGGGTTACCAGCTGATCGGGTTGAATTGGTGGTTGGCGATATTTGTGACGCTGATTTAGTTGATAAATTGGTTAGCAAAGCTGATGCCGTCGTGCATTACGCCGCTGAAAGTCACAATGACAATTCATTAATTGATCCATCACCATTTATCCAAACTAATATTGTGGGGACTTATACGTTATTGCAAGCTTGCCGCAAGTACGATGTTCGTTTCCACCATATTTCAACGGATGAAGTTTATGGTGATTTGCCATTACGTGAAGATTTACCAGGTCATGGTGAGGGTGTTGGTGAGAAGTTTACGCCAGAATCACGTTATAATCCAAGTAGCCCTTATTCTTCATCTAAGGCAAGTTCTGACATGTTAGTGCATGCTTGGACTCGTTCGTTCGGCTTACGAGCAACAGTTTCGAATTGTTCGAATAACTACGGTCCTTATCAACACATTGAGAAGTTCATTCCTCGTCAAATCACTAATATTTTAAGCGGGATTCGTCCTAAGCTTTATGGCAGTGGTAAGAACGTTCGTGATTGGATCCATACTAATGATCATTCTCGCGCCGTTTGGACTATTTTGACTAAGGGTAAGATTGGCGAGACTTATTTAATCGGTGCTGATGGTGAAAAGGACAATAAGACGGTTCTTGAACTGATTCTTGAATTAATGGGTCAACCTAAAGACGCTTATGATCACGTTAATGATCGTCCTGGTCATGATTTACGTTATGCCATTGATTCGACTAAATTGCGCGAAGAACTAGGCTGGCAACCAGAATATACTGATTTCCGCACCGGCTTGCAGCATACGATTGACTGGTATACTGAGCATGAAGATTGGTGGAAGTCTGAGAAGGCTGCCGTTGAAGCTAAATACGCTAAAAATGGTCAATAAACATTAATTGTTTCTAAAAAAACAGACATCAAATCGGTGTCTGTTTTTTGTTATTCCTGAAAATGTAGTATTATTAGTAGTGGTTAGTTTATTTTACGAAAATGACTAGGAGTTTGATGAAAATATGAAAATTTTGATTACTGGGGCCAATGGTCAACTCGGGACTGAATTACGGCATTTACTTGATGAGCGTGAACTCGCTTATACTGGCACGGATGCTCAAGATTTGGACATCACTGACGAAGCAGCTGTTAACGAATATTTTACCAAGCATCAACCGAAGATTGTTTTCCATTGTGCAGCTTATACGGCTGTCGATGCTGCTGAAGAAGAGCCGGGCAAATCAATTAATTATAAAGTTAATGTGATTGGGACACAAAATATTGCCCGTGCTGCAGAAAGTGTTGGCGCTACACTATTTTATATTAGTACTGACTATGTGTTCGATGGTACTAATGATCAAATGTATACTGAAGAAACAGTTCCTGGTCCTAAAAATGAATATGGTCGTACCAAATTGGCTGGTGAACAAGCGGTTGCTAGTATCATGAGTAAATATTACATTATTCGAACTTCTTGGGTTTTCGGTAAATATGGTAAAAACTTTGTTTATACTATGCTTAAATTAGCTGAGACTCATGATAAATTAAGTGTGGTTAATGATCAACAGGGACGACCAACTTGGACTAGAACATTGGCAGAGTTCATGTTGTATGCTTTGGACAATCAATTACCTTATGGGCTTTATCAATTATCGAACGACAATGATTGTAACTGGTACGAATTTGCAAAAGAAATTTTGAAGAACAAACCAGTCGAAGTTGTACCTGTTAATTCAGAGCAATTCCCACAAAAAGCTTATCGGCCACGTCACTCGATTATGGATCTAAGTAAGACAAAAGCAACTGGTTTCCAGATTCCAACATGGCAAGAAGCATTGGCAGCATTTATGAATGAAATGGATTAACAGTGTGGTGAATAAACTCTAAGTATTCTTATTAACACAATGAAGTATGGCAGTTCTTCTAGCCAACCATCCTTATACTGAACCAATTAATTGTTAACTTGTATTTTTTAAGTTAAACTTTAGCTAACATAATTATTTGAATTAAAAAACATTGCCCGAGGTGCGGTTATGCAAAAGATTTATCCCGATGATAGCTTGATGCTTCATACGGACCTTTATGAATTGAATATGATGTATTCTTATTGGAAAGAAGGCATCAACAAACGTCATGCGGTTTTTGAAGGGTATTTTCGAAAGATACCTTTCGATAATGGCTATGCTATTTTTGCGGGTTTGGAACGGATTGTTCGCTATTTGGAAGGTTTCCATTTTAGTGAATCTGATTTGGAATATCTACGGGAACAAACGGGTTTTCCTGAGGACTTCTTAACTTATTTGGCCGAGATGAAATTTGAATGTACGATTCGTTCAGCTCAAGAAGGCGATTTGGTCTTTAGCGAGGAGCCAGTGATTCAGGTTGAAGGTCCCTTAGATCAATGCCAATTAGTTGAAACTGCTTTGCTGAATATTATCAATTTCCAGATTTTGGTTGCAACCAAAGCTGCCCGGGTGAAATCGGCGGCTAATGGCGATCCCGTCTTGGAATTTGGTTCACGACGGGCCCAAGAAATGGACGCGGCTATTTGGGGCACGCGGGCAGCTTACATTGGTGGTTTTGATGCCACCAGTAATGTTCGCGCCGCCAAAATTTTTGGTATTCCTGCAAGTGGCACACATGCCCACGCGTTGGTGCAAGTCTACCAAAATGATTATTTGGCTTTCAAAGCTTATGCAGAAACCCATCGCGATTGCGTCTTTTTAGTGGATACTTACGATACGATTCGTTCAGGCGTGCCTAGTGCTATTCGCGTCGCCAAGGAAATGGGCGATAAAATCAATTTCCAAGGTGTGCGGATTGATTCTGGCGATATGGCCTATATTTCGAAACGAATTCGCCAGCAATTAGACGATGCCGGTTTTCCTGATGCAAAGATTTATGCCTCGAATGATTTAGATGAAAAAACCATTCAAAACTTGAAAATGCAAGGTGCTAAAATTGACGTTTGGGGTGTTGGGACTAAAGTGATTACCGCTTTTGACCAACCAGCTCTAGGTGCGGTTTATAAGTTGGTTTCGATTGAAAATAACCAAGGTCAAATGGTCGATACGATTAAGTTGTCTAGCAATGCTGAAAAAGTTAGCACTCCTGGTAAAAAACAAGTTTGGCGGATTACGAATCAACGTAAGAATGATAAGTCTGAAGGTGATTATGTCACGCTTTGGGACGAAAGCCCACTGGCGCATGAAGAGTTATTCATGTTCCATCCGAAATTTACTTATATTAACAAAACGATTCATGATTTTGATGCAGTGCCAGTTCTAAAAGATATTTATATTGATGGTCACTTGGTTTACGATTTGCCTAACTTAGCGACAATCAAGGAACGGACGACTAAGAATCTTGATTCGTTGTGGGATGAATATAAGCGTGATTTGAATCCTCAAGAATACCCAGTTGATTTGTCGCAGAAGCTTTATGATCACAAGATGAATCATATTGCTCGCATGCGCCAAATGGTGGCTAATATGAATAATAGTGACGAAGGTCATCACAATCATTAATTTATTCATCATAGTCTGACAATCAACCAGAATTGAAAAGCTTTAATAAAATATCGATAAGGAAGTTATGCTGATGCGAGCATTACAAGCCCAAATTATTGCAGTTGAGAAAACAAAACCAGAAATCGATCCAGCGACGGAAGTGCGTCGTTCAGTTGATTTCTTGAAGAAATATCTTCGGGCGCAACCTTTTTTGAAGAGTTATATCTTAGGTATCTCTGGTGGACAGGATTCAACGTTGGCTGGTAAATTGGCCGAAATGGCAATTTCCGAATTGCGCTCAGAAACTGGCGACGCGACTTATCAATTTTATGCAATGCGCTTACCATATGGCGTGCAAGCTGATGAAAGTGACGCTATGGCCGCAATCGACTGGATGCAAGCTGATCAGGTTATTCGCGTTGACATTCAACCAGCCACAGAAGCCATGCTGACTGAATTGACGCAACAAGGTCAAACAATCACTGATTTTAACAAGGGCAATATTAAAGCCCGTCAACGAATGATTGCCCAATATGCCGTGGCTGGTGCTCATGCAGGCGTTGTGGTTGGCACCGATCATGCCGCTGAGAATATTACCGGTTTCTACACCAAATATGGTGATGGTGGTGCAGATGTCACACCGTTGTACCGCTTGAATAAGCGTCAGGGTCGAGCCCTGCTCCATTATTTAGGTGCACCAACTCATTTATATGAAAAGGTGCCAACAGCTGATTTGGAAGATGATCGGCCGGAGTTGCCTGATGAAGTGGCCCTAGGCGTCACTTATGATCAAATTGACGACTATTTGGAAGGTAAGGATGTCCCTGTGGCAGCCGCTGAAAAAATTGAGCAGTGGTTCTTAAAGACCCAACATAAGCGGCACTTGCCAATTACCGTTTTTGATACTTTCTGGGAGCCAAAAGAATCATAAGTTCGGGTGTTGAAAAAAGTTAGGCGCCCTGAACTTTCTGATTGCTTTATCAGAATTTATTTAGTATACTGAATTCATAACAAGGGAGTAACTGGCGGCATTGTCCGCGACAAAACCATCAACAAGACAGTAGTTCTGGTTTTGACTTAATTAGTGAGACTTGTACGTGGTTTTTGCGTACGAGTCTTTTTTTATTCCCACGTCCAAAGAGGAGGAATTTTTGTTGGTTGGTAAAGACGAGTCTAAGGTAACCCGGTTTTATGCCTTGTCCAAGTCGGCACTTTTTAAACAATTTCAGACCAGTGATCAAGGTCTGAGTAGCGAGCAGGCTAAGCAGCGTTTAGCTGAGAATGGTCCTAATGCTTTAGCGCAGGCGAAACGGAAGAATATTTTCCAACGTTTCTTTGATCAATTTAAAGATTTTATGATTTTAGTTTTACTGGTAGCTGCAATTGTTTCTGGGGTGGTTGCCCATGAATGGCCTGATGCCTTCTTAATTTTAGCAGTGGTGATCATTAATGCCGTCTTTGGTGTGTTCCAGGAATCCAAGGCTGAAGAAGCGATTGATGCGCTGCGCGAAATGGCAACGCCAGAAGCCCACGTTCGTCGTGATGGCAATGTGGCAACCATTAGTAGTGAAAATTTAGTTGTTGGTGACTTGGTACTACTGGAAGCTGGCGATATCATTCCTGCCGATTTACGCTTGATTGATTCGGCGTCAATGAAGGTAGAAGAATCAGCCTTAACTGGTGAATCGGTTCCCGTTGAAAAAAGTGCGGCCCCGTTAGCTGATGAAGAGGTTACCATTGGCGATCGCACTAATATGGCCTTTATGAACAGCAACGTGACTTACGGCCGTGGTGTTGGGGTGGTTGTGGCTACTGGGATGGATACCCAAGTCGGCCGAATTGCTGGCATGATTAATCAGGCCGGTGAAACCAGTACGCCATTACAAGATAACTTGAATTCTCTTGGCAAAACTTTAACTTGGCTGATTTTGGCAATTGCCGCGATTATTTTCGTCGTTGGGATTGTCAATAATCATGATGGTTTACCAATGGACCAATTGGTTATCGAAATGCTGTTAACAGCGATTTCATTAGCTGTCGCCGCAATTCCTGAAGGCTTACCAGCAATTGTCACGATTATTCTTGCGCTTGGTACAACGCGGATGGCCAAGCGGCAGGCGTTGGTCCGCAAGTTGCCAGCAGTGGAAACTTTGGGCAGCACCGACATTGTTGCTTCCGATAAAACAGGGACTTTAACGCAAAATAAAATGACTGTCGAAAAAGTTTTTGAACATGGTCAATTAAATGATGCGTCAGCACCAATTCCCGCAACTGATTCAGTTTTACGGGTAATGACTTTCAGTAACGATACTAAAATTCAATCCGATGGTCAGCTAGTCGGCGATCCCACTGAAACTGCCTTGATTCAATTCGGGTTGGATCACGATTATTCAACTGAGGCCGCCTTGGCTAAAGAGCCACGAGTGGGTGAAGTGCCGTTTGATTCGGAACGAAAGCTGATGTCAACTATCCAACAGTTAGCTGATGGTAAGTTCTTTGTTGCAGTTAAAGGCGCCCCTGACGAGCTGCTGAAGCGCGTCACGCAAATCGAAGTTGCTGCTGGTCAAGTTCAACCCATTACTGGCAAAGACCGTAATCAGATTTTGGCGCAGAATAAAGGCATGGCCACTCAAGCATTACGCGTTCTGGGAATGGCTTATCGGATTATTGATGAAGTGCCCGCAGAGCTTAATTCAGAGACGGTTGAGCATGATCTGACTTTTGCTGGCTTAATTGGGATGATCGATCCTGAACGTCCAGAAGCTGCGAAAGCAGTCGCTGATGCTAAAAAAGCCGGCATTCGGCCAATTATGATTACCGGTGACCATCAAGACACGGCTGAGGCCATTGCGGTACGTTTAGGGATTATTCCTGCTGGTGATGATGCTGCCGTGATCACTGGTGCGCAACTGGACCAAATGAGTGATCAAGAATTTGACAAAAAAGTTAAGAATTATTCGGTTTATGCTCGTGTTTCGCCAGAGCATAAAGTTCGAATTGTTAAAGCTTGGCAAGATCAAGGTAAAGTTGTGGCAATGACTGGTGATGGTGTTAATGATGCGCCTGCACTGAAGTCCGCTGATATTGGGATTGGTATGGGTATCACCGGGACTGAAGTATCAAAAGGTGCTAGTGATATGGTGTTAGCTGATGATAACTTCGCCACAATTATTGTGGCCGTTGAAGAAGGTCGAAAGGTTTTTGCCAATATTCAAAAGTCAATTCAATATCTACTATCAGCCAACTTAGGCGAAGTTTTAACTTTATTCATGATGACCTTAATGGGCTGGGATATTTTGAAACCAGTGCAGTTATTATGGATCAACTTAGCAACGGATACCTTCCCAGCAATTGCTTTGGGAGTTGAACCAACTGAACCTGGTATTATGGATCATAAACCTCGCGGCCGGAAATCTAATTTCTTAAGCGGTGGCGTTGGTTCATCGATTATTTACCAAGGGATTCTTGAAGGAATGCTGACGTTAGGCGTTTATGGTTTAGCAATCATGTTCCCCGTGCACAGTTCCAATGATGCGATGCACGCTGACGCTTTGACCATGGCTTACGCGACTTTGGCTTTGATTCAATTGTTCCATGCGTTTAACGTGAAGTCGATTCATCAATCGATCTTCAAGATTCATCCTTTCGCCAATAAGATGTTCAATATTGGCGTGGCGACGTCCTTTATTATGGTGGCGTTGACTATCGTGGTACCAGGATTCAATAGCCTCTTCCATGTGACCGAATTAAATGGCATTCAGTGGCTCATGGTCTTAGGTGCGGGTGTTCTAATGATTGCCATCGTTGAATTAGTTAAACTATTCCAACGTCGTAGCAATCGTGACTAATTGGCACATCAAAGTCTAATCGTATTAAAAGCGGTGAAGAGTTTGAAACAGAACTGGTTCTGACGCCATTGCGGGCTTGCTGGTTGTGGAACGCGGCCGACGCTGATCGAAGCCTTTTTTCAAAAGTCTTCGATACAGGTCTTATCGTAAGCGCTAAAGCGCCAACGATAATTTGGCAGCTGACAATCACGCCCTCCATTCCGTCTGGAGTTGATGTAGATCATTTCATAATTTTCGACGGTTAAGGCAATGATAGTGGCGTATGATTGATTGCATTCAAATAGTTGCTACAATTGAATATTTACAAGGAAGTGTCTACTTGGCAGTCGCTGATTTCATTCAGAAAGATTGCTGGGTAGGCTCTTTTTCGTTCCTTTAATCTGTTTTTTAAATGTCAGTCCTTCATTCTATCAATGATCAAGTTAATTTAGATTTGAAAATTAATTCTTAACTAATTAAGTGCACCGTGAATCAGCAGGGTAGGGACTAGTTTGGTATAATAAGCATATTAAACTAAAGAGGTTAATAGTTATGGCAAATAAAATGCAGCAAAAAGCACGTCAATATAGTTTAACGATTAATCGGGTCGTTTCGGAAACCGAAAAAATTCAAGAGGAACTTGACCCATTATTCCAAAAAATTCAAAAGGCCATCAAGGCCGACACAGTTGCTGATTTAACAGCTGATGAATATCACGAAATCAAAACGGTTTTTGCGTCACGGACAGCTGATTATCAGGATTTGGCCGATGAGTTAGCCGCAGCAGTGCCACCAGCACGTTTAATGGGCAATCAGAAATTCTTAGCCGCGGCTTTTCAAGAATTTGTTGATGGTTGCCAAGCCATGACTGATAGCTTGCAAGCAGATCAAACCGTTGACCAAGCCGCTTTCTCAGCGGCAGAAGCTGCTCAGGATGTGGCAACGGATAAAATCAGTAAATATTTGCAACGGATTAGTAGCTTAATCTAGAATTTTAAAGTAATGGGGACGAAGATTTTTCATGAGTACGGAAACTTTAGATCAAACAATTGTTAAAGAGACTGAAGCTAATTTAGAATATGCACCACATGGCATTAAAGCCGTCTTAGACTTATTAAATGATGGCAATACAGTACCGTTCATTGCGCGTTATCGTAAAGAAATGACCGGCGCCTTGGATGAAGTTCAGATTCGGGCGATTGAAAGTGAATACAAGCGTTTAACCGCACTGGCTAATCGTAAGACTGAAGTGATTCGCTCAATTACAGAGCAGGGTAAATTAACGCCTGATTTGCAAAAAGCGATTGAGCATGCAGTCAAGTTGCAAACCGTTGAAGATCTTTATTTGCCGTACAAGCAAAAGCGGAAAAGTAAAGCCACGATTGCGCGGGCCAATGGTCTGTCACCTCTGGCTGAATTGATTAAGGAACAGCCGAACTATTCTGATGATCAGTGGGATGCGGCTGCTTTGCAGTATTGTGACGCTGAAAAGCAATTGCCGACAACTGTTGAAGTTTGGCAGGGCGTTCATGAAATTCTGGCCGATGAAATTAGCGACCAAGCTAAATTCCGTGAATTAACTCGGCGTTACACCGAACGTAACGGCTCATTAACAAGTACTTTGAAAGATGCCGATGCTGACGAAAAGCAAGTCTATCAGCTGTATTATGAGTTTTCAGCACCCTTAAATAAGGTTGTTCCTCATCAAACCTTGGCAATTAATCGTGCGGAAAAAGAAGGCGTTCTTAAAGCTGGTATTGAGTTTGATCCGACCCAATTATTGCAATTGATCACTAAAAAAGTGAATCGGGATCGCAATCAGTTTGCCAGTGAAAAGATGGTTGCTGCCGTTGCTGATGCCTATAAGCGTTTCATTGGCCCGGCGATTGAACGGGAAATTCGGGCTGATTTGAAAACTAAAGCTGATCAACAAGCAATTGCTATTTTTGGTGAGAATTTGCGGCATCTATTATTGCAACCACCACTGAAGGGTAAAACTGTTTTAGGATTTGATCCCGCTTATCGAACGGGCTGTAAACTAGCAATCGTTGACGGCACCGGAAAATTCCTTGATAAGTTAGTGATTTATCCCCATAAACCAGCGCCAGCTAACCAACGAGCTCAAGCTGAAGGGCAGTTTCTTGATTTCTTAGAGAAATATCAAGTCACGATGATCGCCATTGGCAATGGGACGGCTAGTCGCGAATCGGAACAATTTGTGGCCGCCGCTTTGAAAAAGACCAAACGTGATGTTTATTACGTGATTGTTAATGAAGCTGGCGCCTCGGTATACTCAGCCAGTGATAATGCGCGCGCTGAATTTCCACAATTACATGTTGAAGAACGTTCGGCCGTTAGTATTGCTCGGCGTTTGCAAGATCCTTTGTCAGAATTATTGAAAATCGATCCGAAAGCAGTCGGAGTTGGTCAATACCAACATGACGTTAGCCAGAAGGAATTAACAGCCCAATTGGATATTGTGGTTGAAGATGTGGTCAACAATGTTGGGGTTAATTTGAACACGGCCAGTCTGGATCTGTTGCAACATATTTCGGGCTTGTCGGCAACAATCTCCAATAATATTGTTCAGTATCGAAACGAGCACGGTAAATTTGCTAATCGTCAGGAATTACAGAAGGTGCCGCGCTTAGGTCCGAAAACTTATCAACAAGCAATTGGTTTCTTACGAATTATTACGGGTTCAGAACCACTGGATAATACCGATATTCATCCTGAAAGTTACTCAATTGCGGAAAAAGTTTTAGCTAAATTAAACATGACCAAAGCTGATTTGGGGAGCGAGATGTTACAAACAGTGTCTAAGTTATTAAATGTCAGCGAATTAAGCGAGTCCTGGTCAGTCGGTGAGCAGACTTTGCGCGATATTATTGCCGGTTTATGTAAACCTGGCCGTGATTTACGTGATACTGTAGCAGCGCCTTTGTTACGCCAAGATGTGTTAACAATTGAGGATTTACATCCCGGCATGGTTTTGCAAGGTACGGTGCGTAATGTCGTCGATTTCGGCGCTTTTGTTGATATTGGTGTTAAACATGATGGCCTAGTTCATATCTCGCAATTAGCTGATCATTTTATTAAAGATCCAGGAAAAGTGGTTGCGGTAGGCGACATCGTGAAAGTGAAAATTCTCGATGTTGATCTGAAGCGTGAGCGGGTGCAATTAAGTATGCGTGATCTCAGTGATGACTAATTTAGAATTACAAAAATTAGTCGAACAAATTTCGCAGCAAGATTTTCACCGACCGTTTGCCCATCAAGCCCGGTTTAATTCACGACTGCGAACAACTGGTGGTCGCTATTTTCCAGGTGATCATCATTTAGACTTTAATCCCCGTTTTGTGACTTATCAAAATGGTGACTTGTTACCAGGAATCATTCGCCATGAGCTTTGCCACTATCATTTAGATTTATTAGGATTGCCTCATGATCATCGCGCTGTGGAATTCCGGCAGTTGCTGAAAGAAGTTGGTGGCTTACGATTCGTGCCACGAATTGAGCCTGTTGTTACGCGCTCAAGGCAGGTACGTTATCATTATCGCTGCTCTAATTGCGGTGTCGATTATTGGCGTCAGCGGCGAATTAATACCCAACGATATGTTTGTGGTCGTTGTCATGGTAAATTACAACAAATCGCTATTGACCCAACTGCGAAAATCAACTATAATTAATTTCGCAGTTGTTTTTGCGGGCATGGCGGAATTGGTAGACGCGCAAGACTAAGGATCTTGTGACCCCTATAGGTCGTGGAAGTTCGAGTCTTCTTGCCCGCACTAACTAAAAGGTGTTTTGAGATTATTCTCAAAACACCTTTTTTGTATGTCTAAAATTTCCATGAGGAGTTCTTTTTTCAGCAATATGCGTGAGTCGGTCCCTAGTTGGTGGTCGGCAGGGGCCCAGCGATTTTCTGGTCGTGGAACATGGTGGACATCGATCTGAGCTTATTGCTTTCAGCAACAATCTCAGATACGAGTCTTATTCTAACCGCTAAAGCGGCAAAACGTGTTCAAAGCAGCAAACGGCTATGATTAACTAAAATAATTGCTCGATCTGGTTGGCACCAGCTCAATCAATTATTTGCAGTTACTCTACGCCGAAAAACCGCTGCTCCTCACACTCTAAGAATAATTTCACCATTGACGCCAATCGCTGGGCCCCTGCCTAATGAAATAGTTTGATTGAGCACCACTGTATGAAAAAATGATTGCTGTGAACTAATAGTTTATTTGACAAGTTTTCTGAACTAGCGCTATGAACAGTTTAATAGAGTTAAGTTATCCCACTAAATTTGTCTTGATCACTAAAAATAATGAAGTGCTCCGTATCAACTCCAGATGGAATGGAGGGATCTTGGCGTCAGCCGCCAAATTGTTCTTAGTGGCTCTGCCACTTAGAACAAGGCTTGTATTTGAGATTGTTGCGTAGCAATAAGCTCAAATCAATGCCGGCCGCGTTCCACGCCAAGCAGCCCGAAATGTAGTCAGATACAATTCTGTTTTTACACTTTCACCTGGTTTTACTGGTTGTGAACTTGGTTTGTAATTAGAATTAATCAGCGTCGGCCGCGTTCCACAACCAGCAAGCCCACAATGGAGTCAGACTCAATTCTGTTTTTACACGTTCACTTAGGCTTTGGCCGTTAAACCAACTACTAATTTGAAGTCAAAAAAAGAGCCCTAGTAAACTAGGACTCCAGAAAAGATTAATTATTTAGATAATTTGCTTGCTGCTGCTTCGTCTAAGATCAAAGTAACATTGGCATGGTTTTGCAAGACACTTGCAGGTACGTGGTTAGTAACAGGACCTTCAACTGTTGCTTGAATAGCATCAGCTTTGTCTTCGCCATAAGCCATCAAGATGATTTCCTTGCTCTTCATGATTGAGCCAATGCCCATTGAAATAGCGTAACGAGGAACATCGGATTCATTTTCGAAGAAACGAGCGTTAGCGTCAATTGTTGATTGTGTTAAGGCAACTTTATGAGTAGGGCCATCTAATGGTGAACCTGGTTCGTTAAAACCAATATGACCGTTGCGGCCAATACCTAAGATTTGGATATCGATTGGGTTATCAGCAATCACTTTTTCGTAGCGTTCAACTTCAGCTTCAACATTTTCAGCTTCGCCATTTGGTACGTAAGTAGCCTTAAATGGTTTCTTGCTGAAGAGATGTTCGTTCATGAAGTAGTGGTAGCTTTGGTCGTTGCTAGCAGGTAAGCCGACATATTCGTCCAAGTTAACTGATACCATGTTTGAGAAGTCAAGATCACTAGCAGTCATCTTATCGTACAAAGTAATTGGGGTACTACCAGTAGCTAAGCCCAATACCTTAGCGTTGTTAGCCATTCCGGCTTTAATCATATCAAAGGCAGCTTCGCCACCAGCAAGTTTATCTTTAACAATTTTAATTTGCATGATTTATATCCTCCTTGTTTGGTCTAGTCCAATTTAACGCGAAACGAGATTTTTGTCAAGCAAATATCCTGATCTTGACGACAATCTTCAGCCCGATTTTATTAGATTAACTGTAAAAATAATCGTTGCTGGCGAACTTGGCTGCTGCTGAGTATTGACCTAGTCCAACAGTCAGGTAAAATATAGATACAAGTTAAAAAGCGAGGTGCAAATTATGGGGAAATCGCGAGTACAAGCGCAACAAATTGCGATGATCGGCATTTTTACAGCAATTCTAATTTTACAAGCAGTGGTGCCATTTTTAGGATACATTCCATTACTACCTGGACTGCCAGTAATTACATTAATGGGGATGACGGTAATGGTTGGCGCCATTATTATGGGACCGACTTCTGGCGCAATTCTGGGTCTAATTTGGGGCATTATTTCATTAATTAGGGCGTTTACCTCGCCAGGGACGGTGACATTCCTCTTATTTGCCAATCCCATTATTGCAATTGTGCCGCGCTTATTTGTTGGCTGGTTTGCGGGTTGGTTACCAACCGTCTTAACGAAACTTAAAATGCCACAGGTCGTTAGTTTTGGCGTGACCGGATTTTTAGGGGCTGCCTTAAATACCCTTGGCGTGATCCTGCTTACGAATATTTTCTATTTGAATCATAGTGCCACCTTATTAAATAAGTTAGGCATGCAGGGCAGCTCCCAGAATTTGTTTAAAGTTTTACTAGTTGCGTTAGGCGTTAATGGTTTGGCTGAAGCAATTAGTGCGATTATTATTGTGCCTTTATTGGCAATCCCGTTAAAACACGTTTGGCAGCGCCGCCAACACTAGACTATGTTTATTTTTTGGCAAGAATTCGTAACGATAATCATAAGTGGAGTTAACTATACTTGCGGCTACCTTGGCAGCGCTTTAGTTATTGATATATTGAGAAATATCACACTTTTTTTGGGTGAAACGCTTGTTTTTATATATCCTACATGATAGTATAAGAGTTGTACTTTTTGAATGGTATTGGTTCGATTGTTCGCATAGACTTTCTTCCAAAAGTACCACACAGAAATACAAACAAATATAAGTATCCCCAAGGAGGAAACGTTCTAATGGAACACGGAACAGTAAAATGGTTTAACGCAGAAAAAGGTTATGGCTTTATCACTCGCGAAGATGGCAGCGATGTATTCGTACATTTCTCAGCTATCCAAGGCGACGGCTACAAGACTCTTGAAGAAGGCCAAGGCGTTACTTTCGACATCGAAGAAAGCGAACGTGGACCTCAAGCTGTTAACGTTAACAAAGACTAATTTTAATTTAAATTAAAAAGTTTTTTGGATCGGCATATTGCCGGTCCTTTTTTGTTATGATAAAACATAATGAAAGTCGTTAATTGTTTAAGCTGTTAATTGGAGGCCAAAGACTATGTTCGAACAAAAATTGGCGTTGCCCGCTGGCAATCAAGTGGTTGAACTAACACCGGTACAAGCCACTACCGAATTAGCCAGCTTGTTGTTGCTGGCTGATGAAGACCCACAAATGTTAGCGCGCTATCAACAAGACTGTCGTTATTGGGCCATCCAAAATGAACAGCAACAATATCTAGCAGAAGTGGCCATTCGACCGCAGTCGGCCACCAGTTGGGAAATCATGAATTTAGCGGTGGCGCCAACTGCTCAACGGCATGGTTATGGCAGTCGTTTGATTCAGTTAGCTTTATTATTGGCTCAATCCGCCCAACAAGATTATTTGTTAGTTGGGACTGGTGATGTCGATTTGGGTAATTTAAGTTTTTACTTACATAATGGCTTTCGTTTTTATCAAATTCGGCCTGATTTCTTCAAACAATATCAAGCGCCGATTATGATCGACGGTTTGCCCTTGCAAGATATGATTGTATTTCGACAAAAGGTACCAGCGATTTAAGGCAGCTATGGTTACTTTAGTAGTTATTAGTAGTTATTAGTAACTTGTTAATTGGTTTAAACGAGATTTAAGGAGCGATAATTTGGCCCATTCACGCTATTCAAAACAACATCGGCGCCGTTCAAGTCAGCGGCGCTCTCATCAGCAACGTCAATTTATTGATCTAAATGGTTTCTTCTGGACGATTGCCATTGTTTTTGCGGTGGGCTTAATTTTTGTCTTAAGTTATGACCGCTGGCAACAACACGAAACACAAGAGGAGGCGGCCGCTGTGTCAGCATCAACAGCCAGTGTTCAGAAGCAAAAGGAACACTTTATTAGTCGGGTGGCGCCAGAAGCCGTCCAGTTACAAAGTTCGACTCATGTTTTACCAAGTGTGACCATTGCCCAAGCCATTCTAGAAAGTAATTGGGGCAAAAGCACACTCGGTCAGAAATATAATAATTTATTTGGTGTCAAAGGTTCTGATCCTAGCAACACACAAGAAATGACGACTCAGGAATACGTTGATGGCAAGTGGCAAACAATTACCGCTCGTTTTCGGGTATATGATTCTTATGCGGCCTCCATTCAAGATCATGCCCAGTTATTTACTCGCGGCACGACTTGGAATCCACAGCAATACCAACATTTTTTAGCTGCTAAGGATTATCGTGAGGCGGCTCAAGCCTTGGAAACGGACGGCTATGCCACTGATCCAGATTATGCCAGTAAAATTATTGAAATTGTTGAAACTTATCAGCTAACCAAATACGATCAGCAATCATAATTTAAATGACTGATTCCTGCAATTGCAATTGTCAGTTGCGCTTGGTTGTGCTATGTTAAGCCTAATTAGAATAAAATGCCGTGGAGGGTTCACATGCGTGAGTTAGAAGATAAAATTCGTCGTGATGGTCAAGTTTTAGATGGTAACGTCTTAAAAGTTGACAATTTTTTGAATCATCAAATTGATCCGCAATTAATGTATGCCATTGGTGGTGAATTTCAGCGTTTATTTGCTGACCAACCGATTACGAAGATTTTGACAGTTGAGTCGTCAGGAATTGCGCCAGCAGTCATGGCCGGATTGATGTTGAAAGTACCGGTTGTTTTTGCCCGGAAGCACAAATCACTGACTTTAAAAAATGACTTGTACACTGCGACTGTTTATTCATACACCAAAAAAGTTAGCAATGAAATTTCAATTTCACAGAAATTCCTAAGTGCTGATGATCGGGTATTGATTATCGACGATTTCTTAGCTAATGGTCAGGCGGTTGAGGGGTTAATTGATATTATTGATGCTGCCCACGCTCACCTTGAAGGTGTTGGTATTGTCATTGAGAAGACCTTCCAAAAAGGTCGTCAGCTGTTAGATGCTCGCGGTATTCGCACTGAATCTTTAGCACGGATCAAAGCGTTTGAAAATGGCCAAGTTGTTTTTGTAGCAGCTGCAGATGATTAAAAGCCAACAATGGCTTGGTTCTTATTTGGTTTCAGTACTAGGATTTGATAGAATAATAAATGGTAAAGCTTATTAGCAACCCGCAACTTGTGATCGTCGTATTGGTTAAGTTGATGCTGGTTGCATTTTTTCTAATTTTAAAATAGTAAATAATTCTAACAATCGAGGTATTGTCAAATGAGTTTTGTTTATCCACGTTCTTATATTGGTATTATTGGCGGTGGCCAAGGTAGTTGGCAATTGGCCCAAGCCGCTCATAAGCTGGGCTTCTTAGTTAATTTATTAGTGCCAGATGCCAATGATTTAGCTGCTAAAGAAGCTGATCAAATTATTATTGGTACTTCCAGCAATACGAAGTTATTACGGCAATTGGCAGCTGCGAGTGAGGTTGTCATTTTTCAAAATGAAAAAATTAATGTTAATAGTTTAAATGATGCCCAGATTGCTGATAAATTGCCGCAAGGTACCGAATTGTTAGCCATGACTCAGGACCGTTATTTAGAAAAGACTTTCTTGGAAGATCATAATATTAATATTGCGCCTTATGCCATGGCTGTGACGTTAGACGATATTCGTTCAGCAGTGGATTCATTAGGCTTTCCTTGTGTCTTGAAGCCAATCCAAAAGGGCTTAGGCCGTATTAATTCCCATTATATTTTGCGGAGTCATGATGATGTTGAACAATTACCTGGGCAATTAGCTGATGGGAGTTATATTTTGGAATCTTGGGTTCCTTACACCAAGGAATTTGCGATCATGGTCAGCAAGGATGCCCAGAAGCGGATTCAAACTTTCCCAGTTTTGGAAACCGTTTATCATGAAGGCGACTTCCATAGTGCCTTGGCTCACCAAAAAAATCAGCCAGAAATTGTTCAAGAAATTCAACGTGTTGCCACCCAAATCGCCACCGCTATTGATTATCAAGGCTTGCTTGGAGTGACTTTCTTCGAAACTGAGGCCGGTGTGCTATTCGTCAATCGAATTTATCCAGGTCCTTATCAAGCTGCCGATTTATATGGCAGTGTGACTAACTTCTCTCAATACGAATTGCATTTGCGTAATTTATGCGAGTGGCCCGTGCCTGATTTAGTATTGCGGCAAGAAGGTGCCTTGTTGTCGTTACCAGCTAATTTAGAGCCACAAGTCTTCGGTCAAATTCCGAAGCGGGTCAATTGGCAATTTATGTTCTGGCCAGTTTTACAACAACCGCTAAGTTCTGATGCGACCATTGGTGAAGCCACCATTGTTGCCAATGATTATGCTAGTCTGTTGGAGCTTATTGAAAACACGGAATTATGGTAGTTTTGTGGCGACGATTTTGGAATTTTAAGGAGCGTAAATAATGATTGAACGATATACCCGTCCTGAAATGGCTCAGGTTTGGAGTTTACAGAATCAATATCAGTCTTGGTTAGAAGTCGAAGTCTATGCTTGTGAGGCTTGGGCTGAATTGGGCGAGATTCCCGCAGTTGACTTGCAACGGATTCAGGAAAACGCCAGCTTTGATACGGCTCGCGTTCAAGAATTGGAACAAGTAACGAAGCATGATGTGGTTGCTTTTACGCGCGCAGTCTCCGAAACCTTAGGACCAGAGCGGAAATGGATCCACTTTGGCCTGACGTCGACTGATGTGGTTGATACTGCTCAAGGCTATCGTTTGAAACAGGCCAACGACTTAATTCGCGCCGATTTGCAGACGTTGCTAGCCACAATTAAGCGTCGGGCTTTGGAATTCGAACAAACCGTGATGATTGGCCGGACCCATGGTGTTCATGCAGAGCCCACTACTTTTGGCTTGGTTTTAGCAACTTGGTATGCTGAATTGAAACGCGATATCGAGCGCTTTGAGCACGCAGCTAAGGGCGTTGAAGCTGGCAAAATGAGTGGTGCCGTGGGGACTTTTGCTAATATCCCACCGGAAATTGAAGCTTATGTGACCAAAAAATTAGGCTTACGGGCCCAAGATATTTCGACACAAGTTTTACCGCGAGATTTACATGCTGAGTATTTAACAGCGTTAGCCCTAACCGCGACCTCAATTGAACGGTTCGCCTTGGAAATCCGCCATTTACAACGAACAGAAGTCCATGAAGTCGAAGAACGTTTTGCTTCTGGACAAAAGGGGTCGTCGGCGATGCCACATAAACGCAATCCAATCACTTCAGAGAACTTGACTGGTTTGGCGCGAGTGATTCGTGGCTATCAAATTCCAGCCTTAGAAGACGTGGGCTTGTGGCATGAACGGGATATTTCCCATAGTTCTGTTGAGCGAATTATTTTGCCAGATGCTACTTCACTAATGGATTACCAACTCACTCGTTTTAATCGGCTGTTGACTAATTTAGTTGTTTTCCCAGAACGGATGCAACAGAATATGCAGGTGACTCATGGCTTGATCTATAGTCAACGAGTATTGCTGAAATTAGTTGAAAGTGGTTTGAGTCGGGAACAAGCCTATGATTTGGTTCAAGCTAAAACTGCTCTGGCTTGGGACCAAGGCAAAGACTTTAAACAGCTATTGGCAGCTGATCCCCAAGTAATGAAGCAAATATCAGCAGCTGATCTTGACGATGCCTTCGATTACCACTGGCATTTGCGTCGAGTAGATTTAATCTTCAAACGACTAGGTTTAAAATAAAAAATTGGTGCCAAGCCTTCCATGATTAGGGAGGCTTGGTATTTTTAATGACGGAGAAGATTGCGGGTGAGTTTAAAACAGACTGGCGGACAACTCCGTTACGGCCGGCGGGTTGTGGAACGTTGCCGACACTGATTTAAGCCTTTGCTGGGCAAAGTCTTAAATACAGGTCTTCTTCTAACCGCTGAAGCGGCAAGAAGAATTTGGCGACTGACAACCCGGCGGCCTTCACTACGTTTTGAGCCAATGTGGTCCATTTTATCTTGGACTGATTGCAAGACAGTGCTAGTAAAGAGTTACAATCATCCAGCAACTGTCTGGTGAAACTGACAAAATTGGGCACCAATACGCAAAAAAACAATTGTAAAAACTAACGAAGCCTAATTGGCAAGCTATTTAAATTAACTTGGCAACTAGGCTATTTTTGACCATTGTTCAGTGTACAAGAATTAAAATTTAGACGAGTAATCTTGCTTTGCTTGCCTTAACCACTAACCACAATGAAGGGTGCTAACTCAACTCAGGACGTAATGGAGGGATCGGGTTGTCAGCCGCGAAATTATTGTTGGTGCTTTAGCACTTACAATAAGCCTCGAATTGAAGACTTTTGAAAAAAGGCTTCAATCGACGGCCGCCGCGTTCCACAACCCGCAGCCCGGAATGCAGTCAGACGCCATTCTGTTTACACACCTTTACTTAATTCTGGTCAGTTTCTCACTGGAATCATTTATTCAAATGAAAATTTGAAACATCTGTTCCCTTTGCGGTAAAATAAGCGTAACATTCTAACTTCAAATGTCTGTTATAATTGTTTATTAGAATACTTTATTTTGCTTAACGGCAATAGAAAATTTTTATTTTCGGGAAGGAAGACAACATGGGCACGACCAGTATATTAGCAGGATTAAATGATCAACAAAAAGAGGCAGTTTTAACAACTGATGGTCCCTTGTTGATTATGGCTGGGGCCGGTTCTGGGAAAACACGAGTCTTAACTCACCGAATTGCTTATTTGATTCAAGAACGCGGTGTTTTGCCGTGGCAAATTTTAGCGATTACCTTTACCAATAAGGCAGCTAAAGAAATGCGGGAACGGGTTCAGAAATTATTAGGTGACGACGCCAATGATGTTTGGGTATCCACGTTTCATGCTCTTTGTGTGCGGGTTTTACGGCGGGAAAGCGAAAAAATCGGTTATTCCCGTTCCTTCACGATTGCGGACAGTTCTGAGCAGCTGACCTTGATCAAGCGGATTCTGCGTCAATTAAATTTAGATCCCAAACAATATGATCCGAAGGCAATTTTGGGGTCAATTAGTCAGGCCAAGAACGATTTAAAAACGCCTAAAGAATTTGAACAGTCAGCGGCTAAAGGCTTTGATCAAGTAGTTGCGCAAGTTTATAAAATTTATCAACAAGAATTACATCGCGATCAAGCTTTCGATTTCGATGATTTAATTATGCAAACAATTGTCTTATTTCATAAAGATCCTGAGACACTGGCTTTTTACCAACGGAAGTTTCGTTACATTCATGTCGACGAATACCAAGATACAAATGAGGCGCAATATCAATTAGTCCAATTATTAGGTGCGGCTTACCGCAATGTTTGTGTGGTTGGTGATGCTGACCAGAGTATTTATGGCTGGCGTGGCGCAAATATGGCCAATATTATGAATTTTGAGCGAGATTATCCACACGCTAAAAGTATTTTGTTAGCACAAAACTACCGTTCAACCAAAAATATTTTGCAGGCGGCTAACTCGGTGATTGCGCATAATAGTTATCGTAAGCCGAAGAAATTGTGGACTGATAATGCTGAAGGTAGCAAACTTAACTATTATCGGGCCCAAAGTGAAAGTGATGAAGCTTTATTTGTGACCAGCAAGATCAAAGAAGAAGTTAAGTCGCAGAAGTTTAATTATGGTGATTTTGCAATTCTTTATCGGACAAACGCACAATCACGGATTTTTGAAGATCGGCTGATGAAGGCCAGCATTCCGTACAAAATTGTTGGCGGTCATAAATTCTATGACCGTAAAGAAATTCGCGATATTTTAGCCTATTTGCGCTTAGTGGCTAATCCTGATGATTCAATGAGTTTCAATCGGGTGGTCAATGAACCGAAGCGTGGTTTAGGTGCCGGGACGATTGGCAAGTTACAAGAATTTGCCGATGAGCACGATTGGTCATTATTGGCGGCGGCGAAGAATGTTGAATTATCCGCCTTGGCGGCACGGCCTAGAACCAAACTGCTTGATTTCGCTCAGCTAATTTATGCTTTAAACGCGGAAGCAGCTAATTTATCAATGACCGAATTAACCAAACGATTATTAGAAAAAAGTGGTTATCAAGCCAGCTTAGAAATTCAAAAGACTGTTGAAGCCGAAACGCGTCTGGAAAACTTGGCGGAATTCTTGACCGTGACCCAACAATTTGATGACACTTATCAACCAGAAGATAGTGATAGCCAACCATTGATCGACTTTATCGCCGATTTGGCCTTAACTTCTGATCAGGATGAATTAGGGGAAGACTTGAAACAAGTTACTTTGATGACGTTACACGCCGCCAAAGGACTGGAATTTCCAGTGGTCTTTTTAGTCGGACTTGAAGAAGGCATTTTCCCATTGTCGCGTTCCTTAATGGAAGATGATGCGCTTGAAGAAGAACGGCGACTGGCTTACGTTGGGATTACCCGGGCGCAAAAAGAACTCTACTTATCCAATGCGTATGGTCGGATGTTGTACGGTCGTCCGCAGAACAATCCACCTTCAAGATTTATTGCCGAAATTGATCCAGAAGTCATTGAACCTGTGGCTCAAGAAGCTCAACAGTATCCTTTTGATCAAGTGGGTGGTCAAGCTGGTCGGCGACAAAAACAAACAGCACGAGCTACGGCAACGACGTATCATGCGCCCCAAGCGAAAAAGGCCACTGGTGCAGTAGGTGCTGAACAAGTGAGCTGGCAAGTTGGCGATCTCGTTGAACATCGAGCTTGGGGTCAAGGCACCGTCGTTCAAGTTGATCAAAATGGCGACGATGTGGAATTAGCAATCGCTTTTCCAGAAATTGGTGTTAAACATTTGATGGCGGTATTCGCCCCAATCAAAAAAGTTAGTAAGTCGTCATAAAGCTGATTAAGTTTGTAAAAGAAAGAAGGAGTCCATTATGCCGTTACCAAAACCAAGCAAGGATTATTCACTTTCAGAAGCAACCGCAGCAATTGCTGAATTACGTCAACAGTTACGGCGTTATGCCCAAGCATATTACACCAAGGATGCGCCATTAGTTGAGGATTCTGTTTATGACGATCAGTATCGTCAATTGCAGGACTTAGAACAGGCTTTTCCTCAGTTAGTGACAGCTGATTCGCCGACACAACAAGTTGGTGGCACTGTTTTGGCAGGATTCACTAAGGTCAGTCACCAAATTCCAATGTTATCAATGGGCGATGTCTTCTCGTTGGCGGAACTCGCGACTTTCGACGCGCGGATGCAAAAAGCCATCCAACAACCAACGACTTATAACGTTGAATTGAAAATCGATGGTTTAGCAATTTCATTGCGTTATGAAGCTGGTAAATTAGTCCTAGGTTCGACTCGGGGTGATGGCTCGATTGGTGAAGATGTGACGGCCAATTTGCGGACGGTCAGCTCAATTCCTCAAACACTGGCTGAACCAATTGATTTGGAAGTTCGGGGCGAATGTTATATGCCCAAAGATTCCTTTGAGAAGTTGAATCGCGAACGCGATAATAACGGTGAAGCTATTTTTGCAAATCCGCGAAACGCAGCAGCAGGTAGTTTACGCCAATTAAACTCACGTGTGACTAAAGCGCGTAAGTTAGATACATTTATGTACACAATTGTTAATGCCGACCGTTATGGCGTTACGACTCAAGCTGAAGCGTTGCAACAATTACAGAAGTGGGGCTTCCATGTTAATCCAGAATCGCTAGTGGCAACGGACTTAGAGCAAATTGATGACTATATTCAGCGTTACCAGACGCGACGTGATGATTTACCCTATGGCATTGATGGCGTCGTTCTGAAAATTAATCAACTTGATTTACAAGCCGAATTAGGCAATACCGTTAAAGTTCCACGTTGGGAAATTGCTTATAAATTCCCACCAGAAGAAGCGCACACTGTGATTCGCGAGATTGAATGGACCGTGGGCCGAACTGGCGTGGTCACACCAACCGCAGTCATGGATCCAGTTAGTTTGGCCGGTACGACAGTAGCTCGGGCGACGTTACATAACGTCGATTTGTTACGCGAGAAAGATGTTCGTCTTGGTGATACTGTCTTGATTCATAAGGCCGGCGATATTATTCCAGAAGTTTCCCAAGTTGTTTTGGCAAAACGGCCTAAGGATAGTCAGCCCTATGAAGTGCCCACAACTTGTCCTTCATGCGGGTCAAAATTGATTCACTTGGCCGATGAAGTTGCGCTGCGCTGTGTGAATCCAATGTGCCCAGCTCAGGTCAAAGAAGGTTTAACTCATTTTGCTTCGCGGGATGCCATGGATATTACTGGTCTCGGGCCTAAAGTAGTCACACAATTATATGAACGTCATCTAGTTAAGGATGTGGCCGATCTATATAAGCTAACGGCAGCTGACTTGGCTGATTTAGATAAATTTCAGGAGAAATCCATTAATAATTTATTAAATGCGATCGCCAACTCGAAACAAAACTCAGCTGAACGCTTATTATTTGGTTTGGGTGTGCGCAATGTTGGTGCCAAGGCGGCCAGATTATTATTGGCAGCTTTCGGCAACTTAGAGAAATTAATGGCAGCTTCGGCTGAAGAGATTACGGCAATTAAAACCATTGGCCCCACCATTGGTGAAAGCTTAACCACGTACTTCGCCAATGCTCAGGTACAGGAATTAATGCAGGAATTAAAGACAGTCGGCGTTAATTTTGACTATCTTGGGACCACAACGGTGGTTAAAGATAATTTCTTTAAGGATAAAACTATTGTGTTAACTGGTAAATTGGCTCATTATACTCGTAGCGAGCTAAGTCAGCAGTTAACAGATTTAGGCGCACATATTGTCGGGTCGGTTTCTAAAAAGACGGACTATTTAATTGTTGGAACTGATGCAGGTAGTAAGCTGACCAAAGCTCAACAGTTAAATGTGCCGGTTTTGCCAGAGACTGAACTTGACCAATATCTTGATGAGGTGAAATAATGCGATTCACGAGTAAAAAAGGTCTACTTTTACTCATGGGCTTGGTAGGGATTTTCTTGACTGCCTGTGGTAACTTACAAAATGCTGATCTTAGTGGCAGTACTAGTAGTAATACTGCTGCTAGTAAGTCATCAGCTTATCAAATTACTGGCACAACTGACGGTAGTCAATACAGCGCACTGTTAAGTGATGGCAAGTATAAAACGAGTAGTTCCCGAGGATTGACCGTTGATCAGAATAGCAATAACTTCAATGTCTCCAGTTTTGAAGATGGCTTAACGACTATTAGTAAACAGCAATTTTCGCCTGATAAATATGCTTTCCAAGAAGGCCAATATATTGCCCGGACCACAGCGAATAGCTGGTTGAAGCGAAAGTCTAGTAGTAATGCTGATGGCTTAAATCCTGAAGACAATAAGCAAACGGAGCCAGATAAACGTAATCCAATTTATTTACAACAAATTTTGGAGCAAGATTATTTAGTTCACAGTGGTAATTCTTATAAGCTAGATGGTATGGCGATTGGCTTAGGGATGAACTCCACCGATTATTACCAAAAGGTGCAATATGGGGCCACTTTCAAAACCACGATTTCTCGAGCTGATCAGGAGAAACAAGGGAAAGAAATGGCACAAAAGATTTTGGCCCGGTTACGCCAGAAAAAAGAATTGGCGAATGTGACGATTGTGTTCGGTCTTTACGAGCAGGCTGCTAATGATAGTTTGGTTGGTGGTACTTATTTCGCCCAAGCCGTTAGTAAATCAGGCACGACTATCTCTGACTGGACTAGTTTGAAACAAGAGAATGGGGTTTTGCCAGTCGTCAATAACGAAAAAGCCATTAATGGTGGCGATAGCGACTCCTTCAATAACTTTAAGTCAAAGATTCAATCATTCTTCCCTAATTTGAGTGGCGTCACCGCCCAAGTTCATTACGAGAATGATTCATTAAAGGGCATGAAGATTAAAATCACTACCCAATTCTTCGGTGAAAATGAGATTCGTAGCTTTACGCAATACGTTGGCACTGCGGCTTCACGGTATTTGCCAGCCAATGTGCCGATTGAAATTACGATTTCTTCAGTCGGCGGGATGCAAGCCTTTTTGAATCGTGATAGTGGTGAAAAAGATTTTTATAGCCATGTTTTTAGTAGTTACTAGCTTTTCTGGTTTTTTCACTAAGCTTTAAATGATAAAATAAGTTTTGAATGAATCTTGTTTTAAAACGAATGGAGGACATTTGGCGAATGATATCTAAAGATCAAGTTGCACATGTGGCTGAATTAGCTCGGTTATCTTTTACAGATGCAGAATTAGAGCATTTCACGACCCAATTGGATCAGATTATTGCGATGGAACACGCCTTAGCAGAAGTACCAACAGACGGGGTTGCACCAACAACACAATTAACGGATACAGAAAATGTATTCCGCGCTGACGTTCCTGTGACTGACGGGCCATCACGGGACGAACTTTTACAAAACGTACCAGAAAGCAAGGACGGCTTAATTAAAGTGCCTTCAATTATTGATAAAGGGGAGGCTGACGCATGAACTTTTTAGAGACTGATTTGCATAGCCTGCATCAACAATTAGTGAATCATGAGTTAACTGCGGTTGATTTAGTTAAAGACACCATGAGCGCAATTGACGAGCATGAACCACAATTAAATGCCTTTATCACGACTAATCAGAAGAAAGCCTTAGCCGCAGCTGAGAAGATCGATGCTGAGGGGATTGCTGAAGATAACTTATTAGCTGGGATCCCAGTGGCTTATAAAGATAATATTGTCACCAAGGGTGTGCGCACGACTGCTGCTAGTCATATGCTGGATAACTTTAACCCGGTTTATGACGCAACGATTGTTGAGAAACTTGAACAAGCAGGCACTATCGATATTGGTAAAACAAATATGGATGAATTTGCCATGGGTTCTTCAACGGAATCATCTTTCTTCAAACCAACTCATAATCCTTGGGATTTAAGTCGGGTGCCTGGTGGTTCATCTGGTGGTTCTGCTGCAGCGGTTGCTGCTGGTGAAGTTTTTGCTGCCTTTGGGAGTGATACTGGTGGTTCAATTCGCCAGCCATCTGCTTATAATGGTATTTTTGGGATCAAACCGACTTACGGCCGGGTTTCTCGCTGGGGCTTAATTGCTTTTGGCTCAAGCTTCGATCAACTTGGGGTGATGACTCGTCGGGTTAAGGACGCGGCACCATTTTTGACGGTGATGAGTGGTCATGATGCTAAAGATAGTACCAGCTCACAACGTCCAGTTCCTGATTTTAGTCAATTTATTGGTCAAGATATTAAAGGCTTGAAGATTGCCGTTCCTGACGAATTCTTTGGTAAAGGCATTGCTGATGACGTCAAGGCTCAGGTTGAAAAGGGAATTCAACAGTTAGTTGAACAAGGGGCAATTGTTGACCATGTTCAATTACCACATACCAAGTATGCCGTGCCAGCTTATTATGTTTTAGCTTCTAGTGAAGCTTCTTCAAACTTACAACGCTTTGACGGGATTCGCTACGGCTTCCGTGCTGAAGATGTTAAGAATTTGAAGGATGTTTATGTGCGGACTCGTTCTGAGGGATTTGGTCCAGAAGTGAAACGGCGGATTATGTTAGGGACTTTCGCCTTGTCATCAGGCTATTATGATGCTTACTTCAATAAGGCCGCTAAAGTGCGGACTTTAATTAAACAAGACTTCGAAGAAATTCTTAAAACCCACGATTTAATTGTTGGACCAACAGCGCCAGATACAGCCTTCAAAATTGGTGCCAATGTTTCTGATCCAATTACGTTATACATGAAAGATATTTTGACAATTTCCGCCAATATGGCTGGTGTTCCTGCAGCTTCAGTACCGGCTGGTTTTAATGCTGCTGGCTTACCAATCGGGATGCAGATGATTGCCAAGCGCTTTGATGAAGGGACAATTTTCCGCGCGGCTAGCGCCTTTGAAGAAATGAACCAGTACTATCTTGAAAAACCTAGCTTCAAAGGAGGTAATGCGTAATGAATTTTGAAACCACAATTGGCTTGGAAGTCCACGTCGAATTAAAAACGAAAACAAAAATGTTTAGCCCATCACCTGTTGCCTATGGTGCCGAAGCCAACGTCAATACCAATGTGATTGACTGGGGTTTCCCAGGCGTTTTGCCATCAGTCAACCATGAAGCCTATCGCCTTGGCATTATGGTTGCCTTGGCCTTGCATGCTGAAGTGACTAAAGAAACTCATTTTGATCGGAAAAACTATTTCTATCCTGATAATCCCAAGGCTTACCAGATTACTCAATTTGAACAACCTTTAGCACGTAATGGCTGGTTGGAAATTGAAGTTAATGGTGTTAAGAAGAAAATCGGGATCGAAGAAATGCACGTTGAAGAAGATGCCGGTAAAAATACCCACGGTGACGATGGCTACTCTTATGTGGATTTAAACCGTCAGGGCACACCTTTGATCGAAATTGTTTCTAAAGCTGATATGAATTCTCCTGAAGAGGCCTACGCTTATCTAGAACAATTGCGGAAGACAATTCAGTTTACTGGCGCTTCTGACGTTAAAATGGAAGAAGGTTCAATGCGGGTTGATACCAACATTTCCATTCGCCCCATTGGTGCTGATAAATTAGGAACTAAGGCTGAATTAAAGAACTTGAACTCATTTAACCATGTGCGTTTAGGCTTGGCTTATGAAGAAAAACGCCAGGCAGAAGTTTTAATGTCTGGTGGCCAAATTCGTCCGGAAACTCGGCGCTTTGATGAAGCCTCCGGTGAAACAATTTTAATGCGGGTCAAGGAAGGCTCAGACGATTATCGTTACTTCCCAGAACCTGATTTACCACCATTTTCAATTAGTGATGATTGGATCAACGAAATTGCTGGTCAAATTCCGGAAATGCCTGAGAAACGGCGGGCACGTTATGTGAACGAGTTAGGTATTCCTGAATATGATGCTGGTATTTTAACTGACACCAAGGAAATGTCTGACTTCTTCGAAGAAGCGATTACTGATGGTGCCGATCCTAAGTTGGCCTCGAACTGGTTAATGGGTGAAGTTAATGCTTACTTAAATGCAAATAAGCTTGATTTGGCTCAAACTCAGTTAACACCTGCGAACTTAGCGACAATGATCCAGTTGATTAAAGATGGGACGATTTCTTCAAAAATCGCCAAGAAAGTTTTCCAAGAAACAATTAAAAAAGGAACTGAGCCGAAAGCTTGGGTTGAATCCAAGGGCTTAGTTCAAGAATCTGATCCAACTGTTTTGACCCCAATTATCACGGCAATTCTTGATGACAATCAACAATCGATTGAAGACTTTAAGAATGGTAAAGATCGTGCAGTTGGCTTCTTAGTTGGCCAAATTATGAAGCAAACTCATGGCAAGGCTAACCCGAAAGTTGTCAATCAGATTCTGATGGGTGAATTAAATAAACGTTAGTAGAAAGTAGGTTGGCTTAATGAAAATGCGTGCGCGTCTGATCTATAATCCGACATCAGGGCATGAAACAATGTTACGGAGTGTTGGTGAGATCTTAAATGTTTTAGAGCAGGCCGGTTATGAAGCCAGTGCTTTTCAAACAACTCCAGCCGCTTTTTCCGCAGAAAAAGAAGCAGAACGTGCTGCTCGCGATGGTTTTGATTTGATTCTAGCAGCTGGTGGTGACGGGACAATCAATGAAGTGGTTAACGGTATTGCCCCATTGAAGCATCGGCCTAAAATGGGAATTATTCCCGCAGGAACGACAAATGATTATGCGCGAGCGTTGAAAATTCCTCGGGAAGATCCAGTGGCGGCTGCGAAGGTGATCTTGAAACATCAGACTGTTAAAATGGATATCGGCAAGGCCAATGAGAAGTATTTCATGAACATTGCTGGTGGCGGCTTTATGACTGAACTAACATACGACGTCCCCTCTGAGTTCAAATCGGTTTTGGGCTACCTAGCTTACGTTCTGAAGGGCGCCGAGATGTTACCGCGGATTCGACCGGTCGATATGAAAATCCAGTATGACGGTGGCACTTATGAAGGCCCAGCTTCAATGTTTTTGTTAGGGTTGACCAATTCTGTTGGTGGCATGGAACAAATTGCGCCAGATGCCTCGTTAGATGATGGTAACTTTGCTTTAATCGTGGTTAAAACCGGGAACCCGGCGGAAATTTTGCGTTTGATGACCATGGTCCTGAATGGTGGTCGTCATGTCAATGACCCTAATATTATTTACACCAAGACTCGCAAAGTGGTGGCGCGAACCGTTAATGGCGAAGAAATGAAAATCAACCTTGACGGTGAATTTGGTGGCGTTGCACCGATGACATTTGTTAATTTGCGGCAACACATTGAAATGTTTGCTAATGTGGATGAAATTCCCGAACAAGCACTTTCCAATGACGATCCAGCAATTGACACGACTGCGGAGCATTAATCTGATTATTTTTCGGTAAACTTGTTGGTTGGCATTGGCTAGTCAGCAAGTTTTTTTACAGACAGAATGGAGATATAAAGTGGCAAAATTTACAGCACCAGTAACCAAGGGACAGCGGTTAAGTGGTACCGTCGCTGACCTCACTTATGAAGCAATGGGCGTCGTTAAAGTCGGCCAGGATTATCCAATTTTTATTGCGAATACTTTACCAACTGAAGAAGTTGAATTTCAAGTTACCAAAGTCAACGCGCATTACGGCTTTGGCCGACTTTTGAAAATCGTTAAGGAAAGTCCTGACCGCGTGCCAGCTGACACGCGTAATTATTTACAAACTGGGATTGCGCCATTGGCCCACTTGGCTTATGCGGCCCAATTGAAGTTTAAACAAGAACAAGTGATTAATTCTTTAGCTAAGTTCCATTTGGACTGTCAAGTGCAACCAACATTAGCTGCCCCGAAAGAAACGGGCTATCGAAATAAAGCTCAAGTACCCACGAAAATGATCGATGGTGTTTTGCAAACTGGTTTTTATCGGCAGCGGTCCCATGATTTGATTCCGATGACTGATTTCTTGATTCAAGATCCTAAAATCGATCAAACAATTCAGAGTATTCGTGACATTCTCCGGGAGTGTCAAGTGCCAGCTTATGATGAAACCAATGGCAAAGGCACGTTGCGGCATATTATGGTGCGCCGGGCCCAAGCTACTGGGCAACAAATGGTTGTCTTGGTCAGCAAGCAACGGCATTTGCCAAACGAACCGGAAGTTGTTGAACGGATTAGTGAGCTGCCCGAAATTAGCAGTATCATTGTCAACTTTAACCCTAAAAAGACCAACGTTATTTTAGGCGTTAAGGAACGCTTGGTGTATGGTCACTTGTACTTAGAAGATGAGTTATTGGGCCATCGCTTCCATATTTCTGCCCAATCTTTCTATCAGGTTAACCACGACCAGACGGAACATCTTTATCAAACCGCAATTGATGCCGCCCAGTTGCAACCAACTGATGTAGTCGTTGATGCTTATTCTGGTATTGGCACCATCGGCATCTCTGTGGCCAATCAAGTCAAGCAAGTCCGGGAAGTTGAAATTGTCCCTGAAGCCGTCGCTGATGCTAAAAACAATGCCCAATTAAACGATGTGACCAATATGGACTTCACGGTGGGCAAAGCTGAAGAAATCATGCCACAATGGGCAGCCGATCAAGTGAAAATGGACGTTTTATTCGTCGATCCACCACGCAAAGGCCTTTCACCAGAGTTTGTTGACGCTGTTCTGGAAGTTAAACCAAGTAAGATTGTTTATATTTCTTGTAACCCAGCCACTTTGGCCCGAGATCTAGCGTTATTAACCGCTGGTGGTTATCAAGGCAATCAAGTCCAACCAGTTGATATGTTCCCCCAAACAACACATGTTGAATCAGTCGCCGTGTTGAATTTAAAGTAATCGGTTGTTGTTGTAGCAATTTGTAAAAATAGCTTGAATTGATTAACTCGTTAATTAGGTCATTCAAAAAATTTAAGCGCAGTTTTGCTAAGCATTTAGATCATAATGGTCTAAATGCTTTTTTCGGTGCCTAGGTTACCTGCAAGTGGGGATTTTATTCATGCGCTGCTGCCAACTAGTGCCATTTTCGCTGGTCTTAACGGGGAATTCTGCGATCGATTTGTGGCATCAAGAACCAGACCAGACCGCAAAAGTGGTAAAATTTAGATGATTATTAGACAATCTTACTGAAATGGCTGGTAGGCTAATTGTCAGGAGCTAGGGGCAGGATGACTGGCAATAAAAAATTTCAGCATCAGGTGTTGGCGGTATGGATCAATGGATTTATTCGTCTGTTAGGTAATCGGTAATGCAAGTAGGGGGCTGGCTTGATGTTAATTTTTAAAGAAAAAGCGACGGAAACAAAATTACTCAAGGTAATTGAAGCAAATGAAACATCTCTGGTTAATTTAAATAACGTCACAATTGCGGACTATTTTGAACTTCAGCGCTTGGCATTAGCCCATAATTTTAGCGTCGGAATGATTGATAATCAGGATCCAGACCAAGTTGTTATTATTAATAATCAAGATGGTGTGCTGTATAACGATGGTGGTGAAATTTTGGCGGCCACTGGTGCTTATCGGAAATATGGTAATGGTTTAGAAGAGCCAGTCTATTTTGAAGAAAAACTCGCACAAGATATTAATGCTATTTTTGATCGGCAGCCGGATGTTTATGTTACTAATTACGATTCAATGTCGGGCTTAATCGCTGATATTGTCAAGTTGCGACAATTCAAAGGCCAAAAAACCCCGTTGTATGTGGCAAAAGATTATCAGTGGGTAGTTGATACTGAGCATGGCGTCGAAGCTGGTGACTTGTTGTGGGTGGCCTCAGAGTTTGCTGAAATTGGCCTTGGTTATCGCTTTGAGACGCTGATTGCCGGCAAGATAGAGCGCGACCATGAACGCTCTTTTGAAGACGTGCTGCGGTCGCTGCTTCATGATTTTAAGCATTTCAGTATTAAGGGTTACGAAACCGATTATAGCCAGCAAGAACTGGCCTTTCTGAAGGCAATCCAAACCAAGGCCGTTGCGGTCAGCAAAGAAATCGATGAACAAGAATAGATTAACCGAATAATCTGACCATGGTGGCGGTGAAGCTGCTCTGATCTGTCGTTGGTTGGGCCGAGGTTGCAATCAATTGCAGCTACAATCATTTGCGGGTTAGTCTGAACGTGAGTTGGCTTAGGAAATCCTGAAAAGTAAACTAATTATCAAAAAATACCCTGATCAACAATCTCTATTTTTACCAAGAGAAATTGTCGATCAGGGTATTTAGGTTTACGCTTCAAATATCGGTCCAAAATTGAAATTATCTGGCTGAGGAAGTTTTGGGTGTTAGGCGTTTTTCAACGAAGGAAAGTACCAAGTCGGTAATAATCGCCATTAATGCTGTGGGCAGTGCGCCCGCCAAGATAATGGCCCCACCATTCGTAGCGTTGGTACCGCGAATAATAATGTCACCGAGTCCGCCAGCACCGATAAAGGAACCAATGACAGTAATACCAATGCCGACAACTAGGGCGTTACGAATGCCGGCAATCATCACAGCTAGGGAAAGGGGAATTCGAATCGTGGTTAGCACTTGCCAACGGGTCATGCCCATGCCTTTCCCCGCATCTAAAACGTGAGGATTGACGCTAAGCATGCCGGTATAAGTGTTCTTGATGATTGGTAATAAGGAATACAGAAATACTGTCACGATAACCGTATTTTCACCAAGACCTAAGCCGAGCATGAGGATTGACAGCATTGCAAGTGAAGGCACGGTTTGGATCACGTTGGCAATGCCAATCACTGCTGGTGAGAGTTTCCGATGTTGTGAAATCCAAATACCAATCGGAATCCCAACAATCGCACCTAAAAGCACGCCGTAAATCGCCATTAGAAAAGTTCGATTAAATTGTTGTAATACATAAAGACCATTGTGGGTAAAGTAGTAGGTCAACTGATTGATTAAATTTAAATCTTTCATTGTTTAATGACCTCCTGAAAAGTAGTGATTTTTTTTGAGAAAATTATTGGCAACTGCTTGGGGTTCTTCTAACTGGTCGTCCACTTGATAATTTAGCTGCTGCATGGTTTTTAGCGAGATTTGGCCAGTTAGGCGGTTCAGCACCTTTGTCAGCTCAGGGTGGGCCTTTAAGACCGCATTGGTGGTCACAGCGCTGGCGTCATAAGGTGGGAAGAAGTTTCGGTCGTCTTTAAGCAATTTCAAGTGATAACTGGCAACGCGACCGTCTGTTGAATAACCGAGAATCGCGTCCATTTTGTTCGCGGCCAGGGCATCATAGAGCAAACCGGTTTGCATGGGATGAACGGTGCCAAATTGATAACCATAAGTTTTCTGAAAGGCTGGGTAGCCATCACCTTGACGATTTTGCCAAATTTGATCGATACCGACTGTCATTTGCGGTGCCAATTTTTGTAGATCACTGACGGTTTCTAAATGGTGTTTCTTAGCAAATTCAGGTCTCACCATCCAAGCATAAGTATCAGCAAAGCCATAAGTTTTAAAGTAAGTCATTTGATAGCGTTCTTGGAAATCGGTGGTTACGGTTTGAACCACTTTCTCAGGATCACGTTGGAATTTTTCATTGAGGATCGTCGTTAAATCGGTACCGTAAAAACGAATTGCTGAAATATCAGCATCGCCGTTTTTGAGGGCGTTGAAACTGACATTACCGGAACCAAGATTGTTAATAATTGTGGTGTCTAACTTGGTATAATGCTGGATCATGCCTTGAATCAAATAGGCCATGATTTGTTGTTCAGTCGTATTTTGGGCCGCGATTCGAACGGTATTCTGACCAGAACCACTTAGTCCTGGTAAGCTGCAACTGCTTAAAGGAATGATTGCCAGAGCAACCAACATACCAGTTAGCCATTTGCGAAGATGTTTTTTCATAGTGGCCTCCTAGCGTAAAATTTGTCGTGGGGTGACGGTGGCTTCAACCTTGCCTAATAAGTAATCAACTAACAACGCTAGTAGGATTACTGGGATTGAACCGCCTAGAATCAAATCGGAACGATAGAGGTTCAGGCCGTTAAAAATAAAGTCGCCTAAACCACCAGCACCAATATAAGAAGCTAACGTGGCCCACGCAATGACATAAGTTGCCGAGAGACGAATCCCGGCCATGATCACTGGTGCCGCTAAAGGCAGATCAGCTTGAATAATGGCTTGCCACCAAGTCATGCCCATGCCTTTAGCTGCATCTTGCACTGCTGGTGAGACGCTGCGCATCCCTAAATAAGTATTGCGTAGGATTGGTAACAGCGAGTAAATAAACAAGGCGACGATTGCCGGCGTTGAGCCGATACCAAAAATCGGAATCATGATTGCCAATAACGCCATCGCTGGAATTGTTTGCAGCACACCAGCTAAGGTGATCACGAAATTAGCGCCGTGTTTCATTCGCGTCAATAAAATGCCTAAGGGGACGGCCACAATAATTCCTAATAAAAGGGCAATGGCTGAAATGTATAAGTGCTGGCCAATTTTAGCAATTAGTTGACTACCGTAAGTCGTGAAGAAATGAATCATTAGGCATCAGCACTCCCTTCATGATTGGCCGCCGCATGAATATCCACATTAATTGGTGAAGCTGGCTGTTCATCAGTAGCTGGGGCACCACGGAGCGCATCGTAGACAATATCAACCAGCGAGGTCCGCGTAACAATGCCGACTAATTGTTTCTCTTGATTAACGACGGGAATATTCTTAACCCCTAATTTCAAGAGGCGTTGGACACTATCGCCAATTAGCGCCTTGGCTTGAACGTAGGAAACTTCATGATTCATTAATTGCTTGACTGGTGTTTGGACGTCAGTTTTGCGACTCACATCATCAATATCTAAGTAGCCGACCAGCTTTTGATCCTGGTCAGTTACGAGTAAAGTATCAACGCGCCGTTCGTGCATCGTATCAATGGCGTCAGCTAAAGTTTGTTCTGGTTGAATTGTGGCAGGATGACGTTTCATAATTTGGCTAACCGTTAAAATATTTGGTTGGGCCCGAATCAAGCGTTCCTCACCAATTAAGTTGGTGACAAATTCATTGGCCGGATGCCGAAGAATATTTTCTGGCGTGTCGACTTGGACTTGTTTGCCTTGACTCATAATGACAACTCGAGTGGCTAAACTTAAAGCTTCATCCATATCGTGGGTCACGAAAATAAAAGTTTTACCCAAATCTTCCTGGAGATGCTTGACCAAATCTTGAAGTGATTCACGGGTAATCGGATCTAAAGCGCCGAAAGGTTCATCCATTAAGATGATTTCTTGGTCGGCTGCTAGAGCACGGACTACGCCAATCCGTTGCTGCTGACCACCAGATAATTCACCAGGGTAGCGTTCCAACATCTCATCAGGTAACTGGGCCAGGGCAATCATTTTGTGAGCTTGTTGGGCCCGCTTTTCTTTGGACCAGCCTAATAACTTGGGCACTAATTCGATATTTTCTTGAATGGTCATATGGGGCATTAAGCCGATATTCTGAATTACATAGCCAATTGAACGGCGTAATTTAACGGGATCCATTTTGGCAATGTCATGACCGTTAATCTTGATAGTGCCGGAAGTTTGGTGGAGCATCCGATTGATCATCCGCATGGTGGTTGTTTTACCAGAACCTGAAGTACCGATGAAACAAATAAATTCGCCACGACCAACTTCCAAATTGAAATCGTCAACCGCCATTTTGCCATTGGGATACTCTTTACGTAAGTGGGACATTTCTAATAACATCTTAAAGCAAGACCTCCTTGATTTTGACTGTTCAGGAAGATGACTAACTCACGTCATCGGAATTTAAGTTGTCACTGACCAGCCCTTAGCAATAAAAAACGACCAGGTTCATTGGACGATTGCTCGTTCGCCGTAACCGATCGTATTTTGTTTTACTGATATGTCTATCTATCTAGTTTACACGAATTAGCAAACTTCACAAATGAAAACAACTTGCTCTGAAATATACTTGCAAAATAAAAGCACTTACAACGTACACGCTAATTGGGATGAGCAAAAAATAAAAAAATTAAATAAAAAATTCAATGTTACCAATATTTTGCTTAAAATAATGACTATTTTTTTGAATATTCATTTACAGAATGATTTCGAAATCATTCAATGAATCATTAGAAATATTCTTGCTCAATTTATTTCTTTTGTGAAAACCAGCAATTGAAAGTGTGGCCAAAAGTGGTGGTTTTAGTTATTTTTAATAGTTTTGCAAAGCTATGTTAAGAAGTCTGTGTCATAATGAAGTTACTATTAGGAAATAAAGGTGAGATTCATGATTACATTAAAAAATACGACCATCGCCGCAACCATCACCGAGCAAGGCGCGCAATTAAAAAAATTAACTTCCTTAAAAAATCAATTAGATTACATTACGACTCAGTCTGATTCAATTTTGTTCCCAGCAATTGGGAAATCCTATCAGGATACATATGAATATCAATCGCAGCAGTACCAAATGCCGATTCATGGTTTTGCGAAAGATGCCAGCTGGCGGATTTTCAGCCAAAAAGCTGATCAGGTGACCTTGGAATTAACGGATAATGCAGCTAGTCGCGAGAATTATCCGTTCTATTTTCAATTTTTAGTGACTTATCGGCTGTTAGTTGATGGTATTTCAGTGCAGTATCATTTAACCAATATGGGCAATGTCGCGATGGCTTTTTCGCTGGGGACACTGATTGAATCAGCGTTGCCTTGGGAAAAAGAGGCGAGCTTAACCGATTATCATTTGAATTTGGCGCCGACAAAAGCCTTGACCTTGATTCGTGAAGTGAATGCTGACGATTTTCGGACAGGGGCAATTTTGCCTAGTCGCTATTTTCATCGTGGTGATTTGGCCTTAAATACGCCCAACATTGCTGATAAATTATTTATTTTGACGAATCGTGATATGCAGGCTTTACGTTTGACGGACCAAAGCACTGGTAAAATGTTGTGCTTGCAGACGACAGACTTTCCATTTTTTAGTGCGCAATATGTGGGCTCACAGCAATTGATCCGCTTAGGTCTATGGAATGGCTTGCCAGATAAACAAGGAATCAGTTCCGAATTATTACGCAAAGAAGGCAATTTAACCTTACCAGCGCGCGATCAATTGGTGCTAGGCTATCAGGTTTTGATTAAGTAAGTAGTGCAAGTCGCGTAGGAAAGGGCCGAAAGCCCACCGACTCTCACAACTTAAATCGTGTTCGGGGTAGCAGTTGACTATGACTAACTTAATTATTTGCTCGAACGATTGCATCGCTCAAGTAAATAATTGGAGTTACTCTACGTCAACTACCCGCTACCCCGCACAACTTAATTGTGTTCGGCAACCCAACTCTTTCCGCTTAACGCGAATTAAGTCAAAATTGTTTGCACAATTATTGCCTCAATTCGGGTTAATACTCAAGAGTTACCCGGGTTGCCTCACAACTTGTTGAATTGTGTTTGAGTCGGTAAATGGCTAGGTGCAATTTAAATATTCACACGATCTGGTTGCACCAGCTCATGCAAATATTTGAAATTACACTACGCCAAAAGCCCACCGACTCTCACAACTTGTTATTTTTGCGTTATAATATTATTTGAACGGAGGCAGTTGGATGATTACATTAAAATCAGCTCGAGAAATTGAAGGGATGCGTCGGTCTGGCGAGGTTTTGGCCGGGGTGCATTTAGGCTTACGCGATATTATTAAACCAGGTATTTCTGCTTATGATATTGAAGTTTTTGCCGATCATTATATTACTAGTCATGGCGCACGGCCTTCAGAAAAGGGTTTTGAAGGTTATAAATACGCAACTTGTGTCGATGTTAATGATGAAGTTGCTCATGGTACGCCACGGCGCGATTTATATTTAAAAGATGGTGACATCGTTAAAGTTGATATGACTGTCAATAAAGATGGTTACGAAAGCGATTCTTGCTGGAGTTATGCCGTTGGTAATGTTAGTCAAAAGACAAAAGATTTGATGGAAGTTACTAAAAAAGCTTTGTACTTAGGTATTGCTGAAAGTGTTGTTGGTAACCGGTTAGGTGATGTCGGTTATGCAATTCAACATTATACTGAAGATGAGCATGGCTACGGCGATGTCCGCGATTTAATCGGTCACGGCATCCAACCAACGATGCACGAACAACCTAATGTGCCTCACTATGGCGAACCTGGCAAGGGCCTACGTTTGAAAAATGGGATGACGATTACCGTCGAACCAATGATCAACGAAGGTACTTGGCAAATTGCTGAAAAAGAAGTCAAAGATCCTAACGATCCTTGGGTCTATTATGTGACTGCTGATGGCAGCTGGTCTGCTCAATATGAACATACTTTTGCAATTACGGATAATGGTCCGGAGATTTTAACTTCTCAGGATGCTGCTGAAGATGCTAAGTATTTAGCTTGGGCCCGTGATTATCTAGCTAAGCGTGATCAAAAATAATAATTGAAAGTGTTGTTTCTCTGCTGAGAGACAAGGCTTTTTTTATTGTCAGCGGTTGGTATTTTTAATCAAAGTAAATTTTAGCGCTGTTAAGGCAGAATTAATGAAATGAGAATACTACAATGTCTACAATTCAGGTCTTCGAAGCTATAACATCAGTGCAAAACAGAATAGCGTTTGACTCTGTTCCGGGCTGCTTGGCGTGGAACGCTGCCGGCATTGATTTGAGCTTATTGCTAACGCAACAATCTCAAATACAAGCCTTGTTCTAAGTGGCCCAGCCACTAAGAACAATTTGGCGGCTGACGCCAAGATCCCTCCACGCCGTCTGGAGTTAATTTGGTGCACTTTATTTTTGCTGACAATCAATGCAGTCATTGTGAGATTGCAGCAAATATCTGACTTATGTCACAGTCTTGAATTTGGCGGCTGACGACCCGGCGGCCTTCACTGCATTTTGATCTAAGTTATTCCACGATAGATTTGATTGATATCAAGGCAATACCAGCAAAGTTAGACATCAATTGCCCAGCAACCATCTGGGTAAGCTAAAAGAATTAAGCATTACTATTTAGAAAAGCAGACAGCAATAACTTCCAAAGCCTGCATGACAATCTTTTTTGAAGTTCAGACACTGTCATGCAGATTTTTGGCACAACTGTTCTGTTATTACTTCAATTAAGATTAAGCTGCTCAGTCCTGCTACAACTGCCTTAACCACTAACAGCAGTTAACTGCTCTAATTCAACTCCAGACGGAATGGAGGGCGTGGTTGTCAGCCGCCAAATTATTGTTAGTGCTTTAGCGCTTACAATAAGACTTGTATTTGAGATTGTTGCGCAGCAATAAGCTCAAATCAATGTCGGCCGCGTTCCACAACCAGCAAGCCCGTAATGGAGTCAAAACCTGTTCTGTTTCAACATTCTCACTAGTGTTAAAGGTTTTGAACTTGCATTGCAATAAGTAGCAGATCAGAGTCAGCTGCTATTTTGTTTCAACACCTTCACTAGGTTTAACCGTTTGAAACTTTGATTTGAACCAGCTTGCTCACGTTCGTTCGCTTTTGTATACTTAGGTTATTGATTTTGATATCGGAGGCTTATTAATGACCCAAACAGATGTGACGGCCTTGCCTTTATTTCGACAGCCAATTCCTTGGTACCGCAAATTGTTTGCTTTTGTTCAGCAAGTTGTCGAACGGGTAATTTCTAGTAATATTAGCAATGCAGCCAAAGTAATTACTTATTATGTTTTATTAGCGTTTTTTCCAATGGTTATTTTCGTCGGTAATATGCTGCCATACTTGGGCTTAGATGCCAAAACAGTCATGACTTATTTGGACATGGCCTTTCCTGAACAACTATTGCCAGTCGTGCGACCGATTGTCATCTCCTTACTTGGCAAAAGTAATGGCGGTTTGTTGTCCATTGGGGTGATTGCCACGCTTTGGGCAGGTAGTCGTGCTTTAAACGCGATTCGTTACAGTATGAATGATGCTTATCAGGTTAATAATTCGACAATTTATAGTGATGTTCCTTTTCAAAATGCCATTGTTCGCCGTTTTTTCGCCTTTATTCTGACGTTTATTTTTATTGTTAGTTTGCTGCTCATTATTGTGGCGTTTACTTTTGGCCAGCAGTTTCTGGAGTGGGTCGTGCCAACCTTTCATTGGTCAGAGAAAATTCTGGTAACTTTTACCCGTTGGAAATGGCCAGTAATTGTTACTGTCGTTGTGGCGGTTTTGCTATTTTTGCAATATATTTTGCCAAACATTCATTTTAAATTTTGGACGGTTTTACCGGGCACGATTTTTACCGCAATTGGTTGGTTAGTTCTGACGCAAGGTTTCACTTTATATGTCAAATACTTCGCCAAGTCTTTCAATAGTTATGGTACTATTGGTACGGTAATTGTGGGGCTGTTGTGGTTGAATTTTGCCGCGACTTTATTAATGATTGGCGTCGTGATCAATGCCGTTTTTAATGAATCTTGGCATGGCACTGATGGCCAAGTGCCTAGTCGAATTGCCCGCTTTTTAAGGAGCCGTTAGGAATTGTGTGTAATTATTTTCACTTGAGGGTAAATATGGTATGCTTGACAGTGAGTCATTTAGATTCATTTTAAATTTGTTTGGTGTGGTGCTTGGCGCGAATAATTAACGATTTGAAAGAGTGGGTCATACCGCTGGTTTAAATCATTTTTAAAAGTCGCTGAAAGTGCTGCGCCAGACAGGTTATCTTAGGAGGTTTTTTGATGAAAGTTCGTAAAGCAGTCATTCCCGCAGCTGGCTTTGGGACCCGCTTCTTACCCGCAACGAAAGCAATGGCCAAGGAAATGTTACCAATTGTTGATAAACCAACGATCCAATTCATCGTTGAAGAAGCAAAGGCATCAGGTATTGAGGACATTTTAATTATTACGGGTAAAGGCAAGCGGCCAATCGAAGACCACTTTGATTCTGTACCTGAACTCGAACATGATTTAGCTGAAAAAGGGAAAACTAAATTATTAGAGTTGGTTCAAGAAACAACTAAAATGGGCGTTAATCTTTACTTCACCCGGCAATCTCATCCTAATGGATTAGGTGATGCGGTGCGCTTAGCGAAGTCATTTGTGGCTGACGAACCTTTCGTGGTCATGTTGGGCGATGACTTAATGCAGGATAAGGTACCTTTAACGAAACAATTAATTGAGGATTATCAAAAGACTCATGCTTCAACTTTAGCCGTGATGCAAGTGCCTAAGGATGAAGTTTCAGCTTATGGTGTGATTGATCCTGAAGGCGAAACCATGCCTGGCCTTTATAACGTGCGTCGTTTCGTGGAAAAGCCAAAAGTTGAAGAAGCACCAAGTAACTTAGCCATTATTGGCCGTTATTTATTAACACCAGAAATTTTTGATATTCTTGAAACCCAAAAACCAGGCGCTGGCAACGAAATTCAATTAACTGATGCCATCGATACCATGAACAAGACCCAACGTGTCTTTGCTCATGAGTTCAAGGGTCGTCGTTTTGATGTGGGAAATAAATTCGGTTATGTTAAAACCAGTATTGAATTTGGCCTGAATCATCCTGAAATCAAAGATGATTTGCGGAAGTTGATTATTGATCTTGGCGCTAAATTAGCCGCAGAGGATCAACAAAAAGCAGCCAAAAATAAAAAATAACCAGTGCTGAATTGCATTGATATTTAATGACTTAGTTCTGATTTAAGTGGCAGAAAAGCCAATATTCATTAGAGAATATTGGCTTTTTTGCTTGATTTGAAGAGTAATTTACCGATTTGATTTCGGCAACAATAAAAGCGATAAATAAAATAATAACTTATACTTTAGATAGGCAATAATTAATTGATATCAGGTATAATTAATGTAGCCAAGCTTGTTGATTGACCATCCGAAAACCAAAGACGGGCTGTTCTTGACCTTGATGACTAACAAAAATTGGTAATTGATAATAAGCTGGTTGATTTAATAAAAAGAGCAGTTCCCATTGTTGGAGCGTTTTGGTACCAGTGGTGGTAGTCAGTACGAGCTGTTGTTCTGGTTGCGTTTCTGGCTGGATAAATAACAGCGGCCAGTTTTGATCATCAGTGCGATAATAGAAGGTGGTCTTTTTACGTAAATCAGCAATTAATTGTAAGAAATCAATGACCAGCATGGGCTTGGCTCCTTTTTGAAATTTTATTAAGTTTGGCCATTATGCGCAGCGACCGCTGCCTTGATGTCGTATAATTTCTAGTAATTATTTTAGTTGCGGGATGATCAAAGTGGGGCACTTTTGGAATTGGTTCCTTATTAGCAGACACTTTGAACACGGTTGGCCAGCTTAAATAGACAAACATTTAGTGGTAAGTTATTCTATAGTTTAACAGTTTTTAGGTTTTGTGGTAAAGGAGTAGTTGTGTGGAACGAATTGTAATTGTTGCAGCAAAGCGAACGGCGATTGGTAAGTTTGGTGGTCAGTTCAGTCAGGTTGATGCCGTCGCTTTAGGTAAAGCTTGTTTACAGGGATTATTGGCAACTATTCCCCAAGCTAGCCAATTAGTGGAACAAGTTTGGTTGGGCAATGTTTTAGGTGCTGGTTTAGGACAAAATCCGGCGCGCCAGGTATTATTGCGCGCTGGTCTGCCAGTGACCGCCACCGCCACGACAATCAATGATGTTTGTGGTTCCAGCTTGAAAGCTTTGCGATTGGCTCAGATGAGTTTGCTATTAGGTGATGCCCAAGTAGTCGTAGCCGGTGGGATTGAAAATATGTCTCAGGCGCCGATTTTAGAAACCCGGCCGCCGCGCAAGGGACAACCGGTCACTACAACGAACAAAGTGGACAGTTTATTCCACGATGGCTTAACTGATAGTTTAACGGACCAAGCAATGGGCTTAGAAGTTGAAGCATTGGCTGCACAGAATCAAATCAGCCGTTTAGCTCAAGATAAGTTTGCCTTATGGTCACAAGAAAAAGCTGCCGCTGCCGAAACAGCTGGTTTATTCGTTGATGAAATTATTCCGGTGACCGTAGCGGGCCAAGTAATTGCTCATGATGAAACTATTCGCCGCAATACCTCATTAGCCAAATTAAGCCAGCTTCAGCCCGCTTTTCAGGCAGAGGGAACAATTACAGCGGGTAATGCTTCGCCAATCAATGACGGGGCAAGTATGCTCCTTTTGACGACGGCTACCTTTGCTCGTGAACACGATTGGCCAATTGAGGCTTATTTGGAAGAGTTCGCCGAATCTGGCGTTGCCTCACCAGAATTTGGGTTAGCTCCGATTACAGCCGTTAAGACCGTTCTTGAGAAGGCACACTTAACGATGGCCCAAATTGATGTGGTTGAGTTAAATGAAGCCTTTGCGGCACAAGCATTGGCTGTTCAAACAGCTTTGGCCATCCCTGATAGCAAATTAAATCCTTTGGGTGGTGCCATTGCTTTAGGGCATCCACTAGGCGCGACTGGCACCCGGATGATTGCAACTTTGCTGACTGCATTAAAAACGAACCAAGCAACCCATGGCTTGGCCACTTTATGTATTGGTGGCGGTCAAGGGATTGCTTGGCATTTAAGTCGTGAGGGCTTAGTCTAATGACAAAATTTTACGAATTAAGTCGACACCAGCGACTGCGACAATTAGTACAAACGGGTGCTTTAGCGCCGGAAAGCGCCGACTTTTTAGCGACTAAACCGGCTTTGGCCGATGAAATCTTAACGGCAATGACTGAAAATGATTTAGGCCAATTTGTTTTACCTTACGGCGTCGGCGCAAATTTCTTAATTGATGGTCAAGACTACTATGTGCCAATGGTTACTGAAGAACCATCAGTAGTTGCTGCAGCCAGTAATGGTGCCCAACGTGTTAAACAAGGGGGCGGCTTTAAAACTATTGCCGTCGAGCATTTGATTCTGGCCCAAATAATTTTAACAGCGGTGACTGATTTTGCTGATTTACAGCAGCGCCTGCAAAAAGTCGACCAGCAAATTTTCACAGTTGCGGCTCAGGCCCATCCCAGTATGGTCAAACGTGGCGGTGGCTTGCGGTCTTGGCAAGTGACCCCAGTTGGTGCTGACCAAGCTAAAATCAGTCTGTGGTTAGATCCGCAGGCTGCTTTTGGCGCTAATTTTGCTAATACCGTGGCTGAGAGCGTTGCGGAATACCTTCAGCAACAGATGTTAGTGGCTGACGAACAGGTTTTGGCAGCGATTTTAAGTAATTCTGGCGCTAAAATGTATGTTACCGTTCAAGCTGAAATTCCTTGGTCCGCTTTGGCGACCAGCACGTTATCTGGTGCGATTGTGGCCGCACGGATTGCCCAACTTAATCAATTCTCACAACAAGACGCTGAACGGGCTTGTACAGAAAATAAGGGCATTTTAAATGGTGTTTTTGCGGCTGCACTGGCGACTGGCAACGACTTGCGGGCAATTAGTGCGGCAACGACGGCCTGGTTAATTGAACGTCAGCAATTAGTGCTCAGTCAGTGGCAAAATTTGCCAGCTGATCGTCTGTTACGTGGTAAATTGACGATTCCTTTGCCAATTGGTCAAGTTGGCGGGGCCATCAACTCTTTACCAACAGCGATGATTAGTCAAGAGTTGTTACAGCAGCCAACAGTTGAACAACTGATGAGCATTATTGCCAGCGTCGGCTTAGCGAATAATTTGGCGGCGTTACGCTCGTTAGTCACTACAGGAATTCAAGCGGGTCACATGCGCTTGCAAGCAGCCAACTTGGCAATTTTAGCGGGGGCGCAACCGGCGGAAATCGAACTGTTAACCGCCTTACTCAATCAAGAACACAGACTTGATTTGGCTAAGGCCCAATTGATCTTACAACAATTACGACAACAAAAGAGGTAGAAATAGCTGTGGAAACAACCATAGGCATTGATAAAATCGGCTTTTATAGTCCAGAATATTATTTAGATCTCGCCGATTTGGCGGCGGCACGGCAGGTTGATCCCGCTAAGTATAAAATTGGCATTGGCCAGGATCAAATGGCCGTTTTACCACCAGACCAGGATATTGTGACCATGGCAGCCAATGCAGCTAGTCAAATTCTTGATCAAGCTGATCGGGAACAAATCGATTTACTGATTTTTGCCACGGAAAGTGGGATCGATCAGTCGAAAGCCGCGGCGCTTTATTTACAGGAATTACTAGCTGTTAATCACAAGGCTCGAGCTTTTGAGGTTAAGGAAGCTTGTTATGGGGCGACCGCTGGCTTGCAGATTGCTTATGATCACTTAGCCGCCCATCCTCAAAGTCAAAAAGTATTAGTGGTGGGAGCTGACGTGGCTCGGTATGGCTTGGCAACCGCTGGTGAAGTGACTCAAGGTGCTGGCGCTATTGCCCTTTTGATTACGCGACAGCCACGATTATTAGCTTTGCAACAACCAACTGCTTATTACAGTGAAGAAATCATGGACTTCTGGCGGCCGAATTATCGTGATACGGCCTTAGCTGATGGTAAATTTTCTACTGAGCAGTATTTACGCTTTTTAGCATTAACTTGGCAAGATTACCAAGCCAAGACAAACATGACTTTAGCCGATTTGACCGCCGTTTTATTCCACATTCCCTTTACTAAATTGGGTTTAAAAGGATTACGGCAAATGACTGCTGATTTAGCAGCCTCAGATAAAGACAATTACTTTGATTATTTCCAACAGGCAACGGTTTATAATCGTCAAGTTGGTAATTTATATACTGGTTCTTTATACTTAAGTTTACTTTCATTGCTTGATCAGCAACAGCTACCAGCTGGTGCGCGCCTGGGATTATACAGTTATGGTTCCGGCGCCGTGGCCGAATTTTTTACCGCATTAGTTCAGCCCGATTATCAACAACATCTCCAAGTGGCTGTTCATCAGCAGCAATTGGCGCAACGACAACGGCTAACGGTGGCGGAATATGAACAATTATTCCAGCAAACTGGCCTGACTGATGACCAAGATTATCAAATTGAACCGCAATCACCACAGGCTAAGTTTTATTTTGCTGGGCAGCATGATCAACGGCGAATTTATCAACGAAAGGAGCCCCTTCATTCATGAAAATAACAGCATATGGCGTCCGACCAGAGGAAAAACTTTGGTTACAACAGTTGGCAGAATCAGCAGGGTTTGAATTAGTACAAACGTCTGCTTGGTTAACGGCTGACAATGTGGCCTTGGCTCAGGGAAGCTGTGGCATTAGTGCTTTTCAAACCTTGCCTTATGACCAAGCCATCTTTGCACAAATGGCGGCTTTGCAGATTCCCGTCTTGGCTATTCGAAATGTTGGCACCGATAATATTGATCTAGCAAGTGCTGCTCACTATGGGATTCAGATTAGTAATGTGCCCAGCTATTCACCGGCAGCGATTGCTGAATTTGTGGTATTATCGGCGCTGGAATTATTGCGTCGAGTACCAGCCATGACCAAATTAGTCGCTCAGGACAAATTGGCCGCCGTTCAAATTTTAGTGGGTCGCGAATTAAACCAACAGACCGTGGGTGTTGTTGGTACGGGGCATATTGGCTTACTTGCCGCCAAAACTTTCCATAATTTTGGCGCTAAAGTCATTGCCTTTGATGCTTTTCCACGCGCTGACAAACCTGATTGGCTAAGTTATACTGCTGATTTGCCGACGCTATTAAAACAAAGTCAAATCGTGACCCTACATGTGCCTGGTATTAAGGCAAATGATCATTTATTAAATGCCGACACTTTGAAATTACTGCCGCAGGGTGCGGTGGTGATTAATACGGCTCGTGGTAATTTGATTGATACGGCGGCGTTATATGCTGCCTTGCAGTCGGATCAAATTGGTGGCGCAGCAATTGATACCTATGAATTTGAGGCGCAAATTGAGCGAGCCAGTGAACAGCAACAACCGATTACGGCACCTTATTATCATGAATTGGCTGCCTTAGACAATGTGCTTTTAACGCCCCATATTGCTTATCATACCGATGTCGCTGTTCAAAATATGGTGCAAGGCTCCGTGGCGAATATCTTAAATTATCAAAGTCACCAGCAGCTACTAAACCCAGTGAAATAGCGGCTAGTTGGGCGTCAATTAAGTCTTAAAGTGGTAAACCAAAATAATTAGCCGAAAAGCTTGCAACCGTTTTCAAACCGTGCTACTATAAGAATGTAAAGAGAAACAGATGCTAGCTAGTCACCAACAGAATTGTTGAACTAGCACCTGTGGAACTAATGATCATTAGTCAAGCGATACTCAACTAAGGCCAATGTTGAGTTTTGTACCAACAGTGAAGCAACAATCGATATATTGTTACTTTTGAACTTTTAGTATTAGGCGTCAGGTTTCAGAGAAGTAGAATGATTGTACGTTAACAGAACATGGATATGGTGTTTCGTTAAGAATTATTACTACAGTAATACCTTCAGAAAAGCTGAGTGAAAAGCAGAATTCTGAAAAACGTATCATGTGGAGGTGGATGTCTGAAAAACTTTCGGACAGCACGTTTCAACAAGGATCGATTTGATCGCGAGAAAAGATAGCCACAATTGTGGATAGCAGACAGTTTAACAGTAAGATGCGTTACGAACTGGTTCTTGTGACAATTGAATAGCATGAGGTGTTAAATATTAAGGATGTTACAATGTTGCATCTAGTTTCTCTTTACGCTTCAGAATGACCTAGCTGATACCGATTTATCAGTTAGGTCATTTTTGTGTCTCTAAATAATTAGCCATCAAAAAAGATTGCCGCGAATTTTAACAATACGCGGCAATCTTTTGATGTTTCTATGGTATTAAGAATGGTATTAAAAGAACTTATCGCTGATTAATTATTAATTAATTTTGCGTTTTGGATTCAAAATATTCAAGGGATCTAATAAGGCTTTGATTTGATGTTGTAAGTAATCAACATTGTCACCTAGTTCTTCGTTGTTCCATTGATTCTTCAACATGCCCACAGCGTGCTCGCCAGAAATAGTGCCGCCTAGCTCAAGGGTCTTATGAAACATTAAGCGCAATGCTTGATTGACGTTGGCTGGGACTTCTTTGATTTCCTCCGGCCAAACAATCGTGGGATGGACATTACCATCGCCGGCATGACCAGCAGTGAAGATTTTCAGGCCTAATTTTTGAGCGACTTCTTGAATGTAATCCATCATTGGTGCCAATTGTGACAGTGGTAAGGCCATATCCTCCATAATATGGTTCTGGCCAGCAAAGACAGCGGGCAACATATCACGACGTAATTGTAACAATTGTGCTTGCTTGGTTGGATCATCTGTTAACTGAACATCACGAGCTTGATAGTCTGTTAATAACTTTTTCAAGACTTGAATGGCTTCAGGCGAACTACTATCAATTTTGAAAATTAACATGGCGCCACTTTGCTGAGCGTAATTGGTCTTTTCATAATGATCAAGGGCGATGACGGTCTTATTATCCAGCGCTTCGAGCATGCTAGGATAGACGCCGGAAATCCGAATGGCGGCCACCGCTTTAGCCAAAGCAGTCATGTTTTCAAAGAAAGCAATCCCAGCCAATGGTTTGCCTAAAGGAATCGGCAATAATTTCACGGTAATTTCGGTAATAATGCCTAAGGTGCCTTCCGAACCAACAAATAGTTGAGTCAGATCGTAGCCGAATGCTTGCTTTAGTGTGCGACCACCTAGCTTTAATTCTCGGCCATCAGCTAAAATAACCTTCAAACCTAAAACATTGTCTTTAGTGGCGCCGTACTTGACCGTACTCATGCCGCCAGCATTGGTGGCCACGTTACCACCAATCCCAGAAATTTTCTTGGAGCCAGGATCCGGTGCATAAAACATTCCTTGTTGACGGGCAGCCGCATCCAAATCGGCATTGATCACGCCCGGCTGGACAACTGCTAAGGAATCAGCTTTACTAATTTCCAAAATTTGATTCATTTTCTTGGTTGATAAAATAATCGCACCATTTAAACCGTCAGCGCCAATCACCGTACTAGTAAATTGGTTTTGGGTGATGACTGGTAAATGGAATTTTCGAGCAGTGGCTAAAACGCCTTGAATATCCGCAGTGCTTTTCGCGGCGACGAAAGCCAAAGCCACGCCACTGTCAGCGTCAGTTAAATTGGGGCTGAATGAAGTGGCCTGTAGTGTTTTAGCATCAGTCGCCACCTTGCCATCAGGAACTTGGGTCTTTAAGTAATCGATTATTTGATCTTGATCATATGCAGTGAAAACTGTCATTATTATTGCGCTTCCTTATCATGAACGACTTTCTTTTTACTAGTTAAAAGTCCTTGCGATTATTTTAGCACGATCAATCAGATAATGCTGTCGATAAGGTACACAAATTAAAAATCCAGTGTGTGCCGGACATTGGCTCATTAGTTCCTAGTGGGAAATGGTGAATGGGCGATGAAAATCACTGACCAACTTTCTGCAGCAGCAATTGATGAGAGAATTGGCTTAGTTAGTCATTTTTAAAGCTTCTTTTCAAAGCCTTCCATTGGTGCGACTTGATTTTGATAATTGAGGGCTTTTTCTGAGTCATTGGTAAAGTGCATCACAGTTTTGAAAGCAGTTTTTAAATAGGTTTGCATCACTGCGGGAATGGCTAATTCAGTTAAGTCGCTTGGACTAACTGTGGTACGAATGCTGGCTTCGTCGTTGGTCAAGACTTTTTGGACCCATTGTGGTTCTCGCAGTAGCTCACGACCTAATGCAACTAAATCAGCACCGCCAGCAAGCACTTCGTCAGCCATTGCTGGTTTTTCAACTGAACCAATACCAATGAGTGGAATTTTATGATCAATAACTTGGGCAAATTGTTTTAAAATTGGCGTTTGATCTTTTTTGTCATTTAAAGAAGTGCGCTGATAACTGCCCATCGAAAGATGTAGATAGTCGACCTTATCTTTAATTTCCTGGGCAAAGGCTAAGGAGTCATTTAAACGAATTCCTGGTGTTTCAATCTCTTCAGGTGACAGTCGATAACCTAAAATAAATGGTCGTTGGGCATATTTAGCGATGATCCGTTGTACTTCGGCAATGACGGCAAGGGGAAAATGCAGCCGCTTAGCGAAAGAACCACCCCAATCATCGGTCCGCTGATTAGAATTTGGAGAAAAGAACTGCTGTAGTAAATAAGTATTGGCGCCATGCAATTCAACGCCATCAAAACCAGCCAGAATGGCCCGTTTAGTTGCAAGCCCAAAATCGGTGATCAGTTGGTCAATTTCAGAACTGGTCAAGGCCACGGGCTGTTCAGAATCGGCAGGGTAGCTTGCCTTAATTGCACTAGCACTGACAGGTTGTTGACCACGAAGGATTTTCGTGTTGGCTTTTCGGCCAGCATGGAAAATTTGGAGAATGGCTTTAGCACCGTCTTTTTTGATGGTACTAGCTAATTGGGTTAAACCAGGAATCATTTCGTCGCTGGCGACTGACAGTTCACCTTCGAATCCTTTACCACCAGCTTGAACGTAGGCGACTGCGGTGATAATCATCCCAGGACCACCGGCGCGAGCCGCGTAGTATTTTAATTCATCGCCAGACACCATGCCATTGTAAAAACTGGACATGGTTGTCATTGGTGCCATGACAATTCGGTTCTTTAATTGCAACCCGTTTTGAAACTGTAACGAATTCAGAAATTGATAGTTCTTCATATTGAACACTCCTTTAATTAGTTGGCTTCAGGTCGATTTCTAACGACGATTCATTTTTTAATTGATGTTGCTCCGTGGACGTAGTTAAGCAATTCAATCAATGAAATTGTGCTAGCTAGCGGCCTGAACCTGATTATCCGCGGCGCTGATTAAATTAGGCGGGTATCAGTTGAACCGTTGATGAAAACTAGTATATAATGGTTACTATCAAAAAGTAAGTACGCACTTAAAAGTGGCCTAGCTACTTTTAGGATACTAATGTGATAGGTGGTCGTTTTTATGAGTAAAATTTATCAACTTGGTGTTGAAGCAACGTTAGATGTGATTGGTGGCAAATGGAAGCCGATTATTCTTTGCCATTTAGGTAGTGGTCCCCAACGAACCGGAGAATTGCGCCGGCTAATTCCCAAGGTGACGCCGAAAATGTTGACCCAGCAATTACGTGAACTTGAGCAGGACCAAATTATTCATCGTGAGGTTTATCAGCAGGTACCGCCGAAAGTTGTATACTCGCTAACTGATGAAGGAAAAAGCCTGCGCGACGTTTTGGTAATCATGTCCATTTGGGGTGAACAGCGGGTTCGGCAAGCACAAAAATCCGGCGTTGATGTGCAATTAATTAAAAAAGAGTTCAATGGTTTTACAAAAATGAAAGTAGAATAAGGTCGAAATTTATTTTTTTACCTGAAAACAACAAAAAGCACGTTGACCAATTTTTCAGGTTAACGTGCTTTAACAAAATCGATAACGAGCTGGGTTAAGTTCATCTAAATCTAGCCAGCGAATTTCCCAGTTGGACTGGCTTAACTGCGCGCAATAAATTTATGGGGGATCATCACTTTATTCTGGCGGCCTTGTTTAAATAAATCAAAGGCTTGTTGACCGCATTGTTCTGGGTGCTGGTCAATTGAGGAGAAGTGCAAGAATTTACCAATCAACAAATTATCTTGACTGACGATCAAGGGCGGCTTTTTTGCCGAATAGCCTTCAATAATGCCGGCCGCAATTTCGTCACCATTTGCTAAGATGCCATTGATTTCTGGTTGCTGTTGAAAATACTTAGCGGCTTGTTGACCGTCTTGCTCGGTGGTGCAATCACGCACCACATGAGTTAGTTTGAAGTGAGGTAGTTCTTGTTGGGCGATTTTTAAGGTTAGCTGGGTGCTGGGACTAATTTGTTCACTGCGACCTACTGTAATGCCAATTTGGTGGCAATGATGGTCTTTAAAATAACTGAATGCTTGCAGTAGCGCAGCCGAGCGATCTAAATAAGCACAAGGCACATTGGCCTCAGCCACATATTCGCAGAAAATTAAGGGACCATATTTCTCATAAGCTAAAATTGTTTTCAGTGGATTGGCTTTAGAAGTAATAATTAGCCCGTCATAAGCCTTGGCCGAGAACTCCTCCAAGTAGGCTAACTCCACTTGTTTATTGTAATTAGTCGGTAAAAGTGTGACTTTATAACCAAATTCAAAAGCCCGCGCCATAATGCCGTTCGTCATTTTTTCGAAAAAAGGATTATCAACATAGGGAATAATGACGCCAATATTGCGACTGGCACCGCGACTCAGGTTTTGAGCTAATTGATTGGGCCGATAATCTAATTCCGCCATGACTTGGAGGATTTTCGCCCGCTTTTCAGCGCTGACGTAGGGATGATGATTTAAAACTCGTGAAATCGTCGAAGTTGAATAGCCGGTTTTTTGCGCAATTTCTCGGATCGTTACCATGATTTTGCCTCGCTTCAGTGATGAACCGTCTAAATTAATTGCAGTTGTTGTAACGCTTGATAAATGCCGTCGTGTTCATTATCGGCGGTCACTAAATTTGCCACTTGTTTGATTTGTGGTGAGGCATTGCCCATGGCGACGCCCACACCAACGTCCTGAATCATTTCTAAATCATTTAGCGCATCACCAAAAGCAATGGTGTCTGCTGGGGCGATTCCGGCATGTTTGGCCACTGCCATGATCGTTTCAGCCTTAGAACCGTCGCGAGGAATCACGTCAACGCAGTAAGGATGCCAACGTACGAATTTGAAAGCTGGAAATTCCGCGGTAAAAGTTGCGTCCATGCTGGCATCAAAAAAGGCTAAGGCTTGATAAATGTCGTGCTGTTCGGCGAAATGAGCCTCAAAATCAGGCAGGGATTTGCCAAAGGAAGTCATGGCAGTAGCCATTTTTTTAGGAGCAAAATTCGTGAGTCGCTTGATTTCATGAAGGGTTAGCACAGCCAGATCAATTTTCAAAGCGCGGGCGCGATTGATTAAATGATCAAGCACCTGGGGATTCAAATTTTCTTTGACAATTTGTTGATCATCAACAAAAGCAGCAGCGCCATTGCAAACAATGTAGTTTTTGAGTTGCGTTTCCGCGAGAATATCTTCAATGTATAACAAAGTGCGTCCCGTGGCGATGGTTACTAGATGACCTTGTTGTTCCAGAAGGCGCAAGGCTGTCAATGTGTTTGGTAAGGGATGCTTTTGATCGTCTAATAAAGTACCGTCTAAATCAAATGCAATTAATTTTCGTGTCATATTTATTTGTCTTCCTAATCAAATCAGTATTGTTTAATTGTGGGCTAATTGTGTGGTGTGCTGGCGCAAATATCGTTTTAAATAAGGAATCACGCCAGTACCATAATCCACAAAGGTATATAAAATTTTATCATAGCTTAAGCTGTATTTGGTAGTCCAAAATTGCGGCTGAACCGGTTCCTCAGTCAGCTCGGTTAAGGGCAGCCGACAGTTGAGTAAGCGCTGATTTCGCTCGGAGTTCAGTAACACCAATGAATCACTAGTGAAACTAACGTTAGCATAGTAGTAATCCAAGCCGAATTGATCAGTTATTTCAATCACTGTATTCATTTGAAAACCTCCATCATTTAGCCTGTGGTTACAGACCACATTGTTAGAACTTGACCACAGTATAAAGTATGAAACGCCTCCCAGAGCAAGTATTAATTTGGGATTAATTTTAATGCCGATTATCATTTTCGATTTTAGTTAAGTAATTGCTGTCTGATGCCATTTATTAGAGAGATTCGCGACAATTTTAGAAGATCCGCTCCAATCAATCAGTCGCAATTGTGCAGAAGAGTTTTGCAGGCCATGAAAAAAGTTCTGAACAAATTCGGCTGAATTGTTCAGAACTTTTTTGTCGTTAGGATCAATTTTTTTGAAGAACGAGCTCAGTTTGCTGGCGCAATAAAACAGTAAAATCGGCTCTGACTGCCATAATCCCACCAAAGACTGCCGTGGTCTAAACGCTCATGGATGCGCTCTGGTTCAAAGTTGCGTTGTTGCCACCAATGACGAACATGCTGTTGTGCTTGCGTGAGAGAAGGGTAGTAGCCTAAATGTTCAACTTGATGTTGACCTTGATCGCACCAAATAACTTCCCATTGATTTGCAACGTTTACCGGCAGACTTTTGAAAGTGTGTTGGAAACCGTGTTGATAAATTTCTGCTAAATCCATTTGCAGATTTGCCGCGCTAAAAGCAGTTTGTTCACGCTGCTCCACGAGTGCCAGCACTTGATCTATACTAATTGGCCGATAGTTGATCAAATCAGCACCAACATTAACCGCCCTTGGCCCTAACGTCGTTTCGAAATAAGCTTGCCTAGTATCGTGAACATGACCATAGAGATGAATGGCATTCTGAAAATACTTATCCCATTCGAGAATCGGGTAATGAAACAGAATAAATTTGATTTTGTGATATTTTAAAGTCGCATAATCCTTGATCCATGAATATTGTGAGGTATCAAATGCAGGATCTTTCAAATAGCTTTCATGATTACCTCGAACTAAATATTTTTTGCCATGTAATTGTTCCAGAATTTGATTGGCCTGTTGCGCTGTACCGCGGTATAGGAAATCACCAAGAATATAAACTTCATCTTTAGGATTCTTCACCACTTGATTCCAATTGGCAATTAAAGCCTGATTCATTTGAGTCACATTAGCAAAAGGCCGATGATTAAAAGCAATCACGCCTTCATGGCAAAAATTCGTGTCAGCGATAAAATATTGCATGTTATGTCACTTCTTTCTGAAATAAAATTAATTTTAAGCATAATCGCCGAATAATCAGCTTTAGTAGTTAAGAAAAGTGTCTGATAATTATCAAAAAATATTATTCAGTGGGGTATCGAATTGGTTTAGACGTTGGGATTGCATCAACTGGTTACGCAGTTTTACAAACAGATAAATTTGGCAATCCATATAAAATTTTAACATTAAATTCAGTAATTTATCCACAGGCAGAAAATCCTAAAAATGGTGCTTCTTTAGCCGAACCTAGAAGATTTAGATGGATTAGAAGTGAGGCCTCACTTCCAACCCCCTCTTTTAGCTGAAAACTGAGGGATTCAATAGTAATTTGGACCCTAGTTTACTAGGGGGCCAGTAAAGCTCTAATCGGAGATGGATTTATTCCATCTCCGATTATCTTTTTCTCGAAAATATAAAAATAGCCTGTTTAACAAGCACATTTTTTGCATTGCTTGTCGATCAGGCTATTTATCTCGTTGTTATAATCAGTTAGTTAGTGACGCTGACGATTTTTTAAATGCGACAGAAGAGATTCGAACTCTTTACCTACGGCTTAGGAGGCCGTCGCTCTATCCACGTGAGCTACTATCGCGTTAATAAATTAATTATACGGATTTTAGCTTGATTCTGCAATGACCGTTTGTCCTCACTTAATAAAACAAGAATTATGACCGACAATATTTCATAATATGATAATGCTTATTTGAAATATGACTTTACATATATCGAGTGAACTATTATACTTGATTTGTAAACGTTTGCAGTTAGGAGGCAGTTAATGCCTAAATATGAAGAGATCTCTCAAGAATTGATTGCTCGAATTAAATCTGGTCGCTATCCAGTAACTCAGCCTTTACCAAGACAAAGTGATTTAGCCACTGAATTTGAAACCAGTCGAATGACGATTCAACAGGCGCTTAAAATTTTGGTGGATGCTGGATATTTGTATAGTATCCGTGGTTCTGGTACGTATATTCGTCAAAGTGCTTTACAAATTTCTAAATTGGATACATTGGCTAACGAATATCATGGAGCAACTTATCGATTGCGTAATCAGGGGCAAGTAACCAGTAAAATTTTACGATTTGATACGCGGTTTCCTGATAAAAATGAGCAGGATAATTTATTGATCAAGGAAACTGACCCAGTTTATGATATTTGTCGGGTTCGCTATTTGAATAAAGTGCCTTATGCGATTGAATATACTGTGATGCCCTTTAAAGCGGTCCCTGGAATTACTCGGGATGTTTTATTAAAGTCAATTTACAGTTATATTGAACAGCATTTTGGCAGGCAGATTGGTTCGTCTTATCGAATTGTTCGTGCAGATAAGGCAACCGCAGTTGATCAAAAGGAACTTGATCTGGGCCAGTGTGATCCGATTTTGGAAGTTAGCCAGGTTGTTTATTTTGAAGATGGTACGCCTTTTGAGTTATCACGGTCACGTCATCCCTATACGCAAGGTAATGTTATTATTGTGAATCAAAAAAAGACAAAAGGAAAAATCAGAAAATGAAACGATTATTAGGCAGTGATGCCTCAACAGTTCTTAAATTGACAGCACCAGAGTTGAAACAAGCAATTCAAGCTTCTGAAGGGCGGATTATTTGTACAGAAACAGTCGCCACCCATTCACCATTAATTGATGATCTTTCTAATGCTGAAGTTGCGGTTGCGTACGGGTCTAATTTGATTTTATTAAATGGGTTTGATGTCTTTCATCCTGAAATTAAAGGTGTTGGTACTGGCGCGAATGTGGTGACTCAGTTACGCGAATTAGTTGGTCGGCCAGTTGGCATCAACTTAGAACCAATCGATACTCAGGTCAATATGTTAGAAGACCGTGATCAAATTGCTGTCGGAAGAACTTGTACCATGGCAACGATTAAGGCGGCTGGTGAATTGGGTGTCGATTTTATTTGTCTGACTGGCAATCCCGGGACTGGTGTGTCAACTGAACAGATTTATCAAAGTATTGCTTTAGTAAAGGCTAATTTCCAAGGATTAATCATTGCCGGAAAAATGCACGGTGGTGGTGCTAATGAAGCGGTTATTCCTGAAGACGAGATTTTACAAGGCTTTGTAGCTCAAGGTGCCGATATCGTCTTAATGCCAGCTGTGGGTACAGTACCTGGTTTAACGGAAGCAATGGCTTATCGTAAAGTTCAATTAGTTCACCAAGCGGGTGCATTAGCGTTGTCCGCCATTGGTACTAGTCAAGAAGGTGCTGATCGAGCGACAATTCGGGAAATTGCTTTGACTAATAAACGTTGCGGCTTTGATATTCAGCATTTAGGTGATGCTGGTTTTAGTGGCGTGGCTTTGGTTGAGAACATTTATCAAATGTCGTTAACCATTCGTGGCCTGCGTCATACGATTTCAACAATTGCACGTTCAATCAAGCGTTAAAGGGTTTAATGAAGTTTTATTTAGGGGATAAATGGAGGTTTTATTATGCAAGCAATTATGAATTGGCTTGAAAAATATGTTGTGCCAATTGCAACTAAAATTGGTTCAATCAAATGGCTAATGGCGTTGCGTGATGGTTTTATCGCCACAATGCCAATTACCATGGCTGGCTCATTGTCAACATTATTAAATGCTTTATTACAGACTTACCCAGAACAATGGGGTTGGACCGGATTTGTTAACGCGGTTCAACCAATCATCACAATCGATGGTACTGTTTGGAACGGTTCACTTGCTATTTTCTCAATTTATTTTGCCTCAATGTGGGGTTATCATTTAGCTCATAATTATGGTGTTGATGGTTTATCTGGTTCATTATTATCAGTTGCCGCCTTCTTTATGAGTATCAACAATACCAGTATGGTCAGTCTGACTAAGGGCATTTCGAAGTCGGCTGTTAAAGTTTTAAATGATTCTGGCGCCGTTGCCACTAATAATTCAGTGACTGTTAATGGTGTCTTCGCCATGGGTCAACTGAACTCAGCTAATTTATTTACAGCGATGATTTTCGGTGCCATTGCTGTTTCAATTTATATTTGGTTAATGAAGAAAGATTTAACGATTAAAATGCCTGACAGTGTGCCACCTGCTGTTTCTAAAGCATTTGCAGCATTGATTCCTGGGATGATCTCGATGTATGCTGTTTCAATTATTAACTTCCTCTTCACTAAGATGACTGGTGCGTTCTTTGGCGATTGGTTGGCCAAGACGATCCAAGCACCATTAATGAAAGCTGGACAAGGGTTTGGCATGGTCATCTTAGTTACGTTCTTAGTTCAAATTTTCTGGTTCTTCGGGATTCATGGTTCTAACGTTTTAGGCCCAGTTCTTGAATCAATTTGGACACCAGCACAAAACTTAAATATTGAAGCAATGAAGAATCATGCGAAGATTCCTTATCAATGGGTTCGTGGTTCATTTGATATTTACGCATGGTTTGGTGGTGCCGGTGGTACGGTGTTATTAATTGTTGCGATTTTAGCTTTCTCTAAACGTAGTGATGAAAAAGCTGTTGCTAAATTAGCATTAGCACCAGGACTATTTAACATCAACGAACCAATTATGTTTGGTTTGCCAGTTGTTTTAAATGCCATTTACTTTATTCCGTTTATTGTGGCACCAGTTGTCGATGTCACGATTGCCTACTTCATTACTCAGGCTGGTTGGGTCAGTCCAGTTCAGGTCGCTGTACCTTGGATTACGCCACCAGTACTATATGCCTTCTTAGCAACAAACTTTGATTGGCGCGCAACTTTACTTTCAATTTTTACCATGGTCATTGCCTTCATGATTTGGTTACCATTTGTTAAGGCTTCCAGTAAAATTAAAGTTGATGACGAGTAATCAGCAGTATTCTTAATGGGTCCAATTGTTGGCCAAACTAAAAATATGGTCGGGTCTTAGCAGGCAGATAACTGTTGAGACGTTAAAAAGCGTTCGGTAAATTTTACCGGACGCTTTTTTTAATGATTTAACTGTTGGTTAGCGTTGTTCAGGATCAATGCTTAAGATGTCATAAGCCAAGTAAGAGCCAATGGCCGTCGAGATAAACATCACCACAATTGGCCAACCAAGCGAACTTTGAATAATGATGTTGCGTGGCAGTAGCCAATGAATAAAGAAAATCCCGGCAATGCTCAAAATGAAATCAAGAATCAAATTGAAGGCCACTAAAACTTTTCCGTTATCAATCAGGAAAAACTTGCCAAAATGAGCAACCCAAGATTTTGGATCTTGGAGCACTAGCAAACCTAAAGGGCGTTGAATGATAATCTTTAGCGCCATCATGATCCCAGCGCCAACAAGGCCGCCGACACCTAAGCGCCACCAATTATCCCAATGTTGGACTAACGCATCGTAAGCGGAACTAATCATAAAGATGGCCGTGAAATAAGGAACCACGAAAAAGAAAAAATAAGTAACGTTTAATTTAAAACGAGACATGAAATAACCTCACTTCTGGATTAATTGTTTAAGTCTAGACGCATTTCTTGGTGACGAATGTTGGCATCAAGAAAAGTTGGTCGCGCAGTTGCATGAAATTTTAATTTTTCATAAAAACCAACGGCAGTTAACTGTGCGTCGAGAATCAAATAGGGAACCTGTTTATCTTGAGCGGCGACAATCACGTGACTCAATAATGTTTTTGCATAGTTATGGTGACGATATTCGTGCAAAGTTGCCACCCGTTGGACATGCCAACCGCCGTCAGCTTCAACAATAATTCGGCAAGTGACAACGGCCTGCTGGTCCAAATAACCCACGTAATTAAGGGCAGTTTCATCATATTGATCAATTTCTAAAGCCAGCGGTACTTGTTGCTCGTCAACAAAAACTGTTTTGCGTATTTGTAATGAATCTTGATATAATTGAGAAGTAGCTCCTGAGGCTTGCTTAATAACTAAATCCACGGTGAAAATCGGTCTCCTCGGCTAAGTTTATTTATTTGACTACTTGTATTATACCTTATTCTGAATTGATTTTAACGAGAAAAATTTGAGGAAAAATATGTTTAATAAATTAAAGAGTTCGCGCTTCTTATTAGTTGGCTTAGAATTGTTAGTGGTTGCCACACTAATCTTGGTACTCAGTAAAATTACTTTTATTTTTGGGCCGATCCAGACCTTTATTGCTACGTTGTTTGGTCCGTTTTTGTTTGCTGGATTTTTGTATTATTTATTGAATCCCCTAATTAATTTGTTAGAGAAGCTGAAAATCAAGCGCGGTTGGGGTATTTTAATTGCCTTTGTCTTACTTTTTGGCCTGTTACTGTTGAGTATTGGCGCTGTGATTCCACAATTGGTCAATCAGATTTCTCACATTATTAGTAATTTGCCGACTTTTGCCAAAGATATTCAGCATACTTACGAAAGTATGTTGACTAGCGATTGGGCGAAGAAGTATCACTTGAGCCAGATGATTGGGCAAACTAATTTGCAACCAGCTGATTTGTACCCGAAAATTGGCAAGTTTGTGACTCAGAATTTTGGCAATTTTGGCAGTGTGATTACTTCTGTCAGTGGTTTTGCGGTTAGCGCCTTGACCGTGCCAGTTATTTTGTATTATTTATTGAAAGATGGGCATAAATTAGTGCCGAATATTCAGCGTTTATTTCCCGAACGTTTCCGGGGTGAGGTTGCTGAGTTATTAACTCGCATGAATAAAACGATTTCAACTTATTTTGCTGGTCAATTTTTGGATATGCTATTTGTGGGGACGCTGACGTTCATCGGTTACTTAATTATTCGCATGCCGTATGCACTGTTGCTGGCGTTTATTGCTGGTTTAATGAACATTGTGCCATATTTAGGACCATGGTTGGGCGTTTTTCCGGCAATTTTAGTGGCGTTAACGGTCTCATTTCCTCAAGCAATCCTAGTGGCAGTGGTCGTGATTATTGTCCAGCAATTAGATGGTAATCTGATCTACCCTCATGTTATTGGCAAAACACTGCAGATTCATCCTTTAACAATTATTGTGTTGATTTTAGTGGCTGGCAATATGTTCGGCTTTCTGGGCATCGTCCTGTGCATCCCCGTGTATGCAGTTGGCAAAACCATGATCAAGTACTTGATCGAATTCTACCAGCTACGAAAAAAAGCCAAAACCGAGGCCGCCTTTGTCACACCCAAGGAGGAAGTTAAATAAATATTTAGCGGCTAATTCAACTCGAAACGCAGTGAAAGCCGCCGGGGTGCCAGTCGCGAAATTATCCTTAGCGATTTATCGCTTAGGATAAGACTTGTATTGAAGATTGTTGCGGAGCAATAAGCTTCAATCAACGCCCGCCACGTTCCGTACTCCGGCGGCTGTAACGGAGTTGTCCGCTGTTCTGCCATAAACTAACCTTGGTTTTGGTATTAGAAATTTTGCTCACTAATTCAAATCGTTATTTTTTAATTATCTTTTAATTAAAAGAACTGGTTTTACTACTAACAGTATTGAAAGCCAGTTAAGCAGTTGGTATAATTATCTCATTCAATATAAATTTTAAAATCGAAAGTGAGTGGATTCATTAATGAGTGGTGACCCGGCCAGTTCGTCGTTGGGTGGACAGATACTTTTGATCGTGATCTTGACGATCGTGAATGCGTTTTTCGCGGCGTCCGAGATGGCGATCGTTTCCGTCAATCGTAACAAAATTGAAGCAGAGGCTAGTGGTGGTGACAAGCGAGCCCAATCGTTATTGCAAGTCATGAACGATTCCAGCAGCTTCTTAGCAACAATTCAAGTTGCTATTACTTTTGCTGGTTTCTTATCATCAGCAAGTGCAGCAACGTCAATGGCTAAACTTTTAGCACCAGTTTTTGGCACTGCCAGCTGGGCTGAACAGGCTTCAGTAATTATTATTACGATTATTCTGTCATATATTTCCCTGGTCTTTGGGGAATTATTTCCTAAACAAATTGCTTTGGCTAAGGCTGAACAGGTTGCAAAACTTAGTGTCGGCCCAGTCAAATTTGTTCGTGGTTTTCTGCGGCCTTTCGTTTGGCTGCTATCAGCATCCACGAATTTACTGGTTAAGATTACGCCAATCGATTTATCGACGGCAGATAATCAAGTAACCCGTGATGATATGTTATCAGTGATTGAAAAGTCACGGAAAACCGGGGTGATCAATCCCGATGAGTATAATATGTTGGAAGGAATTATTAATTTCAACGATATTATGGCTCGTGAGGTGATGGTACCACGAACGGACGCTTTTATGGTCGATATTAATGATCCAGATAGTGACAATATTGATCGAATTTTGGCCCAACCTTATTCACGTGTTCCCGTTTATCAGGAAGATAAAGACGTGATCGTCGGGATTCTGCATATCAAGAACATTTTGCAGAAGGCCCATACGACTGGCTTCGACCATTTAAAATTGGCTGATATTATGACGGAGCCGATGTTTGTTCCCGAAACTGTCAATATTAATGAATTACTGTTAGAGATGCAGAAGACTCATCAACAAATGGCAATCCTCTTAGATGAATATGGTGGGGTTGTCGGTTTGGCCACGATCGAAGATTTAATTGAAGAAATCGTTGGCGAAATCGATGATGAATCTGATGCCACTGAGACACTCTTTACTAAAGTTAACGATCATCGTTATGTGATTGCTGGTAAAATGCCTTTGTCTGATTTCAATGATCAGTTTGGTACCAATTTGGAAAATGATGACGTTGATACCATTGCTGGTTTCGTCATCACCGAGTTGGGGACGATTCCGACTAATGGTAATCATTTACAAGTTACTTTAGCTAATGGCATGGTGTTAACCACCGGTTTAGTTCGGGGTTCGCGCTTGGAAAATGTCACTTTGGAAATACCAGCAGCACCGATTGCTACTGAGGAACCGACTGAAGATAATTAACGTGAAGGAGTTTGGGACCGAAACCCCGAACTCTTTTTTACTGGATTTTTAACACTTCTATTTGAACAAGCAGTTTTAAGCGAAAGGTGAGATTGGGCCAATGTGAGTGTTAATTGACTTGGAACCATGAATGCTAATGCGGCCAGGTTGTTTTAAGTGGTCGTGTTATAATCAGAACAGAATATTTCTAAGCAAAACTAGTCGTAATAATAAGTGAGGTAAATATGAAAACAAGTGAATTAGCAGCAGCTGTGGCCAAACGTCGCACTTTTGCCATTATTTCTCACCCAGATGCTGGGAAAACAACGATCACTGAACAAATGCTATTGTTTGGTGGGGTAATTCGTCAAGCTGGGACCGTCAAAGCCAAGAAGTCGGGCAACTTTGCCACTTCTGACTGGATGGATATTGAAAAGAAACGTGGTATTTCCGTTACCAGTTCGGTGATGCAGTTTGATTTTGAAGGCAAACGCGTTAATATTTTGGATACACCGGGACATGAGGACTTCTCTGAAGATACTTATCGGACGTTAATGGCCGTTGACGCCGCCGTCATGGTGATTGACTCAGCTAAGGGTATTGAACCCCAAACTAAGAAATTATTTAAAGTTGTCAAGCAACGGGGAATTCCTATTTTTACCTTTATGAATAAGTTGGACCGTGATGGCCGCGAACCTTTAGATTTAATTGCCGAATTAGAGGAACTATTGAATATCGAAGGCGTAGCTATGAATTGGCCAATTGGGATGGGCAAAGGCTTGAAGGGGATTTATGACCGTCAACAACAACAGCTCGAACTTTATCGGCCAGCTACTGAAAGTGACCGCTTCTTGCCTCTTGATCCAAAAACTGGCGAGATTATCGGTGATAGTCCCTTGAAACAAGATGCGATTTATCAGCAAGCAGTTGCGGATGTGGAATTGTTGGAAGAAGCCGGCAATCAATTTGATTTACAAAAAGTTCTTGCTGGCGAACAAACGCCGGTTTATTTCGGGTCAGCTTTAACGAACTTTGGCGTTGAAACTTTCCTGAAGAGTTTCTTAAGTATGGCGCCAGCACCAAGTGACCACCAGTTACAGGATGGTTCAGATTTGCCGGCGACCGCGCCAGAATTTGCCGGCTTTGTCTTTAAAATCCAAGCCAATATGAATCCAGCTCATCGTGATCGGATTGCTTTTGTACGGATTTGCTCTGGGGAATTTACCAAGGGTATGACAGTCACATTAGCGCGGACAGGCAAACCGTTGCGGTTAAACAATGCGACTGAATTTATGTCAGCGGAACGGGAACAAGTTTCTTCAGCCGTGGCAGGTGACATTGTCGGCCTTTATGACACTGGTAATTTCCAAATTGGCGACAGTATTTATGGTGGCAAAGACCAAGTTGAGTTTGAGCCACTGCCACAATTTACGCCGGAATTATTCATGGAAGTTACTGCTAAAAACGTGATGAAGCAGAAGTCTTTCCACAAGGGGATGCAACAGCTGGTTCAAGAAGGTGCAGTGCAGCTCTATAAGACTTACACAACTGATGATTATATTCTGGGCGCCGTTGGCCAGTTGCAGTTTGAAGTGTTCCAGTATCGCATGATGCACGAATATAATTCGGAAGTTGTCATGAAACCAATCGGTGCTCGCACAGCTCGCTGGATTGATCCTGAACAATTAGATCCGAAGATGTCGTCTAATCGTAACTTACTAGTTAAGGATTTAGAGGGGAACCCATTATTCTTATTCGAAAATCGTTTTGCCGAGAATTGGTTTAAGGATAAGTACCCTGATGTTAAATTAACTGAAAAACTATAAAATAGGCCAGCAAAAAAGGATAATTCTAGCGGAATTATCCTTTTTTAGTCGATTGCTCTGCCAAGGCACGAATTAGTTGTTAAAATACAGTTCTTTGTTAGGCTAAATTAATTTGAATTTTCTCCAAAAATTCTTGATAGGCACTTTGATACAGAGCAGCCTGATGCGGGTAATGCAACTGTTGTAGAGTAGCGATGGCTTGATTGACCAGTTTGGTGCCAGCTTTAATTTGCTGCTGATAGATGAGTTTAAGGCCAGTATAGAATTGCTGGGCATTTTTATAATACATGGCGCTAATTGGTTCACTGAAACTAGCCAGCTTAGCTAATAAGACGTTGACGCCATAAAATTCCAGGGACATGACAGATTGATGAATCGCATTAATTAGTAATGTGCAAATCACCTCTCGTCCAGGCTCAAAATCCTTATACTTATCCAGAGCAGGTAATAATAGCTGGAAATAAGTGACCTTTTCTTGATAATCGATGTAATCCAAGGTGTTCGCCAGGAAACGCAGGTTATTAATGGTCCAGGTTTGAATGGTGGCCAAATAGTTCTTGATGATCGTTAATGAAGTGGCATTAATGCAAGTATTGGTTAGCACACCATGTTGGTTAAAATAATTGAGCTGATCGATTCGGGCGTCAATTTCGGCCAGCCGAATTGCCAGGAAGGGTGAGTCAGGATCCTTTTGCTGATACGACTGGCGTAGCTGTTTCAGACCGGCAATATCGTCATTATTAGCGTAGTGGCCGTATTCTTGGTAGAACCAATCAGTTAGTGAATGAGGTTCACCTTGATAAAGAAAGAGAAATTCGTCAATTGCCATGGGAAGTCTTTTCAAAATCTGGCTAAGTAAGTAAAATGATATCTCGTGCTCGCCTTTTTCAAAGCTGATGGCATAGGACTTTGACATAATATTCGCATAAAGATCTTTTAGCCTAATTTCCTTGTCAATTCGAAGTGTCCGGACTAATTCACCATAGCTATTCATAAGACCACTCCAATCATGATGATTAGTTATAATTTTATCACGGGCGCTGCCTAAGAAGAATTTTTAGGTCCTAAATATCGGACTTATTGCTAAGCCAACTCTTAGCTCATGCTATACTTCATTCAAGTTATGAATGCTTATGAAGAAAGAAGGAATGAAGATGAGTGTCAAAATGAAACCGGTAATTGGCATTTGTTTGACCTTATTGGTTGGCATAATCTACGCGATTCCCGGTTCGCTACGTTTTTTACATTTATCAGTTAGTGGAACTGGTCATGAAATTATTGGTGCTGGTTGGAATTTATTATTTTGTGGTTTAATTGGTTACTTTTTATTACAACCTCAGTTTCAACAACAATTTAGTCATTTCAAACTGAAAGTCTTGCTTTGGGGTGTCCCTTTAGCAATTGTTGTTGGCCTGGCTTCAGATATTCTATTTCAAGTTCTCTTTGGTAAAAGCACTGAAAACACAGTGGCAAATGTTATTACAGTTCAAATGATTGTTTTTCGCGTGCCCTTTATGCTGCTTGGTGAGGAATTAATTTGTACGAATATCATGATTGCGCTAGAAAAAATGGGTCTTAAATTCCGCTATGCGTCAGTGATCAGCGGGCTGCTATTTGCGGCATGGCATATTCCTGCTTATGGTTTTGTGCCGTTGCAATTAATTATTACTATTTTGCCAATTCGACTGGCACTTAATTACATTTGGAAGAAATCAAATAGTGTTTGGGTCAGTTGGATATGTCACTTTGCTTTCGATGCGATTGGCTTTATTCAATATTTTAGTTAATAAAAAAGATCAACTCAGATTCCCTTAATCAGGATGAGTTGATCTTTTTCGTTTAGTCCAAAAAGTCTAAATATTTAATTTCCACATAATAGCCTTGATCAAGCTGAGCCCATTCACTGCCATTGTCCAGCGTCAGGATTTGTTTGCAAGATACGAGGGTGCCATTCTTCAGTCGTTGCTCAACGATTTGACCATAAGGCTGCGTCCATTGCGAGATGGGAAAATAGGGACTAGCCTTAATTTTCGCTTGACGAGGTTGTTGATCGACACGACTGGTTTTGAAAGCAGTGGTTAACGATAGCGGTCGTGGATGGGTACTTGGTACCGTTGCTGGTGTCACGGTCAGATTAACGAGTTGGGTGTTTAAACTATCGACCCACAGATTGCCACCTAAGTTAAACCAAACGGCATGATTGTCAGCTTGCTTAACCGTTTTGAAAATCTGCCAGGTTGAGTTAGCTGGTAATTGCCAATCTAATTTGGCCGTCAGATCAGGGGCTTGATAAGCAGTTTTGGCCACTCGCATTTTAAGGGCATTATCACTACCAAAGGCGAAGGGCTGCTGCTCATGGTTAAGTTGATAGTGAAAGTGCAGCTGTTGGACAGTTTGACTAAAAGTACCTTGAGTACCTTGATCAGCACCGATAAACTGGGTCAAGTATTGTTCGAGAGGCTGAATTTGGTAATGGCGATTTAAGTCGCCCCGAATGAACACCGGCGGTACTAATAATTGCCCAGTTTCATCTTCATGATAAACCATGACGGGCGCTGCCAGTTGTTTGGTATATATTAAGGTAATACTCGTTGAATTAAGCAAAAAAGTTCGCTGAAAGTTGCGAATATTATAGAGCAAATAGCCAGGAATGGTCCGCCAAGGAATCATTAAGGGCGCACCAAAAGCACCCCAAATAGTCACTTCAGGGTGCAACTTTTGATTTAAACTATCTAAGTAATGAATTGTGACCGGAATATCTTTGTGTTGTTGCCGTGTTACAGCACCAGTAATGGCTTGGGGCAGATTAGTTGCCGAAGGAAATTGTGGGGTGGTGTTTTGCTCAGCCATCACACCAGTCCTCCTTCATCAACTAATTGTTTCTTACGCATTCGTAATGGAAATTTCTGCTAAGTGATTGCCCTTGATAATTTCTGGCTTCTTTGGTTTAGGTTTGACCAAGGCATCAATCACGAATTCTATTTCATCGTTGGAAATATCGCGATGTTCGTTTTTCATCAAGATTTCCTGATGGGTTGGTGCTTTTGTATAAACGACGGTCACGTTGCCAAGTGAATATACTTTAACTAGTTTCGCATCGGTACTTTCTAATTGACTGTGAACTAAAGTCCGGTAGCTGTTGGTAATATCAAAAAGTCGCATCTAATCCCTCCAATTACATGTTCAAAGAGCAAATATACTGACTTAATTATAGAATAAAAATGTTCGTATTAACAATAAATACGTATGATTATTTAAAAATTTCTGCGAAATGGATCGTGGAGCGTGAAACGTGCTGGTATTGATTAAAGTCCATGACAAAACAAAACTCTAAAACTTGGTTTTGAAACAGAAGTAGTTTTGACTCCATTGCGGGCTTGCAGGTTGCGGAACATTGTCGGCATCGATTTGAGTCGATTACAGTGCAAAGTTCAAAAACATCAGAACCTTAGTGAAGATGTGAAAACAGAACTGAGATGGACTGCATTGCGGGCTGCTTGTCGTGGAACGCGGCCGACGCTGATTGGAGACTTTGTTACACAAAGTCTCCAATACAGGTCTTATTGTAAGTGCTAAAGCACCAACAATAATTTGGCGGCTGACGACAAAATCCCTCCATTCCGTCTGGAGTTTAGTTAGTACATTTCATCATAGTTAGCACTTAAGACAGTGATAGCAGGATTCATTGGCTCATTTCACCCAGTAGTAATAGTTGAACGGTACAAAAAAAGGCGTGATAACTCTCTTCCCAAATAAAGATTGTCACACCGATTTTTTGTATTACCACAATCTGGTTTGGCTAAATAGTGGTGCTGAATTCTGTTAGTTTAATCCAGACAGGGGTCGAGTGATTGGCGTCAGCTGTGAAATTATTCTTGGCGATTTATCGCTTAGAATAAGCCTCGCATTTGAAACAATTGGGTCTTTAATTGGTTCAAATCGATGGCCACAGCGTTCCACGCCCGTTTAATCGCTCGGCCCCTGCCGGTTTACTAGCTAAAGAGCGACTTAAGCAAGCTTCCAATGCAGAGTGAACTTTTTTGGCAAGAACCAAAAAGCCCATTTGACAATGTGTCAAACAGGCTTTTCCATTTATTATATTAGTTTTTCAAAACATCTGTGCGATTAATTGTCAGTATTCTCAGGCTTCGCAGCGGTTTCCTTGGCATCGTCGTCATGACGGGCTTCGGTAATCTTGATCTGATCGCTATCCATCCGCGCTTCCAATTCCTTGGTCTTCGGATGATCCAAATAGTAATCAGCCACGCGATCCTCAATTTGCTCTTGGATCACACGCCGTAATGGCCGGGCACCCATGGCTGGGTTGTAACCAAGATCAACTAAGTTTTCTTTGACAGGTTCAGTCACGTGAATTGACAAGCCTTTATCAGCAATCATCTTGTTGGTATCGACGATCATCAAGTCAACAATCTTCATTAAGTTTTCCTTAGAAAGGGAATTGAACTCAACGATGTCATCAAACCGGTTCAAGAATTCTGGCTTGAAGAATTCAGTTAATTTATCAACAACTGAGTGCGTTTCGCCAGAAGCAGCAGCACCGAAGCCAACGTTAGCTTCGACGTCGCCTTGGCCAGCATTAGAGGTCATGATAATAATCGTATCCTTAAAGGAAACAGTCCGACCTTGAGAGTCAGTCAAACGACCATCATCAAGAATCTGTAAGAACATATGCATGACGTCGGGATGAGCCTTTTCAATTTCGTCTAGTAAAACTAAACTGTAAGGATTCCGCCGAACTTTCTCAGTTAATTGACCAGCTTCTTCATAGCCAACATAGCCAGGAGGTGAACCGATCAATTTCGACACACTGTGTTTCTCCATGTATTCACTCATATCAAAGCGGATCATGGCATCTTCAGAGCCGAAGAGTTCTAGTGCTAATTGCTTAGCTAATTCAGTTTTACCGACACCAGTTGGCCCGACAAAGAGGAAGGAACCAATTGGCCGACCGGACTTGTTGAAACCAATCCGATTCCGGCGAATGGCCCGCGCAACTTTATCAACGGCTTGATCTTGACCAATAACTTTAGATTCCAAATCATTCGACAGATTCTTTAACTGTGCTTGTTCTTGAGCTCTTAATTCACCGACTGGAATATGCGTCTTCTCTTCGACAATCTTTTCCATATCTTTTTCGGTGATTTCTGGACGATCGCCAGTACCCTTACTTTGGTTGGACTTCATCTTTTGTAACTTTTCGATTTGGTCACGGAAGTAAGCTGCCCGCTCATAATCTTCTTGTTGCAAAGCTTCTTGTTTCTGAGTCTCTGCAGATTGTACTTTTTCATCCAAAACTTTAGGGTCAATATCATTTAAAGTTAAATTCTTCTTAGAACCAGATTCGTCTAAGAGGTCAATGGCCTTATCAGGTAGGAACCGATCTTGAATGTAACGTGCAGATAAAGTAACGGCTGCTTTAATCGCCGCATCAGAATAATGGACGTGATGGTAATCTTCATAACGGGATTGCAAGCCGTGAAGAATCTTAACGGTTTCTTCGACAGAAGGTTCATTAACTGTGACTGGTTGTAACCGCCGCGCTAAAGCTGAATCTTTTTCAATTGTCCGATATTCATTGAGAGTCGTAGCACCAACTAATTGTAGTTCGCCACGAGCTAAGGCTGGCTTCAAAACATTACCAGCATCCATGCCACCTTCAGCGTTACCAGCGCCGACGATTTCATGAATTTCATCAATAAAGAGGATAATATTAGGATTCTTTTGTAATTCCTGAATCATTTGTTGCATCCGTTGTTCGAATTGACCACGAACGCCAGTACCTTGAACTAAGGAAACCACATCTAAACGAATAATTTCCTTATTTTGTAATTTAGCCGGCACATCGCCATTGACGATTTTCTGGGCTAGACCTTCAACCACGGCAGTTTTACCAACACCAGCCTCACCAATTAAGACGGGGTTGTTCTTGGTCCGCCGGTTTAAAATTTCGATGACTCGGGCAATTTCATTGTCACGGCCAATCACGGGATCAATTTTACCTTGGCGAGCTTGGTCAGTAAGGTTAACACCGAATTGAGCTAAGACGCCGTTGCCACGACGGCCGCCGCGACCACCTTGACCAGGCTGTGCTTGTTGCGCCCGTTGTTGCTGTTGAAAGGCAGCATCATTATTATTAGGTTGTTGTCCCATGGCATTGAAAATGTCGTCGAGACTTGAGAAACCAAAGGGATCTTGGGCCATAGTTGACTCACTTCCTTGTCCAACTTGATTTTTAAGCTGTTGATAACAATTTTGACAAAGATCAATCTCCCGGCGTTGACCATTAACGGTGGCGTAGAGATGAATCGTTGCTTCATTCTTATGACAGTTTTGACAGAGCATTAATTAATCACACCTTTCTGGATGTGTTTCATCGACAAAATCAACTGATCAAAAAGTTTGACCTTTTTTGACCTTGTGCCATCATTATAGCTTTAGCACTCTATCGAGGCAAGTGCTAAGACTTGTAATTTTGAACAAATTTTTTTAAACTTTAATCAGCAGGTTGAACAAGGACCTGCTCAATTAATTCTTATTTTAACTTTTTTTATAGTAAAGGGGCAAAGAAATGGCTTTGAATTATCACCAGCTGATTGACGATTTAATCAATGGTAAAATTAACGAGCTTTCCGTGCCACCAGCCGATTTCATGGCCTTTCGTGACATCTGGCAGGATCTGCCACAGCGGACGGAAATTGTTGGGAATGCACAACGAAATGGGACCATCATCTACCACTTCAATGTAAGCGGTAACCATCAGTGATAAAGCAGAATTTCGCGGTTTGATTATACGAAAATTCTTGTAGTCTGTGGCAAAAAATGGTAGCATTTAACTTGAAGCAAACAGTACCGTTTAATATACTGTTTAGCAGTTGGATCTGATATGACCCAACCAAAATTTTTTAATTAAAAGGAGCTCATTTATCATGGAAAAACGCGATTTTCACATTATTGCTGAAACTGGTATTCACGCACGTCCAGCAACTCTCTTAGTTCAAACAGCAAGCAAGTTCAACTCTGACATCAACCTTGAATACAAAGGCAAATCAGTTAACTTGAAATCAATCATGGGCGTTATGTCACTTGGTGTTGGCCAAGGTGCTGACGTGACAATTTCTGCTGAAGGTTCTGACGAAGCTGATGCAATCAACGCTATCGAAGAAACAATGAAGAAAGAAGGACTTTGCGACTAATGACTAAGACCTTGAAAGGGATTGCGGCTAGTGATGGTGTTGCAATTGCCAAAGCCTATCTCCTTGTTCAACCTGATCTGTCATTCTCAAAGTCTGCTGTTGATGATGTAAACAAAGAAACTGATCGTTTGCAGAACGCCATCGACAAATCTAATTCTGAGTTACAACAAATTCGTGATATTGCTGCCAAAAGCTTGGGTGAAGAAGAAGCCCAAGTTTTTGATGCGCATATGATGATTTTGGCAGACCCCGAATTCACTGGTGCCGTCAAGCAAAAGATCGAAGAAGAAAAGGTCAATGCTGAATCAGCATTGGACGAAGTGTCGACAACCTTCATTAAAATGTTCGAGGCAATGACAGATAATCCTTACATGCAAGAACGAGCTGCTGATGTTCGCGATGTTACTAAGCGGATCATGGCTCACTTGCTCGGGGTTACTTTGCCTAATCCTGCTTTGATCAATGAAGAAGTTATTATTGTGGCACATGATTTGACGCCGAGCGACACTGCTCAGTTGAATAAGAAGTACGTTAAGGCATTTGTTACTGATATTGGTGGACGGACAGCGCACTCAGCTATTATGGCTCGGTCGTTGGAAATTCCTGCAATTGTCGGAACAGATACTGTTACTAAAGATATTAAAGAAGGCCAAAAAGTCATCGTTGATGGCAATACTGGTGATATCGTGGTGGATCCAACTGACGCTGATGTTGAGAAATATCAGAATTTAGCTAAAGAATATGCCGCTCAAAAAGCAGAATGGGCTAAGCTTCGTAATGAAGCAACTATGACTGCTGATGGCAAGCATTTTGAATTAGCTGCTAATATTGGGACGCCTAAAGATTTAACTGGTGTGTTAGATAACGGTGCTGAGGCGGTTGGTTTATATCGGACTGAATTCTTATACATGGATTCTGCTGAATTACCAACTGAAGATGACCAATTTGAAGCATACAAGAACGTTATTGAAGGTATGAACGGCAAGCCAGTTGTAGTTCGGACCATGGATATTGGTGGCGACAAGCATTTACCATACTTGCCATTACCAGAAGAAATGAATCCGTTCCTAGGCTACCGGGCAATTCGGATTAGCTTGGATCGACAAGATATTTTCCGGACTCAATTACGGGCTTTATTACGAGCTTCAGCCTTCGGTCATTTGCGGATTATGTTCCCAATGATTGCAACTTTACAAGAATTCCGTCAGGCGAAATCAATCCTTCTTGAAGAAGAAAAGAAATTAGTTGCTGATGGCGTTAAAGTTGGTAAGTTCGAAGTTGGGATTATGATTGAAATTCCTGCTGCTGCTGTTTTGGCTGACCAATTTGCTAAAGAAGTTGACTTCTTCAGTATTGGGACCAACGATTTGATCCAATATTCCATGGCCGCTGACCGTGGTAACGAGCATGTTTCTTACTTGTATCAACCATACAACCCATCTATTTTGCGCTTAGTCAAGCATGTGATTGAATCTGCGCATAAAGAAGGCAAGTGGGCTGGTATGTGTGGTGAAGCTGCCGGTGATCCAATCATGGTGCCACTATTAGTCGGCTTAGGTCTTGATGAGTTCTCAATGAGTGCAACTTCAATCTTGAAGGTACGTTCATTAATGAAGCGTCTCGATACTAAAGAAATGGCTAAGCTAGCTGAAAAAGCTGTTACTGAATCATTAACTAACGACGATAATATCAAGTTAGTTAAAGACAATGTTAAATAGTTGAATAAAGTATAAAAGTGCTAAGAGATTTTTCTCTTAGCGCTTTTTTTGTTTTTAAAATGTTATTTCGGTAAGCCCAAAAACCTTGGTGTAATTGGCAAAACAGAATTCTGTCTGACGCCATTTCGTCTGGAGTTGAGGTGATGTACTTCAATTATGTTAATGATTGTGGTAATTGTAGTGGGCTTAATCAACTTGATTTCAATCGTTGGCATAACAGAATAGTAATCGCGCCCGTCTGACAGTTTCCGGTTTAATTCCACAGAAAGTTTGTCAAATAGTTTTTTTATTAGTTTACTTCAATGTGCTTTTCTAAATATCGGTGCTGTTTAATTCAATTCGGTGGTTGCTTGGCGATTAGTAGCCAGCTTCACCAGTAATGCCTTGATATCGACCAAATCTAAAGTGGCATGAACTAACTCAAAACGCAGTGGAGGCCGCCGGGTTGTCAGCCGCCAAATTCTTCTTGCTGCTTTAGCAGTTAGAAGAAGGCTTGTATTTGAGATTGTTGCGCAGCAATAAGCTCAAATCAACGCCGGCAGCGTTCCACAATCCGCCGGCTGCAACGGAGTTATCTGCTACTCTGCCTAAAACTTGTTCGACTTCAAATCGATGGTCATAGTGTTCCACGCCCTCAGAATCGCTGGGCCCCTGCCGTTACCACCTAAGGAGCACCCTGGTTTTAATAAGGACTTTTTGGAAAAAAAAACTATTTGTGGTTAAAGTTTACAAATGTCGATAAAACGAAACAAAAGCATTGACAAAGATAATTTACAATTGTAAACTTTAGTCATGAAAACAAAGGAGTCGATCAAGATGGCACAAACAAAAAATAACAATCGTGAGATTACAGCATCAGAATGGGAAGTCATGCGAATTGTTTGGACATTATCAGGAGCGACTAGCCATCAATTAATTGAATCTTTAAGTGAAAAGATGGCCTGGCAAGAATCCACCATTAAAACTTTAATTCGCCGGCTCGAAGAAAAAGGTTTTTTAAACCGTGAAGGGGCTAGCCGACCGTTCCGTTATCAAGCAACTTTATCAGAGCAAGAAGGTATTAATTTACAAGTTGACCGTTTATTTGATAATCTATGTGCAATGCACATTGGCCCAACGTTGATTCGTCTAGTCCAGCAACATGAATTAAGTCAAGCTGACTTGGCGACGCTGGCGTCAACAATTACTGAAAAAGCGCCAACAGCACCAGAAACAGTACCTTGTAATTGCTTAACTAATTGTCAAATGACTGAAAATAATGGGGGATGTCAACATGACGAAGCAAAATAAGCAACAAGATATGGCTGGGATGGATCAAATGCAGATGCATGATCATCAGGCCATGACCGATGAACAAATGTCAGGAATGGATCACAGCCAAATGAACCATGATTCATCAGAAATGTCGGGGGACATGATGATGCATGGTGGCCATATGATGCATATGGGTAATTTGAAAAAGAAATTCTGGATTTCCGTTATTTTTGCGATTCCAGTTTTATTGTTCTCAACTCTGATGGGCTTGAATCGCACATTGTTACCAACATTTCCCGGTTCTGATTGGTTAGTTTTAATTGCTGCGTCGGTCTTATTCTTTTATGGGGGCTGGCCGTTCTTAAATGGCGCCTATTATGAATTGAAAGAACGTAAGCCAGCAATGATGACCTTGATTGCTTTAGGGACCTCAGTGGCTTATTTTTATAGCTTATATGCCTTTGTGCAACGGACGATCTTCCATAATCAACATGTGATGGATTTCTTCATGGAATTGGCGACCTTGATCTTAATTATGCTATTAGGCCACTGGATGGAAATGAATGCGATCACCAGTGCCGGCAGTGCCTTACAAAAAATGGCCCAGTTATTACCTGGTCAAGCCCATGTTCAGCAGGCTGATGGCAAAGTAGTTGATCGGCCTTTATCAGCAGTCAAAGTTGGCGATCTGTTAGTCGTTCGTGGTGGTGAAGCAATGCCCGCCGATGGTCAAATCGTTACTGGGACCAGTCAAGTCAATGAATCCTTAGTCACTGGTGAATCACGGGCCATTGCTAAAAAAGTCGACGATCAAGTCATCGGTGGTTCCACTAACGGCGATGGCGTACTGACAGTCAAAGTCACCGGGACTGGCGAAAGTGGTTATTTAGCGCAAGTTATGAAATTAATCAGCCACGCCCAAAATGATAAATCTCGTTCGGAAACAATTGCTGATAAAGTGGCTGGTTGGTTATTTTATTTAGCTTTAATTTTTGGGATCGGTGCCTTGATCTTTTGGTGGATCAATGCTGACTTTGCCATTGCTTTGGAACGAATGGTTACCGTCTTAGTTATTGCCTGCCCGCACGCACTAGGTTTGGCCGTACCATTAGTTGTTGCGCGGAGTACTTCAATTGCCGCGGCCAATGGTTTATTAATTCAAGAACGGCAGGCAATTGAAAATGCGAAAACAATTACGCACGTGTTCATGGATAAAACTGGGACTTTGACAGAAGGTAAGTTTACCTTGAACGAAATTCATAGTTACCAAGCTAACCTAAGTGATCAAGAAGCTTTGACCATAGTTGCCGCTTTGGAACAGCACAGTAGTCATCCAATTGCGACAGGTGTCATGTCAGCTGCCAAGAAGCAACAATTGACTTTACCCGAAGCTGCAGATGTCCAGACGATTAAGGGCGTTGGTTTGACCGGGACAATCGCTGGCAAAAAATATGCGATTGTGACGGCTAACTATTTACAAACGCAAAAGATTCAATATGACCAAGCCGAATTTACTACTTTAGCGGGCCAAGGTAATAGTGTTAGTTACTTGTTACAAGACCAAACTGTTTTAGCAATTTTTGGCGCCGGTGACCAAATTAAACCTTCAGCGAAAACATTTATTGCTTCGTTGCAGAAAATGAATATTACGCCGGTCATGTTGACTGGTGATAATGAAGCAACAGCGGCTAAAGTTGCGGCTAGCTTAGGTGTTACTGAATATCGGGCGCATTTATTGCCAGAAGACAAGGAAAAAGTTGTTCACGAGTATCAAAGTCAAGGCCATCACGTGATGATGGTCGGTGATGGGGTTAACGATGCACCAGCATTAGTTCGAGCTGATATTGGTGTGGCGATTGGCGCTGGGACTGACGTGGCCATTGATGCTGCCGATGTTATTCTAGTCCATAGTGATCCAGCCGATATTTTAAACTTCCTGAATTTGGCCCGGGCGACTAATCGGAAAATGGTTGAAAACCTGTGGTGGGGTGCCGGTTATAATATTGTCACTATTCCACTGGCAGCCGGGGTATTAGCCTCAGCCGGGATTATTTTACAACCAGCCTTAGGGGCAGTAATCATGTCACTCTCCACGGTTGTGGTCGCTTTAAACGCGATGACCCTACACTTGAAACGAGCTAATTAAGACCGTTAACAGAAATTACCGCTTCGGTTTAATAGCGCATTAATCAAATCATCAAATTAAAATAGCCTGTTTAACAGTTCAGTATATCTAAGAACTTGTTAAACAGGCTATTCATTTGCGGTTAATTAGTTGGCGCTACCAGTGGCGGTTGCTGGAACAGTTGCCTTAATGGGTTTTCTCAATCACGATATTGGCCTCAAGAATTCCAGTCAAGACGGTTTTAGCATCGCGACGAACAGTTGCACTATCAATATTAGCAGCTTGAGCCTCACTCATGAAAGCCCAGAGACTGTTACAAATAAAGCCACTCACTTGTTTGATCGAATATTTCGGCGTGATGATCTGGTGCCGATGGATGATCACTTGCTCCACATTACGAACGATGTAACTATAAAACATATAATATAAATAAGGATTTTTATCGATCGTTGTGTCAGATAAAAGCGACATATTTTCGTTGTACAAATTCAGAATACAATCTAGTAAGTTACAAAACGTCTGAATGGTTTCATTTTCAGGGTTGTTGGCTTGTTGTTGCTGGCGATAATCGCGAGTCGCGCTGATCAACATTTCCGCAAACATTTCATCGACTAATGCGAATTTATCTTTATAATGAGCGTAAAAAGTAATCCGACTAATATCGGACTTTTGACATAATTCAGTTACGGTTATTTGTTCGAAGGGTTTGTCCACTAAGAGCTCAATCAGGGATTGCTTCAGATAATGCTTGGTTTTTCGAATACGTTTGTCTTCTGCCATTGGTTATACACTTCGCTATTCTTGTATAGGTAACTAACTAATCTAAGAAAATGTAAATTGTATCGTTTTCACATAAATGTTATGATTTTAACGCGTGTTATATTATCTGTCAAATTGTCAGTTATTTCTGGAGGTCGCTATGCAAAACTATATTTTAAGTTGTTGTTCAACTGCTGATTTAAGCGCTGAACATTTCGAAAAAATGGATATTCACTATGTTTGTTTCCATTTTTCTTTAGATGGTAAACAATATTTAGATGATTTGGGGCATTCGATTTCTTTTAAAGATTTTTATGGTGCGATGGCTAACGGTGCTGCTACTGCAACTTCTCAAGTCAATGTTGAAGAATTTGTCGATTACTTTACGCCGTTCTTGGAAGCTGGGCAGGATATCTTACATGTGTCGCTTTCATCTGGCTTATCTGGCGTGATCAACTCGGCTAATATTGCCAAGGGGATTTTAGCAGACCGTTTCCCAGATCGGAAGATTTATATTGTCGATTCCTTGGGCGCTTCAGCGGGTTACGGCTTAATTATGAATACGCTAGCTGAGAAAAAGGCTGCCGGAATGGATATTGATAGCCTACATGAGTGGGTTGAAGCTCATAAATTAAATATGAATCATTGGTTCTTCTCCACAACTTTAGAGTACTACATCAAGGGCGGTCGAATTTCGAAAACAGCTGGTTTCGTTGGCTCATTATTAGGTATTTGCCCTTTGCTAAATATGGATGCTAACGGTAAATTAATTCCACGGGAGAAAATTCGCGGTAAGAAACGAGTTATCAAAAAGATTGTCGACCGGATGGCGGAACATGCTGAAGATGGTCTTGATTACAGCGGCAGATGTTATATTTCTAATGCCGATTGTTATGAAGATGCACGGGCGGTCGCCGATTTAGTGGAAGCTCGTTTCAAAAAATTAGCTGGGCCAGTGGAAATCAACCACGTCGGCACAACCATTGGTAGTCATACTGGTCCTGGTACAGTTGCCTTGTTCTTCTGGGGCGATAGTCGCCAAGATTAATTAGAAAATCAAAGATCTGTCAACCAATTTTGGTCGGCAGATTTTTTGTATCTTGCTGCGGTTATTTTACAAAGACTTTCGCGAGAATGAGATTAATTAATGTCGCAGCCTATATTAGGTAACGGCAGGGGAGACAGCGATTTTGTGGGTATGAAACTAATATGGTGCCAAGACTTCCCCAATTAGAGGTAGGTGGTGGCTGAGCGATTTAGAGGGCGTGGAACGACGTGGCCGTCGATTTGAGCTTTTCTACGAAAATCTCAAATTCGAGGCTTATCGTAAGTACTAAAGCACTAACAATAATTTCACATCTGACGCCAATCGCCCAGCCACCACCAGATGAAACTAACAGAATTGAGCACCACTACTTAGAAAAAAAGACTGCAATAAACTAATGAGCTCGTTTGACAAACTTTCTGGATGAAACCAGAGAAATGTCAAACGGGCTTTTTGAATACTGTTATTTAGTTGTGACAGCAATTTAAATCGAGTTGATCAATCCCAGTCGAATTGTCTCAACCACTATCAAAGATGAAATGTTCCACCTCAACTCCAGACGAAATGGAGGGATCTTGGCGTCAGCCGCCAAATTATCGTTGGTGCTTTAGCACTTACGATAAGGCTTGCATTTGAGATTGTTGCGTAGCAATAAGCTCAAATCAATGCCGGCCGCGTTCCACGCCAAGCAGTCCGCAATGCAGTCAGACTCAAATCGGTGTTGCTAGCAACTTATTTTGCGATTAAGCTGAAAAATTTTGTAAATATTCTTCTTGACAGCTTTTTGCTTGTGTATAAGTGGTCGGAACTAGTATGATATCAAATATTGATTGATACCATATCTAGTAGCTTTATACGAAATATATTCTCTTGTGTACTAGGTATTGTTGCTAAACTTTATGAATTAGGTAGAATAAGTCACATAGGTATTGAATGGAGTGACGAGCATGGACCAAGTAAAAACACCAACCGAATTAAAATTAGCGACGATTCACGTTTTGAAGCGTGATGGTCGTGTGATGATTTTTGAACCGGACAAAATTGCCCAAGCGATTACCAAAGCAGCCAATCAGGTTGCGGCCAACTCAGTTAATGATGAAAATGATGGCTTTGATATTGGCGTTGCAGTTCAAGGCGTTGTTGATGATGTGGTGGCCGAAATCAGTCAACGTTTCTCCCAAGATGTTAAAATTTATGAGATTCAGAGTATTGTTGAGCAGACGCTCTTAGATCACCATCTTTATCAAATTGCCGAAGAATATATTAATTACCGGACACAACGTGATTTTGATCGTAGCCAAGCGACTGATATTAACTTTACGATTAAAAAGTTGTTGAATCGTGATGCGACGGTCGTTAACGAAAATGCTAATAAGGACAGTCAAGTTTTTAATACCCAACGTGACTTAACTTCGGGGACCGTGGCCAAGGCTATTGGGTTGAAAATGTTACCACCGCAAGTGGCGAATGCCCATCTAAAAGGCGAAATTCATTGGCATGATTTGGATTACCAACCATACAGTCCCATGACTAACTGCTGTTTAATCGATTTTAAAGAGATGCTGACTCACGGCTTCAAAATTGGTAATGCTGAGGTTGAACCACCACATTCCATTCAGACGGCGACGGCACAAATGGCACAAATCATTGCCAATGTTGCTTCCAGTCAATATGGTGGTTGTTCTGCTGATCGTGTCGACCAATTATTGGCACCCTTTGCTGAGAAAAATTATCAGAAACATCAAGCCGAAGCTGCCGAATGGATCGATGAACCGGAACGTCGCAAAGAATATGCTTATAAACGGACCAAAAAAGACATTTATGATGCCATGCAGGCCTTAGAATATGAAATCAATACTTTATACTCTTCTCAAGGTCAAACGCCATTTACCACGTTAGGTTTCGGTTTAGGCGAGAATTGGATTGAGCGAGAAATTCAAAAATCAATTTTGAAGATTCGAATTTTAGGTTTGGGTAAAGAACATCGAACAGCGATTTTTCCTAAATTAGTATTTACGATTAAGCGCGGCTTGAATTTAAATCCTGAAGATCCTAATTATGATATTAAACAATTAGCGATTGAATGTGCCACCAAGCGGATGTATCCGGACGTTTTAAATTACGATAAGTTAGTTGAGCTAACTGGTTCATTTAAAGCACCAATGGGTTGTCGTAGCTTCTTACAAGGTTGGCGTGATGAAAATGGCCAAGAAGTTAATTCTGGCCGGATGAATTTAGGCGTGGTGACTTTGAATTTACCACGGATTGCGCTAGAGACGAAAGATGACCAAGCTAAATTCTGGGACATTTTGGCCCAACGGCTAGATATTTGTCATGAGGCACTCTTGTTCAAAGTTAACCGGGCGAAACAAGCGCATCCTTATAATGCGCCGATTCTTTACCAATATGGTGCTTTTGGCAAGCGACTAAATAAAAATGATGATGTTGACGAGTTATTCAAGAATAGTCGGGCCACAGTTTCACTTGGCTATATTGGCCTTTACGAGGTTGGTACCGTGTTCTATGGTCCTAATTGGGAACATAATCCAGCGGCCAAAGCCTTCACCTTAAAAGTGCTTAAAAGTCTGCACGATCATTGCGTGACTTGGGAGCAAGAATCCGGTTATCACTTTAGTGTTTATTCCACCCCATCAGAAAGTTTGACAGATCGTTTCTGCCGCTTAGATACTAAGAAGTTTGGCAAGATTAAAGATATTACTGATAAAGAATATTACACGAATAGTTTCCATTATGATGTTCGTAAGAATCCGACACCCTTTGAAAAACTTGATTTCGAAAAAGATTATCCGAAATATACAGCTGGTGGTTTCATTCATTATTGCGAATACCCTAATTTGAAACAAAATCCTAAAGCTTTGGAAGCTGTTTGGGATTTTGCCTATGATCGCATTGGTTATTTAGGCACCAACACGCCAATTGATCAGTGTTTCAAGTGTGGCTTCAAAGGTGAATTCGTCCCCACTGCGAAAGGCTTTAAATGCCCGCAGTGTGGCAATGCCGATCCAGCCAGTTGTGATGTGGTTAAGCGGACTTGTGGTTACTTGGGTAATCCTAATCAGCGGCCAATGGTTCACGGCCGTCATGAAGAAATTATTTCGCGAGTCAAACATATGAGTTTCAGTAACAACCAAATTGCTAATCAACCACGAGAGGGTGCGCAGGATGAGGATTAAAGTTCAACCATTACCGAAAAATCCCGCCCCCCAAGAATGGCAAGCAAAAGATTTAAGTCTTCAATATGTGGCCGACTACAAACCGTTTAATTTCGTTGACGGTGAGGGCGTGCGTTGCAGTTTATATGTCTCCGGTTGTAAGTTTGCTTGTCCAGGCTGTTATAACGTGGCCGCGCAAAACTTTCACTATGGTCAACCTTATACTGATGAATTACAGGAACAGATTTTAACGGATTTGAGTCAGAGCTATGTCCAAGGTTTGACCTTATTAGGTGGCGAACCATTTGTGAATACGCAGGTCTGTTTAAAATTGGTTGATGCGATTCGCGAGCGCTTTGGCGATACGAAAGATATCTGGTCGTGGACCGGCTATACTTGGGATGAACTGCAACAGGAAACAGCTGATAAAAAGGAACTGTTAAGCAAAATCGACATTTTAGTTGACGGCCGTTTTATCTTAGCTCAGAAAGATTTGACGTTACAATTTCGCGGTAGTAGTAACCAACGAATTATTGATGTCCAAAAATCTTTAGCGCAAGACCAAGTGGTTATTTGGGATAAGTTATTACGTTAATTAAAAGCGGTACTAGTTTCGGATTAAAGCCTTTATCAGTTCGTTACGTGCTGGTTTGAGCGGCAATCGTCGCACACACAATTTACGCTTTAAACTAATGACTTCAACTAACGAACACGTACCACTGATTAGCCAACCAAATTGGCATAAAAAAAGCCCGATTAACGATCTCCATTTATTGGAGAAATTGTTAATCGGGCTTTTTCAGCGTTTAGCCTTGATACTGTTGAATGGCAGCCAACAGATCGGCTTCATTATTATAAATGGCGCCATTTAATTTAATTAAACCAGTGGTGTAAAGATTTAAATAGTGAAATTGATTCTCGGCGATTGTTTGCAAGGCAGCGACTTTTTGGTTGTTAGTGGCACCTTGCTGGCGGGAGTCCGTGTAATAACCGAGGATCGGAATTTGGTTAGCGTAAGCCACACCAATTTCGCTAGCCACGCCGGGATCAATGATTGGGCCATCCAAAACGGCAATCATTAATTGACTGCGTAGCACTTCTTTCGTATCAGCTTGGGCAATCATTTTCGAATCGGCGTAGGCTTGTTTGTCATTAATACTAGCATTTTCTTGGGGTAAGTAGACGCTGATTTCAGGATTGGCCGCACGAATTTTAGCTACTAATTGGGCATTGAAATCAAAGTCGGCCTGTGAGAAAAGGGCATTGGCAAAATAAATATGCATCGAAAAAACCTCCTAGTTTTATGCGGCGACTTGGGCGTCGTTGGCACGATTCTCGGCAACAATATTGTCGTAGAAAGCAGCCAGGGCAAGATTACGGTAAGGGATGAAGTAAATTCCTAATAAGCCGAGGGTCAGGAACATCCCGACGTACCAGAAGATAAAGCTTAATTGAAAGACAAATAAGTCGAATTTGTGGCCGCGCATGAACTGCCAACTGCGACCGATAATATTAAAGTAACCATAATTATCGCCTTCATCACTGTAAAGCAGATAAATTGGTTGAAAAGCCAAGGCCAGAATAATGCCAGGAATGATTAACAGGAAATAGCCGAAATAAGTGATGACCGAAGTAATAATGAAAATAATCAGAATCGCGACAAAATAGTCACTGGTAAAACCTTGGAATTGTTTGACGAAAGGTTTATTTAAAGTTTCGTCTTTTGGTAGCCGCAGCCAACTTAAACTGGCGATACTAATGCCGGCGCTCAGCATCGTGTTGATCAAGGCGCCAATAAAAGTGCCAAACCACTGACCGTTACTTTGCTTCATCGTGTCACTAACGTATTGTTGCGCTGAAGCAGCACTATTAATACTGTTAGTTGCGTTTTTGTCGACTGACATAAAGACGGCTAATGCCACGACAAGCAAGGTCCATAAAATAACCGCCAAAATAGTGAAAATAATGGGGATACTATTTAATTTAAAAGCAGTGCCAAAATCGCCACGCATTTTAGCTTTAGCGCGTTTTTTTAAATCGGCACGAGTTACTTTTTCATTCATTTTGTTAGACTCCTTTTTTTGATTGCTATTATTATACCATTTGCATCATTACCGATGCGTGACTCACGCCGAAATTAGCTAATGAGTGCTGGCACGACGTTCTAATTTAACGACTGTTTCTACACGAGCTGTTTGCGGGAATAAATCAACCATTTGCATTTTGGTAACTTGGTAGGCCTTCGTTAGGCTAACTAAATCCCGAGCCAAGGTTGATTCGTTACAAGAAATATAAACAAATTTCTTCGGTGCTGCTTGCAAAATGGCCTCAACCAAACTTGGGGCTAAACCAGTTCGTGGTGGATCGACGACTAGGGCGGTGAAGTGGGTGCCAGCAGCAACTAGTTCAGGCCAAATCGTTTCCACTTGGCCGAGACGATAGCTCACGTTAGTTAAATGGTTATGCTGTACATTTTGTTCGGCATCGGCAACTGCTTCGGGAATTTCTTCGATCCCAACCACTTGTTTGACTTGATCAGCTAGACTGATCCCAATTGTTCCGACACCAGCATAAGCGTCCATGAGCACATCGTTAGGGGTCAACTGTAAATAATCGCGAACAATTTGATACATTTTTTCAGTTTGGCTTAAATTCAATTGTAAAAAGGCTCGTGGTGACAACAGGAAGCGTCGTTTCCCTAATTGTTCTTCTAAGTAGGGTTCGCCGGCGAGCAACCAAGTTTCATCGCCCCAGAATAAGCCATCCTTAGCTGGATTAAAGTTTTGGCTGACACTTACTACTTCTGGTAATTGTTGCAAAATGGCTGCTAAAAGAGCTCGCTTTTGTGGCATTTTTTTAGAATTAGTAATGAAAGTTAATTGGACTTGTTGGTGCAGCCGTGATTCCCGCACAGCAATCGCCTTAATAATGCCCGAGTTCTGTTCAGGGTCGTAAATCGGGATGGCCAGTTCTTTCAGAATTGGTAAAATCCCGCGACAGACTTTCAAAGTTAGTTCACTTTGAGTCGGCATAGTTGGCAAATCAACTAATTCTTGAGTGCCAGGCCGATACAAACCACAAATCAACTTGCCATCCGCTAACTGGCGAATGGGAAATTGGGCCTTATTGCGGTAGTGCCAAGGTGCGGTCATGCCTAGCGGCGGCATTATTTCATAATGTTGGTAACCACGCGGCTTAAATTTCTCAAGGGCCTGTTTGATGAGATCATTTTTGAAAATTAATTGTTGTGGATAAGCAATGTGAGCCAGCTCCAAACCACCAACTTTTCCAGCCAGAGGTGGCAAATCTTTGACCCGATTTGGTGATGTTTTGCGAAGGTGATGAATTTTGGCCTCGATATAACGATCCGTTACTTTGGTGGCTTCACAAACAGCCACTTCGCCAGGAATTAAACCGGGAACGAAAGTGACTTTGTGTTGAAAATAACCGATTCCTTCACCATTGATCCCAATTCGCCGGGCAGTGATGGGAAAACGTTGACCAATCGTCACATTAACTGATTCTGTCATTTTAAAAACTCCTTTATTGATTAGTTGTGTCAGGTGGTGCGTCAGTCTAAACAGAATAGCGTCTGACTCTGTTCCGGGCTGCTTGGCGTGGAACGCGGCCGGCGTTGATTTGAGCTTATTGCCTTGCAACAATCTCAAATACAAGCCTTGTTCTAAGTGGCCCAGCCACTAAGAACAATTTGGCGGCTGACGCCAAGATCCCTCCACGCCGTCTGGAGTTGAGGTGGAACGCCAGTATGTCACACCGTAATCCGGTTTGACAGCAATGTCTGACTGATGGCACAACCTGATTTTTAACATCACGACGCTGATTTAATTGAGCCATCGCGATTTAGTTAGTTGAATGATGCATGTTATAATAGCGATTAGATTAGTTGTGATCGCAATGATTACAGCTCTTAGTATAAACGATGTCACTGCAGATTGCGATTTGGAGTTGAATTCATGAAGACAATTACCCAAATTACGGCTCAGAAAAAATCCGGCCGTTACAATATTTTTCTTGATAAACATTATGCCTTTCCCGTCAGTGAAGATGTTTTGATCCGTTACAATTTACATAAAGGTTTGGAACTAACTGATGATCAACAGGCAGAAATTGCCGCCGCTGATGTGATTGAGAAAGCCTATCAGTTAGCCTTAAATTATTTGAGCTATCAAATTCGCACGATTAAAGAAATGCGTCAATATTTGAAACAACATGAAGTTGAGTCAGTGGCTATTGAACAAGTTATTGATCGTTTGAAACAGCAGCAATACTTAGATGATGGTGCTTATGCAATCGCCTATGTCCAAACGAACAAGCGCTTATCCCTGAAGGGCCCTCAAGTCATTCGCCAAGAATTACGACAAAAGGGCGTTATGGATGAAAACTTAATTGTTGATGCGTTAACACATTATGATCAGGAAAGTTTGCTGGCTAACGGTCAAAAATTAGCCCAACAAATTTGGCAACGACAGCACCATGTTTCCCAACGAATTCGTGAGCAGAAAGTTCGTCAAGGACTACAACAAAAGGGGTATAGTGGCGTTGATTTTGATTTAATTTGGTCGCAACTTGATCTGACCATGGATGATGCGGAAGAACACGATGCGCTGCAATTGGCTGCGGCTAAAGCGCAACGTCATTATCAACCTTTAACTGATCGTAAACAGCGGCAAAAATTTACCCAAGCATTGTATCGCAAAGGTTTTGCTTTCGATGCCATCAATAATTGGCTGGCAGATCATGAACAAGATGAGTAGCAAAAATTTTATGTCAGTTAGGCAGAGCTGTGAAAACAAAGCTGGTGCCAAGACTTCCCTGTTTTGATTGGTAGTTGCTGGACGATTTAAATCTAAACTGGTTTTTGGCTGAACGGTGGACAACTCCGTTGCGGTCGGCGGGTTGTGGAACGCTGCCGGGATTGATTTGAGCTTATTGCTCTGCAACAATCTCAAATACAACCCTTCTTCTAGCCGCTAAAGCGGCAAGAAGAATTTGGCGGCTGACAACCCGGCGACCTCCACTACGTTTTGAGTTAAGTTAGGTCACTTTAGATTTGATTGATGCCAGTGATGTACTGGTAAAGTCAGATGCCAATAGTCCAGTCACCACCTGTAGAAACTAACTGAATTGCTCACACTACTTATAAAAGCAGATTATAATAAATTAATATGTCCGTCTGACAAGTTTTCTGGAATTAAACCGGAAACTATCAGACGGACTTTTTGTGCTACTGTTCAATTGTGACAACAATTCTAATTAAGCTGATTAGTCCTACTACAATTGCCTTGCGCACTAGTAAAGATGAGATGAACCAGATTAACTCCAGGCGGAATGAAGGGCGTGGTTGTCAGCCGCCAAATTATTGTTGGTGCTTTAGCGCCTACAATAAGACCTGTATCGAAGACTTTTGAAAAAAGGCTTCGATCAGCGTCGACCGCGTTCCACAACCAGCAAGCCCGCAATGAAGCCAGACGCAATTCAGTTTCAACATCTTCATCAGGTTTTAACGGTTTTGAACCTTGGTCTTTTAATCGGCATCAATTGCTATTAACTACATTCTATGCACAGCAGTTTAGAACTTAGCCGAACAAAATTTCGATGCAGATTTTTCCAAGCACACGATTTTACAGTCATATCCCTGACTAATGAATTTACAAATGAAGTTTGCTATAATAAGTAAGAATTCAGTTTGCACCGGAAAGTAGGGTAAATATGCAAGTTCCCAAAGAAGGGGACTATATTGCTATCCAAAGTTACAAGCATGATGGTAGTTTGCATCGGACTTGGAAAGAAACCATGGTGCTCAAAACAAGTGATAATTCTTTGATTGGTTGTAATGATCATACTTTAGTGACTGAAGATGATGGCCGCCACTGGGTTACGCGGGAGCCGGCGATTATTTTCTTTCACAAAAAGTATTGGTTTAATGTCATTGCCATGATCAGAGACAATGGCGTCGCTTATTATTGCAATTTGGCCACGCCGTACGCTTTGGATCGCCAAGCGTTGAAATACATTGATTATGATTTAGACGTTAAAGTTTTTCCCGATGGTGAGAAACGTTTACTCGACGTTGATGAGTACAAGGCACACAGCGCGTATTGGCACTATCCACCAGAAATCGATCATGTCTTAAAAGAGAATGTTAAAGTGCTTGTTGATTGGATCAATCAAGGCAAGGGACCATTTTCCCAGGCGTATGTCGATCTTTGGTACCAGCGTTATCAAGAATTATTACATCGTCGTGCTTAATCTGGTACGTGATATAGTTCAACCAAGGCTGAAATGAGTTGCTTGTTTCAGCCTTTTATTTTTCATTAGAAGTAGGGATTCAGGGTTTCATAGGGAGGTAACATGGCAAAAAAACGGACACGGCGGCGTTCACGTCCGCGTCGCAAACAATTAAGTCTGACATCAGCAATTGCGATTTTAATTATTGGCGCCTTAGTTTGGTTGGCGCGTGATCCTAATTCCAACCAACAGTCAACTGCTGGTTCCAGTAGTGTCACCACGACTCAGCAACAAGCGACTGATCGTAGCGCCCTAACTAGCAGTGCTGTTTCAGCGCAGGCACCAACGACGAATGGTCAGACCAAAGCTCAGCAGACCACGGTTCAGGCTGATCAATTGACGCAACAAACTTATCAAGATCGGCAAATTATTGCCGTCAATCAAAATAAGCCGACTTTTAGTAGTGCTGATTTAAGTTTAAGTCGGGGCACTTGGCAAGATTACCACGCCTTGGATCAGTATAACCGCGTGGTTCAAGCCAATGCGCTCATGCAGCGCAGTAGCATGCCCACGGCTAAACGAGAGCGCCTTTACGTGCAGCCAACTGGTTGGCACAATCGTAAAATTACGATCAATGGTAAACAAGATTACTTATATAATCGCTGCCATTTAATTGGTTATCAGTTGACCGGCCAAAATAATAATCCTAAGAACTTAATGACTGGGACGCGATCATTAAATGATCCCGCCATGACTTATTATGAAAATGCCATGGCCAGTTATTTAAAAACCACTAATCATCATGTCCGTTATCAAGTGACGCCGATTTTTGTAGGCAGTGAACTGGTCGCTCGCGGCATTCACATGATGGGCCAATCTGTTGAGGATAATCAGATCTCGTTTAATATTTATATTTTCAATGTTCAAGCGAATTATCAAATTAATTATCAAGACGGCACTAGTAAAGCCGCTTAATTATTAAAAAAGGAAGTCGATCTCATGGCAGTACAAAATTTAGCAACATTTAAGATCATTGGTAAAGTGGCCTTAGCGAATGATATGGACCCGAATGGAAGCTTTTATTCGTTCAGCCAAGAGCTGGAAGCCAGCGAGCAAATGGCTCAGGTCGATGAAGAATTGATGGCTACGGCTGGCGAAAGTAACCGCGTGGGCTTGGCGATTTTCGGCCCGGAAACATCGCAATATTGGTATGGTGTGCAAGTGCCAGCTTCATTTAAGGTGCCAACAGGTTGGACTTCTTACCAAGTACCAGCCGGGCCAGCATTTGTGTTGGCGCAAGAACGGCCTCAATATTTAGCCCAAGTTGGTGTGAATTATAAAATGGACCAAGTCTACGATGCCGCTGCCAAAGCAGAAGTGAAATTACCAGCTAGCTTAGGTCATGCCCAATTACCATTCTTTGTGGAAAAAATGACTTTCAAAACTAATTTAGACGAATTGCTGAGTCAGACTGACGCCATTTATCAAAGTGATGAAATGGAAGCCTTGGAAGATTAAGCGACACTGACAAATAAAAAAGCGTTCCTTCAGTAAATTTTGCTGAAGGGCGCTTTTTTTGACTTGCTAATTAGTGATGAAGTAGTAGCCAACTACTAACTATCGCAATGATGGCTAAGATAATTGTTGCCGCCAAGAACCAGTAACGGTATTGGGCGGTTCGCCAATTACTATAAGTTAACATGCCGGCGAAACAGCTTAGCAGAATGGTGATGCCAGCAATTAAAAGTAAACCGAAGCTCATTTCACCCAGTTTCCTTTCCGAAAGAGTGGGATGGTTTCACCGTCTTTAGTCAAGCCGTCAATCGCCATGGCCGCAGAGCCAACCATGAAATCAACGTGCACTTGGCTGACGTTTAGGCCGGCTTTTTGTAGCTGTAACTTATTCATGGTGGTGCCGTTTTTGACGGAGAAGGGATAGGCCGCGCCTAACGCTAAGTGGTCCGAAGCGTTTTCGTCAAATAAAGTATTGTAGAAAATTAAGCCGGATTGCGAAATCGGCGATTGATCAGGGACTAAGGCGACTTCGCCTAAATGACGGGCACCTTCGTCAGTAGCTAATAAATGATCTAAAGTGGCTTGGCCTTGCTCAGCAGTAGCGGCAATGACTTCGCCATTTTTGAATGTTAATTGCAGACCTGATAGAACGTTGCCGCCATAACTTAAAGGCTTCGTTGAACGGACGGTGCCGTCAACGCGCAGCCAGTCAGGAGCCGTGAAAACTTCCTCGGTGGGCATATTAGGAATGAAATAGTCACCTTGAGTATTTGTTGCACCAGCGGCTTCCCAAACATGATTCTGGGGTAAGCCAATGGTTAAGTCGGTTCCTGGCGCTTGATAATGCAGGGCATCGAATTGATAACGATTGAGAAAATCTGCCCGCGCACTTAATTCATCACGATGTTGTTGCCAAGCCGCAATCGGGTCATCTTGGTCGATCCGATTGGCTTTAAAAATAGCTTGCCATAATTGGTCAGTGGCTGCAGTCGCCTCAAGTTTAGGAAAGACTTTTTGCGCCCAAGCGGGACTAGCAGCGGCAATGATCAACCAGCTTAATTGGTTGTTTTGAGTGGCATCGCGAACGGCGGTGAGTCCCTTACTTTCGCGCTGTTGATAGGCAGCAATTTTTTCAGCCGGAATATCTTTTAAGGCGGCGGGGTCCGTTGAAACGACGACTAAACGCTTAACGTGTTCAGTGGCAATGAATTGGAGAAGTTCTTCTTGATATGCCAATGAAGTTTGTAAATCAGCATCACTTTGATAGGTGAGGTCCAGCCGTTGTAAAACATCATCTTGCCATTGAACGATGACTTTACGCGCCCCAGCTTGATAAGCAGCGTCGACCAGTAGGTGAGCTAATGCTGCTTGATGTATATTAATGGTTAGGCTGAGCCAGTCGCCAGGTTGAATATTTAAGCCTAATTTGATTGCTAAATTCGCATACGCTTTTAAATCTTTTTGAAATTGAATGGCGTTCATTTTAAACCAACTTTCTGTTAAATCTATTTTAAATTCACTGTTAATCAACCACTTTAATTATAGCAGATGGTTAGCGAAATACCCGGTGCTTGATTGTTATAAAAGCAAGATTAGTAAATAACTCATTTAATTTAAAAATAACTCATTTAAGTCTAATGGCTGATGGACTTCGGTATTGTTCTATTTCATAATAAGCTTATTAAATTTATTTAGTCAGTGGTCGTTAAAGACGTGGCTGGTTAGGGATGAGTGAGCAAATGATTATTTGGAAATATGGGCGAAAGCGAACGCTATTGACGTTAATACCATTAATGATAATTGGTAATTCGATTAGTGTGGTCACGGGGCTAATGACGAGTCGCTTTATTACCGCTGCCACCAATAAAAGCATGACGATTTTTTGGCAAACGATTCTTTGGGGAACAGCGGCTTTACTGTTAGTAACCGCCATTAATCTGTTAATGGTGCGAGTCAAAAGTCAGTTAATTATGGAAGTCAATTTAAAAATCAAGCAGACGGTTTTACAAAGTACTGCGCGCAAGCAGCTTGATGATTCTGGGGATGCCTTATCTTTTATGACCAATGATTTGAAATTGTTGGAAACTAAGGGCATCGAAAACGAGATTAATATTTTGGGCTTTGTGTTGGAATTTTTAATCGCTTTTATTGTGGCGTTGACCATGGATTGGTTGATTACAATTGCTTTTATTGCGGCGGGTTTGATTCCGGCGGCACTTTCAGCAAAGTTTGGGAGCCGGATTGAATCAGCATCTGAGGCTTGGAGTAAAAGCAACTCTGCTTATACCGGCCAGTTGAAGAATTTGTTTGAAGGCCTAGCCATTATTCAGCTTTATCAAGCTTTTGCCTTCTTCACTGCCAAGGGCATTAAAGAATCAAAACGATTGGAACAAGCCTTAAAAAAGATGAATATCCAAGTGGGGCAAGTGCAGCAATTATTAACTGGAATCGCCTATATCACGATGATGCTGTTGCCGTTTAGTATTGGTGTTTACCGCATTATTATGGGTGTAACTAATTTGGCGATTTTCATGGGTGTCATGCAAATCAGTAATTCAATTATTAATCCGATGCTAAATATTATGACCATGTTAAATGAAGTGAAAACTACTAAGCCGATTCAACGGCGAATCGCGGCGATTACGGCTGAACAAACGACCTTCATGACACCAGCCAAGGTTGCTTTTACAGGCTTAAAGCTTGATGATGTGGGGTTACAGCGGGATGGTCAACAATTATTTGAACATTTAAAGCTAACAGTAAAGCCTGGCGATAAAGTATTGATCATGGCGCCGTCGGGTTTTGGTAAGTCCAGTTTATTGAAGGCTTTACTGGGTGAACTAAATTTCAATCAAGGTCACTATCAATTGAATCAGCAAGCTGTTGATCAAAGTGATTTTATCAAGTTAGCGCCGCATTTTGCTTACATTACCCAGCAGCCATTTCTCTTTGTGGATAGTTTAGTTAATAATCTGACTTTAGGCGATCATTTTAGTCAGGTACAAGTTCAAAAGGCAGTGGCTGCCAGTGATTTGCAGGCCTTAGTGACCACGAAGGGGCTTGACTATCGAGTTGGTTCGGACGCACGGCAACTTTCAGGTGGTCAAATTCAACGTTTAGAAATTGCCCGAGCGATTTTACGTCAGCGTGAAGTCGTGCTGGCCGATGAACCAACGTCGGCTTTAGATGAGACAACTTCGGCAGCCGTTCAGCAAACATTATTACAAGCCGCACCCACGTTGATTCAAGTTTCCCATAAAGTCCCAGTGGCCGTCCAAGCCCAGTTTACTGAAGTCATTCATTTAGAAGATTATGCCGTTCAAAATTAATCTCAGCCTGATTAAATGTTTTTGAATCGCATTAATCCAGTTACCTTTAGCCACAGCGACCAGCGGCGTTAACTAACATAAAAGCAACGAACAATTTAGGAAAATTGTTCGTTGCTTTTTGTTTTGGAATGAAATTGACTGGCTGTTATGAACGTATTTAGTTAGGTAATGCTCGTTTGTGCTGGCTGCTAAACAGCGTTTGGATTAACCGCATTGCTGCTAAATTAGCGCGTGCCTGCTTTAGCTGTGATTAAAGCAAGATTACGGCTGCTAAGGCAAGCTTGAGGGCAATCGCAATACTGTCACCGCCGAAATTGCGTTGTTGATAGTTACTAGTGTCAGCTAAAGTATCAGCGGTATAAAGGAGTTCACCCCAAATGGCCCCGCGGAATTGAGCGCAGGCCGCTAAGCCGGCACATTCCATTTCGACAACATGGCAACCTTCACTGACCCGATAATTGATCATATCCGGCGTTTCCCGGAAGAAACCGTCAGTGGTCCAAGTTTTTGTTTCGGCGAATTTTAATTGTTGGGTCGTTAAGGTCGCAGCAATGGCTTGATTAGCGGCTTGATTGGTTTTGATCTCACGAGCCGGTGGTAAATAGTGATAAGAAATACCTTCATCGCGCAGCGCAACTGCGGGGATCAGCCACTCGTTTTCGGGAATGTCGACTAAGGTGCCACAAGAGCCAGTCGAAATAATTTTGCGGACCCCATTTTGAATGAGATAATCCAACAGTTGAACAGCAGGTGCGGCGCCAACTGGTGCTTGGCATAAACAGACTTTCTCGCCATGATAATCACATTCATAAATCGGATAAAGTTTCGTAGCACTGTCAAATTCAGTAATGATTCTGGCCTGATGTGCTTCGGCAAAAGCAGTTACTTCGTCACGTAGAAAGGCGAAGACGGCGCGCTCGGGAAGTGCAAGTGTTTCAGTTTCAGCATCTTCAATAATCGATGATTTGGCAGCATCATATTCTAAAATTGGAAATTCATTTTTGATAACTGGCATTTAACTCAGCTCTTTTCAGATGGTTTATGTAATACGTTACCATAAAAAGCACGGCCTGAACGGCACCTGGCGGAATTTTATTTTGATTGCTGGTAATCTCTGTGCTTTAGTCAGTGGCAATTTATTTTGCAGCTTAATCCAATCGTGACTTTTTGTTGTCGGTAACTAAGCAGTGACTTTGGCAACAAACGACCCAGAAGATCCAGTCTGACATCATTCTGTTTAGTAACTTCACTTTTACTTTTAAACTGCCCAACTTAATTCATCATTCGGCGTAGTTACAATTTTTCATCTTGATTTAACGCGTTGCGACGTTTGGCTGATTGTTTTTTCACGATAAAACCTTTAACATGAAAGAAGAAAATGAACACTGGAGGATTTTCCATGTTTAAAATTATGATTGTAGAAGACGATCAGACGATTGCAAAATTAATTGCCGAAAATATTGAAAAATGGGACCTCAAAGCTTACATCATCCAAGACTTTGAGCAGGTCATGACGGAATTTGCTCATGAAAAGCCTGATTTAGTACTGATGGATATTAACTTGCCTGTTTTTGATGGCTTTTATTGGAATAAAAAAATTCGCGAAACGTCTCAGACGCCAATTATTTTTATTTCGTCACGGAATACGAATATGGATATGGTCATGGCTATGAATATGGGCGCTGACGATTTCGTTAATAAGCCGTTTTCAATGGAAGTTTTACTGGCCAAAATCAACGCACTATTGCGTCGGACCTATAATTACCAAGATTCCAATGCTAATTTTTTAGAACATAATGGCTTGAAACTTAATCTGCAAAATGGCGATGCGCAAATTAATGGTCAGGAAATTGCTTTGTCCAAAAACGAATATAAATTATTGCAGTTTATGATGCGCCAACACGGAAAAATTATTTCTCGTGATCGATTGTTACGAGAACTTTGGGAAGATGAACGGTTTGTTGACGATAATACGTTAACGGTTAACGTGAATCGCTTGCGCCGTAAAATCGAAAAAGCTGGGCTGAAAAATTATATTGTGACAAAAGTTGGCCAAGGCTACTTATTACCATAAGTGGGTGACTGACAGATGACATTTCTGAAATTTTTAAAAGATCATTTATTACAAATTCTTTTTTGGCTAATGGGGTTAGTGTTACTAAATCTCGTGATCTGGTTGGATCCGTCTAATTCAGTGGCTTTGACCAACCTATTATATTTAGATTTATTATTAGTTATTTTCTTAGCGATTTTCTTGTTTATTCTTTACTGGAGTCGGCGTAATTGGTACCGCCAGCTAACCAGTAAGATTAAAGATGCTGATAATATTTTGAATTATCCGTTAGAGAATCCCCAATCGAATGATGAACAATTAGTAGCAGTTTATTCGCAAACGTTATTGGATACCCATCAACAAATTCTCAACTCACTGATTAATGAACAGAACGATCAGCGTGAGTTTGTTGATAGTTGGGTTCATGATATTAAAGTCCCTTTGGCAGCTTTGAAATTAATTACCGATAGTGTTGAAGATCAAATTAGTGAAGAGAAATATGTTCAATTAACTGATGAAGTTAATCGAATGAATCATTACGTGGAGAAAGTCCTGTATTACTCACGACTTAGCAGTTTTGCCAACGACTATTTGATTCAGGAATATTCGCTAAAAGACATTATTAATCCAGTGGTGCGGGACAACATGAATTATTTTATCAATAAAAAAATTCAATTGGTTCAGCATAATTTGGATTACACGGTTCTGACTGATCGTAAGTGGCTTGGCTTTATTCTGGAACAAATTATTTCCAATAGTTTGAAGTACACGCCGAGCCAAGGCACAATTACCATTGAAGTAGTTTCTAAGCGTGATGGGCTCAATCTTTTAATTAAGGATTCCGGCGTGGGCATTCCTGAGGCCGATTTAGGTCGGATTTTTGATAAGGGCTTTACTGGTGAAAATGGCCGTCATGCGGATACCCATGCCACTGGTTTAGGGTTATATTTAGCCAAGCAATTGGCAGATAAGTTAGGCCATCAAATTTCAGCGACAGCTAAGGTTGGCCAAGGAACGACTGTGATTATTCATTTTCCATTGTTAAGTTATTACAATAGTCCTGGTAGTGCCACCCAGATACGTTAGTTACCAGGACCGATCAAGCAATATTTTTAGGGGGATTTAAAAATGACTGATGAAACAAAGATGATAAATGAAACGATTCAAGTTGTGACAATTGCCGGCAATGATTCTGATGGCAGCGCCGGGATGCCCGCCGATTTGCATAGCTTTTTCCAACGCGGCGTTTATGGCATGGGCTTATTAACGGCCGCTGTGGCGGGAAATTCTTACGGGATTGATGCAGCGCAAGTCATGCCAGTAGATTTTATTGCCCAACAGTTTGCAACTTTAGCCAAGGACTTTAAGATTCGCGCCGCAAAAACGGGAATGTTGGCCGACAGTGCAGTAATCAATACTGTGGCCGATTGTTATCAGAAGTATGATTTTGGGCCTTTGATTGTCGACCCAGTCATTATTACGAAACACGGTAATATGTTGCTGGAAGCGGCGGCATATGAAACATTTAAAGCGCGATTAATTCCTTTAGCAACGGTCATTACTCCGAATTTCTTTGAAGCTCAGAAATTAACGGGCTTATCCTTAGCCAATGATGCTGAAATTGCGGCAGCGGCTCAGAAATTACAAGCTATGGGTGCCAAGAATATTCTAATCAAAGGCCGGCATGATCAAGCTGAGCAAAAGTCGGTTCGTGATTATGTGCTAACAGCTAGTGGTGAGCATTTCTGGTTGGCGGAGCCTTATGTTCAAACCGATCGGGTGAATGGCACTGGTGATTCGTTGTCGGCCGTAATTACTGCCGAAATTGGTAAAGGCCAGGATGTGGCAACCGCAATTCGGATTGCGAAAAAGTTTGTCCATCAAGCGATTGCGCAACCAATTGCGGTTGGTCACAAATACGGACCGATTAATCATTGGGCCACAACTGATCTTAAATAATTAAGCAGAATGAACCAAACGAAAGGTGATTAAGTATGGCAAAAATTTATTTAGCAGGACCATTTTTTGATGAGGCAGGCACCGAATTACAACGTTTAGAAGCTGTTAAAGCCGCTTTAGCAAAGAACCCCACTGTTGATTCCGTTTTTAGTCCGAAAGATGAGGATTTAAAAAGCCCGATTGTCAGTCAATTACCTTTTATGAGTGCCGCCTGGCAAAAAGCGGTTTTTGAAAATGATTTACGCGGGCTCAAAGAAACTAATGTCTTATTAGTGATTACGGACTCGGCCAGCAATACCAATGGCTCTGATGATGGGACTGCGTTTGAAGTCGGGTATTGGTTTGCCATGAATCAATTAACAGCCACTACTAAACAGCCGATTGTTTTGTACGCTGAGCAAGCGGCTAAGTTGAATTTGATGATTGCTCAGAGTGCTGATTATTACACCACTGCGATTAATGATTTGCGAACCTTAGATTTTAATCAGATTCCTCAACAACCTTATCAAGGCGTTGTTAATTAAGCGGAGGTTGTTGGAATGCGAATGGTGGAAGTTAAACAAGTCAGTAAAAGTTTTGGCGCCCGCAATAATTTGGTGCGGGCGTTAAACAATATTAGTTTCACCATTGATCGTGGTGAGTTTGTCGGCGTCATGGGTCCATCAGGCGCTGGCAAAACGACGCTGTTAAATATTATGTCGACGATCGATCGGCCGTCAGTTGGCCGTGTTTATGTTGCAGGTCAAGAAATTACGGCTTTGCCCGAACGAGATTTAGCCACTTTTCGGCGGGAGAACATCGGATTTATTTTTCAAGACTTTAATTTGTTGCCAGCACTATCCGTTAGTGAAAATTTGGTGATGGTGCTATCAATGTTAAAGATTCCCCGCGATGAAGTTCAGAAGCGTTTGGCCTATTACAGTGAACACTTAAATCTGAATAAGTTATTGACACGCTATCCCAATGAATTGTCAATTGGTCAAAAACAGCGGGTTGCAGCGGCGCGAGCTTTAATGACCCAACCGAAAATTTTATTTGCTGATGAACCGACCGGGAGTCTTGATTCGAAGTCGGCAACAGAATTATTACAATACTTGGCGACGATCAATTTGGAAAACGAAACGACGATTATGATGGTGACTCATGATGCTTTTACGGCTAGCTATTGTAATCGAATTGTTTTTATTAAAGATGGCGCCTTTTACTCGGAAGTGGTGCGTGCCGGTAGTCGACAACAATTTTTTAATCAGATTATTGATATGCAGGCGGCAATTGGTGGAGGCAAAATAAGTGATTTTAGAAACCGCGATTAAGAACTTTCGCCGTCACTTGGCCGGTCGCGTGCTTTATTTAGTCGCGTTAGCCTTGTTGGTCATGGTTTCTTATGATTGCTTGACGACTTTTCAAGATTCGTTTATTAGTCGAATCAGCCAAGGGAATCCAGCCTTAGTGGCGTTGTTATTACTTTTCTTCTCATTATTAGGGTTCAGTGTCTTAATTATTTTTTATGCCAATCGCTTTTTTATTCATCAACATCGTTCAGAAATTGGGTTGATGATTATTTCAGGATTATCCCGTGGGCAAATTGCATTAATTTTTTTCCTGGAAACTTTATTTGGCGAGTTACTGGCGTTAGGCTTTGGCTTGTTGCTAGGGCTATTAACGAATAAGTTATTTGCAATGCTGTTACTGCGGTTAATGGGACTGCGCGCCGCCACGAACCATTGGTTTTCATTTTCGGCACTTTGGAAAACAAGTTTAGGATTTTTGATTGTTTTTGCCTTGGTCGGTATTTTTGATAGCTCGCGAATTTTTAGTTTACGCACCGTTCGCTTACTTTATCCCAATGAGCTCGGTGATATTCGCCAGCGCAATTCTTGGCTTAATCGGCTACTTGCTTGGTTAGGGCCGCTATTAGTGATTGGCGGTTATGTGGCCGTCTTTAAATTAAGTTGGATCCATTTTATGGAAACCCTTCGTTTTAGTGATCGCACGGCAACTAATACGGTTTTGATCATGGGCGCTTTGATTTTAGGTATTTGGTTTTGTTTCCGTAATACTTTGCCAGCACTATTCTCTTGGCTCCAAGGTACGAAATGGGCCTATGATCAGCAAAGAATTCTTGATTTGGCCACAACTGGGCAAGAGGTGCAGTTTCATCACCAATCGTTGACTTTAACCACTTTATTTGTGACTGCGTCGGTGGTGTTGCTGGGATTTGCCTCAGTACTATATTCTGATGGTTTCCGGAACTTAGAAGAGGAAGCACCAATTGATTTAGTGGCCGATCGGCAATTTCACGACCATGTTTTGCAACAAATTAAAGCTAAGGGTGGTCATTTACAACGTTTGGCCCACTTACCAGTTAAAATCATGCCGGTGACACTACACGGGCCTAAAAGCGACGTCATCATGTCACAAGCCACGATGCCGATTGAAATTGTCGGCATGCATAACTATTTACAAATTCAACGCCATCAAAAGAATTTATTACCAGTGATTCTCGATCGTAATCAGGCCCTATTTATTTCGCAAGATTTTCAATATCAACACGTTCATTTGCATGAACTGATGAGAAACCAGGTTCAGTTTGCTGATGGAAAATTACCACGTTTACAAATCGTGGCCTTCTCCCGCGTCTATCCTTTGGGCAGTAACTTGTTCTTTGGCAATGTTTTAGTGGTGCCTGATGATATTTTTGAGCAAATTCCTAGTGCCAATAGTCGGGTTCTGGTGGGGTATCGCTTAAAGAAGATTGCGCCTGACAGTCCTTTCTTAAAGAAAATTGATGATGATTCTTATCAATCAAAAGCTTCGCGGCAAATGCGTTATCGGCATCCGCAACAATTACAAAAGGCCCAAATTACCATTTATCAGGACGTTAAACGTGATTTGAGCAACGCCTACATTAGTTCGAACTATTCCGTTCGCGGCCCATCACAAGTATTGTTACAGCGAGTTTTGGGCGCCATTGTTTTTGTGATTGGGCTACTAGCGATTTTGATGACTTTTGCCTGGGCCAGTGTTTGTTCGTTACGTGAATTGTCCGAGGTCGAGCGAACGCGGTTTGATTACCTGACCTTAACTAAGATTGGGATTGATCAGCATCATTTGTTACGCTACAGCAATTGGAAGAATCGCATGCTTTTCTTAAGTCCAGTTATTTTTGGGATCGGTAATGGCTTACTGGTGATGCGCTTTGTTGGTTTATATCTTAATCACCTGCCAATGAAGCTCCTTTATTTGCTGACAGCGGCAGTTTTCATTGTTTATTGGTGCTTCTATTTATTCACCTCCTATAATTACCGGCGGATCATTAAAATGACCACACCACCAGATCAGCAAGGGCGTTAATTTGGTAAATGTAATCGGTATGTATTTAAATTCGGAAATTAACTCAAAGTAAATTTGACGCAAAAATCAATCAGCTCTTAGTTGGCGAAAGGAATTATCAATGGTTTCTTTTTAACCAAAAAAATGTCGAACAATTCAGGCGGATTGTTCGACATTTTACGTTAATCAGCATGGGTTCAGCGCCAAGTTTGCGCAAAAACTTGTCTATCAGGGTTGGCGACCAAGCGAGCAATTTCGCTATCAAATGGGACATCTGCTAAAATGAACGGTGAAGTTAGCTTTTTCTTACTAGTCATTAAAAATAAAGGAGTTGTTTATCATGAAATTAACCGTTTTAGGTTACTATGGTGGCTATCCCACCGACCACGCCGGGACCACGGGCTTTCTAATTGAAGAAGGCGATTATCATTTACTATTGGACTGTGGTAGTGGGGTTTTGTCGGAACTGGAGCGACATTTAGATCCTTTGCAATTAAATGCCGTATTGCTGACGCATTATCATCAAGATCATATTGCTGATGTTGGGGTTTTACAATATTATTGGCAATTACGTCCCGGAAAACGCCAGGAACCGATTTTGCCAATTTATGGAAATACTGAAGATTTATTAAATTTTCCTAGTTTGACTTGGGCTAAGGCAACCGTGGCCCAAGGTTATGATCCCGCAGCAACTTTGCAGTTAGGACCATTAACCATCACTTTTAAGCGCACAATTCATCCAGTGCCGACTTTTGCGGTCAGAATAGTTAATCAAGCTGGAAAAGTGTTGGTTTTTACAGCTGATAGTGCTTATTTCTCAGAATTAGCCGATTTTGCAACGAATGCTGATTTATTAATTACTGATACCAATTTCGACAATCAGAAAACAGGTAAGATGTGGCACATGACTTCTGGACAAACAGCTGACTTAGCAGTTGCTTCAGGAGCTCATCAGTTAATCCTCAGTCACTTGCCACAAACAATCGATCATCAACAGCTTTTGGCTGAAGTTAAAGAGATTACTTCAGCTATACCAATTTCTTTAGCCCACACTGGATTAACTGTTGAATTATAAAATATTTATGCATAATTTATTGCTAACATAAAGTAAGCTCAATGATAGGGGCATTTTTAGCAACCAAACAATAGTAAATTTATACAAAACTTTAAAATTATCTTAATGATAAGATAATTATTTGTTTAATCAAATCTTTATATAAAAGGAATGTCAATTGCAGCCTTGATATATCAAGAAAGTATATTTGGTCATACCATGTATATTTCAGTTTCTTTACAATTTTTTCTAAAAATAACTAGATTTTTCTCAATGGAATGGTTATAATTAACTTGTGAATTGATAAGGGAAACATCTAGTTATGTTCAAGATTATGTTATAAGGGAGCGAACGTCATGGTAAATTTATATACATCACCAAGTTGCACATCCTGCCGTAAAGCCCGTGCTTGGCTTAAAGAACATAATATACCTTTCAAGGAAAGAAATATTTTCTCTGAGCCGTTAAGCAAGGACGAGATTAAGGCAATTTTACGAATGACTGAAGATGGGACTGAGGAAATTATCTCAACTCGTTCGAAAGTATTCCAAGAATTGAATATTAATTTAGACAGTCTCAAGATGGATGAATTACTTAATTTAGTTGAGCAAAATCCTGGATTGTTACGTCGTCCGATCATTATGGATGATAAACGTCTCCAAGTCGGTTATAACGAAGATGAAATTCGGCGCTTCTTACCCCGAGAAGTCCGGGCATTGGAATTACAACAGGCTCAGTTATTGGCTGGTTATTAATCTAAAATTTAAATGGTGTGGTAGTTATTATTGCTAACTATTCATGCGCGTTGTTCCGTATGACCGTTTTGGGTTGTACGGAATTTTTGTTTGGGTCAATATCTTTCCAGAGTGATGAACGTGAAATCTGTGGAATAGTCGATAATTCAGTACCATCTTTAAAGTGATCTGCTGCTGACTCATTGCTTGTTTGACCAATAGTTGGCGTTGACACTTCACAACATATTTGAAAAGTGATACTATACTTTAGTAAGTAATCTTAATTATTAAAAAAGTAGATTAAGCAGTTTTTTTACTAAGCGTGGTGTAGTATACTGCTTAGATAGGGATGGCTTTGTCCGTTGTTGGTCAAAGTAATTCCTTGGTCACAGAAATGAGGTGGACCTAATGGAAATGGAACGAATTGATGAGAATACGATCCGAGTCATTCTGGGAAATGATGATCTAGCCGAACGTGGGGTCACAGTCTTAGATTTACTGGGCGACCACCAACAAGTTGAAAAGTTCTTCTATAGTATTTTAGAAGAAGTTGATACGGATCATATGTTTGCTGGTGATGAAGCTGTTTCGTTTCAAGTGATGCCCAATAAGAAGGGCCTAGAAATCTTGATTAGTAAGATGTCAGATGAAGATTTGGCAGAGAAGGAACAATTACAATCTGCTTTTAAGCCGAAAGCAAAAGTTAAAAAGAATAATAGTCAATTAGCTGCCCTGCAACGTAAGCTACAGGGGACTGATCAGGATGAAGATGATGATTTTAATCATTACTTGGAAGATCAAGATGTTAATTATCGTCAATTAGTTTTGCAGTTACCTGATTTTGAAGCTTTAGTGCAATTAGCCAGTGTGCTCCGTGTTGATTCTGCTATCTCGAATCTTTATCGTTATCAAGGTGCCTTTTATCTTGAATTAGTGCTTTTCGAGGATGAGATGCATGATATTAGTGCCGACGATGCATTAACGATTGCCAAGGAGTATGGTCAAAAAACAACGGTTACTGCTGAAGTTTTGGCTGAGTATGGTGAGAAAGTGATGGATCAAGTTGCCTTACAATTAACCCGTCATTACTTCTTGAACGACCATCAAGACGATTAAAATTCACTAAATATTGTTAATAGGTAAGAAATGTTCTTATCGTAAAAACGACCAATTCTATTGAAGGATTGGTCGCTTTTTTGCGTATTTAAATATTGGTGATGAAAATGTATGCAGCCTTGCAAGAAAATAATGTTTTGATCAATGCCCAAACTGACTTATCTCGACAAGCCAGGTACCGCTGCCCCAATTGTCGGCAGCCGGTCCAATTAGTGATTTCCGGTCGTGGTCGGGCATTTTTTCGGCACTGTGCCGCTTTTTCAGGTGATAATGCGGAAAGTCACTTACATGAGCAGGGCAAGAAGCAACTTTATCAAGAAATGAATCGTCTTGGCGTAGCCGCCAAATTGGAAGTCCCCTTAGGTCATCATCAAGAGCGTCGCGCCGATGTTTTCTGGCAGCATCATCAACAGAGCTGGGCCTTGGAATTTCAGTGTGCGCCACTATCATTGATTGAACTTAGTGAGCGACATCAGTCATATCGTGATTTGCAAGTGCGAGAAATTTGGTTATTAGGAGCGACTTATTGGTCCGCACAGCGCGTTCCGATCAAAGCGGCGCGCCAGTTTATTTGTTATGGGGCAAGCTGGGGCTATTATTTGGCATACTGGCAACCACAAACTGACCGAGTCTGCTTATTTAAACATTTATGTTATTTACCACCAGCTAATCAACTTTTTTATCAGCTCAATTGGTTATCATTGCCGCAGTTTGTTCAGGCGGTTGCGCAGCAGCAGACGCAGCCGCCATTAAGTTATATTCCCGAACAGCCACTTTTATATGATCCGCGGCTTTGGCTGGGCGAGCAATTGCTCTGGCCTTCCTCAAGCTGGCGTTCTTGGCAGGATCGTTGTTATCAGCAAGGCTTGAATTTAAACGATTTACCGCAGATTCTGTGGTTGCCGAAGGTTTTACCGCCGACAGTGAAGCGCTGGTCGGTTTTATTAGAACGACAAATTGCTTGGTATTTGCGATTTCATGAATTGACTTGGCGGCAACGGAGTCAACTTTATTTACAAAGTAATTGGCCACTATTACCGACTGATGAACCCAATCAGTTAAATCAGCGCGCTTTTAGATATTAGGTGTCGTTATACAAAAGGAGATCAGCAAATATGGGATCAGGCCGTGCCACAAGTGCAAAACAAAATGGTGTTTGACTCTGTTCTGGGCGAACGCGGCCGACACTGATTGATGCCAATTATAAATCAAATTGTCATCAATCCAGGTCTTGTTCTAAGTGGCCCAGCCACTAAGAACAATTTGGCGGCTGACGCCAAGATCCCTCCACGCCGTCTGAAGCTGAAGTGGTTCACTTTATCTTTGCTGGTAATTAAGGCAGTCATTGCGAGATATCAGCAAATATCTGACTTATGTCACAGTCTCGACCCCTTAATTACCAAATATGTTTTCAAAAGCCAATCAGTTTCGCACGACAAAAAAGCAACGAGCAATTCTGACGAATTGTTCGTTGCTGATGATCACGCTTACTAGCTAAACGCTTTTGCCATTTTTTAAAAAGGGCAAGTACTAAATTAAATGTGACAGGGTTCGACTACTGATAATCTTCAATACGGGTTGTTGAGCATCAATCGTTGTTGGTTGTGGTGTTTTATCTTCTAACAATTGATCAATCAACACTTGTGAAACAGAACCATTGATCAGGATGCCATCACCATCAGGATTGTGACGATAATCAATAAAAAAAGTCGATGGTGTTTTCAGTACGCCTAGGTCGTTGGCAAGTTGCCGATCAGCCTGGCATAAATCCTGAACCAGTTGGCCCTTGCGATCGTCACAGAACGTTTCGGTGTCAAGTTGAACTTCGGCGGCAATTTCATGAATTAAATCATCGGAATATTGACTCAATCCATCTTGACAGAGGTGTTCTTGTAAACTCATCATGAAGGCGCGGGCTTTTTTGTTGCCTTGGAACGAGGCAGCCTTAAAGTCGAGCATTGATTGATAAGTGATCGTCATGACCTGATTGCGAAGTGCTAAATCGTGAACATCTAAGTCGTTACGTTGAAGATAATCAGTCACGATTCGCATGTTCGTCATTGGCACTAAATTAATTTGTGCTTTTTGTTGATGCTGTTTCAAACCACGCATGATATTAACTTCAGTGGTCAAACAGAGTCCGCCAATGGGATTGGCAAACATAAATATTTCTAACAAGGTTGTTCCCCCATATTAATCGTAAGTCCACATCGATAAAATAGCGTCACTGTTAAGTTAAGCCCGATGACTTAATCGTCGTTGAATCCAATAATTAATCCAACTGCTAACTAGTTCCGCTTAAAATCATGTTCAAATTCTTGGACTGCCCGGGCCACTTTATTGACACGTGGTCGTTGTGGAATTTGATGCTGCTGTAGTAGTGTTTGATAAAAAGTTCCGGCTTGAGTAGGATCAGTTGTCTCTAGTTCCAATTCGAAATCTTGTGCATCATTAGGGTAATAAGTCCGATCCAACGTTAAATCACCAACTGGTAACTTGGCAATTTGACGCTTCGTCGTGCCTTGACCAATTAATTTAAGTTGATTCGGACTAATTTGATAGTTTGTTAATGCTTTCGCTGATTGGCCAGTCATTAGGATCTGATGCTGATCAAGTAATTTTGCTGCCTGCTTAAGCGTTAAACGATCGGTAAGCTCATAAAGTTGATGCTTAGCTGGCGTCGAAATCGGTGCTGGCACCTTTAAGGTTTGCTCAGCATAGTCGACAAAAAGACGAATCCGCATACCACAATGAGCTTGTTGTAATAACCGATTCGGCGTATCGAAATAGTAATTCTGTTGCAGGAAGGGTTGACCAAATGAATAAGCTTGACGCAACTCGTCGTACTCTGTGACTGTGAGTAAATTCTTAAATTCAACCTCTAAAGTCGCCATTGTTCGATCTCCTAGAAATTATTCTAACATGTCCATATATGAACTGCATTAAAATTGCTTGAATTAAGTATTACAGCTTGATGACGATGCACAAGCTTAACGGCTGACTAGACAAGCCCCACGGCTGAATTTAGGCATCTTGTTAAGGCTACGAATATTAATTCACAGTTTATCAACTCGCAGTGACCTTGATTCAATGTTCAGTTTAACACCGAATTGTTCTAGACCAAAATAATTGGTACGGTGTATTTCAAACACTGGTCCGTAGTATGGTTTCGGCGCTATACGCCATCGAAATGTGTTAAAATAAATGAGGATTACCAAAGAGTGGGGAATTTTAATATGATTGAAAATTGGTCACATTTTTTAATGCCTTATAACCAAGCTGTTGATGAATTAAAGCTAAAATTTCGGGCAATTCGTCAACAATATCAAACGGCTGGTGAACATTCACCAATTGAGTTTGTAACTGGTCGCGTGAAGCCAGTTGGCAGCATTCAAGAAAAAATGAAACGACGCTTTATTCGTGAGGATGTCCTGGAAACCGATATGCAGGATATTGCTGGTTTGCGAATCATGTGTCAATTTGTGGAAGATATTTATCAAGTTGCGGATTTGTTGCGGCAACGCGATGACATGACTGTTATTGAAGAGCGCGATTATGTTTCGAATAGCAAGCCCAGCGGTTATCGCTCATACCACATCGTTATTGAATATCCGATTCAAATGTTGGATCACACCAAGAAAATTCTCGTCGAGGTTCAAGTTCGGACTTTATCGATGAATTTCTGGGCGACGATTGAGCATTCTTTGAATTACAAATATAATGGCGCTTTTCCTGAGGATATCAGTGCTCGTCTTAAACGAGCTGCGGAAGCTTCGTTTATGTTAGATCAAGAGATGTCCGAAATTCGCGAGGAAATTCAGGAAGCACAGCGCTACGCTTATGGTCGTAAGTTGATTGATGGTGCTACACCGCAACCAACAGCACCCAGCGGCACTGACGATGATAAAAATACACCGTCAACTGATCAAGAAAAAAATGAGGATGAGTCATGAAAATTGCGGTATTAGGAAATCGGGGTAATCAGTCACAACGCGTCACTGCTGAATTGAAGCAGCGTCTGATTAATTCTGGCCATACATTGGATGAGCACCAGCCAGAATTAGTGATCAGTGTGGGCGGTGATGGGACCTTACTTAATAGTTTTCATCGTTATAATCATCAATTAGACCAAGTTCGTTTTATCGGCGTTCATACTGGTCATTTAGGCTTTTATACGGACTGGCGGGACTATGAATTACCAGAGTTAGTTCAATCAATTAATGAGGATCAGGGGCAAAGCGTTAGCTACCCCTTATTAAGTGTTGAGGTTGAGTATCAGGATCAGGCCGAACCAAGTCACTTTTTGTCATTAAATGAATCGACCATTCGCCGCAACGCGCTAACAATTAAGACGGATATTTATATTCGCGACGAACTATTTGAAAGTTTCCGTGGCGATGGTATTTGTGTGGCGACGCCAACTGGTTCAACTGCTTATAGCAAGTCACTGGGCGGGGCCGTGCTACATCCACGACTAGAAGCGTTACAAATGACGGAAATCGCTTCTATCAATAACCGAGTTTTCCGAACCTTATCGTCACCAATCGTGATTGCGCCTGATGAATGGATCACCATCAAGGCCAGTTCCGCTGCTGATTACACCCTGACAGTTGATCAAATGAGTAGCCACAATCGGTCAATTAAACAAATTAAATATTCAATTGCGAATGAACGAATTCGTTTTGCCAAGTATCGGCATATGCATTTCTGGTCTCGCGTTGAGGATGCTTTCTTAGGTAACGTGCAACAGGAGCGACGGCTAACTCATGGAATTTAAATGGACTTATCAGGCGGCAACCGCTTGGCCCCAACCCATGATTTTACAAACCTTTTTAAAACAAAAGGGCTTCTCTAAGGCCCAACTTGCCCGTCTGAAATTTTCAGGCGGACAAATTTTTGTCAACCACCGTGAGCGCTACACCAACTACCAGCTCCATGATCAAGATGTGATCCGAGTTTTCTTAGCACCAGAATTAGCAGCGGCGACAATTCAACCAAGTATGTTGCCGATTGAAGTTATTTATGAAGATGACTTGTTCTTAGTGTTAAATAAACCAGCCGGCGTGCCGTCCATTCCTTCGCGTACGCACGCAACTGATACGATTGCCAATCGGGTCAAGGGCTACTTACAGGCGAAGCAAGCGGAAAGTCTTAGTATTCATATTGTCACGCGGCTGGATATGGATACTTCAGGGTTAATTATTTTTGCTAAGAATGCTTATGGTCATAGTGTGTTGGCTCAACAAGCCAAAACTCATATGCTTCAAAAATCTTATTTGGCGATTGCTCAAGGTCAGTTTGCGAAACAGTCGGGGCTGATTGATTTGCCAATTGGTCGTGAAAAGCAGCATTCAATGAAACGTGTTATTAGCGCCACGGGCAAGGCGTCGCAAACGGCTTATGAGATTCAAGCCACGACTTCAACGGCTAGTCTAGTTAAGTTGGCATTACTGACTGGTCGAACGCATCAAATTAGAGTACACTTAGCGGCATTAGGGCATCCGCTATATGGCGACCAATTGTATGGTGGCCCAATGTCGATCATGGCACAACGACAAGCGTTACATTGTACGGAAGTAAAATTTTATCAACCAATTAAGCAACAAGAAATTGTTCTAACGGCGCCATTACCAACAGATATGGCTCAATTATGGGCGCAGTTAAATCGCGAATGACGCTAGAATTCTAAACGTAGGGGTGACATCATGGAGCAAAATAATGATCAGGGTAATGTAATTCAAGCAAGGTTATTGCAGGCATTAACGAAGGGCGAGCACAAAGTCTTTCGGAAAATGTTTTTGGATATGCATTTTTACGATCAGGCCCAGTTTTATCTCTCGTTAGTTCCAGAACAGCGCCAGCAACTTTACCAAATTCTCGATCCGCATGAAGTGGGTGACTTCTTTGATACGATTGAAGATGACCTGCCAGAAATGCGGGAATTATTACTGGAAATGGATACGCGCTATGCGGCCAGTTTGCTGAACAGCATGTTTGATGATAATGCTGCCGATATTTTGGAACATTTACCAAAAGATGAAGTCGATAGCTATTTGAATTTAATGAACAAAGCTGACGCGATTCAGTTACGTAAATTGTTACATTACGATACGGAAACTGCCGGTGGGATTATGACCACTGACTTTATTACTTTACAGGCGGAATTAACAGTTGGCGAAGCTTTAACAATTTTAAAACATGAGGCTGATGAAGCTGAAACGATTTATTATGTTTATTTAGTTAATAGCGACCAGCGTTTAGTCGGCGTGATTACGTTACGTGATTTAATTGTTACTGATGACGATACGAAGTTGGCTGCAATTATGACGCCGAATGTGATCAGCGCCAGTGTTCATGACGAACAGGCCGATGTGGCTCAGAAAATTCGTGATTATAATTTTATCGCATTACCAGTCGTTGATGATCAGCAAAAGTTAGTCGGGATCGTTACTGTCGATGACGTGATCGAAGTGATTGATGATGAAGCCCAAGCTGATTACTCTGGTTTGGCCGGTGTCGATGTAGAAGATGTGTCAGATAATCCATTGAAGGCGGCGTCTAAACGATTACCTTGGTTGATTACGTTACTGTTTCTGGGGATGTCGACTGCGACTTTAATTAATCATTATGAAGGTTTGTTAAGTGAAGCTAGCATTTTAGCAGTCTTTATTTCTCTCATCACCGGGACGGCCGGTAATGCGGGGACGCAAAGTTTAGCCGTCGCCGTGCGTCGGTTGGCCTTTAAAGGCAACGATAAGCCTAAGTTAGTGCGATTAGTTGTCAGTGAAATTTTGACTGGTTTGGTCACGGGGCTGATTACGGGCTTAACGGTGATGTTGATCGTTGGTTTCTGGAAACAGAATTTCACGCTGGGTTTAACGATTGGTTTAGCCATGACAGCCGCAATTACTGTGGCCAACTTGGCCGGAAGTTTGATTCCGATGCTAATGGATAAGCTGGGCTTTGATCCAGCGGTGGCCAGTGGACCGTTCATTACTACTTTAAGCGATTTGACCAGCGTCTTGATTTACTTCAGTATTGCCCAAATCTTTATTCATGCGTTTATGTAGCGGGTTGAAGTTATGGCGTTGAAAATGACAACGGCGTTGTGCTGCACTACTTAAAATAAAAAAATTACAAAAATAACCTGATTGCTCAGTTTTCTGGCTAAAACCAGTGACTGTTAATCAGGTTATCTTTTTGTTTGGTGCTTCAATTATCGCGGCAATTTCGATTTGACGTTGATAGAGGTCACCGCTCAAAATTGCTGAGTCTGATCGTCTAAATTAGACGACTACCTAAGCACAAAAGGTTCAGCGTTTTGATTCTTGAAGTTGCGTTTTTAGTGGCATTAGGACGACCATTTTAGTGCCAGTTGGTTGGTTGTCCTGCACAGTCAATTGGCCTTGATGCTGGCGAACAATCAGTTGCGCGATGGCTAAGCCTAAACCACTGCCACCTGTTTCTTGGGATCGTGAACGATCAGCCCGATAAAAACGGTCAAAAATATGCGTCTTGGCAGCTGGACTAATGCCAATGCCAGTGTCGCTGACAATCAAGTCGAGCTTGCCAGAATTAGCTTTAATGGTGACTGCAATGGTGTCACTAGCTTGCGTATACTTCAAAGCATTATCTAGAAAAATAACTAATAGTTGCTGAATTTGGGCGGGATCGGCGACAAATGTTTGATGATAGAAGTTTTGTAGTAGCAGTGATTTCTGTTGACTACTAGCGATTTCTTGATAAGGGGCAACGATTTTTTTCCAGAATTGGTCGCTGTTAATGACGGTTGGTTGGCTAGTTAAAGCTTTCGCGTCACCACGGGCCAACATGAGCAGATCATTGGTGATCTTTTTCAGGCGGTTAGTTTCGTTTAGCGCGGTATTAATTGGCTCAATTTGCTCGACAATAGTGGCTTGCGGTTGGGTCAGCAAATATTCGAGATTGTTTTGAATGATGGTGAGTGGTGTTCGCAGCTCATGGGCGGCATCAGCACTGAAATCCCGCTGCTTCTGCCATGACTGAACGATTGGCTTCATGCTGCGGCGCGTTAATAGATAAGCAATGCCGACTGCTAACAGGCCACAAATAATCAAGGTTAATAATAAAACCAAGCGAAAATTACTAAAGGCCCGAATTTGCGGATCAATATTTTGAATCAACAATACATAGTGGCCCGCGTAGGCGGGATTGGCATTTTTGGAACTAGCCTTTACTAGGAGCGCGCGGAAATTAGCCTGATTTTGATTGTGGGTCAAAGTTAAAGTTTGTAACTGATTGACGGTTAGTGAAGTCAGTTTGATGGTTTTAAACAAATTATAATTTTGTTGGCCAATAAACGCTTGGTTGCTGATTTGGCCATTTTTATTGAAAACGACGGCATTGGCTTGAAAAGGTAAATTGGGAACATCTTGGGGTTGCCCTTTAGTTGAAGTCAATTGTGTTCGTTGCTGCGTTAAATTCTGGTCAACGTCGCGATAGAGAGTCTGGCGATATAAATTTAGAATAATTAGGGCCAGAATCACGAAAATCAACGTGAAACTAATCAATTCGGCCCAGAATAATTGCCAACGTTGCTTGCGGATCACTGTGGTAGTTTGATGCATCTTCTAGGCCTCCAATAAATAGCCCACGTTGCGAATTGTTTTAATGGTTAACTGGGCCTGAGCTTGCTTGAGCTTCTTTCGGAGATTGCTGAGATAAACTTCAACCACTGTTTGGCCGGTAGTTGAATCTAAGCCCCAAATCCGTTGGAAGATCTGCATTTTGGTTAAGATAATTCCCGGATTTTCCAATAAGTAAACTAGTAATTCATATTCCTTACCAACTAAGGTGAGCGGTTGGCCGTTGACGGTTACCGCCCGAGCCGCCAAATCAACTTGTAGATTTGCCTGGGTTAATTGTTGGACTGTGGGTTGCTGGCCACTACGGCGTAATAAGGCTTGAATACGCATTAACAGTTCCTCGCGATGAAACGGTTTGACCAAGTAATCATCGGCACCTAAGGCGAATCCGGCTGCTTTGTCCGGCAAAGTATCTTTAGCCGTTAAAATCAAAACCGGAAAATTAAGATGATCTTGCTGGCGCCAAGCTTTCAGAATTTCGTAGCCATTTTTACCAGGCAGCATCAGGTCAAGAATGACTAAATCAAAAGCCCCAGTTTCACCAGCTGCCTGGCCATTTAGGCCATCATTGGCAATGGTTACTGTGGCTGATTTTTTTAAAAATTGTTGAATGCTTTGGGCCAGTTCTATGTTGTCTTCGATTAATAAAATATTGGCACTGATCATAAGTTACTCCTTGAAAGATCACATTTTTTTCATATTATTTTAAGCTTGGTTTATGGTGGCACCCTTAAACTTAATTGTATCGTCTAGTTGATCGGTTGGATTTTCAAGTAAGTGCTCAACTAATCAACTGGTAATCATGCTTATTTTAGCATAATTAGCAATGAACTTATTTAATTAATGAGGTGATGTCTTTGGCGCAAGCAAAAGAAAGTTTAACAGCTAAGGAACAAGTGACAACAGCAAAATCAGTCTCGCCGCGGCCGCATAAACGGCAGCTTGATTGGTTTTTAGTTAGTATTTTAGTTTTAGCATTATTCTTGTACGGTTGGAAAATCTGGGAAGCAGGCAATGCCAATGATTTTTACACCGCGGCAATTGTTAGTATGACCAAGAGTTGGAAAAATTTCTGGTATGCGAGTTTTGATCCGGCAGGATTTATTACAGTCGATAAGCCACCGGTCGCCTTATGGTTTATGGCAATTAGTGCCAAAATTTTCGGCGTTCATGGCTGGAGCATCGTCTTACCCTCCGTTCTTTTCGGTGTTGGTTCAGTATATTTACTCTATCGTTTAGTCACGCCGAAGTTTGGCCGTTTAGCCGGCAATTTAACCGCCTTAACCATGACTCTAACGCCAATTGTGGTGGCTGATTCACGAACCAATAATATGGATGCCACCTTGATTTATTTCTTATTATTGGCTTTATATTTCTTGCAAAAAGCCACTAAGGCCCGACGACCTTGGCTAGTGATGCTTAGCTTCGGCCTAATTGGGGTTAGTTTCAATATTAAAATGTTACAAGCCTTTATGATTTTGCCGATTATGTATGTTTATTATTGGTTGGCCACTCGGCAAAGTTGGCGTCGTAAGTTGGGACATTTAGCGCTGGCGACGGTTTCCTTGGCCTTCTTCACATTATTATGGCCAGTGGCAGTTGATTTAACCAGTGCTGACCAACGGCCGTATGAAGGCGGCTCTGAAACAAATTCAGTGTTGGCTTTGGCCTTTGGTTACAATGGCACGCAACGATTATTAGGTCAGTCAACTGGTGTTGGTGCCCGCTTCAGTGGTATGGGCAATAGTACTAAGCAAACGACTACTGCTGGTAAAAAGACGACTGGTAAAACAACGACCGGCACTAATGCGCCAACGCCACCAAGTGGTACTAAAACTGGCGGGATGACCCCGCCTAGTGGCAGCACTGGTGGCAAAACTGGGACCAAACCAAGTGGGAATCCGCCTAGTGGTACCCCAGGAAAAACTGCTGGCAGCAAGCCGACGAAACCAACGACTGGTCAAGCAGGCAGTGGCACTAAAGCAACGAAGCCAACGACTGGTCAAGCTGGTGGTCAACAGGGTGGCCCTGGCGGCAATGGCGGTGCTGGTGGCGCCTTTAACATTGGCACTGCGGGACCATTCCGAATTTTCCAAAAAGCTTTGGGCCAACAAGTTAGCTGGTTCTTGGGCATTGCTGTTCTAGGCTTGATCAGCGCCTTGGCTTTTTATCGGCGAAAGAAGAATCGTTGGTTCCAAACAACTGAACAACAGAATGAAGTCTTATTATGGACTGGTTGGTTGGTCTTAACGTATGGTTTCTTCTCCATTGCCAGTTTCTTCCATCCTTACTACATGATTATGTTGGCACCAGCAATTGCGGCGTTAGTCGGGATTGGCTTACCAACCATGTGGCAACAGTTTTTCCATAAACATTTGCGTTGGTCGGCACTTTTATTACCAGTGGCTATTTTAGGCACTAGTGCGTTGCAGGCCTGGTATGTTTATGAAGATTATCCTTGGTTATCCTGGCTGATTTTAATCGCCGGTGCTAGTGCAGTGGCATTGTTATTTGTTGCTAAAGCTAGTCCCCGTCGTCGCCACTGGTTCCCAGCAATTTTGATTACTGGAATTCTGGGGACAGTGATTGCGCCAGCTTGGTGGGCATTAACGCCGACCTTAGCTGCTGAATCAGCGGCCATCCCAACTGCCGGACCATCATTACTGAGCGCTGGTGGCAATCAAGGTGGCTTAGGTAATGGTACTGTCAATCAGAAGTTGTTAACTTATTTAGAGAAAAATCAAGGCGAAGCAACTTATCTTTTCGCAACGACTGACTCAGGCACGGCGGCGCCTTATATTATTGCCACTGGCAAAGCTGTGATGGCGATTGGTGGCTTTAATGGCACCGATCAGGCAATTAGTTTAGCGAAGTTCAAGCAGCTCGTGAAAAAAGGTCAGGTGCGTTACTTCTATGTTTCAGGTCGCAGCAGTAATAGCGCGATTGTGACTTGGGTCAAGAAGTACGGAACGAAAGTGGCCACTAAGAAATATAGTAGCAGTGCTAGCAGTTCTCAAACTAGTACCACCAAAGCACCAGCATCCGCTACGAATGCTAAAAATTCAACCCCACCAACCAAACCTAGTGGCAATCAAACAGCCAGTCAAACAACTGGTGGTGGCATGGGTGGCGGGATGGATCAAACCGGAACGTTGTATGATTTATCTCAGATTAATTAGCTTAATTATCATGATCAGAAAGGAGTCATTCGATGACAACTAAACTTATTTCAATTGTCTTACCAGTTTATAATGAGCATGAAATTTTGCCGACCACGATTCAAACCCTAGAAGATTTTGTGGCTGGGCAACCGCAGGATTACGAATTGATTTTCGTTGACGATGGTTCCCGGGATTACAGCGCCACAATTGTCGAACATGCCCGATTAAAATATCATAACTTAAAGTTGGTTCAGTTCTCACGTAACTTCGGCCATCAAATTGCGATTACTGCTGGCATTCGTTACGCCACTGGTGATGCGATTGTGGTGATGGATGCCGATTTGCAAGATCCACCGGATGTTATTCCGGCAATGATCAAGAAATGGCAGGATGGCTATCAAGTTGTCTATGGTAAACGACGGCAACGGGATGGTGAAACTTGGTTCAAAAAGACCAGTGCCCATTGGTTTTATCGCCTACTGGATAAAATGACCACGATTCAGATTCCCACGGATACTGGTGATTTTCGGCTAATTGATCGTCAAGTGGCCGAAGTCCTGAAAACAGTTAACGAAGATGACCCTTATGTGCGTGGCTTGGTCAGTTGGGTGGGCTTCCGTCAAACCGCTGTGGTTTATGAGCGGCAAGAACGGCTGGCTGGTCAGAGCAAGTACCCGTTACGGAAAATGGTTAAATTAGCCTTAGATGGGATTACGTCATTTTCAACCATGCCTTTAAAAATGGCAACTTGGTTCGGTGGTGTCTTAGTCGGATTTGGCAGCCTGTTCGCCTTGATTAGCTTGCTTGCTGGACATGCAACGAACGTGACTTTGCTGGTTTTCATGATGTGTCTATGCAGTGGCGCAATTCTACTTACAATCGGTATCTTAGGTGATTATCTCAGCCGAATATTTACGGCCAGCCGCCAACGACCGTTGTACGTAGTCGCTAATACGGTTGGCTTTAAACAAACCGGGGCGATCACTTGGCAAACAACAGCTCATCATGACCTTCGTAAACGTGGATAAAATAACTAAATCAGTTAAGTCGCTACTTAATGACTAGATATCTACTTGGTTGTAACTTTTGAGTAGTGCACTAAAATTTAGAAAATCAAATTATTGTAAACGAATAGCCTGTTTGACCAGTCCGAGAAAATAAGGACTGGCAAACAGGCTATTCGTCTGATTAAATGATACGATCAATTTGAAGATTATTTACTGGTACTACTAATGCCGGCTGTGTTTCACAACCAGCAAGCCCACAATGAAGTCAGACGCAATTCTGTTTCAGCACTTTGGCTATTTTTAATGTTTTTGAACTAAGTGGAAGCTATTCAAGTGCACCGAGAATTTTCGTGCCGTGAAGTTGATTGACGCCAAGGAAAGAACTGACTTGGTCAGCATTATCAGCAGTAATGCCGCCACCAGGCAAGATTTCGATTCGACCATCAGCTAAGGCAATCGTTTGCGCTAGTTGGGCTAAATGTTGATCGATTGGTACTGATAGGGGGCCACCATGAGTCAGAATCCGTTGCACATGATGATCGACTAACCAGTCGATTGTGGCCGCTTGGCGATTTACAGGAATTTCGTCGAAAGCCATGTGCATGACAATATCAAGACCACCCGCAGCGCCAATGAGCATTTCCATTGCTTCCGTATCCAGTTCATTATTGGCAGTCAAGGCGCCAAAAGTAACGGCATCAACGCCTAATTGTTGGGCTACAAATAAATCAGATTCCATCATTTTTAATTCAGTATCAGTATAAACGAAGTTCCCGCCACGAGGTCGAATCATGGCGACTAGAGGAATTTGTTTTTCGTTCAAATAACGAGCTGCCTCAGCCATCACGCCATGACTGGCAGTGGTGCCACCGACGGCTAAGTTGTCGTTTAATTCGATTCGTTGCGCGCCAACTGCAACTGCTCGCGGAATTAAGGTGTAATTCTCAACTGCAACTTCTTTTAACATTAAATCGCTCCTATCTAATTTAAAAAAGTACCCTAGTCGATGGGCCAAACTAGCGTACAATTTGTTTTGATTAATGGGTGCTAATTCTAAAGAATGGTTCGTAAACCAAAGTAGGCAATGACAACGACACCAAGAATAATTCGGTACCAACCAAAAGCTTGGAAGTCGTTTTTCTTAATATAATTTAACAGGAAGCGAATGGCGAAGTAAGCGACGATAAAGGAAACAAACGTGCCGACTAACAAGACCACCGTTTGTTCACCGGTAAAGACGTTGCCATGACTGAAGTATTTCCAAATCTTGAGCAGTGAGGCCCCAAACATTGTTGGAATTGCTAAGAAGAATGAGAATTCAGTCCCGACGTAGCGTGACGTCCCCACTAAGATTGCGCCAAGAATTGTGGCGCCAGAACGTGAGGTCCCCGGAACTAATGAGAGGACTTGGAACAACCCAATTTCTAAGGCGGTCAGATATGGCAGAGTGTTTAAATCATTTAAACGGCTGGGCCGGTGAGCGTTACGCCGTTCAATGATGATAAACAAAATACCATAAACAATTAAAGTGGTGGCAATGACTTGCCAAGAAGTCAAATGCTCATCCATCCAATCATTTAGCGGAAAGCCAATAATGACTGATGGCAAAATGGCCACAATTACTTTAAACCAAAGTTGCCAAGTTTGACCACGTTCAACCCGATTTTTCTTAGGGGAGAAGGGATTTAATTTATGGAAGTAAAGAATCACCACGGCCAGAATAGCACCTAGTTGAATCACGACCATAAACATGTTGATGAAAGCTGTTGATTCTTTTAACTTAATAAATTCGTCAGCCAAGTATAAATGGCCCGTCGAACTAATTGGTAAGAACTCAGTGATCCCTTCAATGATACCCAGGATAATGGCTTTAATAATGTTCACGCGGCGAACATCCTTTCATGTTTGTTTTTAAGAGCGCAATTAATGGAAAACGACACAGACACTTTCTGGTGTCACAATATCTTGTTGAATTTTAGTCAAAAAGCCCGTTTCGGGATTACGCCGATATAAAGTTGAATTATCAGTGTTTTGATTAGAACAAATGACGAATTTCTCAGTTGGGTCCAAATTGAAATCTCGAGGGAAGTCGCCTTCAGAGCTGATCCGTTGCAATAATTGCAAGGATAAACCATCAGCACTGACCGCAAAAACAGCGATTGAATTGTGACCACGATTAGACGCATACAGGAAACGACCATCACGACTAATACGAATTGCCGCACTACCATTATGCTCAGTGTAATCAGCCGGAATTAAATCGTAGGTTGTTTCTAATTCGAAAGCACCAGTGGCTTTATCATAGCGTAAGACTTGAACCTTACTGGATAATTCACCGAGTAAGTAGGCAATTTGACCATTAGGATTGAAGACCAGGTGACGGGGACCATAACCAGCTTCAGTGCGATAAGTAGCGGCCTTAGTTAAACTGCCATTTGCGCTAACATCGTAAGTGACTAATTCGTCAGTGCCTAAGTCACAAACTGCTAATCGTTGATCAGGAGTTAAATCAGTGAAATGAACATGGGCACTATCTTGTTCAGGGCGGGGGCCACTACCAACATGTGTTGTACTACTTGCTAATTCCAAACCACCATTCGCTAAAATTCGATAAACCAAAACTTGGCCTTTATGATAATTCGCACCATAAACGAGTTGACGCGCTTCATCAATGGCCACATAAGCAGGTGGTGCACCAACAGCCATCACATCATTAATGAAAGTTGGTTGGTCGCCATTTAAATCATAGGCGCTTAAACCACCTTCGCCAGCAGCATTTTTGCTAACAGTGTAAAGGATATTACGCTGGCTAATTGCTAAATAAGTTGCTTGAGGAACTTTAATGTATGCTTGGGGTTCACTAACTTCTTCTTTTTCAGTATCCAGCCAAGCCGTGTAAATGCCTTGACCTTCTCGACGGGTGTAGCCGCCAAAAAAAACTTTTTCTTGCATTCTGCACAAACCTCCATTTTTATTCATTGTAAGTATAGCATAACCGTTCTGGCTCATGACAAAATGTGGCAGAAATTTAATGTTTTGCCGAACAGGGAAACCCATTCAACTTGTTACATTAAAAGGACGGCCTGTGCTAAAATTGTGCTATGATGAAATTAAGTTTGATGCAACAAGTTGGTTGACAAATAATTTGGGGCAGCAAACTATTTTTAATAGAGGTAGGTAGCGAAGATGGATGTTAAAGCACAAGTGACCGCAATTGGCCCACAAGCACTGACTGATGGTGATGAAATGGTTATTTTATTTAATCAAACTGCCAGTGAGGCTTTGCGTGAAGTTGCCGTGATTCAAGAATTTGCGCAACCACAGGATCAAGCTAAAATTAAGTTGGCTGTGAATGATCGTTTGACGATTGATGGTCATGATTATGTGATTAATCGGGTCGGCAAATTAGTCAATGATAATTTACAATCAATTGGCCATGTCACTTTAGTTTTTGGCGAGGCTGGTCCTTCTGGACTGCAGAACGCGCTTCATTTCGACAATCAAGGCGTTAAGCCCACTTTTAAAGTTGGCACCGAAATCGTTTATCATTTCTAGATTGATTGCCGCAACAGTCTGAGCGTCAGTTAATGTTCAGAACTGTCAATTTTTGTCTTAAGGAGTCAGGTCAATGAGTGAACCACATTCAAATAAGCCCAAACGAAATTCCTGGTTTTATCAATGGTTCTTGAATAATAAAGCCACGGTTATTTTGATCAACGTGATGTTACTGTTGATCGTTATTTGGTTGTTTGCCAACATGAGCTGGATCTTTCAACCAGTTGGTACATTTCTAGGCATGGCCTTGCCACCGATTTTGTTAGCTGGGGTCCTTTATTATTTAATTGAGCCAGTTGTTGAATTAGCTGAACGTCATTTTCGCTTTCCCCGAATTTTAACAATCACGATTATTTTCATTGCTGTGATTGGCTTAATCGTTTGGGGAATCCTGACGTTGATTCCAATTATTCAGAATCAAACGCAACAAATGATCAAGAATTGGCCGATGTATTGGCAAAATATCGAGGACACGTTTAATAAAGTGCTTAGCAGTCCTCATTTAGCTAGTGTTCGCAAACAAATTAGCGAACAGATCAGTGATTCAAGCAAAATTTTAACGAAACAAATTAATAGTAGCGTCAACGACTGGTTTAATAACATTACCTCGGCCGTTAGCGTGATCACCAATATTTTGGTTATTTTAGCCACGGCACCATTTTTACTATTTTTCATGTTAAAAGATGGGCCGAAATTCCGCCCTTATATTTTAAAATTTGTGCCAGTGAAGTTTCGCCAATCAACTAGTCAGTTATTGACCGAAGTCAATGTTTCTTTAAGCAACTACATTCGCGGCCAATTAACCGTTGCTTTTTGGGTCGGCGTAATGTTCTCAGTGGGTTATTCAATTATTGGCCAAAAATACGCTTTAACACTCGGCGTTTTGGCTGGCTTTCTGAATTTGATTCCTTACTTGGGATCATTTTTAGCAATGATTCCCGCTTTGATTATTGCCGCTTTCACCAATTCATTTATGGTAGTCAAAGTCCTGATTGTTTTTGCAATCGAGCAAACTATTGAACAACGAGTGGTGGCGCCATTAGTTGTCGGCAGCAAGATGGAAATGCATCCAGCGACAACCTTAGTCCTATTATTGGCTGCTGGTAAAATGTTCGGTCTGTTAGGCGTCTTATTAGGAATTCCTGTTTATGCGGTATTGAAGATTTTAATTAGTCATCTCTTCCAATGGTTCCAACAAGTTTCTGGCCTGTACGAAGAAGATGTCCAGCCGGCGACACCAACACCAACGCCGAAAGACACTGAGCAACCCGCTGATAAATCTTAGTTTTCTTTTTTAATTTGAAAAGGGAGGCTGCTGGGTGAAATTAGTGGCATGAAATGTTGATTCTAAATTAGATTTTGGTAGAATAGCAAACAACTCCGTTACAGTCGAACGTTCTGGCATTGTTCTGAGTCGCTCCTTAGGTGAATACGGCAGGGGCCCAGCGATTAAGAGGGCGTGGAACATGGTGGGCGTTGATTTGAGCTTATTGCTGCGCAACAATCTCAAATACAAGCCTTATTCTAACCGCTAAAGCGGCAAGAATAATTTCACCATTGACGCCAATCGCTGGGCCCCTGCCTGGATTAAACTAACAGAATTAAGCACCACTACTTGGCCGAACCAAATTGTGGTGATATAAAACCGGTGTGACAATCTTTACTGAGAAGAGAGTTGTCACGCCGTTTTTATGTCACTGTTCAACTATTACTATTGATTGAAATGAGCTACTGAATCTCACAACACTGTCTTAAGCACTAACAATTATTAAATGTACCACCTTAACTCCAGACGGAATGGAGGGATCTTGTCGTCAGCCGCCAAATTATTGTTAGTGCTTTAGCACTTACAATAAGACCTGTATTGAAGACTTTTGAAAAAAGGCTTCAATCAGTGTCGGCCGCGTTCCACGACAAGCAGCCCGCAATGCTGTCAGACGCAATTTAGTCTTAACGTTTTCATCGGGTTTTAATGATTTTGCTCCTTAATTTATAGTGGGTTCAAATCGATGCCGGCAGCGTTCCACAACCAGCAAGCCCGGAATGCAGTCAGAACCAGTTCCGTTTCAACGCCTTTTTAAGTTTTAGTGATTTTCCCGCTTGTTCATACAATCAGCAACTCCTAATCCTAACTAGTACAATTTTGTTTTCAACTATGGGCAAGTTGCATGACAAAGATTGGTTAATTTTCTGAAAACAAAGCTTGCCAAATAAAATTTAGACGTGTTATATTATTGCTAAGGTCTAAGTCAGACTTTTATCAAGGGTAGCCTTTGCTAAAAGTGTTGATCATAATCTTACTAATGTAGTTTCTCGCTGTCGGCTGACCGAGGAACTACATTTTTTTGTGGCGTGTTTTCTTCAGATTAAGTATGTTAAAATGGTTAGCGAGTATCACGATTGCTTCGCCAATTTTATTGACGATTTGGCAATGCTCGTGATTGATTATTAAATATAATTTGTAAATTAAAAAGAGGTTTATCAATTGACTAATCATATTGCGCTATTTGAACCACTGATGCCAGCTAATACTGGGAATATTGCCCGGACTTGTGCCGCAACGGGAACAACTTTACATTTAATTCGGCCCCTTGGCTTTCAAACTGATGATAAGCATTTGAAACGGGCTGGTTTGGATTACTGGGATAATGTTAACATTGAGTATCACGATAATTTAGACGCATTTTTGGCCACAGTGCCCGATCAACGTTATCTGTATTTAATTACTAAGTTTTCGAATTTGGTTTATAGCGATCAGGATTTCACGGACACTAAACAGGACCATTATTTCTTGTTTGGTAAGGAAACAACTGGTTTACCAGAGGATTTCATGCGTGAAAATCCTGAAAAATGCTTGCGAATTCCGATGACGGATAAAGTGCGGGCACTTAATTTGTCAAACACTGCCGCTTTAGTGATTTATGAGGCGTTACGCCAACAACAATTTGCTGGCTTGGAATTAAGTCATCGCTATGATCACGATAAATTAAAGTAGCCTTGATTGGGTGACCGTGGTCATTTTAATGACTTAGTGACCGCCAATCTAACAATTTAAAAAAGCAGTTGCTGTTTTTGACAGTGAAAAACCCGTTCAATCCAGTTTCTGAATTGGTCGGGTTTTTAGATTCATTATCGGATTATTTTTTGAAAACATAGCTCAGCCAGGTTGATGGATTGCTGGGTGAGTTAATCGAATTTTGAAGAAAGGCACGGAGGAATAATGGCTAAAACAAAACGTAAACGTCGTAAAACCAGTAAAAAGAAACGTCGCCAGCAAATCAAAGTTGGTTTCAATGTCACTGGCCTTATTTTTACTTTAATTGCTGTTCTAGCCATTTTTCGCTGGGGCTTTTTGGGTAACTTATTTGCGAATACCTTCCGTCTATTTGTTGGTGATACTTACTTAATCGCCGCAGTGGTCTTTGGCATGACGGGCTTGTATCTATTAGTGAGTGGTCATTTTCCTGATCGCATTCCTGCAAAACGTTTTACTGGGATGGTGCTGGTTTATTTTGGCAGTTTAGTGCTGGATTCGGAAATTCTTTTCAGTCACCAACAAGTTCATACCCAATTTTTTGATATTACATGGTCTTTATTGAAAGCTGATTTTCAGCGTGGCCGCGTGACGCAACCTGTTGGTGGTGGCTTACTGGGCGCGTTGGGTTACAGTGCGACTTACTTCTTAGTGAGCAACTGGGGAACAATTTTAATTGCTATTCTATTGATTTTGTCGGGATTATTGATGTTTGCCGGTGTACCTTTTCAAGATGTGGTGCGCTTTTTACAGAAAATCGGTCGCGGGCTGCAATTTGTTGGGAGTAAAATTAGACTGGCTTTTTCTGGTTTACGGGAACGATTATTTGCTGAACCCGACGAGGAAGCAGCTCGCCCTGATCAGACAACCACTAGCCCTGAGGTTGATGCGGACTTTGATATTCAAACAAGCCAATCCCAAGCGGAACGCAGTCACGATTCAGTAGCAGCAATGTTACGGCAGCAGGAAACACAATTAGGTGCCGATGCGCCAGTCGCGGCTGAGAAGTCAGCGCCAACATCAGCGACCAAGGCACCTAAAAAACCAGCCGCGGCTACTAATTTGAACTCAACTGATAAAGATTTACCAACGGCCCATGATGGCTTTGATGTCAACTTTACGCCAACGGGTGGTGTGGTGACACCAGAACAAATGGCGGCTTCCGTAGCGCCAGATGTTGAACCAACGTCAGCCAATCCTGCCAATGTGCCAGCGGCTGACCCAGCAACCACTAGTTTAGTGAGCACACCCACTGCAAATCAACCAACGGCACCAGCCACGGCAGTTTCAGCTGCAGCCAGTGCTGATCAACCTGATTATAGTAATTATCAGTTACCAACGACGGACTTATTAAGCGTGATTCCGCCAACAGACCAAAGTGGCGAATTGGAATTGATTCAGAAAAATCGTCATATTTTGGCCCAAACTTTCCAAAGCTTCGGTGTTGACGTCAAAATTATCCATGCTGATTTAGGACCGACGGTGACTAAATATGAGGTTAAGCCAGGTTTAGGCGTGAAGGTCAATAAAATTGTGAATTTAGCTGATGATTTAGCCCTCGCCTTAGCTGCCAAAGATATTCGGATTGAAGCCCCGATTCCTGGGAAACCTTACGTGGGGATTGAAGTCCCTAACCGGACGATTGCCACTGTTTCTTTCCGTGAAGTAATTGAAAAGCAGCCGCGACATCCCGGCAAGGTGCTTGAAGTGCCACTGGGTAAGTCGGTGACTGGCCAGATTATGACGGCTGATTTGACGAAAATGCCCCATTTATTGATCGCCGGTTCAACTGGTAGTGGTAAGTCAGTCATGATCAACGTGATTATTACCAGCATTTTAATGCATGCGCGGCCAGATGAAGTGAAATTAATGTTGATCGATCCGAAAATGGTTGAATTATCCGTCTATAATGATATTCCTCATTTGCTATTACCAGTAGTGACTGATCCGAAAAAGGCGGCCAATGCCTTAAATAAGGCCGTAACCGAAATGGAAGATCGTTATCAACGTTTTGAAGCGGCCGCAGTTCGTGATATTAAAGAATACAATAGTAAGGTTCGGGAAAATAATGCTGACAAGTCGAATCCGGTCATGCAAGAAATGCCTTTCTTAGTCATTGTGATCGATGAATTGGCTGATTTAATGATGGTTGCTGGTAATGAAGTTGAAACTTCAATCGTTCGTTTGGCACAAAAAGCCCGGGCAGCCGGAGTTCATTTGATTATTGCCACTCAGCGACCATCCGTTGATGTCATTACTGGCTTGATCAAAGCAAATATTCCTTCCCGAATTGCTTTTGCGGTTTCTAGCGGAATTGATTCGCGGACAATTCTTGATATGAACGGGGCTGAGAAGTTGCTTGGTCGTGGGGATATGATGTTTGCGCCACTAGGATTGTCTAAACCAGTTCGGGTTCAGGGCGCTTATATTTCCAGTCAAGATGTGGAACAAATTATTGATTTTGTCAAAGCACAACGGCCGGCTGAATATGATGAGGAATTAATGGCGCACGTTAATGATGTTAGCGAAGCCGACCCAGAAAATGAACATGATGAACATTTTAATGAAGCAGTTGCCTATGTCATTCAAGAGGATAAGGCCAGTACTTCAATGATCCAGCGGCGTTTTCGGATTGGCTATAATCGCGCCGCTTTGATCGTGGAAGATATGGAACGCTTAGGCGTGGTTGGCCCGTCTGAAGGCAGTAAAGGCCGGAAAGTAATTTGGACGGAGGCTAATTATCAGCAATTTACTGGTCAAACAGCTGAGCAACCTAATCCAGATCAATATTTATCTTAAATTCTTAATGTGTTAGCAAGGTCAGAGGAGTCAGTGGTGGATAAATCAACAACGAATGGGGTTGGCATTTTAATCCAGCCAACAACGAAATTTCAAACAAATTTAATTGAGTGTCATTTTTTAGCAAAAATTGATCAGGCTAACTTTACTGAGCTGGAACTGCTAAGCCGAATTTTAGCGTCAGGCTGTCAACAATTTCCTCAAAGTGAACAGCTAGCAGCTAAATTGGCCGATTTATATGGTGCCAATTTGCAAATTACTCATCGCGCCCTGGGTGGCTATCATGATTTAATGGTTCGCTTGGCGTTTGTTGAGCCGCAAGTGCCAGCTGATTATCAGCACAGTAATTTGCAGGCAGTTTTAGCGTTGCTGCAGCAGTTGGTTTTTGCGTCATTAATGCCAGTGGCTGCTGGTGAGCGGTCCTTTCAGATTGAGCGCCAGGCTTTAGCCAGTGAATTACGTGACTTACAAGAAGATTTTGATTATCAGGCTTTTGTCCAAACGAAGCAAACTTATTTCGCCCAAGCCCAATTAGGTCAAAATTATCGCACACCGGCAACTGGGAGTTTAGCTGAATTAACGGCCATTAGCTATGAACGTTTGCAAGCACTGTATCAAGAAATCCTGCAACACTGGCAGGTAGCCATTACGGTGTTAACAAACGATCAGCAAAACTGGCCTTGGCCAACTTTGCTGCAGCAAGCGTTACCGTTTACCGCGCGGCCGGTTCAAGTTCAAAATGATTTGGCTTTGATGACTAAAGTGGCTGATCAAACCACGCAACGCCAAACTATTCCCGGCCAACAAAGCCGCTTGACTTTGGCTTATCAGGTGACAGATGTGCGTCAACCAGCTGAGATTCAACGTTTTAGTTTATTAGCGCGCGTTTTAGGTGGCAGTGAACAGTCGTTATTATTCCAAATGGTTCGCGAACAATTAGGCTTGGTTTATGATATTAGTGCTAGTTATGATGCCTTAAACAATTGGTTGTTGATTGAAGCCGGCTTGGATCAACAAAACATTGATTTGGCCTTAACGACTATTGATCAGGCCTGGCAACAAATTAAACATGGCCAAACCCCAGCAGACTTGATTCAATTAACCCAGCAAGACATGATTAGCCAGCGCCGCTTGGTTGTTGATTCGCCACAACGCTTATTGAATCGGACTTTAATTCAAGCATTGCAACCAGCGACCCAACGTTCAGCGACCAACTATGCCCAGGCATTTGCTGAAGTTGATCCCGCATTCCTTGGTCAAATTGCGCAACAAGCACAACTTAGAGTCACGACAATTTTACAAGGGCAGGGGGCGACGGCAGAATGAGTCAATTCAAGCTTGATAATGGTTTAACGGTTAATTTAATTGATAAGCCTGGCTTTTTGAGTCAATTTGCAGTGGTGATGGTCGATTTCGGTGGTCTTGATCGCAACTTACCGACTAAAAGCGGCTCGTTAGTTTTGCCAGCGGGTACGGCTCATTTTTTGGAACATCAATTATTTAACAAAGCTGATGGCGATATTAGTCAGCAATTCGCCGAACAGCAGGCGCAGACGAATGCTTTTACCACCGCTTCGAAAACGGCCTACTATTTCTCTGGTTCTGAACATCTTTTGACGAATTTGGACCTGTTAGCACGTCTGGTTGGCGAACCTTACTTTCAATTAACTAGTGTTCAGAATGAGCGCCAAATTATTAGTCAAGAAATTAAGATGTATCAGGACCAACCAGATTGGCAGTTAGACATGCAATTGTTAGGCAAGCTATATCCTGATCAACCAATTGCTGAAGATATTGCTGGCGATTTGCCTAGTTTGCAGGTCATCACACCAGCAGTTTTATTCGCGGCCCATCAATATTTCTATCAACCTCAGCGAATGCAATTGACAATTGTGGCCGATCTTAAGCAAACGGCAGTGAAGTCATATTTGCAAGCTTCAGCGTTATGGCAACAATTGGGGCGCACTGATCAAGTGGCGCCGACTGATTGGCCGTTAACGACAACAAAGCAGATTATTCCTGCAATACCGGCGTTACCAACGGCTAATACGAAGACCGGTTTAGGCTTGCGTGGTCAAAATGAACCGGACTTAAATGCAGCTATCTGTTTACAATTGGATTTGGAACTAGCCTTGACCACTTTGTTTGGTGAAATGTCCCTGCCCGTTCGCCAGTGGCGAGATGCTGGCCTGATCGATGATAACTTCCAGTTTAATACCACTGTCGAGCGACAATATAACTACGTGTTATTTACCGCCAATTCACCGCGGCCACAAGAGCTGTTAGCTAATTTGCAACAGATCTTACAGGCTGATGTCGTGCTCGATCAAACCTTATTTGAAAGAGTAAAACGCGAAATGGTGGGTAATATTCTGTTTAGTGACGATGCTTTAGGTGGCCTTGGTTTAGAGTCAGCTGAACTAGGCTTCTACGGTTGGCAAACTGCTGAGATTAAGCAGTATTTAACCACGCGGCAAGTAGCAGATGTCCAGCAGCGTTTTCGTAAGTTTTTACAAAATAGTTCCTTAGCAACTGTGCAATTAGTGGGCGGTGATTTAGAAAAATGATACAATCAAATGGCAGTCAACGTGCGTTTGTGTTTGGGGCTTCTGGTGATATTGGTCAGGCAATTTGTCAACAATTGGCCGCAACCGGCTGGTCCTTAGTATTACATGGATTTCATCATGCAGAAATCCTGGAAACTGCTTGTCAGCAATTAAGTCAGGCTTATCCCCAACAAGATTTTCAGTATTTTACGGCTGATTTAATGGCTGCTGATTTTCTGAAACCGGGATTATTGAATCAATTTGGTGATTACCAAGCCCTGATTTTTGCCCAGGGGACCACTGATTATCAATTGTTCTCAACCACAACGACAGTACAGCAGCAACAATTGTTTCAACTGCATCTATTCTCACCCATGGCCTTGATTCGTGCCGCTGAGTCGCATTTATTAGCGCAAGATCATGGTCGAATCGTTTTCATCGGTTCGATTTATGGGGCGGTTGGTAGTGCCATGGAAGTGCTATATAGCGCGGTGAAGGGTGCACAATCTAGTTTTGCCAATGCATATGCCCGCGAGGTTGCTGGTAGTGGTTTGACGGTTAATGTGGTGGCACCAGGCGCAGTGGCGACGCAAATGAATGCTGATTTTTCAGAAAACGAGTTGGCTGATTTGAAAGCTGAAATTCCCTTGGGGCGGCTAGCCCAACCTCAGGAAATTGCGACTTGGGTCAAACACCTTTTAGCAACGGATGCTGACTATTTAACCGGTCAAACTCTTTACATAGACGGTGGTTGGTTAAAGTAAAATATAAGGTAATCTTAATAGGTCCTCTTCGGAGAGTATGATATAATAATTACGATAATAGCTGGTGGTGAACATAACTGATGGATGAAGTAGGAAAAAAGTTACGTAGTGCGCGAATCGAAAAAGGTTATACCCTTGATGATTTGCAGCAAATTACAAAGATTCAAAAACGTTATTTAGTCGCAATCGAGGAAGGTAATTTTGACCAACTCCCCGGTGACTTTTATGTGCGTGCGTTTATTAAACAATACGCAGAAACAGTTGGTTTAGACAGTCACGAACTGTTAGACGAATACAGTGATAAGATTCCTGAGCCACAACCAAAAGAATATGCTGAAAACTCGATTGAAAACAAGACGCGAGCTTTACATGATGAATCAACTTCTTTTGGTAGTTGGTTACGCAACAATACTGGTAAAATCATTATTGGTATTGTAGTGATCATTGTGATTGCTAGTCTGTATTTCTTCGCGGTTCGGGCAGCAAATTCACGAAAGACTCAAATCCCTGATCAAAGTTCAGAAATTGTTTCTTCAAGCAAGAAATCAAAGACATCCAGCAAGAAATCTTCTGAATCAAGTAAAAAGAGTGAGTCTAGTCAATCATCCTCGAAGTCTTCAAGTTCATCTAAGAAGGAAGAACTTAAAGTTGAACAGGATAGCAGCTCAACCAACGCCTTTACTGTCACGAACTTACCAAGTGGTGAGAATACGTTAGTCGTTGGCGCTAATTCAGGTTCAGCTTGGATTCAGGTTCAGGTTAATAATGGTAGTGGTACGAGTTGGCAAGGTGTTTTACAAGCTGGCGGCACCCACAGCATTACGTTACCAGCTGATACGACTGTTTTCACCGTTCAAAGTGGGAACACACCTAATACAACGGTTAAATTGAATGATAAATCTGTTGCTCTTTCAACGGCAACTGGCGCTTCAGTTGTTCAGACGTTTACCTTTAATGTACAGAGCGCAAGTTCAACCAGTGATTCTGAATAAATTAAAGGCGGGTCTAATTAAATGAATTTACCAAATAAACTAACGGTTTTTCGGATTATTTTAATTCCAATTTTCATGTTGCTATTGGCAATTACTTGGCCTTGGGGACAATTAACTGTCGGTGGCGCCGTGATTCCAATTCAACAATTGATTGCAGCAATCGTCTTCATCGTGGCCTCATTAACCGATATGCTCGATGGTAAAATTGCTCGCAAAAATCATTTAGTGACTAATTTCGGGAAATTTGCTGATCCTTTGGCCGACAAAATGCTGGTCATGACCGCATTTATTTTCTTAGTTGCTTTAGGTAAGGCACCTGCCTGGGTCGTGGCCATTATTGTGTGTCGTGAGTTAGCAGTGACTGGCTTAAGATTATTGATTGTGGAACAAAATGGTCAAGTGATGGCAGCAGCAATGCCTGGTAAAATCAAAACAACAACCCAAATGTTGTCGATTATTTTCTTATTGTTGAATGACATCTTCTTTGCGGCGATTCACTTCCCAATTGGCTTGGTCTTGTTATACATCTGCTTATTCTTTACAATTTACTCAGGTGCAGATTACTTTATTCAGAATCGCCAAGTCTTTAAAGATACCAATGATTAATTTAATAGTTTATCGAAGAATGAGGCCGAAGCACTTTCAATGCAACGGCTCGTTCTTTTTTTGTTAAGTTTTTAAAATTATTTATCAAAAATAACGTATTTGGAGGTAGTGGCATGAAAGCAGAAATAATTGCGGTTGGTACGGAAATATTGTTAGGTGAAATTGTCAACACCAATGCTCAGTTAGCAGCCCAAGCACTGGCTCAAGTTGGAATTGTCAGTCAGTATCAAACCGTGGTCGGTGATAATCCGACGCGATTAACTGATGCAATTGCAATTGCGGAAGGTCGCAGTGATCTGTTAATTTTAATTGGTGGGTTAGGACCAACGCCAGATGATTTAACTAAGCAAACTTTAGCTGAACATTTAGCGGTGAAATTAGTCGAGGATCAGGACGCCTTGGCGAAACTTCAGCAGTGGCAACAACAAATGGATCGTAAAATGCCAGCTAATAATTTGGCCCAGGCCCTTTATTTGGCTGGTGGTCAACCTCTAAAAAATCGGGTGGGCTTAGCAGTTGGTTGTTACTATAAAACCGCTGATCATAGTTACTTTATTTTACCAGGGCCACCACGAGAATTTGGTCCCATGCTGGCCGAAGCAGTTACCCCGTTATTGCCAGAAATCGCGGGTTCACCACAAAAAATCGTCTCAAAAATGGCGCGCTTTTATGGCCTCGGTGAATCCTTCTTGGCCACGCAATTGGCTGATATCATTACTCAACAACAGAATCCAACGATTGCCACTTATTTGAAAGGCTTCGAGATTGGGGTGCGGGTCACCGCTCAGGCAGCTTCGACTGAGCTTGCCGAAGCCGCGATTGAACCAGTGATGCAACAAATTGTTGCCCGGTTGGCTCCTTATTTTGTCGGTTACGGCGAAGACCGGCGTTTACCAGACGAGGTCGTGACTTTGCTTAAGCAGGCTAAGTTGACGGTTACGGCGGCTGAAAGTTTGACTGCTGGCTTGTTTCAAGCAGACTTAGCAAGTGTTGCTGGCGCTTCCACAGTTTTTGCTGGTGGCTTTGTGACCTATGCAAATGACATTAAGGCAAAAGTATTGGGTATTCCTGCTAATGTGATCAGCGAACACGGTGTGGTTAGTCGAGAAGTTGCGCAAGAAATGGCTGAACGTTCGCGTCAGTTAATTGGCAGTGATTTTGGACTCGGCTTTACTGGGGTAGCTGGTCCTGATCAATTAGAAGGGCAAGCAGTTGGGACAACTTATATTGCCTTGGCGCGTCCCCAACAATTTACGATTGTCCAGGAGTATCATTTTGCCGGAGCTCGCAATGAAATTCGCCAACGTGCTGCTTTAGCCGGCTTTAAATTACTGTATGATGAACTAAATAAAAATTAGAACATTTGTTCGCTTTTGACTTGCATTTTAGTAAGTCAGTCGGTAAAATTAAAGTTGTGCTAAGCGTCAAAGCTTAGAAGGAGGACTTATGGTTAAAGATGAACGTCAAACCGCATTGGAAAATGCGTTAAAGAAAATTGAAAAGAATTATGGTAAGGGTGCCGTTATGCGGATGGGTGACAAAGTTGATACCCAGATCTCTACCATCTCAACAGGTTCCCTGGCCTTAGACCATGCGCTAGGTGTTGGCGGTTATCCCCGTGGCCGAATTATTGAAGTCTACGGGCCAGAAAGTTCTGGTAAAACCACCGTTGCCTTACATGCAGTTGCCGAAGTACAGCGACTGGGTGGCACGGCAGCCTACATTGATGCTGAAAATGCGATGGACCCTGCTTATGCGACAGCATTAGGTGTCAATATCGATGATTTACTATTGTCACAACCAGATACTGGTGAACAAGGCTTAGCAATTGCTGATGCCTTAGTAACCAGTGGTGCGATCGACTTGTTAGTTGTCGACTCAGTAGCTGCCTTGGTACCACGTGCAGAAATTGAAGGCGAAATGGGTGATTCCCATGTTGGCCTGCAAGCACGTTTAATGTCTCAAGCTTTGCGGAAACTTTCTGGGACAATTAATAAAACGAAAACTGTGGCTATTTTTATTAATCAGATTCGTGAAAAAGTTGGGATCATGTTTGGTAATCCCGAGACAACTCCTGGTGGTCGGGCCCTGAAGTTCTATGCCACAATCCGTTTGGAAGTGCGTCGTTCTGAACAGATCAAGAATGGGACGGACATTATTGGTAACCGAACGAAAATTAAAGTTGTCAAAAATAAGGTGGCACCGCCATTTAAAGTTGCTGAAGTTGATATTATGTACGGCAAGGGGATTTCTCGTAATGGGGAATTACTTGATATGGCAGCAGATAAAGATATTATCAATAAAGCTGGTTCTTGGTATTCTTATCATGATGAACGAATTGGTCAAGGTCGGGAAAATGCTAAGGAATATTTGGCTAGTCATCCCGAAATGGAAGCCGATGTTCGTAAACAAGTTCGTCATGCCTTTGATATGGATGGCGATAGTGTTGAATCTGAGGATGAACCAACAACTAAAACTAAAGGTAAGAAGTCTGAAGAAACAACGTTACCAATTGATAAATAATTGAACGCTATAACGCCGTTACAATTTATCTTTTAAAATCAAATCGTTGAATTTCGGCGATAAAAGCTGGTTGGTCCGTTATGGACTGACCAGCTTTTTTGTTAAATCTTGCGAAACAGTCGGAACTAATGACATGACTTTTTAATTATTTATCAACTTAAAAAAGTTTTTTTAGCGTCGTTGCAAGGCTGTGACCCGCGAAGTTTCATTGACACACACCGCGGGAAACGCTAGAATAAAAGACGTGTAATCAATCTAAAAAAATTTAACATCTTTGAAATTTACTAAATGTATTTTTTTGATGATGCGGAGGTGGAAAGTATGGTACCAAACTTACCAATGATCCTCGCAATCGCATTCATCATGTTAGGCCTTGGAGTTGTCGTCGGATATTTTATTCGCAAAGGCACTTATGAAGAACAACTTGCTGAAGCAAAAGATACTGCTGAGGATATTATTGCAAGAGCCAAAAAAGAAGCAGCAACAGCTAAGAAAGAAGCTTTATTGGAAGCCCGTGATGAAAGTCATCGTTATCGTGGCGAAATTGAAGCAGAATTAAAAGAACGGCGTAATGAAGTGCAGCGTTCCGAGAATCGCTTAGTTCAGCGTGAGGAAACTTTGGATCGTAAAGATACAGCTTTGGACAAAAAAGAAGCTAATCTGGAAGAACACGAAAACCGTTTGGCAGCTAAACAGACTAATGTGGAGGCTCAACAAGCCAAAGCAGCGCAATTAGTTGACCAACAAGCAGCTGAATTAGAACGAGTTGCTGGTTTATCTAAAGAGGCCGCTCGTAAAGAAATTACGGACCAATTGAAAGACGACTTAACCCACGAACGTGCAGTGATGATCCGTGAAAGCGAGTCTGATGCTAAGCGTGAGGCCGATAAGAAGGCTAAGAATTTAGTTGTCGACGCCATTCAACGTAGTGCCGCTGACCTCGTAACAGAAAACACCGTTACAGTGGTTAACTTGCCTAACGATGAAATGAAGGGTCGAATTATTGGTCGTGAAGGTCGTAATATCCGGACTTTAGAGACTTTAACTGGTATTGATTTAATTATTGATGATACACCGGAAACAGTCGTTTTAAGTGGCTTTGATCCAATTCGGCGTGAGATTGCGCGAATTGCTTTGGAGAAACTGATTCAAGACGGGCGGATTCATCCAGCTCGCATTGAAGAGATGGTTGAAAAGGCTCGTAAGGAAATGGATGAACGCATTCGTGATCTTGGCGAACAAGCTATTTTTGAGTTGGGCTTGCATTCAATGCATCCTGATTTAATTAAGATTGTTGGTCGATTACATTTCCGGACAAGTTATGGTCAGAATGTTCTGAATCATTCGATTGAAGTAGCAAAATTAGCTGGCGTATTAGCTTCTGAACTTGATGAAGACGTGAATTTAGCGAAACGCGCAGGATTATTACACGATATAGGTAAAGCAATTGATCATGAAGTTGAAGGTTCCCATGTGGAAATTGGTGTTGAATTAACAACGAAGTATCATGAGTCACCAGTTGTGATTAACACGATTGCCTCACATCACGGCGATGTTGAGCCAACCTCACCAATTGCCGTGATTGTGGCTGCAGCTGATGCCATTTCAGCAGCTCGCCCTGGGGCACGTTCAGAATCATTAGAGAATTATATTCATCGGTTAGAGAAGTTGGAATCAATTACGGATGCTTTTGATGGCGTTGATCATAGTTTTGCGATCCAAGCAGGTCGTGAAGTTAGAGTTATCGTTAAGCCAGCAGAAATTTCTGATGATCAAGCAGTTATTTTAGCTCGTAATATCAAAAACAAAATTGAAACTGAACTGGAGTATCCTGGACATATTAAAGTGACTGTTATCCGGGAAACACGAACGGTTGAATACGCAAAATAGCCGCTACACGGCTATTTTTGTTATACATAGTCTTAATAAAAAACATTTGTCCGCAATTAGGCGGTAAAATGACAGTTTTGACTGAGAAAGCGAGTTTATTTATGTTTAGCATTATTGTCAAATTGTTCTTAACGATGATTATCGCCGCATTAATTACCCCATTTGTTCGAAAGCTAGCCTTCGTTTTAGGCGCTGTTGATAATCCTAATGCGCGGCGTGTTAATAAGAAACCGATGCCGACAATGGGTGGTTTAGCAATTTTTATTGCTTTTAATTTCTCAGTCTTTATTTTATTGCGAAATCAGTTTCCCAGTCATGAACTTTTTGGGATCACTTTAGGCGAATGTATCATTATTCTAACTGGGATGATCGATGACATTCGTGAGTTATCACCAAAAATGAAAATGCTCGGCATTATTATTGCCGGCTTGGTGATTTATTTCTTAGCCGGAATTCGTATGAATATTGTTTCAATTCCCGGGTTAGGCACGTTCCAACTTGGTTGGTTAAGCTTGCCGATTACCCTTTTCTGGATTATGGCGATTACCAACGCAGTTAACTTAATTGATGGTCTTGATGGGTTAGCTACCGGGGTTTCGATTATCGCACTGTTCACGATGGGCGTGATGGCCTACTTCTTCTTGGCAGTCGCCAATACTTATGTCGCAATTTTAATTTTTACCTTAGTGGCGGCGTTGATCGGTTTCTTGCCACATAATTTCCATCCCGCTAAAATATTCCTTGGCGATACAGGGGCATTGTTTATTGGCTTTATGATTTCGGTATTATCACTTAAAGGTTTAAAAAATGTGACCTTTATTTCATTGATCATTCCCGTTATCATTCTGGGTGTGCCGATTACCGATACTGTTTATGCAATGTTACGGCGAATTTTAAACAAGCGGCCAATATCTGAAGCTGATAAACATCATTTGCATCATCGCTTGATGCAGTTAGGCTTGTCGCATCGCCAAACTGTGCTAGTGATTTATGGCTTGGCTTTGATCTTCGCGTTTATTGCCTTAATCTATCCATTATCCACTTTAATTGGCGGCATTCTACTAACTGTTGGTGTTTTGTTCGGCTTAGAATTGTTTGTCGAGTCAATCGGCCTAGTTGGCGAGGACCGTCAGCCATTATTACATTTGATTCAACGAATTGTGCATAAGATGGAGCGCCATCCAGGCGACCATGAAGAATAATTTTGTTCATTGAGCAATTTAAAAGAGTTAGTCAGTCGTTAATTGACGACGATGACTAGCTCTTTTTTTAATAAAATTCATCATTGAGGTGGCAATTACATGTCAAAATTGATTTTAATCCGTGGCAATTCTGCTAGTGGCAAAACAACGCTGGCCAATCAATTACAAGAACATTTTGGCACGGCACAATGTCTGTTATTACATCAAGATGTCCTTCGCCGTGAATTACTCCATGCAAATGATCATGTGGGTTCACCGGCGATTGAGTTAATTGCTGATTTGTTGGCATTTGGTGCTCGTCACTATCCAATCGTTATTTTAGAGGGTATTTTACGTCGTGATGTTTATGGCGCCATGTTGACTCAAGCCAGTCAATATTTTGATGCAACGAGTTTGACTTATTATTTGGACATTCCGTTTGAACTAACTTGGCAACGTAATTTGTTGAAAACAAGCCCTTTTACTATGGACCAGTTAAAATCGTGGTGGTTGCTAAATGACCAATTAACCGAGAATGATCGTCTTTTGACGGCATTAACCACGGCTAATAATCTAACAACGATTTTAAGTGATTGGCAACAAAATAATTAAAAATGACGTTTTCAATAATACGTGCAAAGATCTAGCACATTGAATCAGTTTTGCGAGGATTGTTGCTCAAAATTGAAAAAGTAAGCCACTAATCAGTTAGCGGTACTTCATGGAATGCTTGCCCAATTTCTTTAATTTGGACCCGGCCACTAAGGAGGTTTTTGAGATTGGCTAATTGTTCCGTAGCTGTGTCCGAATCTAACCAAATACTAATGGTGATTTGCACGGCGTATTCTGGCTGCTCACTGCTGATCTTTTGTGCCTGCAAATAATGAGTTAAGATGTCAAATTGATCATAGTCAATAATGAGTTGGTAATTAACTTGGGGAATAGCGACGACTCGACCAGCCGCATTGACAGCCGCCGTGGTCGCTTGTCCGTAAGCCCTAATCAAACCACCAGCACCTAACTTGATGCCGCCAAAATAACGGGTCACAATACACAGCACGTTGCTCAGATTTTCTTGCTGCAGAACGTTTAGAATTGGTGCGCCCGCTGTACCTGAAGGCTCACCATCGTCGCTACTACGCTGAGTTTCATTGTGCAAACCAAGTTGATAAGCAAAGCAATTATGGTTGGCCTTGTGATTGGCCTGGCGGGTCGCTGCTAAGAAGTTCTGAACTTCTTCTTCTGTGGTTACCCGAAAAATCTGGCCAATGAATTGGGATTTTTTAATGATTAACTCGGCTTGATTATTAGTGGCAATTGTTCGATAACTTTCGATGATTCACACGTCCTTTGCGTATTTAATAATAACTGACCATTGAAGGATAAGGCGGTGGTGACAATTTTACCCACGATAGCGCAATGTCAAGATTGGTGGCAACTATTATTGGGTCGGCAATTATTGCAGCAAGAGTTGCCAGAAGATTTACAAGAATTTCTTCAAGAACCAACTTGGCACAGCTGGTGGCCAGAATTAGTAGTGACCAACGGTATTGAACAAAATAATTCGGGTGAATGGTTTTGTCAGCGATGTTTGATGCCGGTTGCGCCTAGTCAGCAGTTGGCGACCGGTGCATTATACTGTACTGCTTGTTTGGCTTTAGGTCGTGTCAGCCAGCATGATCAATTAGTTAGCTTGCCAGTTGATCAAGCAATGGCCAGTGCGAATCCACTAACTTGGTCCGGTAAATTAACAGCGCAACAAGCGCAAGTCGCTAATGCCATTTTAACACAGTACTGCGATAACACTGTTTCAGCTCAGTTGCTGTGGGCCGTAACCGGTGCTGGTAAAACCGAAATGATTTTTCCGATTATTGCCGCTGCCTTGCAAGGTGGTCAGCGTGTTGGTTTGGCAGCACCGCGGTTAGATGTTTGTAATGAATTATATCCGCGTTTGCAACAGGCCTTTGGCAAAACAAGTTTGATTTTATTACATGGGCAGCAACATCAGCCATACTATCAAGCCCAATTAGTTGTTGCCACTACGCATCAATTGATTCGATTTAAGCAGGCGTTTGATTTGTTAATTATTGATGAGGTCGATTCATTTCCTTTTGCTGGCAATCCAATGCTGGCAAATGCGGTGAATAAAGCGCTGAAGGTTGGTGGTCGGCGCCTTTATTTAAGCGCCACACCGCCAGCAAGCTTGCAACGTCAAAGTCAACAGGGAAAGTTGCCGTTGCATTATTTGCCACGTCGTTTTCATGGCCGTAATTTGCCAGTACCGCAGATTTTGATTACCGCCAGTTTTAAGAAAAAGGGTTTTTCAAATCGAGTCCAGCAATTATTCCGATATTTGTTAGCTGAGAAGCGGCGTTGGTTAGTTTTTGTGCCCCAAGCAGCGCAATTACCGCGTTATCAAAGTGCCTGGCAGTTAGCTTTTCCTCAAATAGCTGTGGCGACAGTTCATGCTAAAGATCCTCAACGATTGGCCAAAGTTGCGGCTTTTCGTGCCAATCATGGTACGGTGTTATTTACGACGACGATTCTGGAACGTGGGGTTACTTTTAACAATATTGATGTGGTCATTCTCACGGCGGACCATCAGCAATTTACTGCTAGTAATCTGGTACAAATTGCTGGCCGAGCCGATCGGGCAAGTGGTGGCCCAATCGGACAAGTTTATTTTTGCTGCAATTTTTATACGCGGGCGATTCAACAAGCTTGTCAGCAAATCAAACATTTAAATCATGTGTCCGGTGGCTTATGATGACAATTTGTTTATTATGTCAACAGCCAATTGTGGCGCAATATTCGTTATGTGCCTTATTTTTTAAACGTCAATTTTATCAAGATCGATTATGTTCTAGTTGTCAAAAAAACTTTCAGACCATTGACCAATTAAGCTGTTGTTCGATCTGTGGCCGGTCCTTGAAACAAAGTGAAGTTTGTCGTGACTGTATCCGCCGGCAGCAACAATCGGGAGAACTGCTTAGAAATCAAGCCTTATTTCGTTACAATGTCGGGATGCACGACTACTTTCAGCAGTATAAAGGCCGCGGTGATTATCAATTGCGACAGGTCTTCGCTGGTAGTTTGCGTCAAGCCACGCAACCAGTTAAGCAGTCGGTTTTATTTGTGCCGATTCCAACTAGTTCGAGCCATTTTGCCCAGCGCCAATTTGATCCGGTATTAGGGTTGTATGGTGAGGTGCTGCCAATAACACCCTTATTGGCGTGTCATGATCATGACACGCATCAAGCCCAGTTAACACGCCAACAGCGGTTGCGGACGCCGCAATATTTTTACTGTCAGCAGGCGGCGACCGAAAAAAATGAACTTAAACAAATCTTATTACTTGATGATATTTATACGACGGGAACCACGTTATATCACGGCTTATCAGCACTTCGCCAAGCTGGCTATCGTGGCAAAATCACCAGTTTGACCTTAGCTCGTTAAATTTTTCGTGGGTTTATATTTGTTAATTAGTAAGCGCTTAGATATAATGAAGGTGAGCCATAAGTAAATTGGCTACTGATAGCAACTTGAAAGGAGCGAACGACTATGTTATCGTTCAATGTTCGTGGAGAAAATATCGAAGTTACCGAGGCAATCCGCAGTTATGTCGAAAAGCGGTTGAGTAAACTTGATAAGTATTTTGAAGAGACTTCAAACTCAATTGCCCATGTTAACTTGAAAGTTTATTCCGACAAGAGTGCTAAAGTTGAAGTAACGATTCCTTTACCTTACTTAGTTTTACGTGCCGAAGAGACTTCACCTGACATGTATGCCAGTGTTGACTTAGTAACTGATAAGCTTGAGCGTCAGATTCGTAAATATAAGACTAAGATCAATCGTAAGAGTCGTGAGAAGGGCATTAAAGACTTCGAATTGACTGGACCTGCTAATGGTGCCATTGATGCACCTGAAAAGGCACCTAAGAAAGACGAAATGAAAGTTGTTCGGACAAAACGTTTGGCTTTGAAGCCAATGGATTCTGAAGAAGCTGTCTTACAAATGGATATGCTGGGCCATAACTTCTTTATTTTCGAAGATGCTGAGACCAATGGCACAAGTATTGTTTATCGCCGTCGCGATGGCCGTTATGGCTTAATTGAAACTGACGAATAATTTAATTATTTCCGTACAACGTCACCTCGGTGCAGAGCGCACTCGTAATTGGTGACGTTTTTTTTATGGGAATTTGGTATAATAGGAACAAGTGCTAATTGCAGTTCAGTGCTTCGTGAAACTAATAAATAAGCTTTTTGTTTATTTGCTGACAAATTAGGCTTAATTTTAAGCTATCCATTCACAGTCTGTATATTTAATGATAAAATAGATTGAATACTGTCAAATGACAAATTGAATTTAATTGACAGGAGAGGAATTTTGATTTATGGCAAACATTTTAAAAACCTGGATTGAAAGCGACAAACGCGAAGTTAACCGGATGGGTAAAATCGCCGATCAAGTTGAAAGCTATGCTGACAAATTCGCTGAACTTTCAGACGAGGAATTACAAGCTAAAACAGCAAAATTTAAAGATGAATTGGCTAATGGCAAAACATTAGACCAAATCTTACCAGAAGCTTTTGCCACCGTGCGTGAAGGCGCACGTCGGGTATTAGGCCTCTATCCTTTTAGAGTGCAAATCATTGGGGCCATTACCTTGCATGAGGGTAACATTGCCGAAATGAAAACTGGTGAAGGTAAAACTTTAACAGCAACTATGCCAGTGTATTTGAATGCTTTAACTGGCGAAGGTGTTCACGTGGTCACGGTCAACGAATATTTATCTGGTCGTGACGCCGAAGAAATGGGCGAACTATACAAGTGGCTTGGCTTAACTGTCGGCTTGAACTTGAACAGTATGGATACTGACCAAAAACGGGCAGCTTATAATTGCGACATTACTTATTCAACTAATAGTGAATTAGGTTTCGACTATTTGCGGGATAACATGGTTGTTTATAAGGAACAGATGGTCCAACGGCCATTGAACTACGCTATCGTCGATGAAGTTGACTCAATTTTAATTGATGAGGCCCGGACACCATTAATTATTTCTGGACAAGCTAAGCGTTCAACAGCAATGTATGTGCGGACTGATCGCTTTGCGAAGACTTTAAAAGAAGACGAAGATTACAAGATTGATTGGCAGACAAAATCAATTTCATTAACAGAACAAGGTATCAAAAAAGGCGAAGCTTATTTTGGTACGAAGAACTTGTACGATATTGATAATACTGTTTTAAATCACCATTTGGATCAAGCTTTACGGGCGAACTTTGTGATGCTGCGTGATGTTGATTACGTGGTTCAAGACAGCAAAGTCATGATCGTTGACCAATTTACTGGTCGGGTAATGGATGGTCGTCGTTATTCTGACGGTTTACACCAAGCAATTGAAGCTAAGGAAAACGTCAAAATCGAAGACGAGTCACAAACCATGGCGAACATTACTTACCAGAACTACTTCCGGATGTATAACAAATTGGCCGGGATGACTGGTACTGCTAAGACCGAAGAGGAAGAATTCCGCGAAATCTACAACATGGATGTTATTGCAATTCCAACCAACCGGCCAGTAATTCGGGTAGATCATGCCGATTTACTCTACCCAAGTTTGGATAGTAAATTCCGGGCGGTTGTGGCCGATATTAAGGAACGTCACGCCAAGGGTCAACCAATGTTAATTGGGACCGTTGCCGTTGAGTCTTCTGAATTATTGTCACATTTACTTGATCAAGAAGGTATTGCTCATGCCGTCTTGAATGCCAAGAATCACCAAAAAGAAGCTGAAATCATTATGAATGCCGGCCAACGTGGCGCCGTTACCATTGCGACTAACATGGCCGGTCGTGGGACTGATATTAAATTAGGACCTGGCGTGGTTGAAGTTGGTGGTCTCTGTGTGATTGGGACTGAACGTCATGAGTCACGACGGATCGATAATCAGTTACGGGGCCGTTCTGGTCGTCAAGGTGATCCTGGTGAAACTCAATTCTACCTGTCATTGCAAGATGATTTGATGAAGCGGTTTGGTTCCGAACGAATCAAGGCGTTCTTGGATCGCTTAAATGTCGCTGAGGATGATCAAGTGATTCAATCACGGATGATCACTCGTCAAGTTGAATCAGCTCAAAAACGGGTTGAAGGTAATAACTACGATACGCGTAAGAATACGTTGCAATATGATGATGTTATGCGTCAACAACGTGAAGTAATCTATGCCCAACGTATGGAAGTTATCTCAGCAACTGATAGCTTAGAATATGTACTCATGCCAATGATGAAGCGGACTGTTGCTCATCAAGTTGACGTGCATACTCAGGGTGCGCAAAGCGAATGGAATTTACAAGCTTTGTATGATTATGCGATTGCTTCATTGATCAGCGAAGATAAGTTAAAACTTGAGGATTTGCAGAATAAGACTGCCGATGAATTGAAAGCTTACTTTGATGATTTGATTGAAAAGAATTATCAAGATAAGAAGACTAAATTGGTTGATCCAAGTCAAATGCTTGAATTCGAAAAAGTTGTTATTTTACGGGTTGTTGATGATCATTGGACTCAACAAATCGATGAAATGGATCAGTTACGGCAGTCAATTGGCTTACGTGGCTATGGTCAAATGAATCCATTGGTTGAATATCAAGAAGAAGGTTATCGGATGTTTGAAGAAATGATTTCCGATATTGATTACGATGCCACCCGGCTCTTCATGAAGGCTGAGATTCGTCAAAATATCCGTCGTTAAAATTTGGATAGGTAATATTAGGGGGTGCTCAACCAAATGAATTCGTTTGGCAGCACCTTTTTTACCGAATTGATTAGTGCACAAGTTAATTGAAAGGATGATTTACATGGAAATGGCGGAAATGCGTCATTCATTAAGTACGGCCCAAGCTAAAATAAAGCAATTTAGGGGGTCACTTTGACTTAGATCGTTTAAATGAGGCAATTGCCCTCAATGAACACGAAATGAGTCAGCCTGATTTCTGGCAAAATAACGAACACGCCCAAAAAGTCATCGATGAAAATAATTCCTTAAAGGAAAAGTATGATAATTTTAATCATTTAGTTACATTGGCGAACAATATTTCTGTTAGTCTAGAACTATTGCAGGAAGAACCTGATTCTGATTTGCAAACCGAAGTAACTAGTGACTTGACTAATTTGCAAGCCGAGCTACATCAGTACGAATTGAATTTATTGCTGGCTGAACCTTATGACAGCAACAATGCCATTCTGGAAATTCATCCAGGTGCAGGTGGTACAGAATCCCAGGATTGGGGTGCCATGCTGTTGCGGATGTACCAACGCTGGGCTGCTAATCATCAATTTAAAGTTGAAGTAGCAGACTATCAACCTGGCGATGAAGCTGGTATTAAAAGTGTGACGCTTTTGATTGAAGGTCATAATGCGTATGGTTTATTACGTTCAGAAAATGGGGTTCATCGGTTAGTGCGAATTTCCCCATTTGATGCAGCTGGGCGGCGGCATACCTCGTTTGCCTCGGTAGAAATCATGCCGGAATTAAACCATGAAATTGATATTGACATCAATCCTGATGATTTGCGAGTAGATGTTTTTCGTTCTAGTGGGGCTGGTGGTCAGCACATTAATAAGACGTCATCAGCAGTACGAATTACTCACTTGCCAACCGGGATCGTTGTCAGTTCTCAGGCCCAACGGTCGCAATTACAAAACCGCGAGACGGCCATGGCGATGTTAGAGGCCAAACTTTATCAACGTCAACAAGAAGAGCAGCGGGAACGCGACGCTGCCATCAAAGGCGAACAACTGGAAATTGGTTGGGGTTCACAGATCAGATCATATGTTTTTCATCCTTACACAATGGTCAAAGATCACCGCACGAATTATGAGACTGGTAACGGTCAAGCAGTCCTTGACGGTGACCTTGATGAATTTATGTATCGATATTTGCAATGGCAATTACAACAGAAAAATCCGGATTAAAGTCTATTGAGGTGACAAAATGTTAAAGCTTTTAAATGTTGAGAAACAATATCCAAACGGTGTCTCGGCTTTAAAAAATATTACATTAACAGTTGAACAGGGCGAGTTTGTCTATTTAGTTGGGCAAAGTGGTGCTGGTAAATCAACGTTAATTAAGTTATTGTATCGGGAATTAATTCCGACCAAGGGTTTCATCCAAATCAATGATTTTGATTTGCGGCAAATGAAAGAGCGTCAAGTTCCCCAGTTACGGCGGACTTTAGGCGTTGTCTTCCAGGACTTCAAATTATTACCAAAGATGACTGTCGCTGAAAATATCGGTTATGCGTTACAAGTTATTGGCAAAAGTGACACCGAAATTGAAACGGCTGTTGAACAAGTTCTTGAAGAAGTCGGGTTGGCTGAACAAGCGACTCATTTCCCTGATGAATTATCAGGTGGTCAGCAACAACGAGTAGCGATTGCGCGGGCAATTGTTAACCGGCCTAAAGTTTTAATTGCCGATGAACCGACTGGTAATTTGGACCCCCAGACAACACAAGGCATTATGGAAATATTACAACGAATTAACGATAGTGGAACGACCATTATTATGGCAACTCATAATCAACAAATAGTTGATGAATTACCACATCGGGTCATCGAAATTGCTGATGGCCAGATCGTTCGGGACGAACAAGGAGGACAATACACACATGAAGTGGATAACGATAAAAAGACATCTGCGCGATAGTCTCCGCAGCTTAAAACGGAATGGCTGGATGGCTTTTGCGGCAATTAGTGGTGTAGCTGTCACAATTTTACTAGTCGGTATTTCATTAGCCTTAGTCTTTAATGTAACCAAGCTATCTCGCGACGTTGAAAATGATGTTCGAGTACAAGTTTTAGTTGAACCCAAGACAACTTCGAAACAAAAGGATACTTTAAAAAGTGAGTTGAAGGAGATTGCTGGCGTTAAAACGGTCAGTTATTCTTCTAAGGCGAACGAACTGAAAAAAGTTGTTAGTCAATATGGGAATTCCTTCAAAATGTTTGGTGGCGATGATAATCCGTTGAACGATGTCTTCACCCTTAAAGCTAAAGATCCTCAAGCAACTGTTAAAATTGCTAAAAAAGCAGCGAAAATCAAGCATGTTGCCAAAGCTAGCTATGGTGGCGATCAAGCCCGTAAGCTTTTCCGGACGATGGACAGTGTGCGGAATTGGGGCGTGGCTTTCTCAGTCTTACTGTTGATTGTGGCGATTTTCTTAATTGCTAACACAATTCGGATTACCATCTTATCACGGCGTAATGAAATCGAAATTATGCGCTTAGTTGGGGCCACTCGTTGGTATATCCGTTGGCCATTTATTTTGGAAGGCGCTTGGACTGGTTTGCTAGGTGCAATCGTACCGTTGATCATCATTGATTTCGGTTATGCCAGCGTTTATCATGCAGTCGGTCGCCAATTAGCTACTTCTGGCTATAGTTTAATGACTACTAGCCAATTGGTTTGGCCATTAAACTTAACCTTGATTTTAATTGCGATGTTGATTGGGGCTTTCGGTGCCGCAATTTCAATGCGTCGTTTCTTGAAGGTTTAATGAACTAAGTAATAACGCTTAAAATTAATTACGAGTTAAAATAAAGAGTCTGTTGCAACTATTTAAAGTTGTGGCGGGCTTTTTGTTTTGCGAACGTACTTGCAGCCGGAATAACTCGAGATTTTCTAGAGATGGGTAAGTCGCTCCTCAATTAGAGGACGGCAGGGGCCTAGCTATTTATCGGTCTAAAAAAATAGATTGCTGGGAACTAATAATTTGGTTGACAAGTTTTCGAGAATTGACTGAATCAACATGTTACAGAACTGGAAATCGCTTATCAATTAGACTATTTTGTTTTTAATATTCAGACTTAGTATTAACATCAGTTTAGCAGAGTTGAGTAACTCCACAATAACTGCCTTAACCGCTAGCAACAGTGAAATGCACCACCTCAACTTCAGACGAAATGGAGGGCGTGGTTGTCAGCCGCCAAATTCTTCTTAGCGATTTATCGCTTAGAAGAAGGCTCGTATTTGAAACAATTGCGGTTTTCAATTGGTTCAAATCGACGCCGGCAGCGTTCCACAACCAGCAAGGCCGGAATGGAGTCAGACGCTATTCCGTTTATAAACTTCACTGTCATTTTTTTGCCTTCGAATATTATTGAAGCAAGCCGAATGATTTAATTGCTGGCAGCTAAACAGCAGTAAATGCCCGGTCTTCTTCACACTCAATTCCTTTTAAATGCTATACTTAAATTGTTTGTAACTTATTTTGAATTATTTTTTTAGATGGAAAGATAACGATTTGCTTGACGTTAGTTGATTTATTCAAACGTGTTCGGGGTGCCAAATGGCTATGGCTAATTTAAATAATTGCTCGATCGGCTGGTGCCGCTCAATCAATTATTTGAAATTACCCTACGCCAAAAAATCGGCACTCCCTCACACTCTATTCAAACGTGTTCGGAGCGACAAATGGCTATGCCTAATTTGATAATTTGCTCGGTCACTTGCAGTGCCCAATCAAATTATCGAAATTACGCTACGCCAAAAGTGCGTCGCTCCTCACACTCTATTCAAAACGTGTTCGAGCTGGTAAATGGCTAGGTACAATTTAAATATTCACACGATCGGTTGCACCGCTCATGCAAATATTTGAAATTGCACTACGCCAAAAAATCACCAGTCCTCACACTCTAATCAAACGTGTTCGGGGTTGCAGCCGGCTATGCCTAACTTAATTATTTGCTCGATCGGTTGCACCGCTCAATCAAATAATTGAAGTTATGCTACGCCGACTAGCCGCAACCCCTCACACTCTATTTAGGGAGTTTAATCATGGAAAAAATTCTGGTCGTTGATGATGAAGCAGCGATTCGCGATTTAATTCAATATAATTTGACGGCCGCTGGCTTTGCGGTTACGACGGCTAATGATGGTCTGGCTGCTTGTCAGTTAGCTGAGGCGGAAGCTTTTGATTGTATTGTTTTGGACTTAATGCTGCCTAAGCGCAGTGGCGTCGAGGTCACCAAGTATTTGCGTCAGCAGGAGATTATGACGCCGATTATTATGTTGACGGCCCGGCATGAAGAAGCCGATAAAATTATTGGTTTAGAATTAGGCGCTGATGATTATATGACCAAACCATTTAGTCCCCGGGAGTTAGTGGCTCGGATCAAGGCCATCAGACGGCGGGTTCAAGAGCCAACGACCACGCCTAAAAATGCGCGGGTAACTTTTGGTGAGATCAGTTGGCAAATGAATGAAACGTTCCTCCGTCAAGCCGGCCGGGAATTACCATTGACCCGTAAAGAATTCGAATTACTAACTTTTCTAGTTCATAATCGGCAAAAAGTGATTTCTCGGCAGCAAATTATTTTAGAAGTTTGGCAATCTCATGAGCCAATCATGAGCCGCATGGTGGATATGCAAGTTAGTCATTTACGCGACAAAATAGAACCCGATCCTAAACATCCCCAGTTTTTATTGACGGCGCGGGGTTTTGGGTATCGTCTGGAGGTTAGCAGTTATGAGAAATAAGCCAAGAACCAAAACGATTATTTTCGTACTGGGAGCAATTATTTTTTATGCTTTGATTTGGGGTATGAGCAATCATTTTGTTCGCAGTGAACAACGCCAACAATTAGTGGGATTGGGCAGTGAGTATCGCTCAGCGCTAACTACCAAAACAGTGCAAACCCAAACAGCCAGTTGGCCGGCGGATTTTTCCGTTCAGGTAGTGTCGTTGCCGACCAATCAAAATAGTGAATTAGCCAAAATTGCCCGTAATGTTGCGGATCATAATTTGGTGAATAGTGGCACGCCTTTTACGAAAGTACAATATCAAAATAAAGATTATTTGCTTTATTTAGTCAGTGCGCCAACTTCCAAAAAGAGTCAAGCGGTTTTGTTACAGCCGTTGCGACGAGTTAGTCAAAGTTATGCGGCAATGTGGTGGAGTTTTAGTGCTCTTTATTGGTTGTTAGTGGCCCTATTTATTTGGCTAGCCAGCTTACGTCTGCGTGATCAAAAGCGGAAGTTAGCCTTAATGGCGGCCAATGTCCAGGCTACTGGTGAACAAGAAGAAGCTGAGCCAATTTTATTAACACCAGATGATCCTTTTTTTGATTTAGAAAATCGTTTAAAAGAACTTCATCATTTTGTGACCACGGAATTAGCTGATGCCCAGTTGCATGAACAGGGGTTACGTTCTTTGATCAATAATTTACCGCTGGGCGTCATGTTACTTAATCAGGCCGGGAAAGTTGAAATTATGAACAGTTCATTAGGCACGATTCTCGATGTGCCCGTTCCTGAGCAACAAGCAGCTGACGAGACTTATGTTGATTACGTCAAGACTTACGCGTTGAGTCGAATGATCGAACATGCCTTGCGTGAGCCACAAATCAAAAGGCACCAGCGTCGTGATATTCAATTAGTTGGTGATGAAGGTCGCTTTGTTGAAGCTGACGTGATCACCTTAGTTGGTAGCCCTGATCATAATGAAGCCGACGTTAAAGTCTTAGTGATGTTGTTTGATTTAACCGATATTAAGCAGAACGAACAAATGCAGCTTGATTTTGTCGCCAACGCTAGTCATGAATTGCGGACGCCAGTAACGGCCATTAGTGGTTATGCGGAAACTTTGTTGGCTGGCGCGAAAGATGATCCTCAGCATAGTCAAGAATTTTTGACGACGATTTTAGAGCAGGCGCAACATTTAGAAGCCTTGATTCAGGATATCTTACAATTGTCACGGGCCGATCAGGAAATGCCAATTCGTTGGCAATCAGTTAACTTAGATCAGCTATTGCAACATGAATTACAACTTGCTGACAAAGAAATTAAGCAGCAGCATTTAACGGTCACTGTGGACAGTAAACATTATCATGGGCCAACTTTGTCCGACCAATTAAAGCTGGAAGAAATCTTGAAGAACCTGATTACGAATGCAGTAAGGTATAATGTAAGCGGTGGCAAAATCAGCACGTCCTTGGCGACTGATGCGACGCAGACGACCATTATTGTCAGTGATACTGGGATTGGTTTAACGACTGAAGATCAAACCCGAATTTTTGAACGCTTTTATCGCGTTGATCAAGCTCATAGTCGTCAGCAAGCGGGGACTGGTTTGGGCTTAGCAATCGTCGCCAACTTAGTCGATCAATTAGGCGGCACCATTACCGTTCAAAGCCAGTTAGGCGTGGGTTCGACCTTTACCGTTAAGCTACCCTTGAATCACGTCGCGTAATCTTTACAAACAATTTACAAGAATCGCGTGTAACTGTGATATTACCAATTTATACTAGTTAAGTTAGTTATTTTGGAGGATTAAAACTTGAAGAAAAAATGGTTTTCTTTATTCATCTTGCCAATGGCAACGATTATTTTGGCGGGATGTTCGTTCAAGCAAACTGGTCAATCAATTACCGCAGTCGGTTCGTCGGCACTCCAACCACTGGTTGAAGCAGCCGGTGATGAATTCACCAAGGAAAACGCTGGTGAATTCATTAATGTGCAGGGCGGTGGTTCCGGGACTGGCCTATCACAAATTCAAACTGGTTCGGTGGAAATTGGTAATTCAGATTTGTATGCCAGTCAGAAATCAGGGATTGATGCTAGCAAACTGGTTGACCATAAAGTCGCCGTTGTTGGCGTTACGCCAGTCATCAATCGAAAAATTCCCATTAAGAACTTGAGTACGACGCAGCTAGCAAAGATTTTTTCCGGTGACATTACGAATTGGCAACAACTAGGTGGTCCGAACCAGGAAATTGTGGTGATCAATCGGGCTCAAGGTAGTGGCACGCGGGATACTTTTGAACGCTGGGTGATGAAGGGTCGCAGTGCGGTTCAGGCGCAAGAACAAGATTCTACAGGGATGGTGCGCCAAATTGTGGCCACCACGCCAGGCGCAATCAGTTATATGGCCTTTCCTTACGTCGATAAAACGGTTAAGACAGTTAACGTTGATGGCGTGACACCAACTGCTAAGCATGTCACGACTAATCAATGGCAAATCTGGTCTTACGAACATATGTATACTAATGGCAAGCCGACTGGATTAACAGCTCGTTTCATGGATTACATTTTATCAGATGCTATCCAGAATAAAGTTGTGGCCACAATGGGCTATATTCCAGTTAAGGATATGAAAGTGTCACGTAGTTTGCAGGGAAAGGTGGTCCAACTCAGTCATGAAAAATGATGATATTCGTGCTAGTTTAATGAAACGCTCGCGTGCAGCCAAAAACGAACGCTTTGGTAAGACTTTAACGGGATTATGTATTTTAATTATTATTACCGTCGTGGTATCGATCTTCTTTTTCGTTGCTTCAAAAGGATTGGCAACTTTCTTTACTAATAAAGTCAATCTCTGGAAATTCCTGACTGGCACGATTTGGAATCCTGGTGCAACTGATGCCCAAGGCAATCCGCAAGTTGGGGCCTTACCAATGATTGTCGGTTCTTTTGCGGTGACCTTCTTGGCAGCAATTGTTGCCACGCCTTTTGCGATTGGGGCCGCAGTCTTTATGACTGAAATCTCACCTAAAATTGGCCGTAAAGTTTTGCAGCCAGTAATTGAATTATTGGTGGGGATTCCTTCAGTTGTATACGGCTTTATCGGCTTATCAGTTGTTGTGCCTTTCGTTCGGCGGACTTTTGGTGGTAGTGGTTTTGGGATTTTGTCCGGGACCTTTGTCTTGTTTGTCATGATTTTGCCAACAGTAACTTCAATGACAATTGATGCTTTAAATAGTGTCCCACGTAATTATCGTGAAGCTTCCTTAGCTTTAGGGGCGACTCGCTGGCAGACCATTTATAAAGTGGTTTTGCGGGCGTCAACGTCCGGCATTATTACAGCAATCGTCTTTGGGATGTCACGGGCCTTTGGTGAAGCCTTAGCGGTGCAAATGGTTATTGGTAATGCAATGTTATTACCAGGAAACTTGATTTCACCAGCCTCAACCTTGACCTCAGTCTTAACCATGGGCATGGGGAACTCAGTCATGGGTTCATTGAGCAATAATGCTTTGTGGTCGTTGGCGCTGTTGTTGTTGATCATGCCATTAATCTTCAATATTATTATTCGTAAAATTGCTAAGAAAGGAGCCATCCGTTAATGAGTCCACGTAAATGGGATAAAGTTGCTACCACGGTACTTTACATGATTTCAGTGTTCATTATTGCGGTATTGGCTTTCTTACTCTTATATATTCTGATTTCTGGGTTGCCGCACGTCACTTGGCATTTCATTACTGGTCGGTCAAGTTCGTTTGCTGCTGGCGGTGGGATTGGGATTCAGCTTTTTAATTCCCTCTACTTATTAATTCTCTCCATGTTAATTTCAATTCCTTTATCTTTAGGTGCTGGTATTTATTTGTCAGAATATGCGCCGAAAAATTGGTTAACTGATTTAATTCGTAACATGATTGAAATTCTAAGTTCTTTACCATCGGTGGTGGTTGGACTGTTTGGCTTCTTGGTTTTCTCAATCAATATGAAGTTAGGCTTCTCGATTCTGTCTGGGGCTTTGGCCTTAACGGTTTTCAATTTACCATTATTGACACGAAAAGTTGAAGATTCTTTGCAGGCGGTTCATTACACACAACGTGAAGCTGGTTATGCGCTAGGCTTGTCACGCTGGGAAACCGTGATCCATGTGGTGGTTCCTTCAGCACTCCCCGGTATTTTAACGGGGATGATCCTTGGTGCTGGTCGGGTCTTCGGTGAGGCCGCAGCCTTAATTTATACGGCAGGGCAAAGTTCACCGCCACTAGATTTCACCAACTGGAATCCAACTTATATTGCCAGTCCCTTGAACCCATTACGTTCTGCAGAAACCTTGGCCGTGCATATTTGGAAGATTAATTCTGAAGGGATTATTCCCGATGCTAGTGCCGTGTCAGCTGGTGCCTCTGCAATTTTAATTTTATTTGTCCTATTATTTAACTTTGCCGCTCGTTATTTTGGTAATAAATTATATCGCCATTTAACTGGGGCAAGAGAGCGAGGCTAAGCATGGAAAAATATGATCGCTCAGATCGCTATTTAAAACAACTTGATGATGGTCAACACGAGATTGCTTTAGCAACGAAAGATTTACACGTCTCTTATGGTGAAAAAGAAGCCATTCACGGCGTATCTCTAGATTTCGAACGGTTTAAGATCACGGCTTTGATTGGCGCTTCTGGTTCTGGCAAATCCACTTATTTGCGTTCTTTAAATCGAATGAATGATAATATTTCGGGAACAAAAGTAACTGGCCAAATCATGTATCGTGGTTTGGACGTTAATAGTAATCAAATTGATGTTTACGAAATGCGGAAGCACATTGGCATGGTTTTCCAACAGCCGAATCCTTTTGCTAAGTCGATTTATGACAATATTACTTTTGCGCCTAAACGTCATGGCGAACATCACAAAAAAGTGCTTGATGAAATGGTCGAAACAACCTTGAAGCAAGCGGGGTTATGGGATCAGGTCAAAGATGACTTGAAGCAAAGTGCCTTAGCTTTGTCAGGTGGTCAGCAACAACGTCTTTGTATTGCCCGAGCGATTGCAATGAAGCCGGATATTCTTTTGTTGGATGAACCAGCTAGTGTGCTGGATCCCATTTCAACAGCGACTCTGGAAGATACATTACTCCAACTAAAAGAGAACTACACTATTATTATTGTGACTCATAATATGCAGCAAGCAGCGCGGGTCAGTGATTATACCGCCTTTTTCCATTTAGGCGACGCATTGGAATATGATGAGACACGAAAGATCTTTACGCGGCCTAAGATTAAGGCAACTGAAGATTACGTTTCGGGTCACTTTGGTTAGTAAGGAGTTAGTCATGGCAGAACCAAAAGAAATGATTACTGTGCAAGATTTACATTTGTATTATGGCCAGCAAGAGGCTTTGCGTGGCGTAACAATCGATTTTCACCGCAACGAAATTACGGCGGTGATTGGGCCGTCTGGTTGTGGCAAGTCCAGCTTGTTGAAGACCATTAATCGTCTGAACGATTTGGTACCTGACGTAACAGTGACAGGTACGGTCAAACTTAATGGCCAAGATATTTATGCGCCTAATATGGATGCCGTTGCCTTGCGGAAAGAAGTCGGCATGCTGTTTCAACAACCGAACCCATTTCCGTTTTCGATTTATGATAACGTGATTTATGGCCTCCGGATTTCCGGCGAAAAACGTAAAAATGTTCTTGATGAAGCAGTTGAGCGCAGTTTGAAGGCGGCGGCAATTTGGGATGAAGTTAAGGACCGTTTGCATGACAATGCCATGAGTTTATCTGGTGGTCAGCAGCAACGAATTTGTATTGCTCGCGTTTTGGCAACTCAGCCTAAGGTTATTTTGATGGATGAGCCGACTAGCGCGTTGGACCCGATTTCCAGTAGTGAAATTGAACGAACCATGCTAAAATTAAAAGACGATTATAGCATTGTGATTGTCACGCGGAATATGCAACAAGCCTCGCGGATTTCTGACCGAACGGCCTTTTTCTTGGCTGGTGAATTGATTGAAGATGGGCCAACACGCGATATTTTCATGCAACCACAGAAGAAAGAAACCGAAGATTACATCTCCGGTCGTTTCGGCTAAAAGTAACAATAAATAAAAAAGAGGTGGGCTTACTAAATGTTTAGAAGAAATTTTGAAGACGAATTAAATGATCTTCATGTCCGCTTTTCAGAAATGGGCATGATGGTCAATGAAGCCATTTATAAATCAGTTAATGCCTTTATTAATCATGACAAGACTCTAGCTAAAGAAGTCATTGAGGCTGATGAGCGCATCAATCAGCGTGAAGTTGATTTGGAAAAGCGCTCCTTTGAAATGATTGCTTTACAACAACCAGTTACTGGTGATTTGCGGATGATCGTAACGGTCATGAAAGCTAGTTCCGATTTGGAACGAATGGGCGATCATGCGGTCAGCATTGCCAAGTCAACAATTCGAGTCAAGGGCAATGTTCGGGTGCCTGAAATTGAACAAGTCTTGGCAGAAATGTCGACTAAAGTGAAACAAATGGTTGAAGAAATTCTTGATGCCTATGTGAAGGCTGATATGAAACGAGCTAAGGAAATTGCCGCTGAGGATAAAAATGTCGATGCTTATTCCGATCGCATTTATAAAATGTGCCTCAGCCAAATGCAAGAAAATCCTGATACGATTGTCGGTAGTATGGACTACATGCTAGTTGATAGTTACTTGGAGCGAATTGGTGATTATGTCACGAATATTTGCGAATGGATTATTTACCTGGAAACTGGTAAATTAGTCGAATTGAATTCTAATGTTGAAGAAGACAACATTTTTTAATTTGGCTGTTAATTAATCAAAAGGTGTCTGCTTGAAACAGAATAGGTTCTGACTCCATTGCGGGCTTACTGGTTGTGGAACGCTGCCGGCATCGATTTGAACCAATAAAGACCAAATTGTTTCAAATACGAGCCTTTGTCTAATTGCTAAAGCAATAAGACAAATTTGGCGGCTGACAACCACGCCCTCCATTCCGTCTGGAGTTGATTTAGTGCACTTAATCTTTGTGAGTGCTTAAGGCAGTAGTAGTGGGATTCATTAACTCATTTTAATCAAGAGTAATAGTTGAACAGTAAAAAACCGGTGTGACAACTCTATTTTTCAGTAGAGATTGTCACACCGGTTTTGTTTTACCACAATCTGGTTTGGCTAAATAGTGGTGCTTCATTCCGCAAGTTAATCTAGGCATTGGCGTCAATGGTGAAATTAAGGTCATGACATCGTTCAAATATTTGTTGCAATCTTACAATGGCTGCATTGATTGCTAACAAAGATAAAGTGACACACTTTAACTCCAGACGGCGTGAAGGGATCTTGGCGTCAGCCAATCGGGTTTTATTTGCGTAGGAGCTTGCGAGAAGCAGCCAAATTATTGTTGGTGCTTTAGCACTTACAATAAGACTTGTATCTGAGACAATTTGATTTGTAATTGGCTCAGATCAACGTCGGCCGCGTTCCACGCCAAGCAGCCCGGAACAGAGTCAGACGCCATTCTGTTTTTGAACTTATGTCACCCACTTGTATTAGAGATTGTTGCGGAGCAATAAGCTCAAATCAACGCCCACCATGTTCCACGCCCATAAAATCGCTGGGCCCCTGCCGTTCTATACTAAGGAGCGACTAAATCAAGACCACAGCTTCAAAGTTCAAATCAACTAGCAACTATTTTGATAATTACAAAGGTCTGGTACCAGCCTATTGTTGAAGTCCACGGTGGGTTGCCCATTGGAGAATTCCCAGAATAATAATGAGATCAAGCACGATAAAGAGCACCGTTAGTTGGTGCCACAGTGGCGTCAGCAATCCGCTGATCAAAGCACCGAGCATGAAAGCCAGCACGATCAATAAACTTTCTCCAGCCTGATGTAATTTTTCTGGTTCGCGTTTTAAGAGGGCCAGCCAGAGAAAAACGGCGATATTGCGAATATTACCAGTGGCCATGATGGTCGTGAAAGGGCGCCCCTTAATGCGGCGGAAAGTCTGATATTGTAGTGCTGCCACTAATGAAATTAAGCAGGTGATCCATAAATCGTTCCAGTGGTTGCTGAGCAATGCCACGGCAATCAAGCCGATAATTTCCAAAAGTAGAACAATGTGTTGCCACTGGAAACGGCGATTTTTTTGAAAATAATGTTCGATTGAAACGGTGGCAAAAATCCCAATTGCGAAGGCGATGATTGGCATTAGGTAGTGGCCGACGAGGGGCCAATTACCGTTAGCTAAATGTAAGGTCAGCAGAATAACGTTTCCGGTTTGCAAGCCCGCGAAAACTTGGCCGTGATTTAAATAAGTATAAGCATCTAGGGCCCCGCCTGCTAAAGTTAACAGGAAACCAATCAGCAGACGTTCATGCACTGGATCGTGACGTTTGGGCAAGGCAGTTCCTCCATTCAAGGTCAATGTGGTTTATTATACTAGATTTAGCTGGTGATTAAAAATCGCGTTACTACTAGTAATAGCGCCGAATTTTTTCTAAATGAGGGCTGAAATGAATTAACGTCGTCAGTCTGAGACGAAAATCCACCCTAAGGCCTATGACTATTTATTCGGAAGGATGCATAATAGTATTTGTAATCGAGATGGAATTTAACCATTAACCAATGGAGGTTATCACAATGAACGAACGCGAAAGAATTCTAGATTTAGTTAAAAAAGGTGTTATTTCTTCCGAAGAAGGTTTGGTCTTATTAGAAAACCTATCCAAGAAAAATGCCAATACAACTCCTAACTCACAACCAACAAATTATTCTGACCAAAATGATGACGAAGCCGCTGACCGTGAAGAGGCTGAACAAGAAGCCGCCGAAGCTCGTGAAGAAGCTGAAGAGGAACGCAAGGAAGCCGAAGAAGAACGACGCGAGGCAGCACAAGAAGCTGAAGAGGCTCGCCAAGAAGCTTTAGATGATTTGGAAGATCAATTAAGTGATTTGAAAGATGATTTAGCTGATCATAATGAAGATTTGGCTGAAACCGAGCAAAAAATTGCCGCTGTTAGTAAGCAAATTCAATTAGATCAAGAACACATCACCGTGATTGATGCAATGGAAGACTTGGACAGCTTGACTGATGAGAAGCGTCAGGAACGAGTTGCTGCCAAATCACGAGTAGTCGAATTACAACAAACTGTTGATAATCTACAATTGACTCGTGATGAGTTACAAGGTCAAATTGATCAACTCAACCAACAAATTAGTCAAGTTAATCGTAAACGAATCAAAATCAACTTGAATTTTGATCATTTACGCGATAACACCAATGCTACTTTAAATGACTTTGGTGAAAAGTTGGGCGACTTTGGCACTCAATTTGGTAACAAGTATGGCAAAGAAATGTCGGATTTTGGCGAAAAAGTCGGTGATCTTGGCAGCCAATTTGGCGGTTATATGCGTGACGCCTTCAAGAACGTGATGGATAACATTGATTGGAACGATGTGACCTTCAAAGTGCCAGGTTTAGCTACCACAAGTTTCAAACATGACTTTGTTTTTGAAAATTGCGGCGCTACGATTTTAGACGTGAAGAATGCCAATGGTGATGTCACTTTAAATCGCTGGGAACAACCAGATATTAAAGTTGCTGCTAACATCAAGCTTTATGGCAAAATGGATGAAGCTGATAAATTAACAGCCTTCACTGATCGCAGCCGAATTGATGTTAATGACGATCATTTTATTTTCCAAGTGCCTAACAAGCGTATTCAAGCAAACTTAGATATCTACTTACCAGCACGGGTTTATGACCATATTAATCTGAATCTGTTGAATGGCTCAATCAATATTGGCGCTTTACAAGCTAAGGATGTCTATTTGAAGACAACCAACGGCAAGATTTCAATCACTGATTTACAAGCAACTATGGTTGAGGCTGAAGACGTTAATGGTGCCATTGATGTTCTAAACGCTGAATTGCGGGAATTGCTGTTGAGCACTGTCAATGGTAACGCGACGGTGGTCGGTCAATTACAAGCTGGTAAATTATCAACAGTTCATGGCAACGTCAAGGCAACTTTAAGCAATGATGATTTGCATCGCTTAGAAGCATCCTCGGTCAATGGTAATGTTAAAATTGCCGTTCCTGCTAGCTTAACTTTCTCAGGCACTGCCAAAACTAGTTTTGGTCAAGTGAATACGCGGAGCTTCGGCTTACAAATCGATGATCAACGTTCCACGACTGGCGCTAATATGTCCTTTACACGTGGTGATCACCCTGAAACTAAATTACAACTATCAAGCACGTCTGGTTCGATCTATTTAAAAGATAATCAATAATTTGTCGTTTGTCCTTGGAGGGTTCGTTATGGAAAAGAAATTATATCGGTCAGCAACTAATCGTAAGTTTGCTGGTGTCTGTGGTGGTTTAGGTGAATACTTTAATGTTGATCCGACCTTGATTCGAATTATATTTGTGGCAGCTTTCTTCTTTGCTGGAGTCGGTCTCTTCCCATACATCATTTTGATGTTGATCATGCCTAATCCGCCCCAAAATATCGATCGAAACCGATATACTGATTCTAAGCACGAAACCGACCAACAATCTGAGAATCATGATGATAACCAGTGGAGCGATTTCTAAACTGTTTTAAACAACAATGAGGTGTTAAATTTGTTAACTTTATTATTACTTTGTCTACTCGTACCGCTGCTGATTTTAATTGTGATTTCATTGATTGCCGGGACAATTGGCCTGTTCATTGGACTCTTGAAGTTCATCTTACCGGTGATTATCATTGCAGCAGTGGTCAGCTGGTTGCTTAATCGCAATCACCACCAAAGTCATCATCATTATGGTGGTCAGCAGTCTTATCAACATTATCAACAATCAGGTCTTCGGGCCCGCAAAGAGTTGCATGATGTGAAAGAACGCGACGAGCATCATGATGAATGGGGCGACTTCTAATAAATAACAAAAGTCGATTAGTGAAAAACTAGTCGGCTTTTTTGTTGTTGCAACGGGTTTGTTTAAAATGCGAATTTGAAGGTTAGCTTAGATAGATGTCAGTCGCTCCTTAGTTGAAAACGGCAGGGGCCCAGCGATTTTTCGGGCGTGGAATATGGTGGGCATTGATCTGAGCTTATTGCTGCGCAACAATCTCAGATATAAGTGGTGACATAAGTTCAAAAACAGAATAGCGTCTGACTGCATTGCGGGCTTGCTGGTTGTGGAACGCTGCCGGCATCGATTTGAACCAATTGAAGACCAAATTGTTTCAAATACGAGCCTTTGTCTAACCGCTAAAGCGGCAAGACAAATTTGGCGGCTGACAACCACGCCCTCCATTCCGTCTGGAGTTGAGTTGGTTCACTTTACCTTTGCTAGTGTTTGAGGCAGTAGTAGCGGGATTCGTTAACTTGCTTTAATCAAGAGTAATAGTTGAACAGTAAAAAAACTATTTTTGCTTCATTCCGCAAGTTTAATCCAGATAGGGCCTAACGATTGACATCAAGGGAAAATTAAGGTCATGACATCATTCAAATATTTGCTACAATCTTACAATGACTGCATTGATTGCTAGCAAAGATAAAGTGACACACTTCAACTCCAGACGGCGTGGAGGGATCTTGGCGTCAGCCGCCAAATTGTTCTTAGCGGTTTACCGCTTAGTACAAGACTTGTATCTGAGACAATTTGATTTGTAATTGGCTCAGATCAATGTCGGCAGCGTTCCACGCCAAGCAGCCCGAAACAGAGTCAGACGCCATTCTGTTTTTACACCTTCACCTAATTTTACTGCGTTCAAACTTTAATCAGAAATTAGCAGAATCAATTCTGGCAACTTTCGCAACTTACTATAAAAAATGTTAAAATTAGAAATAAACGTTTGATAATGGAGGCAATTATGGCTGAGGGTATCTTAGTTAAGCAATTAGTAGATGCATTAAAATTGCACGTTATTTCAGGTAAGGAATTTTTAAATCAACGCCAAATTACAATTAGCGATATTTCTCGTCCCGGTCTGGAATTGACTGGTTATTTCACTTACTATCCACATAATCGATTACAGGTTTTTGGTCGAACTGAGTCAGCTTTTGCTAGTAGTTTGACCAGTGAAGAACGCAAGGTTGTTGTTCGACGCATGTGTGAGAAAGATACGCCTGCTTTTATTATTAGTCGGGGGTTGCCAGCCACTCAAGAAATGATTGACGAAGCAACACGTGGTGGTGTGCCAATTCTGGGATCAGAATTACCAACGACGCGGTTATCCAGTGTCTTGACTGAATATTTGCATACGCAATTAGCCGAACGTCGCAGCATGCATGGTGTTTTAGTGGATGTTTATGGCTTAGGTGTTCTGATTGTTGGTAATTCTGGGGTTGGGAAAAGTGAAACCGCCTTGGAGCTGGTTAAACGTGGCCATCGATTAATTGCTGATGATCGGGTTGACGTTTACCAACGGGATGAAAACACGGTTGTTGGTGAAGCACCGCGGATTTTAAAGAATTTAATGGAAATTCGTGGGATTGGTATTATTGATGTGATGAACTTGTTTGGCGCTGGTGCTGTCCGGACCGAGACGCCAATTTCCCTAATCGTCAACTTGGAGAACTGGCAGAAAGATCGGAATTATGATCGTTTAGGCAGTGACGAAAAGGTCCAAATGATTTTTGATGTGGCTGTTCCTAAAATCACGATTCCTGTTAAAGTTGGTCGTAATTTGGCCATTATCATCGAAGTGGCGGCGATGAACTTCCGGGCTCGTTCCATGGGCTATGACGCTACCAAGGTCTTCGAATCTAATTTAAGTTCATTGATTAAAGAGAACTCAATTGAAGACGAAGGGGCGGAGGCGGCTCAACAAGTGCCAACGAAACCTCAACCAGAAACTGAGAAAAAGGATGATCCTCATGATTAATTTTCTACTTGCTTTAAATCCAGTCGCCTTTTCCTTAGGTAGTTTACACGTTCGCTGGTATGGTATCATTATTACTTTCGGCGTTGTTTTGGCGGTTTACCTCAGTATGCGTGAGGCTCGGCGTCGCCAAATTGATCCAGATGATATTGTCGATTTGCTCTTTTGGATGTTGCCAATTTCCTTAGTTGGGGCGCGTTTGTATTATGTGATTTTTGAGTGGGGTTATTATTCCCAACATCCCGGTGATATTATTAAGATTTGGAACGGTGGGATTGCCATTTATGGTGGCTTGATTGCCGCTGTGATCGTGTTACTGATTTTTTGTGCCCAGCGGGAAATTCCAGCCTGGCTATTATTGGACGTGCTGGCGCCAACGGTTATTTTAGCGCAAGCAATTGGCCGCTGGGGCAACTTTATGAACCAAGAAGCCTTCGGTGCGAAAACCACGCTATCATTCTTACAATCGCTGCATTTGCCACACTTTATCGTGCAACAAATGTTAATTGACGGTGCTTATCGTCAGCCAACCTTCTTGTATGAATCAATGTGGAGTTTATTAGGTTTTATCTTGCTAATGAGCTTGCGGCATCGACCTCATTTATTCAAGCAAGGTGAAGTGTTCCTAAGTTACGTCATTTGGTATGCATTTGGTCGCATGTTTATTGAAGGCATGCGCACCGATAGTTTATATCTCTTTGGTCAAATCCGCGTTTCCCAATTATTATCAGCTGTGTTAGTTGTTGGCGGAATACTTTGGATCTGGCTACGCCGTCGAAACGAGCCACAAATCAAGTGGTATCTCGATGGTAATTATCAAGCCGCCAAGAAGCGTAATTAATGAAAATATTGTGGGCGTGCGTAGTGTTAAAGAACGCTGCTCCTCACAACTAATCTAATCGTGTTCGAAGCAGCAAATGGCTATGATTAACTTAAATAATTGCTCGATCGGCTATGCCGCTCAACCAATTATTTGAAGTTACTCTACGCCAAAAGTGCGCTGCTTCTCACAACTAATCTAATCGTGTTCAAGTCGGTAAATGGCTAGGTGCAATTTAAATATTCACACGATCTGGTTACACCAGCTCATGCAAATATTTGAAATTACACTACGCCAAAAACCCACCGACTTTCACAACTAATCTACTAAGGAGTGAATTTTTTTGTCAGTAAAAATTGCAGTTTTAGGTGCTGGGTCTTGGGGCACTGTTTTAGCCGATTTACTTGCCAATAATGGCCATGATGTCAAACTTTGGGGTAATAGCGCTGAAACAGCTGCTGAAATTAATGACTATCACACCAATAAGCATTATTTACCTGAATTTAAAGTCAGTCCAAAAGTGGAAGCAACTTTGGATTTAAAAGCAACGTTGGCAGATGTTCAAGCTATTTTGTTTGTTATTCCAACAGCAGCAATGCGCATTGTTGCCAAGCAAGTGGCACCAATTTTAGCAGAAACAGGTGCTAAGCCAATTATTATTAGTGCCACGAAAGGCTTGGAGCAAAATAGCCATAAGCGGATTTCGCAGATTATTAATGATGAATTTCCGGCTGAATTAGCAGAAGGTTTAGTTATTTTCTCAGGTCCTAGTCATGCTGAAGATGTGGCAACTCATGATATTACGTCGTTAACCGTTGCCTCGCAAAATATTGGTGATGCTGAATGGGTGCAATCCATTTTCATGAATGATTATTTCCGGCTGTATACTAATGATGATATGGTCGGCGTTGAATTAGGCGGCGCCCTTAAAAATGTGATTGCCATTGGCGCCGGGATTCTTCATGGCCTCGGCTATGGTGACAATACTAAGGCAGCTTTGATCACCCGCGGCTTGGCTGAAATCAGCCGTTTGGGGATTGAAATGGGGGCTAATCCGCTAACTTTCATGGGCTTGTCTGGCATTGGCGATTTGATTGTCACTTGTACCAGTGTGCATTCCCGTAATTGGCGTTGTGGTAATGCCTTGGGTCAAGGCCAGAAGTTGGATGAAGTTTTAGCCAACATGGGTCAAGTTGTTGAAGGCGTGGGGACAGCCAAGGCCGCTCATGAATTGGCGGAACAACATCACGTCGAAATGCCAATTTCCGAAAGTATTTACCGTGTTTTGTATGAAGATGCCAATGTTGAAGATGAAATCACCAAGTTGATGCAACGTCGTGGTCGCCGAGAAATGGACTTCCAACGTTAATTTTTACAAACTAGACAAGAAAAGTTTTAGCAGAGAAACATTTTAGTGGACATTTCTGCTCAGAGCCGTTATAGTATTACTTATAAAAAGTAAGGGAGATTTGGCCATGGTTAAAAAATATGATGTCATTGTCATTGGCGCTGGTCCTGGCGGGATGACGGCTGCTTTGTATGCCTCACGGTCTAACTTGTCCGTTTTGATGCTAGATCGGGGTATTTACGGTGGTCAAATGAACAACACGGCTGCCATTGAAAACTATCCTGGATTTAAATCAATTTTAGGGCCAGAATTAGGCGAAAAAATGTATGCTTCAGCAACTCAATTTGGGGCTGAATATACTTATGGCACCGTGAAGTCAGTTGTTGACCATCATGATTACAAGACAATTGTGACTGATGATGGCGAGTACGAAGCAAAAGCTGTCATTATTGCCACTGGTGCTGAACATCGCCATTTAGGTGTGCCTGGTGAAGAGAAATATTCTGGCCGCGGTGTGTCTTACTGCGCGGTCTGCGATGGGGCTTTCTTCAAGGGTAAAGAAGTTGCGGTCATTGGTGGCGGCGACTCAGCCGTTGAAGAGGGGATTTACTTAGCCCAATTAGCTAGCAAAGTAACGATTGTTCATCGCCGTGACAGTTTACGGGCGCAGAAGATTTTACAACGTCGTGCTTTTGCGAATGAGAAAATTGAGTTCGTTTGGAATGCTGACGTTCAAGAAATTGTTGGTGATGATCAGAAGATTACGGCCGTCCGTTATCGCGATAAAGTGACTAACGAAGAGCATGATTTGCCAGCTACTGGTGTCTTTATTTATGTGGGGATCGAACCAATGACGGAACCATTTAAAGATTTAGGCATTTTGGATGAAGCTGGTTGGATCAAGACTGACGAAACTAGTCATACAGCTGTTCCTGGTATCTTTGCGGTTGGCGATGTTCGTCAGAAACACTTACGCCAAATTGCGAACGCGGTTGGCGAAGGTGGCTTAGCTGGACAAGCTGCTTTTGATTATTTACAAGATTTACAAGATGAAACACAGGCTGTTAAAGCATAATTCAAAATATTTAAGGAGCGTCTTGTCATTCAAGTTGAGTGGCAAGACGCTTTTTTTGCTTTTTTGAGTAAAACACGAACATTATATTTTATAAATTTATTTACATTCGTCCAATATTATATTATGATAGTAAATGGCTTTTAAAAATAGCAAAACACGAACATTAATAAAGGGTGGACGATATGCGAACACAGTTGGAGAATTATTTTCAGTTTGAAGAATTAGGTACTTCATGGCGGCGCGAGTTGATTGCCGGGTTAACGACTTTTGTTAGCATGTCATATATTTTATTTGTTAATCCCAGCGTTTTAGGGGCAGCTGGAATGAATAAAGGGGCTGTTTTTACGGCCACTGCTTTGGCTAGTGCTTTTGGCTGTTTGGTGATGGGAATTTTAGCGCGCTATCCGATTGCTTCAGCACCAGCGCTAGGAATTAACGCCTTTTTTGCTTATACTGTTGTGATCGGCATGAAGATTCCTTGGCAAACAGCTTTAACTGGCGTGTTTGTTGCGTCACTGATTTTTATTCTGATTACCGTTTTAAAATTACGCGAAAAAATTATTAATGCGATCCCCGCGGATTTGAAATTCGCGATTTCTTCAGGGATTGGCTTGTTTATTGCTTTTATTGGTTTACAAGGCGGCGGGCTGATCATAGCCAATAAATCGACGGTGGTTGGTTTAGGTTCGCTGCAGACACCAAGTACTTGGTTGACGATTTTTGGCTTATTGATCACTGTCATTTTAATGATTCGCAAAGTTCCGGGAGCGATTTTCGTCGGGATGTTTGCCACCTCAGTTTTAGGGATCGTCACTAAAATGATTCCTTTACCAAAAGGCATCATTTCTGGCGCGCCTAGCTTAGCACCAACTTTTGGCGTTGCCTTTAAAAATGTTGGCCAAATTAATACCTTGCAAATGTGGGTCGTGGTGTTAACCTTCCTGCTAGTGACTTTCTTCGATACGGCCGGTACTTTAGTAGGCTTGGCCCAACAAGCTGGATTTATGAAAGACAATAAAATGCCTCGTGTCGGTAAAGCTTTGGCGGCTGATTCTTCCGCCATGCTGGTTGGCTCAATTCTAGGGACTTCACCAGTTGGCGCCTATGTTGAATCATCAGCTGGGATTGCTGTTGGTGGTCGCTCCGGAATGACCGCAGTATTTACTGGGTTGTTCTTTATCTTGGGCATGTTCTTCTCGCCATTATTATCAGTTGTTACTAGCCAAGTAACGGCGCCAGCACTGATTATTGTTGGGGTATTGATGGCCTCATCATTGACTAAAATTGATTGGGCTCATTTAGAAATCGCCGTGCCATCGTTCTTGATTGTCATTGGGATGCCGTTGACTTATTCAATTTCTGACGGGATGGCCTTAGGTTTGATCACTTATCCTATTTTCATGATTGCTGCTAAACGTGGCAAAGAAGTTTCAGCAGTGATGTATGGTTTAGCGATTATCTTTGTCGGCTTCCTGTGGATCCTAAATGTTGGTCATTAATGATTGGTTTGTGTTATTGATTTAGGTCGCTGCCTAGTCGAGAGCGGCAGGGACCCAGCAATTTTATGGGCGTCCAGCCTTCCCCAATTTGGAGAGGTGGTGGCGGCGCAATTTTGTGGGCGTGGAACGCCATGGGCATTGATTTAAGCTTTTGTTACACAAAATCTTAAATACAAGCCTTATACTAAGTGCTAAAGCACTAAGTATAATTTCATGGCTGACGCCAATTGCGCCGCCACCACCTGTTGAAACTAACAGAATTCAGCACCACTATTTGGCCGGACCAGATTGTGGTAAAACAAAAGTGGTGTGACAATCTCTACGGATAGAGTTGTCACACCACTTTTTTTGTGCCATTTAACTATTTTAATGAATGAATTAAGTTAATGAATCCCACTAACACTGCCTTAAAAACTAACAAATGTGCATGCGCTACATCAACTCCAGACGGAATGGAGGGATCTTGGCGTCAGCCGCCAAATTATCGTTGGTGCTTCAGCACTTACGATAAGACCTGTATTGAAGACTTTTGAAAAAAGGCTTCAATCAGCGTCGGCCGCGTTCCACGCCAAGCAGCCCGGAATGCAGTCAGAACTGGCCCTGTTTTATCACCTTCATCAGTCTTTAGCGATTTTGAACTTATTTTAGGAGTAGCCTCAATCAACGATAATTGCTTTCTGCAATGAGTAAATTCGCGACGATCTTTGCAATCAATTCGTGTTTAATGTTGAATAGCTTTTTGTCAGTCACAAGCGAAGCAGTAAGATAGGTTAAAGGCTTTTCATTGGGGCAAAATCCGCTATAATAGAATTATTGATGAAAGGTGGTATTTGGATGAGTTGGCAAGAAAATTATCAACGCTGGCAACAAGCAAGTTTAACAGCGGATTTAAGTAAAGAATTAAAGGCAATGGCTAGTGATGAGGCTATTTTGCAAGAGGCTTTCACGAACCCGATGAGTTTTGGGACTGCTGGTATGCGTGGCGTGATGGGCCCTGGGATCAATGCCATGAACATTTATACAGTTCAACAAGCAACTGAGGGCTTGGCCCAATTCATGGATCAACTTGACCCAGCACAAAAAAATGCTGGGGTTGCGATCAGCTATGATTCTCGTTACCATTCACAAGAATTTGCTTTTGCAGCAGCTGGTGTGTTGGGCGCACATCAGATCAAGAGTTTTGTTTTCGACAGTTTGCGGCCAACACCAGAATTGTCATTTGCAGTTCGTCATTTACACACATATGCTGGGATCATGATTACAGCTAGTCATAACCCTAAGCAATATAATGGTTATAAAATTTACGGTCCTGATGGCGGCCAAATGCCACCAGAAGAAGTTGGTCAAATTGTTAATTATATTCAACAAGTGACTGATATTTTCGATATTAATGTGATGAGTGTGCCAGAATTACGGGCGGCTAAATTGTTACAATTGATTGGTGAAGATATTGATGAAGCTTATTTAGCCAAATTGGCGACTGTGACGATCAATCCAGAATTGATCAAGAAAGTTGCTGCTGATTTGTCCGTGGTTTATTCGCCACTGCACGGCACTGGTAAAGTGCTTTATGATCGAGTTTTCCGGACGGCTGGCTTAACTAAAATCAGCGTTGTTCCTGAACAAGCTATTCTTGATCCTGAATTTGCGACCACACCATTCCCTAATCCTGAATTTGCCCAAACGTTTACTTTGGCAAAGAAAATTGGTGCTGAAAAATCAGCCGATTTGTTGATTGCCACTGATCCAGATGCCGATCGCCTTGGTGCTGCAGTTCGTCAACCAGATGGTGATTACCAATTATTAACTGGTAATCAAATTGCAGCTTTAATGGTAAATTATATTTTAGATGCCCATCGCTTGGCTGGTAATTTGCCAGCAGATGGTTGTGTTGTCAAGTCAATTGTTTCCAGTGAATTCCCAGCTAAAATCGCGGCCCACTATGGCATTGAAACGCGGAATGTTTTAACTGGTTTCAAATATATTGGCGAACAAATCGAACAAATGGAAGTGACTGGCCAAGGCCACTTCATGTTTGGTTTTGAAGAAAGTTACGGTTACTTGGTTAAACCATTTGTCCGTGATAAAGATGCCATGCAAGCTTCAGTGATGCTGGCTGAAGTTGCCGCCTATTATCGTGAAAAGGGCATGACTATGTATGATGGTTTACAGAGCTTGTATGCTGAATATGGTCATTTCCAAGAACGAACAGTTTCCTTTGATTTTGAAGGTTTAGCTGGTCAAGAAAAGATGAAACAAGTCATGGCTGCTTTCCGTAAGCAACCACTTGAAGCAGTTGCTGGTGTGAAGGTTGCTGCTCATGAAGATTATTTAGCCCAAACACATACTGAAAATGGTCAAGTAAGTGCTTTGGCGTTACCAAAGGCTGACGTGTTGAAGTATTATTTGGCTGATGATACTTGGATCGCCGTTCGCCCTTCAGGTACCGAACCAAAAATCAAGCTTTACTTCGGGGTTGTTGCCGAAGATGAAGCTGCTGGTAAGGCCAAACTTGATGCTTACCAAAAAGAATTAAGTACGCGCTTGAAATAGTCAACTCATTATAATTAAGAACTGCTAGCTAAGTTTGCTGGCAGTTCTTTTATTTTTGCTGAGAAGCGCGTTTGGAAGAATTGGGTCGCCATCTTTTAATCAATTTTTTCTAATTTAAAACGTTGTCAACGAGAAATGATGGTTTACGGACGGAATTAGTTATGCTAAGATAGTAAAAATTTATCTAAAATCAATTAGGGGGCTATCTTATGAGCATGCATGCGTATATCCAAGGTTTAGCAAATTTAGAGAGTATTAATCGAGCACCAGGATTCTTTAAGTATCAGGAACATTCAGTTGCTGCTCATTCGTTTCGAGTTGCTGAGATTGCCCAGTTACTTGGCGATATTGAAGAAGTAAATGGCGCAGAAGTTAATTGGCAATTATTGTACGAGAAGGCCTTAAATCATGACTACACGGAACGTTTTATTGGTGATATTAAAACGCCGGTCAAATATGCGACCCACGAGTTACGTCATCAATTAGCCGAAGTTGAAGAAAAGTTGACCAGCAACTTTATTCATAATGAAGTGCCAGAATTCTTGCAGGAACGTTATACGCGGCGCTTGAGTGAGGGAAAGGATGATACCTTAGAAGGCCAAATTTTGTCGATTTCTGATAAGGTCGATCTTTTGTATGAATCATTTGGCGAAATTGAAAAGGGCAATCCCCAATCAGTCTTTCTCGATATTTTCCGCGAGAGTTTGTCGACGATTTTATTATTCCAAAGCCGGCCCTCAGTTCAGTACTTCTTGAAAGAAATCTTGCCTGATTTATTAAGCGAAGATTTTGCCGACCGCGAGAAATTAATTGATGTGACCAAAGAATTAATGCCAGAACGAGCGTAAGATTGTTTTTGAATTTTATTCCCAAGACTTCCCCAATTTGGAAGGTGGTCGTTGGGCGATTTTGAGGGCGTGGCACGCTATGGCCATCAATTTGAATCCAAACTGGTTTTAAGCAGAGTAGTGGACAACTCCGTTCCAGCCGGCGGGTTGTGGAACGCTGCCGGGATTGATTTGAGCTTATTGCTACGCAACAATCTCAATACAACCCTTATCCTAAGCGCTAAAGCGCCAAGGATAATTTGGCGGCTGACAACCCGGCGGCCTCCACTGCGTTTTGAGTTGAGCTAGTATAATTTAGATTGGCTCGATTAACTGGCAATACTAGCAAAGTTAGCGTCACCAGCAACTACCCTGAATAAAGTAACAAGATTCAACATCACTATTTAGATAAACAGATTGTGGAATCTAACAAAGCCTACATGGCAATATTTCTGGATAAAACCAGAAACTGTCAAGTAGGCTTATTTTTGTGCTTTGTTTAGTTGTCGTCACAATTCAAATCAAGTTGATTAGTCCCACTACAATTGCTTTAAACACTAACAAATATGAAGTGAACTAATTCAACTCCAGACGAAATGGAGGGCGTGGTTGTCAGCCGCCAAATTATTGTTGGTGCTTTAGCACTTACAATAAGACCTGTATTGGAGACTTTTGTAAAAAGGCTTCAATCAGTGTCGGCCGCGTTCCACAACCAGCAAGCCCGCAATGGAGTCAGACGCCAATCTGTTTCACCATCTTCAATAGATTTTAATGTTTTAGCACTTCATGCGTTAATTTTTAGTCATTGAAATTAAACTGGTACCACTTAAAAAAACATTTCGAAAAAGTAGCGAAAATATGTTCGCTATGGTAAACTATATCTTGTTGAAATTAGATTACTTTTAGTAGGCTTAACTACTAAACAAGTTGGATATATTGTTGATTGCTCAAGCCCTTCATGGTCGAATCAGACTTCAAGGGCTTTTGTGTTCGATTGAGAAGTTTGGGGGCAATAACTTGTTAAAACGTGAAACAAATCATCATTTTGAATTAGTCTCAAAATATCAACCTGCTGGTGATCAGCAGCAAGCCATTGATAAAATCACGGCCGGTTTTGAAGCTGGGGAGAAAGAAGAAATTCTCGAAGGCGCCACTGGTACAGGGAAGACTTTTACGATGGCCAATGTTATTGCCAAGTTGAATAAACCAACTTTGATTATTTCCCATAATAAAACTTTGGCTGGCCAGTTGTATGGTGAGTTTAAAGAGTTTTTCCCGAATAATCGGGTTGAGTATTTTGTTTCCTATTATGATTACTACCAACCAGAAGCTTATGTGCCATCTAGTGACACTTATATTGAAAAAGATTCGGCGATCAATGATGAAATCGATAAATTACGCCATAGTGCCACTAGTGCATTACTGGAACGAAATGATGTGATTGTGGTCGCATCAGTTTCTTGTATTTTCGGTTTAGGTGATCCCCGAGAATATCGGGACAGTACCTTGTCCTTGCGTGAAGGCATGACGATTGATCGGAATGAATTACTGCGTGAACTGGTCAGTCTGCAATTTGATCGCAATGATATTGATTTCCAACGGGGTCGTTTCCGTGTTCGTGGTGATGTGGTTGAAATTTTCCCAGCTTCTCGTGATGATCACGCTTTGCGAGTGGAATTCTTTGGCGATGAAATTGATCGAATCGTTGAAGTTGATGCCTTGACTGGTGAAGTGATTGGCGAACGGGAACAAGTTTCAATTTTCCCAGCGACGCATTTTATGACCAACGATGTGCAAATGACCGAAGCCGTTAAACGCATCAAAGCTGAGTTAGACGGTCGCTTGAAAGAGTTGAAGGCCGAAAATAAGTTGCTGGAAGCTCAACGTTTGGAACAACGGACGACTTATGATATTGAAATGATGCAAGAAATGGGTTACACTTCCGGGATTGAAAACTATTCGCGGCATATGGAAGGCCGCAAAGCAGGCGAGCCACCATTTACGTTGTTGGATTTCTTCCCGCAAGATTTCAATATTATGATTGACGAGTCTCATGTGACCATGCCCCAGATTCGTGGGATGTACAACGGTGACCGGGCGCGGAAACAAATGTTAGTTGACTACGGCTTCCGTTTACCCAGTGCCCTGGATAATCGACCATTAACACTAGCTGAATTCGAAACTCATGTTCATGATATTTTGTACGTTTCAGCAACGCCTGGTGACTACGAATTGGCGCGGACCAATAATGTGGTTGAACAGATTATTAGGCCAACCGGGTTACTTGATCCCAAGGTTGAAGTGCGGCCGATCATGGGACAAATTGACGATTTGGTTGGTGAGATCAATCAACGTGTTGAACAACATGAACGGGTCTTTATTACAACTTTGACCAAGAAGATGGCTGAGGATTTAACTGACTATCTGAAAGATCTAGGCATTAAAGTGAAGTACCTGCATAGTGACATTAAAACTTTGGAACGAACGGAAATCATTCGTGATTTACGTTTAGGTAAGTTTGACGTGTTAGTCGGGATCAACTTGTTGCGTGAGGGGATCGATGTGCCTGAAGTTTCCCTAGTCGCGATTTTGGATGCTGACAAGGAAGGCTTCTTACGTTCAGTGCGGCCATTAATTCAAACAATCGGTCGGGCAGCGCGAAATTCTCATGGTGAAGTAATCATGTACGCTGATAAAATCACTGATTCAATGCGCTTAGCAATTGATGAAACCAATCGGCGGCGCCAGATTCAGGAACAATTTGATGAAGAACATCATATTACGCCAACGACAATTATTAAGCCAATTCGTGATGCCATCAAGGCTACAAAGACGAATGATGAAGAAACGCCTAAAGAAGAGTCAGCACAAGTGGCTGACCTTGATTTAGAGAATATGTCTAAAACAGAGAAACAAGATTTACTCAAGAGTTTGACCCAACAAATGGAACAAGCTGCCAAGGAGTTAGACTTCGAGAATGCGGCTAATTTACGTGATATGATTCTTGAGTTGAAATCAGAGGTGAAATAAATTTGGTTAATGACAAAATTGTGATTCATGGCGCCCGCGCTCATAATTTGAAAAATATTGATGTGACGATTCCCCGCGATAAGTTAGTGGTCGTCACTGGTTTGTCAGGCTCTGGTAAAAGTTCCCTGGCTTTTGATACGTTATACGCTGAAGGTCAGCGTCGTTACGTGGAAAGTTTGTCAGCGTATGCGCGCCAGTTCTTAGGTCAAATGGAAAAGCCGGATGTGGATTCAATTGATGGTCTCAGTCCAGCAATTTCAATTGATCAGAAGACGACTTCCAAGAATCCACGGTCAACTGTTGGTACGGTGACGGAAATCAATGATTATTTGCGGTTGTTGTGGGCCCGAGTCGGCACGCCGATTTGTCCTAATGATGGGACGGTAATTTCCAGTCAATCAGTTGATCAAATGGCGGATCGGGTCTTACAACTTCCCGAGCGAACCAAGATTCAGATTTTTTCGCCAATTGTTCGCCAGAAAAAAGGCCAACATAAGAAAGAATTCGATAAGATCAAACGCGAAGGTTACGTCCGCATTCGGGTGGATGGTGAAGTTCACGATATTAATGATGAAATCGAATTAGATAAGAATAAAAAGCATGATATTGATATTGTGATTGACCGGATCGTCGTGAAATCTGGTATTCGTTCACGTTTATTTGATTCGCTGGAAGCAGCGCTGCGCCTTTCAGAAGGTTATGCCAATGTCGATGTGATCGGCGGCGAAATGTTAGTTTTCTCAGAACATTACGCTTGTCCACTTTGCGGTTTTACTGTTGGCGAAATGGAACCACGGCTGTTTTCGTTTAACGCGCCATTTGGTGCTTGCCCTGACTGTGATGGCTTAGGGGTCAAACTGGCAGTCGATTATGATTTAGTGATTCCTGATCCATCGTTGACGTTGAATCAAGGTGCTTTGGCGCCATGGAATCCAATTAGTTCCCAATATTATCCTGAATTATTGAAGCAAGCAGCGAAGGCTTTCCGAATCAACATGGATAAGCCATTTAATAAGTTAACGGAACGGCAACGGAAAATTGTGTTGTACGGTTCTGAAGGCAAGAAGTTCCATTTCCACTATCAAAACGATTTTGGTGGCGTTCGTGATGTTGATGTGGAATTCGAAGGTGTCATTCCTAACGTCAAGCGGCGTTACAATGAAACCAATAGTGATTTCACGCGGCAAACGATGCGGCAATATATGACTGAGTTAACTTGTGAGACTTGTCATGGCGCCCGCCTGAATCGCCAAGCATTGGCCGTTAAAATCGGTGGCGAAGATATCGCTCAAGTTTCGGAATTGCCAGTTAACAAAGCCTTACCATTTTTTGCTCAATTAACTTTGTCAGACCAACAATTGACAATTGCGAAGCCAATTTTGAAAGAAGTTCGTGATCGTTTGACTTTCTTGGAGAACGTTGGCTTGGATTATTTAACGCTGTCTCGTTCAGCGGGCACCTTATCTGGTGGTGAAGCCCAGCGAATTCGTTTAGCGACCCAAATTGGTTCCAACTTATCTGGGGTGATGTATATTCTCGATGAGCCGTCGATTGGGTTGCATCAGCGTGACAATGATCGTTTGATCAGTTCGTTGAAGAAAATGCGTGATTTAGGCAATACTTTAATCGTGGTTGAGCACGACGAGGATACCATGCGCGCCGCTGATTATTTAATTGATATCGGCCCTGGCGCTGGCGAACAAGGCGGTCGGGTAATGGCGGCTGGGACGCCAGCTGAGGTCGAAAAGGTGCCAACTTCTTTGACGGGACAATATTTATCTGGTCAGAAGTTTATTCCGTTGCCCTTAACGCGCCGTCCTGGCAATGGTAAGCAGATTACCGTGATCGGTGCCGCCGAAAATAACTTAAAGCAAATTGATGTTGATTTTCCTTTAGGTCAATTTGTGGTGGTCACTGGTGTTTCTGGCTCCGGTAAGTCAACGCTGGTCAATATGATTTTGAAACGAGCTTTGGCTCAAAAGCTTAATCGTAATTCGACCAAGCCAGGTGCTTACAAGTCGATTAAAGGTTATACCAATATTGATCGGTTAATTGATATCGACCAGAGCCCAATTGGTCGGACACCACGGAGTAATCCGGCAACTTATACTGGTGTCTTTGACGATATTCGTGACTTGTTTGCCCAGACGAACGAGGCCAAGCTACGTGGTTATAAGAAGGGCCGCTTCAGTTTTAATATTAAAGGTGGTCGTTGTGAAGCTTGTAAAGGCGACGGCATTATTAAAATTGAGATGAACTTCTTGCCCGATGTTTTTGTGCCTTGCGAAGTTTGTCATGGCAATCGTTATAATTCAGAAACCTTGGAAGTTACTTATAAAGGCAAAAATATTGCCGAAGTCTTACGGATGACCGTAGCCGAAGCCTTAGACTTCTTTGCGGCAATTCCGAAGATTCGTAAGAAATTACAAACGATTGTTGATGTTGGCTTAGGTTACGTGCAACTTGGTCAGCCAGCCACGACTTTATCTGGTGGTGAGGCCCAACGGATGAAACTGGCCTCAGAGTTACACAAACAGTCCCCAGGTCACAACTTCTATATCTTAGATGAACCAACGACTGGCTTGCATTCAGATGATATTAAACGTTTGTTGGAAGTATTGAATCGTTTAGTTGATGAAGGCAATACTGTTCTGATTATTGAGCATAATCTGGATATCATTAAATCAGCCGACTATTTGATTGATTTAGGGCCAGAAGGTGGCGAAGGCGGTGGCTCAATTGTGGCCACTGGTACGCCAGAAGAAGTTGCTAAGGTGAAGGCTAGCTATACTGGTCAATACTTGGCACCAATTCTTAAACGTGATCGTGCTCGCACCGTTGCTGCAGAAAAGAATTTAAAAGTATCAAAATAGCGGCAAGACTGCCCCAATTGAGGAAGGTGGTTGCTGGGCGATTTAGATGGTGTGGAACGCAGTGGCCGTCGATTTGAGCTTATTGCTAGCGCAACAATCTCAAATACGAGGCTTTTTCTAAGCGATAAATCGCCAAGAATAATTTCACAGCTGACGCCAATCGCCCAGCAACCACCTGTATAAACTAACAGAACTGATTACCAATAATTGGAAAAACAGATCGGTATAAACTAATAGGCCTGTTTGACAAGCTTTCTGGATAAAACCAGAGAAATGTCAAACGGGCTTTTTGCTTGGCTATTCAGTTATCATTGCAATTCAAATCAAGTTGATTGGTTCCACTACAATTGCCTTAAGCACTAACCAAATTGAAGTACTCCACCTCAACCCCAGACGGAATGGAGGGCGTGGTTGTCAGCCGCCAAATTTGTCTTATTGCTTTAGCGATTAGACAAAGGCTCGTATTTGAAACAATTTGGTCTTTAATTGGTTCAAATCGATGCCGGCCGCGTTCCACAACCAGCAAGCCCGGAATGTAGTCAGAACCGATTCTGTTTTATAGCCTTACATGGGTTAAATTTTTTTGGTGTTGAAACGTGTTCGGATCGGTAAATGGCTATGCCTAATTTAATTATTTGCTCGGTCACTTGCAGTGCCCAATCAAATAATTGAAATTACGCTACGCCAAAAACCCGCTGCCCCTCACACTCTGTTCCAATAGTTGACATGTTCGTTCAAACTGATATTCTAAATCTAGTTATTATTTATTTTTTTGAGGAGGAATTGTTCATGTTTTGGCGACAAAAATCTTGGGGTTTTGATTGGCCCTTATTCTTATCTGGTATTATTTTCTTAATTGCAGGTTTCTTTTTGGTGGCGCAACCATCTGCTTCTCTTGTTAGCATTGTCTTGATTTTCGGGATCATGGCCATTGTTCAGGGGATTTCTTGGTTAGGTAACTTCTTCCATTATCGTGATTATATTAATGGCATGAGCTTCTTCGTTATTTTGGCCGGGGTCCTCGATATTTTAATTGGGATTATCTTCATTACCAAGATTTATGTCGGTGCCATTGTGATTGCCTATGTCTTTGCCACTTGGTTCTTGATTGATTCTGTGATCGGTATTATCGTTGCTGGCCATTTACGGAACTTTGGTAAAGCTTATTTCTGGATTTCTTTGATTTTAGATATTTTAGGTGTGGTTGTGGCAGTTATGATGCTCTTCAATCCATTGTCTTCCTTATTAACAATGACCATGTTACTTTCGATTTATTTTATTATTTTCGGGGTAAATAATGTGATTATGGCCTTTGCTCACCGCGGTTAAGCGAAAAGTTCAAACAAGAAACGCCCGGTGTGTTATAATTCATCAGAGGACGTGTTGAAAATGGTCAAACCTGATACTTTAAATCTAGTTATTATTACCGGGATGAGTGGTGCCGGTAAAACAGTCGCAGTCCAGTCCTTTGAAGATCTGGGCTATTTCTGTATCGATAATATGCCACCAAGCTTACTGCCTAAGTTCTGGGAATTAGTCAAAGAATCTGGCAAAATCACAAAAATTGCCTTAGTGATCGACTTACGGTCGCGGGCTTTTTACGATGAGATTATTTCAATGTTATCTGGTTTAGATAACACTAATTTTGTGACCACTAAAATCCTGTTCCTAGACGCTTCTGATGAAGAGTTGGTCAGTCGTTATAAGGAGACTCGTCGTTCCCATCCATTAGCCATGGAAGGCCGTTTATTGGACGGTATTAAGAAGGAGCGGCAATTATTAGGTGAGATGCGTAATCGCGCCCAGCTGATTATTGACACCACTAATTTGTCACCGCGCCAATTACGGGAAGAGATTTTTGATAACTTCAAGAGTTCTGACAATCCTGTTTTTCATATTGAAGTGATGTCCTTTGGCTTTAAATATGGCTTGCCAATTGACGCCGATATTGTCATGGACGTGCGTTTCTTACCGAATCCTTATTATGTTCCGGCTTTTAAGAATAAAACTGGACTCGATCAACCGGTGGCAGACTATGTGAATCAACAGCCAGCCACAGAAAAGTTTTACCAGCAATTTATGGCCATGTTGAACACTGCTTTACCAGGTTATCAGAATGAAGGTAAGACAAGTTTAACGATTGCGATTGGTTGTACTGGTGGTCAACATCGTTCAGTTGCCTTAACTGAGCGCGTTGGTCATGCTTTGCAAAAGGCGGGCTATCCCGTTGACATTACCCATCGTGATTTAACAAAACGCAAAGAAACGGTGAATCGCTCATGAGTCGTACAAATCGAATTGTTCGCGTAATCAAAGGTCGGCGGCCAAAGATTGTCGTTATCGGTGGCGGGACAGGTTTACCGGTTATTTTAAAGAGTCTTCATCAACAAAATGCCGATATTACCGCGATTGTGACCGTGGCAGATGACGGCGGTTCGTCAGGGATCATCCGTGACTATATTAACGTCGTGCCACCTGGTGATATTCGTAATGTGTTGGTGTCTTTATCAGATATGTCGCCATCTTACTTAGACATTTTTCAGTACCGGTTTGAAAGTAAGGACTCTTTCTTTGCCGGTCATGCCATTGGTAATTTGATTATTGCGGCACTCACTGAAATGGATCACAACATTTTCGATGCGGTGCAAACTTTGTCGCAAATGATGGCCGTTGATGGGCACGTTTATCCGGTTGCTAACGAGCCCTTAACTTTAAATGCCGAATTTAAAGATGGTACTACAGCGGCTGGTGAAACTGAAATTTCTGGTGCACGCAAACAGATTAAGCGAGTTTGGGTAACTGATACCGATGACCCTCAGGAACAACCAGTAGCTGTGACACCAGTCATTCAAGCGATTATGGATGCCGATGTGATCGTCCTGGGGCCCGGCAGTCTGTTCACAAGTATTCTGCCTAATTTAATGGTTAAAAACCTTCAGGAAGCTTTATTGAAGAGCCCAGCTGAAGTGATTTATATTTGCAATATTATGACGCAGAAGGGCGAAACCGAGCATTTCAGCGATGCTGATCATGTGCGAATCATTAATGAACACCTCGGTGCAAAACGAGTCGATACGATTTTGGTGAACGCTGAAAAAGTACCTGACGATTATTTGGATTATCAGAAATACAACGAATATTTAGTGCCTGTTAGCCATGATTTCGAAGCGTTGCAGCAACAATGTACGCGGATTATTTCCAATGATTTCTTATCATTACATGATCATGGTGTCTTCCATGATGGTAATAAAGTTGCCCGTGAAATCCTTAACCGGGCCTTTCAGCCCAACCATTAATTAGAGTAGGAGGTGGGCCAATGGCATCTTATGCAAGTGAAGTTAAAAAAGAGTTGACCCAACTCGAAGTTCATCCTGAACATGCCCGCGCTGAATTAGCGGCATTGTTACGGATGAACGGTTCCTTGGCGATTGCTCACCGGCAATTTGTCTTAAACGTTCAGACTGAAAATCCAGCCACCGCGCGCCGAATTTATTCATTGCTGAAGCAAACTTATGCCATTGAAGCTGAATTACTAGTTCGGCGCAAAATGAAGTTAAAGAAGAACAATCAGTATATCGTGCGGGTGGCTAATAATGCCGAGCAAATCCTGAGCGATTTAAATATCGTTAGCAAAACCGATCAATTAAACATCCTGACTCGAGTGCCCGACTGGATTTTACATGATGACCAGTTAAGCCGTTCCTATTTACGTGGCGCCTTCCTAGCTGGTGGTAGTGTGAATAATCCGGAAACTAGCCGGTATCATTTGGAAATTTATTCACTGTATGACGATCATAATCAGGATATTTTAGCGCTGATGAATCAATTCCAATTACATGCGAAAACAACTGAGCGGCGCAGTGGTTACATTAGCTATCTTAAGGAAGCAGAACGAATTGCCGACTTTTTACGGGTGATCGGCGCCACGAATGCGATGCTGAAGTTCGAGGATATTCGGATTGTGCGCGACATGCGTAATTCGGTTAATCGGTTGGTCAATTGCGAGACAGCCAATCTGAACAAAACCATTGATGCTGCCACGCGGCAAATTGAGAATATTAAGTATTTACAGCGAACGGTTGGCTTGGATTCGCTACCAGATAAATTGCAAGAAATCGCCGAGTTACGCTTAACTTATCCTGAAACAACTTTAGGTGAGTTAGGGCAATTGGTGCCAAGTGGCGCTATTTCAAAGTCAGGCATTAATCATCGCCTTCGTAAATTGAACGAAATGGCGGAGAAAATGCAGAACCGTTTGGTCGGGTAAGGAGAAAGTACGATGTCAGAACCTATTTTGTTAGATGAGCAGCTTTGTTTTGAAGTTTATCAAGCGCACAAGGCTTTTAATCATTTTTATGCGCAGGCCTTAGCGCCATTCCATCTAACCTATGCGCAATATATTGTTTTATTGGTGCTTTACCAAGAAGAAAAAATTTCTGTCAAAGAGTTAGGCCAACATGTTGGCTTAGATTCTGGGACCTTAACGCCCTTACTGAAACGCTTAGAAAAGGACGGCTGGATCAAACGGCAACGTAGCCAAGCCGATGAACGCCGGCTTGAGATTGGCCTGACCACCATGGCACAACGCAAGAAGGAAAGCATCTTTGAACATGTTCGTGGCTGTGTCAATGTCTTAGAATTACCAGAAGAGAAATATCGCCGCATGATGACCGATGTTGATTTTCTGACCAATCAAATTAATCACGCAACAGAAAAGTTATCTTAATCTAAGAATATCTGCGGAAAACTATTGCTATTCCTGAAGTTTTTAGGTAAAATAGTTTTTGTTGCATTGGGTCCTTAGTGTAATGGATCGCACGTAAGATTCCGGTTCTTGAAATCTGGGTTCGACTCCCAGGGGACCCACTAATCAGTATTTGCCAGTAATCATCAGGTGTTGTAGACGCCGTGGTTGCTGGCTTTTTTGTATCTGAAGTCATGACAACTTATCAATTAATTTCATCAATCAGTAGCCTTTATGGTAAGCCGCAAAATAAAAAAGACATCATCAATTGATGATGCCTTTTTATTTTGGCAATGAGTTGCGATAGATTAATTATTGTAAATAAGCTTGAACGAATAAGCTGCCAGCAAGAATGAAAGCACCAATTCCGATGATAATTTTAATTGTGCGTTCAGGAATTAGGCGGACGATTTTCGGACCAACGAAACCGCCAATTAAGAAACCAATAGCTAGCGGGATAATGTAGGACCACTGAATGGTGGTTTTAGTTGCGTAGACGATTGCCGAAATCAAATTAGCTAGGCCTAAAGTGATATTCTTCTCAGCGTTATATTGGGCAAAGGGCAACGGACTGATCACCGCCAGTAACGATAACATCAAGACACCACTGGCCGCACCGAAATAACCGCTGTAAACGCCGACTAGGAAAATCCCAGCCCAAGTTAAGACTTTAATGAATTTAGCCCGGCCTGTTTCAGTTTGACCACTGATTGTGGCTAACGGTGTTGTGCGCCGAGGCAATAGCACCACGATGGCAGCTAACAAGATGAAGAAAGGCACGATTTTCTGGAAAGTACTAGCAGGAATAGCAAAGAGGATTAGCGCCCCAGTAACACAGCCAATTAAGGTTAGGGGCAAGATGACTAGCAAATCTTTGCCGTGACCGTGCAATTCCTTTTGTGAGGAAACAGTGGCACCAACACCAGTGAAGAATAGCGCGTAAGTGTTGGTAACGTTAGCGGCCACTGGCGGTAAACCAATTGCTAATAAAATTGGATATGAGACCAATGATGCTAACCCGGTTGCTGTACTTACGATCCCAGCAGCAATTCCCGTGGGAATCAAAATTAACCATAATTGCCAAATTGCACCCATCATAATCATCCTCTGACATTTGTTGTTAACTTGATCATAACTCTTTTTATTGAGAGTAGCAGTAAAATTTTAGCTAAAGATGTTTTACAGATTAGAAGCTTGTTATAATAAATTGAATCACAAAAATCCGCTGAACAGCGAAGATAGTGAGGGAAATTGATGGCGCAGAAAGTAGAACCAATTGACATTCTAGTGACTTTAAATCAGCATTACCTGAAACCTGTTTCGGTGATGCTGGTCTCATTGTTTGAACACAATCCGCAGCAGCATTTTCGAATTTGGTTGATTCATGAGGAGATTCCAATGGCAGATTTGCAACAGCTGCAAGCCTTGGTTAATCATTATCAGCAAGAGTTTACCGCGGTGAAAGTTGATGGTGAACAGTGGCGCCAAGCACCAACAGAGGATCGTTATCCAATTGAAATGTATTTCCGCTTGCTGTGTGGTGAATTATTACCGCAGCAGCTCAAACGAGTTCTTTATTTAGATCCAGATATTTTAGTATTGAATTCGGTGGTACCATTGTGGCAATTGGATTTAGGTGAGAGCACTTTTGCAGCGGCAACGCACACGGGGATGACGAATTTAGTCACTGACTTGAATAAGTTGCGGCTGGGAACGGATCATGCGTATTTCAATTCCGGGGTCATGTTGATCGATTTGCAACGAGCACGGCAATTGGTTCATTTCGCGGATATTCAAGACGTTATTGCCACTAAGAGCGAGTATTTATTGTTACCAGATCAGGATTTATTGAATTATTTATATGGTCGCGAGATTAAAGAAATTCCTGAAGAAATTTGGAATTATGATGCCCGCAAATATGCGGTTTATTTTACTCGCAGTTTAGGCGAGAATGATTTACACTGGATTATGAGTCAGACAGTTTTCCTACATTTTTGTGGTCAGCCCAAGCCGTGGGAGGCGCGTCATGATAATCGGTTCACCGCGTTGTATGCGAATTATCAGCAATTAACGGCGCGATTATTGGCTCGTCTTTCTTGAGGCGGATTGAATAGAAATATTTTTAAGTTATTAAGCAAAAATGTTTGACCTATTTTGACTAATATGCTAAATTAGCAGAGTGATCATTTAAGTGCTAATTTCTTAGCACGATTTAAGGAGGCTACAATATGTTAGTGCCAACAGTTATTGAGCAGACTTCACGTGGCGAACGTGCCTACGATATTTACTCACGTTTATTGAAAGACCGCATTATCATGTTGTCTGGTGAAATTAACGATCAAACGGCCAATTCAATTATTGCCCAGTTACTTTTCCTAGACGCACAAGATTCAACTAAAGATATTTCGATTTATATCAACTCACCTGGTGGTGTCATTACTTCTGGTTTGGCCATCATGGATACGATGAACTTCATTAAATCTGATGTTCAAACGATTGCCATTGGGATGGCAGCTTCAATGGCCAGTGTACTTTTGGCAACTGGGACTAAGGGCAAGCGCTTTGCTTTACCTAACTCCACTGTCTTAATTCACCAACCATTAGGCGGCGCTCAAGGCCAAGCAACTGAAATTGAAATTGCTGCTGAAGAAATCGTTAAGACTCGTAAAAAGATGAATAAGATTTTATCTGATGCAACTGGTCAAGACATGGCAACAATCCAAAAGGATACTGAACGTGATAACTATATGACTGCCGAAGAAGCTAAGAATTATGGCTTGATCGACAAGATCATGGTTAACATGAACGAAAAGCCAAGTAAGTAATTGACTGAATTATGCGTGGTTAATTGACGTCAATCGTCAAAACCGCATTGGTAATCGCGCAAGAATATAATTTAATACCGCAATGATAACTTTTTAAGTAAAAGTGTCACTGCGGTATTTTTTTGTTGTTTGGTGTGGGGTTAAGTCCCTCCTAAGTTGAGAGCGGCAGGGGCCCAGCGATTAAGAGGGCGTGGAACATGGTGGGCATTGATTTGAGCTTATTGCTGGCGCAACAATCTCAGATACAAGCCTTATTCTAACCGCTAAAGCGGCAAGAATAATTTCACCATTGGCGCCAATCGCTGGTCCCCTGCCTGGCTGAAACTTGCAGAATTAGGCACCACTATTTGGCCGAACCAGATTGTGGTGATACAAGAACGGCGTGACAATTTCTATTTGATGAATAGAGAAGTCGTACCGCTTTTTGCTATTTAACTATTAGTACTAATTGAAATGGACTAGTAAATCCCACGGTCACTGGCTTAAGTGGTAACAAAGATGAAGTGAACTAACTCAACTCCAGACGGAATGGAGGGATCTTGGCGCCAGCCGCCAAATTATTGTTGGTGCTTTAGCACTTACAATAAGACTTGTATTTGAGATTGTTGCGCAGCAATAAGCTCAAATCAATGTCGGCCGCGTTCCACGACAAGCAGCCCGCAATGGAGTCAGAACCAATTTAGTTTCGACACTTCCACTAAAATATCAATGTTTTGAACTGCTATAGTGGGCTCAATTAGCCTTAATCGCCAAGACAAATCATATCCTATTCCAGAAGTGAGTAAGTCTGTTATAATAGTAGAGGCACTTCGATTGCAACCAAATTGACTGCCTGCACAAACTATTTTCAAAATTGTCCGGTTATAAAGACCGTTCTAATGGGATTCTATTAGAAATATTTGTGATTTTGTGATTGAAGCGCTTGCAAATCTTGCATTCTGAATTAAGCGTTGTTATAATAAACTTGTGCTTGAGATAGGTGTTATGTATTGATAAGCGCCTTATTTTTTGGCATAGATGGGTCGCTAAATGACACCAATGGACGATTACCGTCCCACTGAAAGGTCTGGCTATGATGCAAAATGACTTATCGTGGATAGATACAATCGCCCCAGGCTTCTCAAATACCATTCGGCAACGCTATTTGATCCTCCAACGGATTCAATGGATGGAGCCGGTTGGTCGGCGCACGTTGGCCCAAGAACTTGGTTTAAGTGAGCGTGTTTTACGAACGGAAACCGACATTTTGAAAGCCTCTGGATTGATATTATCCTCTAAATTAGGTATGGTATTAACAGAGAGCGGACATGATGTTCTCGTCAAACTTGACGATTTAATGTCAGATTTGTTAGGCTTTCCTCGTAAGGAACGGCGCTTGGCTGCTTTGCTGGGAATTGATCACGTGTTGATTGTTTCGGGCGACAGTGATCAGCAACCAAGAGTTTTGGAAAATGTGGGTCAGCTCTTAAATAAGACCTTATCCGTCTTATTACCTAACGGACAAAACGTGATTGCGGCAATGGGTGGTTCAACGATGGCAGTTGTTGCCAAAGAGTTGACACCTGAATTAGCCCAACAACGTGAGTTATTATTTGTCCCGGCTCGTGGTGGGGTTGGTGAGCGAGTTGATATCCAAGCCAATGCGATTTGTTCGCAAATGGCGCAACGAACGGGCGGCAGTCATCGTAGCCTGTACGTCCCTGAGGATATCAGTGAACAAACCTATGAACCGTTGCTTAAAGAGCCATCGATCAAATCAGTTTTAGATTTGATTTCTCACGCCAATGTTGTCTTGCACAGTATTGGCGAGGCCATGACCATGGCTGAACGTCGGAATATGTCTACTAGCGTGATTAACCAATTAAAGGCACGTCATGCTGTGGCTGAAGCGTTTGGTTATTTCTTCGATGAGGAAGGTCAGGTCGTTTATAAGATACCGCGAATTGGTTTACAGATTCGGGATCTTACTGATATACCGTATGTATTTGCCGTTGCTGGTGGCGCTAAGAAGGCCGCTGCAATCCGCGCTTACATGCACAATGCACCTCAACAGACGTGGTTTCTCACGGATGAGGGTGCCGCTAACTCGCTTTTAAAAGGGGCAACCTTTTAAAGAAATTTTTATTTCCTGAAGGAGGAAATTTGTATGACTGTAAAGATTGGTATTAACGGTTTCGGCCGTATTGGTCGTTTAGCATTCCGTCGTATTATGGAACTTGGTGCAAAATCAAGTGATATCGAAGTTGTTGCTATCAACGATTTGACTTCACCTGCTATGTTAGCTCACTTATTAAAGTATGATTCAACTCATGGTACTTTAGATGCTGAAGTTAGCGCAACTGAAGACTCAATCATTGTTAATGGTAAGTCATACCATGTATACGCTGAACCACAAGCACAAAATATTCCTTGGGTTAAAAATGACGGTGTTGACTTTGTACTTGAATGTACTGGTTTCTACACTTCTAAAGCTAAAGCACAAGCTCATTTGGATGCCGGTGCTAAGCGTGTCTTGATCTCTGCTCCTGCCGGCAGCGACCTTAAGACAATTGTTTACAGTGTAAACGAAGACACATTAACTGCTGACGACAAGATCGTTTCTGCAGGTTCATGTACTACAAACTCATTAGCTCCATTCGCACAAGCTTTGAACAATGAATTTGGTATCGAAGTTGGTACTATGACAACTATCCATGCTTATACTTCAACTCAAATGCTTCTTGACGGCCCAGAACGTAAAGGTAATGTTCGTGCTGCACGTGCTGCTGCTATCAACACTATCCCTCATTCAACTGGTGCTGCTAAGGCTATTGGCTTAGTATTACCTGAATTAAAGGGCAAGTTACAAGGCCATGCACAACGTGTTGGTGTGCCTGATGGTTCTGTTACTGAATTAGTATCAATCTTAAGCAAGCCAGTTAAAGACGCTGACGAAGTAAATGCTGCTGTTAAGAAATACACTATCGATAACCCTTCATTCGGCTACAACGAAGACAGCGTTGTTTCTAGCGATATCATTGGCACAACATTTGGTTCAATCTTTGACCCAACTCAAACTGAAGTTACAACTGCTGGCGACAAGCAATTAGTTAAGGCTGTTGCTTGGTACGACAACGAATACGGCTTCACTTGCCAAATGGTTCGTACTTTATTGAAGTTTGCAACTCTTTAATTAGAAATTTCAAACTAAATATTTAAACTTTGAACTGTTGATTTTTAAGGCGGAGGGAGGTCGACTCCTTTCGCCTTTTATTATGAAAAAAATTCTTGGAGGTTGTCCACAATGGCAAAATTAATTGTTTCTGACGTTGATGTTCAAGATAAGAAAGTCTTAATTCGTGTTGACTTCAATGTGCCTATTAAAAATGGCGTGATCGGTAACGATAATCGGATTGTTGCTGCTTTACCAACAATCAAATATGTTACTGAACATAATGGCAAGGCGATTTTACTTTCACATCTTGGCCGAATCAAGAGTGACGATGACAAGAAGGAATTGAGCTTACGCCCAGTTGCTGCTCGTTTATCTGAATTACTCGGCAAAGAAGTTAAGTTCGTACCAACTAACGAAGGTGCTGACTTAGAATCAGCTATTAACGCTATGAAAGACGGCGACGTTATCTTAATGGAAAACACTCGTTTCCAAGATATCGACAATGACTTTGGCAAGCGCGAAAGCAAGAACGATCCTAAATTAGGCGAATACTGGGCATCATTAGGTGACGTTTATGTCAACGATGCTTTCGGTACTGCTCACCGTGCACATGCTTCTAACGTTGGTATTGCAACAGCTATGAAAGCTGCTGGCAAACCTGCTGCTGCTGGTTTCTTAATGGAAAAGGAAATCAAATTCTTAGGGACTGCCGTTGACAAGCCAGTTCATCCATTTGTTACCATCCTTGGTGGTGCAAAGGTTTCTGACAAGATTGGTGTCATCGAAAACTTGATTCCTAAGTCTGACCATATCTTAATCGGTGGTGGCATGGCTTACACATTCTTAGCTGCTCAAGGCCACAAGATTGGTAAATCATTATTCGAAGCTGACAAGCTTGATTTAGCTAAAGAATTATTAGCTAAGGCTGGCGACAAATTAGTCTTACCAGTTGACAACGTTGCTGCTGCTGAATTCTCAAACGACGCTAAGCATGAAGTTGTTGGCCAAGACATTCCTGACGGCGAAATGGGCTTAGATATCGGTCCTAAGACAATTGCTTTATTCAAAGACATCTTAAAAGATGCTAAGACAGTTGTTTGGAACGGCCCAATGGGTGCTTTCGAAATGAGCAACTATGCTGAAGGTACTTTGGAAGTTGGTCGTGCTTTAGGTGACTTAACTGACGCAACAACAATCATCGGTGGTGGCGATTCAGCTGCTGCTGCAATCCAATTAGGTATTGCTGACAAGATTACCCACATCTCAACTGGTGGTGGCGCTTCGCTTGAATATCTTGAAGGTAAGACTTTACCTGGTATCGCTGCAATTTCTGAAAAATAATTTCTGAGGTGAAAAATATTGCGTAAACCAATTATCGCTGGTAACTGGAAAATGAATAAGAACCCTCAAGAAACCCAAGCATTTCTTGAAGCTATCAAAGGCAAATTGCCTGCTGCTGATCAAGTTGAATCAGTTATTGCAGCACCTGCCATTGACTTAAACGCTTTGGTTTGGTTCTCGAAGGATTCTGATCTTAAAGTTGCTGCTGAAAACTGCTACTTTGAAGACGAAGGTGCTTTTACTGGTGAAACTTCACCTAAAGCTTTGTCTGAAATGGGCGTTGACTATGTTGTTATCGGTCATTCAGAACGTCGTGGCTATTTCCACGAAACTGATGAAGATATCAACAAAAAAGCTAAGGCTATTTTCCGTAACAACATGTTACCAATTATCTGCTGTGGTGAAAGCTTGGAAACACGTGAAGCTGGCAAGCAAACTGACTGGGTTGTTGCTCAGATCAAGGGTGCTCTTGCTGGTTTAACTGCTGAAGAAGTTTCTAAATCAGTGATTGCCTACGAACCAATCTGGGCAATCGGTACTGGTAAGACTGCTTCTGCTGACCAAGCTCAAGAAATGTGCCATGCTATTCGTGAAGCTGTTAAAGGCTTATACAACGAACAAACTGCTGAGAATGTTCGCATTCAATACGGTGGTTCCGTTAAACCTGCTAATGTTAAAGAATTAATGGCTAAACCTGATATTGATGGTGGCTTAGTCGGTGGTGCCAGCATGGTACCTGATTCATTCTTAGCTTTAGTTAACTATCAAAATTAATCACGATTCTTAGTTATTTTTCAATGAAAATTTGTTAAAATGATGATATCAACCGAATTTATTCGGGAAAATTTAAAGGAGCGAACTAAATGTCTGTAATTACTGATGTTTTAAGCCGCGAAGTCTTAGACTCACGTGGTAATCCTACTGTTGAAGTTGAAGTTTATACTGAATTAGGTGGCTTTGGCCGCGCTATTGTTCCTTCAGGTGCTTCTACTGGTGAACACGAAGCTGTTGAATTACGTGATGGCGACAAATCACGTTTTGGCGGCAAAGGTGTTTTAAAAGCTGTTGCTAACGTTAACGACATCATCGCTAAAGCAGTTATCGGCATGGACGCTACTGACCAACGTGCATTAGACCAAGCTATGATTGATCTTGATGGCACACCAAACAAAGGCAAATTAGGCGCTAACGCTATCTTAGGCGTATCTTTAGCTGCTGCACGTGCTGCTGCTGATGAATTAGGCATGCCTTTATACGAATACCTTGGCGGCCCTAACAGCTACGTATTGCCAACACCAATGATGAACGTTATCAATGGTGGTGCTCACTCTGACAACAAAGTGGACTTCCAAGAATTCATGATCATGCCTATCGGTGCTAAATCAATCCGTGAAGCAGTTCGGATGGGTTCAGAAACTTTCCATACTTTGAAGGGCTTATTGGAAGCTGACGGCAAAGCTACTTCAGTTGGTGACGAAGGTGGTTTCGCACCTGACTTTGCTAACAACGAAGAACCTTTGCAATACTTAGTTGACGCTATTACTAAGGCTGGTTACAAGCCTGGTAAAGACGTTGCTATTGCAATTGACGTTGCTGCTTCTGAATTATGGAATGACGAAGACAAGAAGTACAAGTTACGCTGGTCAACTGGTGAAGAATTCGACACACCATCATTCAGCAAGTATCTTGAAGGTTTAGCTGACAAGTACCCAATCGTTTCTATCGAAGATCCAATCGACGAAAACAACTGGGACGACTGGGCAGAAATCACTAAAGAACTTGGCAAGAAAGTTCAACTTGTTGGTGATGACTTCTTCGTTACTAACACTGCTTACCTTGAAAAAGGTATCAAGATGGGTGCTGCAAACTCAATCTTAATCAAAGTTAACCAAATCGGTACTTTGACTGAAACTTTTGAAGCTATTGAAATGGCTAAAGAAGCTGGCTACTCAGCAATCGTTTCTCATCGTTCAGGTGAAACTGAAGATACAACAATTGCTGACTTGGTTGTTGCAACTAACGCTGGCCAAATCAAGACTGGTTCAATGAGCCGGACTGATCGGATTGCTAAATACAATCAATTAATGCGGATCGAAGACCAACTTGGTGATGCTGCTAAATACAACGGTATCAAGAGTTTCTACAATGTTGATTTCAACAAAAATGGTTTCGCTGCAAAGTGGGACAAATAATTAACTAAGTTAGACGAGAGTGTCGCTGTGGAATTCCACAGCGGCATTTTTTTGTGTTTTGAACCAAAATTAGAAAGTGCCAAGTCTTGCCAATTGGGACGGTGGTTGCTGGGCGATTTAGAGGGCGTGGAACGCTGTGGCCATCGATTTGAGCTTATTGCTGACGCAACAATCTCAAATACGAGGCTTTGACTAGCTGCTAAAGCAGCAAGTCAAATTTCACAGCTGACGCCAATCGCCCAGCAACCACCTGTACAAACTTACGGAATTGAGCACCACTGTTTGGAAAAACAAATTGATATAAACTAATAAGTCCGTTTGACAAGTTTTCTGGATGAAAGAGTGCTATAGTCCCTTTAAAACGTCAGACAGACTTTTTGATATGCCGTTCAGTTGTGATAACAATTTAAATGAAGTTGATTAATCCCACTATAATTGCCTTAACCACTAAAAACAGTGCAGTGTACTATTTCAACTTCAGACGGAATGGAGGGCGTGGTTGTCAGCCGCTAAATTTGAGACTGTGCCATAGGTCAGATATTTGCTGCAATCTTACAATGGCTGCATTGATTGCTAGCAAAAATAAAGTGAACCACTTCAACTCCAGACGGCGTGGAGGGATCTTGGCGTCAGCCGCCAAATTGTACTTAGTGGCTATGCCACTTAGTACAAGACTTGTATCTGAGACAATTTGGTTTGTAATTGGCTCAGATCAACGTCGGCCGCGTTCCACGCCAAGCAGCCCGGAACAGAGTCAGGCTCAGTTCTGTTTCAGCACCATCACCGTTTTTTAGTGCTTTGTCTCGACACTTTTAATTCAGTGAGTAAACAGAATACTGCACAAGTTATTCGCTGTTGACTAGCAATCACACTAAGATTATGGTAAAATTTCATAAGTAAGAAACTCAGGTTATAGTTCGGAGGCAAGCTTCATGTACAATGTCATTCAGACGTTATTAATTATTGATTCAATTGCCATCGTGATCGCGGTCATGATGCAACCATCAAAACAACAAGATGCTTTAAACGCCCTTTCTGGTGGTGGCGGTGAGTTGTTTGGACAAACAAAGAAACGTGGCTTTGAAGCCGTGATGGAACGGGTCACAGCTGTTTTAGGCGGTCTCTTTTTTGTTCTTGCATTGGTATTAGTTTATCTGTCTTCGCATTAGAATGATTAGCTAAAACTCCTGCGATTGCGGGAGTTTTTTTGTTAAGAATAAGGAGCATGATATGGATCGTCAATGGCCACAGCCACTATTTCTTGCTGGTTCGCGGAACGTGGCAGTTCTTTTACTGCATGCCTACACTGGTAGTTCAACTGATATGCGTTTATTAGCTCAGGCTTTAAATCGCCAGGGCTATTCAGTTTTGGTACCGCAATTTCGAGGTCATGCAACGGCAGATCCGCTCAATATTCTAATGATGGGGAGTCCAGCAGCTTGGTGGCAGGATACTTTAAAAGCAATTGCTGATTTGCAGCATCGCGGTTATCAGCGGATTGCTTGTTTTGGCTTGTCGCTTGGTGGCATCTTTGCTGCAAAGGCCGTGCTAACGCAAGCAAGTGTTATTGCTGGGGGAACGATCAGTGCGCCGATTTTTACTGACGATTTTTCCCGCATACCGAAGCAATTTATTCATTATGCGCAAAAAATCGACCAGTTAGTCGGCCGCGACACTTATCAACAGCAACGTGAATTACAATTGATTCAGCAATTATTACCTCAGCAACTAGCAGATGTGCAAAGTTTGACACGGCAGCTGCAACCGAAAATGGCCTTGATTCAAAAGCCTTTTTTGGTGGCTCAAGGTGGCTGCGACGAATTAATTGATCCCCAAGCCGGGCGTCGTTTAGCTAAACAGATTCCGGCACAATGGTTGACGTTTTGTTGGTATCCTGAGGCCGGGCATGTTTTGACGGTCAATCAGGCTCATCAACAATTGGGCCAAGATATAACCAGTTTTCTCGATAAATTGAAATGAGGGTTTAGATGAAAAATGATGATTATTTAACAGCGGAAGTGCTCGAAATTTTCCGGGCCAATCCTAATCGGAAATACGCTGTTCAAGATATTAATGATATTTTAAAATTAAATGGTGCTAATTCTTTCAAGCGCGTGGTGCGAATTTTAGCAACTTTAGAAGGCGAAAACGCCATTAGTGTTAACGAAGGTGGTCGTTTCAAATTAACACCAACTTCTGAAGAAGTCACTGGTCGGTTTGCGGCTAATGATAAGGGGTTTGGCTTTGTTCGTTTAGAGGCTGATCCTGACAGCAAGGAAGAAATTCCAGATGTTTTCGTACCAAAGCAGAAAACAGCTCATGCCTTACAAGGCGATACGGTAAAGGTGAAGCTTGTTAAGGCCGCTAATCCTTGGAATGGCCGCGGACCTGAAGGCGAAGTTGAGGAAATCATTGAACATGGTTTAACGCAATTAGTTGGGGAATTCATTCCTTACAGTGATCAACAAGTTAAGAAAACTGGCTTGTTAGGTAGCGTTCGCAGCCATGACAAAAAGTTTGCTTCTTACCCGGTTTATATTCGTGACACGGGGATCCATCCTCAAGCTGGGGACATGGTTCAAGTTGAAATTACCGAATATCCTAGCGATGCTTTTCCAACCCGAATGTTGGGGATTGCGATGGCCACTTTAGGTAATAAGAACGATCCCGGTGTTGATATCATGACGATTGTTTATCAACATGGCGTGCGGACCGAGTTTCCTGAAGATGCGCTGGCTCAATCAGAAGAAATTCCTGATGAATTATTACCACAGGATTGGGCTAATCGTCGCGATATTACGGACCAACAAGTGGTGACGATTGATGGCGATGATTCGAAAGACTTTGATGATGCCGTCACTGTTTGGCAATTACCAAATGGCAATTATCATTTAGGTGTTCATATTGCCGACGTTAGTCATTATGTGACTGAGGATTCTCCTTTAGATAAAGAAGCTTTTGCTCGTGGGACCAGTACTTACTTGACCGACCGCGTTTTGCCGATGTTACCATTCCGTTTATCAAACGGGATCTGCTCATTGAATCCTAACGAAAATCGCTTGGCCTTGACTTGTGACATGGAAATTGATGATCGCGGTCAAGTTGTCAAGCACGAGATTTATCCTAGTGTGATTCGTTCAAAGGCACGCCTAACTTATAACAACGTAAATAAAATTTTGACCGATCATGATCCTGAATTGACGGCTGAATATGAGCATTTGGTGCCAATGTTGACACAAATGTCAGCTTTACATGAAATCTTATTTGCTAAGCGCCATCGTCGTGGGGCAATTGATTTCGAAGAAACTGAAGCTCAAATCAAGGTCGATGAAAAAGGCTGGCCAATTGATATTGTTCTGCGGGATCGTGGTTTATCAGAACGGATGATCGAATCCTTCATGTTGGCTGCAAATGAGACAGTTGCTGAACATTTCAGCCGCGAACAAGTGCCATTCTTGTACCGGGTCCACGAAACACCTGATGCTGAAAAAGTGAAGTCATTCTTCGAATTTGTTTCTGCCTTTGGTATTGTTGGCCATGGTAAAGCTGACCACATTAAGCCAATTGAATTGCAACAAGCTTTAGCTAAGGTTGCGGGCACGCCGGAAGAAATGGTTGTTACGACGATGCTTTTACGGAGTATGAAGCAAGCTCATTATTCAACTGAACAACTGGGACATTTTGGGATCGGTGCTGATTACTATACCCACTTTACCTCACCAATTCGCCGTTATCCTGACTTGATCGTCCATCGTTTGATTCATAGTTATGCCGCTGTTGGTAAAACAGAAGCTAACAAGGAAAAATGGACGGAGAAGTTACCAGATATTGCCACTTTCACTTCAGAACAAGAGCGTCGTTCAATTGATACTGAACGTGATGTTGATGACCTGAAGAAGGCCCAATATATGATGTCAAAAGTCGGCCAAGAATTTACTGGTGTGATTGCGTCAGTCTTGAAGTTTGGGATGTTTGTTTCCTTAGATAATACAGTTGAAGGTTTAATTCATATTTCGAATTTACGTGATGATTACTACGATTATGATGAGAGACAAATGACTTTAACTGGTGCTAAAACACATACCATCTTTAAGATTGGGCAAGAAATCAAAGTCAAAGTTTTACGTGCTGATCCTGATCAAGGTCAAATCGATTTCATTATTGCTGGTCAGGATACACCAGCAGATTTCACTGATTCGAAATCAAAGCCAGCAGCTAAAACAACTGGTGCGCCATCACGACACCATAATAAGTATGAACGCAAAAATGATGGCAAAAGTAATGGACGGCGGCCTCAAAAGAACCGTCGTTAGTCAATTGAAGAGGTGGTGTTTACTTTGGCAAAGAGAAAAGAAAAACCTCGTAATCAAGTGGCAACTAACCGCAAAGCGCAACATGACTACACCATCACTGACACGTATGAAGCGGGGATTGCGCTGACTGGTACTGAAATTAAATCAGTTCGTGCAGGCAAAATTAACTTAAAAGACGGGTTTGCCCAGTTTCATCGTGGCGAGTTATGGTTAGAAAATGTTCATATTAGTCCTTATGATGCCGGCAATCGCTTTAATCACGATCCGCTGCGCAATCGTAAACTGTTACTGCATAAACGTGAGCTCGCTAAAATCAGTGGCGTGATTAAAACCGCTGGGATGACCATTGTGCCTTTGAAAGTTTATTTAAAGCATGGTTATGCTAAAGTGTTGTTAGGCGTTGCGCAGGGTAAGCATGAATACGATAAGCGTGAGACCATTAAACGTCGTGAACAAGATCGCGAATTGCGCCGCGTCCTAAAGAATAATTTCTAAGAAACGTTATTTAATCGTTTCTTAATAAAAAAGTCCACAAATAGTCATTGCTTATCTAGTAACACTCATTTATGATAAGCATTGGACTATTTTTATTTTATACAAGTATTCAAAATCTAGTGTCAGTCAAAGAAAGTTACAATGATCATGATTATCATTTTGTTTTGAGTTTTTCCAAAAGTTATTTTTTAGGGCAACTTACTTTGAAAAGCACTGAAAATTAGGTGGCATAATGGCAAAGCATGCACGTTCCGAACGGATCCAAAATGAAGCAGCAACGAATAATGAACAACCACTTCCCAAAAAATCACATCGTGTTTTAAAAATTGTTTTACTTAGTTTAGCGGTCGTCTTACTGGCAGCTGGCGCTTATGGTTTGCATTTGTACACTCAAGCTAAATCAGCGCTTGATAAAACTTACTCTTCCGTCGATAAGGCGGCTGAAGCTAAGACCGCCAAAGTTGTTGCGGCAACTGAACCATTCTCAGTCTTGCTTTTAGGGACCGATACTGGGGATGAAGGTCGAACTGAAGTTAACGGTAATTCTGACACCATTATTGTGGCCACCGTTAATCCTAAGAAAAAGCAAACGACGTTAGTTAGTATTCCTCGGGATACCATGGCCGAAATTATTGGCACCTCGTCATTTGATTTTGAGAAAATCAATGCGGCTAATAATATTGGTGGCGCGAAAATGGCCTTAAATTCTGTTTCTAAGCTTTTAAATGTGCCCCTGACTAATTATGTCTCAATCAACATGGGCGGCCTTAAAAAGATTGTTGAGGCCGTTGGTGGGGTTGAAGTCGACGTACCTTTCTCCTTTAGTTCAAATGGCTCGACTTTTACTAAGGGTAAGATGAAATTGGATGGTAAACAGGCTTTGGATTATGCGCGGATGCGTTACGAAGATCCCCAAGGCGACTATGGCCGTCAGAAACGGCAACGCCAGATTATTACCGCAATTCTGAAATCAGCTGCTAGTACTGGTACGTTGGCTAATTTCACTAAGTTAATGGATGCCATTTCTGATAATTTGACAACTAACTTTACCACCGACCAAATGATTACGATTTTCAAAAATTATCGGTCATCAGCCACCAATGTGACCAGTGATCATTTACAAGGGATCAGTGCTTATGCTGGTGATGCCGCGGTACAAGTTCCAACAACTGCCGAATTACAACGGGTCTCAGATATTATTCGAACTGAATTAGAGTTAGAGAAAGAAACAATCAGTAATAGTACCACTAAGGAAAATGAATATAATAAACAACAGAACGGCTTTATTTTCGACAATCCAACTGAAGTTCAAGATTATTATGTGTATCCTTTACAAAGTACAACCAATTAAGCTGATTTAATTAACATCAGTTTTAAATGCTAAAGAGCTGCCCGACCGAACTTGAACAAGTTCGGTCGGGCAGCTCTTTTCGATTGGTTTAAAGGTTCCGACTAGGTGAGCCATGATGCAGTTCGCCCCGCTATTGTTAGTTGGCATTTAACCCGGTTAGTAGTTTGACGTAGCCCTGATTTCAAGTGGTGCTGAACTTGAGGCTTAGTGGAAAACAGCAGCTCGACTTGTCAGCCGTCCCTTAAATTAGGTAAACTAATAAGCAGCAATAACGCATTTATTCGCTTTAAAAATCAATTATTATCAGGAGTGAGCAGTGGTCATGAAACAATTTGACTGGGAGTCATATTTACGGCATTTACGGCAATTAATCCCGGCGGTTTTATTTGTTTGGTTATTTACCCATTTGCAGCAAACCAGTGGCTTGGACTTAGCCTGGCGTTGGACTGATGCTTATTTGCTGGTTAGCTTTTTGGGCAGTAGTCCGCTTTGGTGGCACGTTTGGCAGCTGTGGCAAGCGCGCCGACAATCGCAACGAGAGCTGCAGGCTGAACAACAGGTCAAGCAAATGAGTGCTCAACATCGACGCGGACGTTATTTGGATCGCTTTTTTACTTTTTGTGGGCGATTAGCGCTTAATTTACTAGTTTTGGCGATTAGTCCCTTGTTTGCCATATATTGGTTGTTGCAGTTGGCGTTTCATCATTAGCCGATAACGTAGCAGCTGACTTAGAGCTACCAACCAAATCAAGCCGACAAATGCGAGTAACCACGGCATTGGTAGGGTGCTGTGATAGTGGAGTAGCAGTTGATTATGGCCGGGACGGCTGACCACAGTTGGTTGGCCAATGCTGCTGAGGGCTAATGGTTTGACGAGCTTTTGCTTACTAGCAGGTAAAGATAATTGACTGTCATGATACAGAACCACTGGCAGTTGCACCGGCCGATCATCGCGGGCAAACCAACTGATCAATAAACCATTAGGCGTGACTTTTTTCGTGACCTTCTGGTGGCTAAAAACAATTTCGCGAGCGTAAGTATTGTACTTACTCGCTTTGGTTGGCTGATCCACTGGCAAGTAATCTGGCGTCGACTTTTGCAAATTAGTTAGCAGGTCGAGCAGTTGCGGACTGGCCATGCTTTGGCGAATGGCCTGATTACTATTAAGCACATAAGAATGAGTCACATGCTGTGCCTGCCAGTCTTTGTGATAGAAGCTCTGTAAAGATTGACTAGTACTGGCGCTAGTTTGTAAGAGGCCGAGTAGGGTTAAGAAGGTCAGGAAATAAGGACCGATCCGTTCAAAGTTCGGCACTTCTTTCAGCAATTGCCCGTAACCGATAATTAACAAGACGGTAAATGGGGCAAAGAAACGAAATGGGAATTGAATTAATTCGGCAAAGAACATTTTTTGTTGGATAAAGTGGTCCCAGGGTAATAGATTGGTTGATAAAAGTAGAAAGACCAAAGCGGTCAGCCAAATCAGATGATTATAGAGGCTTAACTGGCGCCAATGACGAATCAACGGCCAAATCGCCGTCAGGCCGAGAATAATCAGCACCACGGGCATAACTAACCAATACCAAGCCGCAGTATTAATTGAATCCTGGGACATATTGCCATTAATAAATGGCGGCAAGATGTCATTATGCCGGTATAAAGTGAACATTGCGTACCAAATGTTGGCCGTCAAACCAAGGTAAATTAGCAAAGCCTGACCAATTTGTTTGAATAAACGGCCAACTTTACCATGATAAAGGGCAGTAGCAACAAAGGGGATGTAAAGCAGAACTAACATGATGGTCGAAAGCACATGAATTTGCGTCATTAGGGCTAATACGAGTGCTGTTGACCAAACTGGCAGTTGTTTATCGCGGACGATTTTGGATAAAGGAATTAGTGCTAGGGGCATTAAACTGGTGCCCCAGCTAGTGAAGCCTTGACTTAAAGTCCAATATTGAATGGCATAAGTGGTGATAAATAATCCGGCTAGTGGCAAGGCCAACGTTTTCTTCAGCCGATTAGTTCGTAGTAAGAGGTACATCGAACCGCCGGCGAATAAGTAAAGAACCAAATCAGAGAGAATCTGATAATGGCGCCAAGAACCACTGATCAAGACTAAGAAGCCTTGAAAATAGGCAAATAAAGGCCCATAAACGGCATTAACAACTCGTCCTGATTGTTGAAAGCCGAAAAAAGTAGTGAAATAATTAAAGTGCCCGGTTTTGATTTGCATCGCCGTATCGTAGAAACGATTGTAGTGAAAAATGGCATCACCGCCCATGATAATGCCTTTAGAACAAATATATGGCAGCAACATTAAACAGCTAAAGGCCAGAATAATGGCCGCTGGCAATAATCGCTTTAGTTTTTCTTTCATGATTCTCCCCTAATTGTCTTCTTGGCCGACTGGCTTTCATTAGAATTAGTATAAAAAAAATCATCAAAAAAGTCCGCGATAGCGGTTACTGTGCTAGTCAAGTTTTTTCATTACTGAAATGAGATTGTGCTGGTGACCGAATTGGCTTATAGTTGAATCATTATTGTTGGATCGGCAAACTTTTGATGGTAAAAGGAGTAGTGCAGATGAATGATTTCAAGGGAACACTCGATGCAGAGCAATTACAAATTGATTTTGGTATTGATCGCGGTCAGTTGGCCTTAGTCCCGACCGGCCAGTTAGCGGCCAGTTCCGCTGGTGATCCGGCCACCGTCAATTTACTGTGGCAAGCTGGCGTCATTAAAGCTGTCACTCAAAAAGCAGTGACCCTGAACGATGCTGAATTTGGAGCCGTCTTAACCTTACCTTGGGCCGTTGACAGCCAATATTTATTACCATTTCTGAAAAACACTTTATTGAAGCAACCGCTGACTAAGCTACCGGCCAATCTTGAAAAACAATTAGTGAGTTACTGGCAACCTTTTGCCCAATTCTTGGCTTTCATGAATCAAACGCCAACTAGTCAGCCTGAGTCAGCAACAGGTACCAAGGCGAAGCCGGCTGGTAAGGCCGTTCATCGTTGGCGCGCGGCTGTGGCTAAGATTGATTTTCAAATCGATTATCAAGGCTGCCAGGCGACAGCACGGTGGGTAAAACGCAATGAAATGGTATTGGCACCAGGGGCGACCCTGTTGGCCGACCCGCCTTTAAATAAAGATGGTCGGTTAGGGTTTAGTGCTCGCTTTGGCCAACAATTACGTACCGAGCATCAAACTGAATATAAAAATTTTGTCACCACGGCACCGATTACTTTGAAAAGTGTCAATGAAGTCGGACTGTTCTTGTATTTTGGTGGCACCAATAGTTGGTTAGTATTGCATGATGACCAAGGAAAAACGATTCATGATTGGACCGTGGTCGAAAAATAAAGTCAAAAAGGTAGTGACACTTTGTCACTTGTCTGCTATAATATTTTTGTGTGAGTAACAAAGTGTCACTAGAGAGGAGCTAGATTGTGCCAAAAGCAACTTTTCTAAATTTGTCTGCTGCTCGCCGTCGTGAAATTGATCAATTATTAGTCGAAACTTTTTATGATACTCCTGCTAGCCAAGTTAAGGTGGCAACAATTGTTGCTAAGATGGGAATGTCGCGAGGAGCTTTTTATAAATACTTTGCGAATATTAATGATGCGTTTACTTATACTTTGCGGCAAAACGCTAAAGTGATTCGTCATGATATTCTTTACAGTATTGATGATAGCGACGATAATTTTTTTGATGGGATTGAGAATTATTTACGTTGGTGTACGCGCTTATCACGAAATAGTTATTACTGGCAACGTTTATCGCTATTAACGCGTTCAACGACCGAGTTAGCTTATCGTGAAGTTCGGGTGATCGATAGTAGTTCTGACTTTATTAAGCAAGTGATTGCTGTTATTCGTCAAAATCAACTTAACATTGATTCTGACGATGAGATGATCAGTTTCTTATATTTCATGTTGGAATGTATTATCTCATCGATCAACGATTATATTGTTAATCAGTGGACCACTGAGCAGCTATTAACAGATTTTCGCTACAAACGTAAATGGTTGGTTACCAATCTTGCTGATTGATGATCGGCCCAGCAGTCAATTAACGACAACGAACGTGAACAAGTTTAACTGAATCGATCTATTCGGGGGAAGGGTTGATTTAGTCATCAGCAAAGTTGCGGACCAACAAGCCAATTTAGTGCAGCTACTTATTGTTGATCACCAGTAGTTGACAGCTTCATGTTTCATCGTTTCAATTCACAAAAAAAGACTCAACTGCTTAATTTACCCAGTAAACGGTTAATTAAGTTAGTTGAGCCTTTTTTAATGCCCCTTAAGCAGGCGCTACTTTTTGACGCGAGTTGTGGGCGAACTTGGGCGGTGAAGGTGGCGCCAACTAATTAGTTTCATTTAATTGTTGTTGATCATTGAAATAATGCCGATAAGCTTGATAGCCAGCAATAATGGCACCTAAACTGGTTGTTGAGAGCAGCATGAAGGTAATGAGGATTTGATAACGAATGGCCCGCACTGGATCAACACCAGCGAAAATCAAACCGGACATCATCCCTGGCAGGTTAACCAAGCCAACTGTTTTCGCTTGGTCGATTGTTGGCTGCATCGCGGTTTTAATACTCTCTCGAAGAATCGGCAGTGACGCTGTTTTAATTGGTGCACCAAGGGCTAATTTCTCCAGGATTTGTTGCCGTTGATCGCGGAACTGGCTATTTAAAGCGCGATAACAAAGGCCGACAGCAACCATGGAATTGCCCGCAATCATCCCAGTAATGGGAATAATTTGCGAAGGGACTAATTTAAGAGAGCCACTAAGAATAATTAAGCCTAAAGTGACAAACGTACTGATAAATAAGGCCAGAAAAGTTTCCAAATAGTCGCGGAAATGGTGGCGAGCATTGGGATTTCTTTTGTAAGCATTCCAAGAGGCATTGACGACGATCAAGAGACACATCAGAATGGTGAGCCAAGCATTGTTTAGCTGGAAGATGTATTTCAGCACATAACCAATAATCGTTAATTGGATGATGGCCCGAATAATACTGTAAATAATATCTTTAGCCAAATGCAGTTTCTCTTTAGTGCTGATGATCATTGCCACCAGTACTAACATAAAGGCTAGGGCTAATGAGGCGTTGTTAACGACTAATTGTTTCATCAATGATTCCTCCCTGCTTCATATGAATAATATTGGCGGCGGTTTTCAGCTCATCAGAATCATGAGTGACCTGAATCAGGGTAATTTTATCCTGAGTCAATTGGCGGATTAAATCTTGGACAATTTCCTTGCTGCGACTATCCAAGCCGGCAGTGACCTCATCTAATAGCAGAATTTTCGGTGGAAAAATCAAATTACGAATAAGCGCGACTCGCTGCCGTTCACCACCAGACAGGTCAGTAATTTTCTTGTCGATGAAGTTAGCTGGCAGTGCGACTAATTCTAGATAATTAGTGACGCGGGCTTGATCAAAGTCTTGCTGACGAATTTCAAAAGGCAGCTGCAAGTTATCGCGGACTGTTTGATCAAATAAAGTTGGTTGTTGGAAGCAATAAGAAACTTGTTGCCGATAAAGCGGCCGCTCATAATCAAGTTGGTTTTTACCCGCAAAAATAATTTCACCACTGGTTGGTGTCGCCAGCGAAGCAATCAACTTCAGTAACGTACTCTTGCCACAACCAGAAGGGCCAGTGATCGTTAAAAAGTCATTGGCCGCCACAGTTAAATTAAGATCCGGAATAATTTGTTGCTGGTCAACAGTGTAACTAACATTCTTTAAAGTCAGAATAGCCAAAGATATTTCCTCCCCATCAGCACATTAAAATAACACTAAAAAAGCGCTCACAATCAATATAGCATGATTTATCTTTAGATAACATCAGATTGATTGAAAGCGCTTTTTATTTTTTAAAATAGTGTTTAGTCAGCCCAAACTGAGCCGGCGATATCAGTGAAACTGTTGATCAATGAGGCGTAATGTGGCTGATCTTTTTGCTTGGCCAGAATTTGTTTCATTTCGCTGTAACGATCAGTGATGATGCCGTCAACGCCATAAAGCTGCATCTTATTTAGAGTGGCCTGATCATTAACATCCCAGCTATAAACCAGTTGCTGATGATCATGGGCTTTATCCACGAAATAGCTATTTAAAGTGGTCACTTCCATGGCATAACCATCAAGCTTCGTTTCTGGAAAGGCGAAATTATATGGCATGATGTAATCGACGAATAAGTCAGGGGCTAGTTTCTTCGCTTGGGCCACCGTTTGATAATCAAGAGATTGAATCTGGCTCTGATTTTCCTTCAAGCGTTGATGGTACCGCTGAATAAAATTCTTGGTGAAATTTGGGCTATCCTGTGAGGTGACTTTCAGTTCGACTAGCAGCGGTTGATGATGCTTCGTGGCGCTGGCTAAATAATCGTCGAAGCTAGGAATCTTTGCTTGGTAGCCATGTTCACGGACCGTGATTTTCTGTAATTGCGCCAGAGTTAATTGTTGTGGCTTTTCCGAACGACCGGCTAATTGCCGCAAAGTTGGATCGTGGAAAACCACGAATTGGCCGTCTTTAGTTTCTTGAACGTCCATTTCCACAAAGGCCGGTTTTTTCTGGGCGGTTTTCTCCAAAGCGGGAATGGTGTTTTGCACGCCGTTGCCAGCATCAACACCACGATGAGAAATTAAAATTGGATTGCTGGTCAATAGTCCTTTTAAGTAGCCGAAATTAAACGCTAATAATAAGGCGACGGTGCCACTTAAGAAGGTCCAAGTTAAGATTCGCCAGAAGCGACGATGTTTGGCTGTGTCGGCGATTTGTGGTTGTGCCAAGGCAACAGGTGGCTGCATCAGTAGCAATAACATGATCGTGGAGTAGCTGGCAACCATTAATGAAGCAATTTCCAGACCGAGCATGGTCACAATCGCTCCAGCGAAGGCAAATTGTGTTTGATCAAGGCCGACTTGTAAGAAGTAAAGCAGCCCATTAATAATGGCAAAAATCAATCCACCTAATAAGGTTGCCAATAAGCCGCGCTTAAAATTAGCCCAATTGCGATGCCGTGTTAATTGCCAACTTTGCCGGCGAGCTTGCTGGACCGATAATCGATTCAAGGTCAATAGTGGTAGGACATATAAATAACGCAGTCCTAACCAAAGGCCACCGAGATAAAATAGCACTAATAGCACGGCATAAAGCGTGTGTTCTTCAATGAAAGTTAGGATAAAGTTGGGAATAACGACTTTGCTTAGCAGCGGCGTCGAGAAGAATAAGCTGACTGCTGGTAAAGCTAGGATGAAGAATAAAATCAAAAATAAAAATGTTTTGCCGTTTAATTGGCGGAAACGTTGCGCTGATTGTCGCATTAATTGGCGAAAATGGGGATGCTGATTATGTTGCAACTCGTTAACGAACAGCATAAAAATGGTGAACTGCCAATAAACGAGCAGTAAAACCAGTAATAACATTAGCAGCAGTAGCACCACCATCAAGGGGTGATCGATGATGATCTCACCAATATTGGTATACGATAAATAGGCGACGTTGAATTCAACCATTAGCTTGGCGGTCAGCCAGCGTAAGCCAATCACCACGCCATCAATTAAAATATTCATTAGTGCCGAGAAAACTAAAATTTGTGGCCAAAAGCGCCAAAATAAGTGGTTTGCGCCTAACCAAAATCGTAAGCTTGGTAATCGTTTCTTTTTCGCCAAAATAAAACCCCTCTATCCCAAATGTTTGCTATCAACAGTCTGAAACAGAACGGGTTGTTAGTCAAGCTTTAATCAAAGTTCCCAACCATAAAAAACAGGGAGAGTGGTGAGGCAGAGCTGGTTTTGACGCCATTGCAGGCCTGCTGGTTGTGAAACGCGGCCGGAATCGATTTGAACCGATTACATGAAAAAGTTCGAAACCATTAAAACCTTGGTGAAGCTGATCAAACAGAATAGGTTTTGACTGCATTGCGGGCTGCTTGTCGCGGAACGCTGCCGACACTGATTGAAGCCTTTCTGCGAAAGTCTCCAATACAGGTCTTATTGTAAGTGCTAAAGCACCAACAATAATTTGGCGGCTGACGACAAGATCCCTCCATTCCGTCTGGAATTGAGGTTGTGCGTTTCATCTTTGTTAGTTGTTGAGGCATTTGCAGTAAGTTTCATCAACTAGATTTAGACTGATGTAACATCTGAATAGTGCACCAAAAAAACAACCTAATTGACTGTCTCTTTGCACTTGGTTGCAGAGAAATTGTCAATCAGGTTTTGTTAGTTATTGCTGTTTGTTTTTCTAAACAGTGGTGTTCAATTAAATTTAGTTAACTCAGGCAGGGGCCCAGCGATTGGCGTCAATGGTGAAATTATTCTTGCCGCTTTAGCGGTTAGAATAAGGCTCGCATCTGAGATTGTTGCGTTAGCAATAAGCTCAGATCGATGCCCACACCGTTCCACAACCCAACCGCCGCAACGGAGTTGTCCGCCATTCTGCCTAAAACAAATTAAACTTAGTTACCGTAAGATTCTTGATGCAAACCCGTCAAAAGAAAGTTGCCGCACTGGCTAGTAAACCAATTGAAGCGCTGATGACTAATTGAATCGTGGTGCTGCCGTCGAAACCCAGCAACGCAATAATAATAGTCGCGATAAAACTTAATAGAGGACAAATCAGACTGATTGTTCGCCAAGTTGGGTGGTGCCGTGTCCAGGGATAGCTCAGCAGCGAAATGAAGCTAATCAGTAAAACCAGGGCCAATAATTGCCAGGCTGGTAAATGAAGTTCAACAATTTCGCCACTTTGATTGGTTAAGTAGCCTCGAATTAATGCGGTAGTAATACTGAGTAAGGCGAGTCCGACCACGGATAATGAGAAATAATTCTTTTTGAAAATGATCAGCGCCTCCTCGCGAAAAATTTAAGATATTCTTATTATGACAAAAAAGTTTACTAAACGATATCCGTCGTAAGTACGAGTTCTGTTGGTGACCATGATTAGTTTTTAATAACGCTTTCAGAAATAATTTTCTTAAAAAAGCACTACGACTCGTTAACAGCGCTGTTTTTTCGACAAATAACGGGGTAAGATAAGACTAATACGTAAGGGGGAAAGTTGCCATGTGGAAATTACGCACTTATTTAGGGCCATATCGCTGGCAGGCAATCTTCGGGGCTTTTTTCAAGTTCATTGAAGTGATTTGTGAATTGAGCTTGCCGAGTTTTATGGCAATCATTGTTGACCGTGGGGTTAAGAATCACGATCAAGTCTTTGTTTGGCATTACGGCTTGATTATGATGGGCATGGCCTTGTTAGGCTTTGGTTCGGCTTCAATTTGTCAATATTTGGCGGCTCGTTCTGCCCAAGGCTTTGGGACTGATTTACGGCGGGCTTTATTTAAAAAAATTACTAAAATGTCTTATCAACAACAAGATCAATTTGGGACTGCAACTTTAACGACGCGGCTGACTAATGATGTGAATCAATTGCAGATTTGGGTGGCAATGTTGATTCGTCAAGTTTCGCGGGCACCATTTATGATTATTGGTTCCTTAATTATGGCCTTTACGTTAGATTGGCATTTGGCACTGATTTTGTTAGTAGCCACACCAATTTTAGGCTTCGTTGTTTACTGGCTGACCAAAGAAATGGCGCCATTGTATCGTCATTATCAACGGCAACTTGATAAGTTATCTAGTGTTGTTAAAGAGAATTTAGGTGGGGTACGGGTAATTCGGGCCTTCGCCAAAACGAAAACGGAAAACAAAAAATTCACTGGGGAAAATGATGAAATTACTCGGACTGGGTTACGAATCGGTCGTTTATCGGCACTGTACAATCCTTTAACGGCAACGATTGTGAACTTAATGATTGTGGTGATCCTCTGGAATAGTGGCGCTCGTGTGAATAATGGTACCTTGGCGCAAGGGACCGTTTTAGCTTTCATCAATTACGTGAATATGATTTTAGCTGCCATCTTAATGTTATCCAACTTGGTGATCCTATTAACCAAAGCCATGGCTTCAGGTGAGCGGGTTCAACAAGTTTTAGCGGCAGAAATCGGTGAAGACGCCACTGTTGCTAAATCAGGAACGGTTGATTTAGATAGTCCTCAGACGGTGGCTATGCAGCAGGTCAATTTTTATTTTCCTGATGAATCTGGTCAACGTGGCGAACCAGTCCTTAAGCAAATGAATTTTGCGATTAATAATGGTGAATCAATTGGGATTATTGGCGGGACTGGTTCCGGTAAGTCAACCTTACTGAACTTGTTACCACGTTTCTACACGGCTGCTGATGGCGAAATTACTATTTTTGGTAAAAATCAGCAGCAATACTCCTTGTGGCAATTGCGTCACTTATTTGCAGAAGTGCCACAAGATACAACTTTATTTACGGGAACCGTGGCAAGTAATTTGCGCTGGGGCAACCCTGACGCCACTGATGAGCAATTGTGGCAGGCCTTAACAACGGCCCAAGCAGCCGACTTTATCCAACAGCAGCCGGAGAAACTACAAGCGCCGGTTGAACGTGGCGGCCGTAACTTCTCTGGTGGGCAACGGCAACGGTTAACCATCGCCCGGGCCTTGGTGAAACAAGCACCGTTACTGCTGTTGGATGATGCCACTAGTGCGCTGGATTATTTGACAGAAGCTCATTTCCTAAAAGCGGTCAAGCAAGCTCCTTGGCAAAAAAATATTTTCTTGGTGACCCAACGAATTGGGACAGTTGCTCATTGTGATCGGGTTTTAGTTTTGAAAAACGGCGCAATTGTCGGTTTCGATACGCATGATCAGTTGCTGCAGACCAATCAATTTTATCAAGAATTAGTTGCTAGTCAGTTAGATCAAGATAAGGTAGGTGGGTCAAATGGCAATCTTTAAACGGTTAGCACAATACTTTGCTGAGAAAAAGTATCTAGTGATCATGGCGACGATTTTGACCTTTGTCTCAGTTTTAGGCACTTTGATTGCGCCAGTTCTGGTCGGGACCACGATTGACCAGTTAGTTGGTCGCAACCAAGTGAACTTCGGTCAGTTAAATCGGGATATTTTAATCCTACTAGCGCTTTATTTAGGTAGTAATATTTGTTTATGGTTTGCGACTTGGTTCTCGAATAACGTGGCTTATGATGGCGTTAATCAGTTGCGGCAACAATTATTTGCCAAGTTGGATCGGTTGCCCTTAAGCTTCTTCGATTCGAATCCCCATGGTGATATTACCAGTCGCTTCGTCAATGATGTGGAAACCATTTCCGATGGTGCGCTGCAAGGTCTGTTGACGACTGTGCAAGCAATCTTTACGATTATTGGTTCGATCGTTATTATGATGCGGCTTGACGTGGTGATGGCCTTATTGGTATTAGTTACGGCACCATTATCCTTCTTAACCACCCGTTTAATTACGAAAAAATCCCAGCATTACTTCAAATTACAGGCCGATGATTTAGGCTCGTTAAATGGTTATGCCGAAGAAGCAATTGCCGGCTTGAAAGTTGAACAAGCTTTTCAACATGAAACTGCTGGTCAAAATGATTTTGAAAATTTGAATCAACAATTATACCAAACTGGATTTAAGTCACAATTTATTGCTTCCTTCGCTAATCCTTCAGCACGGGCGATCAATAATATTATGTATGCCTTTATTGGCATGGTTGGTTGCCTACGCGTAATCACCGGGCAGATTTCAGTTGGTGAAATTTCGACGTTCTTAATTTTTGCGACGATTTTTGGCAAGCCATTTAGTGACTTCACCAGCTTGATGACCCAATTTCAATCAGCTTATGCTTCTGCCCGGCGGATTTTTCGGATCATTGATTTAAAAGAAGAAATTCCCGATCCTAATCCCGCTGCAGAAATTGACCAAGTACGTGGCGAAATTACCTTTGATCACGTTGATTTCAGTTATGAACCGCAACAACATTTGATTCATGATTTAAATTTGCAGGTCAAACCTGGTCAGCAAGTGGCCATTGTTGGTCAAACTGGTGCTGGTAAAACGACATTGGTCAATTTATTAATGCGCTTCTATGATGTGACCGCTGGTAAAATTACGTTAGATGGCATTGATATTCGCCAGCTGACTCGCCAGAATCTGCGGCAACAATTTGGCTTGGTTTTACAGGACACTTGGTTATTTGCTGGTTCATTACGCGATAACATTGCCTTTGGTAAGGACGATGCCACCATGGCCGAAATTCGCCAAGTTGCGAAAGAAAGTGGTGTTGATGAGTTTATTGAGAAATTACCTCAGGGTTATGACACAGAACTCCAGGCTGCCACTGACAACTTATCAGTCGGACAACGGCAGTTACTAACGATTGCCCGGGTCATGTTGGCCAATCCACCAATGTTGATTCTCGATGAGGCTACCAGTAATATCGATACCTACACCGAAGTTAAAATTCAAGCCGCCTTTAATAAATTAACCCATGGTCGAACTAGTTTCGTAATTGCCCATCGTTTGTCCACGATTCGGGAAGCCGACTTAATCCTGGTCATGGACCATGGTCAAGTAATCGAACAGGGAACTCATCAGGAATTGTTGGCAGCTAAGGGTTATTATGCCCAACTTTACGAGAGTCAATTTGCTAAATAGATGATTTGCTGTCAAATGACTTGCAAAAAGTTAGGAAAATATCGAATAACAATTGAGTTTCTTAGCAAAACATGTTATAACTTTAAACGACTTAACTTGTGATTTCTTAGAGGAAGTTGGTGTTAATTTGGCAGAAGTTTCAGATTTGGCAGTTGGCCAAAAGATTAGTGTACGTAAAAGTCAGGATATTCCTTTGAGTTTTCACGGCACCATCACGAAAATTTACGAAAATTCCGCATTAGTTTCAATCGATAGTTTCGAAGATCAATATGCGGAAGTTGTCGCAGATTTACAAAATAAGACCGTCGTTGGTTTTAAACATATTCGGGTCACAACAAAATAATTATCGTCATAAAAAGCCATCATCCGCGGATGATGACTTTTTTGCGTGATCAATAAAAGGAAAGTGCCAGAGTTTCCACAAATGGCAAATTGTTTTAAGTCGCTACTTAGTTGAGAACGGCAGTGGCCCAGCGATTTTTTTGGCGTGGAACATGGTGGACATCGATCTGAGCTTATTGCTGACGCAACAATCTCAGATACGAGTCTTATTCTAACCGCTAAAGCGGCAAGAATAATTTCACCATTGACGCCAATCGCTGGGCCACTGCCTGGATTAAACTAACGAAATTGATCACCACTATTTGGCCGAAACAGATTGTGGGGGTACAAAAAAAGCGGTGTGACAATCTCTACTGAAAATAGAGTTGTTACACCGTTTTTTGGTACTGTTTAACTATTATGACTAATTGAATTGAGTTAACGAATCCCACTAACACAGCCTTAATAACTAACAACTATGAAGTGAACTACATCAACTCCAGACGGAATGGAGGCCGTGGTTGTCAGCCGCCAAATTATCGTTAGTGCTTTAACACTTACGATAAGACCTGTATTGAAGACTTTGTGAAACAAAGGCTTCAATCAGTGTCGGCAGCGTTCCACAACCAGCAAGGCCGCAATGGAGTCAGAACCAGTCCTGTTCTCACATCTTCATCGAGCTTTAATGGTTTAGAGCTTTGATTTTAAATAAGCTCAAATCAACGCCGGCCGCGTTCCACGCCAAGCAGCCCGCAATGGAGTCAGAACCAGTTCTGTTTCATCATCCATATCGACTTTTAATATTTTTGAATTACAAGACATAGCTTAAGGCTAAATAATCAAGAGCAATTACATGTGCATGCCCATCTTTTTGTATGACTCCATTCCACCAAGCCAGAGTTGGTCCATTGGCACATTGCGTTCCTTGGCGAAAGTCATCATTTGGGTTTCGTGGTCGATCAACTGATACTTAGCATCAGGATTTTTCGGATCGATCACTTGCATTTGGGCCATCATGCCACCATCTTCATGTTCCAGAATATGGCAGTGATACATGAAGACACCAGCAACGTGGAACCAAACTTTAATGCGGACGTGTTCGCCAGGGTTAACGCTCACGGTGTCTTTCAAACCAAGTTCATTTGGATATGGCGCTTGACCGTTGCGTGAAATCACTTTGAAACCAGTGCCATGCATATGGAAGGGATGAATCATGCCACCCATTTCTGAGTTAGTATTGCTGATATCCCAAATTTGACATTTATTCATTGGCATCTTGTAATCAATGCGATTCATGACAAATTTCTTGCCATCAATCATCACGGCTTCGTCCATGCCTGACATTACCACGTTTTTAACAGGTAAATCAGGATCAGGTTCTGGGTCAGGAATTTCATCAATTAGATTTTCAGGGATCACTTGATTGTCGGGTTGAAAATCATGAATGCGGAAAGTCATTAAGGCCACATCATCTGAATACAATGTGACGGTATCGCCAGCGTGATAACGACCAAAGTCCACGATAATTTCTTGACGTTCAGCGCAGGTCAACATGATGTGATCAAATTCAACTGGGTGCGGCAACAAGCTTTTATCACCAGCAATTTGCGTAAATGGTAAGTCATCGCTAAAGTGCAAGCGCCATTCACGACGATTAGCACCGTCTAACAAGCGAATTCGTAGTTTTTGCGTAGTCACATCAAAGTAAGGATTGATTGTCCCATTAATCATGGCAGTTGGGCCTTGAATGCCATCAGGATCATAATCAGCTCGATAATCCCACTGGTTATTCTCATGGAAGTGGCGATCTTGCAAAACTAGGGGAATATCGTCGACACCATAATGATGAGGAATTGGTAAGGCCGCTTCATGATCATCAGTCACGTAAGCGAAGGCAGCTAAACCGTGCCAAACTTGAGCAGCCGTTTCTGGACACGGATGAGCATGGAGCCAGTTCGTTGAGGCTAGCTGATTGATCTTAAAGGAAACATCACGACTGCCTTCAGGATAAACGGGGGCATGACAGCCACCATCTTCAATTGGGCCGGGGATATCTAAACCATGCCAATGGAAAGTCGTGACTTCCGGCAAATGATTCACTAAATGTAGATGAATCGTTTGACCGTTTTTGAAAATAGCTGTTTCACCAAGAAGCCCAGTATTGTAACCCCAAGTTTTCGTTTTGGCACCAGGCAGCAACTGAGTTTCACCAGTTTGGGCGGTAATCGTATAATAAACATCTTGACCGTCAACCCGGTCAGGTTGTAAAACAGGCGGTACCCGCAATTTCATTTCTGGTACGTCAGGCCGCACTAGTGGCACATAACCAGCATCATGGGTATTGTAAGCAGACTCATCGAAAAAATAATCGTGATAAATTGACATTTCTGATACTCCCTTCAGTAATTATTGCACCTTCATCTTACGCCTGAATAATTGGAAATGCTACTGACAGGCGTTTGCAGCAATTGTTAAGTCACTGAATAGTCGCTGGCAGCAAGGCTTTTAATATGAAAAATAGTTCATATCTAGCCGAAAATAATTCGTGAGTGGTTTGAGCAACGGGTTAAAATTAATATTAGGTATTTTATCTAGATTCGTGATTTTTACTTTTCTGGAAAGTTTAAATTATCGTGTACTTTCAAATTAAGGTTACCCTTTAAAAAATGCTAATATTGTAAAAATATTAGCTAAGAAACCTGTTGTGGCCAAAACAATAGATACTATTAAAGAAAGAATTTTTTTCTGTGGTTCTTCTGTTGATGGCCTTTTTTTATCGGCAGTTTCTGTATCATGAGAAAATAATTTTATTATTCCTGATACCAAGCCAAAGACTCCAAGCATCAACGTTATGATTAATAAAGATTTTGTGAATATATTTGGTAATAAGACAGCAACTAATATTCCAAGTAAAAGGAAAGCACAACCTAAAAAAATATTCGTGTATATTTTCCTTGTATAAATATTGTCCAATTCTATCCCCAATCCAGTGATGCCGAATGATACTAAAAACGTTCCTGCTATCATCATAGGTATATTTTTAAACAATAGTGGGCTAGCCACGCCTGCAACAATAAGGGCGGCTACTACACCAATTCCGGTTGAAGAATCATTTCGTTTGTTATTCATGCTTTTTCTTCCTTCCTTCCTTCATTCTTAGTAATATGATTCATAACATATTATATACTTTTATTTTTTAATAAATCATTGCGTTCAGAGACATAAAAACACTGCATTTTAGTAGTATGTAGGAAATGATTTTATGCTGAGATATTAATCTTAGACAGGGTTTAGCGACAAAAAAACTCGGTGCCTTAAGAAACAGCACCGAGCTTTGATTGATTCGTTATTTTTCGAATTCTTTTAAATATTGGCTAAATGGGACTAAGTCTTGGGATTGGTAAGTGTCATTAAATTTGTCGATGGCTGCTTGGTCGAATTTTTCAGGGTCGAGTTGTAATTGCTCAACTGGTAATGGCCGTTCGTCAGCAATTTTGACATCGATCACGACTGGTTCAGTGGCTGTTTTGGCAAAATTAAAGGCAAACATTAATTCTTGATAATTTCTAACAGTAAAGCCTTTAACACCGTAACCTTCAGCAACTTTACCAAAGTCAGCGTCGGCAATATCAACGCCGTAATGACTTTGCTTAGTATCATCTTGTTCAGCTTTAATGAAGCCGAAAGAGTTGTTGCTTAAAACCACGTTAATAATTGGTAAATGATATTTGGCTTGGGTGATCAAATCTTGAGCCACCATCGCAAAGCCACCGTCACCACTAATTGAGAAGACTTGGCGATCAGGATAGCTTAATTGGGCGGCAATGCTTGCAGGTAAACCGTAACCCATGGTTGCAAACCAGCCAGAAGTAGTGAAGCGTTGTTTAGGATTCATCTTTAAGAAACGTAAACTGTCAATCGTCACGTTACCAACATCAATGTTGAAAATTGCGTCTTTTTTAGCAATTCGATTGATTTGTGCGAAGACTGGCTCAGGGCGTAAAGGTGACTTGGTATCTTTGCTCATGGTTTCAACCCAGTCATGCCAATTTTGATTGTTGGCCAGGTTAGCTTTATACCAACCAGTTTCAGGCTGTTCGGTACCAGCAGCAATCAATGCTTGTAAAGTGGCTTTAACGTCGGCAAGAATTGGTAAGTCAGTGCGATGGCGCTTGCCAAATTTAGTATTATCAATATCAACTTGAATGAAGGTTGCTTTAGGATCAAAGAAGTAATTCGCAAATGGATAATCGCTACCCATAAATAAAATCAAGTCAGCATTTTGTAAGGCTTCAACAGAAGGCTTGGTTGCAACCCGACCAGCCGAAGCAAGGTAAGCCGGATTATCGTCAGGAACAATGCCTTTAGCTAGCGCTGAACTAGCAATTGGCAATTTATACATTTTAGCAAAAGTTTCGACTTCTTCAGTGGCACCTTTAGCGCCTAAGCCAATATAAAGAATTGGATGTTTAGCGGCTTCAATTAAGCGTAAAGCTTCAGCAACATCTTTAGCAGCTGGTTGCGAATAATTGACGCGGTAACTAGCAGCGGTTGATTCAAAGGTGTCAGGAATGTCTTCCCAGCCCAGACTAACAGGAATCGTCACCACGGCCACGCCTTGTTCCTTGTATGCATGCTTAATGGCTTGATCAACCACGTGTGGTAAAGATTCTGGCGTCATGACGGTCCGATTATAAACGGCTACGTCAGTGAACATGGGATTTTCGTTCATTTCTTGGAAGTAATCAGTGTTCATCGTATCAGCGCCAACTTGGCCAATTAAAGCCAACATAGGCACGTGATCCATTTTGGCATCATAAAGACCGTTAAAGAGGTGAGTAGCACCAGGGCCAGCTGAACCAAAAGCAACCCCAATTTTGCCAGTGATTTTAGCATCAGCCGCGGCAGCAATGGCCCCGACTTCTTCGTGACGAACTTGAATATATTTAATCCGGTCACGTTCGTTGAAAAATGCGTCCATACTTGAGTTAAACGAACCACCAGGAATGCCGTAAATATGATCGACACCCCAGTCTTCAAGAACCTTGACCATTGCGATACCAGATTTAATTGTCTTTGACATAAAAAAGCCTCCCAATAAACTTATTTAAAGTAAGTATAACTCTTTTTTTAGGAAAAGCGAGTAATCATACTCGCAAAAGTTAACTTACTTTAAATGTAGCATAATTGTTGGGAGACGTGGGTGAAAAGCGCTTGCTCAATTGCAATGATTAAGCAATCAAAACCATTTTTTTCAAGGCGCTAGTGCCAAACTGTTCGATTTCTTTAATGAGGATTTCAGCACAGGCATAACTATCAGCTAAGGCATGATGATGCTGAGTTAATTTAATTTGTAAATAATCAGACACAGTGTTCAACCGATAATTAGGTAAGTCGGGATAAAATTTGCGGCTAGTTTTAACGGTGTCCAGTGTTAAAAAATGTGGCGGTTCAATGTCATATTTGCGTAAACTTTCTTGCAACACCTTGGTATCAAAGCGGGCATTGTGAGCCACCATTAATTGTTCCATTGAAAAAAGTGGGGCAATGTGCGGCCAAACTGCAGCAAAATTAGGCGCACCAGCCACGGACGCACTGGTCAGGCCATTAACTTTAGTATTCCAATAATCAAATTTGGCTTCCGGGTCGATCAAAGTGTAAAAATGATTGACGATTTGATTGTCGCGAACGACAACCAAGGCCAATGAACAAGCACTATTAGGTTGGCGATTGGCAGTTTCAAAATCTAGGGCAATAAAATTCATTTTAGTCTACTTTCTTCATCAAATCAGTGGTATCGAGTTCAATTGGGCAATGATCCGAGCCAACCACATCAGTTAGAATTTTGGCATCAGTTAACTGGTCATTTAAATCAGGCGTGGTCATGAAATAATCGATCCGCCAACCAGCATTACGATCACGGGCATGGAAACGATAGCTCCACCATGAATAAATATCAGTTTGATCAGGATAGAAGTGGCGGAAGGTATCAACGAAACCGGCAGCCATTAAGCGACTGAATGATTGGCGTTCTTCATCAGAAAAGCCAGCATTGTGATGATTGTTTTGGGGATTCTTCAAGTCAATTTCTTCGTGAGCCACATTTAAGTCACCACAGAAAATCACACTTTTTTGCTGAGCCAATTTGCTAACATAATCGCGAAAAGCTTGGTCCCATTCTAGGCGGTAGGGCAGCCGCTTCAGTTCGCCTTGAGAATTTGGCGTGTAACAAGTTAACAAATAGAAGTTTGGATACTCCAGCGTAATCACGCGACCTTCTTGATCATGCTCGGGGATGCCAAGACCATAAGTCACGTTTAAAGGCGCCTCGCGGGCAAAAATTGCTGTGCCGGAGTAACCCTTTCGTTCAGCGTAATTAAAGTATTGCTGATAGCCAGGCAAATCTAGCTCAACTTGGCCTGCTTGCATCTTCGTTTCTTGCAAACAAACAAAGTCAGCATCAAAGTTTTGAAAAATAGGTAAGAAGTCTTTTTTTAAAACGGCTCGTAAGCCATTTACGTTCCAAGAAATAAATTTCATTAGGCACTCCTTTGTCGAACAGTTTAATTAACCTCAGTTTAACAAAAAAATGGTTGAGATTGTAGTTAGAACCGAAAATACTGTCGTCTGGCTAATTATGGAAAAATATTAAAACAGAACGGTGTTTTACTTAGTTTCGTGGTTAAGTCGCTCCTTAGTTGAAAAGGTGGTTGCTGGGCGATTTAGAGGGCGTGGAACGCCGTGGCCATCGATTTGAACCAATTGAAAACCAAATTGTTTCAAATTCGAGGCTTATTCTAAGCGATAAATCGCTAAGAATAATTTCACGGCTGACGCCAATCGCCCAGCA